>NZ_JBVJNV010000013.1:0-5121 GCF_055583505.1 Kribbella sp. NPDC104740 | reverse complement strand
GTGGTGTTGAGACAAGCCCTCGGCCTATTAGTACCAGTCAGCTCCACACCTTACGGCGCTTCCACCTCTGGCCTATCAACCCAGTGGTCTACTGGGGGCCTTACCCGATTAACTCGGTGGGAGACCTCATCTTGAAGCGTGCTTCCCGCTTAGATGCTTTCAGCGGTTATCACTCCCGAACGTAGCCAACCAGCCGTGCTCCTGGCGGAACAACTGGCACACCAGAGGTTCGTCCACCCCGGTCCTCTCGTACTAGGGGCAGCCCTTCTCAAGTCTCCTGCGCGCGCAGCGGATAGGGACCGAACTGTCTCACGACGTTCTAAACCCAGCTCGCGTGCCGCTTTAATGGGCGAACAGCCCAACCCTTGGGACCTACTCCAGCCCCAGGATGCGACGAGCCGACATCGAGGTGCCAAACCATCCCGTCGATATGGACTCTTGGGGAAGATCAGCCTGTTATCCCCGGGGTACCTTTTATCCGTTGAGCGACGGTGCTCCCACATGCCACCGCCGGATCACTAGTTCCGACTTTCGTCCCTGCTCGACATGTCTGTCTCACAGTCAAGCTCCCTTGTGCACTTACACTCGACACCTGATTGCCAACCAGGCTGAGGGAACCTTTGAGCGCCTCCGTTACCTTTTAGGAGGCGACCGCCCCAGTCAAACTACCCACCAGGCACTGTCCCTGATCCAGATAATGGACCCAAGTTAGACAGCCAGAACAACCAGAGTGGTATTTCAACGATGACTCCACCCGAACTGGCGTCCGAGCTTCACAGTCTCCCACCTATCCTACACAAGTTGTACCGACCACCAATACCAAGTTGTAGTAAAGGTCCCGGGGTCTTTCCGTCCTGCTGCGCGTAACGAGCATCTTTACTCGTAATGCAATTTCGCCGAGTCCATGGTTGAGACAGCGCCCAAGTCGTTACGCCATTCGTGCAGGTCGGAACTTACCCGACAAGGAATTTCGCTACCTTAGGATGGTTATAGTTACCACCGCCGTTTACTGGCGCTTAAGTTCAAAGCTTCGCCGGCCTAAACCAGCTAACCTGTCCCCTTAACGTTCCAGCACCGGGCAGGCGTCAGTCCGTATACATCGAATTACTTCTTCGCACGGACCTGTGTTTTTAGTAAACAGTCGCTTGGGCCTGGTCTCTGCGGCCATCAACGCTTCCACCAGCAAGTGGTGTAACGTATCCGGCCCCCCTTCTCCCGAAGTTACGGGGGCATTTTGCCGAGTTCCTTAACCATGGTTCACTCGATCGCCTTGGTATTCTCTACCTGATCACCTGTGTCGGTTTGGGGTACGGGCGGCTCTAACACTCACTACGAAGTTTTTCTCGGCAGCATGGGATCATCCACTTCCCCTGAACGGGTCCGCCTCGGTTCTCAGGCTCATGAGACACGGATTTGCCTATGCCTCGCCCTACCACCTTGCCCGCGGATCAGCTTGCGCCTACCATCGCCGCGGTTGGACTGCCCTCCTGCGTCACTCCTCAGTGCACCTAATACCACCTAGGATCGAACGGTCCATACATCAACCCGAAGGCATCAGTACTTTCGGTTCTTAGCATCAGTGACCTCGGTCGGGTCGTGTTAATGCCGGTACGGGAATATCAACCCGTTGTCCATCGACTACGCCTGTCGGCCTCGCCTTAGGTCCCGACTTACCCAGGGCAGATTAGCTTGACCCTGGAACCCTTGATCATTCGGCGGACGGGTTTCTCACCCGTCATTCGCTACTCATGCCTGCATTCTCACTCGTGCAGCATCCACAACTAGATCACTCTGCTGCTTCACACGCTGCACGACGCTCCCCTACCCATCCACACACCTGGACCAGAATCAAGTTCTGGCCGAGTACAAATGTGAATGCCACAGCTTCGGCGGATTGCTTGAGCCCCGCTACATTGTCGGCGCGGAATCACTTGACCAGTGAGCTATTACGCACTCTTTCAAGGGTGGCTGCTTCTAAGCCAACCTCCTGGTTGTCTGGGCAACTCCACATCCTTTTCCACTTAGCAATCGCTTAGGGGCCTTAGCTGGTGATCTGGGCTGTTTCCCTCTCGACTACGGAGCTTATCCCCCGCAGTCTCACTGCCGCGCTCTCACTTACCGGCATTCGGAGTTTGGCTGATTTCGGTAAGCCGGTAAGCCCCCTAGACCATCCAGTGCTCTACCTCCGGTAAGAAACACACGACGCTGCACCTATATGCATTTCGGGGAGAACCAGCTATCACGGAGTTTGATTGGCCTTTCACCCCTATCCACAGGTCATCCCCCAGGTTTTCAACCCTGGTGGGTTCGGTCCTCCACGCGGTCTTACCCGCGCTTCAACCTGCCCATGGATAGATCACTCCGCTTCGGGTCTAGAGCATGCGACTAAAACGCCCTATTCAGACTCGCTTTCGCTACGGCTACCCCACACGGGTTAACCTCGCCACACACCACTAACTCGCAGGCTCATTCTTCAAAAGGCACGCCGTCACACCCCACAAGGAGATGCTCCGACGGATTGTAGGCAACCGGTTTCAGGTACTATTTCACTCCCCTCCCGGGGTACTTTTCATCTTTCCCTCACGGTACTAGTCCGCTATCGGTCACCAAGAAGTATTTAGGCTTAGCGGGTGGTCCCGCCAGATTCACACGGAATTTCAAGAGTTCCGTGCTACTCGGGAAAACACTCGGAAGTCGCCGTCTTACACCTACGGGGCCATTACCCACTACGGCCCGGCATTCCAACCGGTTCGGCTTCAACAACGATTTATAACTCCCTGGACCCACGGCATTAGGCCCTGAATGCTCCCACAACCCCACATACGCAACGCACGCCGGCTATCACACGCACATGGTTTAGCCTCATCCGCTTTCGCTCGCCACTACTCACGGAATCACTATTGTTTTCTCTTCCTGCGGGTACTGAGATGTTTCACTTCCCCGCGTTCCCTCCAGAACCCTATGTGTTCAGGAACTGGTAACTGGCTTTAGAATGCCAGCTGGGTTTCCCCATTCGGACACCCCCGGATCACAGCTTGGTTGCCAACTCCCCGGGGCTTATCGCAGGCTCCTACGTCCTTCATCGGCTCTTGGTGCCTAGACATCCACCGATTGCCCTTAGTAGCTTGTCACACATACACAAGGAACAATAAAATTGCTACAAAGATGCTCGCGTCCACTATACAGTTCTCAAAATACGGGCAGGAACACCAGCCCTACATCACCACTACCCTCGGATCATGTCTCTCGAAGGGAAAACACACCCTCAAGAAGCATCATCACCAGAAGTTTGGTGAGAGCCGGCCCCAACCACACCCCCACACCGAAGTGTGGGTAGCGGCCTAGAAGAAATCGAACCTGAGAATCCGCAAGGATTCCAGTGCCCGATCCTTCAGGACCCAACAGCGCGCCTCGATGATTCACTCGACCCCGTCCACGTTCCACGCTCCCGAAGAAGCAGTACTAGTTTCAGCGGTTCCGCTGCACATCTAATGGTCAATGTTCCACATTCCGAAGCACCGACGCACTAGAACGTGTGTCTAGTAAACGTCGAATGGGCGACCACCCTTGCGGGTCGATCGCCGAATGCTCCTTAGAAAGGAGGTGATCCAGCCGCACCTTCCGGTACGGCTACCTTGTTACGACTTCGTCCTAATCGCCAGCCCCACCTTCGACGGCTCCCTCCACAAGGGTTAGGCCACCGGCTTCGGGTGTTGCCGACTTTCATGACGTGACGGGCGGTGTGTACAAGGCCCGGGAACGTATTCACCGCAGCGTTGCTGATCTGCGATTACTAGCGACTCCGACTTCATGGGGTCGAGTTGCAGACCCCAATCCGAACTGAGACCGGCTTTTTGGGATTCGCTCCACCTTGCGGTTTCGCAGCCCTTTGTACCGGCCATTGTAGCATGCGTGAAGCCCTGGACATAAGGGGCATGATGACTTGACGTCATCCCCACCTTCCTCCGAGTTGACCCCGGCAGTCTCCTATGAGTCCCCACCATAACGTGCTGGCAACATAGGACGAGGGTTGCGCTCGTTGCGGGACTTAACCCAACATCTCACGACACGAGCTGACGACAGCCATGCACCACCTGTATAGGACCCTTACGGACCCCCCATCTCTGGAGGATTTCCCTATATGTCAAACCCAGGTAAGGTTCTTCGCGTTGCATCGAATTAATCCGCATGCTCCGCCGCTTGTGCGGGCCCCCGTCAATTCCTTTGAGTTTTAGCCTTGCGGCCGTACTCCCCAGGCGGGGCGCTTAATGCGTTAGCTGCGGCACGGAAGACGTGGAATGTCCCCCACACCTAGCGCCCAACGTTTACGGCGTGGACTACCAGGGTATCTAATCCTGTTCGCTACCCACGCTTTCGCTCCTCAGCGTCAGGTAAGGCCCAGAGAGCCGCCTTCGCCACCGGTGTTCTTCCTGATATCTGCGCATTCCACCGCTACACCAGGAGTTCCGCTCTCCCCTGCCTACCTCTAGTCTGCCCGTATCGGAAGCAGGCTCGGAGTTAAGCTCCGAGTTTTCACTCCCGACGTGACGAACCGCCTACGAGCCCTTTACGCCCAATAATTCCGGACAACGCTCGGACCCTACGTATTACCGCGGCTGCTGGCACGTAGTTGGCCGGTCCTTCTTCTGCAGGTACCGTCACTCTCGCTTCGTCCCTGCTGAAAGAGGTTTACAACCCGAAGGCCGTCATCCCTCACGCGGCGTTGCTGCGTCAGGCTTTCGCCCATTGCGCAATATTCCCCACTGCTGCCTCCCGTAGGAGTCTGGGCCGTGTCTCAGTCCCAGTGTGGCCGGTCGCCCTCTCAGGCCGGCTACCCGTCGACGCCTTGGTAGGCCATTACCCCACCAACAAGCTGATAGGCCGCGAGCCCATCCCCAACCGCCAGAACTTTCAACCCCAAACCATGAAGCTCGGAGTGATATCCGGTATTAGACCCCGTTTCCGAGGCTTATCCCGAAGTTGAGGGTAGGTTGCTCACGTGTTACTCACCCGTTCGCCGCTCGTGTACCCCGAAGGGCCTTACCGCTCGACTTGCATGTGTTAAGCACGCCGCCAGCGTTCGTCCTGAGCCAGGATCAAACTCTCCGTTGAAATCTATAT
>NZ_JBVJNV010000012.1:105460-159454 GCF_055583505.1 Kribbella sp. NPDC104740 | reverse complement strand
TCACAAAACCATGAACCATGGCCCGTGAATGGGGGTTAATGCTAAATTTCGGCATTGACTTTCGGCACGCTGTTGAGTTCTCAAGAATCGGACGCACACCGCGTCGGTGACCTTTCGGCCAGGACTCCGGGGCAACCTGCGTTACTCTACCGGACCAGATCCACCAAGTCAAGACTTGATTTTTCTGACCAGATCCCCCGCGCCAGATGGGCCGACCCGAGTCCGGAGACGCGTTTCGACTGCGCTAACTTCTGGGGGGTTCGGAGCGACCGGCCGCTTTCGCGTCCCGCGCCTCGCTCCAACAAGAAGAACAGTACGTGGCGACGAGGTAGCCGGTCAAATCGGCGTCCGGTGGCCAGCATCACAGCGGTGTAATTTGCCTCCGGCATCGACCGCGTGGGATACGTCAGCCGGCCAGAACCCCTGCGAACGAACGCTTCCCGCGCCGCAGCACCAGGGCGCCACCGGGCAGCAGGTCGTCGGCCGTCGGTACGTAGTCGGCGTCGCTGACCTTCTCGTTGTTCAGGTACGCGCCACCTTCGGACACCGTCCGGCGCGCGGCCGACTTGCTCGCCACCAGCTCGGTCTGCACCAGCAGGTCTGCCACTGTCGGCATCGCCGCGGCGGA
The DNA here is from genome assembly GCF_055583505.1 of Kribbella sp. NPDC104740. Lineage (NCBI taxonomy): Bacteria > Bacillati > Actinomycetota > Actinomycetes > Propionibacteriales > Kribbellaceae > Kribbella > Kribbella sp. NPDC104740. The sequence continues at coordinate 158,826 of NZ_JBVJNV010000012.1, read as the reverse complement.
CACCTCCGTGTGCGGCGCCTCCTTCAGCGCGGCCACCAGCGTCTCCCCGTCGAGCTCCCGCAGGTCCGACTGCCCGAACAGTGCCTTCGCGGCCAGCTGCACCTGGGCGGTCTCCCCCGCACCGTGCACCAGCGTCGTCACGTCCTCGGCCAGCACGCGCTGGGCCTCCCGCGCGAACGGCCGGTCAGCGGTGGCCTTCTCCAGCTCCGCGATCTCGTCCGCCGTCCGGAACGTGTAGTACCGGACCAGCTGCATCACGTCCCGGTCGTCGGTGTTGAACCAGAACTGGTAGAACGCGTACGGCGACGTCAGCTCCCGGTCCAGCCACACAGTGCCCGACTCGGTCTTGCCGAACTTGGTCCCGTCCGCCTTGGTCACCAGTGGCGTCGCCAGCGCGTGTGCCTTCCCCGACTCCGTACGCCGGATCAGCTCCACCCCAGCGGTCAGGTTCCCCCACTGGTCACTGCCACCGGTCTGCAGCGTGCACCCGTACCGCCGGTAGAGCTCCAGGTAGTCCAGCGACTGCAGCAGCACGTAGCTGAACTCCGTGTAGCTGATCCCCTGCTCGAGCCGGGCCTTCACGACCTCGCGCCCGAGCATCCGGTTCACCGGGAAGTGCTTGCCGATGTCCCGGAGGAAGTCGAGCGTGTTGAGGTCCTTGGTCCAGTCGTAGTTGTTCACCATCCGCGCCGGGTTCGGCAGCGAGGTGTCGAAGTCCAGGAACCGCTCCACCTGGCCGCGGACCCGCTCCACCCACTGCTGGACGACGTCCTTCGGGTTCAGCACCCGCTCGGAGGTCTCCTTCGGGTCACCGATCAGTCCGGTGGCGCCACCGACCAGGCCGATCGGGTTGTGCCCGGCGAGCTGCAGCCGGCGCAGCGTCAGCAGCTGCAGCAGGTTCCCCATGTGCAGGCTCGGCGCGGTCGGGTCGAAACCGACGTACGAGGTGATCGGTCCCTCCGCCATCGACGCCCGCAGGGCGTCCCGGTCGGTGGAGTGCGCGATCAGGCCGCGGCTGTCCAGGTCGTCGAGCACCTGCGTGCGGGCTGCGCTGTCGGTCACTGTCGGTTCTCTCCTCGGGTACGTCGGAACACCCCAAGCCTGCCAGGCGCGACCGCGCCCGGCACGAGCGGTCCGCCTACATGGCCTCCGGCCGCGACAGTACGGCGCGCAGCTGCGCCACCAGCGCGTGCCCGTCCGGGCCGTGCACGGTGGCGGCGGTCGGCCGCTGCGGGTCGTGCGCCCCCGGGTCCGGGTTGGGCACCGGGAGACCGTGCGACAGCACCTGCTCGGCAGGGGTCAGCTGACGGATCCCGATCGCCCGGACGTGGTCGGGGTGCGTCTGCGCGAAGTCGCCGTACAGCTGCGGGTCGTGCTGCCCGTCGTCACCGACCAGCACCCAGCGGACCGCGGGGAACTCCTTGGCCAGCCGGCGCAGCGCGGTGCGCTTGTGCTCCTGCCCGCTGCGGAACCAGCCGGTGTTGGTCGGCCCCCAGTCGGTCATCAGCAGCGGGCCGGCCGGGTACCCGTGCCGGGCCAGGAAGCGGGTCAACGTCGGTGCGGTGTTCCAGGCGCCGGTCGACAGGTAGAAGATCGGGGCGCCCGGCTGGTCGGTGAGCAGCTCGGCGTACATCTCCGCCATCCCCGGTACGACGCGACGCGCCTGCTCCTCGCGGACGAACGTGTTCCACGCGGCGATCAGCGGCCGCGGCAGCATCGTCAGCATCACCGTGTCGTCGATGTCGCTGACCAGCCCGAAGGTGGCGTCCGGATCCGGCACGAACACCTTGCCGCGGGCCTGCCGCTCGCCGTGCACGCCGAGGCTGATCTCGTGCCAGCCCGGCGGCAGCACCACCGGTACGGCGAGGTCGACGAACCCGCCGCGGTCGGTCAGCGCGTCGAAGCTCTGCCCGGCCACCGTCACCGACACCTTCACCTTGGTGGCCGGCGCGGTGACGAACACCCGCCAGCCGCGCACCACCTGGTCCTCGTCGTACCGGGGCTGGTTGCGCGGGTCGCGGCTGAGCACCACCCGGGCCAGCACGCGGACGTACTCGGCGTTGCCGTAGCCGACGTGCGGGATGATCCGCTCCCGCCAGCCACGCCGGCGCAGGAGCGCGCCGATCCCGAGGTTGAACCAGTCCTCCAGCCGGGAGGAGTAGTGCGGACGGGCCATGTCCCGAACCTACCCGTCCACAGGTCTGATACGCCTGCCGGGACGGCTGTCGGTGCAGACCTTTACGTTCCCGGTATGACATCGATCGGAATGTGCTTCCCGCGGACCTGGCCGGCGGCGCTGGTCACCGACGTCGCGCGCCGGCTGGAGGCCGGCGGAGCCGACGAGCTGTGGATCATCGAGGACTGCTTCTACACCTCCGGGCCGTCGCTGTCGGCGGCCGCGCTCAGCGTCACCGAACGGCTGACGGTCGGGCTCGGGATCCTGCCCGCCGTCGCCCGTACGGCGGCCGTGACGGCGATGGAGATCGCGACGCTCTGCGCGCTCGCGCCCGGCCGCTTCCTGCCGGGCATCGGGCACGGCGTGCAGGAGTGGATGGGTCAGATGGGCGTCCGCCCGAAGTCGCCGCTGACCGCGCTCGACGAGGTCACCGTCGCGGTCACCCGGCTGCTCGCCGGGGAGAACGTGTCGATGGAGGGCAGGACCGTCTTCCTCGACAAGGTGAAGCTCGACGCTCCTCCCGCCGAGGCGCCGCCGATCCTGCTCGGCGTCCGCGGGCCGAAGTCGCTGGCGCTGGCCGGGCGGGTCGCCGGCGGAGTGGTGCTGGCGGAGCCGGCGTCGCCGTCGTACGTGCGGGCGTCGGTGGAGCATGCTGGATCGCCGGAGGGGTTCGTGGTGGCGGCTTTCAGTGCGTTCTGCGTGCGGCGCGACCGGAAGACCGCGTACGAGTGGACCGCGCCATGGCTGGCCGGGCTGATCGAGGAGCGCAACCCCGCGCTGCCTTCGCTGCCGTTCTACGACGACTTGCTGCGTCGGTACGACGAGCTGGGTGTGCCGGGACTGGTGTCGATGCCGACCGACTGGTGGGTGGAGCTCGGGCCGATCGGGACGCTCGACGACGCGGCTGCGCACCTGGACGCGCTGGAGGCCGCTGGGGTGCACCACGTGGGGCTGTTCCCGGACCCGGAGGTCGAGCACGGGCTGCCGCAGCTGGAGCAGGTGCTGGCGCTCGCGAACAGATGACGTACGCCGAGGTCCCGTGGACGCCGGAGATCGCCCGCACGGTGGAGGCCGAGTGGGCGATCTCGACGGGCTCGGTGGAGCGCCTGACGGGCGGCGAGGAGTCGGCTGCGTACAAGGTGGACGCGGGTGGGGTCCGCGGGGTGGCGGACGGGGGTGGGCTCGACGGCGGGGTGGCTGGGACCGGCGGCGTGGTGGTGCGGATCGGGCCGGTCTCGCGTGGGAGCGACCTGATGGAGTGGTGTCACCAGGTTGCGGGCGCTGCTGGGGTCGACGAGGTGGTGGTGCCACTTCGGACCACCAGCGGCGCGAGCGTCGTACGGGTTGCTGGGCGGCCGGTCAGTGTGTGGCCGCTGGTGGCCGGCAGGTGGTTGGACAACGACGAGCCGGCTGAGGTGGAGCAGGCCGCGCGCTTGCTTGCGCGGCTGCACCACGGGCTGCGGGACGTGGTGCTGCCGGCCAGACCGGAGCCGTCGTACCTGGAGGCGACCACTGGTGTGCTGCCGGACGAGGAGCTGGATCGGTGGCTCCAGTCGTTCAGCAGGCGGCAGCAGCCGCTGCACGGGGACTACTACCGGGGGAACCTGCTGGTCGACCGTGGGCGGATCACCGGAGTGATCGACTGGGACGAGGCGTGGGTGGGTGCTCCCGAGGTCGAGCTCGCGGGGGCGGCACGGGAGTTCGGGGAGCACTGGTCGACCGATCTGAGCCGGGCGAAGCTGTTCGTTGCCTGGTACCACGACGAGGGTGGGACGGCGGGTGAGCTGGACGACGAAATGCTCGTGCAGCTGATTCGGCATCGGCTCAGAGCGGAGGTGACGGCGTTCGGTGGGGAGGACGACGACGAGTACTACGGGCTGCTGCGGGAGTTGTTCGGGAAGCTCCGGCCCTAGAGGCGTTCGGTGACGCGGAGGGTGAGGCGGGTGCGGGCGATGTCGGCGATCGCGGCGGGGGCGGCGTCGCCGGAGTGAGGGTGGGGCACCTCGTCGGTGTGGTCGGCGGTGGTGAAGGACATGCCTGCCGGTTCGGTGCCGTTGACCGCGTGGGTGACGAAGTCGCGGACGATCTTGTTCCAGTCGGGGGCCCGGTGGAGCATCGCGTGCTTCTCGCCGGGGAGGGTGAGCAGGGCGACGGGGATGCCCTCGGCGCGCAGGCGTTTGGTGTACGCCGCGGTGCCGTGGGGTGAGGTGATCCGGTCGGCGGTGCCGTGGGCGAACGCGACCGGACCGCGGAGGTGGACGAGGGGTTCGCCCTCGGGCAGCCAGGGGGCCAGGCCGAGGACGCCGGAGACCAGCGGATGGTTGCCTGCAGCAACAACCGCCCGGCCGCCCATGGAGTGGCCGATGAGGATGACCCGATCGAAGGAAAGTCGGTCGAGAACAGTTCGAAGGTCCACGGCAGGATCAGCAGCTGCCCCGTTCCAGCCCTGATACCGAAAACGCATCAACCCCACCGCGACCCCCGGCGCCGCCTTCCGGGCGACCGCCGCGAACGGCCACATCCGCAGGATCGGCGCCCGCCAGCTGTGCGGGTCGGCGGTCGAGTTCTCCATGCCACCGTGCGCGAGCAGGACCAGATCACGCGCGCCGCGCGGCGCGGCGACCAGGTCGATGCCCGGGGCACTCACTGGTACAGGACCGTCGGGTCGTGGGCGATGTGCAGGAACCGGTCCGGCTTGTCCAGCGCGGTGAAGCCGTACGACTCGTACAGCGTGTGCGCGTCCGCCGTGGCCAGCATCATCCGCCGCAGCCCCTGCAGCTCCGGGTGCTCCAGCAGCGTCGACACGACGAACCGGCCGAGGCCGTGCCCGCGTGCCGACTCGACCACGAACACGTCGGCGATCCACGCGAACGTCGCCCGATCCGTCACCGCCCGCGCGAACGCGACCTGTGCACCGTCGGCCGCGTACACCCCGACGCACAGGCTGTTCGCGACCGCCTTCTCGACCACCTCGCGCGGCACCCCGGGCGACCAGTACGACGTCCGCAGGTACCCGTGCATCAGGTCCAGGTCGAGTCGCTCCGGGTTGTCGTCGGCAACGAAGTCACCTGAAGTCCACTGCATCAGCTCTCCCCCACTCGTCGCGCCTCAGCCTAAAGAAGAATCAGTTCAGAACCGTCGTGATCGGCATCGACGAGTCGGCCGGCAGCCCCAGCGGCGACGGCATCTTCCCGGCCCGCACCAGCTCCGACCCGAGCGCCGCGACCATCGCGCCGTTGTCCGTGCACAGCCCCGGCCGCGGCACCCGTACGGCGATGCCCGCCGCCGAGCAGCGCTCCTCGGCCATCTGCCGCAGCCGCGAGTTCGCGGCCACACCGCCGCCGATCAGCAGGTGCTCGTAGCCGCGGTCCTTGCAGGCGTCGATCGCCTTGCGGACCAGCACGTCGCAGACCGCCTCCTGGAACGCCGCCGCGACATGGTTCACCGGCACGTCCTCGCCGTCCCGCCGCTTCGCCTCGACCCACCGGGCGACAGCCGTCTTCAGCCCGGAGAACGAGAAGTCGAACCGGTGCCGCTCGAGGTCGCGCTGGCTGGTCAGCCCGCGCGGGAATGTCACGTACGCCCGGTCGCCGCCGTCGCGTGCCGCTTTGTCGACATACGGACCGCCCGGGAACGGCAGCCCCAGAACGCGGGCGACCTTGTCGAACGCCTCGCCCGCGGCGTCGTCGATGGTGCTGCCCATCGGCTCGACGCCGTCGGTGATGTCCTCGACCGCGAGCAGCGACGAGTGCCCGCCGGAGACGAGCATCGCGATCGCGCCCTTCGGCAGCTCACCGTGCTCGAGGGTGTCGACGGCGACGTGCGCGGCCAGGTGGTTCACGCCGTACAGCGGCTTGTCCAACGACAGCGCCAGACCCTTCGCGGCCGCGACGCCGACCAGCAGCGCGCCGGCCAGGCCGGGCCCGCTGGTGACGGCGATCGCATCGACGTCGGACGGTTTCACCCCGGCCGTCTCGCAGGCGCGGCGGATGGTCGGGACCATCGCCTCCAGATGCGCGCGGCTGGCCACCTCCGGGACGACGCCGCCGAAGCGGGCGTGCTCGTCGACGCTGGACGCGATCGCGTCCGCCAGCAGCGTGTGGCCGCGGACCAGGCCGACGCCGGTCTCGTCGCACGACGTCTCGATCCCGAGGATCAACGGTTCGTTCTCAGTCACTGTCCTTCTCCTGCGCGTCGCATGATGATCGCGTCCTCGCCGCCGCCGTAGTACCCACGCCGCCGGCTGATCTCCTCGAACCCGAACCCGGTGTACAGCCCGATCGCCGCCGCGTTGCCCGCGGCCACCTCCAGCAGCACGGTGCGGGCGCCGAGCGTTGCCTCCAGCAACTCCCTGGCCACCCCCGTACGCCGGTACGCCGGGTCCACGGCTATTCGCAGCAGGTCGACGGGCTCGTCCTCCAGCGGCGGAACCAGCAGGACGACGTACCCGGCCAGCGCACCGCGTTCCGCGACGAAGATCCGCCGGTCGGACCGGGTGAACTCGTCGCTCCAGGAGCTGCTGCTCCAGGTGTCCTTCGGGAAGCACGCGGAGTCGAGCGCCTCGACAGCCGGTTGGTCGGACAGGGTGGCCGGGCGGGTCACTTGGGGAGCACGCTTTTCGGGCCGCCGGACATGGTGACGTCCGGGCGGCGGAGGTAGAGCGGGTCGGGCGCGGTGACCTGCAGCGTCCCGGTCGCCACACCGGTGGCCAGGACCTCGGCCGACGGGTACTCGAGGACATCGGTGGTGTCGACGCCGAGCACCTCGCCGTACAGCACCGCACCGCGGCCGATCACCGGCAGACCGGACAGCACGTGCGCAACGTCGGCAGGCTTGTCGACCGCCGGTCCTTCCAGCCGGCGCCGGCTACCGTCGGCGGCCGGGCCGTCGTACAGGGCCCAGTAGATCTCCTTGCGCCGGGCATCGGTCGCGACCGCGACCGGCAGCGCGAGATTCGACTGCTTCGCGAGGATGTCGAGGCTGCAGACGCCGACGACCTCGATGCCGAGCACGTCTCCCATCGTCCGCGCGGTCACCAGCCCGACCCGCAGCCCGGTGAACGGGCCCGGCCCGGCGCCGACCGCGATCTTCGTCAGGTCCTTCACCCCGGCCCCAGCGGCAGCCAGTACTTCGGCGATCGCCGGCGCCAGCAGTTCGCCGTGCCGCAGCGCGTCCACGGCGGTCGACGACCCGACGACCGCACCCGAGACCGGGTCGGCCAGAGCGACGGTCACGGCCGCACTGGAGGTGTCAAAAGCAAGCAGCACGATCAGTTCACCTCGGAAGTAGCAGTCAAACGAACACCGGTCGCGGCCCAGCGAGCACCCGCCGGAGCGATCCGCAGCGCGCGCGTCTCGTCGCCCTCGTCGTCGCCCCGCGTGAGCGTCAGGTCCAGCCGGTCCGGCGCCAGCGACTCCGCCAGCCCGTGCCCCCACTCGACCACGGTGACGGCCTCGTCGAGCGACGCGTCGAGATCGAGATCGTCCAGCTCGGCGATCCCACCGATCCGGTACGCGTCCACGTGCACCAGCGCGGGCCCGCCGACCAGCGACGGGTGCACCCGCGAGATCACGAACGTCGGCGACGTGATGTCACCGCGCACCTTGAGCCCGGCGCCGAGCCCCTGCGTGAACGTCGTCTTCCCGGCGCCGAGATCACCCGACAGCACCAGTACGTCGCCCGCCCGGAGCTGACCCGCGAGCTCCTCGGCGATCGCCCGCATCTCCTCCGCGGTCGGCACCGTCAGCTCGATCGGCAGCGCCTTCGCGTGGATCAGGTTCGGTCCCTCCTCCGCGACGATCGAGTACCCGCGGCGGCGCCAGAACTCGACGGTCTCCGGCAGCTCGACCCGCGCCACCAGCCGGACCCGGCCCAGCCCGCGCGCCCGCGCCGCGTCCTCCGCACACCCGACCATCGCCGACGCGACGCCGCGGCTCTGGAAGCGCGGGTTCACCGACACCCGGCGCAGCTCCAGCACGTCACCGGACACGTGGAACAGCATCGCCCCGGCCGGCTCGCCGCCGATCCGGGCCAGCAGTCCGCCGTACGCCGCGACCGTCTCGCCGACCGTCGTCGCGTTCTCCGACAGCGCGGTCGAGGGCGGGTCGAGGGTCCGCCGGTTGGCGAAGGCGTGATGGATCACGCCGACGATCTCGTCCACGTGCTCGGCCGTGGCGTCCACCACGTGCAGGTCGGTCATCTGTGTCCCAAGGATTGTTCGGCCCGCTCGATCATCCCGAGCAGGGCGGCGGTGAACTCGCGGTGGTGCTCGATCAGCCCGAGGTGCCCGCAGTTGCGGACCTCGACCAGCTCCGCGCCGGGTACGTGCCGGACGATCTCCTCGGAGTGCTCGAACGGCGTCAGGTGGTCGGCGTCGCCGCCGATCACCACGCACTCCACCTTCTGCAGCGGCTCCAGCGACCCGGTCTTGTCGTGCAGCGCGAAGATCGGGTAGAACTCCGCGATCACCGAGATCGGGGTCGCGGCGATCATCTCGTTGACGAACTCGGTGAAGGCCGGCGGCACCTCGGAGCCGAACGAGTACTTGCGGGTGAGCAGGTAGCTGATGTCGGTCCCGGCCTTGCGGCTGCGCTCGACGACGTCGGGGATCCGGGCCAGCGCGGCGACCGTCGGGGTGGCCAGCGCGCGGGCCAGCATGCCGACCCGGCCGGGGAACACGATCGGGACCGAGTCCAGCCCGGCCGCGCTGGTCGAGCACAGGCCGACGCCGATCACCCGGTCGCCGAAGAGCTCCGGGTGCTGCTCGGCCAGCGCCATGATCGACATGCCGCCCATCGAGTGCCCGATCAGGATCACCGGACCGGTCGGCGCGTACTCCTGCATGATCCCGTACAGGTCGCGCCCGAGCTGGTCGATGCTGACGTTCTCCTTCGGGGAGCGTCCGGAGCGGCCGTGCGAGCGCTGGTCGTAGAAGACCATCGTGCCGATCCCGGCCAGGTCGCGGCGCTCGAAGTGCCAGCAGTCCATGTTCAGGCCGTAGCCGTGCGCGAAGATCAGCGTCAGGTCCTCGGCCGCGGCCGGTTTCTTGCGCAGCCGGCGCTTCGGCGGCTCGGGCCGCCGGGACCGCTTCAGCTCGTCGACCTCGACGTACAGCTCGACGCCGTCGTCGGCGGTGAACACGTGCGGCGTCCCGCGCAGCGACCCGAACGGCTCGGCCTCCAGCTGCGCCCGCTGCCCGGAACGCCGGCCGATCACCTGCCGCTCGACGGCCACCCCGGCGGCCGCGCCCGCAGCCAGTACTCCGACCGCCGCGCCGATCAACCCGGCGGTCCGCCCAGCCTTAGACATCCAGCACGCTCTCGCCCCGCCCGGCGCCTGCCGCCTCGGCCGCGGTCAGCTCCTCGTTCACGTACCGCCGCGGGATCCGCGGGCCCAGCCGGGTGACGATCTCGTAGTTGATCGTCCCCGCGGCATCCGCCCAGTCGTCCGCCGTCGGCTCACCGTCGATCCCCGGCCCGAACAGCACGACCTCGTCCCCCGCCTCACGCGGGTCGTCCTCGAGGTTCACCATGCACTGGTCCATGCAGATCCGCCCGACGACCGTCCGCCGCTGACCGTGCACCTGCACCGGCCCGCCGTTCGACGCGTGCCGCGGCAGGCCGTCGCCGTACCCGACCGGGATCAGTCCCAGCGTCGACGGCCGCGGCGCCGTCCAGGTCAGCCCGTACGAGACGCCCGCACCGGCCGGGACCCGCTTGACCATCGCCAGCCGCGCCTTCAGCGTCATCGCCGGGCGCAAGCCGAGCTCCGAGGCGGGCAGCGAGTGCCCGAAGGGCGAGAGCCCGTACGTCGCGATGCCGGGCCGGACCAGGTCGAAGTGCGTCTCCGGCAGCGCCAGCGTGCCGGCCGAGTTCGCCAGGTGCTTGAACCCCGGGTCGACCCCGAACGACTCGGCCACGTCGACCGCCGCGAGGAACGCCTCGACCTGGTACTCGTTGGCCGGGCTCTTCGGCTCGTCGGCCGACGCCAGGTGCGACCAGATCCCGGTGATCACCACGCGCCCGCTCTGCTGCTCCTTGAGCGCGGCCCGGATCAGCTGCGGCCACTCCTCGGCGACGGCGCCGCCGCGGCTCATGCCGGTGTCGATCTTCAGGTGCACCCGGGCCGGCCGCTCGGTGACGCCCGCGGCGATCTCCGCGATCTCCCACGGCGCCCCGGCCGACAGGTCGATGTCGTTCGCGATCGCCTGGGCCAGCGGCTCCCCCGGCGTGGTCAGCCAGCAGAAGATCGGGCCGTTGTCGCCGGCGGCGCGCAGCTGCAGCGCCTCCTCGAGCACGGCGGCGCCGATCCAGTCCGCACCGGCCTGCCGGGCGGCCCGGGCGACCGGGACCATCCCGTGGCCATAGGCATCGGCCTTGACCACCGTCATCAGCTCGGCCGAGCTCAGCCGGGCACGCAGCGTGGCGACGTTGTGCCGGATCGCGGCGAGGTCCACAACCGCCTCGGCACGGGGCTGTGTTCGGTGCATGGGGGGCTCCACAGACTCGGACATGACCTGTCCAGTGTCTCAGGCAGCCTCGAGCAACGCCGGGAGGGCGGTCATCTGGTGGAAGATCGCGTCCGCGGAGGCCAGTTTCGCCGGGTCGGTCATGGCCGCGTAGCCGAACACCTTCATCCCGGCCGCGTTGGCCGCCGCGACGCCCAGCGGGCTGTCCTCGACGACGACGCAGTCGGCGGGATCGACACCGAGCGTGCGGGCGGCGTACAGGAAGAGGTCGGGCGCGGGTTTGCCGTGCTCGACGTCCTCGGAGCTGAAGATCCGGCCCTCGAAACGGTCCCAGAAGCCGACCGCGGTGAGCGCCGTGTGGATGCGCTGGTGGGTGCCGGAGGAGGCCAGACAGTACGTCGTACCGCTCGCGTCCAACTGGTCGAGCACCGCACCGACACCGTCGACGGCCTGCAGGTGGGCGAAGCCGTCGAAGAGTCGCTGGTGGTAGCGGTCCTCCAGGTCGGCGGGCAGCGGCCAGCCGAGCTTGGCCTCGGACTTGGTGCGCATCGAGACCATGCTGCCGCCCATGAAGTCGCGGACCGCCTCCTCGAACGTGTACGGCAGCCCGGCCTCGGTGAGGAGTTCGGCCAGGATCGTGTTGGCCAGCCGCTCGGAGTCCACCAGTACGCCGTCGTTGTCGAAGATCACCAGTCCTTTCACATCAGCACCCTACAAAGTGCAACGCCGCGGCCCGCAGTGACGTCCGTACTGCGTGAGGACATCGATGATGGTGATGGCGGCCGCCGGTCTCGTCGTACTGACCGGGTGCGGTGACGAGTCGGGCGCGGGTGCGGGCGGGCTGAGCGGGAAGACGTACCTGTCCACCGCGCTGACCGAGAACGGCGCCCCGAAGCAGGTCGCGCCGAGCACGCGGATCTCGCTGCAGTTCAAGGACGACGGCTCGCTGTCCGCGAACGCCGGCTGCAACTCGATCGGCGGCAAGTTCTCCAGCGGCGGCGGCAAGCTCAGCGTCGAGGACCTGAACCTGACCAACATGGCCTGCGACGGCCCGCGGCAGCAGCAGGAGGAGTGGCTGCTCTCGGTCCTGAACAGCAAGCCGGCCTGGAAGGTCGACGGGGACCAGCTGACGGTCACCGCGGACCAGCGGGTGATCGTGCTGCAGGACCGCGAGACCGCCCAGCCCGACGTCGCGCTCGACAGCACGAAGTGGGTGCTGGACAGCGTCGTCACCGGCGAGACCGTCTCCACGCCGGGCAACGGCGGCGCGTTCCTGAAGATCAACGGCGACCGGATCACCGGCTCGACGAGCTGCAACGAGTTGCAGGGGGTCGTTGCGCGGACCGGTGACAAGCTGACGTTCGGCTCGATCGGGACCACGCGGCGGGCCTGTTCGGGTCCGGCCGCGGAGCTGGAGAAGCGGATCCTCGGCACGCTGAACGGCGAGGTCAGCTACTCGATCGACGCCGACAAGCTGCAGTTGCGCAGCCCGACCGACGACGGCCTCGACTTCAAGGCCGCCGGCTGAGCCGTACGTCGAACGCCTGCACCTTGTCGTCGGGGGTTTCGTAGGAGAGCAGCAAGTGTCCGCTGGCCTTCAGCTTGGTGAGTTGGGCTGGAGTCAGCGGGATCGACCAGTGCTGTACGCCGCGAGTCAGCTGCTTGGTGGACTGCTTGACCAGATGCCCACTCATGTCAGGCGCCCAAGGTGGGATGCCACCGTCGGTCACCGCGCACGGGGTCAGCCCGTAGTCCGGCGGCGGGTCGCTGAGGCAGCTGGTCGTGTAGACCGGGATCGCCCCGAGCTCCCCGGTGGTGAGGAAGGCACGAGCGGTGCCGGAACCGCGCGACGTGGTGAAGACATCGAGTGCACCCGGCCGCAGACCGGCGTACAGGATCTTCACGTCCTCCGTCGGCGCCCGCCCGGAGATCGGCACGTGGTTCCGCGCCGACTGCGCGATCGTCTGCGGTGACAGCGCCCCGTTCAGGTTCGGGTTCGACACATCCGGCGGCGCCGGCGTCGTCGGCCGATCGGCCGGCGGCGTGTAGCCCGGCATCGTCGCCCGCCCCCATCGGTACGGATCCGACTGCACCGACCCCAGCGCCGACCACCCGAGCCGTGTGCTCTGGTCGATGTGCCGCAGCGTCGTCGTCCCCGGCGCCGACGTGTCGTCGTTGTCGTACGGCGTGATGTTCAGCCCCAGGTTCGCCGGGTCGACCGCCGCCGGCAGCGCGGCCAGCGGGATCTTCACCTCCAGGTCGTACCCCGCGTAGCCGTGCGGCGTGGTCGTCTCGTTGCTGCCGACCCAGGTCGCCGTCGACGCGACCTCGACGCCCGGCGCGTTCCCGGTGTCGAGCGCACCGCTCGAGTAGCCCTGGTGGTTGTCCGCGTCCCGCGACCAGCACGGCCCGTTCCCGCCGGCGGGGTCGTTGCTGAACGGGAAGATCCCGAGCTTGAACGTGTTCGCGGTGTCCATCAGCGCCTGCGACGCGGTCCCGCGCGGGTCGAGCAGGATCTCGACCGAGTCGGCTTGCCAGTGGCCGACGCACTCGGCCGGCGTCACGGCGTACGACTGGTAGTCGTCGCGGACGTGGACGAAGAAGTACAGCGCGTCGCCGGACCAGCTCACCTTCGCCGTACTGCCCTCGCCCGTCGCCGAGACGCCACAGTCGTCAACGCCCGTGCAGCCGGTCGCGCCCTGCCAGATCCGGCCGAGGTCGAGCGTCGGCCCGGGGTACTCCCCGGCCGCCGCCGTCCCGTCGACCGTCGGCGCGGTCGTGGTCTGCGCGATCGCGGTCGCCGGTACGACGGACAGCGTCAGCGTCTCGCTGCCGGTCCCGCCGGTGAACGTCGTGGTGATCGGGACGTCCACGTTCTGCGTCGCGGGCAATGCCGTGTCGGTGTTGGTGACCCGGAACGTGACGGTCGTGTCCGCGCCCGGCTGCAGCCCGGAGTAGGTCTTGCTGACCGCGTCGGCGGTGAAGTTCGGCGGCAGCGTCAGCGCCACCGCACCGCTCTGCGGCGTCGCCGACCAGTTGTGCACGACGACCGGTACGTCGATCGTCCGCCCGACGCCGATCGACTGGATCGCGGCCGAGCGCCCGAGCCGTGCGGCTTGCGGCGCGGTCTGCGCCAGCCACTCGTCGTACTCCTGCCAGTTGCCCCAGCGCTGGAAGCGCCCCTCGGCCGCGGAGACGATCCGGACGACGTTGTCGGTGTAGCCGGTCGCCTTGCCGGTGCTGTAGAGCGCGGAGATCTTGGCGAGCTGGTTCACCGGCGCGGTCGCCGACGGTGTCACCGTGAAGGTGACCGCGGCGTCGGCGCGGCTCGGGACCGGCTTCGGCCCGTCGACCGTCCAGCCGGCCGGCACCGTCAGCACAACGTTGCCGCGAGCAAGCTTTCCGCGCGGAGCGCGCAGGTGAACGGTCGCCTGGAACGGCGCCCCGGCGACGTTCGCGAACCGCGAGAAGGTCAAATACTGCAGCGTCCCCACCGGCAGCCCACCGGGATCGGGTTTCGTCGCGCCGAACAGGATCGCGTCGTCGAGACCGGCCTTCGGATTCGACGCCCCACCCGGCAGCGTGTTCGGCTGGAACGGCACGAACGCCTGCGTCATCCCGAACCGCGAGCAGGCCGGCACCGACGTCCCCTTGAACATCACCCGGCTCTGTGTCGGGTACGCCGCCCGCCCCTCGTCCGCGACCTGCTGCCAGATCTTCGCCGTACCGGCCGGCTGACCCTGCACGTTGCCCGCCGGCCACTTGTACGGCGACTCGTAGCCGGTCCAGACGCCGGCGACCGTGTCCTGGCTGCTCGGCACGAACCCGGTCGTGCAGTTCGCGGCCGTCGTCGTACCGCCGGTCCCCGCGGTGCTCCCGCCGGAGAAGACCTTCTTCACCTGCCAGGTGCTCAGCGCGTCCTTCCCGCGCAGCTGCTCCGGAAACCGCGTCGGGTCCGCGGCCGCGAGCACGCCCTCCCAGATCAGCCGCCCGGCCTGCTGGTGGTTGCCGTGGCCGGCGGCGAGCGTCGGCGTGAAGCCGATGTAGATCTCCGGCTGCGTCGTGCGGATCACCCGCGTGACGCGTCGCAGCGTCTCCTCCTCGTCCCAGAAGTACTGCGTCAGCGGCGCGCTCTGGTTGTAGAAGAAGTCGATCCGGTCCAGGTTGAAGATGTCGACCGTGCCGGAGCGGTAGTGCGCGACCCGGTCCTCGTTCTCGCGGCGCAGCCCCAGGTCCGGGCCGAGCTCGGTGCCGACCGCGTTGCCGCCGCCCTCACCCCGGGTCACCATGATCACGCCGCACTTGACGCCGTACCGCTGGTGCCACACCCCGCACGGCCCGATGATGCTGGTGTCGTCGTCGGGGTGCGCCCACTCCCCCATCACGTCGATCTTGGTCGCCCGGTCCGCCACGTACGGCGTACTGCGGGCTTGGGCTGCCGCCGGGAGTCCGGCGGTCAGCAGGGCGACAACGGCGAGCAGCACACCAAGACGTCTCACGGGCGAACTCCCAGGGCGGTGGGGACACCAACACCACCGTCCTATCCCGGGAGCGGCACTAGTTCAAGATCTGACCGGTCGCCAACGGCAACGCCCGGGCAATCGATATCGCGGTGATAGGCCCGGCCTCTGACGCGAGCTGCGCAGCTGCCGCATGGAGGTAGGCACCGATGCTTCCCGCATCGAGTGGATCGAGCCCCGAGGCGAGCAGCGCACCGCAGAGCCCGGCCAGTACGTCGCCCGATCCGGCCGTCGCGAGCCACGGCGTCGCGTTGGTGTTGACGCGGGTCCGGCCGTCGGGGGCGACGACGACGGTGGTCGAGCCCTTGAGCAGCACCGTCACGTCGTACCGCTCGGCCGCCGCGCGGGCGTGCTTCAGGCGCGCGGCCTCGACCTCGGCGCGGTCGACGTCGAGCAGGCGAGCCAGCTCACCGGCGTGCGGCGTGATCAGCACGTTCGTGTGGTCGCCGGAGTCGTCGAGCGCCTTCAGCCCGTCCGCGTCGAGCACGACCGGCTCCTCGGAGTCGAGCAGCTCCCGCACCTTCGCGACGTCGAGCTCCTCGCCGAGGCCGGACCCGATCGCCCAGGCCTGGACCCGGCCCTCGCCCGCGACGATCTCGGGGTGCGCGGCCCGGACGGCTTCGGCGACCGCGTCGGGTCCGACGTACCGGAGCATGCCGAGCGGTCCGGCGAGGGCGCCCGCGGTCGCGATCACGGCCGCACCCGGGAACTGCTTGGAGCCGGCCATCAGGCCGAGGACGCCGCGCGAGTACTTGTCGGACTCGCCGCGCGGGACCGGGTAAAGCGCCCGTACGTCGGACGCCTGCATCGCCTCGACCGCGGGCGCCGGCAGGTCCAGCCCGATGTCGATCAGGTGCACCGGGCCGCAGGCGGAGGCCGCGGGGTCGACGAAGTGGCAGATCTTGTGCGTCCCGAAGGTGACGGTCACTGCGGCTTGGACGAACCCAGCCGCCGCCCCACCGCGCTCCGGCACCTCGCCCGTGTCCACGTCGACGCCCGACGGGACGTCGACCGCGACTACCGGCACGCCGTGCTCCTCGGCCAGCCGGACCGCGGCCAGCGCCTCCGGCTTCAACCCGGGCCGGCCCCCGATCCCGACCACGCCATCCACCACCAAGTCGGCTTTCGCGATCTCCTCGACCGCACCGACCCGTCCACCGGCTACACGCAGCGCCTGCAGACCCTCCGCATGCACCTTGTCCGACAGCAGCACCGCGATCACCAGCGCACCGCGCCGGGCCAGCTTCTCCCCGGCGTACAGGGCGTCGCCGCCGTTGTCGCCGGAGCCGACCAGCAGCACCACGCGCGCGCCGTACGTCCCACCCAGGAAGTTGCCGATGGCAACCGCAAGCCCGGTGGCGGCGCGCTGCATCAGGGTCCCCTCCGGAAGCCTGGCCATCAGCTCGGCCTCGGCGGCCCGGACCTGCTCGACGGTGTGCGCGTGACGCATCTCAGCCCTCCAGGACGACGACCGCCGACGCGATGCCCGCGTCGTGGCTCAGCGACAGGTGGAGGCTCTGTACCCCGAGCTCGGACGCCTTCGCCGCGACCGTGCCGGTGACCTCCAGCCACGGGCGCCCGGTCTCGTCGCTGCGCACCTCGGCGTCGTGCCAGTGCATCCCGCCGGGGGCGCCGAGCGCCTTGGCCAGCGCCTCCTTGGCCGCGAACCGGGCCGCCAGCGACGCCGGCGGCCGGACCGCCTCGGCCGGGGTGAAGACCCGGTCGCGCAGGCCCGGCGTCCGCTCCAGGGTCTTCATGAAACGCTCGACGTCGACCACGTCGATGCCCACGCCGACGATCACGAGACGGTTCCGGACGGGGTTCCTGATGTGACAACTACCACACCCGCAGAGTCAGTGCCGCACATGCCGGTCAGCGTAGCCCGCGGTGATGTGGGAACAATGGGGCCCATGCTGCAGCCGCCGCGGGAGGTGACTCCCTACACCGAGCTGGATCGGGCCGCCTGGGCGCAACTGGCCGAGACCACCGAGTCACCGCTGACCGCCGAGGAGATCGAGCGGTTGCGCGGTCTCGGCGACGAGATCGACATCGACGAGGTCCGCGAGGTCTACCTGCCGCTGTCGCGGATCCTGTCGCTGTACGTCCGGCACGCCCGCGCGCTGCACAACGACACCGAGGCCTTCCTCGGCAACACCGCGTCCGGCCACACCGCGACCCGGACGCCGTTCGTGATCGGCATCGGCGGCTCGGTTGCCGTCGGCAAGTCGACCACCGCCCGCCTGCTCCGCGAACTGCTGGCCCGCTGGCCCGAGCACCCGCGGGTCGCGCTCGTCACCACCGACGGCTTCCTGTGGCCGAACGCCGAGCTGGAACGCCGCGGCCTGATGCTGCGCAAGGGCTTCCCGGAGTCCTACGACCGCAAGGCGCTGCTGCGCTTCGTCGTCGAGGTGAAGTCCGGGATGGACAACGTCGGCGCACCGGTCTACTCGCACCTGCACTACGACCGGCTGGACGGCGTACGGACGACGGTCGAGCAGCCGGACATCCTGCTGCTCGAGGGCCTGAACGTCCTCCAGCCGGCGCCCCGGCACGCGGACGGCAAGAGCGGGCTCGCGGTGAGCGACTTCTTCGACTTCTCCGTGTACGTCGACGCCGCCGCGGACGACATCCGCTCCTGGTACGTGCACCGCTTCCTGAAGCTGTGGGAGACCGCGTTCCGCAACCCGGAGTCGTACTTCGTCCGGTACGGCGAGCTCAGCCGCGCCGAGGCGGTCGCCAAGGCGGAGTCGCTCTGGGACGGCATCAACGGGCCGAACCTGCGCGAGAACATCCTGCCCACGCGCTCCCGCGCGACCTTGGTGCTGCGCAAGGGCGCCGACCACGCCGTCCGCTGGGTCCGGCTCCGCAAGCTGTAGCGCGCTCGCGCTGGGCCGGCTCTAGAGCTGGTCGCGGATGAGTGCGGCGAGGCGGTCGAGCGCGGGCTCGATCTCGTCAGCCCGCACCGAGCTGCACGACAGGCGCAGGGCCTGCACCGGTCGGTCGTAGAAGTGGCTCATCGGCGTCCACAGCACGCCGTACTCCTGGGCTGACTTGGCCAGCAGCGCATCATCGACCGGGAACGGGACGGTGACCACCAGGAAGAACCCGCCGGACGGCACGTTCCAACTGATCTCCCCGCCGGGGAAGCGGCCGGCCAACCCGTCGGTGAGCGCCTTGAGATTGCCCGCGTACGTTGCTCGCTCACGGGTGTTGGCGGCGATCAGGCTGCAGTCGTGATGGAGGAGCTTGCCGCCGATCATCGCCTGGCCGATGGCGGAGGTGTTGACGGTGAGCATGCTCTTGATCTTGGAGAGCTCGTCCGCGAGCAGGCTCGTGCTGCCGTCGGGCTGCGCGACGAGCTGGTCGGCGACGACGTAGCCGACGCGGGCGCCGGGGAGCGCCGTCTTGGCGAAGGATCCGAGATAGATGACGCGGCGGTTGGTATCGAGGGCTTTGAGGGTGGGCAGCCGTTCGACACCTTCGGCGGGGAACAGTCCGTACGGGTTGTCCTCGAGCAGCAACAGGTCCTCGGCGGCCGCGATCTCCAGCAACCGCTGCCGGGTCTCCAGGTCGAGGCTGAGCCCGGACGGGTTGGCGAAGTCGGGCATCACGTAGCACGCCCGTGGCCGGAGTCCCTCGGCCCGAGCGCTTTTGACGACGGCGACCAGGTCCTCCAAGTCGATCCCATCATTGCCTCCAGCAACAGACAGCACTGGCAGGTCGAGCAGTCGCGCCGCACCGGTGATGCCCACGTATGTGGGCGCGACGGCGAGGAGCACATCGGTAGCGTCCTTGCGCAGCGCCCGCAGCGCAAGGACCATCG
The DNA here is from genome assembly GCF_055583505.1 of Kribbella sp. NPDC104740. NCBI lineage: Bacteria > Bacillati > Actinomycetota > Actinomycetes > Propionibacteriales > Kribbellaceae > Kribbella > Kribbella sp. NPDC104740. The sequence goes on along the minus strand of NZ_JBVJNV010000012.1, from coordinate 139,840 downwards.
CCTCCTGACAGCCGACCGTCACCACCAGCGCCTCGGGATCGGCCGTGATGCCCTCGTCGGCGAGCAGGTTGCGCGCGACCAGCCGGTGCACGATGCCCTTCGTCCGCCCGTACTGGAAGACCGTCCGCCGCACCGCCGCCTCGTCGCACCCGAGCTCGTCGCGCAGGTACGCGCAGAACGTGTCGAGGTAGGAGTGCAGGTCCTCGACCGCGTAGAACTCCTCCGCGGGCCGGCCGGCGGCGAGCGAGATCGCGTCCGGGTAGTGCTGGGCAACCTCGTTGAGGAAGTTCATCGAGTTCAGCGCGCGGTCGGTGAGCGCACCGTGCAGGTCGGTCAGGTCGAGGTCAGCCATCGTTCCTCCAGCTCAGTTCCTTGACGGCCTGCAGGTCCGCGCAGCCGGCCAGCAGCATCGCGTCGGTCAGCTCGCGGCGCAGCAGGCCGAAGGCTTCGTCACAGGCGTCCACGGCGAGTGCCCACAGCAACGGTCTCCCGATCAGCACTCCACTCGCACCCACCGCAAGTGCTTTCAGTACGTCGGTCCCGCTGCGGATCCCGCTGTCGAGCAGCACCTCGATGTCGTTGCCCACGACATCGACCAGCGCGTCGATCGAGGCGACGGCGCCGTCGAGCTGACGGCCGCCGTGGTTGGACACGACCACGGCCGCGGCGCCGATCGCGGCTGCTCGTCGGGCGTCGCGCGGGTCGAGGATTCCTTTCACCACCAGGGGAAGGTCGCATCTCGACCGCAACCACTCCAGGTCCGCCCAGGAGACCGTCGGCGCGAACGCCGACGCTGTGTGCGCCGCCACCGCGGAGAGCCCCGGCACGGCGACATGCGCCTCCCGAGTCGTCTCCAGGTTCGCCGCGACGATCCCCTCCGGCAGCGCGAACGCGTTGCGTACGTCGCGCAGCCGGCGCCCCATCACCGGCACGTCCACGGTCACCACCAACGCCGAGCACCCCGCGGCGACAGCCCGCTCGACCAGCGACTCGACGACCCCGCGGTCGCGCAGCCAGTACAGCTGGAACCAGCAGTCGCCCGGGATCTTCTCCAACGGCACGCTGCTCAACGTCGAGATCACGTACGGCACCCCCGCCACGGCTGCGGCCCGCGCCAACTCCAGCTCGCCTTCGGGATGCACCAACCGCTGGTAAGCCATCGGAGCCACGGCAACAGGCAACGAAGTTGAAGACCCGACAAGCACACCAGAAGGATCAGCAGTCTCGACCCCAGCCATCACCCGAGGCACCACCTGTACGCGATCAAGCGCCCGCCGATTGGAACGCAACGTCAGCTCGTCCCCGCTCCCACCGGCGATGAAGTCCGCAACACCCAGTGGCAACCGATCAACTGCCAACACTTCGTAGTCCCGCAGCGCATCAGCCATCACTGAAGGTCTTCCGCAACCACTCCGCCGCCTCCGCGATCGCGCGCTTCCCACCGTCCAGCGCCCCCGACATCGCGAAGAACCCGTGCACCATCCCGTCGTACCGCGACAAGGTCGTCGGCACCCCGGCGGCGTACAGCTTCTCCGCGTAGAACTCGCCCTCGTCGCGCAGCGGGTCGTACTCGGCGGTGATCACCAGCGCGGGTGGGAGCCCGGCGTGCGACGGTGCGAGCATCGGCGAGGCCAACGGGTCAGCGCCCTGAGAAGGGTCCGACAGGTAGTGCTGCCAGTACCAGTTCACCGACGTGCGATTGAACAGGTACGGGTCGTCGCCCGCGCGCATCGACGCGGTGTCGGAGCCGTACAAGGTGTTCGGGTAGACCAGCAACTGGCCGGCCAGCGCAGGTCCGTTGTCGCGGGCAAGCAATGTCACCGCGGCCGCGAGGTTGCCTCCGGCACTGTCCCCGCCGACCGCCACCGAACCGACGAGCGTCGCCTCGGCGATCCACAGGGTCGCCCGGTGACAGTCCCGGACCGCCGTCGGGAACGGATGCTCCGGTGCCAGGCGGTACCCCACGGTGATCACCTGGCACCCAGCGGCGTTCACCAGCCGCCGGCAGATCCCGTCCGCCGTCTCGATGCTGCCGAGCGTCCACCCGCCGCCGAAGAAGTACACGAGCGTCGGCATCGGTCCTTCGCCGGCCGGGCGGTAGATCCGCAGCGGCAGCCCCAGCGAGTCGACGAACACGTCCTCGACCGAGTGCACCGGCTCGACCTCACCGCCGACCGCCTGGATCGACGCGAGATCGGCGGCGCGCGCCTCGGCGAGGGTCTGCGTGTACAGCTGCGGTACGTCGTCGGCCGCGCGCTGCGCCCGCATCGCCTCGACCTGGGGATCAAGGGGCATCTCAGACCTCCACTGGCATCGACTCGTAGCCACGCAGGAACTGCTGGGGGTAGCGCACCGCCGGCCGCGCCTTCCGCAGACCCGGGAAACGCTGCAGCAGCAGGGGGAATGCCAGCCGGGCTTCCGCTCGGGCCAGCGAGGCCCCGAGGCAGTAGTGCGGGCCGGCACCGAAGCTCAACGGCCGTGCTCCGACCGAAGCAGCCCGTCGCTCAGCCGTACAGGTCCGCGAGTCCGGCGCGAACCGGCACGGATCGAACCGCTCCGGATCCGCGAAGCTCGCCGGGTCCCGGTTGGCCGCCCCGAGCACGATCAGCACGACCTCCTTCGGCGGCACCGTCACCCCGGCGACCTCGATCACGTCGTCGGCGTACCGGGCCACGAACTGCACCGGCGCCTCGTACCGCAGCACCTCCTCGACGAACGGCTCCGCCGGGCACGACCGCAGCTCGGGCCGGTCGAGCAGCAGCGACATCCCGTTGCCCAGCAGGTGGATCGTCGTCACGAAGCTGGCGTTGAAGAGCACCAGCAGGTTGCACACCAGCTCCTCGTCCGAGACGTCGTGATCGGCCGCGACCAGCCGGCTGATCAGGTCGTCGGCCGGTTCAGCACGCCGTACGGCGATCAACCGCCGGTAGTAGTCGCTCAGCTCCACCGTCGCCTCGTCGGCGCGGGCCAGCACCTCCGCGGTCTTGCCCGTCACGTCCAGGAACTCGTTGATCCGCTGCACCCGCGGCCGGAACCACTCCAGGTCCCCGGCCGGAATGCCGAGCAGCGCCGCGACCACGCTGCTGGGCAGCAGGTAGGCGAACTCCGCCATGAAGTCCGCCTCCCCGTCCTTCGCCAGCCGCGCCGCCAGACCGTCCATCAGCGCCTCGATCTGGCCGGTCATCGCCGGCTCCAGCTCCTGCACCCGGCGCGGGGTGAAGACCTGCTGGAACAGCTTCCGCGCCCGCGTGTGCTGGTCGCCGTTGCTGTACATCATCGAGTTGTTGAGCGCGGCGAGCACCGGGTGCCCGCGCCACGCGGACCCACCGTGCGAGTCGCTGAACGCGTCGTCGGTGACCCGGATCCGCGGGTCGCGCAGCACCTGGTTCACCGCGTCGTACCCGGTGACCACCGCCGCGTAGGGGCTGGTGCCCCCGATGAGGGACACCGGACCGTGCCGGCGCAGTTCGGTGTAGTACCGGTAGGGGTCCTCGAGACCTTCTGCGCTGAACAGTCCTTGCAGCACCTGGGCGGCGGTGGTCATCTCAACTCACCGGACCAGCTGCAGGGGGATCGAGTTCGCCATCGCCTGGTAGCCGGCGTCGTTCATGTGGATGTGGTCGCCGGAGTCGAAGGCGGCGTTCAGCTTGGTCGGGGCCGCGGGGTCGCGGACCACCTTGTCGAAGTCGATCACCCCGTCGAAGGTGTGCGAGTTGCGCAGCCAGGAGTTCACCGCCTGCCGGTTCGCCTCCTTCTCCGCCGTCCAGCCGCCGGGCGTGGTGAAGCCCTCGTACGGCGTGATGGTGGCCCCGAGGCTGCGGATCCCGCGCTCCTTCAGCTGCGCGTTGATCTGCTGCAGCGACGCGATGATCTGCTCGGACGAGACGCCGTCCATCCACAGGTCGTTGATCCCCAGGTGGGTGATCACCGTCTTCGGCCTGGTCTGGGCCAGCACGTCCTCGTTCAGCCGGGCCAGCGCGTTCAGGCCGAGCTGCTCGAACCCGGGGGTGCCCAGGATCGGGTCGGTGCCGTCGCGGGTCAGCCGGTTGCCGGACAGGCCGACGTTCAGGACACCGGCGTTGCCGCGGCGGTGGTCGGCGGCCAGCCGCTCGGCGAGCTGGTCGGACCAGCGGTTGTTGGCGTTCGCCGTACTGCCGACGCCTTCGGCGATCGAGTCACCGAGCACGACGACCGCGCCGTCGGCCTCGTCGGTCTGCACGTCGACCCCGGCCAGGAACGTCCAGCAGCACGCCCGGGTCGTCGTGTACGCCGTACCGCCGGTCTCGTCGGTCAGGTTGCCCGGGCCGTAGTAGTTCTCCTGGAACGTCTGCGCGTGCCAGGTGGTCGGGCCGGTCGCGGTCGGGTAGTAGACGCTGATCACCAGCGTCGCCAGGTCCGGGATCCGCAGGTTGACCGGGTCGCTGAGCAGCTCGGCGCCCTTGTTGATCGTGGCGGTTGACTTGCCGCCGAAGGTCAGCGTGCGCTTCGAGGCCGGGTCGAGGTCGGACATCGCCGGGGTGGCGGCGTTCGCCCTGGCCACCGTCGCGGCGCCGATCTGGACCGGCCGATCGCCGTAGATGTTGGTCAGCCGGATCCGGATCTTGTCCCCGCCGACCGACGGGCGGACGACGTACCGGGCGCTCTGGTCGGTCAGGCCGGTGGCGCTGAAGCCGGCGGTCTCGGGCTTGGTGATGCCGGCCGACCAGCTGCCGACCCACGACGACTTGCTCCCCTGGTGGCCGGACGACGACGCGTTGGTGCTCTGGGCCTCGGAGCCCGTGAACACCAGCGCCGACCCGGCGAGCGAGACGGCCGCGGCGACCGCGGCCGATCGGACGGTACTGGAAATGCGCATTGGAACAACCCCCCATTGGGTTGAAGCGCGCGCGGGCAAGAAATACCCGGCGCGAGTGGCGGTGTCCGAAACCTAGTTCCGGAAACTCAGCGCGTCAACGGAGACTTTTAATCGCCCACTTGAATTCACCCGAAACCTGGTCGCCGGGTAATTCCGGACGTACGATCCTGCCCGGATCGAGAAGGGTGGGGTGCCATGTCGGTCGATCTCGTGGTGGGCGAAAACCTGGAGCATTCCGATTCGTACGTGGTGACCGCGCTCGGCCTGTTCGCGAGCTACGGCGACCGGCCGGCGATCGTGGCCGGCGACCGCCGGCTGAGCTACGCCGAGCTGCGCGCCCAGGTGCTCGACCTGGCGGCGACGCTGCAGGAGCGCGGCATCGGTGCAGGCACCGGCGTACTCGTGCTGGCCGGGAACACGCTCGAGCTGCCGGCGCTCCAGCTGGCGCTGCACCTGGTCGGTGCGCGCAGCATGTGGATCGCGCCGATCGCCGGGCGGCGTGAGATCGAGGCGTTCGCGCGGCTGTCCCAGCCGGACGTGTTCGTGTACGACGCGACCACCAAGGCGGTGCTGGGCGAGCGGCTGGCCGTTCAGCTCGGCGTACCGGTGCACTGCCTGGGCCCTGGTGGGCTCGGGCCGGACCTGCTGCGGCCGCCGTCCGGGAGCTTCACCGCCGAGTACGACGACGCCGAGCCGGCCACCTGCCTGCAGACCAGCGGCACCACCGGCGAGCCGAAGCTGGTGCACCACCGGCAGGCGTTCTACGAGCAGATCCTGACCCTGGCCGCCGACTACCTGGCCGCCGGGTTGCCGGTGCTGCGGCACCTGTCGCACTCGCCGATGGCGTTCGCGAGCGGCCAGATCACCAGCTTCTTCAACCTGTTCCAGGGCGGCGTGCTGTACGTCGAGGACCAGTGGGACGCCGGGCGCGCGCTGGCGACGATCGAGCGGGAGCGGATCAACTCGACGTACGTGTCGCCGCCGCTGCTCTACCAGCTGCTGGACCACCCGGACCTGGCCACGACCGACGTGAGCAGCATGTTCATGCTCAACGTCGGCGCCGGGCCGGCCGCGCCGTCGCGGCTGCGGCAGGCGATCGCGCGGTTCGGGCCGGTGCTGCGGATCGTGTACGGGCTGAGCGAGGTCATCGTGGTCACGGCGCAGCCGGGGCTGACCGAGGACCCGGAGCATCCGGAGCGGCTGCGGTCGTCGGGTACGCCGTACGGCGATGTGCAGGTGGAGATCCGAGACGCTGCCGGGCAGGTGCTCGCCGCGGGTGAGACCGGGGAGATCTACGCGACCAGCAAGCTCCGCTTCGCGGGGTACTGGGGGCGGCCGGACCTGACCGAACGAGCGATCGTCGACGGGTGGGTGCGGACCGGCGACCTGGGCTACCTGGACGCCGACGGGTACCTGTACGTCGTCGACCGCGTGCAGGACACGATCGTCACCGGCGCGAGCAACTGGAACGTGTACTGCCGCCCGATCGAGGACCTGCTGGCGGCGCAGCCGGGGGTGCGGGCGGCGGCGGTGATCGGGGTGCCGGACGCGGAGTTCGGGGAGGTCCCGCACGCCTACGTCGTCGCGTACGCCGGGGCTGTCGTGGACGAGGCCGAGCTGCAGGAAGTCGTCCGCGGCGAGTTCAACGACATGTGGGTGCCGAGGGCGATCGAGCTGCTCGACGAGCTGCCGCTGACGTCGGCCCACAAGGTCGACAAGGTCGCGCTGCGCGCCCGGCGTACGCCATGAGCGAGCCCGGCCGGCGCTCGCTGCGGCCGTCGCCCCGGAGCGCTCTGATCAGCCTGTTCACCGCGGACATCCTGTCGGCGCTGGGCACCCGGGTGTCGGCGGTCGCGATCCCCTGGCTGGTGCTGACCTCGACCGGCAGCGCCGCGAAGATGGGCGTGATCGCCGCCTGCGAGATGCTCCCGTACGCGCTCACCGGCGTCCTCGCCGCGCCCGTCGCCGACCGCCTCGGCCACCGCCGGACGTCGATCATCGCCGACACCGGCAGTGCGCTGGCGCTGATCGCGATCATCGTCTTCCCCGGCACGTCGTTCCTCGAGCTCGCACTCCTGGTCGCCGTCGGCGGCTCGCTGCGCGGCATCGGGGATCGCGTGAAGCACGTGATGCTCCGCCCGCTCGCCGAGCAGTGCGACGTCTCGATGCTGCGCATCACCAGCCTGTACGAGGGCCTCAGCCGAGCCTCGACGCTGGTCGGAGCACCCCTCGGCGGGCTCCTCATCGCCTGGCTGGGCACCCACGGCGCTCTCTGGGCCGACGCGTTCACGTTCGCGGCCTGTGCCGCGATCGTCGCGACGATGGTCCACCTTCCTGCAGAGACCACTCCTCAGGACAAGACCCCGACGGAGCCCTACTGGACGGCCCTCCGGGGCGGGTTCACCTTCCTGCGCGGCGACCGGGTGCTGATCGGCATGATGCTGATGACCTTCGCGATCAACGTCTTCGGCCAGGCCAGCGCGACCGTCTACACGCCGCTCTGGGTCGAGGAAGTGGTCGGCACCCCGGTCGTCCTCGGCCTGCTCTTCGGCGGCTTCGCGGGCGGCGCGCTCCTCGGCAACGTCATCTTCACCGTGTACGCCGACCGCATCCCGCCGTACCGCGCCTTCGTCATCGGCGCGCTCATCGGCGGCGCCCCACGCCTGCTGACGATGGGCCTGTCGGACACCGTCTGGCTCGTCGTCTCGGTCAGCTTCCTCTGCGGGATCGCCAACGCGTCCCTCAACCCGGTCATCGGCGCCACCCTCTTCGAGCGGGTCCCGGCCGCGCTGCAGACGCGCGTGTTCGGCGTGATCGGCGCGCTGACCTTCGCCGGGATCCCCGTGGGCAGCCTGCTCGGTGGCTGGAGCGCCTCGGCGCTCGGCCTGCGGCCGGCCCTCCTGTTCTCCGGCGGCCTTTTCCTGCTCGCCACCCTGATCCCCGTCGTCCAGCTGTACCGCCGCCCCGACTCCAGCCCGCAGTTCGGGGCCGCCAAGACCCAGGAGCCCGCTTGACCGACCACAGGCTGACCGAGGACACCGACCCCTACTGCCTCAAGCCCGGTGAGAGCGCCGAGCTGCTCGCCGACCACCCGTGGCGCCGCTTCGTCGTACTGGGTGACAGCGTCGCCGAGGGCCTCTGCGAGCCGCTCGACGGCTACAGCAAGCTCCAGTGGGCCGACCGCCTGGCCGCCGAGCTCACCGCCGCGGCGCCGCAACTGGAGTACCTCAACCTCGGCGTCAGCGGCCTCCGCGCCCACGAGATCCACCAGACCCAGCTGGCCCAGGCACTCGCCTTCCAGCCCGACCTGGCCCTCGTCGTCGGCGGTGGCAACGACGCCTTCAGCGCCCGGTACGACGCCGACCGCGTCGACCGCGAGCTGAGCGCGATGATCACCGCGCTCCAGGCCGCCGGCGCCGACGTCCTGACGCTCGGCATGTTCGACGTCTCCGCGAGCCCCGCGATCCAGGGCTGGCTCCGCCCCGGCCTGCACCAGCGCATGCGCGAGCTGTCCGAGCGCACCCGAAAACTGGCGACAGAGCACGGCACGATCCACGTGCACCTGACCACGCACCCGTTGTCGACGGACCCCGGGTTGTATTCGCCGGACGGACGGCACGGAAATGCGCGCAGTGATGCAGTCGCCGCCGCCGAGACAATTCGGAAATTGGGCAGGCTGCAGCGACTGAGAAACAAAAACTCAAATTCACTCCAGAGAGGACATTGAAATGTCATCCCTCGGACTGCTCGAATTCTGGGCGATGACCGATCTGGTCACCCCGATGGCACTACGGACCGTCGCGACTCTTCGCATCGCCGATCAGCTGGCGGCCGAACCAAAAGAACTGAAAGAACTCGCCGTCGCCACCGGCGCCGACCCCGACGCCCTCGGGCGGGTCCTGCGCTACCTGGCCGCCCGCGGCGTCTTCGAGGCCCTCGACGGCGACCGCTTCGCGCTCGGCGAGACGGCCCGCTGGCTGCTCGACGACGACCCCAGCGCCGCCCGGCGCTGGCTGGACCAGGACGGGTACGGCGCCACCATGGACCAGGCCCACCTGGACCTGCTCGGCGTCGTACGGCGTGGTGGCCCGGTCCAGGCCGCCAACAAGACCAGCCTCGACCCGGTCGCCGCGGCGTCGTACGACCAGCTGATGGCCGCCAACACCCGCAACGAGTCCGTCCTGCTGGTCCGGGCGATCGAGTGGAGCCGCTTCGAGCACCTGGTCGACGTCGGCGGCGGCACCGGCGTCCAGCTGGCCGCGATCCTCGCCGCCACTCCCCAGATGCACGGCACGCTGGTCGAGCTGCCGACCAGTGTGGACAGCGCCCGGGAGCGCTTCGAGCAGGCCGGTCTGACCGGCCGCTGCGACATCCTGTCCGGTGACGTGCTCCAGCTGGAGCTGCCGACCGCCGACGCCTTCCTGCTCCGGATGCTGCTGCACTCGTTCGAGGACGACCAGGCTGTCGACGTGCTCTCCCGTTGCCGCCGGGCGCTGCGGCCCGGCGGCTCGGTCTTCGTCGCCGAGGCGGCTGACACCCATCAGGCGGCCTTCACGACGATGGACCTGATCGTGCTGGTGCTCGGACACGGCCGCGAACGCACGCTCGCCCAGTACGACGAACTGGCGGCCGCCGCCGGCCTGCGCCGGACCGGCATCCACACCCCGCCGGCAGGACCCCGCGCGCTCGAGTACACAGCCTGATCACGGTTCGACCAGCAGCGGGCCGGTGACGTGCACGGCCCGCTTCAGGTTGAGGACCTCGCCGTGCTCGTGCGACCCGACCCGCAGGAAGCACCCGGCGGCCTGCCGCCCGAACGTGTACTGCCCGACCGAGTACGGGACGTCGGCCTGCAGCTGCTCACCCGTCTGGACGTTGACGAAGTCCATCGTCAGCCGGTCCGGCCGCACGTAGTCCTGCAGCAGGTACGACCCGGTGCCCGACACAGCCTCCGCCAGCCCGGCCCGCCACTCCTCGACCGGGCACTCGTGCCCGACCAGTACGCCGGAACCGCCGTACTCGTCGGCCGGCTTGAGCACGAGCTCGGCCTGCCGCTCGGTGGCCACCTCCACCAGCTCGGGCGTCATCACCCGGCTCCACGGCACGTGCCGCCGGACCGCCTCCTGGTCGTCGGCCGACAGCAGGTCGAAGTCGTCCCACAGCCAGGCCAGCAGCAGCTTGTTGGCCAGCAGCCAGCCCGCGGACGAGGTGAACAGCTTCGATTGCCCGGACGCGACCGCCGCCTTGAGCGCGGCCTGGCCCGGGTTCTGCGGCATGTCGGTGCAGACGAACAGCCGGAACACCGACTCGACCAGCCGGCCCTGGTTGACCAGCCGGCCCTCGTCGTCGCTCGCCAGCCAGTGCACCGGCGCGACGTCGACGTCGAGCCCGAACGCCCGGCCGCGCTCGATGAACGGGTCGAGCAGCTTGAGGATCGCCGGGATGTTGTCGCTGCCGGGGTACTCGCCCTCGGTCCGCAGCACCATCGTCAGCCGGCTGCCCGGCTCCAGCCCGAGCAGGTCGACGATCGCGCGGTAGCGCTGGTCGACCGGTGACGGCGGCGCGTCGACCGCGAGCAGCGAGTCGAGCCCGTGGGTGCGCCACATCTGCAGGAACCGGGTCGAGACGCCCTCGGTGTCCCAGACGCAGCCGACCTCGCTGCCGATGTTGAACTCGACGAACTTCGGGATCCCGTCGCTGATCAGCACGTCGGGCCGGCCGGACTGCAGCAGGTGCTCGCCGAGCGGCTCGTCGTCGTCCAGGTACTCGATCAGGCCGTCCGGCGTCCCGAGCAGCTTGCGCAGCTCACCGGCGGTCGTGGCCCGGCGCAGCGCGGTCTGCAGGACGAGTCCGAGCAGCCGGTCCATGACGCGGCCGAGTTCGTCGTACCGGGTGCGGTCGATCAGGACCGGGCGCAGCGGCCGCCAGTCCCGGTTGAAGGTGAGGACCCGGTCGAAGACCCGCTTCCAGTCCTCGTTGCCGGCGGCGATCACCTTCTCGCGGGTTGCCGCCGGCACCTTCTCCCAGGCGTCGAACGGCTCGGCCCGCCAGTCGTAGCTCAGGTCCATCGGTTCAGCTCCGTTTCGTCGACGAGCAGCAGACCGCCGGTCAGCGCGCCCTGGGTGAGGTTCACGACGCCACCGGCTCCGGGTGGCGAGAAGCGGGTGAAGACCCCCGCGGGAATCCGGTCGAACAGGTACGTCGAGACGCAGTACGAGACGTCGGCCTCGACTACTTCGCCGGTGGCCGGCTGCAGGAACTGCATGGTGAGCGGGTCGGCCTCGATCAATTCCTGGACGATGTGCGGCCCGGTCGCCGCATCGAGCGCGGCCGCCCAGTCCTCGTCCGAGGTGAGCGGGCCGATGAACACCCCGTGCCCGCCGTAGTCGTCGGTCGGCTTGAGGACCAGCCGCTCCCGGTCGTCGATCGCGCGCTGCCGCAGCTCCGGCCCGTACACCCAGGTCCGCGGGATGTGCGCCCGGATCACCTCGGCGTCCTCCTCCGGCAGGCTGTCCACGTCCTCCCACAGCCAGGCGAAGATCGTCTTGTTGCTGAGCAGCCAGACCGCGCTCGGCAGGTACGTCCGGACCGTCCCGGCGTGATGAGCGGCATGGACGGCGGCCAGCCCCGGACTGTCGTTCACGTACGTCGGGACGTACATCCGCCAGACCGCGTCCAGCGTCAGCTCTCCCGCGACCAGCCGCCCCTGCGCGTCCTGCTCGAGCCACTCGATCGGGTAGACGATCAGGTCGACCCCGAGCTCGCGGCCGCGGTCGGCGAACGGCTGCAGCCGGTTGATCATGTAGTTCGGCCGGTCCGCGCCCGGGTAGCCGCCGCCCGCGGTGAACAGCATCGCGGTCACCTTGCCCGCGCCGACATCGGCCCGGATCGCGTCGAACCGCGCGTCCACCGCCGACGGCGGCGCCGCGGCCTTCAGGTCGCGGAACAGCTGCTCGCCGACGTACACGTCCATCCACCGCTTGATCACGCCGTCGGCGTCCAGCACGCCGCCGAGCGCGCTCTCCACGTTGCACTCGACCATCCGCGGGACGCCGCGTTCCAGCAGCAGGTCGGAGCGGATCGCGTTGATCAGCCGCCCGGTCAGCGGCTCGCTGTCGTCGAGCAGCTGGATCCGGCCCTTGGCCACACCGAGCACCTTGCGCAGCTCGCCCGCCGTCCGGGCCCGGCGCCGGCAGCACTCCAGGACGAGTCGCGACACCTGCTGGGTGACCCGGTTCATCTCCGCGTACGCCGCGTGCGTGGCGACCGGCGACCGGAGCGGGATCCAGTTCTGGTTCTGCAGGGCCACGTCGTCGTAGACCTGCTCCGCGTATTTGTGGCCGTAGGCAAGTAGTTTCGCCCGGACCGGTTCCGGCAGCTCCGGCCACAGCTCGGCCGCCGACGGTCGTGCAGTCATCGCTCCCCCTCCAGTACGGCGTGCACCGCGGCGACCAGGTGGTCCCGGCCGGGTTGCACCGCGCGATCGAGCCCGAGCGCGAACGGCAGCACCGCGCCGTCCGGCCGGGTCACCCGGCGTGGCGGCACGTCGAGCGCGAACCGCTCGGCGGCGATCGCCAGCACCTCGGCGCCGAACCCGTTGGTCCGGTTCGAGTCGTCGACGACCACCAGCCGCCGGGTCTTCGCCACCGACGCGGCCAGCCCGTCGACGTCGAACGGGTAGACCGTCCGCGGGTCGAAGACCTCCACCCGCCCCGGCAGCTCGTCGGCCACCACCAGCGCCTCCTGCACCAAGTGGCCGAGAGCAACGACAGTCACGTCGCTCCCCTCCCGCACCACCTGCCCGGCCCCGAGCCCCACCGCCTTCAAGTCGGCGAACTCGACGTCCTCCCGAATCCCCAAAGCGCCGGCCGGCGCGAAGACCACCACCGGATCGTCATCCCGGATCGCCGACCGCAACAGCCCGTAGGCATCAGCCGGCGACGACGGCACCACCGTCTTCACCCCCACGTGCGCGAACAGGCTGTACGGATGGTCCGAGTGCTGCCCTGCCCACCCGGTCCGCGACCCCGACCCGGTGACGACGTACGTGACCGGGACGCGGCACTGCCCACCGGTCATCAGTGAGAACTTGTGCGCCTGGTTCACGATCTGCTCGAAGACCAGGAACAGCAGCGACGGGATCTGGAACTCGATCACCGGCCGCAGCCCGGCCAGCGCGGCACCGGTGGCGAAGTTCGTGAACGCCTGCTCGGACAGCGGCGTGTCCAGCACCCGCTCGGGACCGAACCGGTCGAACAGCCCGGCGGTCAGGTTCGAGGCCGCCACCCGGACGTCCTCGCCGAGCACGAACACCGACTCGTCGGCGGCCAACTCGTCGCCGAGCGCCCGGTTCAGCGCCTTCAGGTAGGACAGTTTCGGCATCAGGGCCGCACCCCCGCGTACAGGAACTCGAGAGCGGCAGCCGGGTCGGGATGGGCCGAACCCATCGCGAACCCGGCCGCCGCGTCGAGCAGGGCCTCGATCTCGGCCTCCACGGCTGCCCGTTCCCCGGCAGCCAGCCGTGCGCCCTGGATCTCCACTGGGTCCCGCGACCGCCCAGTCGAGAGCTCGTCGGTACTGCGGTAGTTCAGCCTGGTCCGGTGCTCGAACGTGTGGTGCGCGTCGAACCGGTACGTCGTGCACTCCAGGAAGGTCGGGCCGCGCCCGGCCCGGGCCCGGGCGACCGCGGCTGTCGTTGCCGCGAGCACCTTCTCCGGGTCCTGGCCGTCGACGGTGAAGGCCGGCATCCCGAACGCCTGGGCCCGGCCGGTGATGCTGCCCGCGACCGCCGAGGCCACCGGCATCGTGGTGGCGTACCCGTTGTTCTCGCAGACGAAGACCACCGGAACGCGCCACAGCGCGGCCAGGTTGAACGCCTCGAGCAGCATCCCCTCGTTCATCGCGCCGTCGCCGAAGAAGCTCGCCGCGACGACGTCCTGGCCCTGCCGCCGGTACGCCCACGCGGCGCCGGTCGCGATCGACCCGGCGGCGCCGACGATCGCGTTCGCGCCGAGGATGCCGAGGCCGAAGTCGGCCGCGTGCATCGAGCCGCCGCGGCCCCGATTCAGCCCGGTCTCCCGGCCCATCAGCTCGGCCAGCATCCGGGCCGGGTCGGCGCCCTTGGCGAGTACGTGGCCGTGCCCGCGGTGAGTGCTGGTGATCACGTCGTCGGGGCGCAGCGCCGCGCAGACTCCCGCGGCGATCGCCTCCTGCCCGACGTACGGGTGGATGCCGCCGACGATCTCCCCGGACCGGACGAAGTCCATCGCCCGTTCCTCGAAGCGCCGGATCAGCCGTACGGTCCGGTAGAGATCCCTGGCGGTCATGTCAGCCCTTGATCGCCGTGTGGATGGCGTCCCAGAGCCGGGCGCGGGCGGCCAGCGCGGTGTTGATGGTGTCCGCGCACTGGTCCCACTTGGTGTCGTCGTCACCGCACAGGTCGGCGACCATCTGCATCGCCATCGGGGTGTGGAACTCGCCGTCCACCTCGATGTGCCGCTCCAGGTAGTCGACGAACGTGTTCAGCTTCTTCGACCGCTCGTTCACCGCGACCACCTGGGTGAACATGTCCGGGATCAGGTCCTCGCGGCCGAACGCGAACGCCGCCGCCTGGCAGTGCACCGGTGCTTGCTCGATGATCTGCCAGGTCGTCCCGGCGAAGTCGATCGACGCCTGCGGTACGCCGGCCGCGTGCAGCGACTCGACCACCTGCCCGCCCTCGCGGAGCAGCTCGACCAGCCGGTTGATCGCCGTGGTGTCGGCGCCGGCCTCCTCCATGCCGTTCACGTACAGCTCGAAGTGGCTGATGAATCCGCCGTCGAGCTCGTCGGACTCCTCGACCATCACGATGTCGTTGATCAGCCGCCGGCTGCCCGGGTACGCCGTCGGCACCCACGGCACCGTGACACAGGTCAGCTCGCGCTGCAGCGACTTGAGCAGGGACATGAAGTCCCAGACCGCGAAGACGTGGTGCTCCATGAACGTGACCAGCGACTCGTGCGTGTCCAGGCTCCCGTACAGCGGGTGCTGGACGACGATGTCCCGGGCCTCGCCGACGGCCTTCTCCAGCCGTTCGATCCCCGGGTGGGTCTGACCCCAGTCGTAACGTGACATGACGCTGCTCCTTGTTAGCGGTCGGCCCAGAGGGTGGGGCAGAAGTCCGGGTCGGCGTAGTCGGGCCGCCCGTCGGAGGTGCGGCGGACGACGGCGTCGTGGTTGTACGCCGCCAGGGATCCGTCGCTGAGCGGGAACTCGCGGTAGGAGTTGCCGCCGTCCTGCAGGTGCAGGGAGATCGCGCGGCGCGGGCGGTCGCTGACGTTCGCGCCCGAGCCGTGGTAGGTCCGGCAGTGGTGGAAGTTCATGTGCCCGCGCGGGATGGTGATCGGGACCTTGACCACCTCGACACCGTTGTGGGCGGCGTTCTCGGCGAGCATCTCGTCCAGCTCGGAGCGGTCCCGCTCGGCGAAGTGCCGCACCACCGTGTCGTTGGCGCCGATCTCCTGCCACCGGTGGCTGCCGTCGACCATCGTGATCGTGCCCATCTCGGGCGGGCAGTCGTGGAACGGGACGAACGCGGTCAGCATCCGGTCCGAGGACGACGACGACCAGTAGTGCTTGTCGAAGTGCCAGGGCACGATGTTCGACGGCTCACCGGAGATCGGCGGCTTGTAGATCAGCGTCGACTGGAAGATCCGGATCTCGTCGACCTGGGCCAGCCGGGCCGCGACCGCGCCGATCAGCGGCTTGCGCAGGATCTTGGCCAGCCCGTCGTGCTCGTAGTGCACGTAGTCGTTGTGCCGCTGCACGTCACCCTTGGACGGGTCCCAGTAGGCCAGCTTCGGCGGCGCCGTGGGCAGCGTCCGGTCCCGCTCGCCGGCGTAGTACCGCTCGCTGGCGTTGACCAGCTCGTCGGTCTCGTCGTCGGTGAGCAGCTTCTTGGACAGGTACCAGCCGTGCTCGTTGTAGAAGGCGACGTCCTCGTCGGTCGGCAGCAGCGCGACCTCCTCCTCGGACAGCCGGAACTCCAGCGTGCTCATACCTCGACCCCCTGCAGCTCGCGCTCCTTGGCCTCGTAGAGCGCCTTGATGTTGCCGCTGCCGAACGTCATCGCGCCGCGCCGCTCGATGATCTCCAGGAACAGCGTCCGGCGGACGTGCATCGACTCGGTGAAGATCTGCAGCAGCTGGCCCCAGTGGTCGCGATCGACCAGGATGCCGAGCTTCTCCAGGTCCTCGATCGGCGTCTCGACCTCACCGACCCGGTCCGGCAGGGCCCGGTAGTACGTCGACGGCGACGCGAGGAAGTTCACCCCGCGCTCGGCCAGCGTGCCGACGGCCTCGACGATGTCGCTGGTCCGCAGGGCGATGTGCTGGACGCCGGCGCCCGCGTGCCAGGTCAGGAAGTCGTTGATCTGCCCCGGCCGGCGGTTCGGGTCGGGCTCGATCAGCGTGAACGTGACGTGCTTCGACGGGCTCTGCACGACCGTCGACTCCATCCCCTGGCCCGCGACCTCGATGTACTCGTCGAAGATCGGCAGGAACCCGAAGACGTGCTCGTAGAAGTCCACGGTCGGCTTCAGCTGCCCCGACGGCACGCAGATCGCCAGGTGGTCGATCTCGCTGAACAGCTTCTCGTCGGGTCCGTCCGACGGCTCGCTGATCTGGTACGCGCCGGGCAGGAACTCGCGCCGCGGCCCGTGCCGCTCGACCAGCCGGTGGATCACGTCGCCGAAGCCCGCGACCTCCGCGACCACGACGGTGGTCTCCTGCTCGTCGGTGTACGTCGTGGGCTCGGCCACCGACTCGGCGCCGCGGCCCAGCAGCTCGGTGTAGGCGACCGCCGCGTTGTCGACCTCCAGGCCGACGACCGCGACCCCGTCCCCGTGCCGCTGCACGTACTCGGCCGCCGGGTGCTCCGAGGACAGTCCCGAGGTGAGCACGATCTGCACCGCGCTCTCCCGCAGCAGCAGCGACCGCTGCCCGTCGAGCCCGGTCTCCGGCCCCCCGTGACCGTGCACCTGCAGACCGAAGGCGTGCGTCAGGTAGAACGCCGCCTGCTTCGCGTCACCGACGTACAGCTCCACATGGTCGATCCCGTAGATCTCCATCCCATCCCCTCACTCGGTTTCTGTGCTCGGCGCACCGAGCAGCAGGCTCACGTTCTGGCCGCCGAACCCGAACGAGTTCGACAGCGCGTACCGCGGCCGCGCGGCGCGCGGTTCCTTCCGGACGTGGTCCAGCGGGCATGCCGGGTCCGGGTCGTCGAGGTTGTACGTCGGGGGCAGCAGCCCCCGCTGGACGGCGAGCGCACTCGCGGCGGCCTCGACCACGCCGGAGGCGCCGAGCAGGTGACCGGTCAGCGCCTTGGTGGAGCTGACCGCGGGTTGTGTCGCGCCGAAGACCAGTCCGATCGCGGTGGCTTCGGCGACGTCGCCGAGCTTCGTGCTGGTCCCGTGGGCGTTCACGTAACCGACCAGGTCCGGCTGAATGTTGCCGTTGGCAAGCGCCGCTCGCATACAGGCAGCCGCACCGGTGCCGTCCGGGCGTGGCGCTGTCGGGTGGTGGGCGTCGGAGTTGACGCCGTACCCGGCGAGATCGGCGTACCCGCGAGCTCCGCGCGCCCGGGCGTGCTCGGCGCTCTCCAGCACCAGCAGCCCGGCGCCTTCGGAGAGCACGAACCCGTTGCGGCGCAGGTCGAACGGGCGGCTGGCCTGCGTCGGGTCGTCCCACCCGCGCGCCAGCGCCCTGGCGTTCGCGAAGGTCTCCGCGAAGGTCGGGAACAGCGGCGCCTCGCTCGCCCCGGCCAGTACGACGTCCGCCTCGCCGGCGCGGATCAGCCGCACCGCGTCGGCGATCGCCTGCGCCCCGGAGGCGCACGCCGTACCGACGGAACTGGTGTAGCCCCGGAAGCCGAACCGGATGGCGACCCGGGCGGCGGGCATGTTGGGCAGGATTCCGGTCAGCAGGTAAGGACTGACAGCAGCCCGCCCCCGCTCGGCGCGGGCCAGCACCTGGTTCTCGAGCGTCGCCATCCCGCCGACGCCGCCGATGATGACGCCGATCCGCTCCGGGTCGACGTTCTCCCCCACGACGAGTCCCGCATCTTTCAGTGCATCCTCCGCTGCGAGCTGCGCGAGGATCACCGTCCGATCCATCACCTTCCCGTCGGGACCCTTGGTGAGGTCCCCCGCGTCCACCTCACCGACGAACCCGGCCAGCTCGACCGACCCCGCCACCGGATGTCCTTCCGGCGGCCGGCTGATCCCGGAACGCCCGTGCAGCAGGGCGTCGTAGACCTCCTCGACCCCACGCCCGACGGGGGTGAGCAGGCCCATGCCGGTGATCGTCACTGCACTCATGACGACACCAACCGGTCCTGCCGAAGCGCTACCTTTCGGACCTTCCCTGTCACGGTCACCGGTACTTCATCAGCGCCTACAACACTGATCTTGCGGATCGTCGCGGCGACCTCTGCACCGACAGCTGCCTTGACCGCAGCTTCGAAATCACCAGCGCTGTCGGACTCCAGCAGCACGTCCGTCACGAAACCCTCGCCCTCGGGCACCACGATCACCGTGCAGTCCTGCACCTCCGGCAGTGCCGCGAGGATCCGCTCCTCCGACATCGACGTGTACAGCTGCGGCCCCTCGAACCCGGCCACCGCGTCAGGAATCCGGTCCAGGTGGAAGTAGTTCCCACTCGCTGCCCGGTAGGCCAGATCCCCGGTCAGGAACCATCCGTTCAGCCGGAACCGGTACGTGTTCACCGAGTCGTTCCAGTACCCCGGCGACACCGACGGCGACCGGAACCCGAGCAGCCCCGGCGTACCGTCCGGCAGCTCGTTGCCCTCGGCATCCAGTACGGCGGCCGTCGCGAACTGGTACGGCTTCCCGATGCACCGCCCGTAGTGCTCGCTGTCCGGCGTGTGCGTGACGTGGAACCCGTTGTGCCCCATCTCGCTCGACCCGAGCCCGTCGACGAAGTGCGACCCCGGCACCAGCACCCGGCCCTCGCGGGTCACGGTCTCCCGCGACCCGGCCGCGACCAGCTTGCGGATGTGCGGCTCGTGCGCGCAGTCGCCGGTGTTGAACCACATCCGCACCGAGTCCACGGCGTACCGGCTCAGGTCCTCCCGGGCCAGCCCGGCCCAGGTCACCGCGAACCCGTAGACACCGCGCGGTTTCCACCGCTCGATCGCCGCCAGCACCACCGGCGCGTCCTGGCTCGACAGCAGCAGCATCTCGGCGCGGTTGCCGAGCACCTGGTTGACCATCAGGATCGTCGCGGTGTGCGGGATCGGCAGTGCGTTCAGGATCCTGTCGGTGCCCTGCGCCTGCGGCATCGTCAGCAGGTGCTTGAGGGCGGCGTACAGGGTGGTGTGCGTGTGCAACACGGCCTTCGGTACGCCGGTGGTCCCGCTGGTGTGCGTGATGACGACCGGGTCGTCGCGGTGGTGCCGGTAGTGCTCAGGCGCCTTGGCCGGGTCGCCCGTCCCGAGCTCCTTCGGTGCCGCAAGCACAGCACTGTCCAGCAACTTCTGGTGCGCCTCGTCCGCGAGGATCGCGTTCACCCGCAGCCGGCGGATGTACTCCTCGGCGATCGCCGGCGCCATCTTCCCGTTCAGCAGCGCCGGGATCGCACCCACCCGGGTCAGCGCGAGAAAGCTCAGCACGATGTCGGCGGCGTCGGTCGCCCAGATCGCGACCACGTCGCGGCGGCCGATGCCGTGCGCGTGCAGCCAGGCCGTCCGGGCCTGCACCCGGTCGTCCAGCTCGCCGAGCGTGAGCGGGTGCTCGGCCGGGAAGTGGTCAACCGCGGTGTCGAACGTCAGGCCCGGCCCGTTCAGGTCGGCACCGCGTGCGATCACGGTGGCCAGCACGTTGCCGGTACCGACCGACGGATCCGCGGCCAGCTCGGCCCGGAGGCTCTTCTTCACTGTTCTCCCCCACTCACCAACAGGGCGACCGCTGTGTCGCCGGTACTTGCTTGTTCGACCAGGACGATCAGGACCTGCTCGGCCTCCCCGTCGGCGAGCAGCAGCGCGGCCTCGTCGAGACCGGTGCGGTGCGGGTCGCTCGACGGGCTGACACACACCACCGGCCCGTGCAGCCCGAAGCGGCTGGCGACGTACCCGGCGACCGAGTTCGGCACGGACTGGAAGAAGTACAACGGCCCGATTCGCTTGCCATCGGCAACGGACTCGTGGACGTGCTGGGCGCTGTCCAGGTCGCCGGTGCGGCTGACCAGGACGATGCCGGTGCGCTCCAGCGGAGTGGTCTGCGCGAAGCAGCGCTCGGCGACCACCGCGACCATCGGGCTGAACGTCGACCCGACGAACCCCGGCAGCGCGGGCGGACCTGCCACGGCGTCGTCACCCGGCTGCGGCCAGTGACTGGCAGTGACCACAACCGGGTCCGGGAGTCCGAGCGTGAGGTTCATGCAGCACGCACCAGCAGCGCGGTGTTGGCGCCCCCGAAGGCGGCGTTCAGCGTCATCCCGTACGCCGACCCCGCGGGCCGCGGGGCGACGGTGATCACGTCCAGCGCGCAGTCCGGGTCCGGCGTCGTGAACCCGGCGGTCACCGGAAGCTTGCCCTCGCGCAACGCCTGGATGGTGAGGACCAGCTCCAGCAGCCCGGACGCCTCGAGCGCGTGCCCGTGCACGGACTTCGTCGAGCTGACCGGTACGGCGGTCGCGAACACCCGGTTGATCGCGGCGGCCTCGGAGGCGTCGCTGTACGTCGTGCCGGTCGCGTTGGCGTTGAGGTAGCCGACGACCTCCGGTGGGAGTCCGGCCTTCTGCAGCGCCGATTCCATCGCCCGGGCGAGGCCGCGCCCGTCCGGGTCGGGGCGGCACGGGTGGTAGGCGTCGCCCGCGCGACCCCAGCCGGCGATCTCGGCGATCCCTTCGCCGGCCTCCAGTACGACGGCGGCGACGCCGTCACCCAGCAGCAGCCCGCGCCGGTCGAGGCTGAACGGCCGAACGACCCCGTCGTCAGCAAGCGCCCGTCCCGCGTCGAACAACGCGAACTGATCCGGCTCGACCAGGTAGCCGGCGGCAACCACCACGCGATCGACCAGCCCCCGGCTGATCAGCGAGGCGGCGTCGGCGACCGCCGTACTGGCGGAGACGCAGGCGCTCGTGTAGATCCGTCCTGCGCGCGAAGCCAACGCCCGCACGTCGGACCTGCTGTGCACCGCCAGCAGCAATGGCGCGCCAGCACGCTGCCCAGGCGTCAACCCCGCACAGACCCCAGCCACGGCCTCGAGCAGTTCCTCCTCCAACACCCCGGCGTCCCTGGCCGTTGCCGCCCGCACAACCCGCCGCCCCGACGTGTCGAACCGCAACACGTCGGCGAACGCCGAAGCCCCCGTCAAAGCCCCAGCCAGCTGAGCCTCAGGGCCACGCCCCAACGCACTCATGACGGCCATCCCCGTGACAGCCACCGGCCGTGACTCACTCATGGGAGCTCAGCACTTCCGCCAGGACCGCGACCGCGGCGTCGATGGTCTTGATGCGGTCCAGCTGGTCGTCGGTCAGCTCGACGGCGTAGCGCTGCTCGATCTGGTGGACGAGCCAGGCCAGTTCCATCGAGTCGATGCGGTTGCTGCCGGGTGGGCGTTCGCCCAGGCCGGAGAGCCAGTCGACGATCTCCGCGCGACCGGGTGGGAGGGGGACGGTCTGGCTCATCAGACCTGCTGCGCAACCCGGCCGGCCACCTCGGTGGTGAACTCGCCGACGGTCATCAGCGCCAGCTGCTCGGACTCGTCGTCGGAGAACCGCACGCCGAACCGGTCCTCGACCCGCACCGACAGGTCGGCCAGCGCGAGCGACTCCAGGTCCACCCCGGCCGGGCCGAGCGTCGTACTGTCGTCGACACCCTCGACGTCGTAGTTCATGTCCACCAGCTGCGCGAGCACGAACTCGCGAACCTCGTCCCTCATCGCGTTACCTTCTCCCTGTGAATGAACCCCCGGACTCCCCGACGGAGCCCGTGCACGTCTGGCTGACCACGACCGGCGAGGATCCCCGCGCGACCGCCCACCGGCTGGTGGAACAGCTCGCGGCCTCCCTCGGCCACCCAGCCCCCCTGCACCACACCGCCACCGGCCAACCCACGGTCGACGGTCTGCACGTCTCTCTCACTCACACCACCGGGATCGCCGCCGTCGCGGCGACGCGGCTCGGACCGGTCGGCATCGACGCCGAGCTGCGCCGCGAGCTCCCGGTCACCGCGATGGCCCGCCGCTGGTTCGCCCCCGCCGAGCACACCGACGACCCCGAGACGTTCCTGAAGCTCTGGACCGCCAAGGAAGCAGTAGGCAAGGCCCTCGGCAGAGGTCTCCGCAGCAGCGGCCTGAGCCGAGAGATGCCCGCCGACCTGCTGACCAGCAGCAATCAAATGCCGCTGATCGCCCAAGTAGTCCCCACCGAACGCGAGCTGGCAGTCGTCCACATCCCCGGCGACCTGGTGCTCGCGGTGGCCTTCCCAGTCGGCGCGACCGAGCTCGTGCTCCATCACGGCACCGCCTTGCGCAGCACCGTCAGGTCCCGCACCAGCTTCCCGGTCGTTGTCCGCGGCATCTGATCCAGCAGCCGCAGCACCCGCGGCCGCTTGTACGGCGCCAGCTGCTGCGCCAGCTCCGCCTCCAGCGACGGGATCTCCCGCGGCTGGTTCAGCTGCAGGTACGCCGTGATCGCGCCGTCGTACACGACGACCGCCGACTCCACCCCGCGCAGCGTGTTCAGCGTGTACTCGACCTCGGTCAGGTCGACCTTCAGCCCACCCACCGAAACCTGCGAGTCCAGCCGCCCCCGGATCGACACCAGCCCGGTCGCCTCGTCGACGACCCCGGCGTCCTTGGTGTGCAACCACCCGTCGGCCCACCGCGCCGGGTCCGACAGTCCCAGGTACGGCGACTCCGGCCGCCGGACCCGCAGCTCGCCGTCGACGGCGCGGACCTCGATCCCCGGTGCCGGCCGGATCTGCGGCCGGTGCGCCCCGAACAGATCGGTGCCGATGACACCGACCTCGGTCATCCCGTACATGTTGCCCAGCGGTACGCCGTACTTCTCCTCGAACGCCGACGACACCGACGCCGGGACCAGCTCCCCACCGGTCGTCATCCGCTTGAACTGCGGCAGCGACGGCGGTTCCTCCACCGATGCGAGCAGCCCGATGTGGAACGGCACCCCGAGCACGGTCGCCGGCTTCTTCCCGCCGGCGATCGCGTGCAGGATCGCGTCCCCGGTCAGCCGCGCCGGCGGCACCAGCTCGACACCCGCGTGCAGCCCGTACAGCAGCCCACCGACCAGCCCGAGCACGTGCACCATCGACGGCAGCAGGATGATCCGCTCGCCCGGCTCCGGCACCCCGTCGATCTGCGTGTACCGCAGCACCTCCTCGACCAGGTCCTCCGCGGTCCGGCCGATCACCTTCGACGGGCCGGTCGACCCGGAGCTGAGCTGGACGACAGCGTGCGACGTCCCCGCCGGATGTCCCGAGTACGACGCGACGTCGGTGTCGATGTCGACGAACGTGCGCAGCCCCGACGGGACCGGCCGCTGCGGCTGGACCACCACCTGCGGGACCAGCCGCTCGATCGCGCGCCGGACCTCGTAGTCGGTCAGCCGGTGGTCGAGCAGGATCGCCTGCCCGCCGCTGCGCCAGACCGCCAGCAAATGGGTCACGAACGCCATTGACGGCGGTAAACGCAATGCGGCGGCACCACCGGCCCGTAAACCGGACTGAGCCAATTCCGCCTGCCGGTCGCGGACCAGCCGGCGCAGCATTCCGCGGTCGACCGGAGCCGGCAGCGAGAAGCACACGTCACTGGCGGGTCCGGCCAGCAGCACATCGTCGACCCATTGGGCGCCCACTGTGGTTCCGGGCACCACGACAGCACCGTCCATGGTCATGAGGGCTCCGAGTTCGCCTTGAGTACAAAGGATTCGAAGCACCAGCACCCCCACCAAGGCCTGGCGATGCCGTGACGATACGACACCGGGTGACGGGTGCGCTACAGACCCACAGTGATAGCCCTACTACCCAAAGCGACCTGCAGTTTCGGCCCTGCAGAACGTCTCAGAAAGCAAACAGTGAATCGACAAACAAACCGTAAGAAAAAGATCTACCGGTTAGGTTTTGGGTTGCCTTCAGCGTTCGGCAAGGGTCCTGCCCCCGACAAATTTCTGCCACTCCTCGTGCCGCTCGACCGGCCGGAAGCCGAGCTGGGCGTTGACCGCGTTCATCGCGGTGTTCTGCTCGCCGTTCCAGGTGTGCACGACCAGCCGTTCGGCGTGGTCACGCTCCAGCTCGCGGTGGTTGCGGGCCTTGAGCCCCAACCCGAGCCGGTGCCCGCGGTGCGCCGGCGCGACCAGCGTTCCCCACTGGAACACCTTGCCGGCGTCGTGCTCGCTCTTGACCAGCTCGGTGTGCCCGGCCAGCGTCCCGTCCGGCGCGATCGCGACCGTGGTCCAGGAGTGCCGCTGCCGGGCGACGTTCTGCGCCTCGGTCTCCCGGATCCGCGCCTCGTCCCACCGCTCGGCCTCGATCTCGAGCTCACCCTGCGGCGCCTCCGTCACGAACATGCTCTGCAGCGCCGCGAACGCGTCCACCAGGTCGTCGGGGCAACGATCCCGCCAGCTGCGCAGCTCGTACGCCGAGTGCCGCTCGGCAGCCTCCGCCGCCAGCCCGTCCAGTACGCCGTCCGCGAGCGGCAGCTCCAGCACGCGATGCACCTCGAAGTTCGCCGCGGCGAAACCCAGCGCCGTTGCGAACGCCTGCCCAGCCGTCGGCCCGGTCGCGTCGATCGGTACCTCGACCTGCGACACCAGCACCGTTCGTTCCAGATCGGCAGCCCGCTGGTCGAGCACCTGCCCGAGAGCCCGCCCGTACCCACGCCGCCGCGCGTCGGCCCGAACGCCGATCACCGCGCCCAGCCGGAACGTGTTGTCGGCGAGCGGCACGTCGACCTGCATCGCCCCGGCGATCGCTCCCGCGTCGTCGCGCACCGCCCAGATCTCCCGCGCCCAGTAGACGTCGTCGCGGGTCATACTGACGCGCAGCTCCTCCCGAGCCCACCCCACCGGGTACTGCCGCCCGTCGTCCGTGGCGACGCTGAACACGTCGTACCACTCGTCGAACGCCTTGCCGTCGTGCTGGTCCACTCGCTCCGGTGTGCTCACCAACTCACTGTAGGGAGCACGGCGACGAGCCAGCCAACCCTTTTAAGCAGGCGCGCCGAGCTTGCCCAGGGCCACGGCCACGCGCCCGTCGGCCTCGGCCAGCGCCTCACGCGCGGCCGCGACGGGGCTGCCGGTCAGCAGGTGCACCAGGGCCGGCTTCAGCTCGCCGTCGGCCTCGGCCAGCGCGGCCGAGCACGCGTCCTCGTCGGCGCCGGTGGCCTCGGCCAGGATCCGCAGCATCCGGCCGCGCAGCTTGTTGTTGGTGGCAACCATGTCGACCATCAGGTTCGACCAGGTCCGGCCGAGCTTGATCATCAGCGTGGTCGAGAACGCGTTCAGCACCATCTTCTGCGCGGTGCCGGCCTTCAGCCGCGTCGACCCGGCGATCACCTCGGGCCCGGTGTCAGCGGCGATCAGGACGTCGGCCAGCGGCGCGAGCGGCGCCTGCGGGTTCGACGTGATCAGCGCGGTGCTCGCGCCGACCGAGCGCGCGTACTTCAGCGCACCGGCGACGTACGGCGTACTGCCGGAGGCCGCGAGGCCGATCACCACGTCCCGCCCGGTCACCTCGGAGGCGTCGGCGGCGCCGCCCTCCTCGGAGTCCTCGACGTTCTCGACAGCGCGCAGCAGCGCCGGCATGCCGCCGGCGTGGTGCGCGACGACGAGATCGTCGGGCGCGTGGAAGGTGGGCAGCAGCTCAGCGGCGTCCAGGACGGCCAGGCGGCCCGACGTACCGGCGCCGAAGTAGTGCACCCGCCCACCGGCGCGGACGGCGGCCACGGCCGCGTCCACGACCTTGGCGATCTCCGGCACGACGGCACCCACCGCGTCGGCGACCCGGGCGTCCTCGGCGTTCATCATCCGCAGGATCTCGGCGGTCCCCACCGCATCGATCGCGAGCGTCCGGGGGTTGCGCGCTTCCGTGGGTGTCGTCACACCATCGATGTTAGTTTTCTACTGAAGGTTTTTCAATTCTGTTGATCGTTGACGGACGTCTTCACCCGGTGCCCGCGGACCGCGGTCGCGGTCTCCTCGAGCGCCTTGCGGGCGTCCGGCAGCACCGACTGGGCGACCCCGATGAACAGGCAGTCGATCACCATCAGCTGCGCGATCCGGCTCGACATCGCCCCGGACCGGTACGTCGTCTCCCGGGCGGCCGTGGTCAGCACCAGGTCGGCGGTCTGGGCCAGCGGCGAGCGCGGGAAGTTGGTCACCGCGACCGTGGTGGCGCCGTGCCGCTTGGCCTCCTCCAGCGCCTCGATCACCTCGACCGTGGTCCCGGTGTGCGAGATCCCGATCGCGACGTCGTCGGTGTTCAGCAGCGCGGCGCTGGTCAGCATCACGTGCACGTCGGACCAGGCGAACGCGACCCGGCGGATCCGGTGCAGCTTCTGCTGCAGGTCGAGCGCCACGAAGGCGCTCGCCGCCGCGCCGTACAGGTCGACCCGCGGCGCCTGGGCGACCGCGGCGACCACCTTGCTGAGCTGGTCCACGTCGAGCTGCTGGGCGGTCTCGCGGACCGCCCGCTCGTCGGCGAACGCGACCTTGCCGACCACGTCGTCGAGCGAGTCGCCCGGCTCGATGTCGCCGCCGACCTCGGGCCGGACCATCTCCTGGGCCGACTGCGCCGCCAGCTGCAGCCGCAGCTGCGGGTAGCCGGGGACGCCGATCTGCTTGCAGAACCGGATCACCGTGGTCTCCGAGGTGGAGGCCACCTCGGCGAGTTCGGAGATCGTCATCGCCGCCACGCCGCCCGGATCCGCGAGGACCGCGTTCGCCACCCGCTGCTCGGCCGGGGCCAGCGCGGGCATCACCGCGCGGACCCGGACCAGCAGCGGCCCCGTGGGTTCTGGAGAGGTCGTGGAAGTCATGACGCCACGGTACGGCGAATGAGCACCCGAAGGGGTCACCGACGCGAAAGTCTCCAACCTGTTGCGGTAAAAGCCTCCGGGCTGCGCTCGCCGTCGAACACGACCTTGCGGCCGTCGGTGAGCTTCACACCGTCCACGTAGACGCCCCGGCCCTGGTACAGCGGGTCGGAGGTGTAGCGCCAGCGCAGCGTCTGGTTACCGCCGGGAACGTCCGCCGACACCTGGTGCCAGTTCCGGTCGCCGGAGCCGCTGATCGAGCCGTCGAAGTCCGTGACGGTCCCCCGGTCGCGGACCGTGAACGGAACCTTCGTCCAGGTCGTTCCGTCGGTCGAGCTCTCCAGGTACAGCAGGTCGGTGTCCTCGGTGTCCACGAACAGGTCGAAGGCCAGCTTCGCCCCGGCCGCCGGTACGGCGACGGGCAGCGCGAGCGTGGTCGTCGCGGCGTCCGTCGTACCGGAGAACCAGGCGTCCTTGCCGTGCCGCGGGCCGACGCCGAGCGACAGCGCCAGGCCCTGCACGACCGCGCGCCGGGCCGGGTTGTTGCTGCCCCAGTTCCGGCTCGGGTGCACCCGGTTGCTGAGCAGGATCGCGAACGAGCGGGAGTCGAAGTCGATCACCACCGACGTCCCGGTGTAGCCGGTGTGGCCGGCCGCGCGGGGACCGGACAGGCCGCCCATGTACCAGCGCTGGTTGAGCTCGAAGCCCAGACCGTGGTCGTTGCCCGGGAAGCCCTGGTTGAAGTTGGTGATCATCGCGGTGACGGAGCTTTCCTTGAGGATCCGGGCGTGCCGGTAGCTGCCGCCGTTCAGGAAGGCCTGCGCCAGGACGGCGAGGTCGTCCGCGGTGCTGAAGACGCCCGCGTGCCCGGCGACGCCGCCGAGCGACCAGGCGTTCTCGTCGTGCACCGAGCCCCAGACCATGCCGCGGTCGGGGGCGACCTGGAACTCGGTCGCGGCGATCCGCTGCTTCTTCTTCGGGTCCGGGTTGTAGCCGGTGTCCTTCATCTGCAGCGGTTTGGTGATGCCGTCGGCGACCAGCTTGTCCAGCGTCTTGCCGGTCACCCGGTGCGCCAGCTCACCGAGCGAGATCAGGTTCAGGTCGCTGTACAGGTAGGTGCTGCCGGGCGGGTTGACCAGCTTGGCGGTCAGTGCCATGTTCATCCGCGACGCCGGGTCCGGCTGCGCGCTCCACAGCGGCAGGAACGCGGGCAGCCCGGTGGTGTGGGTGAGCGCCTGCCGGACGGTGATCGCCGCCTTGCCGTTCTCGGCGAACTCCGGCACGTACGTCGCGATCGGCTCGTCCAGGGAGACCTTGTTCTTCTCCACCAGCTGCAGCACCACGATCGAGGTGAACAGCTTCGAGACCGAGGCCATGTCGAAGATCGTGTCGGTGCGCATCGGGATCTGCTGGTCGGCGGGCAGCTCGGTGCCGCTGCCGTCGGCGTACTTCAGCGCCATCCCGGTGGCGTTGCGGGTGACGATCTTGCCGTCGTGGCCGAGCAGCGTGACCGCGCCGGCGTACAGGGGCTTGACCGTGCCGTTGGGCTTGGTCCAGCCGGCCACCTGGGCCAGCGCGGCGTCGATCGGCGCCGGGTCCAGACCGGCCTTGGCGGGAGTCGAGTCGCGCAGCAGCGTTCCCTTCGGCGCGTAGCCGCTGAACGGCTCGTCGAAACGTCCGGATTTGTTGCCCCCAGCAACTGCAGGGGCGGCCATGGTGAGCATCAGGGACGACACTACCGCCACACCGAGTACCGTCTTGATCACCGGTGGTCTCCCTTGTACAGCAGGTACTTGGCCCGGCGCGCGGTCCACGCGTCGGTCTCGGACTTCCAGGCCGCGACGATCTGCTCGGCGCTCGCGCCGCCGTCCAGCATGGTGCGGAACCGGTCCGACCCGGACAGCAGGTCGATCCAGCGGCCGGGCGGGTTGTCGCCGGTCCGCCAGGCGAAGCCCGGGTACAGCCGCTTGGCCTCGACGATCATGTGCGTCGCCGCGACGATCGCCTCGACCTTGCCCGGGTCGGTGATCTGCACCTGGACGCCACCGCAGAGCACGTTCGCGTTCTTGGAGATGAACGGCGTGAAGTACGCCTCCCGGAAGTCGACGCCCGGGATGTTCTTGGCCTGCAGCGCCTGCGCCCACTTGTAGTCGATGTACGGCGCACCGATCAGCTCGAACGGCCGCGTCGTACCGCGTCCCTCGGACATGTTGGTCGCCTCGAACAGGCAGGTGCCCGGGTAGAGCAGCGCGGTGTCCGGGGTCGGCATGTTCGGGCTCGGCATCACCCAGGTCAGGCCGGTGTCGGCGTACAGCTGGTCGCGCTTCCAGCCCTCGACCTTGATCACCTGCAGCTCCTTGAGCCGGGCGCCGTTCGCGTCCAGCGGCAGGTACTCGGCGTTGAACATCCGGGCCAGCTCGCCGACCGTCATGCCGTGCTGCTGGATGATCTCCTCCTTGCCGACACCGGAGGTGAAACCGGGCTTCATCATCGGCCCGCGGGCGTAGCCGCCGACCGGGTTCGGCCGGTCCAGCACGACGAACTTCGCACCGGTCTGGACCGCGGCGAGCATCGCCTCGTACATGGTCCAGATGTAGGTGTAGAACCGGGCACCGACGTCCTGGATGTCGAAGACGACGGTCTCCACCCCGGACTTCTGGTACAGCGTGACCAGCTTGGCCGCGTTCGCGCCGTACGCGTCGTAGACCATGATCCCGGTCCGCGGGTCGACGTGGTCACCCTCGGAACCGCCGGCCTGGGCGCTGCCGCGGAAGCCGTGCTCGGGGCCGAAGACCGCGACCACGTTCACCTTGCCGGAGGCGTGCATGGTGTCGACGACGTGGTTCAGGTCGTCGAGGATGCCGGTCGGATTGCTGATCACCCCGACCTTCTGGCCGGCCAGCGCCTTCCAGTTGTCCTTGGCCAGCGCCTGCGCGCCGGTGGTCACCTTCTTGCCACCGTGCTTGGGCTGCTCGGCGGCAGCGGCGGCCTGGGTGGAGATCAGCGGGGTGGCGGCCAGGGCTCCGGCACCCGCCAGCAGACTGCGGCGCTTCATCGGGGTTCTCCTTCAGGCAGGGGAGGTTACGGGCGGAAGTACAGGCCGGCGACCACAGGGCGATGGTCGCTGGCTTCAGGTTCGAGTGGTACGGCAGCATGGTCGACGCGGAAGCCGCGGCCGACGGTGACGAAGTCGATCCGCTTCACCGGCACGCCGGCCGGATACGTCAACGGTCCACCGGTCGTCGACCCGGCGGCGGTCCAGGTGTCGGTCAGCCGCCGCCAGAGCTTGGCGAGCTCCGGCGCATTCGCCTCGGCGTTGAAGTCGCCGGTGAGGACTTGGAGATCCCGCGCCTTGTCGCGGGCCAGGATCTTCACCGTGTCGTCGACCTGCGCCCGGCGTACGGCCGGATCGGCACGGTAGTCCAGGTGCGTGACGTAGACGTGCACCCGGCGACCGCGAACGTCCAGCTCGGCCTCCAGGAAGCCCGGCGCCGGTGCGGGCACCGGGTTGGGGTCCTGCGTCGACAGCCGGGTGATCGGGTGGTTCTCCGTGCGCACCAAGGGAAAGCGCGAGAGCACCCCGACGCCGTACTGCCGGCGCGGTTGCCCGGCCGCGGGCGGATCGAGGTCGTAGATCGGCGCGAACCCCGCGTGCATCCCGAGCTTCCCGGCCAGCTCGGCGAGCGTGTCGAGCCACTGGCTGCGCGCGTCCCAGTGCACGTCGACCTCCTGCAGGCCGATCACGTCCGCGTCCAGCGCCTTCAGCGCCTGCGCGGTCCGGTCCAGGTCGAACACGTTGTCCTCGCCGGCGCCTGCGTGGATGTTGTACGACGCGACCGTCAGCCGTGTCTCCCGCGCGTCCCAGGTGAGCCCGTGCCCGAACGGATGCAGCGCTGTCGCCGGGTCGTCGACCGTCGGGACGTCGACCGGCAGCTTGCCGGTCGGCGCGATCTCGCCGGTGAGGACCTTGGCCAGCGCCTCCATCGACACCGCCGCGTACGAGTACGTCGCCAGCGTCGTCTCCGCGGTTGGGAAGCGCGACACGTCGTACGGGTCGCGGACGGCGACGACGATCACCGGGCGGCCGGTGGCGAGCAGGTCGTTGACCAGCTTCTGCTGCTTGGCCTGCTTGTCGGTGACGGCGGTGTCCCACGCCTTCATCGTCAGGACGACGGTCAGGTCCGCCGCCGCCGAAGCAGCGACCGCGTCGGCGATCTTCGCGTCGGTCGGCGTCGCGCCGGTGTCCTTCACGACCGTCGTGTGGCCGCGGCCCTGCAACGCCGTCCCGAGCACGGCCGGGGTGTAGCCCGCGACCAGGATCGTGCGCGGTGCGGGCGACAGCGGGAGCAGCCCGGCGTCGTTGCGCAGCACGGTCGTCGTACGGTCGGCGATCTGCCGCGCCACCGCGTAGTTGGCCGGCGTACCGACGACCTTCGCGACCTGCGCGAGATCGACGTACGGGCGGTCGACGACACCGGTCTTGAGCTTCAGGCTGAGCACCCGCTCGACGCTCTGGTCGATCCGCTGCTCGCTGATCCGGCCGCTGCGCACCGCGTCGAGGACCGAGTTGTACGCGAGGTCGAGATCGACCGGCATCAGCAACTGGTCGACACCGGCCTCGAGCGCCCGCAGCGGGATCTCCGCGTCGCCGTACTTGTCGCGAACGCCTTGCATCCCGAGCGAATCGGTGATGACCACACCGTCGAAGCGCAGCTGCTCGCGCAGGATGCCGGTCAGGATCGGGCGGCTCAGCGTCGCCGGGTCACCGGACGGATCCAGCGCCGGGACGACGATGTGCGCGGTCATGATCGAGTCGATGCCGGCCCGGATCGCCGCCTCGAACGGCGGCCGGTCGATCGCGTTCCACTCCTGCACGGTGTGGTTGATCACCGGGATTCCGGTGTGGCTGTCGGTCGCGGTGTCGCCGTGGCCCGGGAAGTGCTTGGCGGTCGAGACGATCCGGCCGTCGCGCTGGTAGCCCTGGACCTGTGCGGCGGTCAGGTCCGCGACCAGCTCGGTGTCGGACGAGAACGAGCGGACGCCGATCACCGGGTTCAGCGGGTTCACGTTGACGTCGGCGACCGGCGCGAAGTCGGTCGTCACGCCGACGGCCTTCAGTTCACGGCCGCCGATCCCACCCGCCTGCCGGGCGAACTGCGTCGAGCGGGTCGCGCCGAGCGCCATCGCTCCCGGGAACTGCGTGGCCGGCGGACCGACCCGGAACACGACACCGTGCTCCTGGTCGGTGCTGATCTGCAGCGGTACGCCGCCGCTGCCGATCGCCGCGGACTGCAGCCCGTTCGACAGCCGGGCGATCTGCTGCGGGTCCTTCACCGAGTCGGTCCAGGCGAAGTAGATGACACCGCCGAGGTGGTACTTGCGGACCACCTCGGCCGGCGTCGCGACGCCGTACAGGTCGGTGTTGCGCGGGTCGGCGGTGCCGGCCGTCGGGCCGTAGGCGTAGCAGACGAACAGCTGGCCGACCTTCTGCTCCAGCGTCATCGCCCGCAGCGTCTCGCGGACCCAGCGGTTGCCCGCTGCCTGGGCCGGAGCCGCGCTCAACGCCGTACCGGCGACTGCCGCCGCCGCGAGGCCGAGGGTCTGGCGTCGGGTGAGCTCCATCCGGGTCACCAGCTCAGGCCGTGGCCGAACGGGTAGAGCGGCGTGGCCGGGTCACCGGCCACCGGGATGTCGACCGGGAGCTTGCCGGCCGGCTTGATCTCGCCGTACAGGACCTTGGCCAGCGACTCCATCGAGACCGCCTGGTAGCCGTAGGTGGCGACGTAGGTCGGCGCCTGGTCGAAGTACGCGATGTCGTACGGGTCACGGACGGCGGCGACGATCACGGTCTTGCCGGTGGCCAGCAGGTCCTTGACCAGCTTCTGCTGCTTGGCCAGCTTGTCGGTGACGGTGGTGTCCCACGCCTTCTGGGTCAGTACGACGGTGACGTCGTTGGCCTGGGCCTTCGTCACCGCGTCGGCGATCGCCGCGTCGGTCGGGGCCGCACCGGTCTGCGCGACGGTGGTGGTCGCACCGCGGTTGGTCAGGCTGTTCGCCAGCGACTGCGTGGTGCTGACACCCCAGCCGGTGACCAGGATCTTGCGGGCCTCGTTGCTCAGCGGCAGCGTGTTGGTGTCGTTCTTGACCAGCGTCATCGACTTGTCGACGATCTTCTGCGCGGTGGCCAGGCTGGCCGGCGTACCGACCTTGTTCGGGATCTGCGCCGGGTCCGAGAACGGCGACAGCAGGGTGCCGTTCTTCAGCTTCACCAGCAGGATCCGCAGCAGGCTCTCGTCGATCCGGCGCTCGCTGATCCGGCCCGACTTCACCGCGTCCACGACGGCCTTGAACTGGACGTCCGGGGCCGGCGGCAGCAGCAGCTGGTCGGCGCCGGCCTCGAGCGCGCGGACCGCGACCTCGGCGTCGCCGTACTTGGCCCGGACCGCGGCCATCTCCAGCGCGTCGGTGATGATCAGGCCCTTGAAGCCGAGCTGGTTGCGCAGCACGCCGGTCATGATCGGCTTGCTCAGCGTCGCCGGGTCACCGGACGGGTCCAGCGACGGGACCGAGATGTGCGCGGTCATGATCGAGTCGATGCCGGCCTTGATCGCGGCCTTGAACGGCGGCGCGTCGATCGTGTTCCACTCGGCCAGGGTGTGGTTGATCGTCGGCAGCGAGGTGTGGCTGTCGTCGCGGGTGTCGCCGTGGCCCGGGAAGTGCTTCGCGGTCGCGGTGATCCCGGCGTCGCGCTGGTAACCCTGGACCTGGGCGGCGGTCATGTCGGAGACCAGCTTCGGGTCGCTGGAGTACGAGCGGACGCCGATCACCGGGTTCAGTGCGTTCACGTTCACGTCGGCGTCCGGCGCGTAGTCCTGCCGGATGCCCATCGCCTTCAGCTCGCGGCCGGTGATCCCGGCCGCGGTCCGGGCGTCGGCCGTGCTGCGGGTGGCGCCGTGGGCCATGTTGCCGCCGAACTGCGTGGCGGGCGGACCGATCCGGACCACGACGCCCTGCTCCTGGTCGGTCGCGATCGTCAGCGGCAGGTGCAGACCGGTCTTGAGCGCAGCCGACTGCAGCTGGTTCGAGTACGTCGCCAGCTGCGTCGGGTTCTGCACGTTGTCGCGGGCGTTGAAGTAGATCCAGCCGCCCGGCTTGTACTTCGCGACGACTTCGGCCGGCGTCGCGACGCCGTACAGGGCGGTGTTGCGGGGGTCGGGCTTGCTCGCGTCCGGGCCGTAGGCGAACAGCACGAACAGCTGCCCGATCTTCTCCTCCAGGCTCATCCCGCGCATCGCCTGGGCGGCCTGCTGGAGGCTGGTGATCGGAGCCTTCGGTTCGGGCGGTGGTGGGGGGGGGGGGGGGGGGGGGGGGGGGGGGGGGGGGGGGGGGGGGGGGGGGGGGGGGGGGGGGGGGGGGGGGGGGAGAGGGGAGGGGAGGGAAACAGAACAACAAAGAAAGCCGCGCCCATTAC
>NZ_JBVJNV010000012.1:0-105450 GCF_055583505.1 Kribbella sp. NPDC104740 | reverse complement strand
CGCCCTCCCCCCCTCACTAATTGTTTCTCCATGTGTGGTCGTGTTCCTCGGCTTTTTTGTGTGGTTGTTCTTCCCCCCCCCCCTCCCCCCCGCCCCCCCCCCCCCCCCCCCCCCGGCAGCGAGACTGGCAGTGACAGAGCGGCGCAACGAGGACATGACCGACCCCTCAGGTAAGTGAATTACATGCGTCTCCCCCGCACGCGAAAGTTACCCACGTCACGCAGATGGGTCAAGGGGAAACGGCAAGTCATCCTCCCAGCTCTTGAGGGCAGCCAGCAGCTCCGGCCGCTGAACCGTGTCGAGCGCTTCGGTGAACGCGTCGCCCACCACGTCGGCGATCCGGACCGGCGCCTTCAGCGCGGCCGAACGCACCGCGGCCTCGACCATCGCGACGCTGATCAGGTTCGAGTGCACCTCCGACTGCGGGGTCGTCCCCGACCGGACCGCCGCGACGAACTCGGCCAGCGAGCCGGCGATCTCCTCCGGATCCTCCCGGAGGTCAGCCGGGATCGACTCGCCGCCGGCCCGCTCCGCGACCGGCGCGTTGTCGCCGTCCCAGGTCGCGGTTCCGCCTTCGGCGCTCGCGCGCCACCGGCCGTTCCACGAGGTCTCCAACCCCGGTGCACACCAGCTGCCGGTGAACGAGAAGCGAGCGCCGTTCGCGAAGGTGAAGATCGCGTTCGCCGCTGCGTTCCCGTCGAACCAGCTCCAGTCCGGGTTGTACGAGTCGCAGTAGACCGACACCGGCTCGGAACCGATCAGTGTCCGGGCCAGGTCGAACTGGTGGATCGCCATGTCGACCAGCAGCGGCTCGGCCATCCGCTCGCGGAACCCGCTGAAGTGCGGCGCCTTGGCGAACTCGCAGGCCAGCGACCCGACCGGACCGAGCTCGGCGAGCTGCCGGCGGAACGCCGTACCGGCCCGGAAGTAGCGGCGGGACTGCGAGACCATCAGCAGCTTGCCGCTCACCTCGGCCGCGGCGACCATCGGCAGGCACTCGCGGACCGTCTCGGCCAGCGGCTTCTCGCAGAGCACCGGGAGCCCGCGCAGCAGCGCGTCGATGCTCACTGTCGGGTGCGCGGCCGGGACTGTCACGTCGATCACCGCATCGGCCTCGACGGCCAGGTCTTCGAGGGACCTGGCCACCGGTACGTCGGCGTAGCCGTGCTCGGCGGCCGCCGTACGGGCTGTGTCCAGGTCCAGATCGACCAGGCCGACGAGTACGACGTCGTCGTTCGCGGCGATCGTGCGCAACCAGGCCCGGCCCATCCCACCGGCCCCGACCTGCACGAGCCGCAACGGGTCAGGCATCGGCAGGCTCCTCGATCGCGCCCTGGTAGCCATGCCCGGTGAAGAACTCGCCGGTCTCGTAGCGCAGCAACGTCGGTACGGCGCGCTCGGTCCGGTCGGTCCGCGCCCAAGCGACTCCGTTGGCGATCACTTTCCGGACGTCCTTGTGGTGGTAGACCGGGAAGTCCTGGTCGCCCGGCGAGAAGTAGAAGATCTTGCCGTGCCCACGCCGCCAGGTGCAGCCCGAGCGGAACACCTCGCCGCCGGAGAACGAGGACACAAAGATCAGCTCGTCGGGCACCGGGATGTCGAAGTACTCGCCGTACATCTCCTGCTGCTCGATCTCGATCGGGTGCGGGACGCCCTGCGCGATCGGGTGCGTCGGCGCGACCGTCCAGACCAGCTCGCGGTCCCGCTCGCTGCGCCAGCGCAACGTGCACGACGTCCCCATCAGCTTGCCGAAGATCTTCGACCAGTGGCCGGAGTGCAGCACGACCAGACCCATTCCGGACAGCACCTGCTGATGAACGCGGTCGACGACCTTGTCCTCGACCTCGCCGTGCGCGGCGTGACCCCACCAGACCAGGACGTCGGTGTTGGCCAGCACCTCCTCGGTGAGACCGTGCTCGGGCTCGTCGAGGGTCGTGGTGGTGACGACCGCCTGGTCGCCGAGGTTCTCGGCGATCCCGGCGGCGATCGCGCCGTGCATGCCGTCGGGGTAGAGCTCGGCGACGTGCGGCTCGACCTGCTCGTGCCGGTTCTCGCCCCAGACCAGTACTTTCAAGCTCATACGTCTTGTCCTTAAGGGTTATTTGACCGCTCCGCCGACGGCGCCGGCGGCGATGTACTTCTGCGCGGCGACCAGCAGCACGACGGCCGGGATCGCCGACAGCACCGCGGTGGCCATCACCGCGTTCCAGTTCTGCACCTGGGTACCGAGGTACTGGTAGATCCCGAGCGTCACCGGACGGACGCCGTTCTTGGTGGTCAGCGTCAGCGCGAACAGGAAGTCGCTCCAGGAGAACAGGAAGCTGAACAGACCCGCGGTGATCAGGGAGTTCTTCGAGATCGGCAGCACGATCGCGACGAAGGCACGGACCAGCCCGGCGCCGTCCACCCGCGCGGCCTCCACCAGCGACGGCGGCAGCGAGAGCATGAACGAGCGCAGGATCAGGATCGCGAACGGGATCCCGCTGCTGCAGTTGGCCACGATCAGCCCCGGGATCGAGTTCAGCAGCCCGAGCTTCTCGTACGCCTGGTAGAGCGCGTTGGCGATCACGATGCCCGGGATCATCTGCGAGATCAGGATCGCCAGCAGCCCGATCGACACCCAGCGGGAGCGGAACTGCGACAGCGCGTACGCGCACGGCGTCGCGATCGCCAGACTCAGGACGACGGTGCCGCCGGCGATGATCAGGCTGGTGACCAGGTGCCCGCCCTGCTCACTGAGCGCCCGCCGGTAGCCGGCGAAGCTCGGGTCGAGCGGCAGGAGGCCCGCGGTCAGGGTGTTGCCGGACGGCTGCAGCGACGCGTTCACCATCCAGTACACCGGGAACAGCATCACCACGAGGATCAGGACGCCGAGCACGCTGAAGACCGCGCGCCGGACGGTTGAGTCGGTCATGGAGCCTCACTCGTCCACAGCGCGGCGGGTGCCGCGCAGGTAGAAGACCGCGAACAGGAACGACAGGGCGATCAGCAGGTTGCTCAGCGCCGCGCCCTCACCGAACTTGAAGTCGACGAACGACCGCTCGTACGACTGCGTGGCCAGCGTCTGCGTCGCGTTGGCCGGACCACCGCCGGTCAGGCCGAGGATGATGTCCAGCACCTTGATCGTGTAGACGACGCCGAGCATCAGCACCACGCTGGCCACCGCCCGCAGGTTCGGCCAGGTGATGTGGACGAACGCCCGCCACCCGGTCGCGCCGTCCAGCTGCCCGGCCTCGTAGAGCTCGTCGGGGATCTCGGTCAGCCCGGAGTACAGCAGCGTCACGTTGAACGGGATGCCGATCCAGATGTTCACGCCGATCACCGCGATCAGCGCCACCGACGGCGAGTTCAGCCACGGCACCGGGTCGTCGATCAGTCCGGTACCGAGCAGCGTCCGGTTGAGGATCCCGTTGTCCTGCTCGAGGATCGAGCGCCAGGTCGCGCTGGACACGATCAGCGGCAGCAGCCAGGGCAGCAGCAGCATCGACCGCAGCACCCCGCCGAGCGGGAACCGGCGCCGGAAGAACAGCGCCAGTCCCAGCCCGATCACGAACTGGAACGCGATCGACCCGACCGTGAACAGGGCCGTGTTCACCATCGCCTGCGAGAACAGCTGGTGCTTCACCATCGCCGAGTAGTTGGCCAGCCCGACGAACGGTGCCTCGCCGGTGAAGAAGGTCCGCAGGGTGTAGTCCTGCAGGCTCATCAGCAGGTTCTTCACCACCGGGTAGCCGAACAGCGCGATCATCGCGACCGCGGCCGGCAGCACGAACAGGATCTTGGTCAGCTCCTCGCCCCGGCGGCCGCGCCCCCTGGCGCGCGGCAGCCGTCGTACGGACGTGCCGGTGAGCGTTCCGTCCGCCATCGCGATCAGCCGCCGGAGGCCTGCTTGAAGGCGTCCTGGGGAGAGGCCTTGCCGGTCAGGGCGAGCTGGACGGCCTGGTAGATCACCTTGGCGGCGTCCGGCCACTTCTCCCCGAGCTTGCCGGTCCGGGACCGGGCGTTCTTGACCTGCTCGGTGAACGCGGCCATCGACGGCACGTCCTTGACGTAGGTGTCGAGCAGCGCGGTCCGGGTCGGCACCGTGAACCGGGCCTTGGCCCAGGTCAGCTCGTTCTCGTCCGAGGTCAGGCACTTCACGAAGTCCGCGGCCTTCTGCTGCTTGGCCTGGTCCTTGTTCAGCGGCACGGTCCAGGCCTCACCGCCGAGCGGCGCGACCGGCGTCTGCCCGGCCTTGTTCACCGGGAACTGCACGACGTCCCACTTCACGTTCGGCGTGGTCTGCAACGACGGGATCTGCCACGGCCCGTTCACCATCATCGCGGCCTTGCCCGCGGCGAACTGGTCCTTGGCGTCGCCCTGCGTCCAGTTCACGACGCTCTTCGACGCCGAGCCGGACTGGACGAGATCCGTCCACAGCTGCAGGGCTTCGGCGACCTGCGGGCTGGTCAGATCGGTCTCGTCACCGCCGTTGGTCCACATCGCCGGCAGGAACTGCCAAGCACCCTCGTACGTCGCGTTCGCGTTGAACGCGATCCCGTACCGGCCCGGCTTGGTCAGCTTCTTCGCCGCGGCCCGCAGCTCGTCCCACGTCTTCGGCGGCTGCACGCCGGCCTCGGTGAGCATCTGCGTGTTGTAGAACAGCGCGATCGTGTTCACCACCGGCGCGAGGCCGTAGAGCTTGCCGTCGTACGAGCCGGCGTCGACGATGCCCTGCGCGAAGCCCTCGGAAGTGACACCCAGGTCGTTCAGCGGAGCGAGCGCCCCCGTGGCGGCGATCTGCTGGACGTCGGGGTTGTCGAGCATCAGGACGTCGGGCAGCGTCTTGGACGACGCCTGCTGCAGCACCTTCTGGATCAAGGTGTCACCAGGCACCGTCTCCCGCTGGATGCTGATCCCGAGCTTCGTCGCGCAGCCGTCCAGGCCCTTCTGCACCAGGGCCTTGTCCGGGTCGTTGTTGTAGTAGTCGAGCACGGTGAGGCTGCTGACGGACGCACCCGAGGCGGACGGGCTCTCGCCGTTGTCGCCGCACGCGGCCAGCAGGAGTGGCAGCGCGGTCGCACCCGCCACCAGGGCGGTGATCCGCTTGCTGATCATGGCATCGGACTCCTTCGGGGAATCGACGATCGAAGCGCTTGACCAGTGACCGGCGCCGCACTTGCCGACGCTGCGGTAAAGCGCTTAACTGAATTGGCTAGGACTATGTTCCTTGGGTCACACTGCTGTCAAGGGTTCGAGGGGGACGTATGGCGACGATGCAGGAGGTCGCGGACCGCGCGGGGGTCTCGATCGCGACGGTGTCGTTCCTGCTCAACGACACCAAACCGGTCGGCGCCGCGACCCGGGCCCGGATCGAGCAGGCGATGGCCGATCTCGGCTACCGGCGCAACGTCGTCGCGCGGGCGCTGGCGAGCCGGCGGACGCACATCATCGCGATGGCGTATCCCGCGCTCGAGCACCGGTTCGGGACTTCGACCGCGGAGTTCTTCACCAGCGCCGCCGAGGCCGCCCGCGAGGACGACTACCACTTGGTGCTCTGGCCGGTCGGCAACGACGGCGTCGAGCTGCGCGAGCTGCTCGGGCAGGGGCTGGTCGACGGCGTGGTGCTGATGGAGGTCCAGCTCGACGACGCGCGGGTCGGCGTACTGCGCGAGACCGGTACGCCGTTCGCGATGATCGGCCGGACGACCGAGCTCGAAGGGCTGACCCACGTCGACATCGACTTCGACACGACGGTCGCGGACGCGGTGTCGTATCTCCACGGCCTCGGGCACCGGCGGCTCGTGCTGCTGTCCGGCGACCTGGACGACCCGCGCTTCCACGAGTACGGCCCGTGGGTGCGGATCGGCGACGCCTACCGGCGGATCGCGGCCGAGCACGGGCTGGAGATCGTGGTGATCGAGTGCAGCGACTCGACGCGCGCCGGGCACGAGGCAGCGGGTCAGATCCTGCGCGAGCACCCGGAGACGACGGCCGTGCTGGTGATGAACGAGTTCGCCGCGCTCGGGGTGACCGCCGGGCTGCAGCGTCTCGGGCGTGACGTTCCCGGCGACCTGTCGGTGCTGCCGCTGCTGATGGTGCCGGACACCGCGGCGATGAGTAACCCGGAGCTGACGATCATGCGAACGCCTGGCCCGGAGCTCGGGCGACTTGGCACGCAGTCCTTGATTCGCCACCTGGAAGGCGCCGATCCCCTGCCTCCCCAGCTCGTTCCCGCCAAGCTCGTCCCAGGTGAGTCAGTCGGTCCCGTCCCCTAGCCCAAGTCTTCCGCCCGATCGCATCAGCGGAACGGATCAGTCTCCGGGAGCCAAGCCTCCTTGTCCTCCGGCAGTTCCACCCCTTCGGTCAGCGCCTCGATCGTCCCCAGCACCGCCGCTCTCGTCTCGTCCGCGCGCGACACCAGCGCCCACGTCCAGTACGGCGCCGGCCGCTCGACCTGCCGGCGAACGAGATCGGGCGGCAACGGGATCCCGGTCCGCTTCGGCGAGCTGATCACCGGCCGCCGCAGCCGCCGGACGTGCTCGAAGAACGCCGGCCCGGTGATCCCCTCGTCCTCGATCCGCTCCACCCGCGCGCCGGTCGCCGCCGCGAACTCCTCGGCGTACACGTTCCACGACGACCAGGCGGCGCTGTCCGCGTCGACCAGCACCACCACGTCCTCGGCCCGCACTGGTCCCGCGGCCCCGACGCTCACCGCGTGCAGCCGGTCCACCCCGGCCAACCGCGCCACGAGGCCCTGCTCCTCCAGGTCCGGCGTCCGCACCCAGCAGATCGCCAGGTCGATGCTCCCGTCCGCGACCCGGCTCGCCTGCGTGTGCGACGGCATCACCCACGGGTCCACGACGAGATGCGCGACCCCGGTCGTCCGCGCGACCAGATCCTTCGGGTGCCAGCTCACGTACCCGAGCCGGACACAGTCGGCCCCTTCCAGCCCCGCCGCCGTACGCCGTAACGCGTCCGCCTGCTCCAACAGCTCCCGCGTCTTCGGCAGCAACGCCTGCCCGGACGCGGTCAGCGTCACCGACCGCCGGTCGCGCTCGAACAGCTGCACCCCGAGATCGCGCTCCAGCGCCTTGATCTGCTGGGACAGCGACGGCCCGGCGATCAGCAACCGGGCGGCCGCCCGCCCGAAGTTCAGCTCCTCGGCGACCGCGACGAAGTACCGCAACTGACGCAGCTCCACCCGACGATCGTACGGCGCCGGGCCTCGGAGCCGCGGCCTCCCAGCAGGGAGGATCTCGGTCGTTCGGAAACCACCGCCGGCGCGCAACCCTCGGGACATGGACAACAACACGCAGAAAGTCGCCGTCGTCACCGGAGCGTCCCAGGGCATCGGCGAAGGCCTGGTCACGGCGTACCGCAAGCTCGGGTACGCCGTGGTCGCGAACTCCCGCTCGATCGAGCGCTCCGGCGACCCGATGGTGCTCACCGTGCCCGGGGACATCGCCGAGCCCGGCACCGGGACCCGGGTGATCGAGGCCGCGCTGGCCGAGTTCGGCCGGGTCGACACGCTGATCAACAACGCCGGCGTCTTCGTCGCCAAGCCGTTCACCGACTACTCCGACGAGGACTTCGACCTGGTCACCGGGGTCAACCTGCGCGGCTTCTTCGAGATCTCGCAGCAGGCCGTCAAGGCGATGCTGGCCACCGGCGGCGGGCACGTCGTGAACGTCTCGACCAGCCTGGTCGACCACGCCAACACCGCCGTCCCGTCGGCGCTCGCCTCGCTCACCAAGGGCGGCCTGAACGCCGTCACCAAGTCGCTGGCCGTCGAGTACGCCGCCCGCGACATCCGCGTCAACACCGTTGCCCTCGGCATCATCGAGACGCCGATGCACCCGGCCGAGACGCACGCGACGCTGGCCACCCTGCACCCGGTCGGCCGGATCGGCGCGATCGCCGACGTGGTGGACGCGGTCACCTACCTGGAGAACGCGGCCTTCGTCACCGGCGAGGTCCTGCACGTCGACGGCGGCCAGAGCGCCGGCCACTGATGTCCGCCACCGACACCCTGACCGCGGTCGCCGACCGCTGGCGCGCCGCGGTCAACGCCCACGACCCGGAGCTGGTCGCGTCGTACTTCACCGGCGACGCGATCTTCCAGGGCCTGCACCCGTACTCGGTCGGCCCGGAAGGCGTCGCGACGTACTACGCCGCCCAGCCACTCGGCATGACCGCGGAGTACGCCGTACTGGAGACCCGGCAGCTCGCCGACGACCTGGTCCTCGGCTACCTGACGGTGGACTTCGCGTTCACCGACCGGCCGACGAGGACGCTCAACCTCAGCCTGCTCGTCCGGAAGGTCGAGGACACCTGGCAGATCGCGCACTACCAGGTCTCTCAGCTTCCCGAAAGCTCGAACGTCTAGAGCTCGAACGTCGCGGCGACCGGGAGGTGGTCGGCGGCGTGGGTGATCGGGGTTCGCGCGGACTTGGCCTTGAAGGCCGCCGAGTGCAGGACGTAGTCGATCCGGGAGATCGGGAAGATCGCCGGGTTGGTGAGGCCCAGGCCGAAGCCGACCTCGGGCCAGGTGTCCTTCCAGGTGGCGGTCAGCGCCTTGATCTCCGGGGACGTCGGTACGGCGTTGAGGTCGCCGGTGAGCAGCGTGGGAGTGGTCGGGCCGGCCAGGAGCTGGGTGATCTTCTGGGCCTGCTCGACCCGCTCGGCGGAGGTGAGCTTGGACAGGTGCGTGTTCGCGAAGCGCACGTCCTGGCCGTTGACGTCGAGGGTGGCGACGGCCAAGCCGCGCTGCTCACTGCCGGCGTACACGGGCAGCAGGGTGTTGCTGAAGTCCTTGATCGGGTAGCGCGACAGGATCGCGGTGCCGTACTGGCGGCGCGGGTCGCCGGGGGTGAGCGGGTCGAGGTCGAGGTTGGCGGCGAAGCGGTACTCCATGCCGAGCCGGTTCGCGAGCCAGGCAGCCTGGTCGACCCAGTCGCTGCGCTCGCTCCAGTGCACGTCGACCTCCTGCAGGCCGACCACCGCGGCACCGGACCGGCTGATCACCGTGGCGATGCGCTCGAGGTTCAGGGCGCCGTCGACGCCCTGCCCGTGATGGATGTTGTACGTGAGCACCGGCACGGTGACGACCGCGCGGGGCTGGGCGACGGCGACGGCCGGCGTCACCACGAGCAGGGCGGCGACGGCGACGAGCAGACGGCGGAATCTACGCATGGACAGATCACATCAGCCGCCCGGGCCACCGGCCCGGGTATTCGCTCCTCGCCGAAACCTCAGCCGAGCAGGTCGCGGACCCAGCGCGGGTCCGGGTTCACCCGGTGGTCGTTGCCTACGACAACGGTGGGGACGGTTTCGTCGCCACCGGTGAGAGCGCGGACGTTCGCGGCGGCCGCCGGGTCGGCCCAGATGTTCACCCAGTGGGCATCGCCGCCGCGGCGGCCGAGCTTGCGGCGCAGGCGCAGGCAGAAGGAGCAGCCCGGGCGCCAGTAGATGATCGGGCGGCCGTCGGCGGCGGCCAGGCGCTCGGCCTCGGCGGCCGGCGTCGAGCGCGGG
Source organism: Kribbella sp. NPDC104740 (assembly GCF_055583505.1). Classification (NCBI taxonomy): domain Bacteria; kingdom Bacillati; phylum Actinomycetota; class Actinomycetes; order Propionibacteriales; family Kribbellaceae; genus Kribbella; species Kribbella sp. NPDC104740. The sequence goes on along the minus strand of NZ_JBVJNV010000012.1, from coordinate 95,937 downwards.
AACGCCAGCGGAGACAGCACGAAACCGACCGCCGCGAAGGCGATCAGCTCGAAGCAGGCCAGCACCCAGCGGCCGGCCAGGAACTGGCTTGCCGACGTTGCAAGGCCCACGAAGAGAAACGCCCCGGCCAGACTCCAGGTGCGGAGCAGGCCGGGGCGTTTCACCGTACTCAGAGCTTCAGGGCTCCCGCGACGACGTCGGCCAGCGAGTGGGCGACGTCGTGGGCGGTGTCGGAGGACTCGGCCTCGACCATCACCCGGACCAGCGGCTCGGTGCCCGACGGGCGGAGCAGGACCCGGCCGGTGTCGCCGAGGCGCTCGGTGGCCGCGGTGACCGCGGTCTGGACGGTCGTGTCGGTACCCGCGCGGGTCTTGTCCACGTTCGGGACGTTGACCAGGACCTGCGGCAGCCGCGTCATCACGGCGGCCAGCTCGCGCAGCGACTTGCCGGTCGCGGCGACCCGGGCCAGCAGGTTGATCGCGGTCAGCGTGCCGTCGCCGGTGGTGGCGTGGTCGGACAGGATCACGTGCCCGGACTGCTCACCGCCGAGTTTGTGGCCGCCGGCCTTCATCGCCTCCAGCACGTACCGGTCGCCGACCTTGGTCTGCTCGACCGCGATCTGCTCCCGGACCATCGCCTGGACGAAACCGAGGTTGCTCATCACAGTCGCCACGACGGTGTCGTTGGACAGCCGGCCGCTGTCGCGCATCGCGAGCGCCAGCACGGCGAGGATCTGGTCGCCGTCGACCAGCTCACCGGTGCCGTCGATGGCCAGGCAGCGGTCGGCGTCGCCGTCGAGCGCGATGCCGAGATCGGCGCCGTGCCCGATCACCTCGCGGCGCAGCCCCTCCATGTGGGTGGAGCCGCACTCGAGGTTGATGTTCAGGCCGTCCGGGCTGGCGGCGTACGTGATCACCTCGGCGCCGAGCCGGCGCAGCGCCTCCGGTGCCGTCAGGGACGCGGCACCGTTGGCGCAGTCGATCACGACCTTGACACCGTCGAAGCGGTTCGGCGCGGACCGGACCAGGTGCGCGACGTAGGTCTCGAACCCCTGCCCGTCGTCGTGCACCCGCCCGACGGCCTTACCGGTCGGGCGCTGCCACTCCTCGCCCATCCGGGCCTCGATGGCGTCCTCGATCGGGTCGTCGAGCTTGATCCCGCCGCGGGCCAGGAACTTGATGCCGTTGTCCGGCATCGGGTTGTGGCTGGCCGACAACATCACACCCAGATCGGCACCGGTCGAACCGGTCAGGTACGCGACCGCGGGGGTCGGCAGCACGCCGAGCTTGAAGACGTCGACGCCGGCGCTGGCCAGACCGGCCACGACGGCGGCTTCCAGGAACTCACCACTGGCACGCGGATCCCGGCCCACAACGGCGCGTGGCCGGTGCCCTTCGAAGGCACCGGCCTCGCCGAGTACGTGAGCGGCGGCGACCGAGAGGTCGAGCGCCAGCTCCGCGGTCAGGTCCACGTTCGCCAGGCCACGGACGCCGTCCGTGCCGAACAAACGCGCCATCAGGTGATCAGCGCTTGCTGTACTGCGGAGCCTTACGGGCCTTCTTGAGACCGGCCTTCTTGCGCTCCTTGATCCGCGCGTCGCGGGTGAGCAGACCGGCCTTCTTCAGACCCGGGCGGTTCGCCTCCTCGTCGGCGGCGTTCAGGCAGCGCGCGACACCCAGCTGCAGGGCGCCGGCCTGGCCGGTGATGCCACCGCCGTTGATCCGGGCGATCACGTCGTAGGAGCCCTCCAGGCCCGCGACGACGAACGGCTCGTTCACGTGCTGCTGGTGCACCTTGTTCGGGAAGTAGACGTCCAGCGGCTTGCCGTTGACCGTCCAGTTGCCGGTGCCGGGGACCAGGCGAACGCGCGCCACGGCCTCCTTACGGCGACCGGTCGCACCGGCCGGGTTGATCACCGCGACGCGGCCGGACTCGGCGCGCTGCTCCGGGCTCGGGTTCGTCTCGGAGGTGTACGCGACCGGGCCCTCGTTGTCGATGGGGACCTCGGGGTCGAACTCGGCGGTCTCGGTGGTGGTGACGTCGCTCACGCTGGAAATCCTCGTTTACCTGGCTCGTCGATCGCTCTACTGGGCGATCTGGGTGATCTCGAAAGGCTTCGGCTGCTGGGCCGTGTGCGGGTGCTCCGGACCGGCGTACACCTTCAGCTTGGTGAGCAGCTTCCGGCTGAGACGGTTCTTCGGCAGCATCCCCCAGACAGCCTTCTCGACGGCCTTACGGGGGTCCTTGTCGAGGATCTCACCGATCGGCGTCGCCGTCAGACCACCCGGGTGACCCGAGTGGCGGTAGGCCAGCTTGTCGGTCCGCTTGCTGCCGGACAGGGCGACCTTGGAGGCGTTGACGACGACGACGAAGTCGCCTCCGTCAACGTGCGGGGCGAAGGTCGGCTTGTGCTTGCCTCGCAGAAGAGTTGCGATCTGGACGGCGAGCCGACCGAGCGTGACGTCGGTGGCGTCGATCACGTGCCACTCGCGAGTGACGTCAGCAGGCTTCGGGCTGTACGTGCGCACGGTCGTTGACCTTCGTTTCTCAGAGATTGACAAAAGTGGGGCGTCGGCGAGCGGTATCACCGAGGACCGGTGCAGACCTGAAACGCACAACAGCAGCCCAGAATACCGGCGGGGACACGTCGGGGTCAAAGTGAGCGCGAACGGCCCGGGGACCCCGGGTTGGAACCGAACTCCGACCGCACTAGTTTAGCCGTGAAGAACAGAAGTCCGAACCGCGTCCCGCCGGCTGACGATCACCCTCACTGGCTCCGGCGATGACGCCAGCTTCCGAAGAGGGCACCGTGACCGAACAGTCGCTCACCGTCCGGGACAACCGGACCGGCAAGGACTACGACCTTGCCATCACCGACGGCACCATCCGTGCCGCAGATCTCAAGCAGATCAGCGCTACCGACGGAGACGGTGGCCTGGCCACCTACGACCCCGGCTTCGTCAACACCGCCTCGACCCGCTCCTCGGTCACCTTCATCGACGGTGACAAGGGCATCCTGGAGTACCGCGGCTACCCGATCGAGCAGCTCGCCGAGCAGTCGAACTACCTCGAGGTGGCCTACCTGCTGGTCAACGGCAAGCTGCCGAACAAGGCCGAGTACGAGGGCTGGGCGCACGACGTGACGTATCACACGTTCGTGCACGAGAACCTGAAGACCTTCATGCAGGGCTTCCGGTACGACGCGCACCCGATGGGGATGCTGCTGGCCTCGGTGGGCGCGCTGTCCACCTTCTACCCCGAGTCCCGGGAGATCTTCGACGAGGAGTCGCGGGCGCTGCAGATCCGCCGGCTGATCGCGAAGATGCCGACGCTCGGCGCGTTCGCCTACCGGCACGCGCAGGGCAAGCCGTACGTCTACCCCGACAACGAGCTCAGCTACGCGGCGAACTTCCTGTCGATGCTGTTCAAGATGAGCGAGCCCAAGTACGCCGCCGACGACCGGCTGGTGCGGGCGCTGGAGATCCTGTTCATCCTGCACGCCGACCACGAGCAGAACGCCTCCACCAACGCGGTGCGCGCGATCGGCTCGACCCAGGTCGACCCGTACAGCGCCGTCACCGGTGGCATCGCCGCCCTCTACGGCCCGCTGCACGGCGGCGCCAACGAGGCGGTGCTGAAGATGCTGCGCCGGATCGGCACCGTCGACAACGTCCCGTCGTTCATCGAGGGCGTCAAGAACGGCGAAGAGCGGCTGATGGGCTTCGGCCACCGGGTCTACAAGAACTACGACCCGCGGGCCAAGATCATCAAGAAGGCCGCCGACGACGTCTTCGAGGTCACCGGGATCAACCCGCTGCTGAAGATCGCCGTCGAGCTGGAGAAGATCGCGCTGGAGGACGAGTACTTCGTCTCCCGCAAGCTCTACCCGAACGTGGACTTCTACTCCGGCCTGATCTACGAGGCCCTGCAGTTCCCGCCGGAGATGTTCACCGTGCTGTTCGCCATCCCGCGTACCTCGGGCTGGCTGGCCCAGTGGCTGGAGAGCCTCGGCGACAGCGACCAGAAGATCGCCCGCCCGAAGCAGATCTACACCGGTGCCCGCGGCATCGACTACGTCCCGATGGGCGACCGCTAGTCATTGCCTGAAGCAACGAAACCCCCAGCGGCGCGGCGCCGGTGGGGGTTTCGCCGTTCCCGGGCCGGAGTTGGGACGACCCCGGTCCGGCAGGGGAGCCACGGACCGGGGTCGTGCTGTGCTTCTGCCGGCTACGACGCGGCGGCCGGGGTGCGCGGTTCCCGGGCGGCGGCGAAGAGTTCGTCGAACTGCCCGCTGGCGCGGGCCATCGCGACGTGGTCGACGTAGTCGCGGGACTCGACGATCAGCCCGTCGCGGACCCGGAGCACGAAGATGCAGGGGACGCGGAACGTCGCGCCGTCGGCGGCGCGCGTCCCGGCGTACTCGAACTCGGCGACGATCACCTCGGGGTCCGCGGTCTCGTGGACGCGGACGTTGTCGGGGACGAACCTGATGGCCGAGGCGACCCGCGGGCCGGTGCCGCCGAAGTGCTCGCGGAGCGCGGCGCGAGTGAGCAGCGGGTGGTCGCCGCCGGGCGCCATCGGGTGCCGGACGTCGGTCTGTTCGGCGTACAGGCCGGGCAGGGTGGCGAAGTCGCCGGCGGCGACGCCGTGGACCAGGCGCAGGAAGACCTCGGACGGGGTCAAGACAACCTCCTAAGCGAAGTGGTGACTCCGAATATATGGAGTACGAACTTCGGTTACAACCAAAATGGCTCGGCCGGCGTCTTCTACGCTGTGCGGGACGAAGGAGGGTGGGCGGGTGCGAGCTGACGCGCGGGACAACCGGGAACGGATCCTGACCGCGGCCGAGCAGGTGTTCGGGCGGTCGACGGCGGCGTCGACGGACGACGTGGCGAAGCTGGCGGGGGTCGGGATCGCGACCGTGTTCCGGCACTTCCCGACCAAGGTGGAGCTGCTGGAGGCGGTGCTGACACTGCGGCTGCAGCGGCTGCGTGACACGGCCGCCGAGCTGGCGGGCGGCAGCGACCCCGGTACGGCGTTCTTCGAGTTCTTCGACCAGGTGGTCGCCGAGTCGGGGTCCAAGCTGGCGATCGCGGAGGCGCTGGTCGCCGCCGGCAGCGCGCCGGGCGAGCACGCCCGCCAGGCCGGGCAGGAGATGCGTCAGGCCTTCGGAGAGCTGCTCGTCAAGGCTCAGCACAGCGGTGCCGTCCGGGCCGACGCCCAGTTCCCCGAGGTGTACGCCCTGCTGGTCGGCGCCTCCCGTGGCGCGACGGCGACCGGGCTGGACCTGGAGGTCCGGGACCGCATGCTCGCAATCCTCTACGACGGGCTGCGGCAACGCCGGTGAGGCGCCGCTGGCACCGCTGGTCACGCAGGCGCCGGGTCATCACCGTCCTGCTGCTGGTCGTCCTGCCCGCGATCCCTGTACCGCTCAGCGCGTACGCCGTGTCGCTGCGGCTCCACTACACCGGCGACCCGGCGCCGCAGGCGCTCACTCGCGGCCGCGACGCCGTCTGGCTCGGCCACGCCTGGGTGGACGGCCGCAAGACCACCGCCGACGTCACCGCGCTGGCCGAGCGACTCTCCACGACGGGGGTCCGTGACCTGTACGTGCACGCCGGGCCGCTGGAGCACGACGGCAGTCTCGCGGTGACAAAGGTCTCCCCCACGGCCCGCTGGTTCACCGACGCGATGGGCCAGGCGGCTCCCGGCGTACGGGTGCAGGCGTGGCTCGGCGACATCGTCCAGCCGGCCAAGAATCCGGGCCTGGACCTCGACGACCCGGCGGTTCGCGACCGGGTGACCGCGTCGTCCGCGGCGGTGCTCGACCAGGGCTTCGACGGCATCCACTTCGACTTCGAGCCGGTCCACTCCGGGTCGGCCGGGTTCCTCGCCGTACTGGACCAGGTGCACCGCCTGACCGCCGAACGCGGTGTCCCGCTGTCGGTCGCCGCGGCCCAGATCGACCCGCTGTGGTCGCTGAACTCGATCGCCCTGGCCGTCGCCGACGAGGGCAAGTGGTGGTCCCAGGACTACTTCGCCGAGGTCGCGCGCCGGGTCGAGCAGATCGCGGTGATGTCGTACGACACCGCGATGCCGCTGGAGTCCCTGTACGGCGGCTACGTCGCCCAACAGACCCGCCTGGCGCTGGAGGTCACCCCCGCCCAGGTCGACCTGCTGATGGGCCTCCCGGCGTACTGGGAGGACAACTTCAGCCACCGCGGCAGCGCCGAGACCGTGGAAGCCGCCGTCCGCGGCGCCCGCCTCGGCCTCGGCACCGACCCGAAACAGAACTTCGGTCTGGCCCTCTACGTCGACTTCACCGCCACCGAGGCGCACTGGACGGCGTACAGAGCCGGCTGGGTGAAGCCCTAGCGGGCGCGTTCCACGCGGCCTTCGTCCCAGACCGGTGTGGTCGACTCGTAGACCGAGCCGTCGGAGCCGAAGACCAGGTAGCGGTCGAAGTCGCGGGCGAACCAGCGGTCGTGGGTGACCGCGAGGACCGTGCCGTCGAAGGAGTCGAGGCCTTCCTCCAGCGCTTCGGCGGACTCGACGTCGAGGTTGTCGGTGGGCTCGTCGAGCAGGAGCAGGGTCGCGCCGGACAGCTCCAGGAGCAGGATCTGGAAGCGGGCCTGCTGGCCGCCGGAGAGGCTGTCGAAGGACTGTTCGGCGGCGTGGGCCAGCTCGTAGCGGTCGAGCTTGCGGGAAGCCAGCTCGCGGCCCATACCGTCGCGGTGCTCGTCGCCACGGTGCAGGATCTCGAGCAGCGTACGGCCGGCCAGCTCGGGGTGCTCGTGGGTCTGCGCGAACCAGCCCGGGCGCACGCGGGCGCCGAGCTTGGCGTTGCCGGTGTGCGCGACCGGCGGGATCTCCACCTCGCCGACCGGCTGGTGCTCGATGTCCGGGTCGGAGCCGCCGTTGGCGAGCAGCCGCAGGAAGTGCGACTTGCCGGAGCCGTTGGAGCCGAGCACGGCCACGCGTTCGCCGTACCAGACCTCGAGTTCGAAGGGCTTCATCAGCCCGGTCAGCTCCAGCCCGGTGGCGACGACAGCGCGCTTACCGGTCCGCCCGCCGGTGAGCCGCATGCTGACCTTCTGCTCACGCGGGATCGCCTGCGGCGGCCCGGCCTCCTCGAACTTCGCCAGCCGGGTCTGCGCCGCCTTGTACCGCGACGCAAGGCCGTCGTTGTACGCCGCCTTCGTCTTGTACATCAGCACCAGCGCCTTGAGCTTCGCGTGCTCCTCGTCCCACCGGCGGCGCAACTCCTCCAGCCGCTCGAACCGGTGCTTGCGGGCCTCGTGGTAGGTCTTGAAGCCGCTGCCGTGCGTCCAGATCGTGTTGCCGGCGGCACCGAGCTCGACGGTGACGATCCGGGTGGCGGTGTTGGCCAGCAGCTCCCGGTCGTGGCTGATGTACAGCACGGTCTTGGTGGTCGCGTTGAGCTGCTCCTCCAGCCAGCGCTTGCCCGGTACGTCGAGGTAGTTGTCCGGCTCGTCCAGCATCAGTACTTCGTCCGGACCGCGCAGCAGCGCCTCCAGCACGAGCCGCTTCTGCTCGCCGCCGGACAGCGTCTTCACCTCACGCCAGCGGCAGTTGTCGTACGGGATGCCGAGGGCGGACGTCGTACAGACGTCCCAGAGCACCTCCGCGTCGTACCCGCCGACCTCGCCCCAGTCCGAGACGGCCTGGGCGTAGCGCAGCTGGGTCTTCTCGTCGTCGGACTCCATCATCTTCAGCTCGGCCTGGTCGAGGGTGGCCGCGGCGTCCTGGACGGCCTGTGGCGCGACGCTCAGCAGCAGGTCGCGCACGGTCGTCTCGTCGCGCACCGAGCCGACGAACTGGCGCATCACGCCGAGCCCGCCGGAGCGCGCGATGCTGCCGCTGTGCGGTTTCAGGTCGCCGGCGATGATCTTGGTCAGCGTCGTCTTGCCGGACCCGTTCGCGCCGACCAGCGCGACCTTCGCGCCGTCGCCGACCCGGAACGTGATGTCGTCCAGCAGCACCCGCCCGTCCGGCAGCTCGAACCCGATCCCGGACACGTCCACATGACCCATGTCCCCCAGTCTGACGCGCCCGCCGCCCGGACAGCGAACGGTTATCGCCTACCAGCCGGTCAGGTGGTCCAGGTAGATGCCGCCGGACGGCCGGACCGACCCGGTCATGAACAGCTTCAGCGGCGCGGCGAACAGCCCGTACGTCCTGGTGCCGTTGAGGAATCCGGCGGTCGCGCACCCGTCGTACTGGACCCAGATCTGGCGGATCCCCTGCGCCGTGCCGAACCGCAGCACGATCGACTCCTTCGGCCGGGCCGCCTCGGGCGTGCACTTGAACACCGGCAGGTCCGGGTTCCGCTCGGGCAGCACCTTGATCGCGTCGACGATCTGCTGCGCGACCAGGCCGTCGAACCGCTGCGACCCCAGCACCACCCGCGGGCCGGGCGACAGCCGGTACCGGCAGGCCTCGACACCCGTCACCGGCGTCGCCAGGTCGAGCCCGACGGCCGCTGCCGGGCTCATGTCCCCGCGGACCATCGCCTCCGGCACCGTGCAGCCGGTGGCTGTGTCCGCCGGGGGCTGCCCGGTCGTCTTGCCCTCCGGCTGGTACTCCGCGTTGCCCCGGTCCTCGGCACCGCCCGCGCTGTTGCTCGCCGTCTCCGTCGGCATCCCGCCGACACTCCACAGTCCGCCGCCGACCACCGCCACGGCGACCACCGCGGCCGCCGACGCCAGCAGGTTCTTCCGGCGCTGCCGCACCCGCTGCCGCGCCTCCGCCGCCATCCGGCGGCCGTGACCGCTGAAGGAGCCGTCCGCCTTGTTCTGCAACGCGTCCGCCACGGCCGGGCCGAGCTCCTGCTCCTGGTCGTCGTACTCAGGCATCGTCGGCTCCTTCCCTGGTCAGCGTCTTCTTCAGTACGGCGAGCGCCCGGTGCACGTGCGACCGGGCGGTCGCCTCGGCGCAGTGCAGCAGCGCGCCGATCTCGGCGTACGACAGCTCCTCGTAGAAGCGCAGCACCACCGCGACCCGCTGCTTGTCGGGCAGCGTCCGGCACAGCTCCCAGACCGCCTCGGCCTGCGCCCGGTCCGCCGCACCGTCCGGGGCGGCCGAGGACCGGTCGGGCTCGGCGACCGGTGCCTCCCGGCGGCGGAACCGGCGCCACCAGGAGATGTGCGCGTTGACCACCATCCGCTTCACGTAGGCCTCGGGGTCGTCGGCCCGGCTGACCCGGCTCCAGCGCGCGCAGGCCGTCGTCAGCGCGTCCTGGACGGCGTCCTCGGCCAGCGCCCGGTCGCCGGTCAGCACGTAGGCGAACCGGAGCAGCGCGTCGGCGCGCTCGCCGACGAAGGTCTCGAAGTCGAGCGCGGGCGCACTGGTCACCGGTTCGGCCAAGGCTGCCTCCATGCCCTCAGGACGGCGCTCCGCCGGCGTTCGTTGCAGTTGCCTTCAGAATGCGAAAACCCTTCGCGCTGGCGACCCGCTCGCAGGGGTAGCCCTGCTCGGTCAGCCAGCGCTGCAGCGAGTCGCCGCCGAGGTTCTTGCCGACCACCATCCAGGCCACTCCCCCGGGCTTCAGCCGGGCGTACCAGCGCAGCAGCATCTTGTGCAGCTCGGGTTTGCCGATGTGGATGGCCGGGTTGGACCAGAGCTCGTCGAACACCACGTCGTCCGGTACGTCGTCCGGCTGCACCGCGCGCACCCGCTCGGCGACACCGGCGGCCGCGGCGTTCAGCGTGGTGAGCTCCAGCGCGCGGTTGTTCACGTCGACCGCCCAGACCACCGCCTCCGGCAGCTCCACCGCCAGCGCGCAGGCGATCGGCCCGTAGCCGCTACCCAGGTCGAGCACGGTCCGCGGGCCCGCGACGGGCCGGACCTCGCGCAGCAGGATCGACGTACCGGGATCGAGCCGGTCGCGGGAGAAGACGCCGCTCGCGGTGGTGAACGCGTAGTCCCGGTCCCAGATCCGGGCCTGGACAGTACGCCGTACGTCGGCCGAGGCCGGGTCCTCGGAGAAGAAGTGGTCAGCCACGCCGGTGCACCTCCCCACGGACCTGGCGGGCCAGCTGGACCCGCGCGGCCAGGTCTTCGTCCGCGGGGTAGCGCACTTCCTCCAGCGTCAGCCCGTGCGCCGGCAGCACGGCGACCGCCGAGTCGCGGACCTTGCCGGCGAGCACTGTGGCCGGCCAGTCGATCTCACGCCGCCCGTCGCCTACAGGGATCAGCGAGCCGACCAGTGCGCGGACCATCGAGTGGCAGAACGCGTCGGCGATCACCGTGCCCTCCAGCAGGCCTGGCGCCGTACGGGTCCAGTCGTAGCGCAGCAGCGCCCGGACCGTGCTCGCGCCTTCGCGCTTCTTGCAGAACGCCGCGAAGTCGTGCTCGCCGAGCAACTGGGCCGCGGCCGCGTTCATCCGGTCGACGTCCAGCGGCCGGATCACCCGCAGCACCTCCTGGCGCCGCAGCGGGTCCCAGCCGACCGGGTCGTCGCAGATCCGGTAGACGTACCGGCGCTCCAGCGCGGCGAACCGGGCGTCGAACCCCTCGGCGGCCTCGGCGACAGCCGTCACCGACACGTCCTCGGGCAGTACGCCGTTCAGCCGGCGCAGCAGGTCACGGCCGGTGGTCTCGACCTCCAGGTCGACGTGCGCGACCTGGCCGCGCGCGTGCACGCCGGTGTCGGTCCGGCCGGCACAGGTGACCGACGGACGCTCCGGGAGCCGCAGGACGGTACCCAGCGCCTCCTCCAGGGCTCCCTGGACGGTCCTGAGCCCGTCCTGACGGGCCCAGCCGTGGAATCCGGTTCCGTCGTACCTGAGATCGATCCGCCAACGCACAGGGCAATCTAACGCAACAGCGCCCCCACACCCTGACGGGCGTGGGGGCGCTGTGACGTACCGGGTGCTACTTGTCCTCGGTCTCGCCGGCCTTGGTGAAGCCGGCGGCCGCGGCCGCCTCCTCGGTGGCGAACCAGACCTCGGCCTCGGTCTGGTCGTACCACGGCGAGTCGGTGGTGTGGAACTTCATCGAGTTCTCGTTGCCCTTGATGTCGAAGCCCTCGGGCGCCGAGCCGTCGGCCAGCGGAGCGGCCGAACCGTCGTACTTGCCGGCCACGACGTCCTGGACCTTCTCGTCCTTGACCTCGTCCTGAACCTCGGCGTCGTCGGCCTTGGCGGCCGCCTTCTTCGCCGGGGCCTTCTTGGCCGCGGCCTTCTTCGCCGGGGCGGCCGCCTTCTTGGCCTTCGGGGAGTCGGCGAGCGCCTCGACCAGCTCGATCTTCACCATGGGGGCGTTGTCGCCCTTGCGGGGGCCGAGCTTGATGATGCGGGTGTAACCGCCCGGACGGTCGGCGTAGCGCTCACCGAGCTCGGTGAAGAGCACGTGCACGACGCTCTTGTCCTTGATCCGCTTCATCACCTGACGGCGCGAGTTCAGGTCACCGCGCTTGGCCTTGGTGATCATCGACTCGGCCAGCGGCTGCAGGCGCTTGGCCTTGGCGGCCGTGGTGGTGATCGCGCCGTGCTCGAACAGCGAGGTCGCGAGGTTGCTGAGGATCAGCTTCTCGTGCGCCGGGCTGCCGCCGAGGCGGGCTCCCTTGGTGGGGGTAGGCATTGTCCAACTCCAGAAATCTCAGGCCCGGGTGCGGACCTTGGGAACAGGCCGGGTGGCCTTCGAAAGGTCAGTACTGCTCGGTCTCGGCGAAGCTCTCGTCCTCGTCCTCGGCGTCGTCGCCGTAGGCCTCGGCAGCGGCGCGCAGGTCGAAGCCGGGGGGCGAGTCCTTCAGCGACAGGCCCATCTCGGCCAGCTTCAGCTTGACCTCGTCGATCGACTTGGAGCCGAAGTTGCGGATGTCCAGCAGGTCCTGCTCGCTGCGCGAGATCAGCTCACCCACGGTGTGGATGCCCTCGCGCTTGAGGCAGTTGTAGGACCGGACGGTCAGCTGCAGGTCCTCGACCGGCAGCGCCAGGTCGGCGGCCATCTGCTCGTCGACCGGCGACGGGCCGATGTCGATGCCCTCGGCCTCGACGTTCAGCTCACGGGCCAGGCCGAACAGCTCGACCAGGGTCTTACCGGCCGACGCGACGGCGTCGCGGGGCAGCATCGACGGCTTGGTCTCGACGTCGACGACCAGCCGGTCGAAGTCGGTGCGCTGCTCGACACGGGTCGCCTCGACCTTGTAGGTCACCTTGAGGACCGGCGAGTAGATCGAGTCGACCGGCATCCGGCCGATCTCGGCGTCGGCGGACTTGTTCTGGATCGCCGACACGTAACCGCGGCCCCGCTCGACGACCAGCTCCATCTCGAGCCGGCCCTTCTCGTTCAGGGTGGCGATCTTCAGGTCCGGGTTGTGCACCTCGACACCGGCCGGCGGCGCGATGTCGGCGGCGGTGACGTCACCGGGGCCCTGCTTGCGCAGGTACATGGTGACCGGCTCGTCGTGCTCGGAGGAGACGACCAGGTCCTTGAGGTTCAGGATCAGCTGGGTGGCGTCTTCCTTGACACCGGCGACCGTCGAGAACTCGTGCAGCACGCCGTCGACCTTGATGCTGGTCACGGCGGCGCCCGGGATGGACGACAGCAGGGTGCGGCGGATGGAGTTGCCGAGGGTGTAGCCGAAGCCCGGCTCCAGCGGCTCGATGACGAACCGCGAGCGGTGCTCGCCGACGACCTCTTCGGTCAGGGTGGGGCGCTGTGCGATGAGCACTGTTGCTACTTCCTTCTTCGTTCGCGACGACCACTATTTGAGGCCGCGAGGTGAAGAACGACCGATCCCGCCGGCGGCCCGGAGGCCGCCGGCGGGAAGCGGATCAGTTCTTCGAGTAGAGCTCGACGATCAGGTGCTCTGCGACCTGGGTGTCGATCTGCGCCCGGGTGGGCAGCTGGTGCACGAGGATCCGCAGCCGCTCCGGCAGCGCCTCGAGCCACGCCGGGACGACCCGCTCGGAGTGCGTCTCGCGGGCGATGATGAACGGCGTCATCTCGGCCGACTTGGCGCGGACGTCGATGACGTCGTGCGCCGCGACCCGGTACGACGGGATGTTCACCTTGATGCCGTTCACGGTGAAGTGACCGTGCACGACGAGCTGACGGGCCTGACGGCGCGTCCGGGCCAGACCGGCGCGGTACACGACGTTGTCGAGGCGGGACTCGAGGATGATCAGCAGGTTGTCACCGGTCTTACCCGGACGCCGCGAGGCCTCCTTGTAGTACAGGCTGAACTGCTTCTCGAGCACGCCGTAGGCGTAACGAGCCTTCTGCTTCTCACGAAGCTGGAGCAGGTACTCGCTCTCCTTGGGACGGCCGCGGCCGTGCATACCCGGCGGGTACGGACGACGCTCGAACGCCTTGTCGCCACCGACGAGGTCGACCCCGAGACGGCGCGACTTCTTGGTCATGGGTCCGGTGTAACGGGCCATTTTCGCTGCCTACCTTTCCTGGGATCAGACCCGGCGCCGCTTGGGAGGGCGGCAGCCGTTGTGGGCGGTCGGGGTGACGTCCTGGATGGTGCCGACCTCGAGGCCGACCGCACCCAGCGAACGGATCGCGGTCTCACGGCCGGAGCCGGGACCCTTCACGAACACGTCGATCTTGCGCATGCCGTGCTCCATCGCCCGGCGCCCGGCGGCCTCGGCGGCCATCTGCGCGGCGAACGGGGTCGACTTGCGCGAACCCTTGAAGCCGACGGTGCCCGCGGAGGCCCACGAGATGACCGCGCCGGTCGGGTCGGTGATCGTCACGATCGTGTTGTTGAACGTGCTCTTGATGTGCGCGTGGCCGGCGGCCACGTTCTTCTTCTCCTTGCGGCGCACCTTCTTCGCGCCGGCCGCGGTGCGGCTCTTGGGAGGCATAAGTCAGTTGCTCCTGGGGTCGACGGTCATCCGGGTCACTTCTTCTTCTTGCCGGCGATCGCCTTCTTGCGACCCTTCCGGCTACGGGCGTTGGTCCGCGTGCGCTGACCACGCACCGGCAGGCCGCTGCGGTGCCGGCGACCCTGGTACGACCCGATCTCGATCTTGCGGCGGATGTCCGCGGTCACCTCGCGACGGAGGTCACCTTCGATCTTGTAGTTGCCTTCGATCCAGTCCCGGAGCTTGACCAGTTCCTCGTCGCCCAGTTCGTGGACGCGCTTGTCACCGGAGATCCCGGTGGCTTCGAGCGTCTTCAGGGCGCGAGTACGACCTACACCGAAGATGTAGGTCAGGGCGACCTCGATGCGCTTGTCGCGCGGGAGGTCGACGCCTACGAGGCGTGCCATGTGGCGGTGTTCCTTTCGTCGGCAGAGGTGTGGTGGCGCGCCGCGTCCTTGCCCGCCTCGGTGATGTTTCCTTCACCGGCAAGGCCCCGGCCTCTGTTCCGGGGGCGACGTCCAGCCTGTTGCCGTGCTGGACGAGCGTGCGCGCTGTGGTGCGACAGTGCTGTGTCGCGAGGTAGGGCTTGGATCAGCCCTGCCGCTGCTTGTGCCGCGGGTTCTCGCAGATCACCATGACCCGGCCGTGGCGGCGGATCACCTTGCACTTGTCGCAGATCTTCTTGACGCTCGGATTGACCTTCATCGAGCTTCTTTCTTCGACAGGTGGCTGTGGTTACTTGTACCGGTAGACGATCCGACCCCGGGTGAGGTCGTACGGCGACAGCTCCACGACGACCCGGTCCTCGGGGAGGATCCGGATGTAGTGCTGCCTCATCTTGCCGCTGATGTGCGCGAGCACCTTGTGCCCGTTGGACAGCTCAACACGGAACATCGCGTTCGGCAAAGCCTCGACGATGGTGCCCTCGAGTTCGATGACTCCCTCTTTTTTGGGCATGTCCTCGCACTTCTGTAGACGACGTACTGAATGATTGGTACCGCACGGTCGCGCTGCCCGGAACGAGCGTTGGGCATAACAACCAGAGGCTACAAAGAGCCAAGGAAAGAGTGTACGCCACCTACCGGCGAGAAACCCAATCGGGCCTCAGCACCGGGTGGACTCCAGCTCTCCGATGTGCTCCGCGCCCCACTGATCGAGCGGCGCCAGCGCCGTGTTCAGGGTCTCACCGAGCGGCGTCAGCGAGTACTCCACCTTCGGCGGCACCTGCCGGTAGACCTCCCGGTGCACGATCCCCCGGCTCTCCAGCTCGCGCAACTGCTGGATGAGCATCTTCTCGGTGACGCCCGAGATCGCCTTGCGCAGCTCCCCGAACCGGTGCGGTCCGTGACTGAGCGCCCACAGGATGAGCGGCTTCCACTTGCCACCGATCACGTCGGCGGCGGCGTCCAGACCACAGGTGTACGGCTTCATACTTACCTTTCGGTGAGTACCTGACTAATTAGTCGGTACTTGCCGATCATAAACCTTGCCGGTGAGGCTGGTGGGCATGAAGACACCCGTGACCGTTCTCGGCCTCGGTGCGATGGGCACCGCCCTCGCCCAGGCCTTCACCGCCGCCGGCCACCCGACCACCGTCTGGAACCGCACCCCGGGCCGCGCGCCCGGCCTCACCGGCGTCACCCGCGCGAACACCGTCGCCGACGCCGTCAGCGCGAGCCCGCTGATCGTCGCCTGCCTGCTCGACGACGCCTCCGTCCAGGAGGCTCTCGCCGGCACCGACTTCACCGGCCGCACGCTGGTCAACCTCACCAACGGCACTCCGGCCCAGGCCCGCCGGGCCGCCACGCAGTACAGCGGTGACTACCTCGACGGCGGCATCATGGCCGTCCCCGCGATGATCGGCGGCCCGCACGCGTTCGTCCTGTACAGCGGCTCCCAGGCGGCCTTCGAGCAGCACGAGCAGGCGCTCTCCGTCCTGGCCCGTCCCCGGTACGTCGGCAGCGATCCCGGCCTCGCCGCGCTGCAGGACCTCGCCCTGCTGAGCGGCATGTACGGCATGTTCGCCGGCGCCGCCCAGGCGCTCGCGCTGATCTCCAGCGAGCGGATCTCCCCGACCGCCTTCACCGACGAGCTGCTGGTCCCCTGGATGACCGCGATGCTCAGCAGCGTTCCGGAGATGGCCAAGGACCTCGAGCACGGCGCCGAGCCGGGCGCTGCCGGCTCCAACCTGGAGATGCAGTCGGCCGGCTTCGTCAACCTGCTCGACGCGGCCCGCGCCCAGGGCGTCGATCCGGTACTTCTCGCGCCGATGGGCGAGCTGTTCGCCCGCGCGGTCCGTGAGGGCCACGGCGACGAGGACCTCGCGGTCGTCGTACGGCTGCTCAGGACTGCTGCGTAGCCGCCCACTGCTCGCCGGTCTGCCAGACGTGCTCGGGGATCAGCGCGAGCAGGTCGCAGGCGGCGTCCAGGTGCGCCAGCACCACCGACGCCTCCCGGTACGCCGGGAAGATCGCCACGAACCGGCGCCCCTCGCAGCTGAAGCCGAACGGCGGCACCTGCCCCAGTACGTCGACCGCCCGCCGGTGCAGCACCTCCAGCGCCAGGTCCTCGCGGCCGTTGAACAGGCAGTACTTCTCCGGCAGCCCGTCGACCGTCAGCTTCAGCGGCACCAGGCTGGCCGCGGCGACGGGCGCCAGCGACTCGGGCAGCAGCTGCATCGGCGGCAGCGGGCGTTCGACCTCCAGATCCAGGAAGTCGAACCCGAGCTGGCGGCGCCGCACCTTGTGCCGGAAGCGGCCGGCGATCAGCTCCCGGCCACGGTGCCGGCCCGTCGTCACGTCGTACACCTCGGCGGCCGGGTCCACGTCGAACGGCGGGAACGGCCAGCGGTCGACCAGGTCGGGATCGCCCGCGCTGACCTGCCAGCCCAGCTGCCGGGCCATCTCCGACCAGCTCCGGCGCTGGCGGTTCTCCGAGATCCGCAACGCCGCGGTCAGCCCGACGAGTACGAGGAACCACGCGAGCACCAGCCAGCCGACCCAGCGCGGCTCGACCAGCAGGCCGACGACGACCAGCGGGATCGCGATCAGGAACCACAGCACGTAGACCAGTGCGGAGCCCTGTCGCAACTGCCACGCCCAGTCCGGGCGCAGCCGCGGGCCCTCGGCGCCGGTCTCGCTCACCGACGCTTTCCGAAGTGACCCATGCCCATCAGGGCCCACGGGATCAGCAGCCAGACCGGCCAGAAGTGCGGCCATTCACCGCCGCTGGCGACACCGATCACGAACCACACCAGCACGTTGATCAGCACTACGCCGGTGAAACCGCCGAGCAGGCCCTGCAGGTTGCGCTGCTGGGGCTGGTTGTCCGGCTTGCGCTCCGGGAAGGTCCCGGGCTCCGGAGCCGGCTGGACGTTCTGGACCACCGCGGGCGTCTGGTACGTGCGCACCGGCGGCAGGTCACGGACCAGCGGCTCGAGCTCGCCGTAGGTCTGCGCGCCGTACAGGTCGTCGAGCCGCCGGGTGAACTCCGGCTGGTCCAGCCGCCCGTCCGCGAAGGCGTCCCGCAGCCGTCCGGCGATCTTGTCGCGGTCGGCCTCGGTGAAGCGCTGGTGGGGCTGGTACGAGCTGGGCATGCCCCCAGTGTGCCTCAGCGCGGGACCGCGCGGCGTCCCCCGATGGGTTGACCCGCGCGTCCACCGGACGGCTGCCCCGAAGTCTGCCCGGGTGCGCAGCTCAGTCGGCCAGCGGGCCGAACTTCACGCCGAGCTTGGCCAGCTCGGTCTCGCCGCCGTCGAGCGCGGTCA
The DNA here is from genome assembly GCF_055583505.1 of Kribbella sp. NPDC104740. Taxonomy (NCBI): domain Bacteria; kingdom Bacillati; phylum Actinomycetota; class Actinomycetes; order Propionibacteriales; family Kribbellaceae; genus Kribbella; species Kribbella sp. NPDC104740. The sequence goes on along the minus strand of NZ_JBVJNV010000012.1, from coordinate 78,330 downwards.
GCACCCACGGGCCCTGCGGGGTCAGCGTGAAGGTGTGCTCGGTGTGCGCGGCCGCGGTGCCGTCGTCGGTGACCACGGTCCAGTCGTCCTCGAGGGTGTGGTTGTCCTGCTTGCCCAGCGTGAGCATCGGCTCGACCGCCAGCGCCAGACCCTCGACCAGCTTCGGGCCCTTGCCGGCCTTGCCGTAGTTCGGCACGTTCGGCGGCTGGTGCATCGCCGACCCGATCCCGTGCCCGACGAAGTCCTCGACGATCCCGTACGACGAGTTGGTGCGCACGTGCGCCTCGACCGCGGCCGAGATGTCGGTCAGCCGGCCGCCGAGCTTGGCGGCGGCGAAACCGCGCCACATCGACTCCTCGCAGATCCGGGCCAGCTCGAGCAGCTCCTCGGACGCCGTACCGACGCCGACCGAGATCGCCGCGTCGCCGTGCCAGCCGTCGACGATCGCGCCGCAGTCGATCGAGATCAGGTCGCCGTCGGCGAGCACCCGGTCACCGGGGATGCCGTGCACGATCTCGTCGTTCACCGAGGCGCAGATCGAGCCGGTGAAGCCGTGGTAACCCAGGAACGACGGCGTCGCGCCGGAGGAACGGATGTGGTCCTCGGCGATCGCGTCCAGCTCACCGGTGGTGATCCCGGGCTTCACCGCGGCCCGGAGCAGCTCCAGCGTCCGGCCGACCACCAGGCCGGCCTTGCGCATGGCCAGGATCTGTTCGCGGGTCTTGATCTCGATGCCGCGGTCCTTGAAGATCATTCGCTCCGTACTCCGCCTCGTGTGCAGCAAAAAGGTCCGCCCGGCGACAGAGCTGTCGCCGGGCGGACCCGGAAATCATTCGCTGATCGACTTCAGGGCGGCCAGCACGCGCTCGCTGACCTCGTCGATCTCGCCGACGCCGTCCACCTCGACCAGCAGACCGCGCTGCGCGTACACCTGCAGCAGCGGCTTGGTCTCGGCGGTGTAGACGTCCTGGCGGTGCCGGACGACCTCCTCGGAGTCGTCCGAGCGGCCGTCGGTCTTGGCCCGCTTGAGCATCCGGTCCACCAGTACGTCGGTGTCGGCGACCAGCGCCACCACCGCGTCCAGCTTGTGGCCGTGCTCGGCCAGGATGTCGTCGAGCGTGCCGACCTGCGGCAGCGTCCGGGGGTACCCGTCCAGGAGGAAGCCCGCGCCGGCGTCCGCCTCGGACAGCCGGTCCCGCACCATTGCGTTCGTGACCTCGTCGGGGACGTAGTTGCCCGCGTCCATGTACCGCTTCGCCTCGAGACCCAGCTCCGTCTCGTCCTTCACGTTCTGCCGGAAGATGTCGCCGGTGGACACGGCCGGGATGTTCAGACGCTCCGCAAGCACCTTTGCCTGCGTGCCCTTGCCCGCCCCGGGCGGACCCATCAGCAACATTCTCATCAGCGCAGGAACCCTTCGTAGTTACGCTGCTGCAGCTGACTCTCGATCTGCTTCACCGTGTCCAGTCCGACGCCGACCATGATCAGGATCGACGTACCACCGAACGGGAAGCTCTGGCTGGCGTTCAAGAGCACCAGTGCGATCAGCGGGATCATCGAGATGATCGCCAGGTAGATCGCGCCGGGCAGCGTGATGCGGGACAGAACGTAGGAGAGGTACTCCTCGGTCGGCCGCCCCGCCCGGATCCCGGGGATGAAGCCGCCGTACTTCTTCATGTTGTCAGCAACTTCCTTCGGGTTGAAGGTAATCGAGACGTAGAAGTACGTGAAAAAGATAATAAGCGCGACGTACGTCACCATGTAGATGGGATGGTCGCCCTTGACCAGGTTGCCCTGGATCCACTGCGCCCACTTCTCGTCCTGCCGGAACTGGCTGACCAGCACGGGCAGGTAGAGCAGGCTGGAGGCGAAGATCACCGGGATGACCCCGGCCTGGTTCACCTTCAGCGGGATGTACGTCGAGGTGCCGCCGAACATCTTCCGGCCGACCATCCGCTTGGCGTACTGCACCGGGATCCGGCGCTGCGCCTGCTCGATGAAGATGACCGCGGCCATGATGACCAGACCGACGGCCAGCACGGCCAGGAAGGTCGCGACGCCGTGGCTCTTGCGGATCGCCCAGAGCTGGGTCGGGAAGGTGGCGACGATCTGGGTGAAGATCAGGATCGACATGCCGTTGCCGACGCCGCGGTCGGTGATCAGCTCACCGAGCCACATCACCACACCGGTACCGGCGGTCATGGTCAGCACCATGACGACGACCGGGAACCACTTGTCGCTGTGCAGCAGCTGCTCGTTGCAGCCGTTGAACAGCCGGCCGGGGGTCCGGGCGAGCGCGACGAACGCGGTCGCCTGCAGGATCGCCAGGCCGACGGTCAGGAACCGGGTGTACTGGGTGATCTTGCCCTGCCCCGCCTGGCCCTCCTTCTTCAGCGACTCCAGCCGCGGGATCACCACGGTGAGCAGCTGCAGGATGATGCTGGCGGTGATGTACGGCATGATGCCCAGCGCGAAGATCGCGAGCTGCAGCAGGGCACCGCCGGAGAACAGGTTGATCAGGTTGTACAGATTCGCGTTCTCGCCCGTCTTCGACGCCTGCAGGCAGATGTCCAGTGCCTTGACGTTGACACCGGGCGCCGGCACGACCGAACCGATTCGGAAGATCACGACGATGAAGAGCACGAACAAGATCTTCCGGCGCAGGTCCGGAGTCTTGAACGCGTTGGCAAAGGCGCCTAACACCCTGTCCTCCCACAAGTTTCCCGTGCCCGGTCAGGGCAGGGGCCTAGCAAAGCAGCTGGGCAAGAGACGAACCAGGGCTCGTCCGACGACCAGCGCACAATATCAGCGCTACAGCCGGACGAGCCCTGGCACTCACACCTCGGTGGTGGTTCCCCCGGCCGCCGCGATCTTCTCCTTGGCGGTCTTGGAGAACTTGTGCACCGAAACCTGCAGTGCCACGGTCAGTTCGCCGTCACCCAGCACCTTCACCGGCTGACCACCCCGGACCGCGCCCTTCGCGACGAGCTCGGCCACACCGACCTCACCGCCCTCGGGGAACAGCGTTCCGAGCTTGTCCAGGTTAACGACCTGGAACTCGACTCGGTTCCTGCTCTTGAAGCCCTTGAGCTTCGGCAGCCGCATGTGCAGCGGCATCTGGCCACCCTCGAACCACTCGGGGATGTTGTTACGGGCCTTGCTGCCCTTGGTACCGCGGCCGGCCGTCTTGCCCTTGCTGCCCTCACCGCGACCCACGCGGGTCTTGGCGGTCTTGGCTCCGGGCGCCGGACGCAGGTGATGAACCTTGAGCGCCATGTCAGTCAACCTCTTCGACGGTGATGAGGTGGCGAACCGCGCGCACCATACCGCGGACCTCGGGCTTGTCCTCGTGGACGGCGGTGTCGCCGATCCGCTTGACGCCCAGGGTGCGCAGCGTGTCGCGCTGGTTCTGCTTGCCACCGATGCCGGACTTGGTCTGGGTCACCTTCAGGCGTGCCATCAGGATGCGACCTCCGCCCGCGCCTTCAGCAGAGCCGCCGGAGCGACGTGCTCGACCGGCAGGCCACGGCGCGCGGCCACGGCTTCCGGGGTCTCCAGGCTGCGCAGCGCCTCGACGGTGGCGTGAACCACGTTGATGGCGTTGGACGAACCCAGCGACTTGCTGAGGATGTCGTGGATGCCCGCGCACTCCAGCACGGCGCGCGCCGAGCCACCCGCGATCACACCGGTACCAGGAGCGGCCGGGCGCAGCATGACCACGCCGGCAGCCTTCTCACCCTGCACCGGGTGCGGGATGGTGCCCTGGATCCTCGGGACCTTGAAGAACGCCTTCTTGGCCTCCTCGACACCCTTGGCGATCGCCGCGGGCACCTCCTTGGCCTTGCCGTATCCCACACCGACGGTGCCTTCACCGTCGCCGACGACCACGAGGGCGGTGAAGCTGAAGCGACGACCACCCTTCACGACCTTGGCGACCCGGTTGATGGCTACCACGCGCTCGATGTAGGCGGTCTTGTCAGCTGCCTGACCGCGACCACCGTCGCGGCCACGGCGCTCACCACCGGCGCCGCCTCCGCGACGCTGCTGGCCTCCGCTCATTTCGAACTACCTTCTTCCCTTGTCGCCGTCATCAGAAGCCGAGCCCGCCCTCGCGGGCACCGTCGGCCAGTGCCGCGATGCGGCCGTGGTACTTGTTCCCGGCCCGGTCGAACACGACCGAGTCGATCCCGGCCGCCTTGGCGCGGTCGGCCAGCAGGCCGCCGACCGTCTTGGCCTTGTCGGTCTTGTTCGCCTCGGCGCCGCGCAGGTCGGACTCCATCGTGGAGGCCGACACCAGCGTCACACCGGCGACGTCGTCGATGACCTGAGCGAACAGGTGCTTCGAGGACTTGCTGACCACCAGGCGCGGGCGCTCGGCCGTGCCGTTGATCTTCTTGCGCACGCGGATCTGACGACGCAGCCGCGACGCGGTCTTCTTGGCGGCGTGCTTGTTGTGCCGCAAACCGATCGCCATTACTTACCAGCCTTTCCGACCTTGCGGCGGACCTGCTCGCCGGCGTACCGCACGCCCTTGCCCTTGTACGGCTCGGGCTTGCGCAGCTTGCGGATGTTCGCGGCGACCTCACCGACGGACTGCTTGTCGATTCCCTGCACCGAGAACTTGGTCGGCGTCTCGACGGCGAAGGTGATGCCGTCGGGCGCGTCCACCGTGATCGTGTGGCTGTAGCCGAGCGAGAACTCCAGCTGGGTCGGTCCCTTGGCCAGGACGCGGTACCCGACGCCGACGATCTCGAGCTTCTTCTCGTAGCCGTCCGTCACGCCGGTCACCAGGTTGGCGATCAGGGTGCGGGACAGGCCGTGCAGTTCCTTGCTCTTGCGCTGGTCGTCCGGACGCGCGACGGCTATGGTGCCGTCCTCGTCCCGGTTGACCACGATGGGCTCAGCCACGACGTGCGAGAGCTGACCCTTGGGACCCTTGACGGTGACCGTCTGGCCGTCGATCGTGACGTCGACGCCGGACGGGACCGAGATCGGGAGCTTACCGATGCGAGACATGAATGTGGTCCTCCTTCCGGTTCTTCGTCACCAGACGTAGGCGAGGACTTCCCCGCCAACGCCCTTGTTCTTGGCCTGCCGGTCGGTCAGAAGACCCTGCGACGTCGAGATGATCGCGACGCCCAGGCCTCCCAGCACCTTCGGCAGGTTGGTCGACTTCGCGTAGACCCGCAGTCCCGGCTTGCTGATCCGGCGCACGCCCGCGATGGAGCGCTCCCGGCTCGGCCCGAACTTCAGGTCGACGATCAGGGTCTTGCCGACGGTGCCCTCCTTGGGCTCCTCGACCTGGTAGGAGGAGATGTAACCCTCCTGCTGCAGGATGTCGGCGATGCCCTGCTTGATCTTGCTGTACGGCATCGAGGTCGACTCGTGGTACGCCTGGTTGGCGTTGCGCAGACGCGTCAGCATGTCTGCGATCGGGTCGGTCATCGTCATGGCCTGGGGCCTCTTTCCCGCCGTGGTTTCGCCGCTCGGCGACCTACGGTGACTAGATGGTGGGTGGAGAAGAGTTCGGTGCTGAAGAGCTCGGTCACCAGCTGGACTTGGTCACGCCGGGCAGCTCGCCCCGGTGCGCCATCTCCCGCAGGCAGATCCGGCACAGGCCGAACTTGCGGAAGACCGCCTTCGGCCGGCCGCAGCGCTGGCAGCGCGTGTAGCCACGCACCGCGAACTTCGGCTTCCGGGCCTGCTTGACCTTGAGTGCTGTCTTCGCCACGTCAGTTCTCCTTGAACGGGAAGCCGAGCTGCCGCAGCAGCGCGCGCCCCTCGTCGTCGTTCTTGGCGCTGGTCACCACGGTGATGTCCATGCCCCGGACCCGGTCGATCCGGTCCTGGTTGATCTCGTGGAACATGACCTGCTCGGTCAGACCGAAGGTGTAGTTCCCGTTGCCGTCGAACTGCTTCGCGGACAGGCCGCGGAAGTCGCGGATCCGGGGCAGCGCGAGCGCCAGCAGCCGGTCCAGGAACTCCCACATCCGGTCGCCGCGCAGCGTCACGTGGGCGCCGATCGGCATCCCCTCGCGCAGCTTGAACTGCGCGATCGACTTGCGGGCCTTGGTGACCTGCGGCTTCTGGCCGGTGATCGCGGCCAGGTCCTTGATCGCGCCGTCGATCAGCTTGGAGTCCCGAGCCGCCTCGCCGACACCCATGTTGACCACGATCTTGACCAGGCCGGGCACCTGCATGACGTTCTCGAACTGGAACTGCTCCTGCAGCTTGCCGACGATCTCTTCGCGGTACTTGGTCTTCATCCGGGGCTGGACCTTCGCCTCGGTCACTGCGGTGGTCATCAGATCTCCTCGCCGGTACGCCGAGCGATCCGGACGCTCCGGAAACCGGTGTACGTCGAACCGTCCGGGCGCCGCTTCTGCACCTCGACGCGGTTGTACCCGACGCGGGTGGTCACCTTCTGCTTCTTGCCGTCCTTGTCGACCTCGACCAGGAGCATCACGTTGGAGACGTGGATCGGGGCCTCCTGGGTGACGATGCCACCCGTGGTGCCGCCGCGCTGGGCCTGCTGCACCTTCGTGTGCTTCTTGACCCGGTTCACGCCCTCGACGATGACGAGCTCGGCGTCGGGCTGGACCGAGATGATCTTGCCCTCGAGTCCCTTGGACTTGCCGGTGACCACGCGGACGAGGTCACCCTTCTTCACGTGCAGCTTGCGCTGCGCCTTGTCTGCCATGTCAGAGCACCTCCGGAGCGAGCGAGATGATCTTCATGAAGCGCTTCTCGCGCAGCTCCCGGCCGACCGGCCCGAAGATACGGGTGCCACGCGGCTCACCGTCGGCCTTGAGGATGACGGCGGCGTTCTCGTCGAAGCGGATGTAGGAGCCGTCCGGACGCCGGCGCTCCTTCACGGTCCGCACGATGACAGCCTTGACGACGTCACCCTTCTTCACGCCACCACCCGGGATCGCGTCCTTGACGGTGGCGACGATCGTGTCCCCGACACCGGCGTAGCGCCGACCGGAGCCACCGAGCACGCGGATGCAAAGAATTTCCTTCGCACCCGTGTTGTCGGCGACCTTCAGTCGCGACTCCTGCTGGATCATCTGTTGATCTCCTGGTTGTCTCGCTGGTTCTCACCGCGGTGAGCCTTGCGGAACGAATGATTTCGATTGGGTACAGCTGGGCGTTGCCGTGACCTCGAGGCCTGGATTACTTGGCCTTCTCGAGGATCTCGACGATGCGCCACCGCTTGGTGGCCGACAGCGGCCGGGTCTCCATCAGGAGGACGCGGTCGCCGATGCCGGCGGCGTTCTGCTCGTCGTGCGCCTTGAGCTTGCTGGTGCGGCGGATGACCTTGCCGTACAGCTTGTGCTTGACCCGGTCCTCGACCTCGACGGTGACGGTCTTGTCCATCTTGTCGCTCAGCACCAGACCCTCACGGGTCTTGCGGCGGCCTCGCGCCTCGGTCGTGCCCACGGTCTCGTCCTTCGCAGTGTTCTCGGTCATGCCTTGCTCCCAGCCTTCTCGCTGTCGTCTGCCGTCTCGTCGGCCTCAGTTTCGGCGTCGGTGGCGGCGACCGGAGCGTCCACCTCTTCGGTGATGCCGAGCGCACGCTCGGTCAGCACCGTGTAGATGCGGGCGATGTCCTTACGGACGGCGCGCAGCCGGCCGTGGGACTCCAGCTGACCCGTGGCAGCCTGGAACCGGAGGTTGAACAGCTCCTCCTTGGCTTCACCGAGCTTGCTCAGCAGCTCGTCCTTGCCCAGGTTCCGCAGCTCGGCGGCGGTCAGGGTAGCCATCAGTTCTCACCTGCCTCTCGGGAGATGAAGCGGCACTTCATCGGCAACTTGTGGATCGCGCGGCGCATCGCCTCGCGAGCCGTGTTCTCGTCGACACCGGACAGCTCGAACATCACGCGGCCCGACTTGACGTTGGCGATCCACCACTCCGGCGAACCCTTACCGGAACCCATCCGGGTCTCGGCAGGCTTCTTGGTCAGCGGGCGGTCCGGGTAGATGTTGATCCAGACCTTTCCGCCACGCTTGATGTGCCGGGTCATCGCGATACGCGCCGACTCGATCTGCCGGTTGGTGACGTAGTGGCTCTCCAGGGCCTGGATGCCGAAGTCACCGAAGGCCAGCGTGGTGCCGCCCTTGGCAGCGCCGGAGCGCTTCGGGTGGTGCTGCTTGCGGTGCTTGACCTTACGGGGGATGAGCACGGTTCAGCTCTCCGTTCCGGTCGTCTCGGCCGGCTTCTCGGCGGCCGGGGCCGTCGTGGCGTCGGCCTTCGGGGCCTCGTTGCGGTTGTCGCGACGGTCGTCACGACGGCCGCCCCGCTCGCCACCGCGACCACCGCGGTCGTCACGGCGAGCCGGACGACGCTGCTGGTTGGCGGCACGGGCCGCGGCCTGGGCCTCGCGCTCGGCGCGGGAGCCGGACACGTCGCCCTTGTAGATCCAGACCTTCACGCCGATCCGGCCGAAGGTCGTGCGGGCCTCGTAGAAGCCGTAGTCGACGTCGGCGCGCAGCGTGTGCAGCGGCACCCGACCCTCGCGGTAGAACTCCGACCGCGACATCTCGGCGCCACCGAGCCGGCCGGAGCACTGGATCCGGATGCCCAGGGCGCCGCCACGCATGGTGGTCTGCATCGCCTTGCGCATCGCGCGGCGGAACGCCACGCGGCCGGACAGCTGCTCGGCCACGCCCTGCGCGACCAGCTGGGCGTCGACCTCGGAGTTCTTGACCTCGAGGATGTTCAGCTGCACCTGCTTGCCGGTGAGCTCCTCGAGGCTGCCCCGGATCCGGTCCGCCTCGGCGCCGCGGCGACCGATCACGATGCCCGGACGGGCGGTGTGGATGTCGACCCGAACGCGGTCACGGGTGCGCTCGATCTCCACGCGGGAGATGCCGGCGCGCTCCATGCCCTTGCTCAGCAGACGGCGGATCTTGACGTCCTCGCCGACGTAGTCCTTGTACAGCTTGTCGGCGTACCAGCGGCTCTTGTGGTCCGTGCTGATACCGAGGCGGAACCCGTGCGGGTTTACCTTCTGGCCCACTAGCGGGTCCTGCCCTTCTTCTCAGCGGCCTTCTTGCCTTCGGCCTTCTTGGCGGGCTGCTCCTCGTCGGCGCGCGGGCCCACGACCACGGTGATGTGGCTGGTCCGCTTGTCGATCCGGGTGGCCCGGCCCTGTGCACGGGGGCGGTGACGCTTCAGCGTCGGACCCTCGTCCACGAAGGCCTTCACCACGACCAGGTCGGCGCGGCTCAGGTGCTCGGTGCCCTCGGCGTTCGCCGCGGCGCTGTCGACGACCTTGTACACGGTCGCGGCAGCGGCCTGCGGGGCGAACTTCAGAGTGGCGAGGGCATCGTCGATACCCATCCCGCGCACCAGGTCCACCACGCGACGCGCCTTCATCGGCGTCACGCGGACGAAGCGCGCGACCGCGAAGGCCCCGGGCTCGTCGCCCAGCAGGCTCTCGCGACGGGCACTGACGGCCCTACGCTCTTGAACGCTCATGATGTTCGAATCTCTCCGTAGGTTGCTTTCGCGTCATCGACTGACCGAGGTCAGCGACGCCGTGACTTCCGGTCGTCCTTCTCGTGACCCTTGAACGTGCGGGTCGGGGCGAACTCGCCGAGCTTGTGCCCGACCATCGCGTCCGTCACGAACACGGGCACGTGCTTGCGGCCGTCGTGCACCGCGAGCGTGTGGCCGATCATGTCGGGAATGATCATCGACCGGCGGGACCAGGTCTTGATCACGTTCTTGGTGCCCTTCTCGTTCTGCACCTCCACCTTCTTCATCAGGTGGTGGTCGACGAACGGGCCCTTCTTGAGGCTGCGTGGCATCTCTGTCCGGCTCCCTATCAGCGCTTCTTGCCGGCCTTGCGGCGCCGGACGATCATGCGGTCGCTTTCCTTGCGGGTGCGGGTGCGGCCCTCAGGCTGACCCCACGGGGACACCGGGTGACGACCACCCGAGGTCTTGCCCTCGCCACCACCGTGCGGGTGGTCGACCGGGTTCATCGCGACACCGCGGACGGTCGGGCGCTTGCCCTTCCAGCGCATCCGGCCCGCCTTGCCCCAGTTGATGTTCGACTGCTCGCCGTTGCCGACCTCACCGAGGGTGGCGCGGCAGCGCACGTCGACCATCCGGACCTCGCCGGACGGCATCCGCAGGGTGGCCATCCGGCCCTCCTTGGCGACCAGCTGAACGCTGGCACCGGCGGAACGGGCCATCTTGGCGCCGCCACCCGGGCGCAGCTCGACGGCGTGCACCGTGGAGCCGACCGGGATGTTGCGCAGCGGCAGGTTGTTGCCCACCTTGATGTCGGCGGCCGGGCCGTTCTCGACGATCGTGCCCTGCTCCAGCTTGGCCGGGGCGAGGATGTAGCGCTTCTCGCCGTCGACGTAGTGCAGCAGCGCGATCCGCGCGGTGCGGTTCGGGTCGTACTCGATCTCGGCCACCTTCGCCGGGACGCCGTCCTTGTCGTAGCGCTTGAAGTCGATCAGGCGGTACGCCCGCTTGTGACCGCCACCGTGGTGCCGGGTGGTGATCTTGCCGGAGTTGTTCCGGCCACCCTTCTTCGGCAGCGGGCGGAGCAGGGACTTCTCGGGGGTCGAACGGGTGAGCTCGACGAAGTCGGCCACGCTCGAGCCACGGCGGCCCGGCGTCGTCGGCTTGTATTTGCGGATACCCATTACGACTGGCCTCCGAAGATGTCGATGCGGTCGTCGCCGGACAGGCTGACGATCGCTCGCTTGGTGTCCGGGCGCTTGCCCCAGCCGGCACGGGTGCGGCGGCGCTTGCCCTTACGGTTGATCGTGTTGACGCTGGTCACGCGGACCTTGAACACCTTCTCGACCGCGAGCTTGATCTCGGTCTTGTTGGCGTCCGGGGCGACCTCGAACGTGTACTTCTGCTCGTCCAGCAGGCCGTAGCTCTTCTCGCTCACGACCGGCCGCAGCAGCACGTCCCGCGGGTCCTTGTTGACTCCGTGGCTCATGCTTCTACCTCCTGCTCGGCTTCGGTCGACGTCGCGACAGCCTTGACGGACTTGCCCTTGGGCGCGCCGGCGACGAAGGCGTCGAGCGCGGCCTTGGTGTAGACCACCGCGTCGCTGCAGAGCACGTCGTACGCGTTCAGCTGGTCGGCGGCGATCAGGTGCACGGTCGGCACGTTGCGCAGGCTCAGCCAGGTCAGCTCGTCGTTGCGGTCGACAACGACCAGCACCTTGACGAACTCGGTGACCTCGGCCAGCACCTTCAGCGCCGACTTGGTCGACGGCGCGTCGCCGTCCACGAACTGCTCGACCACGAAGACGCGGCCGTCGCGGGCCCGGTCCGAGAGCGCACCGCGCAGGGCGGCGGCGATCATCTTCTTCGGGGTCCGCTGGCTGTAGTCGCGCGGGGTCGGGCCGTGCACGACGCCACCACCGGTGAACTGCGGCGCCCGGGTCGAACCCTGGCGGGCGCGGCCGGTGCCCTTCTGGCGGTACGGCTTGGCGCCACCACCGGAGACCTCGCCGCGGCGCTTCACCTTGTGCGTGCCCTGACGAGCGGCGGCCAGCTGCGCCACCACGACCTGGTGGATCAGCGGGACGTTCACCTGAACGTCGAACAGCTCGGCGGGAAGCTCGGCGGAGCCCTTCTTGCTGACCTTGTCGCCCTTGACGACGGTCACGTCGACGGTGCTCACTTGGCAGCTCCCTTCGCGGCGTTGCGGATCAGCACGAGGCCGCCCTTGGGGCCGGGAACGGCACCCTTGATCAGGATCAGGCCGCGCTCGGTGTCGACCGCGTGCACCTTCACGTTCTGCGTGGTCACCTGCTCGTGACCCATCCGGCCCGCCATCCGCAGGCCCTTGAAGACCCGGCCGGGGGTGGCGCAGCCGCCGATGGAGCCCGGCGAACGGTGCTTCTTGTGCACACCGTGGGTGGCGCGCAGACCGTGGAAGCCGTGCCGCTTCATGACACCGGCGAAGCCCTTGCCCTTGCTGGTGGCGGAGACGTCGACGACCTCGCCGGCCTCGAAGGCCTCGGCCTTGATCTCCTGGCCGAGCGTGTACTCGCTCGCGTCAGCGGTGCGCAGCTCCAGCAGGTGCCGGCGCGGGGTCACACCGGCCTTGTCGAAGTGGCCGCGCAGGGGCTTGGTCACCTTGCGCGGGTCGATGTCGCCGAACGCGATCTGCACGCCGTCGTAGCCGTGGGTGGACGAGGTACGCACCTCGGTCACCACGCACGGGCCGGCCTGGATCACGGTGACGGGGACGACTCGGTTGTTCTCGTCCCAGGTCTGGGTCATGCCGAGCTTGGTGCCCAGCAGCCCTCGCGTGTTCTTCTGCTTGCTCATAGGTCAGCGTTCCCTCAGAGCTTGATCTCGATGTCGACACCGGCCGGGAGGTCGAGCCGCATCAGCGAGTCGACGGTCTTCGGCGTGGGGTCGATGATGTCGATGAGCCGCTTGTGGGTGCGCATCTCGAAGTGCTCGCGGCTGTCCTTGTACTTGTGCGGCGAGCGGATGACGCAGAACACGTTCTTTTCCGTCGGCAACGGCACCGGGCCAGCAACCTTCGCACCAGTACGCGTCACCGTGTCGACAATCTTGCGCGCCGAGCTGTCGATGACCTCGTGGTCGTAGGCCTTCAGCCGGATGCGGATCTTCTGTCCCGCCATCGCTTCGCTTCGTCCTTCTCTATCGTCTTCGCCTTCGCTGCTCCGACCCCCGCGGTCGGGTGTGTCGCGCACCGGGCACGAACGTGCACCAGCCACAACTCTTCGACCCTGGGATGGGAATCGGGGTTCGGTCTCGGACCGAACCTCGGCATGGTCTCCGGTCCGGCGCCACCAGCCAGCCCTGAACGGTCTGGGGAGCGCCCCGGCGGCCTCGCCTGAGCAACCTGAATATTGTGCCATCGATCGGCACCGGAATGCCAATCGGGGGGCTTCACGCCCGATCCGGCCCCACCTGGGTGCCGGATCAGGCACAAAGCAGAGGTCCGCGAGGGCTCGACCTGCGAGCCCTCGCGGACCTCATGAGATCACTTGATGATCTTGGTGACCCGGCCGGCGCCGACGGTACGGCCACCTTCCCGGATCGCGAACTTCAGGCCCTCTTCCATGGCGATCGGCTGGATCAGCTCGACCGACATGTCGGTGTTGTCGCCCGGCATGACCATCTCGGTGCCCTCGGGCAGCGTGACGACGCCGGTGACGTCCGTGGTGCGGAAGTAGAACTGCGGGCGGTAGTTCTGGAAGAACGGCGTGTGCCGGCCGCCCTCCTCCTTCGACAGGATGTAGACCGAGGCGTCGAAGTTGGTGTGCGGGGTGGTCGTACCCGGCTTGATCACGACCATGCCGCGCTCGACGTCCTCGCGCTTGGTGCCACGAAGCAGCAGACCGACGTTCTCACCGGCCTGGCCCTCGTCGAGCAGCTTGCGGAACATCTCGATACCGGTGACCGTGGTGGTCTGCTTCTCCGGACGGATGCCGACGATGTCGACGGTCTCGTTGACCTTGACGACACCGCGCTCGATCCGGCCGGTGATGACGGTACCGCGACCCGTGATGGTGAAGACGTCCTCCACCGGCATCAGGAACGGCTTGTCGATCTCGCGCTCCGGCTGCGGGATGTACTCGTCGACGGCGGTCATCAGCTCGATGATCGACTCGCCCCACTTGGCGTCGCCCTGCAGCGCCGGGTGAGCGGCGACGCGGACGATCGGCGCGTTGTCGCCGTCGAACTCCTGCTCCGAGAGCAGCTCGCGGACCTCGAGCTCGACGAGCTCCAGGATCTCCTCGTCGTCGACCATGTCGCACTTGTTCAGCGCGACGACCATCGCCGGCACGCCGACCTGACGGGCGAGCAGCACGTGCTCACGCGTCTGCGGCATCGGGCCGTCGGTGGCGGCGACGACCAGGATCGCACCGTCCATCTGGGCCGCACCGGTGATCATGTTCTTGATGTAGTCCGCGTGACCCGGGCAGTCGACGTGGGCGTAGTGCCGGGCCTCGGTCTGGTACTCGACGTGCGCGATCGAGATGGTGATACCGCGCTGGCGCTCTTCCGGCGCCTTGTCGATCTGATCGAAGGCCGAGGCCTCGTTCAGGTCCGGGTACTTGTCGTGCAGCACCTTGGTGATCGCCGCGGTAAGAGTGGTCTTACCGTGGTCGATGTGACCGATGGTGCCGATGTTGACGTGCGGCTTAGTCCGCTCGAACTTCGCCTTAGCCACTGGGGCCCTCCTGGGAAAATGTTGACTTACGCCGTACGCCGACGCGCTGTGGGTTGGTTGGTCCGGGGCGAGATTACTCGCCGCGGGCCTTCTTGATGATCTCTTCCGCCACGTTCTTCGGAACCTCGGCGTAGGAATCGAACTGCATCGAGTACGACGCGCGGCCCTGGGTCTTCGACCGCAGGTCACCGACATACCCGAACATCTCGGACAGCGGCACCGAAGCCTTGATCGCTCGGCTGCCACCGGGGCCCTCGTCCATCGACTGGATCGAGCCACGACGGGAGTTGAGGTCACCGATCACTTCACCCATGTAGTCCTCGGGGGTGATCACCTCGACCGCGAACATCGGCTCCAGGATGACCGGAGTCGCCCGCCGGGCGGCGTCCTTGAAGGCCATCGAACCGGCGATCTTGAACGCGAGCTCGGAGGAGTCGACGTCGTGGTACGCACCGTCGGTCAGCGTCACCTTGACGTCGACCATCGGGTAGCCGGCCAGGACACCGAACTCCATGGCCTCCTGCGCGCCCTCGTCCACCGACGGGATGTACTCGCGCGGGATGCGGCCACCGGTGACGGCGTTGACGAACTCGTAACCGCCCTCGCCACCGGCCTCGACCGAAGTCGGCTCGATGTTGATGATCACACGCGCGAACTGACCCGAACCACCGGTCTGCTTCTTGTGCGTGTAGTCGACCTTCTCGACCTTCTTCTTGATCGTCTCGCGGTAGGCCACCTGCGGCTTGCCGACGTTCGCCTCGACGCGGAACTCGCGCTTCATCCGGTCGACCAGCACCTCGAGGTGCAGCTCGCCCATGCCGGCGATGATCGTCTGGCCGGTGTCCTCGTCGGTCCGGACCTGGAAGGTCGGGTCCTCCTCGGCCAGCCGCTGGATCGCGACGCCCAGCTTCTCCTGGTCGCCCTTCGACTTGGGCTCGATCGCGACCGAGATGACCGGAGCCGGGAACTGCATCGACTCCAGGACGACCGGGTTCGACGGGTCGGCCAGCGTCTCACCGGTGGTGGTGTCCTTCAGACCCATCACCGCGACGATGTGACCGGCGCCGATCGAGGCGATCTCCTCACGCTTGTTCGCGTGCATCCGGTAGATCTTGCCGATCCGCTCCTTGCGCCCCTTGGTGGGGTTCAGGACCTGCGTACCGGTCTCGAGCTTGCCGGAGTACACCCGGATGAAGGTGAGCTTGCCCAGGTGCGGGTCGGCCGCGATCTTGAAGGCCAGCGCCGAGAAGGGCTCGCTGTCGTCGGGCTTGCGCAGCACGACCTGGTCGCCGTCCTTGACGTCGTGGCCCTCGATGGCCGGGACGTCGAGCGGGCTCGGCAGGTAGTCGTTGACCGCGTCGAGCAGGGGCTGGACGCCCTTGTTCTTGAACGCCGTACCGGTCAGGACCGGGGTCAGCTTGCTGGCCAGCGTGGCCCGCCGGATGGCGGCCTTCAGCTGCGGCACCGTCGGCTGCTCACCCTCGAGGTAGAGCTCCATGATCTCGTCGTCGGCCTCGGCCAGCGTCTCGATCAGCTTGTCGTGCCACTCCGCGGCCGCCTCGGTGTGGCTGGCCGGGATCTCCTCGATCGTGTAGTCCTCGCCCATCACGGTCTCGCCGCGCCAGGTCAGCGCGCGCATCTCGACCAGGTCGACGACGCCGATGAAGTCGGACTCGGCACCGATCGGCAGCTGCATGACCAGAGCGGTCGCGGCGAGCCGGTCGCGGATCATGTCCACGCAGCGCATGAACTCCGCGCCGGTGCGGTCCAGCTTGTTGACGAAGCAGATCCGCGGTACGCCGTACCGGTCCGCCTGCCGCCAGACCGTCTCGGACTGCGGCTCGACGCCGGCGACACCGTCGAACACCGCGACGGCACCGTCGAGGACGCGCAGCGAGCGCTCCACCTCGACGGTGAAGTCGACGTGGCCCGGGGTGTCGATGATGTTGATGGTGTGGTCTTTCCAGGTGCAGGTCGTCGCGGCGGACGTGATCGTGATGCCGCGCTCCTGCTCCTGCTCCATCCAGTCCATCGTGGCGGCGCCCTCGTGGACCTCACCGATCTTGTAGGTGATACCGGTGTAGAAGAGGATCCGCTCGGTCGTCGTCGTCTTGCCGGCGTCGATGTGGGCCATGATCCCGATGTTGCGGACCTTGGCCAGGTCGGTGGTGATTTGTACGGCCACCTCGGTGGTCTACCTCTCGCTTCTGTATTGCGTCAAAGAAAGTGAGCTGGGGGCCCGGTTCGGGCCCCGTGTCACCAGCGGTAGTGGGCGAAAGCCTTGTTGGCTTCGGCCATCTTGTGCGTGTCCTCGCGGCGCTTGACCGACGCGCCGAGACCGTTGGACGCGTCCAGGATCTCGTTCATCAGGCGCTCGGCCATGGTCTTCTCGCGACGCGCACGGGAGTACGACGTGAGCCAGCGCAGGGCGAGCGTGGTCGAGCGACCGGGCTTGACCTCGATCGGCACCTGGTAGGTGGCACCACCGACGCGGCGGCTCTTCACCTCGATGCTGGGCTTCACGTTGTCCAGGGCGCGCTTCAGCGTGATGACCGGGTCGGTGCCGGTCTTCGTCCGGGTGCCCTCGAGGGCGGTGTAGACGATGCTCTGCGCGATCTGCTTCTTGCCGTCCACCAGGATCTTGGAGATCAACTGGGTGACCAGCGGCGAACTGTAGACCGGGTCGATGATGACCGGCCGCTTCGGGGCGGGACCCTTGCGCGGCATTAGCTCTTCTCCTTCTTCGCGCCGTACCGGCTGCGAGCCTGCTTCCGGTTCTTCACACCCTGGGTGTCGAGCGAACCGCGGATGATCTTGTACCGGACACCCGGAAGGTCCTTCACACGACCGCCACGCACGAGCACGATCGAGTGCTCCTGCAGGTTGTGGCCGACACCCGGGATGTACGCGGTGACCTCGATGCCGCTGGTGAGGCGGACTCGGGCCACCTTGCGAAGCGCCGAGTTCGGCTTCTTCGGAGTGGTCGTGTAGACGCGCGTGCAAACACCACGACGCTGAGGGGAACCCTTCAGGGCCGGCGTCTTGTTCTTCGACACCTTGTCCTGGCGGCCCTTGCGGACCAGCTGCTGAATGGTGGGCACCGCGTAGGTCTCTTTCTGTCGTCCGGTCGGTTGCTGCGCGCCTGACCCCCGCGGTCGGGTGTGTCGCGTGCGCACGGGTGTACCGGAGCCGTAATCTTTCAGACTGTCGGCAGATGTCCCGTGCCACGCGCGCAAACCCGCGAAACGAGGGGCACGCATGACGGCCCAGGATGACCCGGGCACGATCGTTAAGACTAGCGGCTGCCCCAAGCACGGTCAAAACAGAGCACCGTGCGGCAAGGGGACTAGGCCGCCCTATCAGTCTACCGGACTCCGGACACACTCCAAGCCAGTGTCCCCGGCCGCCATCACGATCACGAATGTCTGATCGGCGTAAATCTCCGCGACGGCCTGTTTTGGGCGCCGGGGTGCTGCGGCATAGTCACCGCCATCGGGAGTAACGACCTGATAACGGGGAGCCCTTTTCGCACGCGTCTTGGAGACTTCCGTGGAGCCTGTCCCCACTCCCCCGAGCCCTGTCGTCCGGCGAGCTGCCATCGGCGCCGTCGCCGGCGTACTGGCAGCCGGTGGGCTCGGCGTCGAGCTGTTGTCGCGGCGCGGCAGCCTGAGCGAACGCGTCGCCGCGACCGGTGTCCCCCACCGCTCCGGTACGGCGGCCAGCCGGTCGGCCGTAGCCGAGCGGCCGGGCCTGGCCGCCCAGGAGGACGACCGGGACTCCAGCTACGTCGCCGGTGACCAGCGGCCGAAGCCACCGGCCCAGACCGGTTCCACTCGCGACTACGCCGGCTACGCGGAGGCAGCGAAGGCCGGACGCGTCGTACCGGGCCTGCTGGTCGACAAAGCCGGTCCGCTCACCACTGCCCAGGCCCAGCGGCACCTGCTCAACCGGGTCACGTTCGGCCCGCGCCCGTCCGATGTGGAGAGCCTGGCCAAGCTCGGCATCGACCGCTGGCTCGCTGCGCAGCTGTCGCCGACCGCGGCGGACCCGTCCGGCGACCAGGCCTGGCGAGCGTTCAAGCTGGCCGGCGCCGACGTCGGGACGGTCCGGCGGTCGATCGGGCAGTACTCCTGGGACGCGATGTTCCAGACCGGGTTCGCGACGCTCGGCCGGCAGGTGTTCGGCCGGCGGCAGTTGTTCGAGGTCGTCGTCGACGTCTTCGCCAACCACCTGCACGTCGCGACGCCGTCCGACCGCGGCTGGGACGTCGCCCCGCACTACGCCGCCGCGGTGATCCGCAAGCACGCCTTCGGCCGGTACGCCGACATGCTGAAGGCCGCGATGCGGCACCCGGCGATGCTGCACTTCCTCGACAACGACACCTCCACCCGGGAGAGCGTCAACGAGAACCTCGGCCGCGAGCTGCTCGAGCTGCACACCGTCGGTGTCTCGTCCGGCTACACGGAGAAGGACATGCGCAGCAGCGCGTACGTGTTGAGCGGACGTGGGTCGAACGACGACGGTGAGTTCGACTACAAGCCCGAACGGCACCGGACCGGGCGGGTGAAGGTGCTCGACTGGTCCGCTGCCAACACCTCTGCCAAAGGCGGACTGGCGCTCGGCGACAAGTACCTGGACTACCTGGCCAAGCACCCGGCGACCGCGAAGACGATCGCGCGCAAGCTCGTCGTACGGTTCGTCGACGACGTGCCGCCGCCCGAACTGGTCGCTCGGCTGGCGCAGGTGTACCTGAAGAACAACACGGCGATCCTGCCGGTGCTGACCGCGTTGTTCCGCAGCGGTGAGTTCTGGAACTCCCTTGGGCGCAAGACGAAACGGCCGCTCGAGGACGTCGTCGGGACCGCGCGGGCGCTCGACCTGCCGTTCGGTCCGACCACCGGCAAGGGCCTGGAAGCCATGTACTGGCAGCTGAACAACCTCGGTCATGCTCCGCTCGCCTGGCCGTCGCCGAACGGCTATCCCGATGTCGCGCCGGCCTGGTCGTCGGCCGGGCAGATGCTGGAGCGCTGGTCGTCGCACCGCGCACTGTCGTACGGCTGGTGGGACGGGCTGAAGCGCGAGAAGCTGCCGGCCGACCTGCGGCCGAAGTCCGGTGACACGTACCGCGAGTGGTTCGACCGGCTGGGGTTGCGGCTGATCGGGCAGCGGCCGAACGCGCGGCAGCGCAGTGCGCTGGCCACCTTCGTCGGTGCGAAGACGAGCTCGCGGGTGGACCAGGGACGGATGGACTGGCAAGCCGGTCACGTGGTCGCGCTGGTGCTCGACTCCCCGCAGTTCCTCGCTCGCTGATCGGTCCTCTGATCCGGCCCGGCCGCGACCGCCCCTGCGGCCGGGCCACCTCCACCCCTGTAGGAGTCCTCGCCCATGAACCTCTCCTCGCTCCACCCCGACTGCCCGGACTGGCAACGGCTCGGCCCGACACCTGCCGACGCCGCCGTCCGCGCGCAGGCCACCGCTGTCGCCAGTGAGTCCGACGAGCGCCGGGAGAAGTGGAGCCACGGGTTCACCCGGCGCCGGCTGCTCGCGGGTGGGCTCGGCGTCGGCGTCGCGGCGGTCGCCGACCAGCTGGTGACGACCCGGATCTCCTGGGCCGCGCCCGGCGCCGAGTCGACGGGCACGCTGGTGGTGATCTTCCTGCGCGGCGGGATGGACGGGCTGTCCGTTCTCGTCCCGGCCGACGACCCGCAGCTGCTGAAGGCGCGGCCGGGCATCGCCGTACGGGGTGCTTCGCTGATCGAGTTCGGGCGCGACTTCGGGCTGCATCCGGCGATGGCGCCGTTGACGCCGCTGATCGCGGCCGGCCGGTTGGCCGCCGTACCGGCGGTGTCGACGCCGGATCTGACGCGCAGCCACTTCCAGGCGCAGGACTGTCTCGAGCGTGGTGGTGCGGCGCGGTCGTCGGTGCAGTCCGGATGGCTCGACCGGGTGATCGCTCAGTTGGGACCCGGTACGACGTTCCGCGGGCTCGGGATCGGCGCGCGGATGACGCGGTCGCTGCTCGGGCCGACCAACCCGGTGATGCTGACGTCGCTGAAGGACTTCTCGGTCAAGGGAATCGACGGGGTCGCGCCGCAGACGTTGAAGGCGCTGGAGACGTTGTACACGGGGATCGACCATCCGCTCGGCGTACAGGGGCTGGCTGCGTTGCAGGCGTCGGCGAAGGCGCAGAGCTACCAGCAGGCGATCCAGACCGCACCCAAGGATCGCGGGTATCCCGACGGTGAGTTCGGGGCGTCGCTGGCGACACTCGCGCAGCTGATCCGGAACAAGGCGGGCGTCCGGGTGGCGGCCGTGGATCTTGGTGGGTGGGACATGCACACCGACATCGGGACGGTCGAGAACGGTGATCTGACGCGGTCGCTGAAGACGGTCGCCGAGGGACTGGCGGCGTTCACCGCCGAGCTCGGGCCGGAGCTCGACAACACGACGGTGGTGACGATGAGCGAGTTCGGCCGGCGGGTCGAGCAGAACGGCAACAGCGGCGCGGATCACGGGCACGGTGGGGTGGCGCTGGTGCTCGGCGGGCGGGTCAAGGGTGGGGTGCACGGGCGGTGGGAGGGGTTGTCGCCGAAGGTGCTCGACCAGGGTGACGTGCCGGGGACGAACGACTACCGCGACGTGCTGTCGGACGTGGTGATGGGCCGGCTCGGTCTGAGCGAGGCGCAGGCCGGCAAGGTCTTCCCCGGTTGGAAGCCGAAGCCGCTGGGGCTGATGGGCTAGGAGGTCACGCGCTGAGCGAAGAACTCAGCGGCGATCTGCTGGTCGCCTTCGATGGTGAGCTGCTCGGCTGGGATCCGCTTCCACAGCGCGAGCAACAAGTCCTCGGCCCGGCCGGTCAGTACGACGTCGCCGTCGGCCTTCCCGCGTTCGACTGACGGCGCTCCGTCCGCCGGTGTCAGCGTCCACGCGTCGCCGGTGTCGACCGCCAGCACACCCATCCGCCGAGTCACCGCCGGCGCGAACCCGCGCGCCAGCACCCGCGGCATGAACACCCCGAACACTTCATCGACCCCATCAGCAGCAACCGCCGGAGAGATGCCGTCGGTTGTTCTGCCCGCTGCTTGGAGGGCGTCGATCAGGTGGATGGTCGTCTCGTGCAGCCTTCGCCGCGGCCAGAACGCGGCCCGCTGGTCGACCGGCGCGAAGTTCCAGCACGGCTCGGCTGGGTCGACCGCGCGGATCGCGGCGAGCAGGGCGGCCGTCGTACCGGCGTACCAGTCGGACCAGGAGATCGTCGTCAGCAGCACCTCCGGGCGCTGCTGCTCGCGGCCGGACAGCAGGACGGACGCCGACCAGCGCTGGCCGGAGCCGATGTGCAGCGCGAGGTCGGCGACCGTCCAGCCCGGGCAGCTCGGCACCGCGGCGGCCGGGTCGACGGAGTCGAAGACCTCCGCCAGTTCCGCCGCGGTGCGGTCGAGCTCCCCGAGCAGGTCAAGCAAGGAAACGGACCTCGACGATCAGCCCGTCCTGCACGCGGTACAGCACGATGGTCGGCAGCGGACCCTGGTCGGTGTCGTGGCGGACGGCCTGCTCCACCACCCACTCGCCGAGCATCATCCGCTGCTGCAGCTCGGTCTTGCACTTGCCGGCGTCGAACAGCGGCCGGTAGTACTCCCGCAGGGACCGCCGCCCGCGCAGCACCGCGCCGTCCGCGAACTGCAGCTGCGCGGTCGGCGAGTAGAGCGCGAGGAACGCTTCGAGATCGTGCGCGGCGTACGTCGAGTGCTCGCGATCGATCACCCGCGTCGCCGGAGTGTCGAACGAGAAGGCGGTCGCCACCACAGCCGTCAGATCAGGCGCCACTGACGGAACGGGGGTGGAGGTGGGGGTGGATGAGCCCGCCGCCCCGGAAGACCAACCGCCTTCGGCGGTGGTCGCGGTGGCCGCGCCGGTCGCGGTGGTCACGCCGCTCGCGGTAGTCGCGCCCGCCGCCGTGGTCACGCCGCTCGCGGTAGTCGCGCCGGCCGTCGTGGCCGCGGGGGTGCTGCGGGCCGGGGTGTCGCCGGCCGGCTTGCGGCTCGGGGTGGTCTTCTTCGGGGCCGGGGTGCTGGTGGGGGTCACCGGCTCGGTGGTGGGAGTGGGGATCGGGAGGGTGGAGGTGGAGGTCGCGGTGGGGTCTTCGCCCAGGTGGGCGATGGCCCAGTCCAGCGCCTTGGTGACCGCGGCGCGGGATTCTTCGGTGTGGTCGAGCATGTCGAAGCCGTGTTGCCCTTTCGGTACGTCGATGATGTCCAGCGCAGCGCCGCCGGCGGAGACGAACTCCTCGACCGGGCCCGCGAGTTCCTCACGCTCGCGTCCGACCCGGGTCAGCAGTACGGCCAGATCCTTGTGTTTGCCGATCACCTCGGAGGCGTCGACGAGTTCGTCGACACCGGGCGGGGTGGCGAGCAGGGGGTAGGTCAGCAGCAGGCAGCGCAGCCAGTCCGGCCGGCTGTCCAGCCACTCCCCCGCGAGCAGTCCGCCGCCGGAGAAGAACCAGAGCGCGACGCGCCCCGGATCCACCCGAGGGTCGGCCCGGAGTACACCGACGGCGGCCTCCACGTCGTCGGCTGCGGCCACCAGCTGGTCGTAGCCACGGATCAGTCCGTGGTCGACCACAGCAGCCACCAGACCGCGCTGGGCAGCCGCGGTCGCGTATCCCTGGAACACCGGCCAGTCCCGAGGCAGCACCTCGAGATCGGGCGGCATGGGACCCCCGTGCACCAAGAGGATCGCACCCGTCCGCGCCGTACCGGCCGGGTGGTAGAGGTCGACCTGACCGACCCGTTCCACCCGCACCTCCCCGGTGTCGGCGACCGGCAGAACAAAGGGCCGCAGGTAGGGCGGGAGATCCGTCATGGAGTCATCTTGGCCTATCCCACGGACACTTGCAGCCGCCACCCCGCGAGGCTTGCCCAGACCTGTCCCGACACGCCGGAAACGACCGTGGACAAGCGTTTGAGGTACGCCGCCGGGCCCCGCGTACGCCGTACCGACAGACCCCCGGAACGCCGCGAGGGCGGCACCCCCTGGTGGGGATGCCGCCCTCGGCGGTGTGCGGTGCTTCGGCTCAGTTCTGGTAGGAACCGAGGTCGAAGTCGTCCAGCGGGACCGACTGCCCGGCGGACGGCCCGAAGTCGTAGTCGTACGACTCGTAGCCGACCATCGAGTACATCGCGGCCTTCGCCTCCTCGGTGGGCTCCACCCGGATGTTGCGGTAACGGTCCATGCCGGTACCCGCCGGGATCAGCTTTCCGATGATCACGTTCTCCTTCAGACCGACCAGCGAGTCGGACTTGCCGTGGATCGCGGCCTCGGTCAGGACCCGGGTCGTCTCCTGGAAGGAGGCGGCCGACAGCCACGACTCGGTCGCGAGCGACGCCTTGGTGATACCCATCAGCACCGGACGGCCCGAGGCCGGCGTACCGCCCTCGGCCACGACGCGGCGGTTCTCCGCCTCGAACATGATCCGGTCCGCGAGCTCACCCGGCAGCAGCTGGGCGTCGCCCGACTCGATCACCGTGACCCGGCGCAGCATCTGCCGGACGATGATCTCGATGTGCTTGTCGTGGATGGCCACACCCTGCGACCGGTACACGGCCTGGACCTCGTCGACCAGGTGCTCCTGCGCCTTGCGCACACCCAGGATCCGCAGCACTTCCTGCGGGTCCGGCGTACCCTGCGTCAGCTGCTGACCGACCTCGACGTGCTGACCTTCCTCGATCAGCAGGCGGCCACGCTTCGACACCGGGTAGGCGACCTCCTCGGAACCGTCGTCCGGGGTGAGCACCAGCTTCCGGGTCTTGTCGGTGTCCTCGATCGAGATCCGGCCGGCGGCCTCCGAGATCGGCGCCTTGCCCTTGGGCTGGCGGGCCTCGAAGAGCTCGACCACACGCGGCAGACCGTGGGTGATGTCATCACCCGCGACACCACCGGTGTGGAAGGTCCGCATCGTCAGCTGCGTACCGGGCTCACCGATGGACTGGGCCGCGATGATGCCGACCGCCTCGCCGATGTCGACCGTCTTGCCGGTGGCCAGCGAACGCCCGTAGCACTTGGCGCAGGTTCCGGTCTTGGCGTCACAGGTCAGCACGGAGCGGACCTTGACCTCCTCGACACCGGCCTCGACCAGGGCCGCGATGGACACGTCGCCCAGGTCGCTGCCCGCGGTCAGTACGACGGTCCCGTCGCGACCGGTCACGTCCTGGGCCAGGGTGCGTGCGTACGCGCTGGTCTCGACGTTCTCGGCGTGCACGGTGCGGCCGTCCGGACCCGGCTCGCCGATCTTCTTCGGCAGGCCGCGCTCGGTGCCGCAGTCCTCCTCGCGGATGATGACGTCCTGCGAGACGTCCACCAGACGACGGGTCAGGTACCCGGAGTCGGCGGTCCGCAGCGCGGTGTCGGCAAGACCCTTACGAGCACCGTGGGTGGCGATGAAGTACTCGACCACCGACAGGCCCTCGCGGAAGTTGGACTTGATCGGCCGGGCGATGATCTCGCCCTTCGGGTTGGCCACCAGGCCACGCATTCCGGCGATCTGCCGGATCTGCATCATGTTGCCTCGGGCACCCGAGTGGACCATCATCCAGATCGGGTTGGCCTTCTCGAAGTTCTCCTCCATCGCCTTGCCGACCTCGGCGTTGGCTCCGGTCCAGATCTCGATCAGTTCCTGACGCCGCTCGGACGAGGTGATCAGACCCCGCTCGAACTGCTTCTGGACCTTCTCGGCCTGCGACTCGTAGCGGGCCATGATCTCGGGCTTCGACGGCGGCGTGCTGAAGTCGTCGATCGACACCGTGACACCCGAGCGGGTGGCCCAGCGGAAACCGAGGTCCTTCAGCGCGTCCAGGCAGTTCGCCACCTGGACCTTGGAGTAGCGCTCGGCCAGGTCGTTGACGATCGAGCCCAGCTGCTTCTTGCCGACCTCGGCGTCCACGAAGGTGTAGTCGGCCGGGAGCGCCTCGTTGAACAGGGCGCGACCCAGCGTCGTCTCCAGCGAGAACCCGCCGTCGGTGAGCTCGAGCGCACCTTCCGGCGCGGCCGCCTCGTCCAGGCGCAGGGTGATCTTGGCCTGCAGCGACAGCTCCTTGCGGTCGAAGGCCATCAGGGCCTCCGCCACGGAACCGAACGCCCGGCCCTCGCCCAGCGCACCGTCCTTCAGCATGGTCAGGAAGTAGATGCCGATGATCATGTCCTGGGTCGGCATCGTGACCGGACGGCCGTCGGCCGGCTTCAGGATGTTGTTCGTCGACAGCATCAGGATCCGCGCCTCGGCCTGGGCCTCGGCCGACAGCGGCAGGTGCACCGCCATCTGGTCACCGTCGAAGTCCGCGTTGAACGCGGAGCAGACGAGCGGGTGGATCTGGATCGCCTTGCCCTCGATCAGCTGCGGCTCGAACGCCTGGATACCCAGCCGGTGCAGGGTGGGCGCACGGTTCAGCAGGACCGGGTGCTCGGTGATGACCTCTTCCAGCACGTCCCAGACCTGGGCGCGCTGACGCTCGACCATCCGCTTGGCGGACTTGATGTTCTGCGCGTGGTTGAGGTCGACCAGCCGCTTCATCACGAACGGCTTGAACAGCTCCAGCGCCATCGCCTTCGGCAGACCGCACTGGTGCAGCTTCAGCTGCGGGCCGACCACGATGACCGAACGGCCGGAGTAGTCGACGCGCTTGCCGAGCAGGTTCTGACGGAAGCGACCCTGCTTGCCCTTGAGCATGTCGGACAGCGACTTCAGCGGCCGGTTGCCCGGGCCGGTGACCGGACGACCGCGGCGGCCGTTGTCGAACAGCGCGTCGACGGCCTCCTGCAGCATCCGCTTCTCGTTGTTGACGATGATCTCGGGCGCGCCGAGGTCGAGCAGCCGCTTGAGGCGGTTGTTCCGGTTGATCACCCGGCGGTACAGGTCGTTCAGGTCCGAGGTGGCGAACCGGCCACCGTCGAGCTGGACCATCGGCCGCAGGTCCGGCGGGATCACCGGGACGCAGTCGAGCACCATGCCCATCGGGCTGTTGTTCGTCGCCAGGAACGCGGTGACGACCTTGAGCCGCTTCAGGGCGCGGGTCTTGCGCTGGCCCTTACCGGTCTTGATCGTCTCGCGCAGGTTGTCGGCCTCGGCCTTCAGGTCGAAGGTCTGCAGCCGGCGCTGGATCGCGGCCGCACCCATCGCGCCCTCGAAGTACTTGCCGAACCGCTCCTTCATGGCGCGGTAGAGGATCTCGTCGCCCTCGAGGTCCTGGACCTTCAGGTTCTTGAACCGGGTCCAGACCTCGTCGAGGCGGTCGATCTCGCGCTGCGCACGGTCGCGCAGCTGCTTGACCTCACGCTCGGCGCCTTCCTTGACCTTGCGCCGGACGTCGGCCTTGGCGCCCTCGGCCTCGAGCTGCGCCAGGTCCTCCTCCAGCTTCTTCATCCGGGTCTCGATGTCGTTGTCGCGCCGGTTCTCGAGCTGCTTGCGCTCGACGTCGGTCCGGCCCTCCAGCGACGCGAGGTCGCGGTGCCGCGCCTCGTCGTCGACGTCGGTGATCATGTACGCCGCGAAGTAGATGACCTTCTCCAGGTCCTTCGGGGCGAGGTCGAGCAGGTAGCCCAGTCGCGACGGGACACCCTTGAAGTACCAGATATGGGTGACCGGCGCGGCCAGCTCGATGTGGCCCATCCGCTCACGGCGCACCTTCTGGCGGGTGACCTCGACGCCACACCGCTCGCAGATGATGCCCTTGAAGCGAACGCGCTTGTACTTACCGCAGTAGCACTCCCAGTCCCGGGTGGGACCGAAGATCTTCTCGCAGAACAGACCGTCACGCTCCGGCTTGAGCGTCCGGTAGTTGATCGTCTCCGGCTTCTTGACCTCGCCGTGCGACCACTGGCGGATCTCGTCCGCGGTGGCCAGGCCGATCCGAAGCTCGTCGAAGAAGTTCACGTCGAGCACGATGTGTTATCTCCTAAAGATGTACTGAAGGTCCGAGTGGCTGTTGATGTCGAGCGGCAGGCCGCTCAGACCTCCTCGACGCTGTTCGGCTCCCGCCGGGACAGGTCGATCCCCAGCTCCTCCGCAGCGCGGAAGACGTCCTCTTCGCTGTCGCGCATCTCGACCCGGCTTCCGTCGGACGAGAGCACCTCAACGTTCAGGCACAGGGACTGCATTTCCTTGACGAGAACCTTGAAGGACTCCGGGATACCCGGCTCCGGGATGTTCTCGCCCTTGACGATCGCTTCGTACACCTTGACGCGACCGACCACGTCGTCCGACTTGATCGTCAGCAGCTCCTGCAGCGCGAAGGCGGCACCGTAGGCCTCGAGGGCCCACACCTCCATCTCGCCGAACCGCTGACCACCGAACTGCGCCTTACCACCCAGCGGCTGCTGCGTGATCATCGAGTACGGACCGGTCGAGCGGGCGTGGATCTTGTCGTCCACCAGGTGGTGCAGCTTCAGCATGTACATGTAGCCGACCCCGACCGGTGCCGGGAAAGGCTCACCCGAGCGGCCGTCGAACAGGTTGGCCTTGCCGGTGCTGTCGACCATCCGGTCGCCGTCGCGGTTCGGCAGCGTGGAGCCGAGCAGGCCGGTGACCTCCTCCTCCTTGGCGCCGTCGAAGACCGGCGTGGCGACATTCGTCATCGGCTCGGCCTCGCCGGCGCCGATCTTGATCAGCCGCTGCGCCCACTCCTCCGGGCTGTCCGGGTCGACCTTCCAGCCGCGGCTGGCGACCCAGCCCAGGTGCGTCTCGAGGACCTGACCGACGTTCATCCGGCCGGGCACGCCCAGCGGGTTCAGGATGATGTCGACCTGGGTGCCGTCCTCCATGAACGGCATGTCCTCGACCGGCAGGATCTTCGAGATGACGCCCTTGTTGCCGTGGCGTCCGGCCAGCTTGTCGCCGACCGAGATCTTGCGCTTCTGGGCGACGTACACGCGGACCAGCTGGTTCACGCCCGGCGGCAGCTCGTCGCCGTTGTCGCGGTCGAAGACGCGGACGCCGATGACGGTGCCGTTCTCGCCGTGCGGGACCTTCAGCGAGGTGTCGCGCACCTCGCGGGCCTTCTCACCGAAGATCGCGCGCAGCAGCCGCTCCTCCGGGGTCAGCTCGGTCTCGCCCTTCGGCGTCACCTTGCCGACCAGGATGTCACCGGTGGTGACCTCGGCGCCGATCCGGATGATGCCCCGCTCGTCCAGGTCCGCCAGCATCTCGTCGGAGACGTTGGGGATGTCGCGGGTGATCTCCTCCGGGCCCAGCTTGGTGTCGCGGGCGTCGACCTCGTGCTCCTCGATGTGGATCGAGGTCAGCAGGTCCTGCTGCACGACGCGCTGGCTGAGGATGATCGCGTCCTCGTAGTTGTGACCCTCCCACGGCATGAACGCCACGAGCAGGTTACGACCGAGCGCCATCTCGCCCTCGTCGGTGCACGGACCGTCGGCGAGCGGGCTGTTCACCTCGACCCGCTGACCGGCGTCGACCAGCGGACGCTGGTTGATGCAGGTGCCCTGGTTCGAGCGGCGGAACTTGGCCAGCCGGTAGGTCTGGTAGGTGCCGTCGTCGGCGGCGATCTCGATCAGGTCGGCCGAGACCTCCTTGACCACACCCGCCTTGTCCGACACCAGCACGTCACCGGCGTCGACCGCACCGCGGTACTCCATGCCGGTACCCACCAGCGGAGCGTCCGCGGTGATCAGCGGCACGGCCTGGCGCTGCATGTTGGAGCCCATCAGCGCGCGGTTGGCGTCGTCGTGCTCGAGGAACGGGATCATCGCCGTCGCGACCGACACCATCTGGCGCGGCGAGACGTCCATGTAGTCCACGTCCTCGACCAGCACGAGCTCGACCTCACCGTGGCGCCGGCGGACCAGCACCCGGTCCTCCGCGAAGGCGTCGTCGTCGGTCAGCGCGGCGTTGGCCTGCGCGATGACGAACCGGTCCTCCTCGTCGGCGGTCAGGTAGTCGACCTGGTCGGTGACCCGGCCGTCGATGACCTTGCGGTACGGCGTCTCGACGAAGCCGAACGGGTTCACCCGGCCGTACGTCGCGAGCGAGCCGATCAGGCCGATGTTCGGGCCTTCCGGGGTCTCGATCGGGCACATCCGGCCGTAGTGGGACGGGTGCACGTCGCGGACCTCGAAGCCGGCCCGCTCACGCGACAGACCACCCGGGCCGAGCGCCGACAGGCGGCGCTTGTGGGTCAGACCCGCGATCGGGTTGGTCTGGTCCATGAACTGGGACAGCTGGGAGGTGCCGAAGAACTCCTTCAGCGCCGCCACCACGGGACGGATGTTGATCAGGGTCTGCGGCGTGATCGCCTCGACGTCCTGGGTCGTCATCCGCTCGCGGACCACCCGCTCCATCCGGGCCAGGCCGGTGCGGAGCTGGTTCTGGATCAGCTCGCCGACGGTGCGCAGCCGGCGGTTGCCGAAGTGGTCGATGTCATCCTCTTCGACGACGATCTCGCCCTGCGGCGCGTCCAGCTCGGTCTTGCCCTCGTGCAGCGCGACCAGGTACTTGATGGTCGCCACGATGTCGTTGATCGTCAGCACCGCGGTGTCGTGCTGCTCGTCACGGCCGAGCTTCTTGTTGATCTTGTACCGGCCGACCTTGGCCAGGTCGTAGCGCTTGCCGTTGAAGTAGTAGTTGTCCAGCAGCGCCTGCGCGGCCTCGCGCGTCGGCGGTTCGCCGGGGCGCAGCTTGCGGTAGATGTCCAGCAGCGCGTCGTCCTGCCCGGAGGTGTGGTCCTTCTCCAGGGTGAGGCGGATCGACTCGTACTCGCCGAACTCCTCGAGGATCTGCGCGTCGGTCCAGCCGAGCGCCTTGAGCAGCACGGTGACGTTCTGCTTGCGCTTGCGGTCCAGCCGGACACCGACCAGGTCGCGCTTGTCGACCTCGAACTCCAGCCACGCACCGCGCGACGGGATGATCTTGGCGGTGAAGATGTCCTTGTCGGACGTCTTGTCCGGCGTGCGCTCGAAGTACACACCGGGCGAGCGGACCAGCTGCGAGACCACGACACGCTCGGTGCCGTTGATCACGAAGGTGCCCTTGCGCGTCATCAGCGGGAAGTCGCCCATGAAGACGGTCTGGCTCTTGATCTCGCCGGTCTCGTTGTTCATGAACTCGGCGGTGACGAACAGCGGCGCCGAGTAGGTGACGTCGCGCTCCTTGCACTCGTCGACCGTGTTCTTCGGCGGCTCGAACCGGTGGTCGCGGAACGACAGCGACATGGTGCCGCTGAAGTCCTCGATCGGGGAGATCTCCTCGAAGATCTCTTCCAGGCCGGACGGGCCGGAAAGCTCCGTCCGCCCTTCGGCCTCGGCGGCGGCCACACGGCCCTGCCAGGTTTCGTTGCCGACCAGCCAGTCGAAACTGTCCACCTGCAACGCCAAAAGGTCCGGCACCTCGAGAGGCTCGGAGATCTTGGCGAAGGAGATGCGGCGTGGTGAGCCGGAAACGTCGGTAATGCTGTCGGACTGGGGGTTGCGCGAGGCGACCAAGGGGCGTCCTTCCACGGGCTCGCAAACTTCGGTGCTGGGAGCGCACGCCGAACTCCCCTAGTCAAGTCTTGACCTGAGCCAGAGTGAGGAGTAGAGGCAGCGCAAAGCAATAGGCTACCCGATGAGGGCAAGACTGTCCAATGGGGTCCAACACTATGCCGTCGGACCACCTACTGAGTCAAGAACCGACCCGGGATCTCGAGCGGGAAGACACCCGCGAGCCGTCCGGTCGATCCGTTCCTCAGTCACCAGCAGACTACAGTCCGGCGATCTCCTGGACCAGCCATCGCGAGCCGTTTCGCACCATCGTGAACCGGGTCCGGTTCAGATCGACCCTGGGTTTACCCTGCGTGATCGTGCTGGTGGTGGTCTGGTTCACGAAGATCACCAGCGTGACGCGGTCCGCGTCGCCATCCCGGACGCCCACCTCACGGACCTCGGCACGCACGGTCGCCTTGGTCTTGGTGGCCAGCTCGCCGGCGACCTTGGCGGTCTCGTCGAACTTGCCGGCGAACTCCGGCGTCATCGTGGCGCGGGCGGCGGCGAAACTCTTGTCGAGCGTGCGGTAGTCGTAGCTGAGCGCGGTCTCGGCGGCCTGGCGGCCGGCGTTGACGGCCTGGGAGCGGGCATCCTCGGCTTGCTGGCCACGCCAGGCCTTCACACCCAGCATACCGGCCAGAGCGAGGACGAGCACGATGAGTACCGACAAGCTCACCGTCAGTACCAAGTTCGTACGACTCGCTGCAGGCTTCTCTGCCTTCTCTACTTTCTCTTCTGTCTTTTCCTCTTCAACGATCACTTGCTCACTGACAGTGACCGGCTTCTCGTGGCGCCGCTGGCCGGCGATCTTGCGGGGCATCAGCCGACCACCTGCAGGTCGGCGGTCAGCCAGCGGTCGGCGTCGCGGACCAGGTCGAGCTTGATCCGGTACCGGCGCTCCACGCCGTCCTTGGCGGCCGTGTTGGTGACCACGGCGTTCACGATCACCAGCACCTGCGCGGAGTCCTTGTCGTTCGAGACCACGGCGGCCTCCTTCACGTCGCCCTTGGAGGTCGCCTTGTTCGCCACCACCTCGGTCTTCACCGAGTTCGACCCGGCCTGGAACTCCTCCTTGAACTGTCCCGTGGAGTCGTTCAGCACGCGCTGCGCGTCGGCGTCCCAGGTCTCGTACTTGTACGTCGTGAAGTCCAGCGCCAGCTGCCGGGCGGCGCGCATCGCGCCGACCCGGTTCTCGTCGCGGACGTCCTGCCGGCGCAGCACCAGCACCGAGACCGTGACGCCCGCGAGGGCGACGATCAGCAGCACGCTGAGCGCCCACATCACGATCAGCGGGCCACGGCGGGAACGGACCGGAGGCGTCGAGTCGGTCACTTGCCGGTCACCGGTCCGAGGATGAGGGCCTTCCAGGAGTCCGCGCCCAGGTAGTCGGCCTGGCCGCCGGTCGAGCCGAGCACCAGCTCGGGCATCCCACCGGTGCCGCCGGCCTCGCCGGTCGCCGGGTCGTAGCCCACGCCGTACCCGGTCCGGTTCAGCCCCTCGCGCGACGACGGCGAGGGCTTGTTCTGCGCGCCCCGGACGTTCTGCCCGGTGCTCGGCCCGGCCGTGCACGAGGCCTTCGTGTTGGCCTGCTTGTCGGTCGTGTCCTGCGGCACCCGCTTGTCCGTCCCGTTGTAGCCCGCGCGGCAGGCCGGTGGTGAGAAGCCGAGCACCAGACCGAAGTGCGCGTCGTAGTGCCCGGTCCCCTTGTCCTTGGCCGGTACGACGTACCCGCCCATCGCCACCGCAGGGTAGACCACCAGCAGCTGCTCCACGGCGTCCAGCCGGACGGCGGTCAGCTCGTTCACGGTCAGCAGGTTCCCCAGCAGCACCGCGATGTCGGCCCGGTTCTCCGAGATCAGCCCGGTCAACTGCTCCGAGGCGCCGGAGCCCTGGTCGATCATCTTGCGCAGGCTGCCGTCGGAGCTGACCAGCGTGTCGGACAGCAGCGCGAGGTTCTTCGCCCAGGTCCGGATCGCGTCCCCGCTGGCGACCTGGGTGGCCAGCACGGTGTTGCCGTCGTTGATCAGCTTGATGGTCTGGGCGATGTTCGCGTCGGCGTCGTCGATCAGCAGCCCGGAGCTGTCGATGATCTTCTGCAGGTCGCTGCCCTTGCCGCGGAGCGCGTCGCCGAGCTCCTTGACGGTGGTCTTCAGGCTGGTCTTGTCGACGGAGTTGACCAGCTGGTCGAGGTTCAGCAGCAGTTCGGTGGTGTCGATCGGCAGCGCGGTGTCGGCGCGGGCGATCTTCGACTTGTCCTGCAGGAACGGACCGCCGTCGCGGCGCGGCTGCAGGTCGACGTACTGCTCGCCGATCGCGGACCGGTTGGCGACCACGGCGACCAGGTCGTTCGGGATCTTCTGGTCCTTCTCGATGTCCAGGTCGACCTCGACGCCGTCGTCGAGCAGGGTCAGCTCGCCGACCCGGCCGACCGGCTGGCCGCGGTAGGTGACCTCGGCGCCGGTGAAGATGCCGCCGGACTCGGCGAAGCTCGCGCTGACCGTGTAGTCGTCGTCGAACAGCAGCTGGTCGACCTGCGCGTACTTGCCGCCGACGTAGGCGATGCCGACGACGGTGATCAGCAGGAACACCATCAGCTGGACCCGGACGGTCTTGGAGATCACTTGGCCACCCCCGGCATCAGGACCTTGGCCAGCTCGGGGTCGAAGGCCGGCCGGTTCAGCGTCGGGGTGCAGACCGGGAGACCGAGCAGCGTGATGCAGCTGGTCGCCGTACCGGTCGGGAGCGGCAGCGGCGGCAGGCCGCCGGACTTCGGCGGGAACTTGGGCGAGTTGTGCAGCGGCAGGCTGATGTTCGCCGTCGGCAGCGCGGTCGGGCCGACGGTCGGCAGGTCCAGCCCGATCAGGCCCTTGAGCGCCTTCTGGGTGTCCACGTCGAGGGTGATCACCAGGTTCGTGAAGTCACCCTGTACGGCGTCCGCCGCGGCGTCCGGGAACGGGTACGTGAGCAGCAGCTCCAGCGACTTCGGCAGGTTCTCCCCCGCCTCGACCAGCTTGGTCAGCACCGGGTACAGCGACTGCAGGTTGGCGACCAGGTCCTTCTGTGACGCCGTGATCACCCGGGTCGCGGTGTTGCCCAGCGTGGCCAGGGCCTGCAGCGTCTTGACCAGCGCGGCCCGCTGCTGGTCGAGGGTCTTGATCGACTTCGGCAGCGAGTCGATCGCGGTGGCCAGCGTCGCCTTCTGCGCGTTCAGCTTCTTGGCCAGCGCGTCGACGGCGGTGATCGCGGTGACGATCTTCTGCCGGTTGGTGTCCAGCGTGCCGACGAAGGTGTTCAGCTGGGTGAGCACGCTGCGGATGGCCGGCTCGTTGCCGGTCAGGGCCTTGTTGAGCTCCTGGGTGATGATCTGCAACTGGGCCACGCCGCCGCCGTTGAGCAGCAGCGACAGCGCCGACAGCACCTCTTCGACCTCGACGTTGCTGGTGGTCCGCGAGAGCGGGATCAGCTCGCCGTTCTCCAGCTTGCCGTGCGGCTTCTCGGCGCCGGTCGGCGGCGCCAGCGAGACGAACTTCTCGCCGAGCAGGCTGGTCTGGCGGATCGTCGCGCGGGCGTTGTCGGGCAGGTCGAGGCTTTTGGGCAGCTTGATCCGGACCTTGGCCACGAACCCGTCCAGCCAGACCTTCTCGACGGTGCCGACGGTGACGTCGTCCACCTTGACCGTCGACTTCGGCACCAGGTCGAGCACGTCGGTGAACTCCACCGTCACCGTGTACGACGGCCCCTTGATCTTCGCGCCACCG
The DNA here is from genome assembly GCF_055583505.1 of Kribbella sp. NPDC104740. NCBI lineage: Bacteria > Bacillati > Actinomycetota > Actinomycetes > Propionibacteriales > Kribbellaceae > Kribbella > Kribbella sp. NPDC104740. Next base: position 43,853 of record NZ_JBVJNV010000012.1, on the reverse strand, counting down.
GGCAGCGGCAGCGAGTACACGCTGAAGTCGCAGCCCGACAGCAGCGTCGCCATCGCGACCACGCCGGCCACGAACGCCGTCCGGCGCCTCATCGCGTGCCTCCCGGGAACAGCCCGCCGAGCGACGGGTCGACCGGGTCGGGCGTCGGCAGCTTCGGTGCCGGCGGCGGCGCCCACGGCGTACCGGCCGGGCCGCCGCTGGCCGGTGCACCGCCGGTGAGCTGGCTGATCAGCGGCAGCTTCGGCAGCGCGTCGAAGATCGGCTTCAGCGCCGAGCAGGCCGACAGCGGCTGGTTGGCCTGGATCAGCAGCGAGCAGATGAACGTCGCCGGGTCGTCCAACTGGGCCAGGTTGATCCGCTGGTCGAGCGTGCCGAACTGCGGGTTGTAGACCCGGGCCAGGTTGCCCAGGCCGAGCGGCGCGGTGTCGATGATCTCGGCCAGCGCGGCCTTCTCCTTGACCAGGATCTGGGAGATGTCGGTGGCGCCGGAGATCGTCGTCTTGAGCAACGACCGGTTGTCCTTGACGAACGACGCGACCTCGCCGAGCGCGGTGGCCAACAGGTTCAGCGCGGCCGCCAGGTCCTTGCGCTCACCGGCCAGCGTCGTCGAGGTGGCGGCGAAGTTCGTGTTGAACTGCTTCACCAGCGCGTCGTTCGCGGCCAGCGAGGAGACGAACGTCTGCAGCTGCCGCACGGTCGCGAACAGGCTCTTGGAGTTGCCCGCCAGCGTCTGGGACAGCTTGGAGACGTCGGTGATGGTCTGGTTCAGCTTGGCGCCCTGGCCGTTCAGGTTCGCGGCCGAGACGTCCAGCAGCCGCGACAGCGCGCCCTGGTCGTTGGCGCCCTTCGGGCCGAGCGCGACCGACAGGTCGTTCAGGCTCTGGTAGATCTGGTCCAGCTCCAGCGGTACGGCGGTGCGCTCGAGCGGGATCTGCGCCCCGTCGGCCATCACGTCGCCCTTGGAGTACGCCGGGGTCAGCTGGATGTAGCGGTCCGCGACGATCGACGGCGACGCGATCACGGCTTTGGCGTTGGCCGGCACCTTGTGCTTGGCCTCCCACCAGAACTTCACCCGGACGGTCCGCCCGGCCGGCGTCACGCTCTCGATCTCGCCGACCTTGATGCCGAGGATCCGGACGTCGGAGCCCGGGTAGACGCTGACCGCACGGGGGAAGTACGCCGTGGCGCTGACCCGCTCCGGGTTCGGCCACAACGACACCACGCTGACGGCGAGCACGACCAGCACGACGCCGATCGCGATCAGCCGGGAGAACGATGCGAGCTTCACCGCCCACCACCACCCAGGATCGGCGGCAGCCCCGGGATGAGCGGCGGCAGCGGGATCTCCGGGACCGGCGCCAGGTTCTGCACGTAGGTGTCGAACCACGGCCCGGTGCCGAGCGTGTTCGTGAAGACCCGCGCGTACGGCGCCAGCCCCTTGATGCTGGCGTCCAGGGCGTTCTGGTTCTTCAGCAGGATCGCGAGCACCGCGTTCACCTTCTGCAGCGTCGGTGTCAGGTCCTTGCGGTTCTCCCGGATCAGCGCGGTCACCTGCGCGGACAGCTTCTGCGTCGAGACCAGCAGCTGGTGGATCAGCGCGCGCCGGGCCTGCACCGCCTGGAACACGGTGTTGCCGTCCTTCATCAGCTTGATCAGCTGCTGGTTGCGGTCGGCCAGGACCTTGGTGACGGTGTCGGAGTGCTTGAGCAGCGTCTTCAGCTCCTCGTCGCGCTTGGCGACGTTGCGGGAGAGCCGGGACAGCCCGGTCAGCGACGCCTGCACCTCCTCCGGCGTGTTCTTGAAGGTCGTCGACAACGTGTCCAGGGCCCGCGCGAGCTGCGCGGTGTCGATCCGCTCGGTGGTGTTGGCCAGATCGGTGAACGCGTCCACCACGTCGTACGCCGAGACCGTGCGGGCCAGCGGGATCTCGGCGCCTTCCTTCAGCTCGCCGCCACCGGCCGGGTTGAGCTTCACGTACTTCTGCCCGAGCAGCGTCTTGATCTTCATCTCGGCGCCGGTCTGCTCGCCGAGCTTCACGCCGCGGTCGACGACGAAGTCGACCCGGACGTGGGTGCCCTCGAGCTCGACCCCGCGGACCTGCCCGACCCGGACCCCGGCGACCCGGATCTCGTCGTTCTTCTTCAGCCCGCCGGCCTCGGAGAACTGCGCGGAGTACTTGGTCCCGCCGCCGATCAGCGGCAGGTCCTGCGCCTTGAACGCGGCCAGCATGACCAGCCCGATCACGGTCAGCCCGACCACGCCGATGGTCAGCTGGTTCTGCTCGCGGAACGGCTTCACCGGTGATCACACCTTGCGGAGTTGTTGTCGTACGAGACCGGGATCCGGGTCCCCAGCGGCAGCGTGACGTTGCCGTCGAAACCGCAGAGGAAGAAGTTGAACCAGGAGCCGTACGACGCGGTCCGGGTCATCGTGTTCAGCTTGTCCGGCATCTTCTGCAGCGTCTTGACCCAGATCGCCTGGGTGTCGTCGAGCGTCGTCGAGACCTGCCGGAGCCGGTCCAGGTCGGCCTTGATCGGCACCCGGGTCTGCTGCAGCAGGCCGGCCGTCTTGGTGTTCAGCGAGTTGATCGAGCCGAGCGATCCGAGGATCGGCTGGATGTCCTTGCTCAGGCCGGTGATGAACTGCTGCAGGTTGACCAGCAGCTGGGAGAAGTTCTGCTGCCGCTGGGAGACGATCTGCAGCGTCGAGGTCAGGTTGGTGATCAGGTCGCCGACGACTTGGTCGGCGTCGGCCAGCGTCGTCGTCAGCGACGCCGTCCGGGCGAGCAGGCTCTCGATGGTGCCGCCTTCGCCCTGCAGGACCTTGATCACCTCGAACGCGAACTGGTTCACGTCGGCCGGCGTGAGCGCGGTGAACAGCGGCTTGAACCCGTTGAACAGCACCGACAGGTCCAGGGCCGGTGTGGTCCGGTCCTTGTCGATGGTGTCGTCCTCCTTCATCCGCTGACCCCCGCCGACACCCTCGGTCAGCGCGACGTACCGGTTGCCGACCAGGTTGCGGTAGCGCAGCGTGGCGTGGGTGGCGGTGTCGAGCACCTGCTTGGAGTCGACGCTGAAGGTGACCAGCGCGAGCGTGTCGTCCTTGAGCGCGATCTTGTCCACCTGCCCGACCCGGACGCCGGCGATCCGGATGTCGTCACCCTTGTTCAGGCCGACGACGTCGGTGAAGACCGCCTTGTACTTCGTGGTCGGGGTGAAGCTGATGTTCCCGATCGTGACCGCCAGCAGCGCGGTGGCCACCGTGGTCACGACCACGAAGATCGCCAGCCGGACGCTGTCGATCGAGGTCTTGCGGTCGAGCAGCTTCACTTGAGGTTCACCTGCCCTCCGCGGACCAGCGGGCCGATCATCAGCGTGGTCAGGTCCGGTACGTCGCCGGCCGGGACGCCCATCGCCGGACCGGCGAAGGAGTTGACCACCTTCTGCTCGGCCGGCGTCCCGGCACCGCCGGTGTCCAGCGCGAAGCCGGGCGCGGCCCGGTTCAGCTGCAGGTTCAGCGGGAAGCGCTCGAGCTTGTTGTGGTCGCCGATCACGCCGTCCTCACCGGTGATGTACGGCGCCGGGTTCTGCTGCGTGTACGGCCCGGGCTTCTCCCCCGGGTGGCTGTAGTTCTTGCCGACGCAGGTCGGCCCGCGCCTGTCCTTGTACGCCGGCAGCTCGTTCGGCTGGTACGGCGTGGGCTGGTTGGTGATCAGCTCCAGGTTGATGTGCAGCGCGCCGTCGCGGAACGTGTCGTTCAGGATCGGGGCGGTGTCGGTCATCACCTTGAGGAAGCACGGGAACTCCGGCGAGTACCGCTCGAGCAGGTCGAGCACCGGCCGGCTGACCTCGCCGAGCCGGATCACCCGGTCCTCGTTCTCGCGCAGGAAGCCGTTCGCCGTCCCGGACAGGGTCTGCACGTCGGTGAAGAACTTCTGCAGCTGCTGCTCCTTCTCCACCACGGTGTTGCCGGTGATGGTCAGGTTGCGCAGGGCCCGGACCAGGTCTGGCGTGACGTCGCCGTACAGCTGGGAGACCTGGGTGAGCTTGGTCAGCGCCTCCATCAGCTTCGGGACGCTCGGGTTCAGCTTCTTCAGGTACCCGTCGAGCTGGGTCAGCGTCTCGGCGATCTCGGTACCGCGGCCCTCGAGCGCGGTGGCCAGCGTGTTCAGCGTCGCGTTCAGGTCGGCCGGGTCGACCGCCTGCAGCAGCGGCAGCGCGTCGTTGAGCACCTTCTCGATCTCGATGCCGACCGCGGTCTTGTCCCGGGCGATCACGTCACCGGCCCGGATGTGCCGGGCGTTCTCGTTGCCCGGCGGCGGTACCAGGGCGACGTACTTCTCGCCGAACAGCGTCTTGGGCAGGATCCGCGCACTGACCGCGCTGGAGATCTCCTTGACCTGGTCGGGTTTCAGCGACAGGTTCACCGTCGCCTCGTCCCCGTCGGTGGAGACCGACCGGACCTCGCCGACGATGATGCCGCGCAGCTTCACGTCGGCGTGCGTGTTCAGCTGCAGGCCGATGTGGCTGGTCTTCAGCCGCACGTCGACGGTGTCGGTGAACACCTTGGCGTAGAAGGCGTAGGTCAGCCAGAGCAGGAAGCAGAGCACACCGATGAAGGCGACTCCCAGCACGCGTCGAGTCATCCGGCCAGCCTCACGGTGGTCGTAGTACCCCAGATCGCCATCGACAGCAGCAGGTCGACCACGTTGATCACCACGATCGAGGTCCGGACCGCGCGGCCGACCGCGACGCCGACGCCGGCCGGGCCGCCGGTCGCGTGGTACCCGTGGTAGCAGTGCACGAGGATCACCAGCACCGCGAAGACGAGCACCTTGCCGAACGACCAGAGCACGTCACCGGGTGGTAAGAACAGATGGAAGTAGTGGTCGTACGTGCCCGTGCTCTGCCCGTAGAACGTGGTCACGGTCAGCCGGGTGGCGAAGTACGACGACAGCAGGCCGACGACGTACAAGGGCACGACGGCGATCAGGCCCGCGATGATCCGGGTGGTGACCAGGAACGGCAGCGACGGGATCGCCATCACCTCGAGGGCGTCGATCTCCTCGCTGATCCGCATCGCGCCGAGCTGCGCGGTGAACCCGCAGCCGACCGTCGCGGCGAGCGCGATCCCGGCGATCAACGGACCGATCTCGCGGGTGTTGATGTACGCCGACACGAAACCGGCGAAGGCCGAGGTACCGATCTGGTTCAGCGCCGAGTAGCCCTGCAGGCCGACCTCGGTGCCGGTGAAGAAGGCCAGGAACGTGATCACGCCGACGGTGCCGCCGATCACCGCGAGCGCGCCGGTGCCGAGCGTGACCTCGGCCAGCAGCCGCAGGATCTCCTTGCGGTAGCGGGTGATCGACTTGCCCGACCAGGCGAGCGCCTTGAGGTAGAAGGCGAGCTGCTCGCCGAGGTGGTCCAGCGAGTTCAGCGGCTTCTTGATCAGGTAGTCCAGGGCCGACACGTCAGGCCCCCTTCGGCGGAACGAGCTGGAAGTAGATCGCGGTCATCGAGAAGTTCGCGACGAACAGCAGCATGAAGGTGATCACGACCGACTGGTTCACCGCGTCCCCGACGCCCTTCGGGCCGCCGCCGGCGTTCACACCCTTGTACGAGGCAACGACCGCCGCGATGAACCCGAACACCAGGGCTTTCGCCTGCCCCTGCCACAGGTCGGGCAGGTGCGCGAGCGCGGTGAAGCTCGCTATGTAGGAGCCTGGAGTGCCGTCCTGCAGCACGACGTTGAAGACGTAGCCGCCCATCACACCGACCACGCTGACGAAACCGTTGAGGAAGAAGGCGACCAGCATCGTCGCCAGCACCCGCGGGACCACCAGCCGCTGGATGGGATCGATGCCGAGCACCATCATCGCGTCCAGCTCCTCGCGGATCTTGCGCGAGCCGAGATCCGCGCAGATCGCCGATCCACCGGCGCCTGCGATCAGCAACGCGGTCGCGATCGGCGAGGCCTCCCGGACGACGGCCAGCACCGCGGCCGACCCGGTGAATGCCTGCGCGCCGAACTGCTTGATCAACCCACCGACCTGCAGCGCGATCACCGCACCGAACGGAATCGCCACCAGCGCGGTCGGAATGATCGTCACGCTGGCCACGAACCACGCCTGCTGCAGGAACTCGCGCAGCTGGAACGGCCGCCGTACGGACGCGCGGGCAGTGTCCAGCGCGAATGCGAACAGCGAACCGGCGGCCTTCAGGGGGGCGGTGGTCGAAACGGTCACGTTGCTCCCACCACGTCGGAGGCGAAGGAGCCTGGCGGCGGGGTCACTCCGTTCTCCTCGCACCATTCACCCGGTGGGCGCTGGGTGGGCCGTTGCATTCCGCTGCTCGGGAGCTGCTGCAGCGGGATCGGCGGGAGCGGGGGCAGCTCCTGGTCGGCCTCGCGGGCCAGCTCGTCGGCGTCCTTCTCCTCGGACATGCCGATCGGGCCGACGCGCTGCGCGTTCAGGAACTGGCGGACCACCGGCTCCTCGCTGGACAGCAGCATCTCGCGCGGCCCGAACATCGCCAGGTGCCGGTGGTACAGCAGGCCGATGTTGTCCGGCACCGTACGGGCGGTGTTGATGTCGTGGGTGACGATCAGGCAGGTGGCCTGGGTCATCTCGTTCAGGTCGATGATCAGCTGGTTCAGGAACGCCGTCCGGACCGGGTCGAGCCCGGAGTCGGGCTCGTCGAAGAGCAGGATCTCCGGCTCCAGCACCAGCGCGCGGGCCAGCCCGGCCCGCTTGCGCATCCCGCCGGAGATCTCACCGGGCAGCTTCTTCTCCGCGCCGACCAGCCCGACCATCTCCATCTTCTCCATCACGATGGAGCGGATCTCGGACTCGGACTTGCGGGTGTGCTCCCGCAGCGGGAAGGCGACGTTGTCGTACAGGTTCATCGAGCCGAACATCGCGCCGTCCTGGAACAGCACCCCGAACAGCTTGCGGATCTCGTACAGGTCGCGCTCGCGGCAGGTGGCGATGTCGACGCCCTCGATGTGCACATGGCCCTTGTCGGGCTTGAGCAATCCGATCAGGGTCTTGAGGAAAACGGACTTCCCGGTACCGGAAGGGCCCAGCATCACGCAGATCTCGCCGGCCGGCAGCGTCAGCGACACATCGCCCCAGATCAGCTGCTTTCCGAAGGATTTCGTGAGTCCTTCGACGCGGACTTCTACGCCCACCGGTCCTCCTCACGGGAAATGTCAGCCCCCGACCGACGACGTTCCACCGGCTCAACGAGGGCGCGGTGCCCTAGGTTACGCACGAGTACCTTTTTCCGTAACCCCTGTCTGCCAGGTGATGACAACGGTTCGGGGTACAGTCCTGCACGTCGTGCTGTGTGCCATCACAGAGAGTTCCAGGTGCCGGAGGAAGTCGTGCCGCGGTCAGCTACCTGGTTGAACCGGCTGCGGCGCAGGCCGCCGCAAGGTCTCACCTCGCCGCAGCACGGGGACCGGCTCCCGCACCCGCGCTCGGAGATCCTAGCGCTGACCGGAGTCCGCGCCGCGGCAGCACTCGCCGTGGTGCTTCATCACATCGGGTTACCAACTTCGGCTCCCGAACCGTTACGCAACCTGGTCCAGTCGGGCTACATCGGCGTCCCGCTGTTCTTCATGCTGTCCGGGCTCGTACTGGCCTGGAACTACTCGACGCTGACTGTGTCCTCCCCCGGTCGGCTGTGGCGCTTCTACGTCGCCCGGATCGCCCGCGTGATGCCTCTCTATTGGGTGGTGCTGCTCTACCTGGTTCTGCAGCGCGCGGCGCACGACGTACCGCAGGAGTCGTTGTGGCGGCACCTGCTCGCGATCCAGGCCTGGTCGGGTGACTACGCGATCGGCCAGGCCAGCTACAACCCGCCCGGCTGGTCGATCTGCGTCGAGCTCTTCCTGTACGCCGTGTTCCCGTTCGCGGTGCCGCTGGTTGCCTTGCTGTCCAAGCGTTTCGGCGTCGCCGGGCTGCTCGGGCTGATCGCGTTCGCGTTCGCCGTCCAGGTGTTCCTGGTCGCGCTGTTCACCGCCGAGGGCTGGGCGTTCCTGTCGGTGAAAGATCCCTCGTCGGGTCACCGCTGGCTCTACCGGAACCCGTTGCCGCGGCTGTCCGAATTCGTGATCGGGGTGTCGCTGGCGTTCCTGCTGCTGCGGGGATTCAAGCTGCGCACCAAGGTCGCCGGCTGGGTGCAGGCCGCGTGCGTCGTGGTGGTGCTCGTGGTCGCCGCGGCCGGGCCTTCGCACGCGCGCTGGATGCTGCCCGCGTTCTACGGCGCGATGTGGACGGTGCCGTTCGCCGTACTGCTGCTGGCGCTCGCTGCGGCGCCCGGTGCGTGGCTGTCGCGGTTCTTCGCGACCCGCACCCTCGTCACGCTCGGTACGGCGAGCTACGCGGTCTACCTGACCCACCGGCCGCTGTTGTCGTTCCTCGGCAAGGACCGCGGCAGCATGCTCGACCATCCCGCGGTCTGGGCGTCGTACGCCGGGGTCGTGGTCGTTGCCGCGCTGTGCCTGCTGATCGGCGAGGGCGCGCACCGGCTGATCGAGGTCCCCGCTCGGCGAGCCGTGCTGAGACTGGTCCCCCGGTCGCGTCCCGCGGTCACTGAGCGTACGACGTCAGGAGCCTCAGCGTGAGCGGTCTCACATCGGTCACCGAAGGCGCCGCTCTCTCGCATCCGAGACCCGAGCTCCTGGGCGTCACCGCGCTGCGCGGTCTGGCCGGGCTGGCGGTCGTCGCGTCGACGGTCGGAGTCTGGCGTGGTGCGCCGGGATATCTGCAGGACCTGGTCGAGGTGACGGCCTCGGTGGCCGCCGTCTTCTTCTTTCTGCTGTCGGCCTTCGTGCTGACCTACAACTACCCGGGCCTGTCCTACGCCTCAGGCCGGCGCGTGCTCGGCCGGTACGCCGCGGCCCGCGTGGCGCGCATCGTCCCGCTGTACCTGGCCGTCGGACTGGTCGTCCTGCTGCTCGGCAAGCTGAACGGCGAGGACTGGGTCCGCGCCGTGTGGTCGGACCAGACCTGGTTCGTCGCTGCGCTGGTCCTCTTCTATGTGGCGTTCCCGCTGCTCAACCGGCCGCTGACCTTCGTGCTCGGCCGGTTGCCTTCACTCTCCTGGCCGGCGCCCGCGTTCCTGGTCCGGATCGGTGTGATCGGCTACCCGCTCTTCCTGCTGCAGACCCTGGTCATCCACGGCTTCGGGCCGGTGCACGCGGGCACGATCTCCAACGCGCTGCTGGCGCTGTGCTGGATCGGTCTCACCGTGCTGGTTGCCGAGGGCGCCCACCGGTACGTCGGCGTACCGGCGCGTCGCTTCGTGCTGGACCTCGCCCGCCGCCTCGACCGCCGGGCATGACGAAGGGCGGCTCCCTCGCGGGAACCGCCCTTCGCTGTACTACTGGTTGTGCGGCTCACGCCGCACAGGTCACTTGAGGGTGACGGTGGCGCCGGCGCCCTCGAGGGCCTCCTTGGCCTTCTCCGCGGCAGCCTTGTCGACCTTCTCCAGGATGGCCTTCGGCGCGCTCTCGACGAGGTCCTTGGCCTCCTTCAGGCCGAGGCTCGTGAGGCCACGCACCTCCTTGATGACCTGGATCTTCTTGTCGCCGGCCGACTCGAGAACGACGTCGAACTCGTCCTGCTCCGCGGCCTCTTCGGCCGGGGCGCCCGGGGCACCCGGGGCGGCAGCGACGGCAACCGGGGCGGCGGCGGTGACGCCGAACTCCTCCTCGAAAGCCTTAACGAACTCCGAGAGCTCCAGCAGGGTCAGTTCCTTGAACTGGCCGAGCAGCTCTTCGGTGCTGAGCTTCGCCATGGTGGCGGTCCTTCCTAAACGTCAAACGGGTGATCACTGATGGGGTACTGCGTGAAGCGAACGCGTCAGCTCTCGGCCGGCGCGGTCTCCTCGGTGCTCGCCTCGGCAGGCGCGTCAGCGGGTGCGTCCTGCACCGCTTCGGCGGCCGGAGCCTCGTCCGCCACGGGGGCGGCGTCGGCCGGCAGCTTGTCCTGCAGCGCCGCGAACAGGCGCGCGGCCTGCGACAGCGGAGCAGCGAACAGCGACACCGCTTGCTGCGGGGCCGCCTTCATCGCACCTGCGAGCTTCGCGAGGAGGACCTCACGCGACTCCAGGTCAGCGAGCTTGTTGATCTCGTCAGAGTTGAGTGCCTTGCCGTCCAGCACACCACCCTTGATGACGAGAAGGGGATTGGCCTTGGCGAAGTCACGCAGCCCCTTGGCCGCTACCACCGCGTCGCCCTTGATGAAGGCGATGGCCGACGGACCCTGCAGGAGCGAGTCGAACGACTCCACCCCGGCGTCCTTGGCCGCGATCTTGGTCAGCGTGTTCTTCACCACGGCGTAGTTCACGTCGTCACCGAGCGTAGTGCGGAGCTGCCGCAGCTGCGCCACGGTGAGTCCGCGGTACTCGGTCAGCACGGCGCCGGTGGAGCTCCTGAAGTTCTCAGTCAGCTCCGCGACGTCGGCAGCCTTGTCCGGCCTCGCCATGGGTCTCCTTCCGCTCTGTCTTCCGACAGAGTTGGACTTGTCTGCCATGCCGCCGACCCACAAACGAAAACGCCCTTGCGCAGGCGCAAGGGCGTGAACATACGTCGTACTGTCACACTTCCAAGTCACCTGCGCGGGCCGCCCACCTTCGTGGGACCTTCAGTCGCTCGGAAGCGACAACCAGCGGTCTTCGGCAGTGTCAAGGGTAACCGGCCGTGCGTGTCCCACCAAATCGGTTACTCCGACGGTCGCGGACGGGGTGGAATCCAGCGGCGCATCGCGAGTGCGGCAGCGCCTCCGGTCAGGCCCATCACCACGATAGCCGGGCCGAGCGCGCTCACCGCGGTGACCGCCGCGAGCAGGAACGGACCGCCCGCGCTGCCGGAGTCGGCGAACAGCCGGAACGCCCCGAGGAACTGCGCCCGGCCGACCGGCGGCGACGCGTCGGCGCCCAGCGTCATGATCACCCCGGCGCCGAGCCCGTTGCCGACGCCCATCAGCAGCGCGACCGCGGTCAGCGCGCCCGCCGAGTGCGTCAGCGGCAGCAGCAGGTGCGCGATGCCGAGCACGGTCATCGACGGTACGGCGACCCACTTGCGCCCGAAACGGTCCATCACCGAGCCGGCCGGATAGAACAGCAGCATGTCGACGGCGCCCGAGACGCCGAAGATCAGACTGGTCGTCTGCGGATCGAGCCCGATGTGCTCGGCCCACAGCGGGACCACCACCTGACGCGACGCCCGGACCGCGCCGACCAGCAGCGCGCCGACGCCGAGCGTCCGGAGTACGGGGAAGTGCTCGCGGATCACCGCGCGGGTGGACTGCACGACCACCGGGCGGGCCAGGCGGTTGCGGCGTACGGACTCGATGTCGGGGAGACTGAGCAGGACGACGCACGCCAGCGCGGCGGCGACGAGATGCACCCAGTACGCGCCGTCGGTGCCGAGGAAGCGCATCACGAACGCGCCGAGGAACGGGCCGATGAAGGACCCGATCCGCTGCACGCCACCCAGCGTCGACAGCGCTCTCGCCCGCAGCTCCAGCGGAACCGCTTCGCTCAGATATGCCTGGCGGGCGAGCCCCCACACCGAGCCGGCCAGACCGGTCGCACCGATCGCGAGCGCGAGACCCCACACGTTCGGTACGACGAGACAGGCGACCAGCGCGACCGAGACGAGCACGGTCGCCAGCAGCATCGCGCGCCGCTCACCGACCTTCGTGGTCAGCGTGCCCGCGGGGATGTCGCCGATCACCTGCCCGACGCCGGCCGCCGCGACGACCAGACCGGCCACCGCGAACGACGCTCCGAGATCCCGCGCCGAGAGTGCGACCACGGGAGCGATCGCCCCCTGGCCGATGCCGTAGAGCAGCGCCGGCAGGTAGACCGAGGGGGCGATCTTCCAGAGACTGACGGGATCTGCCATCCCGCCTATTGTTTCACTCCCGAATGAATTACAGGGAGGCGAGGGCGTCGATCTCGACCAGCATCGGCTCCAGCGGGAGGCCGGTGAAGACCGTGGTCCGCGACGGCAGCACGCCGCTCGGGCAGCGCGGGCCGACGAACTCGGCGTACGCCTCGTTCATCGGGGCGAACAGCTCGCGCTCGGTGAGGTAGACGCGCAGCATCACGACGTCGTCGAAGGTGGCGCCGCCGGCCTTCAGGATCGCCTCGATGTTCTGCAGCACCCGGATGGTCTGCGCCTTCACGTCGCCCTCGTTGACGAACTGACCGGTCGCCGGGTCGACCGAACCCTGGCCGGACACCTGCAGCAGGTTGCCCTTGCGGACCCCCTGGGAGAACACGGGCATCGGGGCGGGGGCGTCGGTGGTGGACACGGCGGTCTTGTCGGACATGAAAGCCTCTCTAGGAGTAGTCGGCGCCGATGGCGGCGGTGGTGGTGAGCAGGTCCGGGAGCAGCTCCAGGACCTGGTCGTAGTTCAGCAGGACGTCCGGCACGCTGATCGACACCGCCCCGACCACCCGGCCGGAGCGCTCGGTGATCGGTGCGCCGATGCAGTTGATGAACGACTCGTGCTCGGCCCGGTCGTGCGACCAGCCCTGTGCCCGGACCAGGTCCAGCTCGTCGCGCAGCTGGTCCGGTCCGGTGATCGTGTTCGGCGTGAACTGGTGGTACTCGATGGTCGCGAGCAGCGCCTCGCGCTGCCGCTTCGGCTGGGCCGCGAGCAGCACCTTGCCGACAGCCGTGCAGTGCAGCGCCGCCGGGACGCCGACCTGCGAGTACATCCGCACCGACTGCACGCTGTCGAGCTTGTCGATGTAGATGACCTGCCCGTTCTCGTACGCCGCCAGGTGCACGGTCTGCCCGGTCCGCTGGTTCAGCGTGCGCAGGTGCGGCGCGGCGACGTCCCGGACGACGTGCTGCTCGCGGGACGCGTCGGCGAGCGAGAAGAGTCGGGAGCCGAGGCGGTAGCGGTGCGCCTCGTCCCGGCGTACGAAGCGCTCGGCCTCCATCGTGCGGAGCAGCCGGAGCACGGTCGTCTTGTGCACGTCGAGCTCGGTCGCCAGCTGGTCGAGCGACCGGTCGCCCTCACCGAGACTGACCAGGATCTGCAGGGCACGGCCCAGACTCTGACTCACACCAGCACTCCCCTCGGCCCGAAGCTCGTCGTCGCCCAGGCGTCGGGCGAGCACTCCAGCAACGTACGCCGTACCGCCGGCTCCGGCGGCTGCGCGTGGTCGCCCGGCACGGTCAGGACGGCAGCCGCGCTGAGATGGCCCGAGCGGAGGCGCTGCTCCATCGGCAGACCTTCGAGCGTGGCGGCGAGGAATCCGGCCGCGAAGGCGTCGCCTGCGCCGACCGGCTCGACCACGTCGACGGTGAGGGCTGGGACCTCTGTCCGGTGACCATCAGCCTCCAGCGCCGTCGCCACGTGCGCGTCCGACTTCACCACGATCGTTGCCCTAGGCCCCAACAAGGCGCGCAGCTCGTCCGGGTCACTCGTCCCCGCGAACAGCATCGCCTCGTCCGCCCCGATCAGCACCACGTCCGCCGCCCGCAGCAACCGCCACAGCGGCGCCGGGTCCTTCTCCCGCCACAACGCCGGCCGCCAGTTCAGATCCACACTCAGCACGAAACCGAGCGTTTCCCGGAGCGCCGCCAGCCGATCCAGCATCGCCGCCGTCTCGTCGGACAGCGCGGCGGTGATCCCGGTCGTGTGCACCAACTCGGCCCCGACCAGTCGGTTCCGCACCGCCGGCCGATCCAGAAACCCCGGATCCATCGCCGACGCCGCCGAGCCGGACCGGTAGTAGTGCATCCGCGTCCGCCCCGCCCGGCTGTGCTTCACGTACAGCCCGGTCGGCCGCACCGGATCGTCTTCCACCCCACCGACCTCGACGCCGCGCTCGCGCAGGTCCTGCAGCACGTGCCGCCCGAACCCGTCGGCACCCAGCCGCGAGATCCAGCCGGTCGGAACGCCGAGCGCGGCCAGCCCACCGGCGACGTTGCACTCGGCACCGCCGACCGACCGCCGGAACGTCTCGACATCCTCCAGCGGGGCACCCGTATCGGCGGCGAGCATGATCATCGCCTCGCCGAGACAGACCGCGCGGGGCACCGGGTCGACCATCGGGTGTCCTCTCTCGCAGTCCGTTGACGGGAGTTCTGGCGCGATGCTACAACCGAGTGGTCAGAATGCGCAACGCTCGTTGCACGCCTTGCAATCATGGAGGAATCAGCTGATGACAGCTTCCTACGACGCCGCCGCGGTCGCCGCCCTCGCGGACCAGCCGGTCAGCTGGCAGGACAAGGCGCTGCCCCCGGCGTGGTGGGGCCGGACCGTCCGCGAGATCCTCGCCGCCCGGCCCCGGCTGTCCCAGCTGCCGACCCCGCTGCTGACGCTGTCCGGCCCGGGAATGGAGCACAACCTCGCGACGCTCGCGCGCTGGTGCGCCGAGCACGGCGTCGAGCTCGCGCCGCACGGCAAGACCACGATGGCCCCGGCGCTCTGGGCGGCCCAGCTCGACGCCGGCGCGTGGGCGATCACGCTGGCCAACGGGTTCCAGCTCGGCGTCGCGCGGGCGTTCGGCGTACGGCGGGTGATGGTCGCGAACGCGGTGATCTCCCCGCTGCAGCTGCGCTGGATCGCCGACGAGCTCGCCGCGGACCCGGCGTTCGAGGTGCTGGTGTGGGCCGACTCGGTGCAGACGGTCGAGCAGCTGGAGGCGGCGCGGGCCGCGCACGTCGGGGCGGACGCGCGGCCGCTCGACGTACTGGTCGAGATGGGTGGCGCTGGAGGCCGCACCGGCGCGCGGGACCTGAAGACAGCCCTCGCCGTGGGTGAGGCCATCGCCGCGTCCTCCACTCTCCGCCTCGCCGGCGTCGCCGGTTACGAGGGAGCCATCGCCCACGGCGCCGACGAGGCCGGGCTCGAACACGTCCGCGCGTACCTGCAGACCCTCGCCGACGTGCACGCTGCCTTGGCTGACCTCTACCCGGCCGGCATCGTTCCGGTGGTCAGCGCAGGCGGCAGCGCGTACTTCGAGCAGGTCGCCAAGGTGTTGGGGCCGTTGTCGGCTTCCGGTGCGCGGGTGGTGCTGCGGTCCGGCGCGTACATCGCCCACGACGACGGCTACTACCGCGAGATCTCGCCCCTCGGCTCCGCGCCGCGCACCGACGGCGGCCGCCTGATCCCGTCCATGCACGGCTGGGTTCGCGTCACCTCCCAGCCTGAACCAGGCCTGGCCATCTTCGACGCCGGCAAACGAGACCTCCCCTTCGACGAGGGCATGCCCGAGCCGCAACTCCTCCGCCCGCGCAGTGCCGGCGAGTCCCCCACCGTCCTGTCCGGCCTGACCGTCACCAAGCTCAACGACCAGCACGGCTTCCTCCGCTTCGAAGGCGAACCACCGGTCGTCATCGGCGACGAGCTCCGGGTCGGCCTCTCCCACCCCTGTACGGCGTTCGACAAGTGGGGCCTGATCCCGGTCATCGACGACCCGGACGCCGCGGACCCGGTCGTGGTCGACCTGGTGAGGACGTTCTTCTGATGCACATCACCAACGCCACGGTGCTGGACGGAACAGGCGCCCCCGCCTATGCCGCAGACGTGCAGATCGAGGCCGGCCGGATCGCCACGATCACCCCGCGCCCAGCCGAAGGCGAGGGCCCCGGGGCCACCGCCCCTTCCCCTCCCCCCGCCCGCGGCCCGCAGGGCCGCGGGCGGGCGATCGATGCTTCTGGGCTGGTGCTTTCCCCCGGTTTCATCGACATGCACGCTCACTCCGACCTGCAGATCCTCGCCAACCCCGACCACACCGCGAAGGTCAGCCAGGGAGTGACGCTGGAGGTGCTCGGCCAGGACGGCCTCTCCTTCGCCCCGATCGACGCACCGACGCGCACCGCCGTCCGCCGCCAGATCGCCGGCTGGAACGGCGAGCCCGACGACTTCGACTTCTCCTGGGACTCCGTCGAGGGCTATCTCGCCCGCCTCGACCAGGGCATCGCCTGCAACGCGGCGTACCTGGTCCCCCAGGGCACCCTCCGGATGATGGTCGTCGGCACCGAGAACCGCCCCGCGACCCCCGCCGAGCTGACCGAGATGAAGCGCCTCCTCGCCGAAGGCCTCCAGCAAGGCGCCGTCGGCATGAGCAGCGGCCTCACCTACACCCCCGGCATGTTCGCCACCACCGAGGAACTGGTCGAGCTGTGCCAGGTCGTCGCCGAGTACGGCGGCTACTACAGCCCGCACCAGCGCTCGTACGGCAAGGGCGCCCTCGACGCGTACGCCGAGATGATCGACGTCGCGAAGCGTTCCGGCTGCGCCCTCCACCTCACCCACGCGACGATGAACTTCGAGCCCAACCGCGGCCGCGGCGTCGACCTGCTGGCGATGATCGACGACGGCCTCGCCCAGGGCGTCGACATCACCACCGACACCTACCCGTACTTGCCCGGGGCAACCACCCTGGCCGCGATCCTGCCGAGCTGGACCGCCGAGGGCGGCCCCGACGCGCTGCTCGCCAGACTCCAGAACGACGACGACCGCGCCCGGATCACCCACGAGCTGGAGCAGGTCGGCACCGACGGCTGCCACGGCTGCGTCACCGACTGGCAGACGATCGAGATCGGCGGCGTGAAGAACCCGACGCTCTCCGGTGCCGTCGGCAACACCGTCGCCGAGATCGCGGCCGGGATCGACAAGCCACCGGCGGTGGTCTTCTTCGACCTCCTGATCCGCGACAACCTGGCGACCACGATCCTCCAGCACGTCGGCCACGAGGAGAACGTGCAGGCGATCATGCAGCACCCGACGCACACCGGTGGTTCGGACGCGATCCTGGTCGGCGGCAAACCGCACCCGCGCGCCTGGGGCACCTTCCCGCGCTACCTGGCCCACTACGTCCGCGAGCTCGGCGTCCTCGACCTCGCCGACTGCGTCCACCACCTCACCGGCCGCCCGGCGCGCCGGCTCGGTCTGACCGATCGCGGCCTGATCCGCGAGGGGTACCACGCCGATCTGGTCCTGTTCGATCCGAAGACGGTCAAGGACACCGCGACGTTCGCCGGACCCCGCCAGCAAGCCGAAGGCATTCCCTGGGTCTTTGTCGCCGGAGTCCCCGTCATCGAGAACGGCGCACGAACGGACGCCCTCCCCGGCCGAGCAATCCGCCGCGCTCCCTGACGCCACCCAAGTACCAGCCCCCGCCTCCACCTGTCTCCCCGACGGATCTCCGCCCCACCCCCACGAAAGGATCCGCATGACCACCCTCGACCTCCTCCGCGCCGACCGCGTGCTGAGCGTCGTCCGCGCCCCCGAGATCACCGACGCCCGCGATCTCTGCTCGGCGCTCGTTGCCGGCGGCATCCACGTCATCGAGCTCACCTTCACCACCCCCGACCTCCCCAAGCACCTCGAGCGCGCCGCCTCCGGCGACACCGGCGCGGTCGTCGGCGCCGGCACCGTGCAGACCGAGGCCCAGGCCCGTACAGCGGTCGATGCAGGCGCCAAGTTCCTGGTCACTCCCGGCCAGGGCCCCGAGGCCGCCGCGATCGTCGCCGCCGCGCACGACGCCGGCGTACCGATCGTGCTCGGCTCGCTCACCCCGTCGGAGGTGATGACCGCGATCGCGCTCGGCGCGGACGCGGTGAAGATCTTCCCGGCCCACCAGTTCGGCCCGAAGTACCTGAAGGACCTGAACGGCCCGTTCCCCGGCGTACCGCTGGTCCCGTCCGGCGGCGTCAACTCGGCGAACGCGCGCGCGTTCCTCGACGCCGGCGCGCTCGCGGTGAGCGCCGGCACCGACGTCGTCTCCCCCGCCGACGTCGCGGCCGGCAACTGGTCCGACATCACCGCGAAGGCGAAGTCCTTCTGTGCAGCTCTGAGCTGACCGCAGTGCCCGTACCGCGGTAGTCCCGACCGCGGTCCCTCCCCACCCCTCGGAGTCCCCCATGTCCGGAGCCATCGACTGGTTGCACACCAGCACCCCCGGGTTGCTGCTGCTGTGCGTGGTAGCGATCGCGCTGCTGCTGTTCCTGATCATCAAGGTCAAGCTCGAACCGTTCATCTCGCTGCTCGCCACCAGCCTGTTCCTGGCCCTGGCGGCCGGGCTGAACGTCCGCACGATCGTCGGTACGGCGCTGAAGTCCAGCGACTCGCTGCTGGAGAAGGGCTTCGGCGGCATCCTCGGCCACATCGCGGTGATCATCGGCCTCGGCACGGTGCTCGGCGCGCTGCTCGAACGCTCCGGCGGTGCCGACGTGCTGAGTCGTCGCCTGCTGAAGCTGTTCGGCCCGAAGGGGACGCCGGTCGCGATGGGCCTGGTCGGCCTGATCTTCGGCATCCCGGTCTTCTTCGACATCGGCATCTTCGTGCTCGCCCCGCTCGTGTACGTCGCGGCCAAGCGCGGCGGCAAGTCGCTGGTCCTCTACGCGCTCCCGGTCCTCGCGGGCCTGTCGATGACGCACGCGTTCCTGCCACCGCACCCCGGCCCGACCGCGGTCGCCGGGCTGCTGCACGTCGACATGGGCTGGCTGATCATCATCGGTCTCGCCTGCGGCCTGCCGGCGTTCGCCGTCGCGGGCATCCTCTGGCCGCTCTACATCGCGCCGCGTGTTCCGGTCAGCGTTCCGGCCGACTACGTCGCGCCGGAGGAGGAATCGCGGCCGGAGCCTTCGCTGGCGCTGGTGATGAGCGTGATCGTGCTGCCGCTGATCCTGATCCTCGGCGCCACCTTCGGCACGCTGATCCTCGACCCGGACCGCGACCTGCTCAGCGTCCTGACCTTCCTCGGCAACCCGGCCGTCGCACTGCTGATCGCCGTCCTGCTCGCGTACTACCTGCTCGGCGTACGGCGTGGCATGAGCAACGCCGAGTTCAGCGAGCTGAGCAGCAACTCGCTGAAGCCGGTCGGCATGATCCTGCTCGTCGTCGGCGCCGGTGCCTTCTTCGGCGCGGTCATCTCGGCCACCGGCGTCGGAGCCGCGCTCGCCAAGAGCCTGTCCAGCGCAGGTCTCCCGGTGCTCCTCCTGGCGTACGTCATCTCCTGCGGTCTGCGCATCGCGCAGGGCTCGGCGACGGTCGCGATCGTCACCACCGGCGGTATCGTCGGCCCGCTGCTCACCGCCGACGGCTACTCGCAAGCCCACCTGGCGCTGATCGCCGCCGCCATCTGCGCGGGCTCGATCATCCTCAGCCACGTGAACGACGGCGGCTTCTGGATCGTCGCGAAGTACTTCAACATGACCGTCAAGGAGACCCTGCTGACCTGGTCGGTCCTGGAAACCGTCTTGTCTCTGGTCGGTTTCGGGATGGCGGCGTTGCTCTGGGCCATCATTTGACCCAGAGCAACGCCACGGCGCTCAGCCGATCAGCTCCACGACCGGGCCTTCGTGCAGTTCCTTGTAGACCTGGTCGCGGAGTTGGTTGGCTTCGGCGTCGGTCAGCGTGTGGTCGACCGGCCGCAGGACCAGCCTGACCAGCGCGTTCCGCTGCCCGGGCGCGAGCTGCAGGCGCTGCCGGGCGGCGTCCGGGAGTTCGTCGTACGACGTCTCGCTCAGCACCTCGACCGACTCGGCCGCGTCCTCTCCGAGCACGGCGCGGACCCGGTCCCCGAGCAGCTCCGGAGACAGATCGGTGTCCGGACCGACGACGACCGAGAGGTCCCGGCGTACGGCGGGCATCGCCGAGACCTCCTTGTACGGCTGCAGATCCAGCATCTGCGCGGCGACCCGCGGATCGGTCGACCGCAGCAACCGGATGTCGCGGATCCCCTTGCGCAGCATCATCAGCCGGTCGAGCCCCGGGCCCATCGCGAGCCCGGTCCAGCGCTCGTCGAGCCCGGCCCGCCTGAGGACGGCGGGCGCCGCGACGCCGCACTCGCCGATCTCGATCCACTGGTTGTCGAGCAGGACGTCGATCTGCCGCCCGTGCGTCGTGTACGGGTGCACGGCCGGAACGGTCCGGTACATCCGGCCGGGCAGGACCGTGCTGACCAGGCGTTCGATCAGCTGCTCCAGCTCGGGTTCGCCGAGCTCGACGTCACGGCTGATCCGCCAGACGTCGAGCTGGTGCGGCGTACCGGTGTGCTGCCAGTCGACCGAGTCGCGGCGGTAGCAGATCCCGGCGCAGATCATCAGTACGTCGGTCGATTGTGACTGCGCCAGCTCTCGCAGCGCGGGCGGGATCATCGCCGAGGTGTGGCTGCGCAGCACCTCGCCGTCCGAGGCGTAGCGGGTGTAGCGGGCATCACGGGTGACCGCGTCGGCGGCGTACCCGAGGTTGTCGTAGTTGTCGGCGAGCGGCACGACCGGGTGGTCGCGCCGGACCCAGGTCTCGGTGTACGGCCAGGCCCGGTTGAGCGCGACGCGGAGCGCGTCGACGATCAGCTGGATCGCGTGCGGACCCTGAGCCGGGTCGGCGAGGTCGCGCAGGGCGAGGGCAGCGTGCAGTTCAGAGGTGGTGAGGACAGCCATGATGAATCTCCTGAGATGAGCAGGTCCGGGGGAAACCACACACCCCGACCGGCCGCGGTCACCTCAGGGAGAGAGCGCAGCAGCGGCCCACCCCGACGGCACCGCTGTGCCGGCCGGGGCGCGGAAATCGCTGCCCGTGCTGCTGCATGCCTCTACTCTACCGGGCCGCTGGAAAACCCACCCGCGGATATCCCCAGGGTGCGAGGATCGGGGGCATGCGATGGATCGACGGGTTGGAAGCGGCCGCGGCGGAGAAGCTGCCCGAGGCGGTGCACCGGTACTTCCGGCAGGGCTCGGCCGGCGGCGTCAGCGTCGGCGAGGCGGTCGCCGCCTGGTCGTCGTACCGGTTCCGGCCGCGAGTGCTGACCGACGTGTCCTCGATCAGCACGGCGACGACAGTGCTCGGCACTCCGGTCGCCGGTCCGGTCCTGGTCGCGCCGACAACCCTGCAGCGGCAGGCCGATCCCGACGGCGAGGCGGCGATGTCGGCCGGAGTAGCAGCGGCCGGGTCGGTGCTCGGCGTCTCCAGCAACGCCGGTACGACGTACGCCGAGATCGCCGCGGCCGGAGCGCCGTGGTGGCTGCAGATCTACGTGACCCGCAACCGCGACTACACCCGGCAGATGCTCGACGCGGCGGTGGCCGCGGGTGCGCGGGCCGTCGTACTGACTGCTGACACACCGGTCGTCGGCCGCAAGGAGGACGACGGGCCGACGGTGTGGGAGGTCGTGCAGCCCGGGCATCTGCGCGCGAACGTCGACGAGTCGGCGTACTCCGACGACGACCTGGCCAAGGCCGACGACCTGACGCCGGACGTGATCGGCTGGCTGCACGAACACACCAATCTGCCCGTGGTGGTGAAGGGCATTCTGCGCGGTGACGACGCCCGGCGTTGCGTCGACGCGGGCGCGGCCGGCCTGATCGTCTCGAATCACGGCGGCCGCCAGCTCGACGGCGCGGTCGCCACGGCGTACGCGCTGCCCGAGGTCGTCCAGGCTGTCCCAGGCACCGAGGTCTATGTCGACGGCGGCATCCGCCGCGGCGAGCACGTCCTGGCCGCGCTCGCGCTCGGCGCCCGCGCCGTCTTCGTCGGCCGCCCGGCGCTCTGGGCCCTGTCCGTCGGCAGCTCCCCCGGCGTCACCCGCCTCCTCACCGACCTGTACGACGAACTGGCGCACGCCCTCGCCCTGGCCGGCGTGCCCACTCCGGCCGCGGTCACACCCGACCTGGTCGCGGCGGCGAGTTCTTGCCGCGTTCCGGGCGCCGATCACTGACGGTGCAACGATGTGACCATGCTCCGAATCGTCACCCTGAACACCTTCCAGGCCGGGTACCGCGTCGTCTCCGAATGGGCCGCCCGCAACGGCCACGAGATCGTCCTGCTCGTCACGCTGCCGGTCGGCGGCGAGCGCTACGACCCGACCGCCCCGCCGCTGATCGCCAGCGTGCCCGCGGAGCTGAACGTGCTGGTGACGAACAAGCTGCGCGCGGTCGCCGCGCCGGTGATCGAGGCGATGGAGCCCGACCTCGTGATCTCCGCCGCGTTCCCCCGGCTGATCCCCGACGAGGTGCTGAAGGTCCCGCGGTACGGCGCACTGAACTGCCACCCGTCGCCGCTGCCGATCGGCCGCGGCCCGAACCCGCAGCGGCTGATCTACGAGGGCTCCGACGAGGTCGCCGCGAGCGTGCACCGGACCGAGCCCGGTTTCGACACCGGCGCGGTGCTCGCGCAGCGCTCGATGCCGCTGCCGGCTGACCTGAACGGCGGCCCGCTGATGGAGTGCTGGCGGACGCTGCTCACGTCCTGCCTCGACGAGGCCGTTCCGCGGGCCGTCGCCGGTGACCGCGGCGAGCCGCAGGACCCGGCGAAGGTGACGGAGGCGCCGCGGTTCACGCCGGAGGAGTACGTGCTCGACCTGACCGAGCCGTCGGCCGTCGTACGCCGGAAGGCCGCGGCGCTCAACATCACCGCGGTGATGGCCCGGGTCCGCCTCGAGGGCGCCGAGTACCTGGTCGCCCGGACCGAGCCGACCGAGGCCAGGGCCGGTGCGCCGGGCAGCATCGTCGCGACCCATCACGACGGTTTCACCGTCCGGACCGCCGACGCCGCGCTCCGCCTGACGGCGGCGCGGGTCTGAGACGGCGCGGTGTTGAACAGTGAAAGGCCCCGGTCGGTCGACCGGGGCCTTTCGGGTGCTACAGGTGAGCCGAAGCTCAGGCGTTGTCGTCCTCGCCCAGCATGTTGCGGGTGACGTTGGGGTCCACCTGGACGCCCGGACCCATCGTGGTCGAGAAGACGGTCTTCTTGATGTAGCGCCCCTTGGAGCTGGAGGGCTTCAGCCGGAGAATCTCCTCCAGCGCGGCGCTGTAGTTCTCCACCAGCTGGGCCTCGTCGAACGACGCCTTGCCGATGATGAAGTGCAGGTTCGCGTGCCGGTCGACCCGGAACTCGATCTTGCCGCCCTTGATGTCGGTGACAGCCTTCGTCACGTCCGGGGTGACCGTGCCGGTCTTCGGGTTCGGCATCAGACCACGCGGTCCGAGCACGCGGCCCAGCCGGCCGACCTTGCCCATCAGGTCGGGGGTGGCGACGACGGCGTCGAAGTCCAGCCAGCCGTCGGTCACCTTCTTGATCATGTCGTCGTCGCCGACGAAGTCGGCGCCGGCCGCCTTGGCCTGCTCGGCCTTCTCACCGGTGGCGAAGACGAGGACCCGTGCCGTCTTGCCGGTACCGTGCGGAAGGTTGACGGTGCCGCGCACCATCTGGTCGGCCTTGCGGGGGTCGACCCCGAGCCGCATCGCGACGTCGACCGTCGAGTTGAACTTCTTGCTGCCGGCCGCTTCCTTGGCGAGCTTGATCGCCTCGAGCGGGCTGTACAGGTGATCGAAGTCGATCTTCTCCGCGATCGTGCGGTACGCCTTGCTGCGCTGTGCCATTACGTTTTCTCCTGTGTGCCGGACGGCTTGCTCGTCGTCCGTTGTGGTGGTCGCGGACAGCTGTCGCTGCCCTTCCCACACCTGCTGTGGTTTTGAGGTGCTACTTGTCGACCGTGACGCCCATCGAGCGCGCGGTGCCCTCGATGATCTTCATCGCGGCGTCGATGTCGCGGGCGTTCAGGTCCGGCATCTTGGTGGTGGCGATCTCCCGGACCTGGTCCTTGGTGATCTTGCCGACCTTCTCCTTGTGCGGGACCGGCGAGCCCTTCTGCAGACCGGCGGCCTTCTTGATCATCTCCGGCGCCGGCGGCGTCTTGGTGACGAAGGTGAAGGAACGGTCTTCGTAGATGGTGATCTCGACCGGTACGACGTTGCCACGCATGGACTCTGTCTGGGCGTTGTACGCCTTGCAGAACTCCATGATGTTGACGCCGTGCGGACCGAGAGCGGTACCGACCGGCGGTGCCGGCGTCGCGGCACCGGCCTGCAGCTGCACCTTGACCAGGGCAGCGATCTTCTTCTTGGGAGGCATTTCGGGTCCTTAGACTTTCTGGATCTGGCTGAAGCTGAGTTCCACCGGGGTCTCCCGGCCGAAGATCTCCACCAGCGCCTTGATCCGCTGGGCGTCGGCATTGATCTCCGTGATCGTGGCGTGCAGGGTCGCGAACGGCCCGTCGACGACCATGACCGAGTCGCCCACACCGAAGTCGGCGACCTCGACCTTCTTCTTGGCCGCGGTCTTCGTCGGTGCGGCGCCGGTCTCGGCCGCCGCCGCCTCGGCCGCCGCCACGACGGCCGGAGCGAGCATCTTCTCGACCTCTTCGAGGCTGAGCGGTACGGGCTTCTGGCTGTTCCCGACGAAACCGGTCACCGACGGCGTGTGCCGCACGGTCGACCAGGACTCGTCGGTCAGGTCCATCCGGACCAGCACGTAGCCGGGGAGCACGGTGCGCTTCACCATCCGGCGCTGCCCGTTCTTGATCTCGGCGACCTCTTCGGTCGGCACGACGATCTCGAAGATGTAGTCCTCCATGTTCAGGGAGGTGATCCGGTTCTCCAGGTTCGACTTGACCCGGTTCTCCATCCCCGAGTACGTGTGCACCACGTACCAGTCGCCGATCTGCGAGCGCAGCGTGGCGCGCAGCTCCTCGAGCGGGTCGCCCGGCTCCTCCGGCTCGGCCTCTTCCGCGGCCTCGCCGGTGGCGTCGTCGTCCTCGTCCTCGTCGGCGTCGTCATCGTCGGCACCGGCGGAGAAGACGACCGCGTCGTCCTCGACCTCTTCCTCGGTGTCGTCCGGCGCGACCTCGGCGGTCTCCTCGGCCAGCTCCTCCGCGGCGTCGTCGACGTCGGCGGCGGTGACCACCTCGGCGTCTTCGGCGTCGTCGTCGGCGGCCACGATCACGACCGGCTCGTCGTCGGAGTCGTCCTCGTCGGCGTCGCCGTCCTCGGCGTCGTCGTCGGCGGCGTACTCGGCCTCGGCCTTGTCGTCGTCGACGTCGGCGAACGGGTCGTCGTCATCGTCGTCGGACAGCTCGACGTCGTCATCGTCGTCGTCGAGGTCCAGGTCGAGATCCAGGTCGACGTCGTCATCGTCGTCGGCGTCAGCGGACAAGTCGAAGTCGTCCTCGAAATCGTCGAGGACCTCGTCGTCACGCTCGGACACGTTGTACTCCGTCATCTCTGCATCGGGTGTTGTCTGCGCCGGTCACCTGGGGACCGCGCGCCGGTGGATCGCTGCGGCGCGGGCGGTCAGCCGAAGATCTTGAACATCGCCCAGCCGAAGGCGAGGTCGAGCACCGACACGATCGCGATGACGAACACCACGAAGGTCAGCACGACCACGAAGTAGGTGGAGAGCTGCTTGCGCGTCGGCCAGACGACCTTGCGGAGCTCGGCGACCACCTGGCGGTAGAAACGCAGCAGCCGGTTTCCCGACTTGCCTTCCGCAGGCTTGCCGGCGCCGGACGGTGCCGGGGTGCGCGTCTCCGTCACGACCTACCTCTTTCGCTAGCGGCGGCCTGACCGGCCCTGCGCCGGTCAGGAGTTGCAGGGCACGAGGGACTTGAACCCCCAACCTTCGGTTTTGGAGACCGATGCTCTGCCAGTTGAGCTAGTGCCCTCTGCAATCTCTCCCGGACGCCGCTGACCTGATCTCGGGCATGCCGGATCAGGGCCATCTACGCCCGGACTAGAAGAGTGTACGGGGTCGAAGCCACCTGGTCGAACTGAGGCCTACCCCGCCACGACCCCACCGGGCGCCGTACCGCGAGCAGAACCTTACAGCCTTCCAGGGGTTTGAACGCCACCCGGGTCGGGATGGTTCCCGTCGCGGCGGCTACCACCCGGGACCGGCCGGTGTCAGCAAGCGATACCGAGATGTCACCCACGCACCGGTGGTGCCAGGATGGGGGCATGGCTTCCCGCATCTCTGCACGGATTGGTGCAATCTCCGAGTCGGCCACGCTGGCGGTCGACGCCAAGGCGAAGGCGCTCAAGGCGGCCGGTCGCCCGGTGATCGGCTTCGGCGCCGGCGAACCGGACTTCCCGACGCCCGACTACATCGTCGAGGCCGCCGTCACGGCCGCCCGCGATCCGAAGAACCACCGCTACAGCCCGGCCGGCGGTCTGCCCGAGCTCAAGCAGGCGATCGTCGCGAAGACCAAGCGGGACTCCGGCTACGAGATCGAGGCGGCCCAGGTCCTGGTGACCAACGGCGGCAAGCACGCGGTCTACAACACGTTCGCGACGCTGCTCGACCCGGGCGACGAGGTGCTGCTGCCCGCGCCGTACTGGACGACGTACCCGGAGACGATCCAGCTGGCCGGGGGCGTCCCGGTCGAGGTCCTGGCCGACGAGAGCCAGAACTACCTGGTCACCGTCGAGCAGCTGGAGGCGGCCCGCACGGAGAAGACCAAGGCGCTGCTGTTTTGCTCCCCGTCGAACCCGACCGGCGCCGTCGACACCCCCGAGGCGATCGAGGCGATCGGCCGCTGGGCCCTCGAGCACGGCATCTGGGTGATCACCGACGAGATCTACGAGCACCTGACCTACGGCGACACCAAGTTCACCTCGCTGCCGGTCGCGGTGCCGGAGATCGCCGACCAGACCGTCGTCCTGAACGGCGTCGCCAAGACCTACGCGATGACAGGCTGGCGGGTCGGCTGGATGATCGGCCCGAAGGACGTCATCAAGGCCGCGACGAACCTGCAGTCGCACCAGACCTCGAACGTCAACAACGTCGCCCAGCGCGCCGCCATCGCCGCCCTCGAGGGCGACCTGAGCGCCGTCGACGAGATGAAGGTCGCCTTCGACCGCCGCCGCAAGCTGATGGTCTCGATGCTCAACGAGATCCCCGGCGTCGAATGCCCCGAACCCACCGGCGCCTTCTACGCCTACCCGTCCGTCAAGGGCGTCCTCGGCCGCGAGATCGCCGGCCGCACCCCCACCACCTCCGCCGAACTCGCCGAGATCATCCTCGACGAGGCCGAGGTCGCCGTAGTCCCCGGCGAAGCCTTCGGAGCCCCCGGCTACCTCCGCCTCTCCTACGCCCTAGGCGACGCCGACCTCACCGAAGGCGTCTCCAGAATCGCCAAGCTCCTGAGCTGATCGCAGCTGTACGACGGCCCGCCGGACCTGCTCCGGCGGGCCGTTCGCTTTTCCACAGCCCGCCCGCCACTCCCCCAGCCCGCCCACCATCCCCTCAGCCCCACGCCCTCCCGCAGCCCGATCCACCTCCTCCGGGCCCCCGCCCCACTCCGCCTTCCTCCGGCCGCCGCGACCCCAGCCCCCGCCAACCTCCCCGGCCGCATCACGCCGCCCCAGCCCATCGAGCCCGGCCCACCACCCCCACCACTCCGCGGCCCTCCGTCCCACAACGCTTTTCTCCGGCCGCAGGCACCTCAACCCCCGCCAACCTTCCCGGCCGCATCTCCGCCCGCCCCAGCCCCCCGCCGTACGATCAAGCTCTTCCCACACCGCCCGGTTTCCTGACCCGAGCGATCTGTCGGTAACCTTCTGTGATGGCGCCACGCGACCTTCGGCTGCTGCCGAAAACCCATCTGCATCTGCACTTCTCCGGGTCGATGCGTCACCTCACCCTGGTCGAGCTCGCCGACAAGCACGGCGTCCGCCTCCCCGACGCACTCCGCACCGACTGGCCGCCGGACCTCTCCGCGGCCGACGAGCGCGGCTGGTTCCGTTTCCAGCGCCTCTACGACATCGCCCGCTCCGTCCTGCGCACCGAGGACGACGTCCGCCGTCTGGTCCGTGAGGCCGCCGAGGACGACGCGGCCGACGGCTCCCGCTGGCTCGAGATCCAGGTCGACCCCTCCGGCTACGCGAACCGCTTCCACGGCATCACCGAGTTCACCGACCTGGTCCTCGACGCCGCCCGCGACGCGGCCACGACGACGGGCATCGACGTACAGGTGGTGATCGCCGCCAACCGCACCCGCCACCCCCTTGACGCCCGCACCCTCGCCCGCCTGGCCTCCCAGTACGTCGGCCGCGGCGTGGTCGGCTTCGGCCTCTCCAACGACGAACGCCGAGGCACCACCTCCGAGTTCGCCCCCGCCTTCCGCATAGCCCGCAACGCCGGCCTCCTAGCAGTCCCCCACGGCGGCGAACTCTGCGGCCCCTCCACCGTCCGCACCTGCCTCGACGAACTAGGCGCCGGCCGAATCGGCCACGGCGTCCGCTCAGTAGAAGACCCCGAAGTCCTCAAACGAGTAGTAGACGCCCAAGTAGCCCTCGAGGTCTGCCCAGCCTCCAACGTCTCCCTAGGCGTCTACCAACGCCCCGAAGACGTCCCCCTCCGCCACCTTTACGAGGCAGGCGCCCGCATAGCCCTGGGCGCCGACGACCCCCTCCTCTTCGGCTCCCGCCTAGCAGAGCAGTACGAAACCGCCCGCACCATCCACAACTTCACCGACGAAGAACTAGCCGACCTGGCCCGAGGCTCAGTCCTGGCCTCCACAGCCCCCGCCGAAACCCAAAAAGCCCTACTAACCGACATCGACACCTGGCTGGACACCGACAGTACGACGTACTGACGCGCTCCGATCCCGCCTATCTCGGCACCACCCGCACCCCACGGCACCTCACCGGCCGAAGCACAAGCCCACAACCACCCCGCCGACGTCATCCCCAACGTCACCAGCAACCGAACGATCAAAGTCCGAAAAGGGCCCCATAAGGTCCGGTTCAGTTCGTTGCCCACCACCCCCGCCCGCGCCAGACTTGCTCCATGACGACGCCGACGAAGATCCTGTTGCCCGAGGACGAGCTGCCGACCCGGTGGTACAACGTGCTGCACGACATGCCGGCGCCGCCGCCCCCGGTCCTCCACCCCGGCACCGGCCAGCCCGTGGGCCCCGAGGACCTGGCTCCGCTCTTCCCGATGGACCTGATCCTCCAAGAGGTCACCCAGGACCAGTACGTCGACATCCCCGGCGAGGTCCTCGACGTCTACCGCCTCTGGCGCCCCAGCCCGCTCTACCGCGCGCACCGCCTGGAGAAGGCCCTCGACACCCCCGCACGGATCTACTACAAGTACGAAGGCGTCTCCCCCGCCGGCTCACACAAGCCGAACACAGCGGTCCCCCAGGCGTACTACAACGCCAAAGCCGGCATCCGGAAGCTCACCACCGAGACCGGCGCCGGCCAGTGGGGCACCGCGCTGGCGTTCGCCTGCGCCCAGTACGGCCTGGAATGCGAGGTCTGGCAGGTCCGTGCGTCGTACGACCAGAAGCCCTACCGCCGCGCGATGATGGGCGTCTTCGGCGCCACCGTCCACCCCAGCCCTTCGGACCTCACCGAGGCCGGCCGCAAGATCCTCGCCGAAGACCCCAACTCGACCGGCTCGCTAGGCATCGCCATCAGCGAAGCAGTCGAGATGGCAGTCCAGGACGAGTCAGTCCACTACGCCCTCGGCTCGGTCCTCAACCACGTTCTCCTGCACCAGACGATCATCGGCGAAGAAGCCCTCATGCAGCTCGCCATGGTCGGCGAGACCCCGGATGTCATCGTCGGCTGCACCGGCGGCGGCTCCAACTTCGGCGGCCTCGCCTTCCCCTTCCTCCGCGAGAAGTGGGCCGGCCGCCAGTCCCCCGTCGTCCGCGCCGTCGAGCCCACCGCCTGCCCCACCCTCACCCAGGGCACCTACGCCTACGACTTCGGCGACACCCTCGGCATGACTCCCCTGATGAAGATGCACACCCTCGGCCACGACTTCGTCCCCGACCCGATCCACGCCGGCGGCCTCCGGTACCACGGCATGAGCCCCCTGATCAGCCACCTCTACGAAACCGGCGAGATCGAAGCCGTAGCCAAACCCCAGTCCGAGTGCTTCGCCGCAGGCGTCCTCTTCGCCCGCACCGAAGGCATCGTCCCCGCCCCCGAACCCACCCACGCCCTGGCCGCCGCCATCGAAGAAGCCCAAGCCTGCAAGGAATCCGGCGAGGAAAAAGTCATCCTCACCGCCCTCTGCGGCCACGGCCACCTAGACCTGGCTGCCTACGACTCCTACCTGGCCGGCACCATTACCGACCGCTCCTGGAACGACGCCGACCTCCAAGCCTCAGTAGCCGCAGCCCTGGAAAAACTCCCAGCCGTCAACTGACCCCACCCGGCCCGGCCGTCCCCGAGAACGGCCGGGCTCCAGCCGCCCCAACGACTCCCCTAACATCAAGCCTGTTCCCGCACACGCGACCGTGCTGGTGCCACAGGCGGCGACGCGCGTACCTCGCAGTACTGCGCGCCTTGCAGTACTGCGCGCCTCGCGCTGCTGCGCGCATCGCGCTGTGGGTGCCCGGCTGCGGTGCACCCCTCGCACTGGTCGCGCCCCGCGGTGCCGCACCCCTCGCGAGGTGCGCGCACCCGCTCGCACGCGTGACCGTGCTGATGCCACGGGCGGGACGCGCATGCCTCGCGGTGCTGCGTCCGTCGCGCTGCCGTGCGCCCTGCGCTGACGCGTGCCCCGCGGTGCGCACCCCTCGCGCTGGTGCGTGCACCGCGGTGCCGGACCTTTCGCGCTGGTGCGTACCTCGCGCTCGCACGCGTGACCGTGCTGATGCCACAGGCGGGGACGCTCGTACCCCGCGGTGCTGCGTCCGTCGCGCTGCTGCGCGCCTTGCGCTGGTGCGTGCCCCGCGGTGCTGCACCCCTCGCGCTGGTACGCGCACCCGCGCTTCGCACACGTGACCGTGCTGACGCCACAGGCGGGGACGCGCGTACCTCGCAGTACTGCGCGCCTCGCAGTACTGCGCGCCTCGCACTGCTGCGCGCACCGCACTGCTGCGCACACCGCGCTCGCACGCGTGACCGTGCTGATGCCACGGGCGGGGACGCGCGTACCCCGCGGTGCGGCGTACCTCGCGCTGCCGTTCGCCTTGGGCTGGTGCGTGCCCCGCGGTGCCGGACCCCTCGCACTGGTGCCTACCTCGCGCTCGCACGTGTGACCGTGCTGATGCTACGGGCGGGGACACCCGTACCCGCGGTGCTGCGTCCGTCGCGCTGCGCGCGCCTTGCGCTGGCGCGTGCCTCGCACTGGTGCGTACCTCGCGCTGGTGTGCACCTCGCGCTGATGCGTACCTTGCGCTGGTGCGCGCCCCGCTCACACGCGTGGCCGTACAGATGCCACGGGCGGGGACGCGCGTATCTCGCGGTGCTGCGTGCGTCGCGCTGCCGTGCGCTTGGGCTGATGGGTGCCCCGCGGTGCCACACTCCTCGTACTGGTGCGTGCCCCGCGGTGCCACACCCCTCGTGCTGGCGCGTACCTCGCGCCTCATGCGCGCACCAGCGGTGGCGCGTGCCTCGCGGTGGTGCATCCGGTCACGTGGTTGCAGCGGTCGGGCGTCCGGCCTCCCCGGTGCAGCGGTCGGGCGTCCGGCATGCCCAGCTCAGCGTTGCAGCGGTCGCGCGGCCGTCCGGCGTACCCGGTTCAGCGGCCGCGTTTCCACCACGGCTTGGGCTGTTTGGGGACTGCAGTGAGCCAGTCGGACGGGATCTGCCAGCGTTTGGCTTCGAGGGTGGCGAAGTACTGGTCCTTGAGACTGGTGGGAAGCCAGTACGTCGCGCGGTGGTGGTCGACGACCTCGAAGTACGTCGTGTTGCGGCCTCGGCTCCAGACGGTGGCGGCCGACGAACAGTAGGCGAGGCGTGTGTAGTCCCACCGGGCCTGGTCGTCGTCGAGGTCGAACCGCCGCTCGTGAACGGTGAAAGGTCCCCACTTCTCGACCGGCCAGGTGTTCGACTGCTCGATGAGACCTTGGACCAGGGCTCGGTCATCGGTCATCTCGTCCGGAAGCAACAGACGCCGCCCGTCGAGGACCGCCTCGACTCCCCAGGGACCTGCGACCTGAAGGAACGTTTCCAGAAGCGCGAATCCAACCTCCGCTCGCCCGAATCCGCCCAGCTCGGCCCGTAGCGTGGTGATCGCTTCCTCCGGCACGCGTTCCACCCTAGCGGGCGGGTACAGGGCACTCATGAGCGACGACGCGCAAGACTCCCCGCGGCCAAGGATCGAGGGCCTCGACGACCAGACGGTGCTCGCTGTCGGGCGCCTCACGCACGCCCTCGAAACCGTCAACCGGGCTCGTGGATACCTGTACGGCTTCCACGAACTGACCGGGCGAGCAGACAACGAACTGGACGAGGTCGTGGACCTGTTCCGCAAAGCCGGCCATGAAGAGTTTGCCGACCGCATCGAACGAGAGCTACTCGGCCGCAACGTCATCCAGGACCGCTGGACGTTCCAGATCGTCGACGACTACGAAACCGGCTACTTCGCCACCTTCACCGACTTCGAAGCTCAAGCCCGCGACGAGTTCTGCGGCGGCGTACGCCACGTCCGCGAGGCGGAGATGAAGCGCGACCGGCGGACGCCGGGGGATCCGGCGCACAGTTTGATGCCGCCGGAGGAGCCGGCGGGCTGATCGGTTGCGCTGGTTCGTCCACGTGGGATCCAGCACCGCTCGGGACGCGGGAGGCCGGGGCAGGCCGGGGCAGGCCGGGGCAGGCCGGGGCAGGCCGGGGCAGGCCGGGGCAGGCCGGGGCAGGCCGGGGCAGATTAACCGGACACAGCATGCCAGTACGGGCGCACCGCAGTAGCTGCCCGCAAGGGTTCTCTGCAGGGGCGCCCGCGGGCGGGCGTCGCGACAGGAGGCGCCCACCGGGGGCCCGCAGACCCACCGCAACCGGGGGCGACGCGGGGCAAGTCGGGGCAGATCAACTGGGCACAGCATGCCGGCGCGGGCGCACCGCACGAGCTGCCCTCGGGGGCGCCCGCGGGAGTTGTCGGCAGGCGCCGCGACGGGGATGCCCACGGGAGTTGCCCGGAGGGCATCTCAACCGGGGTCGGCGTGGGGCAAGTCGGGGCAGGTTGGCGCAGCTTGGTGCGGCTGGTGTTCCCCGGAGGCCTGCGGCAGCGGTAGGGCAGGCGACGTTCGGCGCAGAGCGGGGCGGTCAGCGCCAGCGGTGGCTGTCCTGGCGGGCGGTAGCAGCGTGTGGCCAGTGGTGCAGGTGCGCGGCAGACAGTGCCGTGCGGCTGCGGGCTAGGCCCGGCTGGCTGGGCTGGGCCCTGCTGGACTGGGCTGGGCCCGGCTGGGCTGGGCTGGGCTGGGCTGGGCTGGGCTGGGCTGGGCTGGGCTGGGCTGGGCAGCGGTAGCAGCACGTGGCCGCCGGTGGTAGCTGCGGGGCAGATCAGTTGTTGCCCTGCGGTACTCGAGTGGTGTGCTGCTTGCCCTGCGACCAGCGGGGCAGGCTGCTGGGCAGCGTGGGAAGCAGCGGTTGCACGCCCCGTCAGTGCCTGAGTGGGGAAGTCCAGGGCAGATCGTCGGGGCATCTCGGGGCATCGTGGGGCAGTTCGTCCACAGGGGGCGAAACGGTGGTCACCGAGCGTGGTCGCGCTCCTACAGTTGCGGCATGTCGGAGGTGAACGGATTGTTGCGGGACGCTCGGGAGCGGATTCCGTCGCGGGTGGTGCCGGGTGAGTGCATGTCTCGGGGGGAGCTGGCGAACGCGGTCTGTGGGTGGCTGTGGGAGACCACGGGGATCGACTACGAGCTGGACGGGCACTACATCGCGAAGCTGGAACGCGGGGTGGTGCGCTGGCCGGGGGCGGCGTACCGGGCGGGGCTGCGGAAGGTGCTGAACGTTGCTACGGACAACGAGCTCGGGTTCTCGCCGGGGACGCGGCCGGGGCAGGGGGAGCTGGAGGCGAGCATCTCGTCGATGGTGGGGCTGGAGGCCGAGATGGTGCGGACGGCCGACGAGTCGGTGTCGATCCTGCCGATGGCGGAGACGTCGAACGTCGGGGAACTGACCGTCGAGCAGCTGCACTCGGACATCGAGCGGGTCTCGCGGCAGTACCTGCGGGTTCCGACCAAGGAGCTGTTCCTGCGGTCGCGGGCGATTCGCGACCGCGCGTTCGAGCTGCTCGGCGGGCGGCAGTCGCCGGCGCAGACCCGTGATCTCTACTCGGCGGCCGGTTGGGCGCTGACCATCCTCGGCTGGATGTCGGTCGATCTCGGGCGCCCGGACCTTGCCGAGATCCATACCCGGACGGCATGGGCGTGCGCCGACGCCGCCGACCACAACGACCTGCGGGCGTGGGTCCGCGCGACGCAGCACACGACGGCGTTCTGGCAGGACGACTTCACCGGTGCGGCCGAGTACGCCGAGTCCGGGCTGCGGTACGCCGTTGGCTCGTCGCGGCTGTTCCTGGCCAGCGCGCTGGCGGTCGACCTCGCTCGCGCCGGGCGGACCGAGCAAGCCCGTACGGCGCTCGCCGACGCGCAGCGGATGTCCGTACCGGGGCATCGGCCGGAACTCTCCGGTTTCCTCCTCTGTACGTCGGCCCGCGCGGAGGGGCTCTGGTCGGATGCGCACCTCGCGCTCGGGCAGGCCCGGGAGACGCTTCGCTGGGCCGACCACAGCGCGACGCTGTTCGAGCGGGCAACCGACGCCAAGCGCAACGCCGGGGCGGAGCGGATGGTCCGCCTGCAGCAGGTGAAGGCCCACCTGGAGCTGGGCGAACTCGATGGCGCTCTGGAGGCGTTGAACACGGTCCTCGACATTCCGATCGAGTTCCGTGTCCGCCCACTGATCCACCGCGTCGGCGAGATCGCCGCCATGTCCCGCACTGACCGCTATACCGGCGTCGCAGCCGCCGCCCAGCTCCACGTGGCGGCCCGGACGTTCCTTCGCCGCCCCAAACCCACACCGGACAAACCCAAAGCCAAGGCCAGCGCCTGATCGTCAGCCGTTGCGCGGCGAAGCTCACCTCCTCAGTACGCGCGGATTGAGACCACGTGGGCTCTCGGGCAGCCGTTGGTGGCTTGGGCTGTCAGGCGGAGGGCGGTGGTCTCCACTCCCTCGGGTAGCGCGTGGCGCTGCAGGCGTTGGCGGTTGGAGGTGACTGTGGCCAGCTCGGTCCACGTGCCCTCGGGGGTGAGAGCTTCGAGGGTGTAGTCGCGGAGGAGGGTCGGAAGGACCTCGTGGGGCGAGCGGTGGTGGTGGAGGTTGATGAGGTCTTCCTCTACGTCGTCGTCGAGGATCACCACGACCTCCGAGAACGAGACCGGGGTCGGCCAGGTGAGGGTGAGGGTTGGGGTGGGGTCCCAGGCGAGGTCTTCGGAGGACCAGAGGTTGGGGCCGCCGTACGGGCGGGAGTAGCCGCCGATGGTTTTTGAGGGGTCGTAGGCGCTGGTGGGGGTGAGGACGCGGTAGCAGAGGCCGGCTCGGGGAAGGACGTGTTTCCAGGGGCGGAACTGGTCGGTGTACTGCTCGTCGGGGGACGGCGTGCGGTGGGTGAAGCAGAGGGTGCCGGGGAGGGCTGTGGGGGCGGTGTGGACGGAGAGAGCGGGGTTGGATTTCAGGACGAGAACGACGTTCGAGGGAGTCGAAGGGTGGTGGGACAACGGCAGAGGGATCCAGAGCTTCTCGCCGGCAGGGACGGTGACGGTGCAGGTGGAGAGGTGGGCCAGGGGGAGGTAGTTCTGGGGTTTGAGCGGGTCGTGGAGTTCTGCGGTGAGGGTGGTGGGCTCGGTGGCGTCGACGAGGAGTTCCAGGCCGTCGAAAGAAGGGTCGACGGGGAGGATCATGGCGAGGTCGGCGTCCAAGGACCAGGTGCCGTTGGAGACTTCCACGGAGAGGTCGCGCAGGGTTGAGGACGCGGTGGCGGTGGCCGTGAGTGCGAGGTTCGCGGGGTCGGTGTCGGGGACGCCCAGGACTGAGGCGTCGGCTCGGTGCAGGGCTTGGCGGACAAGCGGGAAGTGTTCGGTGGCCAGCTCGCGAGGGGTGAGCCCGTTGCTGAGGGCAACGGCTGCCGCGACGCCCGCCGCCTCGCCGAGGACGGCGCAGGTGGCCATCACGCGGGTGGTGCCGAAGGCTACGTGGCTGGCGGAGATGTTGCGGCCGGCCATCCACAGGTTGCGGACGTTGCGCGAGTAGAGCGAACGCAACGGGATGTGGTAGTTCCCGTCGGGGTGCCAGTGTTTCGAGCCGCGTTCGGTGGCGTACATGCCGCCGGGCGGATGCAGGTCGATCGACCAGCCGCCGAAAGCCACCCGGTCCTCGAAGAGAACCTGCCCCAGTACGTCGTGCTGCGTCAGCACGTGGTCGCCCACGAAGCGGCGATACTCGCGTTTACCGGGGACCGCGCCGATCCACTCCAGCGTGAGGTTGTCGGCGTCGTACAGGCCCGAGTTCTTGATGTGGTCCCAGATCCCGTACACCGCGGCCTGCAGCTCGTCGCGGATCGCCTCGTTGTCGTCGACGACGTCGAGGGCGCCGCCCCACTCGATCCACCAGTACGCGCAGCCGTACGCGTCCGTGCGGATCACCCGGCGCGACGGGATCGACGTCTCCGTGATGTCGCGGGCGAACGACGGCGGGACGAAACGGACCGGTTCCCCGGCGTCCTTGCTGTAGAAGAGGATCGTGCTGCCGAGTGTGTTGTCGTCCGGCACCTCCGGCGCCCACGATTCCCCGTACGCCGACCGCGGTTCGCGCCCCGTCCGGAACTCCGCGCCGGCCAGGAAACCGATCAGTCCGTCGCCCGAGCAGTCGGCGTACGCCGGGCTGTGGAAGGTGATCTCCTTCTCCGACCCCATCTGCCACCCGGTCACCGACCGGATCTCGCCGTCCCCGGCCGCAACAGAACGAACGTCGGTGTTCAGATACAACGCGATGTTCGGCTCGGCCCGCACAGCCTCGAGCACCACCAGATCCCAGTAGTACGGATTCCCCTGCGGGTTCCGGTACTGGTTCTCCACGAACAGCTCCCCCATGATCCCGGTCTCCCGAGCGAAGTGCTGTACGCCGTGCGCGGTCGCGCCGCAGACCCAGACGCGGACCTCGCTGGAGGAGTTGCCGCCGAGCACCGGGCGGTTCTGCACCAGCGCGACGCTCAGGCCCTGCCGCGCGGCGCCGATCGCGGCACAGACGCCGGCGAGACCTCCGCCGACAACGGTCAGATCGGTACGGACGTCGAGCTGCTGCATGCAGGAAGACCCTTCTACGTGTCGGGATGTACGACGGGCTGCCCCGGCCCGTTCGGGTGGTTCGCGGTGAGGTGGTCGGGGACGCGCTGCGCGACCAGGACGAACAGCAGCCCGGCGGTCAACGTGTCGCTGGCGCGCCCGGCGAAGAACTCGGTCCAGGTGCCGCCGACCGGCGTACCGGTGTCGAAGGTGACGTCGGCCAGCTCGCCGACCGGCGACGCGGCGACGCCGGTGATCGCGACGGTCAAGGCGTCCTGCGCGGCCGCGCGGCGGACGAAGTCCAGGGTCGTCGGATCGGTCCCGGAGCGGGTGACGACAAGCGCCACGTCAGAAGCGCCGAGCAGTCCCCCGGCGATCTGCGCCGACTGCGGGCCGTCGAAGAACCAGACCGGGATGCCGATCCGCAGCAACCGGATGTACAGCTCGCGGGCCGGGATCGCGTCGCCCCACTCGCCGTAGATGTGCGTACGCCGGGCGCCCGCGATCGCGTCCGCGACCCGCGTCGCCGCGTTCAGGTCGATCGAGGCGAGCGCGTTGCGCAGGGCGTTGGCCTGGGTCGACGCCAGCACGTTCAGCACCTGTTCCGGCGGGTCGGCCGGCCCGATCGCGAGCCCGATGTCGCTGGCCCAGCCGGCCTCGAGACCGCGTCCGACCTCCATCGCGAGCGCGGCCCGCAGCGCCGGGTAGCCCGCGAAACCGAGGTGGGTGGACAGCCGCGTCACCGTCGCGGCCGAGGTCTGCGCGGCCTCGGCCAGCTTGGTGATCGACCCGCGCGCGACGTCGTCGGGGTGGGCCAGGATCTGCTCGGCGACCCGCAGCATCGCGCCGTTCAGGTCGGGCAGCGCCCGTTTCGCGAGCTGCAGCGGGCTGGGGGTGTCGGCTCTGTCCACGTCGTTTCCCATTCCGCGATCATCACGTATAGACGAACTGGGCGCTGGCGATCCCGTCCGTGTCCGGCACCAGACGTACCCAGTGCGCGCTGAAGCCCGGCGGGAAAACGTGTGTGTGCAGCGATCCGGGTTCGACGGTGAACGCGGTCGAGGCACCGAACCGCCCGTGCCCGTGGAAGTCGATCTCCAGCGTCACGGTCATGGCCGAAGAGCCCAGGTTCTCCACGTGCAGACACTTGTTGTCGAAACCCGTCATCAGATAGGGATCCGAAGGCTCCCCGGCGACCACCGGCGTCTCCCACCAAGGCCCGCCCCAACCGGACGGTTTCCCGAACCCCCACAGGTCGTCGGTCTTGCCGAACCACAGCCCCGACTGCGGCTCGGCGGTCGTCGGGTTCAGCCCGTGGCTCGGCGACGCGTTGTCCGCGCCGGCGACGAACATCCCGCGCCAGGAGCAGAAATCGCCGAGCACCCACAGATGCGTCGAGATCGGGCGGACGCCCCAGATCCTGCCGCCGTACGCCCATGGCGACAGCTCGTAGAACATGCCGTGGTGGTCGAGCAGCAGCCGCTCGTGCTCGACCTCGCGGATCCGCGGCCACTCGGTCTGCCACTTGTGGTCGAAGGTGTGCGACGCCTTCGGCAGCCGGTAGCGGGTCCACTTTCCGTCCGCCTCGGTGAACACCTCGAGGATCGCCGAGGCCTGGTCCCACCCGGAAGCGAAGATCGTGCCGCCGAACTCGTGCCGGCCGCCGATCGCGGTGAACGGCTTGCGGGCCAGGATCCGCCACTCGCGGCCGTCGTACTCGGCCAGTCGCCCGCGGGCCTGACGCCCGTCCCAGTCGGCCTCCTCGTACTCGTTCGAGCAGACCACGAACCGGCCGAAGCTGGTGTAGCAGTCCTTGTAGTGCACCTTCATCTCGCCGTCGGTGCCGAGCTCGTCGTTGAGGTCGAAGACCTGCACACACGCGTACGTCGTGAGGTCGAGCTCGAACACCTCACCCTCCATCGCCAGCACGTACACGTGCGTGTCGGGTTTGGTCAGGTGCCGCGAGGTGCCGCAGACCCGGTACGGCGTGAGCTCGGGAATCGTCCGGATCTTGTGCTCGCGGTCGATCACGTGCGGCCCGAGCACCAGCTGCGACGTCGGGAAGTGCACGAAGCGGTTCGTGTAGGTGCCGTCGACGCCGAGCGTCTCCGGGACGATCTCCATCGAGAAGTCCGGGTCGATCCGGCGCAGGCTGACCCCGCCCCCGCTGGCCGCCTTGTGCGAGTTGTAGTTCTGGACGTAGAGCTTCCCGTTCCACGGCATCAGCGAACCGACGCCGAGCTCGCTGCGCGGCGGGCCGAAGTCCCCCACCTGCGCGAGCTCCGGAAAGACACCTGAGACGTTCACAGCAGACTCCCTGTCATTTGATGCCCGTGTGGGTCATCGCGGCGATGAAGCGGCGTTGCAGCAGCACGAAGACGAGCAGCACCGGGACGATCGAGACCACCGAGGCGGCCATCGTCAGCCCGGGCGCGATCGAGCCCTGCTCATCGACGAAGTTCGTCAGCCCGAGCGGCAGCGTGTAGTGCTCCGGCGAGCTGATCAGCACCAGCGGCGTCTCGTAGTCGTTCCAGGACCAGACGAACGCGAGGATGCCGAGCGCGCTGAGCACCGGCGTGGCCAGCGGCAGGTAGATCCGGCGGAAGATCTGCCACTCGTTCGCGCCGTCCATCCGGGCCGCCTCGGCGAACTCGGCCGGCTGCGCGACGAAGAACTGGCGCATCAGGAAGGTGCCGAGCACGGTGAACATCCCAGGCAGGATCAGCGCCCACAGCGTGTCGTACAGGCCGAGCTTCTGGAAGTAGATGAAGCGCGGGACCAGCAGCAGCTGGGCGGGGATGATCGCGGTCGCGAGGTAGAGCAGGAACAGCTTGTCGCGACCCCGGAAGGTCATCCGGGCGAAGGCGTAGCCGGCCATCGTCGCGGTCAGCAGCTCACCCGCGACCCGCAGTACGGCGACGAAGACGGAGCGGCCGAACGCGGGCAGCACCGAGGTCTCGCCGACCAGGACGGTCTTGAAGTTGTCCCACTGGAAGGGGTCGGGGATCCACTGCATCGGGATCTTGTAGGCGTCGATGTCTTGTTTGAGCGCCGTCGACAGCATCCAGGCGAACGGCGCCAGGAAGGCCAGCGCGAGGATCCAGAGCGGGATCCCCCAGAGCCATTTCTTACTCATGCAGAGCCCTCCCTCGCTGGGCGCGCCAGGTCAGCAGCGTCAGGACCAGTACGCCGGCGAACGTCACCAGGCCGATCGCCGAGGCGTAGCCGAACCGGTAGAACTGGAACCCCGTCTGGTACATGTAGTACGAGATCGTCGTCGTAGCGTCCCCCGGACCACCGGCGGTGATCAGCGCGATCAGCCCGAAGCCCTGCGAGGCGCCGATGATCAGCGTCACCAGCAGGAAGATCGTTGTCGGCAGCAACGACGGCCAGGTGATCGTGCGGAACTTCGCCCAGACCCCGGCGCCGTCGATGTCGGCCGCCTCGTACAGCTGCTTCGGTGCGTCCTGCAGCGCGGACAGGTAGATCAGCGAGCAGTACCCGACACCGCCCCAGACCGCCATCACGATCAGCGCCGGCAGCGCCCAGTGCGACGAGGCGAACCAGCCCGGCTCGAGGCCGAAGATCCCGAGCACCTGGTTGACCAGGCCGGCCTTCGGGTTCATCAGCATCAGCCAGGTCATCCCGATCGCGACCGTGTTCACGATGTAGGGCAGGAAGAAGATCGCGCGCAGGACCGCACGGCCGGGCAGCGGCCGGTTCAGGGCGATCCCGAGCGCGAGACCCAGTACGACGGTCAGCGGGACGCTGACGCCGACGTACACGAAGGTGAGACCGACCGCGTTCCAGAAGCCCGGGTCCTTGGCGATCGCGACGAAGTTGTCCAGGCCGGCGAAGCTGATCCCGCCGAAACCTGAGACCAGGTTCCAGTCGGTGAACGCGAGCAGGATCACGCTGACCAGCGGGATCAGCGTGAACGCGACCACGCCGAGCAGGTTGGGGGCGATGAACAGGAAACCGATCCAGCCGCGCGGGCTGATCCCCGGCTGCTTCTCGGTCCGGACGGCCGGGGCCGCGGTGACGGTGGCGGAGACCATCACGAGCTCCTCTCGGTACGGGCGATCGCGGCGTCGGCCAGCCGGCGGACGTCGCGGATGGCCGGGCCGGAGTCCTTCTCGCCCAGCCAGCACAGGTCGCGCTGCTGGCCGTGCGCGAGGCTGATCTCGGGGAACCCGGCCAGCCGGGTGTCGGTGGCCAGCTTCGGCTCGGCGCCGAGCACGACCCGGCGGAACGAGTCGACGTCGAAGTACTTGTCCGGCTCCTTGCCCAGGACGCCGGCGACGACCTGGTCGTCGGTGACGTTGCCGAGCGTCGGCAGCTTGCCGCCGGCCAGCATCGGGCCGGAGCCCTCGGTGAGCCAGAACTTCACGAACTCCCAGGCCGCGTCGGCCTTCGGGGACTTCGGGTTGACCATCACGAAGTTGTTGTACGAACCGCCGTTCCAGTCGCCGCCGTCCACGGTCGGTGGCGGCGCGAAGGAGACCTTGAAGTCGTGCGGGTACTTCTTCGCGTCGTACAGGTAGCGCAGGTTGAACGGCGCCGTCGACCAGAGGTGGAACTCCTGCTGGAGGAACGAGTTCTGCTGGTAGGCGTCGAGGTGGCGGGCGAGCACCTCGCGCCAGGGAAAGGCCGAGCCGTCGGCGATCATCTCGCGGCCGAGCGCGAACGCCTGCTCGAAGTGCGGGTCGCCGAAGTTCGAGCGGTCGCCGTCGTACCAGTAGTTGGGGCCGAGCTTGATCCGCGGGACGTCCGGGATTGTGTAGCAGCCGTAGGTCCGGTCAGTGGTC
This sequence comes from Kribbella sp. NPDC104740, assembly GCF_055583505.1. Taxonomy (NCBI): domain Bacteria; kingdom Bacillati; phylum Actinomycetota; class Actinomycetes; order Propionibacteriales; family Kribbellaceae; genus Kribbella; species Kribbella sp. NPDC104740. The sequence goes on along the minus strand of NZ_JBVJNV010000012.1, from coordinate 2,200 downwards.
AGCTTCCTGGCGGTCGCGCGGTAGTCGTCGATGGTCCAGTCGTGCGGAAGCTCGACACCGGCCTGCTCGCGGAGCTTCTCGTTGAACAGCACGAAGTACGGCTCGCGGGCGGTGGCGAGGGCCTTGATCCGCCCGTTGTCGAGGAAGGCGCGGGGCTGGTCGGTGTCGAGGAACACCTTCAGCTCGGGATCGGCCGCGACCCGATCGGTCAGATCAGCCGCCAGCCCCGATCCTGCTCTGAGCGCGAGATTGGCCTGCGCGTACGTGAAGTACACGTCGATGTCCAGCCCACCCTGCAACGCGGTGTCGAGCTTCAGATTGCCGCGGTCGTCGTTGACGAACCGCGTGTAGTTCACCTGGTACTGCGGGAACTTCGCCCTGAACGCGTCGACCACCTTCTGCGGCCCGGACGCCGCCGGCACCCCACCCCACACCTGCAGCACGCTCGACTTGCTCGTGCTCCCCGAGGAACACCCCGCCGCCGCAGCGGCCACCGCTCCCACCCCGGCCAGAAACCCACGCCGGGACATCTCGTTCCGCATCCGCACACCAACCCCTCACCGTGGATTGCTGCAAGACATTAACGAGGTGAGCCCGAGTTGCCAACCCTTCATGCAAATCTTTTTCAGACACCATTTCACTACTTTGCGTAGTCGCCACCGAGACAATTCCCGACCGCGTCAGATCTCTGCAAAGAACCGGCGAGTCGCATAACCGCCGCCGCGGAGCACCGTTGTTGTTGACACCAGGGCTGGATATTTGATCAGACCCGAAGGATGGGTTTGGCCTGCCCTGGTGCGCGATCGGGCAGCTTCCGATCGATTGCGGAGAGCACGGAAAAGCGGTTCAGCATTCACTCAGAAGTTGCACCAAAAAGTGCGCTCGAACAGGCCGGAGTGGCATTAGTTTCATCCCTTGTCAGCTACTCACCGGGAACACGCTCCGTGACGGAAGGGAACACCGCAGGTCATGCCTCGAGTCGAAACCGAACTGGTCTGTGACGACGGCTCACCCCTGAAGGCCTTCGCAGCTGGGCTGCGCAGGCTCCGCGCCGCTACGGGACTGACCTACCGGCAACTCGCTCCCGGGGCCCACTACTCGCACACGAACCTGGTGCGGGCGGCGGCCGGCCGCACGCTGCCGACGTGGGAGCTGACGCGTGCGTTCCTGACGGCGTGCAGCGTCCCCAAGCACCAGGTTTCCGCCTGGCACGAGGTCTGGACAGCGATCGACGCACTCCCCCGCGACGCCCGCCATCAGGCTCCTGCCGCCTGCGCGTGGGTCGTCGGCCGGGTCGGCGTCCTGAGCGGCGGTGCACTGGTATGAAGTGGGAGGACGCCAGGACCCAGCCTCCTCGTCGGCTGGTCGCGCCGCACGACAGCGAGCTCCCCGCGGAGACACCGGCCGGAGAGTCCTGCATCCCGTCGCTGAGCTTCAGCCTCGCTGAGCTGAGCAAACTCTTCCGTTTCCTCGAGGACGGAACCTGGCTGCCCGAGTCAGCACCGCCCGGCGAGAGTGTCTTTCACGGCGTCGAGATCAGCTGGCACGGCGGCGGTCAGACGATCTGCTCCGCGGACGACCTGCTCGGGGTGCAGCGGCCGGCGGACCTCTCGACGGTCGAGGGCCGGGCGGTGTACGCCGACGGGAGCAGCCTGACCTTCCTCTTCCGGCCGGGGCGTCGCGGCAAGCGTTGCGCGGGCCGGATCCAGTGGATCGGGACCGGAGAGGCTCGGGTCCGTGCCGGCGCGCTGGATGCGTACGCCGAGGAGCTCTGTCGCGGGCACCGCGGTTTCACCACCGCGGTCGCCGACAAACCGTGGGCCGCGGCGCTCGCGATCGCCGTGCCCGCCGCGGTGGTCGCGCTGGTGGTGGCGTACGGCGTACGGGCGGTCAGCTTCTCGCCTCGGCACGACTCGTTGGCGTGGACGATGTTGCCGTTGCCGGTCGGCGCCTTGGCCGGGGCGTTGTGGTTGTGGGTGAGCAACCGGTTGTTCCTCGACGGGCGGGTGGTGCGGTCTCGGGCGACGCCGGACTGGCAGGCGCTCGGAACACTGGCAAGTATCGCCGGGGTCGTGGTGTCGAGGGGGGGGGGGGGGGGGGGGGGGGGGGTGGGGGGGGGGGGAGGAGGGGGGGGGGGGGGGGGGGTGTTGTCATCAGGTATTACGCCCGAAACCGTGAGCCTCTCGGGAATCAGCGTAGG
>NZ_JBVJNV010000011.1:205427-245611 GCF_055583505.1 Kribbella sp. NPDC104740 | reverse complement strand
GAGGGGGGGTCCGCGGTGGTCATCGGCGAGCCCGGACGGCCCTGCTAGTCTGTGACCCCCAAGCCCCCCGGCTGAGCGCGCCGGGGCCGGGCTTTCCCCCAGACCCCCGCCCCCGGCCTCCCCGCCCCGCCTCAGCCCTTCCTGTTCACCTCAAGTCGGCAAACTCGACCCCATGAGCCTGAGCCACTTGGTGAAGACCCGACGAGGCCTCCTCGCGTACGCCACCGCCTCCATCACCCACGTCGCCGCCGTCGCCCTCGACGTCAAGATCCTCCGCCAGGCCAGCAAAGCCACGCTCATGCCGCTCCTGCTCGCCTGGTCCCGCACTCGCGACGCTCCCCCGCTCCTCCAGGCCGCCCTACTCGCCTCGGCCGCCGGCGACCTCCTGCTGGAGACCGAGCTCCAGTCAGCAGGCATCGCCGCCTTCGCGGCAGCCCACGCCTGCTACCTAGCGCTGATGCTGCCGGAGTCGACGCAGCGCTCGTGGCGTGTCGTCGCGGCGTACGGCGCGCTCTGGGCGGCGCTGGTCGCGGTCCTGTCGCGCGGCCTCGGCAACCAGCGCATCCCGGTCGCGGCCTACGCGTTGTTGCTCACGGCAACGGCCATCGTGTCGCGCTGGCACAACCCGCGCAGCGGTGCCGGCGGCGCGCTGTTCCTGCTCTCCGACGCGCTGATCGCGCTGCGGATGTCCGGCCGCGACTTCCCCGGCCGCAGCGCGCTCACGATGGCGACGTACGCCGGAGGCCAGTACCTGCTGACCTCCGGCGTGACGAATCAGCGCCGGCGCCGCCAGGGGCCGGTGATCGCGTAGGTGATGCCGGGGGTGTAGACGTTGAAGAACATCGTCCGCCCGTCGGCCGAGAAGCCCGCCCCCGCGAGCTCGCCGTACTCCGGCTCCTCCGGCGTGCCGTTGTTCACCCGGTTGCGGGCGAACTTGAACACCTCGCCGTCCTCGGTGGTGCCGAGGATGTGCTGCTCGCCGAGGCCGTCCTCGCACATCATCAGCCCGCCGTACGGCGACATCGTGATGTTGTCCGGGGCATCGAACTCGGGGTCGTCCGAGCCCGGCTTCGGCCGGGTGAAGATCACCATCAGCCGCAGCGTCCTGCGCCGCGGGTCGTAGCGCCAGACCTGCCCGTCGTGGTCGACCTTCGGGCCGAGCTCGGTCCGGGCGAACGACGACACGAAGTACACGCAGCGGTCCAGCGCACCCCACCAGCAGCCCTCGAGCTTGTAGCCGCCGGTGATCGGCTTGGCGTAGTCCTGCGCGCGGACCGACTCCGACGTGGCCAGCGGGTCGGGCACCTTCACCCACTGCACGCCGCGGAACTCGGCGCCGGCCTCCTGGACGACGGACAGGTCCGGCAGGTCCGGGATGTGCATCGCCTGCAGCTCGCCGCCGGCCCGCAGGCTGCCCCAGCCGCCGCGCGGGCGGTTCGGGAGGAAGCGGTAGAAGCCGCCGAGCGGCGCGACGAACGCGTCCTCGGTCTCGTAGACGATGCCGGTCGCCGGGTCGATCGCGACCGCCTCGTGCTGGAAGCGGCCCATCTGCTTGAGCGGCGTCGGGTGGATGTTGCGGCGGTCGTCGTACGGGTCGACCTCGAAGATGAAGCCGTGGTCCTTGGTGTAGCCGCTCTCGCCGGCCTTGAGCTCGGTCTCCTCGCAGGTCAGCCAGGTACGCCACGGGGTGATGCCGCCGGAGCAGTTGATCGCCGTGCCGCCGAGGCTGGTGAACTCCTTGGTGGTGTGCTGGTGCCGGTCGACCACGAGCGTGCTGGTGCCGCCGAAGCCCATCGGGTCGTAGGTCCGCTCCGGCGGTGCCTTCACGCCGATCGTCGCGGTCGGGCTGCACTCGTGGTTGCGGACCAGGCGGTTGCCGCCGTGCCGGTCCGGGAAGGTCCCCATCCCGTCGAACCGGCTCGGGGTCTTGATGCCGTCCGGGCGGACGGTGCCCTCGCGCGACAGGACGGAGTACTTGAAGCCGCGCGGCAGGTCGAGCATGCCCTTCGGGTCCTCGATCAGCGGGCCGTAGCCGATCTTCGGGCCGGAGGTGCCGAGCGCGGGCTGCGCGGTGTAGAGCGCGTCGACGGACCCCACCACACTGACCGCGACACCCGCCGCGGCCGCACGAGCAACGAACTGACGCCTGGACAGGGGATTCTGAACGGACACGGCGGGGCCTCCTTGTGCGTACAAGCAGTTGTCGCCAGTGAACGTACGGTAAACAGCAGCCCAACAGCAAGAGAACGAGTGTCAGGTACTTACAGTCACTTAGGTGCAGGCGTGTACTCCACGAAGAGTGGGCTCGCCACCACCATCCGGCGCTCGATGCTGAACGAGACGCGCGCCATTCCGCTCAGCCACCGCGGAGGTAACCGAACAGCCCGCTCACCAGCGACTCCGCAATTCCGTCGGTCCGCGTCTGCCCGGGCCCCAGAAGAACAGGATGCTGCGCGTGCCGCTGCGGTCCTCGATGACGCCGTGCACGAGCTTGGTCTCGAACTGGATCCACTCCCCGGCTCGGATTCCTCGGTCCACCAGCGGACCGGCCACTTGAAACGGATGAACTTCTCCACCTGATCGAGCGTCGCCGTCGGCGCGGGCGCGGCCGGGTCGTAGTCGAGATTCGTCTCGACAGCGGGCAGCCCGGTGAGTCCGGCGGTGAGCTTCACACCGCCGGACAGACCGTCGCGCTTGCCGCCGGGCTGACGGAACTGCTGGAGCTTGGCCTGCGAGAGGTAGACGAGTTCGCGCACCCGGCAACCCTACGGTGACTACTGGTAGCAGGGCTTGCTGAAGTTGTGGGCCGCCGCGGTCTTGCCGGTGAAGAAATCCTTCTCGACCGCGACGCCGGTCGGCGACGGTGCGTCGACCTTGGAGATCAGGCTCTGCCGGAAGACCCGGTCGTTCGGCTCACCGCCGTACTTGCCGGCCTCCGCGGGCAGCATGCCCTCGTAGTCGACCGTCGTCAGCGACTTCACCGCGGCCAGCAGCCCGGCGCGGGTCAGGTCCTTGGACTCGACCGCCTTCTCCAGCGCCGCCTTCATCGGGTACGACCAGACCCAGCCGGCCGTGTACCCGTCGCTCGGCGCCGCCTTGAACGCGGCGTCGCCGACGGCCTCGCGCAGCGCCTTGTGCCCGGGGGTGTCGGTCCCGTACGGCGCCCACGGCCCGGACTGGCGGTAGAGCGCGGTCAGCGCCGGCGCCGCCGGGCTCTTCAGCAGCGCCGGGTTCCAGGTCGGGCTGACCCCGATGAACTGGCCCTTGAACCCGGCCTGCGCGGCACCACCGACGATCGTCGCGGCTTCGGTCGGACCGGTGGCGATGACGACCACGTCCGGCTTCGCGGCCATCAGCTTGGTGATCGCGGCGCCCTGGTTCTCCTGGCCGGGAGCGGTCGGGATGTCGGTGAAGGTCAGGTTGTTCGCGGTGGCGGCGAGCTTCGCCCCGGCCGCCGCGTCGTCGCCGTAGTCGCCCGGGAAGTGCACGGCGGCAACCGTCTTGGCCTTCAGCGTCTCCGCGCCGAAGTCGACCGAGTTCATCGCCTCGAAGCAGTAGTTCGTCCCGGACTCCAGGATCACGTCCTCGAACGCCCACGCCGACGTCCACGAGGCCGGTACGGCGATCACGTTGCTGGACTTGAGATCGGCCAGGATCGCCGCGGTCGGCGGGGAGCCGAGGGTCTGCGCGAGGCCGAGCACGTTCGGCTTGATCTCGGCGTACACCTCGTTGTGGACCTGCGGGTTGTACTTGTTGTCCTTGGTGTACTTGACCACGTCGACCTCGTAGCCGCCGATCCCGCCGGCCGCGTTGACCCGCTTCCAGAACGCCTTCTGCCCCTCGGTGACCGGGACGCCGAGCGCCTTGAACGGTCCCTCGGTCAGGTCCGAGATGACCCCCAGGTAGATGCAGCCCTTGGCCTGGTCGACCGCGCTCGGGCACGGTTCCTTGGTCACCCCGACGTCGAACTTGACGCCCTCGCTGCCCTCCTGCGTCTCGGGTGCGTCGTTGCGGCACCCGGCCACGGCCAGTACGGCGGCCACCAGCCCGACCGCGACCGTCCTGCGACTTCTGCTCATCGCTCTTCCTCCCAGGCCGTGTCAGTGCGAGAACGGCCACGACTTCCAGTAGGTGCGGATGCGGATCCAGATCCCGAACAGCCCCCGCGGTTCGAAGATCAGGAAGCCGATGATCAACAGGCCGTAGAGGATCGCCTCGACCTGGAAGACCGTGATGCCCCCGGCGGTGGAGCTGCTGCTGACGAACGGCAGCACCGCGGGCAGTTCGCGGGTGACCCGCGGCAGCAGCGTGATGAACAGCGCACCGAGCACCGATCCGGAGATGGTCGCCACGCCGCCGACCAGGATCATCGCGATGTACTGCACCGACAGCGCGAGGTTGAACGACCCCGGCTCGACGAAGCCGATCATCACGTACAGCAGCGCGCCCGCGACCCCGGCGTAGAACGAGGACACCGCGAACGCGACCATCTTGTACCGGGTCACGTCGACGCCGATCACCGCGGCGGCCAGGTCCCGGTCGCGGACCGCGGCCAGCGCGCGGCCGATCCGGGAGCGGACCAGGTTCCGGGCCAGCACGCCGAAGATCACCAGCAGCACGAACATCAGCAGGTACAGCTTCTGCGCCTTGGTGAAGAACGCGCCGTCGACGGCGAACTGCAGCCCGAACAGCTCCGGTACGGCGGCCGGCCGCCCGACGCCCACTCCCCCGGTGAGATCGCGCCAGTGCTTGAACAGGTGCTCGCCGATGAACACCAGCCCGAGCGTCACCACCGCGAGGTACAGCCCGCGCAGCCGCGCGGCCAGCGGCGCGACGATCAGCCCGGCGAGCCCCGCGACGAGCCCGGCCGCGAGCAGCCAGACCGGCAGCGACGTGATCCCGAACCCGATCAGCCGGGTGCTGTCCGGGTCTCCCGACAGCGCGGCGGCGGTGTACGCCCCGATCGCCAGGAAGAACGCGTGCCCGAGCGACACCTGCCCGGCGTACCCGGTGACGATGTTGAGCCCGATCGCACCGATCGCGGCCACGAACGCGGTCGCCAGCACGACCAGCAGATCGTCCTGCAGCAGGAACGGGAGCGAGATCGCGACGACCGCGAGCACGAGCGTCCACCACCGCTTCGCGGGCGTGTTGAGCAATGCCATGTCCTGCCCGTACGCCGTGTAGAGCTGCGGCCGGCCCCTCATATCCGCTCCACCTCTCTCGTCCCGAACAGCCCGTACGGTCTGACCAGGAGGACGAGCAGCATCAGCAGGTACGGCACGACCAGGAAGAAGTCGCCGCCGAAGACCGGACTGACCTCGCCGCCGTAGTTGCCGACCAGTGCTTCGACGACGCCGATCGACAACCCCGCGACGACCGCGCCGCCGAGCGAGTCGAGGCCGCCGAGGATGATCACCGGCAACGCCTTGAGGGCGGTCAGCCAGAGGTTCTGCTCGAGGCCGATCCCGGTCGACAGGAACACGCCGGCCAGTCCGGCGAGCATCGCCGCGAGCGCCCAGGACAACGAGAACACACCACCGACCGAGACGCCCTGCGCCTGCGCGACCTCCTGGTCCGACGAGGCGGCGCGCATCGCGAGACCGGTGCGGGACCAGCGGTAGAAGGCGAACAGCGCCGCGACGACGATCAGCGTCGTGACCAGCGTGGCGAGGTGGCGCTGGTCGATCGTGACGCTGCCGAGCTTCAGCTGCTGCAGGCCCCACGGGTCGCCCATCTGCCGGATGTCGACGCCGATGAACGAGTTCACGACGGTCCGGATCACGATGTCGACGCCGAGCGTGATGATCGCGATCACGAACACCGGCTTGCCGATCATCGGCCGCAGCGCGACCCGCTCGACGCCGACACCGAGCAGCCCGGTGAGCAGCAGCGCGACCACGACGGCCAGGAAGAAGTTCAGCTCCAGCACGAGATGGCTGACCAGCAGGCCGCCGACCATCATGAAGGCCGGCTGGGCGAAGCTGATCACCCGCATCGACTTGTAGACGATCACGAAGCCGAGCGCGAGCAACGCGTAGATCGAGCCGTTGCCGAGCCCGCGGACCACGGTGGCGATCAGGTCGTTCATCGGCCGCCTCCCCGGTACATCTCCTCGACCAGTTCGCCGTACGCCGTACTGACGGCGCTGCGTTTCACCTTCTGGGTCGCGGTCAGCTCGCCGTCCTCGTGCTCGAGCAGCTTCGGCAGCAGCCGGAACGTCTTCACCTGCTCGACGGTCGCGAAGCGCGCGTTCACCTCGTCGACGACGCCTTGCACGAGCTTGATCGTCTCGGGCTTCGAGCTGAGGTCCCGGTACGTCGAGTACGGCACCCGCTGCTGCTGCGCCCAGTGCCCGACGGTGTCGGGTTCGATCCCGATCAGCGCGGTCAGGTACTTGCGGCCGTCGCCGATCACCACCGCTTCCTTGAGGTACGGCGACGCCTTGAGCGCGTTCTCGATCTCCGACGGCGCGATGTTCTTGCCGCCGGCGGTGATGATCAGGTCCTTCATCCGGTCGGTGATCCGCAGGTGGGTGCCGTCGACCCACTCCCCGACGTCGCCGGTGTGCAGCCAGCCGTCCGGGTCGAGGATCCGCGCGGTCGCCTCCGGGTCGTGCCAGTAGCCGGCGAAGGTGCCGCCGTGGCGGGTCAGGATCTCGCCGCTGATCTCGTCGATCTTCAGCTCGACGCCCGCGTGCCGCTCGCCGACGGTGCCGACCTTCACGCGGCCGGGGCGGTTGGCGGTGGCGACGGCGGAGTTCTCGGTCATGCCGTAGACCTCGTGCATCGGCAGGCCGAGGCCCATGAAGAAGCGCAGCACCTCGGGCGCGATCGGGGCCGCGCCGGAGGCGGCGTACCGGACTTTGCGGAGGCCGACGCGGTCGAGCAGGGCGCGGTAGCAGAGGAGGTAGCCGACGGCGTAGGTGAGCCTCGATCTCGTGGTGTGCTTGCCGCCGTTGGCTGCCTTGATGCTGCCGATTCGGTCGGCCTGCTGGAGCCAGAAGGTGCCGAGGTGGCGCTTGACCAGGCCCGCGGAGGCGATCCGGATCTGGATGCCGGCGGCGATCTTCTCCCAGATCCGCGGCACGCCGAACAGCACGGTCGGCTGCACCTCGTGCAGGTTGGTGGCGACGGTCTCGATCGACTCGGCGAAGTGCACGCAGACGCCCGCGCCCGCGCCGAACCAGCAGCTGAAGACGCGCTCGGCGACGTGGCAGAGCGGGAGGTAGGACAGGACACTGTCCTTGCTGGACGGCGGCGGGGCGGTGAAGCCGCCTTGTTCGACGAGCTCGCGGATGGCGTAGTCGACGTTCGCGACGGTGAGCATCACGCCTTTGGGCGGGCCGGTGGTGCCGGAGGTGTAGACGAGGGTGGCGACGTCGTCGGGTTGGGTCTGGTCCACTCTCTGGTGGATGGCTTGGGGATTGCTCTGGCGGTGCTTCTCCCCCAGATCCAGAAAGTCCGGCCACGCCAGCAACCGGGGATCGTCGTAGCGGTGCCGGATCCCCCGCGGTTCCAGATAGACGATCCGCTCCAGCTCCGGGAGCTCGTCCGCCACCGCCAGTGCTTTGTCGACCTGCTCCTGGTCCTCGGCCACCAACACTCGTGCGCCTGAGTGCTCGAGCAGATAGGCGACCTCGGCGGTGGGGTTGGTCGGATAGAGCCCGACACTGACTGCCCTCACCGCGACCGCACCGACGTCGGTGTAGAGCCACTCCCTGCGGTTCTCGGAGTGGATCGCCACCCGATCCCCCGGCTCGATGCCTAAGGCCAGTAATGCGTGGCCGACGAGTTGCGCGGTGTCCCAGTACTGCGCCCAGCTGACCTCCTGCCAGAGCCCCAGATCCTTCTCCCTGAGAGCGATCACCGCCGGCGTGCTCTCAGCCCGTTGCCGCACCCTGGTCGCGATCGTGGCCGTCATGACCGGGTCCTGTGCTCTTCACCCAGGTACGCCCGCACCACGTCCGGATCCTTCGCGACCTCCTGCGGCACCCCCGTGCGGATCGGCCGGCCGAAGTCGACCACCATGATCCGGTCGGCCAGATCCATCACCAGTCCCATGTCGTGCTCGACCATCACCATCGGCAGGCCGAGCTCGTCGCGGATGTCGAGGATGAACCGGGCCATGTCCTCGGTCTCCTCCAGATTCATCCCGGCGACCGGCTCGTCGAGCAGCAGCAGCTTCGGCTCCGCGGCGAGCGCCCGCCCGAGCTCGACCCGCTTCTGTACGCCGTACGGCAGCAGCCCGACCGGCATCCGCCGCCACTGCGCCAGCTCGAGGAAGTCCACGATCTCCTCGACAGCCTTGCGATTCGCGAGCTCGTTCCGGCGCGCCTTGCCGAGCCACGCGAACGCGGCCAGGACGCCGTACGGGTTGTGGTGGTGGCGCCCGAGCATCAGGTTGTCGAGGACGGTCAGGTTGGCGAACAGCTCGATGTTCTGGAACGTCCGCGCGATCCCGAGCCGCGCGATCGCGTGCGGCCGGCGCCCGATCAGCTCCTCGCCGCCGAACCGGACCGAGCCGCGCTGCGGGCGGTAGACGCCGGAGAGCACGTTGAAGATCGACGTCTTGCCGGCGCCGTTCGGCCCGATCACCGCGAACAGCTCGCCCGGGCCGACGGTGAAGCTGACGCCGTTCAGCGCGGTGACGCCGGAGAACTCGAGCAGCACGTCGTCGAAGGTCAGGACCGGGGGCTGCGGCTCGCCTGTGGTTTCGGGCCGGGTCTCGGTGGCGGTCACGACAACCACCGCTTCCGGCGCCGGTAGTGCTTCACGTCCCGGAACGACTTCGCCGCGCCCTCGGCGCCGAGCCCGAGGTAGAACTCGCGCACGTCGCCGTCGGCCAGCAACTCCGCCGCGGGCTTGTCCATCACCATCGCGCCGTTCTCCAGCACGTACCCGTGCTCGGCGATCGCCAGCGCCATCGCGGCGTTCTGCTCGACCAGCAGCACCGTCGTACCGGCGCGGTTGATGTCGACGATCACGTCGCGGATCTGCTGCACGATCAGCGGCGCGAGGCCGAGGCTCGGCTCGTCCATCAGCAGGTACTTCGGGTCGGACATCAGCGCGCGGCCGATCGCGAGCATCTGCTGCTCGCCACCGGACAGGTAGCCGGCGATCTTGCGGCGCCGGTCGGCGAGCACCGGGAACAGGTCGTAGGTCCGGTCCAGGTTGGTCTTCACGGAGCGCGGCGTGACGTGGCCGCCGATCCGCAGGTTCTCCTCGACGGTCAGCTCGGTGAGGATCCGGCGGCCTTCCATCACCTGTTTGATGCCCAGGGCAGCGATCCTGGCTGGACCGAGGTGGTGCACGGGTTCGCCGTCGAGGGTGATGGTTCCGCGGCTGATCTTTCCGTCGTGCAGGTCGAGCAGGCCGGACAGCGCGCGCAGCAGCGTGGACTTGCCGGCGCCGTTCGCGCCGAGCAGCGCGACGATCTTGCCCTGCGGCACCTCGAGGCTGACGCCGCGCAGCACCAGCATCACATCGTCGTAGACGACCTCGAGATTCGTCGCTGCCAGCACGTCCGGCCTCCTGGATCCCCGAAGGTTCCCACCGTCCTGGCGAGTGAGTGTGACAGCACCGATGTCATCTACGGAAGAGGTCCGGCCCGGAAATCGGACGCGTCTTCCCAAACTGTGATCGGGCCAGGCGGGACGTGTTCGCCCTGGTCAGGAGTCAACCAGGGCGACACCGTGGTACGGCGGCCGCGCTCGCTTCCGCACGTTCCCGGACCAGCGGCTCAGAGCGAGCGGACCCAGTTCGCCAGTAGCTCGGCACCCGCGTCACCGGACTTCTCCGGGTGGAACTGCGTCGCACTCAGCGGCCCGTTCTCGACCGCGGCGACGAACTTGTCCTCGCCGTACGAGGTCCAAGTCACCTTCGGAGTCACCGACTCCCGCGTGTCCTTCAACGCCCACTCGCGCACGCCGTACGAGTGCACGAAGTAGAACCGCTCCTTGTCGATCCCCTCGAACAGCGTGCTGCCCGCGGGAACGTCGACCGTGTTCCACCCCATGTGCGGGACCGGCTCGGTCCCCTCCGGCTGCAGGCGCTCGACCGTCCCCGGCCACTGCTCGCAGCCTTCGGTCTCGACCCCGTGCTCGATCCCCCGGCCGAACAGGATCTGCATCCCGACACAGATCCCGAGCACCGGACGCCCGCCGGTCAGCCGCCGATCCACGACGATGTCACCGCGCACGGCCTTCAGCCCCGTCATACAGGCTTCGAAAGCACCAACTCCAGGCACCAGCAGACCATCAGCATCGAGTGCCTGCTGGTAGTCCGAGGTGACGGTCACGTCCGCGCCGACGCGCTGCAACGCGCGCTCCCCGGACCGGATGTTGCCCGACCCGTAATCCAGCAGGACGACCTTCTTGCTCACAGCGCGCCTTTGGTGGAAGGGATTCCGGGCTGCCGCGGGTCCAGCTCAGCAGCATCCCGCAGCGCCCGCGCGAACGCCTTGAACTGCGCCTCGACGATGTGGTGCGGATCGCGTCCGGACAGCACCCGGATGTGAACGCAGATCGCCGCGTTGAACGCGAGCGTCTCGAACACGTGCTGGGTCAGCGATCCCGCGTAGTCCCCACCGATGATCGCGTACACCTGCCCGTCCGGCTCACCCGTGTGCACGCAGTACGGCCGCCCGGACAGGTCGACCGTGCAGTGCACGAGCGCCTCGTCCAGCGGCACCGTCGCGTCACCGAACCGGCGGATCCCCTTCTTGTCGCCGAGCGCTTCCTTGAGCGCCTGGCCGATCCCGATCGCGGTGTCCTCGACGGTGTGGTGCGCGTCGATCTCCAGGTCGCCGACCGTGTTCACGTGCAGGTCGAGCAGCGCGTGCTTGGCCAGCGCGTTGAGCATGTGGTCGTAGAACCCGACCCCGGTGGAGATGTCGGCCCGGCCGGTGCCGTCCAGGTCGAGCTCGACCAGCACCTTGGACTCGCTGGTCTCCCTGTCGATCCGCACTGTGCGGCTCATGATTGCCTTCCCACGTCGGTCTTGAGCACCTTCTCCAGGCTCGCGCGGAACGCGGCCATCTCGGCTCCGGTGCCGATCGAGACCCGCAGCCAGCCGTCCGGGCCGGTCTCACGGATCAGTACGCCGTCGTCGAGCAGCGCCTGCCAGACCGCGTGCCGGTCGGTGAAGGTGCCGAACAGGACGAAGTTCGCGTCCGAGTCGACGGCTTTGAGGCCCTGGGCCCGTAGCCAGTCGACGGTCTCGTCGCGCTCGATGCGCAGCTGCTCGACCCGGCCGAGCAGTTCGTCGGAGTGCCGCAGCGCGGCCCGCGCGACCGCCTGGGTCACCGCGGACAGGTGGTACGGCAGCCGGACGATCCGCAGCGCGTCGACCAGTTGCTTGCTCGCGGCAAGGTAACCGACGCGGGCGCCGGCCAGCGCGAACGCCTTCGAGGTGGTCCGGGCGACGGCCAGGTTCGGGTACGCCGGGAGCAAGCTGGTCGCGCTCGGCGTACCGGCCCGGCGGAACTCGGCGTACGCCTCGTCGACGACCAGGACGGCGCCGATCGACGCGCACCGCCCGGCCAGCGCCTCGACCAGCTGGATCGGCAGCGCCGTACCGGTCGGGTTGTTCGGGGAGGCGAGCAGCACGACCGACGGCCGGTGCCGCGAGATCGCGGCCAGCGCCTTGCTCTGGTCGAGGGTGAAGTCGTGCGACCGGCGCCCGACCACCCAGCCGGTGTTCGTGTCGCGGGCGTACTCCGGGTACATCGAGTACGTCGGCGCGAACGACAGCGCGGTCCGGCCCGGCCCGCCGAAGGCCTGCAGCAGGTGCAGCATGACCTCGTTGGAACCGTTGGCCGCCCAGATCTGGTCGGCGGTCAGGTGCGCGCCGGACTCACGCCCGAGGTACGCGGCCAGGTCGGCGCGCAACGCGAGGAAGTCGCGGTCGGGGTACCGGTTGAGCCCGCGGGCCGCCTCGGTGACCGACGCGGAGATGTCCGCGACGACCGCCTCGCTCGGCGGGTACGGGTTCTCGTTGACGTTGAGCAGGAAGGGCACGTCGAGCTGCGGCGCGCCGTACGGCTCGAAAGCCTTCAGCTCCTCGCGAATCGGAAGCCCGTCGAAGCGGCCCATCAGCTGTCACCTGCGGACGCGGCGCTACCGCCGGACGTGGCGGCGATCCCGGGGAAGCGTGCGGCGACGGCTGCGCCGTGCGCCGGCAGGTCCTCGGCGTTCGCGAGCGCCAGCACGTGACCGGCGACCTCCTCCAGCGCGTCGCGCGTGTAGTTCACGACGTGCATCGCTTTCAGGAAGCTCCGGACCGACAGACCGGACGAGTGGCACGCGCAACCGGCGGTCGGCAGCACGTGGTTCGACCCCGCGCAGTAGTCACCCAGCGACACCGGCGACCACCCACCGACGAAGATCGCGCCCGCGTTGTTGATCAGCGCGGCCCGCTCCTCGGCGTCCTCGGTCTGGATCTCCAGGTGCTCAGCGGCGTACGCGTCGACCAGCACGGTCCCCTGCTCCAGATCGTCGACCAGCACGATCGCGGACTGCTGCCCACCGAGCGCCTCGGTCACCCGCTCGGCGTGCTTCGTCTTCGCGACCTGGATCGGCAACTCGACTTCGACCGCCGCCGCCAGCGACTCGCTCGGCGTCACGAGCACGCTCGCCGCCATCGGGTCGTGCTCGGCCTGGCTGATCAGGTCGGCGGCGACGTGCGCCGGGTCCGCCGTACCGTCCGCCAGTACGGCGATCTCGGTCGGGCCGGCCTCGGAGTCGATCCCGACCTGTCCGAGCAGGAAGCGCTTCGCGGCAACGACGTAGATGTTGCCCGGACCGGTGATCAGGTTGACCTTCTTGCAGCCGTCGAAGCCGTACGCGAACCCGGCGATCGCCTGCGCGCCGCCCATCGCGTACACCTCCTCGATCCCGAGCATCGCGCACACCGCGAGCACGGTCGGGTGCGGCAAGCCACCGAACTCCTTCTGCGGCGGCGAAGCCACAGCCAGCGACGGCACTCCCGCAACCTGAGCCGGTACGACGTTCATCACGACGCTGGACGCCAGCGGCGCACGACCGCCCGGCACGTACAGCCCGACCCGCTGCACCGGCACCAGCCGCTGCGTGACGCGACCACCCGGCGCGGGCTCGGACGCGACGTCCCCGCCGAGCTCGTCCTCGCTGACCTCGCGGACCCGGCGGATCGACTCCTCGAACGCGGCCCGGACCGTCGGGTCGAGCTCCTCGAGCGCGGTCTTCAGCGCCTCGGCCGGCACCCGGACGTCGTCGACGCGGACCTGGTCGAACTTCTCGCCGTACTCCCTGATCGCGTCGAGACCACGATGCCGGACGTCCAGACAGATCGGTCGGACGACGTCGAGAGCCTTCTCGACGTCAAAGGTGGCTCGGGGCACCAGGGCGTGAACTTCGGCAGGGAGGTCGTTGAGCTCTCCGGCCGCCACTCGGCCCCGCAGGTCGACGCGGCGAATCATGGGGCCAGTCTAGTGGTCCGGCCGGTTGTGCCGTGGTTCGGCGTACAACCTGTGGATGGTTGCCCTAGGCTCGACGGTATGGACTCTCGGCTGCCGCTGCTCACCGTCGAGACGGTGATCTTTCCGGGGCTGGTGCTCCCCCTGCCGATCACCGACGCCCAGGGCCGGTCGGTGATCCGCGACCTGGTCGAGAACGGCGGCGAGATGGTCTGCGGCGCGATCGCGGTCCGGGACGGCTACGAGCTCGGCGACCGGGTCTTCCGGTCGCTGTACGGGACCGGCTGCGCGGCCACCATCTCCGAGATCACCCTCGACCCCGCCGACGACGGCCCGGTCGAGGTCACGCTGACCGGCAACCGCCGGTTCAAGGTCGACGAGCTGGACAGCGGCGGCGACTACCTGGTCGCCGACGTCGAGTGGCTCGACGAGGAGCTCGGCGATGACCCGCTCGGTACGGCGACGATCGCCGTCGAACGCTTCCGCCGGTACGCCGCCGCCGTGACCGAGATCTCCCGCCCCGGGCTGCACATCGGCTCACTGCCGGACGACCCCGGCACGCTGTCGTACCTGATGTCGGCCGCGACCACCCTGCTCACCCCCGAGCGCCAGAAGCTGCTCGAGGCGCCCGACACCACCACCCGGCTGTCCCACCTGATCGGCCTGCTCGACGCCGAGCTGACCGCGATCCGGGCGATCCCGTCGCTCCCGGACACCGACCTGTCCTGGTCGACGATGAACCCGAACTGAGCTCGCCATACCGGCTTGAATCCCACGGTGGTATCTTCGTGGTATGAGCAAACAGATCACCGTACGCCTGCCGGACGAGCTGGTCGACTTCATGGACCGCCTCGTCGACGACAACAAGGCTCCCTCCCGCGCCTCGGTCGTGGCCCGGGCGATGGAACGCGAGCGCCGCCGCGAACTGGCCGCCCGCGACCTCGCCCTGCTCGCCGAGTACGGCGAACCGTCGGACCTGGACGGCCTCGCCGCCAGCGCCGCCGGAACCGTGCTCACCGACCTCGACTGATGCGCCCCATCCACATCGCCCGCCTCGACAAGCCCCGCCCGGTGGTCGTCCTCACCCGGGAACTGATCCGCCCGCGCCTCACCAACGTGACGGTCGCCCCGATCACCAGCACGATCCGCGGCCTCTCGACCGAGGTCCTGGTCGGCCCGCAAAACGGCCTTGACCATCCCAGTGCGATCAGCTGCGACAACATCCAGACGATCCCGAAACTGCAGCTGGGTCGCCTGATCGGCTACGTGCTGCCCGACCAGGAGCCGGCGCTCGCCGAAGCCATCACGCTGGCTTTCGACCTCGAACTGATGTGACGCCCGGGGCCGAGGCGATCGCCCTCCCCCGCGACCGGGCCGAGGTGCTCTCCCCCACGGCCGACCTGAGGCCGGCCGTGGCGAAGGACTCGGTCAGCCGAGCTTCGTGACGTCCCGCACGGCACCCTTGTCCGCGCTCGTCGCCATCGCGGCGTACGCCCGCAGCGCCTGCGACACCTTCCGCTCCCGCGCCTTCGGCGCGTAGACGCCGTTCAGCGCCGTCCGCCGTACCTCCAGCTCTGCGTCGTCAACGAGCAGATCGATCGACCGGTTGGGAATGTCGATCCGGATCTGATCCCCGTCCTGCACCAGCGCGATCGTCCCCCCGGACGCCGCCTCCGGCGACGCATGCCCGATCGACAACCCCGACGTACCGCCCGAGAACCGCCCGTCGGTGACCAGCGCACAGACCTTGCCCAGCCCACGCCCCTTCAGGAACGACGTCGGGTAGAGCATCTCCTGCATCCCAGGCCCACCCTTCGGCCCTTCGTACCGGATCACCACGACATCCCCCGGCTGCACATGCTTGGCGAGGATCTTCTCCACAGCCTCTTCCTGCGACTCGCAGACGACAGCCGGCCCCTGGAACGTCCAGATCGACTCATCAACGCCCGCGGTCTTCACGACACACCCGTCGACAGCCAGGTTGCCCTTCAGCACCGCCAGCCCACCGTCGGTCGAGTAAGCGTGCTCCCGATCCCGGATGCACCCACCCGCCGCGTCGGTGTCCAGTGTCTCCCACCGCTCCGACTGCGAGAACGCCGTCGCCGACCGCACACACCCAGGCGCCGCATGCCACATCTCAACCGCCTCGGCCGACGGCGACCCACCCCGCAGGTCCCACGTCTTCAGCCACTCGTCGATCGAGTCACTGTGGACGGTGTGGATGTCCTCGTTCAGCAGCCCGCCGCGGTACAGCTCACCGAGGATCGCCGGGATCCCGCCGGCCCGGTGCACGTCCTCCATGTAGTAGGTACCGCCCGGCGCGACGTTCGGCGCGACCTTCGCCAAGCACGGCACCCGCCGCGAGACGGCGTTGATGTCGTCCAGCCCGAAGTCGACCTCGGCCTCCTGCGCGGCGGCCAGCAGGTGCAGGATCGTGTTCGTCGACCCGCCCATCGCGATGTCGAGCGCCATCGCGTTCTCGAACGCGGCCCGGGACGCGATGTTGCGCGGCAGCACGTTCTCGTCGTCGGTGTCGTAGTACCGCTTGGTGATCTCGACGACGGTCCGCCCGGCGTTCTCGTACAGCGCCTTGCGCGCGGTGTGCGTCGCCAGCACCGAGCCGTTGCCCGGCAGCGACAGCCCGATCGCCTCGGTCAGGCAGTTCATCGAGTTCGCGGTGAACATGCCCGAGCACGACCCGCAGGTCGGGCAGGCGTTCTCCTCGATCCGCTGGATGTCGGCGTCGGAGACGTTCTCGTTGACCGCCTCGGACATCGCGTCGATCAGGTCCAGCTTCCGCACGGTCCCGTCGACCAGCGTCGCCCGACCGGCCTCCATCGGCCCACCGGACACGAACACGGTCGGGATGTTCAGCCGCAGCGCGGCCATCAACATCCCCGGCGTGATCTTGTCGCAGTTGGAGATACAGATCAGCGCGTCCGCACAGTGCGCCTCGACCATGTACTCGACCGAGTCAGCGATCAGATCCCGGGAAGGCAGGCTGTACAGCATCCCGCCATGTCCCATCGCGATCCCGTCGTCCACGGCGATCGTGTTGAACTCCCGAGCAATCCCACCCGCAGCATGAATCGCCTCGGAAACAATCCGCCCCACCGGCTGCAGATGCGTATGCCCCGGCACGAACTCGGTGAAGCTGTTCGCAACGGCGATGATCGGTTTCCCGAAGTCCTCCCGAGCTACCCCCGACGCCTGCATGAGGGCACGAGCCCCCGCCATGTTGCGCCCATGAGTAACAGTACGGGACCTCAATGCAGGCACGACGCCATCTCCTAATCTCCGGAACCACTCCCCCAACATGCTGCCACCCCGTCCCGAATACCGAAACACCGGTCCCACATCCCGGCGGTGCTCCGACTGGTACACACGCGGATCGACCTCGGCGACGGGAGCGAGGAGCAGGAGCAGAGAGCAGATGGCGGGCGGCGGGCGCGGCGGGCGGCGGGCGGCGGGCGGCGGGCGGCGGGCGGCGGGAAGTTGCCATCGCGTGGGGTTGGGGTGGGTGGGGTCGTAGGTTTGGGTTCGTGGAGTCTGATGCTGAGCTCGTGGTGGCGGCGCAGGCTGGGGTGGTGGGGGCATTGGGGGTGCTGCTGGGGCGGCATCGGGCTCGGATGACTGCGGTGGCGGTGCAGGTGGTGGGGTTTGGGCCTGATGCTGAGGATGCCGTGCAGGAGGCAATGGCTGTTGCGCTGGCGCGGATCGGGGACGTGCGGGATCCCGCGAGCGTGGGGGCGTGGTTGCGGATGGTGGTGCGGAATGCTTGCCGGATGCAACTGCGGGGGCGGCGGACTGTGGCGCTGGATGAGTATCGGGCGGTGAGTCTGGTGTCGGGTGAGCCGGATCCGGCTGAGGTGCTCGAGGGGCATGTGGCGCGGGACTGGGTTTGGCATGCGTTGGAGCAGCTGTCGCCGCCGTTGCGGCTGGTGATGATCTTGCGGTACTTCACGGGGGTTACGACGTACCAGGAGATTGCTGAGCTGTGTGGGGTTCCGGTGGGGACGGTGCGGAGTCGGTTGTCTGAGGGGCGCGCGAAGTTGGCGGCGAGTTTGTTGGCTACGGCGGACTCGGCGTACGACGACTTCTCGGCGCTGGCGGCGCAGCGGTGGCGGGAGGTCGCGGGCACGCTGGAAGCGACCGAGCGTGGTGAGCTGCAGGCGGTGCTGGACGAGCAGTGGGCGGCGGATGCGCAGTTCGTCTGGTCGCGGGAGCGGCGGACGATCGGGCTCGACTACTTCGTGCGTGGGATGTACCAGGACATCGAGGACGGCGTGCGAGGGCGGGTGACGAACGTGCTCGCGTCGGGTGATCTGACGGTGAGCGAGATCGAGCTGATCAATCCGGTGGACGATCCGTTCCACTGCCCGCCCGCTGTCGTGTGGGTGCAGGAGCACGGCGCGGGGCGGATTCAGCGGTGCCGGTTGTTCCACGCGGCCCGGCCGGCGCGGGAAGCGGCGGCGTGACGCAGGACACAGCGGGGTGCTTCGAACTTCCCGCGCGGTCCCGCATCTTGTCCGTATGAGCACAGTTGACGAAGCCGTAACGGGACCTGAAGCAGCAGCGTCGAGCCCGCTGGACCGGTTCGCGCTCGCCAGCGCGGCGCGTGACCAGGTGGATGGCTGGGTGAACGGCGCCCAGGTCCTGACCCTGCTGACGACGCTGCGGGACCGCGGATGGACGCAGTTCCTGCTCGAGCGCCGGACGCTCGCCGAGTTGGAGGAGTTCTCCGGCCTGCCGTCGGGTCGGCTGGCCGACATCTTGGTCGTCCTCGATGCGCACGGGATCGTCGCGCAGGCCGACGGGCACGTGCAGCTGAGCGCGTCGTTCGAGGCGCTGGCCGCCGCTGACGCCTGGATCGGGCTCGATGATCTGCTCGACCGCTCGGAGCTGATGTCGCGGCTGACGCGGATTGCGGCCGAGGAGCCTGGGCCACTGCCGTTGAGCGAGCCGGACGCGCTCGTCATCGCACGGTCCGCAGGCGGAGCGGCCGGTGCGGTGACGAAGGCGCTGTACGAGCAGATCTTCATCCCGCAGCTGCCCGAGCTGGGCGAATCGCTGAAAGCCGGGGCCTGGCTCGATGTCGGCTGTGGGGTCGCCTGCGCGACGCTCACGCTGTCGTCGATGTTCCCGGAGATGGAGGGCGTCGCGATCGAGCTGGTGCCGACGGTCGCTGCCGAGACCGTACGACGAGCCGAAGCGTTCGGCGTCACCGATCGGATCGACATCCGGGTGATGGACGCGCGCGAGCTGGACGAGCCGGACCGGTTCACCGGGGCGTTCTGGGCGCAGCCGTTCTTCCCGGAGCCGACGCGGGCGGAGACGCTCGCGATGCTGCTGCGGTCGCTGAAGCCTGGTGGGGTGCTGTTCATCCAGGAGATGGAGCCGCAACCGGACGAGGCCGAGCGCGCGGCGTACACGCTGCGCCGGCTGATCTCCGAAGGGTGGGGTGTGCCCTTCGGACGGACGGCGGAGCAGCTCGCCGACGAGGCGAAGGCTGCCGGGTTCGCGATCGACCGGATCGCCCAGACCGACTTCGGTCGCCTGGTGGTAGCCAGCCGCCCAGCCTGACTGAGAGGGGAGCTTTTGTCCGAGCAGCGTTCTAGCCTGGAGCGGTGGAGGACTTCGAGCTGCGCGGGCGCACGGTGCACCCTGCGCTGCGCCCGTACCTCGACGCCATGGCCGGCTACGCCTACCGCGGCGAGCCGCCTGAGCTGCACCGAGGGCTCCCCTCTCGCTCGCTGACCGTGGTGATCACGCTCGACGAGCCGATCGGTATCGCCTGGCCCGACAGCCCGACGCAGAAGTTCGACACGCTCGCGGGCGGTCTGCACTCCACCGCGGTCCGGATCGGCCAGTCCCCCAATCAGGCCGGGATCCAGCTCGCGCTCACTCCAGCGGGCAGCCGCGCACTGCTCGGCCTCCCACCGGGCGAACTGGCCTCGCTCGTCGTCCCACTCGACGATGTCCTGGGCAGGCCGGCTCGTGAGCTCACCGAGCAATTGCGCGAGACGCCCAGCTGGAGCGAGCGGTTCACGATCGTGGAGCGCCTGCTGCTGCAGGCCTGGCGTGACGAGCCGGTCCCCCAGCCCCGCGCCGAGATCAGCTGGGCCTGGCAGCGGCTCGCGCAGACCAGCGGCGGCGTCGGCGTACAGGACCTGGCGACCGAGGTCGGCTGGGGACGGCGGCATCTGACCGAACGCTTCCGCCAGGAGTACGGCCTCGCGCCCAAGGTCGCGGCCCGGGTGATGCGGTTCGAGCAGGCCGTGCAGCGGCTGAAGCGCTCGCCGCGGACCAAGCTCGCCGATCTGGCCGCCGAGCTCGGGTACGCCGACCAGGCGCACCTGTCGCGGGAGTGGAACGCGCTGGCCGGCTGCTCGCCGCGGCAGTGGATCGCCGAAGAGCTCCCATACGTTCAAGACGAACCTCCGGTGCAGAAGACAGAGTTGGGGGTATGAACACGACACAGAGCACTGCGCGGATCGGTGTCTGGCCGACGCTGATCTACCGCGACGGTCAGGCCGCACTGAAGTTCCTCACCGAAGGACTCGGGTTCACGCTGGTCGCCTCCTACCCCGGCGTCGCCGAGGGCTCGATCGCGCACGCCGAACTGCTGTGGCCGCACGGTGGTGGGGTGATGGTCAGCTCGGTCGACCGCAACGCCGAACCCAACGAGTTCGACCGGTTCGTCGACCAGGCACAAGGAAATTACCTCGTTCACGGCGATCCGGATTCCCTTTGTCCACAGGCGATCGCGGCCGGCGCGAAGGTGCTGCGTGAGCTGCGCGACGAGGACTACGGATCGCGCGGTTTCGCCGTCCTCGACCCCGAGGGCAACGTGTGGAGCGTCGGGACGTACGCCGGCGAGACCAAGTAATCCACAGGGTCCCCCCGCCGTCGTCCCGACCTCCGTAGAATCGGTGCGTGGCCGAGACAACAGCCGAACTGCCAGACTCCGAAGCCCTGCAGGTGCTGCACCGGGTGTTCGGGTACGACGCGTTCCGCGGGGAGCAGCGCGACATCATCGAGACCGTCGTCGGTGGTGGTGACGCGCTCGTCCTGATGCCGACCGGTGGCGGCAAGTCGCTGTGCTACCAGATCCCCGCGCTGGTCAGGTCCGGGGTCGGGGTGGTGATCTCGCCGCTGATCGCGCTGATGCAGGACCAGGTCGACGCGCTCACCGCGCTCGGTGTCCGGGCCGGCTTCCTGAACTCGACGCAGGACTTCGAGCAGCGCCGCGAGGTCGAGCAGGCCTTCCTGTCCGGCGATCTCGACCTGCTCTACCTGGCGCCCGAGCGGCTCCGGGTCGAGGGGACGGTCCGGCTGCTCGACCAGGGCAAGATCTCGCTGTTCGCGATCGACGAGGCGCACTGCGTGTCCCAGTGGGGGCACGACTTCCGCCCCGACTACCTGATGCTCTCGGAGCTGCACGAGCGCTGGCCCGACGTACCGCGGATCGCGCTGACCGCGACGGCGACCGAGGCGACGCACGCCGAGATCGCGACCCGGCTGAAGCTCACCGAGGCGCGGCACTTCGTCGCGAGCTTCGACCGGCCGAACATCCAGTACCGGATCGTCGGCAAGGACAACCCGCAGCGCCAGCTGCTCGACCTGCTGAAGACCGAGCACGCCGGGGACGCGGGCATCGTGTACTGCCTGTCGCGCAACAGTGTGGAGAAGACGGCGACCTTCCTGACCCAGAACGGGATCGAGGCCGTGCCGTACCACGCCGGTCTGGACAGCCGGACGCGCGCGACGAATCAGGCGCGGTTCCTGCGCGAGGACGGGCTGGTCGTGGTCGCGACGATCGCGTTCGGGATGGGGATCGACAAGCCCGACGTACGGTTCGTGGCGCACCTCGACCTGCCGAAGTCCGTCGAGGGGTACTACCAGGAGACCGGGCGCGCGGGGCGCGACGGGCTGCCGTCGACGGCGTGGCTGGCGTACGGGCTGCAGGACGTGGTGCAGCAGCGGAAGATGATCGACACGTCCGAGGGTGATGCCGCGCATCGGCGGCGGCTCGGGACGCATCTCGACGCGATGCTGGCGTTGTGCGAGACCGTGCAGTGCCGGCGGGTGCAGCTGCTCGCGTACTTCGGGCAGCAGGGCGAGCCGTGTGGGAACTGCGACACCTGCCTGACGCCGCCGGAGTCGTGGGACGGGACGATCCCGGCGCAGAAGCTGCTGTCGACGGTGTACCGCTTGCAGCACGAGCGGAACCAGAAGTTCGGCGCCGGTCAGGTGATCGACATCCTGCTCGGCAAGACGACGGAGAAGATCAAGCAGTTCCGGCACGACGACCTGAGTGTGTTCGGGATCGGGACGGAGCTGAAGGACACCGAGTGGCGTGGGGTGATCCGGCAGCTGCTGGCTCAGCGGCTGCTGACGGTCGAGGGTGATTACGGGACGCTGCTGCTAACGGCTGACAGCGCTGAGGTGCTGGGGCGTCGGCGTGAGGTGATGATGCGGCGCGAGCCCGAGCGGGTCGGGCGGTCGCGGTCGTCCGGGGGTGGGTCGAAGAAGAAGGTCGTCGACCTGCCGGCCGAGGCGGCGCCGGTGTTCGAGCGGCTGCGGGCCTGGCGGGCGGCGACGGCGAAGGAGCAGGGCGTTCCGGCGTACGTGATCTTCCACGACGCGACGCTGCGGCAGATCGCGATGGAGCTGCCGGGGTCGCTGAGTGCGTTGGGGACGATCAGCGGGGTGGGCGAGAACAAGCTCGCGAAGTACGGCGAAGGAGTGCTGGAGGCGCTGGCCGGGTCAGCGGACGAGTAGGGGTTCGCGCGCCGGCCGAGTCTGCGAGCGGGCAGCGACTCGGTCAGCGAGCGAGGAGCGGCTCGATCGCTGTGATCAGGCTGGCCGCGACCGTGTCGGGCACCTTGTTTACGTCGGCCAGCAGGACGGCGACCGCCAGGCGCTGGTCCGGTACGACGACCAGGATGCTCGACACGTCAGGGCTCGCGCCGCGGTGGCCGACCGCGGAGTGGATCCCGAAAGCGTTGGAGTACAGCATCGTGCCGAGGCCGTACTCCCCCTGGCCGTCGGTCATCTGCCGCACCAGCTCCCCGGGGATGACCTGGCTGCCGTAGAGTTGATAACCCCATCGCGCAATCGACGCGGCGTCAGCTGCCACCCCCGCGTTCGCTGCCGACAGGCTCGCGAATGCGCGGCAAGGAGTGAATCCGTCAACAGCCCGGCCGCACACGACGTTGCGGTCCTCGGCGAGTGGCGGCCGTGGCTTCTCGTGATCCTGGAACGCGGCCCGCTCCAGCCCCGCGGCCTTCGCCAGGTCCTGGCGCAAAGCAACCGCGAGCGGCTGTTGCGAGACCTTCTCGATCAACATCCCGAGCAAGACGTAGCTCGGATTGCTGTAGCAGTACGCGCTGTCGGGCGCACTCGGCTCGGCAGTGGCGTACGACAGCGCTTCCTCGGGAGTCCAGTGTCTCCCCGGCGCGGCCGCGATCGCCCGGTCCACCTTGACGTAGTCCTCGTTGCGATAGTTCGGTACGCCGGAACGCATCGCGAGATGCTGCCGGACAGTCGCGTTGTTCGCCGTCAACGGATGCTTCACGTACGCCGACAGCGGCGCGTCGAGGTCGACCGCACCACGCTGTGCCAGCAGCAGGACTTCGGCGGCGACGAAGGTCTTCGTGATGCTGGCGACGCCGAAGCTCGTGTTCGGCGTGAGACGACTGCCCGCGGCGTCGCGGCCGGCGGTACCCGACCAGCTCCACCGATCCGTCAGCACGGCGGCGGTCACACCCCGGGAGGATGACTCGCTGTCGGGCAGTTCGGCGTACTGGCTGACGACTTTGCCGAGCACCGCCTGCAGGCTGACCGCCTTTGCCGGATCGAGCGAGGTCGTGGCCGGAGCCGGAAACTGCGTCACCGCAGTGGGCGTTGTGGCGGGCGAGCGCGCGGAACGGCCGACACCCGGCGCACACCCCACCAGAGCCAGCAGTACGACGAAAGTCGCGATCGGCCTCCGCACTCTCCGATGGTCACGCTTCCACGGCAGCACCTTCAAGTCCCCGGAGATCTCCGCCCGCCGGAGACTGTCGACGCCCTATCAGGTCCAGGTGAGGCTCTGCGCGATCGCCGCGACGCTGCGCAGGACCGGCTCCCGCCGGCTCGCGGACCAGGCGATCGCGACCTGGTTGGGGCCGAGGTCCTCGACCGGTACGGCGACCACGTCGGCGCGCGTGTAGAACGTTGCCGTGGACAACGGGATGATCGCGATCCCGTGGCCGGCGGCGACGTGCTCGAGCTTCTCCTCCACGCTGCGGTAGTGAGGAGCCGAGCGGGCGTCGCCTTTCCGGGCGGTGAGGTCGCGCCACTCGGGGACGGCGTCGGGATCCTGGAGCAGGTGGTCTTCGGACAGGTCGGCGACGTGGATCGCGGGTTTGCCCGCCAGGCGGTGCTCTGCGGGCAGCATCGCGACGCGGGGCTCGTCGAACAACGGATGGACGGTCAGGCCGCGCTGGTCGATCGGAAGACGCACGATGCTCAGATCGGCGCGACCGTCGTGCAAGACCTCGACCTGGTCGTCCCACGTCGTGCGGAGCAGCCCGACCGTCAGCTCGGGGTGCTCAGCCGACAGCATCCGGACCAACGGCGTGACCGTGATGCCGGGCATGAACGCGATGGTGAAGGTCCGCTCGGTGCGCGCCGCCTGAACCGCTCGGCGACGCATCGCTTCGGCCGAGGCCAGCACCGGGCGAGCGTCCTCCAGCAGTTGCCGACCGGCCGGCGTCAGTTCAGTGGAGCGCTTCGTACGAACGAACAGCTGAACCTTCAGCTCCGACTCGAGCGCGCGGATCTGACGGGACAGGACCGGCTGAGCGATGTGCAGCCGCTCGGCAGCGCGGCCGAAGTGGAGCTCCTCCGCGACGGCCACGAAGTACCGGACCTTGCGCAGGTCTACGTCCATCCGCTGTCAACCCCAGAGGCGAGCAGCCGGACGGGCCGGGCGGCCCGCCTCCGCTGATACCTCCAGGGTATGACACCGCGTGCGGCTACCCCTCGAACGCGTAGAGGACGTTCCCGTCGGGGTCGCGGAAGTTCAGCATCGGCGGGACACCCGGCCAGCTGATCAGGTCGCTGGTCGAGACGCCCTGGGCGTTCAGGTCCGCGTGGGCGGCGGTGGCGTCGGAGGTGGCGAAGCGGATGCCGGTGTCGGTGCCGGCGGGGACCTCCTCGGTCGCGGGGATCAGGGCCAGCGCGGTGGCGGCGCCGGGAGGGGCGACGACGATCCAGCGGCCGTTGAGCTGGGGTACCGGCGCGTCCAGGTGCAGGTCGAAGCCGAGGGTCTCGACGTAGAAGGCGAGCGCGCGGTCCTGGTCGGTGACGGGGACGGCGACGGTGCTGACGGCGGTGAAGTGGTTCATCTCAGGGGTCCTTTCCGAAGAGGTTCACCCTGAGGTAGAAGCCCGGCCGGGGATTTCGACATCACCGGCCAAAGAAAATGAGAGAGCCCGGACCAGACGGTCCGGGCCCTCTCGTTCGTCGAGCGACGCTGCTACTTGGCGACCACGCGAAGGGTGAACTCCCCGGTGCCACCGTCGGTGTGGCGGATCGTGATGCCGGCCGAGCGGAGCGCCGCGGCGTCCTTGTTGGCCTTCAGCTCCTCGGTCAGCGAGCCGACGCCGTCGAAGTCGACGTACGCCGCCAGAACCGCGCCCTTCGGGTCCGGGATCGCCTGCTTGAAGCTCTCCGACTCCCCCAGGTTGCCGCCCTTGAGGACCTTCTCGGCGTAGCTCTGGTTGGTGGAGAGCACCAGCGTCTTGTCGTCCTGGGCCTTCTCGATCGGGATGTTCAGCCGGCTGCGCTCACGCACCAGCCGCATCACCTTGTCGGCCACCGCGCTCGCCTTGGCCGGATCGGTCTCCGACTTGATCGCGATCTGCGGGCCCTGGTCGCCGCCGTCCCGGTCGATCGCGACCGCGAAGTTCTTGCCCAGCAGCGTCTTCAGGTCGTCCGGCAGGACGAGTCCGTACTGGTCGGTGAAGCCCGAGGTCAGCTCCTCGATGTCGAGACCACTCGACTTCTTCATCTGCTCCCAGGCGGTGTCGACCAGCTCCGAACCACCCGAGACCGCCAGGCCGGCGGCCGAGCTCTCCGGCAGCTTCGCCAGCGTGTCCCCCGCGTCGGCAGCACCCGTCTTCACGGTCTGGTCGCTGCGGACGACACCCTTCAGCTCGACGTAGTTCGCGTCGAAGCGCAGCGCCGCGGCCATCGAACCAGCCGGGAGCGCCTTGCGCTGCTCCTCGGTCAGCTTGCGGTCGCTGATCAGCGCCAGCCCGGCGGTGTCCGCCCAGAACGACGCGAACCCCTGCTCGCCGAGCGCCGACATGTCGCCGTCGAACTTCGAGTTCTCGCTCAGCGGGCTGTCCTTGGCCGTCGACGCGGCCGAGTCGACCAGCGCCTGGTTCTCGCCGAGCAGCACGTAGCCGTCGGTGAACACCCGGCCCGGCTTCTCCTTCTCGTTGGCGAACAGCTTGTCCAGGCCGGTGTTGGCCTTGTCCTCGCTCTTCACTTGGACGGCGACCACGACGTCCGGCGTCTTGCTGTCCCCCGCCGGCGGGAGCGCGGCCAGCCCGGCCCGGTCCCCCAGCCACGGCTTGACGTCCTTCTCGAAGTCGACGTCGGCCAGGTCGTCGCCGGCCTCCTTCTTCAGCAGGTCGAACAGCTTCTGCCGCAGGTCGTCGTTGTCGCTGGTGAGGCCGATCCGCTCCTTCGCGGACGGGAACTTCATCAGGTACCGCAGCGCCGCGACGCGCTGACCGGCCGACGGGTTCAGGTCGATCCGGGCGTAGGCGACCGCCGTACCGGGCAGCACCTCGGCCGGCTGACCGCCGCCACCGTTGAGCCGCGCGTAGGCGAACAGGCCACCGCCACCGAGCACGGCGAGCACCGCCACGACGGCGACCAGCGGGATCCACTTGTTGCGCCGCTTCGGCGGCTCGGGCTGCCATTGCTGGGCCTGGCCGTAGCCAGGGCCGTACGGCGGCTGGCCGCCGTCACCCTGCGGGCCGCCGTACTGCGGCTGCCCGTACTGGGGTGCGGCGGGTGCGCCGTACTGCGGCTGCTGCTGGCCGTACGGCGGCTGGCCCTGGTAGCCCGGCTGCCCCTGTTGGCCGGGCTGGCCCTGGTACGGCGGCTGGCCCTGCTGGTACGGCGGCTGCCCGCCCTGCTGCGGCGGCTGTCCACCGCCCTGCGGCCAGGGCCCTTGGTTGCCCTGAGCACCGAACTGGTCGCTCTGGGTCCCCGGAGCGGGGTACGGGGCGTTCGGGTTCGGGTGGCCGCCGGGTGCACCGGGGTGGTGCGGGTAGACCGGCGGATTGGTCTGGTCGGACATCGTGCCCCCTCGCGTCACCGGTGAGATGCCACCGGGCCGGAACAGGCTATTTCACCTGCGCCGGGGATTCTGACGCGGAAGATACCGATGTGGTTGCAACTGGTTCCGCGCGCCAGGTGAGCGCGGAGATGATCGCGGCCGCCAGCGCTGCGCCGACCAGCCAGGAGGCGAGTGGCGTCCAGGTGTGCAGCTCGAGCGGGGCCGCGAGGAGGTCGCCGGGCTTGGCGGCCTGGAGGCGCGGGTCGAGCGGGTCGTGGCCGAGCAGCATGCCGACGCCCCAGGCGACGGCGGAGCCGACGACCGAACCGACGCAGACGACGGCGACCGCCCACGGTCCGTAGTCGCGCAGCCACCAGAACAGCGCGGCGCCGAGCACGAGCGCGGTGAGGAAGCCGATCGCGACGAACATGCCGTCGGGACCGAACACCCGGGTCATCTGCTCCTCGCCGAGGGACCCGCCGTTCTCGTCGATCGTGTACTGCGCGAGCGGCGCGTACTGCTGCCAGGCCCACCCGGCAATCGCCCCGGCGACCAGGAAGACCGCGACGGTCACCGCGATCGCTCGGCTCCAGGGAAGCTTCGGGGCCGGCTCAGGAGCTGCTCCGAAAGATCCACCGAATGCCTGAGGGGCGTACGGCCCGCTGGAACCGGAGTACACCGGGCCCGGCTGGTGCTGGGTCGGGTGGGAAGAGTTGGACGCCGAGTAGCCGGAGCCTGCCTGCGGCGAGCCGTGGCCGGCAGCAGCGTCCGCCGCCGGCGCGAAACCCTGGCCGGCGTGCGCCGGGGCTCCCGGCTGGGGCTGGCTGGACCAGGGACCTTCGGGGGTCGGCCCCGAGGGGTCGGGTGGTGGCTGCGTCACGGGGACAGTGTGACGTACTGGGTCAATGCTCTCGGTCATCGGGCGTCAGCCGGCCAGGCAGGACGGGCCGAGGAGGGCCTTGAGGTCGGCCATCAGCGACGACGTCGGCGTGACGCGGAAGCGGTCGCCGATGCGCATCACCGTGGTCTTCTGGCGGGCCTGCAGGCGGAGCTGGACCTCGGTCATGCCGGGGTGGGACTGGAGAACGTCGCGGAGCTGGTCGACGACCGGTGGGGTGCAGCGGTTCACCGGCATCGTGATCACCACCGGGCCGCTCGGGCCCTCGGTCAGGTCGGGGACGCTGACCTCGGAGCCGCTCAGCTCGAGGCGGTCCTCGCGGCGACGGACCCGGCCCTTCATCAAGATGATCGCGTCGTTGGTGAGCAGGTGCGCCGACAGCTGGTACGCCGAGGAGAACATCATCACCTCGATCGAACCCTCGAGGTCCTCCATCGTGACGATCGCGTAGATGTCGCCGCGCTTGTTCACCTTGCGCTGCACCGCGGTGACCAGACCGCCGATGGTGACCTGGCTGCCGTCGGGGCGGTCCTCGTCGGCGAGCAGCTGACCGATCGTGCAGTCGGTGCCGTTGGTGAGCACGTGCTCGACGCCGAACAGCGGGTGGTCGGACACGTACAGCCCCAGCATGTCGCGCTCGTGCGCGAGCTTGGTCGCCTTGTCCCACTCCTCGATCTCCGGGACGCGCACCGTGAGCCGGCTGTTGCCGTCGGCGGAGTCGGCCTCGTCGTCACCCATCGAGAACAGGTCGAACTGACCATGCGCCTCGTTGCGCTTGAGGTCGATCGCCTCGTCGACGGCCTGCTCGTGCACCGCGACGACCGCGCGCCGGGCGTGGTTCATCGAGTCGAACGAACCGGCCTTGGCCAGCGACTCGATGACGCGCTTGTTGCAGACCGGCAGCGGCACCTTGTCGATGAAGTCGACGAAGTCGGTGAACCGGCCCTCGGACTCGCGCGCGGACACGATCTCGGCCACCACGTTGACACCGACGTTGCGGATCGCGGACAGCCCGAAGCGGATGTCGGTGCCGACCGGGGTGAAGTTCGAGTCGGACTCGTTGACGTCCGGCGGCAGCACCTTGATGCCCATCCGGCGGCACTCGTTCAGGTAGATGGCCATCTTGTCCTTGTCGTCCTTCACGGACGTCAGCACCGCGGCCATGTACTCGGCGGGGTAGTTCGCCTTCAGGTAGGCGGTCCAGTACGAGACCAGCCCGTACGCCGCCGAGTGCGCCTTGTTGAACGCGTAGTCGGAGAACGGCACCAGGACGTCCCAGAGCGCCTTGATCGACTGCGCCGAGAAGCCGTTGGCCTTCATCCCCTCGGAGAAGCCGACGTACTCCGCGTCCAGCACTTCGCGCTTCTTCTTGCCCATCGCGCGGCGGAGCAGGTCCGCCTTGCCGAGCGTGTAACCGCCCAGCTGCTGGGCGATCGCCATCACCTGCTCCTGGTACACGATCAGGCCGTACGTCGTACCGAGGATCGGCTCCAGCGCGACCGCGAGCTCGTCGTGCGGGTAGCTGATCTCCTGCTGCTTGTTCTTGCGCAGCGCGTAGTTGGTGTGCGAGTTCGCGCCCATCGGGCCGGGGCGGTAGAGCGCGCCGACCGCGGAGATGTCCTCGAAGTTGTCCGGTTTCATCAGCCGCAGCAGCGCCCGCATCGGGCCGCCGTCGAACTGGAAGACGCCGAGCGTGTCACCGCGGCCGAGCAGCTCGAAGGTCGGGCCGTCGTCGAGGGTCTTGGCCAGCTCGTCGAGGTCCAGCGAGATCCCGCGGCTGGCCTCCACGTTCTTGACCGCGTCGTCCATGATGGTCAGGTTCCGCAGGCCCAGGAAGTCCATCTTGACCAGGCCGAGCGTCTCGCAGCTCGGGTAGTCGAACTGGGTGATGACCTGGCCGTCCTGCTCGCGGCGCATGATCGGGATCAGCTCGATCAGCGGCTCCGAGGACATGATCACGCCGGCCGCGTGCACACCCCACTGGCGCTTCAGGTTCTCCAGGCCGCGGGCGGTGTCGACGATCTTGCGGACGTCCTGGTCGGACTCGTACAGCTGGCGGAACTCGCCGGCCTCGGAGTACCGCTTGTGCTGGGAGTCGAAGATCCCGGACAGCGGGATGTCCTTGCCCATCACCGACGGCGGCATCGCCTTGGTGATCCGGTCGCCCATCGCGAACGGGTAGTCGAGCACCCGGCCGGCGTCCTTGATCGCCTGCTTGGCCTTGATGGTGCCGTAGGTGACGATCATCGCGACCCGGTCGTCGCCGTACTTCTCGGTGACGTAGCGGATCACCTCGGGGCGGCGGCGGTCGTCGAAGTCGATGTCGAAGTCGGGCATC
The DNA here is from genome assembly GCF_055583505.1 of Kribbella sp. NPDC104740. NCBI lineage: Bacteria > Bacillati > Actinomycetota > Actinomycetes > Propionibacteriales > Kribbellaceae > Kribbella > Kribbella sp. NPDC104740. The sequence goes on along the minus strand of NZ_JBVJNV010000011.1, from coordinate 215,575 downwards.
GACATGCGTTCGGGGTTCAGGAAGCGCTCGAAGATCAGGCCGTGCTGGAGCGGGTCCAGGTCGGTGATCCGCATCGCGTACGCGCACATCGAACCGGCACCGGAACCACGGCCCGGGCCGACCCGGATGCCGTGCTCCTTGGCCCAGTTGATGAAGTCGGCGACGACCAGGAAGTAGCCGGCGTACCCCTTCGAGGTGATGACCTCGATCTCGTACTCCGCCTGCTTGCGGACGTGGTCGGGGACACCGGCCGGGTACCGCTTGTGCAGGCCGGTCTCGACCTCGGCGACGAACCAGGACTCCTCGTTGTGGCCGTCCGGGCAGGGGAAGCGCGGCATGAACCGGCCCTCCCCCTCGGTGAAGCTGACGTCGCACTGCTCGGCGATCAGCAGCGTGTTGTCGCAGGCCTCCGGGTAGTCCTTCCAGACCTCACGCATCTCGGCGGCGGTCTTCACGTAGAACTCGTTCGCGTCGAACTTGAACCGGTTCGGGTCGGACAGCGTCGAGCCGGACTGCACGCACAGCAGCGCCGCGTGGGCGACCGAGTCCTCCGGCTTGGTGTAGTGCAGGTCGTTGGTCGCGACCAGCGGCAGGCCGAGCTCCTTGGCCAGCTTCAGCAGGTCGCCCTGGATGTTGCGCTCGATGCCGAGGCCGTGGTCCATCAGCTCGCAGTAGTAGTTCTCCGCGCCGAAGATGTCGCGGAACTCCGAGGCGGCCTCGACGGCCTCCTTGTACTGGCCGAGCCGGAGCCGGGTCTGCACCTCACCGGACGGGCAGCCGGTGGTCGCGATCAGGCCCTTGCCGTAGGTGTTCAGCAGGTCGCGGTCCATCCGGGGCTTGAAGTAGTACCCCTCGAGACTGGCCAGCGAGCTCATCTTGAACAGGTTGTGCATACCGGAGGTGTTCTTCGCCAGCAGCGTCATGTGCGTGTACGCACCCGAGCCGGAGACGTCGTCGCGGCCGGAGTTCGCGTCGCCCCACTTGACCCGCTTGCGCTCGCTGCGGTGCGTGTGCGGGGTCAAGTAGGCCTCGACGCCGATGATCGGCTTGACGTCGTACTTCTTGGCGGTCTTCCAGAACTCGTACGCGCCGAACACGTAGCCGTGGTCGGTGGTCGCGATCGCCGGCTGGCCCATCTCCTGGGCGGTTTTGAACAACTCGTCGATCCGCGCGGCGCCGTCCAGCATGGAGTACTCGGTGTGCACGTGTAGATGCACGAAACTGTCGCTGGACGCCATGTCTGCGCAGACCTCCCAGGGCGTTGGTGAGCAAGACGCAGTAAGCCTAAACCCGACCATCGACAACTTTTGAGGCGGCGCACTGATGGAGGTCAGGTACTTGAGATTTCAGAAATTTCAGAGACGAAAGATTGACAAGATGTTGTCATCATGACAACCTGTTGTCATGATCGAGAACAGCGTCACCACCGTCCACGTCGCCGTCTACGACACGCTCGCCGACTGGGAGATCGGGTTCCTCACCGCGAGCGTCAACAGCCCCGCCTGGCACCGGACGCCCGGGCAGTTCCGGATCCGGACCGTCAGTGCGAGCACCGAGCCGGTGACCACGGCCGGCGGGCTGCGCGTGTTGCCCGACCTGACGCTCGACGAGCTGAGCCCGGGCGACAGCGCGATGCTGATCCTGCCCGGCAACGACCTGTTCCCGACGCCGGCGTACGCGCCGTACGTCGCGAAGGCACGGGAGTTCCGCGCGGCCGGCGTCCCGGTCGCGGCGATCTGCGGCGCCACCGGCGCGCTGGCGATGGCCGGCATGCTCGACGACCACGAGCACACCAGCAACGCCGCGGAGTTCCTCGACAGCCTCGGGTACGCCGGTGGCAAGCTCTACCGGGACGAGCCCGCCGTGAACGACCGCGGGCTCATCACCGGCAAGGCGCAGGCGCCTGTCGAGTTCGCCCGAGCGGTCTTCGCCGAGCTGGGCATCTACGAGCCGGCCGTGCTCGACTCCTGGTACAAGCTGTACGGCGAGCAGGACCCGGCCGGGTTCTACGAGTTGATGGGTGCGTGACAGGTGAGTCGTGACCAGGAGCTGCTCGGTGCCGCGGCGCTGGCGACCTTCAAGCTCAACGGCCAGTTCCTGGAGCTGGCCGAGAGCTTGGCCAAGCCGGTCGGGCTGACGGCGACCCTGTGGCAGGTGCTCGGCGCGGTGCTCCACACGCCGCTGCCGGTCGCGTCGATCGCCCGGGAGATGGGGATCACCCGGCAGGCTGTGCAGCGGACCGCCGACGTACTGGTGGAGCGCGGGCTGGCGGAGTACCGGGACAACCCGGCGCACCGGCGGGCCAAGCTGGTGGCGGTCACCAGCGACGGGCTGGACGCCGTACGGGCGATCAGCCCTGAGCACGCCAAGCAGGCGAAGCGTCTGAGCAGCCTGCTCGGGCAGGAGGAGTTCGCGCGGGCCGTCGACGCGCTGACGACCCTGTCGAAGGCGCTCGACCAGCTCTAGTCGAGTACGGCGGTCGCTTCGACCTCGACGAGGAGGTCGGGCTCGCCGAGGGCCGCGACGCTGAGCAGGGTGATCGGCTTGACCGGGTCGACGCCCAGTTTCGCGGCCGCGCGGGCTACGCCTTCGCCGAGCTGCGGGAACTTCTCGGGGGTCCAGTCGACGACGTAGATCGTGAGCTTGGCGACATCGTCGAAGGAGCCGCCGATCTCGGTCAGGGCGTTGCCGATGTTCAGGTAGGCCTGCTCGACCTGAGCGGCGAAGTCGCCGGGGCCGACCGGGTTGCCGTCGCGGTCGCGGGCGACCTGGCCGGCCAGGAAGACCAGCCGGGAGCCGGTGGCGACGGACAGCTGGCGGTAGACGTCGGGCTTGGGCAGGCAGTCGGGGTTGATCAGCGTGACGGTCATGGCGGGCTCCTTCGGTTGGGTTGACGCTTACCATAACAGCGTTATGTATAGTTGGGCCATGGCGAGAACGAAAGATCCTGGTGTCCGGTCGTTGCTGATCGAGCGGGCGGCGCAGATGCTGCGGGCGCGGGAGCCGATCACCCTGCGGGCGCTGGTCGCCGGGACGCCGGTGTCGACGATGGCCGTCTACACGTACTTCGACGGGGTCGAGGGGCTGTGGAAGGCGGTTCGGCAGGAGGGGTTCACGCGGCTGACCGCGGTGCTCGCACGACAAGCGGCGACCGATGATCCGGTACGCGATCTGGCGGCGCTGGGGGCGGCGTACGTCGGGAACGCGGAGGCGAATCCGGATCTCTACCGGGTGATGTTCGACGCCTCGGTGGAGCTGGAGGATCCGGCGGGGGCGGATGCGGGACTGCAGCCGCTGGTCGAGGCTGTCGGGCGAGCGACAGCCAGAGGCCGGTTCGCTGCCGGGACCGATCCGCTGGCCGTGGCGACGCAGGCCTGGGTGATCGGGCACGGGCTGGCGTCGCTGGTCGTCAACGGGCCGCTGCCGCGGGAGGCTCTGGCCTACGCCGTACCGATGCTGGCCGGGTTGTTCACGCAGGCCGGGGACGAGCCGGCGCGCTGTCTGGCGTCGGTGCGGGCCGGGTGGGGTTAGACGAGCTCGCGGGTGTCGCCGTCGACGACGAGGGCCTGGCCGTCGCGGAGGCCGACGTACGGTACGCCGGTGCGGTCGTACAGGTCGCGGACCTTGTCGATCAGGTCGGTCTCGGGATGGCCGGGTGAGTCGAGGTGCGGGACGAAGGCCTCGTCGATCAGGCCGAGACCGTCCCACACCACCTCGTCGACGACCGAGGAGTCGTCGCACAGCTCCAGGCCGCGCAGGCTCGGGGCGAGGACGCAGCCGCCGGCGCTGTAGCCGGCGTAGACGAGCTGCTCGGAGCGGATCAGCTCCGGGAGGAGCTGGTCGATCCCGCTCTCAGCCATCGCGGTCCGGAGGGTGAAGACGTTGCCGCCGCGCACCCACAACCCGTCGAACTGGGTGAGATGGGCGGGGAGGTCGGCCCCGGGAGCGGCGGACTTCGTCGCCGGCGCGGCATCGGCCGGCGCGAAGTCGCGGAGGTCGATCTCGGTGGGGCGGAGGCCCAATTCGACCAGCCAGCGGTGCTCGGCGCGGACCTTCTCCTCGCGTTCGACCGGCTCGACGATGTCGACCGCGTTGCAGATCACGCCGATCCGCGCTCGCGGCGGCAGCATCGCGACCCAGCGCTCAGGGTGGTCGCCGAGGCGGAACGACGACAGGTAGAGCTTCACTGGGTGTCGACGAGCCGATCGAGGGCCTGGTCGAGATCGTCGGGGTACTCCGAGGTGAACTCGACGTACTCCCCCGACCCCGGGTGCGTGAAGCCGAGGCGCATCGCGTGCAGCCATTGGCGCGACAGCTGCAGCTTCTCCGCCAGCACCGGGTCGGCGCCGTACGTGAGATCGCCGCAGCACGGGTGGCCGATGGCGGACATGTGGACACGGATCTGGTGCGTCCGCCCGGTCTCCAGCGTGATCTCCAGCAGCGTCCCGTACCGGAAGGCCTCGAGCGTCTCGTAGTGCGTGACGCTCGGCTTGCCGCCGGCCACGACGCCGAACTTGTAGTCGTGGTGCGGGTGCCGGTCGATCGGCGCGTCCACGGTGCCGGTGAACGGGTCCGGGTGTCCCTGGACGAGCGCGTGGTAGATCTTCTTGACCGTGCGCTCCTTGAAGGCCCGCTTCAGGACGGTGTAGCTGTACTCCGTCTTCGCCACGACCATCAGCCCGGACGTGCCGACGTCGAGCCGGTGCACGATGCCCTTACGCTCGGCCGCACCGCTGGTCGAGATGCTGAAGCCGGCTCCGGCCAGGTGCCCGATCACGGTCGGGCCGGTCCAGCCCGGGGACGGGTGCGCGGCGACGCCGACCGGCTTGTCGACCACGACGATCTCGTCGTCGTCGTGCACGATCCGCAGGTTGTCCACGGTCTCCGGTACGACGGTGACCTCGCCCGGGGGTGGCGGCAGCTCGACATCGAGCATCACGCCGGCCGCGACCCGGGCCGACTTCGCCGCGGTGGCGCCGTCGACCTGGACCAGGCCGGACTCGATCAGCTCGGCGGCCTTCGTCCGGGAGACGCCGAACAGCCGCGACAGCGCCGCGTCGAGGCGCTCGCCGGCCAGGCCGTCGGGCACCATCACGGTCCGCGAGTCGCTCACTTGCCGCTCACGTCCTTGGTGCCGTCGAGCTTGATCCCGCGCAGGGTCTGGATCACCAGCAGGATCGCGGCCGAGGTGACGGCCATGTCGGCGACGTTGAAGATCGCCCAGTGCGGGGTCTGCAGGAAGTCGACGACGTGGCCGTGGAACGGCGACGGTTCGCGGAAGATCCGGTCGGTGATGTTGCCGACCGCGCCGCCGAACAGCAGGCCGAACGCGACCGCCCAGCCGGCCGAGCCGAGGCGGCGGGACAGGTAGATGACGCCGAGCGCGACGGCGATCTGGATGGTGCTGATCACCGGGGTGAAGTCGGAGCCGAGGCTGAACGCGGCGCCGGGGTTGCGGATCAGGTTGAACTTGAGCAGTTCGCCGATCACGTTCACCGGCTCACCGGGGGTGAGGTGGTGCAGCGCGAGCATCTTGGTGAGCTGGTCTAGGCCGAGGATCAGCAGGCCTACGGCGGCGAAGACGATCGTGAGTCGCCAGGACCGGGGTTTGGCCGGAGTTGCTTCGGTGGCAACTACTTGGTCTGTCTCGGCGGTGTCCGCGGCGGTGGCGACCGCTTGGTCTGTCTCGCCGGTGTCCGCGTCGGGCTGAGCCGCCGCAGCGTCCGGAGACGACGGAGAACCGGCCGACGAGGCGTCGGCCGGTTCCGTTGGGTCGTTGGCGTCCCCTGACGGGTGGGACGACTGGTCCTGGCTCAGCGGCGTTCTTCGCGTTCTTTGCATGACACGCACAGTGTCGCACGCGGGAACGCCTGCAGCCGTCCCTTGCCGATCGCCTTGCCGCAGCTCTCGCAGACGCCGTACGTGCCGTCGTCGATCCGGGCCAGCGCCCGCTCGATCTGGTCCAGCATGTCCCGGGCGTTGTTGGCCAGCGACATCTCGTGGTCGCGCTCGAGCGTCGTCGAGCCGACGTCGGCCTGGTCGTTGCCGGCGCCGTCGCCGCCGTCGCGGAGCAGACCGACGATCTCCTGCTCGGCGTCGCGGATCTCCTCCTTGAGGTGCAGCACGTCCGCCTCGAGCTCACCGCGCAGCTCGGTCAGCTCCGCCGCGGTCCACGGGTTCTCCCCGTCACGGACGGTCAGGTTCTCGGCTTTCTTGGGCGACTTGGCCGGCGCCGTTGCCGGGGTCCTGTTCTCGTTCGTCTTCATGGCCACCCTCTTCGTCGGAGCTTTCCTGGCAGGGGTTTTCGAGGCGGCCTTCTTGGCCGGCTCGTTGGCGGTCGCGGCACTCTTCTCGGCCGCGGCGGTGCGTTTTCCGGGGGCGGACTTCTTTGCCGATGTAGCCATCCTTCGACTACCCCCTGCCTTCGTCGGAGACTGAAGCGGACTGGTCGCAAGACAGTAGGACACGTGGGCGCCACGTGCCAGCCCGACGCGCAGACCGTGGACATACGGTAGTCGCTTCTTCAAGCCCGCTCGACGCGTCCCGCGCGTCCTGAGATGTCACAGCCCTGTCTCACCTCCCCCGCCAGGCAGCATTGTCACCACAGTACCCCCGCCTGACCAGTGATTAACGATTAGTGGCCGTCTGGTTCTGAGTCGTACACTGCAAACGCCACCGCAAGGCAGTGATGAGGCGATCACCTCGGAGCCGCCGGAAGAACGGTCCCCGGACCTATTAGACCTGGCAGCGGAGCGCAACGAAGTGGGTGACACGTGCGGGGCGGTGGGGTGGGGACCGTAACTGCACAGTCACCAAGGAGGGTGGTACCGCGGAGTACGGCGACGTCGCCGTACCTCGTCCCTTCGTCGAAGCAGCGCGACGAAGGACGGCCAGACCATGGCGGACGACACCCCGACCACCCCGTGGCAGCAGGTACCGGGCCAGGTGGACCTGACCGCGATCGAGCACGACGTGCTCCGGACGTGGGACGAGCAGGACACCTTCGCCAAGTCCCTCGCCCAGAGCGCCGGCGGGACCCCGTGGACCTTCTTCGAGGGTCCGCCGACCGCGAACGGCATGCCCGGCACCCACCACATCGAGGCCCGGGTCTTCAAGGACGTCTTCCCCCGCTACCGGACCATGAAGGGCTTCTCGGTCGACCGCAAGGCCGGCTGGGACTGCCACGGGCTGCCGGTCGAGGTCGCGGTGGAGAAGGAGCTCGGCTTCAGCGGCAAGAACGACATCGAGGCGTACGGCATCGCCGAGTTCAACGCCAAGTGCCGCGAGTCGGTGCTGCGCAACGTCGACGCGTTCACCGAGCTGACCACCCGGATGGGCTACTGGGTCGACCTCGAGCACCCGTACAAGACGATGGACCCGCAGTACGTCGAGTCCGTCTGGTGGTCGCTGAAGCAGATCTTCGACAAGGGTCTGCTGGTCGAGGACTACCGGATCACGCCGTACTGCCCACGCTGCGGCACCGGCCTGTCGGACCACGAGCTGGCCCAGGGCTACGAGACCGTCGTCGACCCGTCGGTCTACGTCCGCTTCCCGCTCACCTCCGGGCCGCTGGCCGGACAGGCGTCGCTGCTGGTCTGGACCACGACCCCGTGGACCCTGGTCTCCAACACCGCCGTCGCCGTGCACCCGGACGTCGACTACGTCGTCGCCACCGACGGCAACGAGTCGCTGGTCGTCGCCGAGCCGCTGCTCGGCTCGCTCGGCGAGGGCTGGACCGTCACCAACACGTACGCCGGCCGCGAGCTGGAGCACTGGACCTACCAGCGCCCGTTCGAGCTGGTCGCGTTCGACGAGCCGGCCCACTACGTCGTACTGGCCGAGTACGTCACCACCGAGGACGGCACCGGTCTGGTCCACCAGTCCCCCGCCTTCGGCGCCGACGACCTCCAGGTCGCGCGGGCGTACAACCTGCCGGTGGTCAACCCGGTCGGTTCGGACGGCCGCTTCAACGCCGACGTGCCGCTGGTCGGTGGGCAGTTCTTCAAGAAGGCCGACGAGGACCTGGTCAAGGACCTGGACGCGCGCGGCGTGCTGTTCCGGCACGTGCCGTACGAGCACCCGTACCCGCACTGCTGGCGCTGCCACACGCCGGTCATGTACTACGCGCTCCCGTCCTGGTACATCCGGACCACGCAGGTCAAGGACGCGCTGCTGCGCGAGAACGAGAAGACCAACTGGTTCCCCGAGTCGGTCAAGTGGGGCCGGTACGGCGACTGGCTGCGCAACAACATCGACTGGGCCGTGTCCCGCTCCCGCTACTGGGGTACGCCGCTGCCGATCTGGCGCTGCTCCGAGGAGCACCTGGTCTGCGTCGGTTCGCTGGCCGAGCTCGGCGAGCTGGCCGGGCGCGACCTGAGCAGCACCGACCCGCACCGCCCGTACGTCGACGACATCACCTTCGCCTGCCCGACCTGCGGCGGCGAGTCGCACCGGGTCGCCGAGGTGATCGACGCCTGGTACGACTCGGGCTCGATGCCGTTCGCGCAGTGGGGCTACCCGTGGGTCGAGGGCTCCAAGGAGAAGTTCGAGAAGGCCTACCCGGCCGACTTCATCTCCGAGGCGATCGACCAGACCCGCGGCTGGTTCTACACGCTGATGGCGATCGGCACGCTGGTCTTCGACGAGTCGTCGTACCGGAACGTGGTCTGCCTGGGGCACATCCTGGCCGAGGACGGCCGGAAGATGTCCAAGCACCTGGGCAACATCCTGGAGCCGATCCCGCTGATGGACGACCACGGCGCGGACGCGGTGCGCTGGTTCATGGCCGCCTCCGGGTCGCCGTGGAAGGCGCGCGGTATCGGGCCGAACGTGCTGAACGAGATCGTCCGCAAGGTGCTGCTGACGTACTGGAACACGGTCGCCTTCCACGCGCTGTACGCGCGGCTGGCCGACTGGAACCCGGCCGACGTGCCGCCGGTCGCGGAGCGCTCGGTGCTGGACCGCTGGCTGGTCAGCGAGACGCACCGGCTGGTCCGCGACGCCGACGAGGCCTACGCCGGGTACGACACGCAGAAGCTGGGCGCGCTGATCAGCTCGTTCGTGGACACGCTGTCGAACTGGTACGTCCGCCGCTCGCGGCGCCGCTTCTGGTCCGGTGACGCCGGCGCGCTGGCGACGCTGCACGAGACGCTCGACGTGCTGACCCGGCTGATGGCGCCGCTGACGCCGTTCCTGACCGAGCGGGTCTGGCAGGACGTGTTCCGGCCGGTCACGCCGGGGCTGCCGGAGTCGGTGCACCTGTCGACGTTCCCGGCGTACGACGCGGAGCTGATCGACGACACGCTGGCCACGCACGTGTCGATGGCCAAGCGGGTCGTCGAGCTGGGCCGGTCGGCGCGGGCCGAGGCCAAGGTGCGGACCCGGCAGCCGCTGAGTCGCGCGCTGGTCGGCTCTGCCGCGATCGCTGACCTGTCGGAGGAGCTGCTGCGCGAGATCGCGGAGGAGCTGAACGTCGGGTCGGTGGAGCCGCTGTCGTCGGCTGGTGCGGATCTGGTCGAGCACTCGGCGAAGGGCAACTTCCGCGAGCTGGGCAAGCGGTTCGCGAAGCAGACGCCGGTGGTCGCGAAGGCGATCGCGGCGGCGGACGCTGCTGAGCTGGCGGCCGCGTTGAAGGCCTCCGGTACGGCGACTGTCGTGGTCGACGGCGAGCCGGTCGAGGTGAGCGCCGACGAGGTGCTGATCTCGGAACGGCCGCGCGAGGGTTGGTCGGTGGTCAACGAGCAGGGCGAGACGGTCGCGCTCGACCTCGAGGTGACGCCGGAGCTGAAGCAGGCCGGGCTGGCCCGTGAGGTGGTCCGGACGTTGCAGGAGGCCCGGAAGAGCGCCGGCCTGGAGGTCTCGGACCGGATCAGCGTGTGGCTGAGCGCGACGGACGCCGAACTGGCCGATGCCCTCGGCAAGCACGCCGACGACGTCGCCCGCGAGGTGCTGGCCACCGCGGTGGTCCAGTCGGCGCCGGAAGCAACCGACGGCCTGGTCACCGGAAGCGACGAGGAGCTCGGCCTGAACTACTGGCTGCGGAAGGCCTGAGAAGTGCACCGGGGGGGGGGGGGGGGGGGGGGGGGGGGGGGGGGGGGGGGGGGGGGGGGGGGGGGGGGGGGGGGAGGGGGGGGGGGCGGGAGGAGATA
>NZ_JBVJNV010000011.1:0-205419 GCF_055583505.1 Kribbella sp. NPDC104740 | reverse complement strand
CTGGCCGCTGCAACGCTTACTCGGGCAAACCCACAAAAACCCCCCCCCCCCCCCCCCCCCCCCCCCCCCCCCCCCCCCCCGCGGTAAGGGAAGGAAGGCGGAGTCCGGAGAGCCGGTGGCCGAGAGGCCGGTGGCCGGAGGGCCGGTCTCCGGAGGTGTACAACGCAGCGGGGCCCGACCTGGAAGTTCAGGTTCGGGCCCCGCTGCGTTGGTGCTTCTCGGCTTTGGTAAAGACTGCGTTCAGATCAGCCCTCGGACCGGGATTTCACTCTGCGTGACCGTGGCGGCGCGGTCAGTCAGAAGTTCCCGGACATGACGAAGAGGCGGTGCCGCCGGAAAGCACCGCCTCCTCACCCGAGGTGTTGTTTACACGCCGTGACCGTGAGCCTGCGCGCGGGCCTCCGGGCGGAAGCCGTTGCGCGGGCTGAGCGTGTCGTCGCCGTTGCCGAGCGCCTTGAGCTGCTCGGTGAAGTACGTCTTCAGCCGGCTGCGGTACTCGCGCTCGTAGGCGTGCAGGTCGTCGATCGTGCGCTCGAGCTGGCCCTTCTGCTTCTCCAGGGTCCCCAGCATCTGCGCGCGCCGCTCGGCGATCTCGCCGTCGAGCTTCTCGGCGCGGGCGCGGGCCTCACCGGTCATCCGGTCGGCCTTGCCGCGGGCCTCGTTCTCCAGCCGCTCGGCCTTGGCGCGGGCCTCGCCGATGATCTTGTCGGCGGTGTCCTTCGCCTCCTGGACCAGGTCGTCGGAGTGCTTGGTGGCCATCTCCAGCAGCCGCACGGCGGAGCTGGACGCGTCGCCGACGGTCCCTGCTGCCGCAGCAGCCCCCGCGGCCGCTACAGCGGGAGCGACGACTGGGGGCTTCTCCTCGGGCTTCTCGACCACGACCGGAGCGGGCTTGGGCTGTTGTACGACGGGCGGGAGCGCGGCGGTCTGGTCGACCGGCCGCTCCTGACCCGCACCAGCGCGCTGGGCCGCCGCCAGCTTCGCGCGCAGCTCTTCGTTCTCCGCGAGGAGACGCTCGAGCTCGGCCTCCACCTCGTCGAGGAAGGAGTCGACCTCAGTGACGTCGTAACCCTCCCGCAATCGGACGGGCGTGAACTGCTTCGAGCGGACGTCATCCGGCGTCAGCGGCATCTTTCACCTCGTTTGTCTGTGTCTTGGCGGAGTCTGGGGCGCAAACCCCGGCGACTCAGTAGATCACGTTATCGCTTCGTTGTGTTCTGGCGGAATCCGGGCCGGGCGACAACTTGACCGGCACCCCTTCGCTCGGGTCTGCTTCTACCCCTCCTGCCGATGGCTCAAGCTCCGTCGCGGCGTCCGCACGGCCGCCCTCACAGCGACCGGATCGCGGTGTTGTTGACCGACATCGCCAGCGAGACGAGCACGAACAACATCAGCATGGACAGGTCGATCCGGATCCCGCCGGCCCCGATCGGGGGCAGGATGCGGCGCAGTGGCCGCAGGAACGGGTCGGTGACGGAGTAGACCAGTTCGAACAGCAGCAGCAGCGGGCCCTTGGGGTGCCACTGTGGCGCGAACATGACAATCAGACTGAGTACGAACCGCGCCACCAGCATCAGGAAGAAGGCGAGCAGCACCCAGCTGAGAACACTGAGGACGAGCGCTAGAGCAACCATGTCGTCAATGAGTGTAGAAGACCGGGGAAGTCACCGGAGCGTTCTAGCTCTGGTTGTAGAACCCGTCCGCGGCGATCTTCTCCTTCTCCTCCGCGGCGACCGTCACGTTCGGCGGGCAGACCAGGAACACCTTGGTGGTGATCCGTTCGATCGAGCCACGGCAGCAGAAGATCAGCCCGGCGGCGAAGTCGACCAGCCGCTTGGCGTCGGCGTGGTCCATCTCGGTCAGGTTCATGATGACGGGGGTGCCGTCACGGAAGTGCTCACCGATGACGCGCGCCTCGTTGTAGCTGCGCGGGTGCACGGTGGTGATGCGGGCCAACTCGGTAACCTCCGGGGACGGTACGACTCCACGCCGCTCTGGAAACTTGCTGACCGTCGCGCCCTGCTCGTCGCGGTCACGCTGGTCACGACCGTCGCGAACCTCGCGACCGTCGCGCGCGTCCCGGGACTCGCGGACCGGTTCGGTCTCGTGGGACTCCCCGTCGACGACGTCGTCCTCGTACTCGTCGTAGTCGTCGTACTCGTCGTCGTAGCGCGCGTTGTAGCGCTCGCCGTCCTCGACCAAGCCGAGGTACACACCCATCTTGCGCAGCGCGCCGCTCATGGCCCTCCAGCCCTTCGAATCAGGTTCCTCGCCGACAAGTGAGCGGACCTCGCGATCCACTCGATGTCGACACTAGCCCAGTGGGGGACGCGTTCCGAGTAATGCACGCCCGAGCCGAACGTGTGTCGCTCCCTGCCTGATCGCCGCCTCCAGGTCACCGGTCATCCCGGCCGAGATCCAGCCGGCGCCGGCGTGTTCGGAGCGTAGCCGCGACGACACCGCACGCAGCGCGGCGAAGGCCTCGTCCGGGTCGGAACCCAACGGCGCAACGGCCATCACGCCGCCCAGCTCGAGGCCGTCGGCCGCGGCCACAGCGGCCGCCAGTTCCAGTACGTCGCCCGGCGCGACGCCGCCGCGGCTCATGCCCGTCTCGGCGCCGTCAGGCCCGTACGACGCCAGGCTGACCTGCAGCAGACACCGCACGGTTTTCTCCTCGGCGACCGCGGCCTTCGACAGCGCGCCGACCAGCGAGAGCCGGTCGACCGAGTGCACGACCTGGGCCAGGCGGACCACCGAGCGGGCCTTGTTCGACTGCAGCTGGCCGACGAAGTGCCAAACGAGGTCGGGCGCGTCGGGCGCCTTCGCCTTCAGCTCCTGCTCACGGTTCTCCCCCGTGTCGGTGACACCGAGTGCTGCCAGCGCGCGGACGTCCTCGATCGGGAAGGTCTTGGTGATCGCAACCAGGGTCACGGAATCCTCGGGGCGCCCGGCGGCTTCACAAGCGGCCCGGATGCGTTCGCGAACTTGTGCAACGTTCGCGGACAGCTCCGCCGCGCGGGCCGCTGGATCGGCTCGCTCCTCCTCGGCGCTCATTCGCCGAGCCTGATCAGACCGGCCAGGCGGCCGCTGACCTGGCCCTCGCGGCGGTACGAGTACAGGTCCTCGGACTCGATCGTGCAGCGCGTCTGGTCGACCACCTCGACGCCGAGCTCGCCGAGCTGCGCGGTGACACCGGCGGCCACGTCGATCGACGGCGTACCCCAACTGGTCTCGGCGTACGACGCCGGGACGCGCTCGGCGACCTCGGCGCGCATCTCCTCCGGGACCTCGTAGCAGCGGCCGCAGGCGTACGGGCCGAGGACCGCGGTGATCGACTCGGCGCCGAGGCCGCGCATCGCGTCGACCGTGGCCGGCACCACGCCGGCGTACAGGCCCTTGCGGCCGGAGTGGGCCGCGCCGATCACGCCGTTGACCGGATCGGCGAGCAGGACCGGGAGGCAGTCGGCGGCGCGGACGGCCAGGACGACGTCGGTGCGGGTGGTGACGAGGGCGTCGGCCTTCGGGTTCGGGCTGACCGGGAGCACGTCGTCCGGCCGGACGACGTGGACGTCGCGGCCGTGCACCTGGCTGACCCGGACCACCGCCTCCGGCGTCAGGTCGAACGCGGCCGCGACCCGGCGGAAGTTCTCCGCGATCGCCTCGGCCTCGTCACCGGCCGCGCTGCCGAGATTCAGTTCGCCGTACGGCGGGAGGCTGGCTCCCCCGTAGCGATCGGTGAAGGCGAAGCGGACACTGCCGAGAACCTCGTCGTAACCGAACACGACAGAAGGCTACCCAGCGACCGGGCCCGGGCCGCACCCCGACCACCCCTCGCGGCAGGTCAGCCGGCCGCGGGGGCGAGGGACAGGTCGAGCGCCGCCCGGGCTTCGTCGAGGACTCCGAGGCGTTCGGGCGTGGCGGGCAGCGCGAGGACGTGCTCGACCGCCTCGCGGTGGGCGACGGCGTACGCGTCGGTGGCGGGAACCTCGATATCCGGGGTGATGCCGATGCCTTCCCAGTTGGTGCCGGAGACCGGGTTGATCGCGCGCATGATCGGGATGGTCGCCTCCAGATGGCTGTGCAGCTTGAAGCCCTCGCGCGGATGGGCGCCACCGCCGGTGCGCTCCCCCACGACCTTCGCGCGGCCGAGCTGCTGGAGGTCGTAGGTCAGCTCCTCGCCACCGGAGAAGGTGGAGCCGCTGGTCAGCACCCAGATCGGCTTGCTGCCGCCGAACCGCGGGCCGGGGACGTGGTGGGTCCAGAACTGGCGGACGGCGCCGGTGGCGGGGGTGACCAGATCGTTCAGGTGCACCGGCTCGCCGTCGAACAGGTGGCTGCAGACGAACGCGACCTGCTCGGGCGACCCGCCGAGGCACTCGCGGAGATCGAGGATCAGCGCGTCTGTTGCCGAGAGCAACGACATCGCGGCGGTGACGGCGGCGCCGCCGTGCGAGGGGTCGAAGAGCAGCGGCTTGATCCGGAGCAGGCCGATGTTGCCGGGGAGGCGCTCGACGCGGCCCACACCGCCGGCGTCGAGGCGGGCGCGGGTCGCCCAGTAGTGCTCCTCCTCGACCGGATCGGTCTCGTCGGGCACCTCGCCGCGGTGGAACTTGAGCCGCAGGTGCTTGTCCTGGTTGCCGATCTGGAGGTCGGCGGTGACCTGCGCGGAGAGCTGCTCGGGGTCGGTCAGTACGTCGTACCGGCCGTCGGCGGCGGCTGTGGTCAGCCGGTCCGCGACCTCGCGGCCGACCTCGGGGAACACGTACTGCTCGTTCACCAGGGCGGCCAGGCGGTCCACGATGGTTCGGATCTCGTCGCTGTGCATGCCGAGGAGTGAAGCACGCGGCTTGACAAAGCGTCAAGAGTTCTTGACTCTTGATTGATGGACGAGGAGCTGGAGATCTCCAGCGCGGCACAGTTCAAGGCGCTCGGGCACCCGCTGCGGCACCGGTTGCTCTTCGCGCTCGGCTTGGAGTCGGCGACGACGAGCCAGTTGGCGGTGACGCTGGGGACGGGCAAGGGGAACATCGCGCACCACCTCGGCGTACTGCGGGAGGCGGGGATGGTCGAGGTCGTGGAGACCCGTCAGGTGCGGGGTGGGACGGAGCAGTACTACCGCCGTACGGCGCACCGCTTCAGCTTCACGGGCGAGGGTGCGCGGGAGAACAACACGATCGCCCTGCAGGCGGTCGCCGCGGACCTGCAGACCGCCGAGGATCCGCTGCTGAACATCCGCAACGTGCGGTTGACGCAGGCCCAGGCAGAGGAGCTCGCGGCGCAGCTCGACAAGATCACGACGACGCTGAAGGACGCGGGGCCGGGCGAGGCGCGGCACGGGGTGGTCGTCGCCGTGTACAAGCCGAAGAACTAGAGGGAGCCCGGCACGGCGGGGGCGGCGCGCCCCTCCCACGTACAAACGCCCCAGCCGGAGGCTGGGGCGTTCGGAGGACTACTTCAGGAAGTCGGGGATGTCGAGGTCTTCCTCGGGGTCCGGCTTTCTGGTGGGGCGGGTGGGTGGGGTCTGGGTGGCCGGCGGGGAGTACGGCGCGGAGGTGGTCGGCGGGGTGCGGACCGGGTCGCCGGGCTGAGGGCGGGCCGAGTACGTCGTGCCGGCTCCGGGGCGGGACTCCGTCGACGGGGGGACCGGGACGGTGTCGTCACTGGGGGTGCCGAAGTGGCCGTGGGTGACCTGGGCGTCCTGGGACGCCGGGGTGGAGGTCGGGGCCGGGTTGGTGGAGCTGAACGGGATGGTGCCGGGGACCTGGGGCGGGGTGGGCTGGCCGTTGCCCGACTGCCCCTGGCCGGCCTGGGCACTGCCCGGCTGACCGTGGGTCGAGTGATCCTGCCCTGGCTGACCGTCCGCGGCCTGGCCGTCGACCGAGCGGCCGTCAGCTGACTGGCCGTGGCCCGCCGCGCCATGACCCGCTGCGCCGGGACCGGAGTGGGCCTGCCCCGGGCCACCCTGACCGTGCCCCGGGCCACCCTGAGCCGACTGACCCTGCGCCGCAGCGTTCGTGCCCACACCGCCCGGCGAGTACCCGGGCGGGTTCGAGCTGTCCGCGCCCGGCTGGTGCATCTGGGCCGAGAACTCCTGCCGCGGTGCCCCGAAGGCGTCCGTGCGCGGGGCGGGGAAGCCGGTGTCCTGGCGCTGGTTGCTGAAGCCGTTCTCCTGGCGCGGGGCACCGAAGCCGGTGTCCTGCCGCGGCGCTCCGAAGCCGGTGTCCTGGCGTGCAGGTGGGGCCTCGGCGCTGCCGGCGCGGTTCTGCGGGCGGGCGCTGTTCATCGCCTGCTCGCGGCGCTTCGGCATGCCGCCGTCGAAGCCGGCCGCGATCACGGTGACCCGGACCTCGTCGCCGAGGGCGTCGTCGATGACGGCGCCGAAGATGATGTTGGCGTCGGTGTGCGCCGACTCCGAGACCAGCTGGGCGGCCTCGTTGATCTCGAACAGGCCGAGGTCCGACCCGCCGGCGATCGACAGCAGCACGCCGTGCGCACCCTCGATGCTTGCCTCGAGCAACGGAGAGGAGATGGCGGCCTCGGCGGCCGCGACCGCGCGGTCCTCGCCGCGGGAGGAGCCGATCCCCATCAGCGCGGAGCCGGCGTTCGACATGACCGCCTTGACGTCGGCGAAGTCGACGTTGATCAGGCCCGGCGTGGTGATCAGGTCGGTGATGCCGGAGACACCCTGCAGCAGCACCTGGTCGGCCTGCTTGAAGGCGTCCAGCACCGACACGGCCCGGTCGGAGATGGTGAGCAGCCGGTCGTTGGGGATGACGATCAGGGTGTCGACCTCTTCGCGGAGCGCGGAGATGCCGTCCTCGGCCTGGGTCGCCCGGCGCTTGCCCTCGAAGGAGAACGGCCGGGTGACGACGCCGATGGTCAGCGCGCCGAGCGAGCGAGCGATCCGGGAGACCACCGGCGCGCCGCCGGTGCCGGTCCCGCCGCCCTCACCGGCGGTGACGAAGACCATGTCGGCGCCCTTGAGCGCCTCCTCGATCTCCTCCGCGTGGTCCTCGGCGGCCTTCTGCCCGATCGACGGGTTCGCGCCGGCGCCGAGGCCGCGGGTCTCCTCCCGGCCGATGTCGAGCTTGACGTCCGCGTCGCTCATCAACAGCGCCTGGGCGTCGGTGTTGATGGCGATGAACTCAACGCCCTTCAGACCGTGCTCGATCATCCGGTTGACGGCGTTCACGCCGCCTCCGCCGATACCGACGACCTTGATGAGTGCCAAATAGTTCTGCGGTGCCGCCACGTCCGCGCCTCTCGCCTCGTTCTGTCCCGTTGTGACCTGTTGGCCGTGTTCCAGCGAAAGTTCCAGCGAAAAGACTGAACCTCAAGTGGATGCTTAGAGTCATCTCGACTTTATCGATTGCGTCGCACGCTACGGGACGCGTTCTGCCAATGTCCACGCGCCTCGCCGCCCGTCCCGTGATGTGGTTCGGGATGTGACGCGTTACCTCTTTTCCCCTTTGGTGACAGGGAGATCGGGCGCGGACACGTCGTACACCTTGGCCTGGCGCCGCATCAGCACGCTGAGTACCTCGGCCTTTTGCGCGCTGTCATCGGAACCGCCCCAGACCACCTTCACCCCGGACCCCAGGTTGAGGGTGATCGAGTCCGGAGAAGCCGCCGAGATCGACCGTACCTCGGAACGCAGCGTGACCGGCAAAGCGGCTGACACGGTCACCACCGAGCGGATCGTCACCTCCCGGCGGGCGCCGACGACCAGGGCCTCCGGCAGCCCCTCGGGCCGCGACGGCACGGTCCGGAACGACGTACCGGTCGCGTCGACCAGCTCGAACTGCTTGCCGTCGGTGACCACGACGACCGGGACCCGCTCGGTGAGCACGATCTCCAGCTGGTTCGGCCAGGCCCGGGTCACCTGCGCGTCGGCGACGGACTGGATCCCGCGCACCCGCTCGGCGATCACGTTCAGGTCGACCTTGGCCAGCGGCGTCCCGAGCGGCGCCTCGGCGACCTGCTCGACCGTTGCCACCGGCACCGTGTCGGCGCCGGTCACCCGGACGCCGTCGACGGCCAGCGCGGAGGAGAAGTAGAACAGCCAGACGGTGATCGCGGACAGCAGCAGCACCGCGCCGCCGACCGCCCAGGGCAGCCAGCTCCGCCAGCGCACCAACCGCTGCCGGCGCGCGAACCGCTGCTGGGCCTTGGCCAGATCAGCGTCAGAGCTCATCCCAGGATCACTCGATCAGCGCGGCGTTGTGCGCCGCCCGCTCGGCCAGCAGCCCGACCACCTCAGGCCCGATCAGCGTCACGTCACCCGCGCCGAGGGTGACCACGAGGTCCCCCGGCAGGGCGAGATCAGCGACCACCCGCGGTACGGCGGACCAGGACGGCTCGAAGCGCACCTGCTCCGGCTTCAGCGGCACGTGGTTCGCGATCAGGGCGCCGGTGACACCGGGCTCCGGGTCTTCGCGGGCCGCGAAGATGTCCATCACGACGACCTCGTCGGCCAGCGCGAGCGCCTCGGAGAACTCGGTCGCGAAGATCCGGGTCCGGCTGAACAGGTGCGGCTGGAAGCACGCGATCACGCGCCCCTCCCCCGCCACCTGCCGGGCCGCGATCAGGTCGACGGTCAGCTCGGTCGGGTGGTGCGCGTAGGAGTCGAAGACCCGGACGCCGTCCTCGAGCCCCTTGAACTCGAACCGCCGTCCGGTCCCGGTGAACGATGCCAGCCCTTCGGCCAGGTCGGCCGCGGAGAAGCCGAGCCCGAGCCCGACGGTCAGCGCGGCGGACGCGTTCAGCGCGTTGTGCTTACCGGCCTGCTGCAGGTTCACCACTGGCAGCTTGCGGCCGCGGAACACCGGCACGAACGACTGCAGGGCACCGGAGGCCGAGATCTCGGTGACGCGCAGGTCGGCGTCGTCGGCCTCGCCGTACGTCCGGACGTCGATCCCGCGCTCGCGCGCGAACGCGGCCAGCCGGCGCGCGCCCGCGTCGTCGTAGCAGACGACCATGAAGCCACCGGGCTGGACGCGGCCGCAGAAGTCCTCGAAGGCCTGGAAGTAGCTGGCCTCGTCGCCGTAGTTGTCCAGGTGGTCGGGCTCGACCGAGGTGACGATCGACACCTCGGGGCTGTAGGTCAGGAAGGACTTGTCGGACTCGTCGGCCTCGGCCACGAACAGGTCGCCGGTGCCGTCGTGCGCGTTCGAGCCGGACTCGTTGAGGTTCCCGCCGATCGCGTACGACGGGTCCGCCGCGCAGTGCTGCAGCGCGACGGTGAGCATCGACGTCGTGGTGGTCTTGCCGTGCGTCCCGGCGACGGCGATCGTGCGCCGCCCGACCATCACCGAGGCGAGCGCGGCCGCCCGCGGCAGGATCGGGATCCCGGCGGCGCGGGCCGCGACGACCTCGGGGTTGGTCTCCCGGATCGCGGTCGAGACCACGACGGTGTCGACGGCGGCGACGTGCTCGGCGGCGTGGCCGACCCAGCAGGTGGCGCCGAGGGCGCGCAGTGCGGCCAGCACCTTGCCGTCCTTGGCGTCGGAGCCGGAGACCTCGATACCGCGCGAGGCCATGATCCGGGCGATGCCGGACATCCCGGCGCCGCCGATGCCGACGAAGTGCACGCGGCCCAGCTTCTCGGCCGGCAGGAGAGTGTCAGGTGCGGTGACGATCACGAGGCCGACCTCACCACATCGAGCACGATCTGCGCCAACCGGTCGTCGGCGTCGGTGCGGATGACACCCTGCGCTGCTGCGGACATGGCTGTCAGACGCGCCCGGTCGTGCAGAAGTTGCGGCACCGTCGCGCGGACCCAGTCGGGGGTGACGTCGGCGTTGTCGACGATCAGGCCGCCGCCCGCATCGACCACGGGCTTGGCGTTCAGCCGCTGCTCACCGTTACCGTGCGGCAGCGGAACGTAGATCGCGGGCAGCCCGACGCCGGACACCTCGGTGACGGTGTTCGACCCCGAACGGCAGACCACCAGGTCGGCGGCCGCGTAGGCGAGGTCCATCCGGTCGACGTACGAGAGGACCCGGTACGGTAGCGGGCCGGTCTGGGCGACCTCGAGGGTGTTCTTCGGGCCGATCGCGTGCAGAACCTGTACGCCGGCCGCCTGCAGGTCCGCGGCCGCGCCGGCGAAGGCGTTGTTCAGCTGCTGCGCACCCTGCGAACCGCCGGTGACGAACAGCGTCGGCGCCGCCGGGTCGAGCCCGAAGAACGCCTGCGCCTCGGCCCGCAGCGCGGCCCGGTCCATCGTCGAGATGGCCCGGCGGATCGGCAGACCGACGTACTGGGCGTGCGGGAGGTCGGTGCCGGGGAACGAGGTGATCACGTTCTCGGTGCAGTACCGGGCCGCGAACTTGTTCGCGATGCCGGGGACCGCGTTGCCCTCGTGCACGACGATCGGCGTCTTGCGGCGCCAGGCCGCGACGTACGCCGGGGTGGACACGTAGCCGCCGAAGCCGACGAGCACGTCGGCCTTGGCCTCGTCGAGCACCTTGCGGGCGGCGCTGACGGAGTTCAGCATCTTGCCCGGTACGGCGAACAGCGCCGGTGTGGGCTTGCGCGGCAGCGGGACCGGCGGGATCAGCTCGAGCCGGTACCCGGCCTCGGGCACCACCCGGGTCTCCAGCCCGCGCTCGGTCCCCAGGGCGAGGATCTCGACGGTCGGGTCGATCCGGCGCAGCGCGTCGGCGGTCGCGATCAGGGGTGAGGTGTGGCCGGCGGTTCCCCCACCGGCCAGAACGATGCTCGGCACAGCTTTCAACGCTCCCGCGTGTTCTCACGGCCGCTCGGGCCAGGTGTGCGCCGCGTCGACATCCACCCGAGCAGCGGCCGCCGGTGCTCCTTCAGGGCGGCCTGCGCGCCGGGCTCGGCCTTCGCGAAGGACAGCAGCATGCCGATCGCGATCAGCGTCGGCAGCAGTGCGGACCCACCGTACGACAAAAGCGGGAGCGGGATCCCCACGATCGGTAGCAGACCGATCACGGCCCCGAGGTTGACCAGCGTCTGGGCCATGATCCAGACCGTGATCCCGGCCGCGCAGTAGCGGATGAACGGCTCGGTGGAGCGGGTCGCGATCCGGATCCCGGCGTAGGCCAGGGTCAGGAACAGCGCGAGCACGGTCAGCGAGCCGATCAGCCCGAGCTCCTCACCGATCACCGCGAAGATGAAGTCGGTGTGCGCCTCGGGCAGGTTGCCCCACTTCTGCCGGCTGTTGCCGATCCCGACGCCCCACCAGCCACCGGTGGAGAGCGCGTACAGGCCGTGGTAGGCCTGCCAGCCGACGTCGGTCGGGTCGGCGAACGGGTTCATGAAGTTGGTCAGCCGGTCCATCCGGTGCTTCGCGGTGGTGACGAAGTACGCCGCGATCACGCCGACCACCGCGATCGCGGTGACGAACAGCCGGGTCGGCGCGCCGACCACCCAGATCAGGCCGATCATGATCGCCATCAGCACCAGCGACGTGCCGAGGTCGCGCTGGCCGACGATCAGCGCGATCACCAGGCCGCAGACCGGCGCCATCGGGATCAGCAGGTGCTTCCACTGGGTGAGCAGCTTCTGCTTGCGCGCGTACAGGTCGGCGCACCACATCACCAGCGCCAGCTTGGCGAACTCGCTCGGCTGGATCTGCAGCGGACCGCCGAAGGACAGCCAGTTCGTGTTGCCGTTGACGTTCTTGCCCAGGCCCGGCACGTAGGTCAGCACCAGCAGGAACGTCGAGCCCAGCAGGGCGACGTACGCGAGCATCCGGAAGTGCCGCGGGGTCATCCGCGAGGCGACGTACGCCATCGGCAGACCGACGCCGACCCAGATCAGCTGGCGGTAGAAGATCGTGTAGCTGTTGCCGTTCGTGCGCAGCGACAGGACGCTCGAGGCCGACAGCACCATCAGCAGCCCGAGCACCATCAGCAGGCCGGTCGCCCCGAGCACCAGGTGGTACGACGTGAGCGGGCGGTCCAGGACGTTGCGTACGGCGGCCATCAGGCCGCTGCCGGTCCCGCCACCGCGCTCGGGCGACTTCTGCTCCGGCCGGTCCATGATCGACGTCATGCGATCACCTCAGGCCTCAGTGGCCCAGGCGGTTCACGGCTTCGGTGAAAGCGTCCCCGCGGGCTCCGTAGTTGGCGAACATGTCCCACGAAGCGCAGCCCGGCGCCAGCAGCACGGTGTCACCCACCTGTGCGAGCTTGGTCGCCTCCCCCACCACGGTCTCCATGGTTCCAGTGTCCGTTGACTCGACCACGATCACCGGGACCTCAGGCGCGTGTCGGGCAAGTGCTTCGGCGATCACCGCCTTGTCCTGGCCGAGCAGCACGACCCCGCGCAACCGCTCGCGGGCCGCGATCACCAGTTCGTCGAAGGTCGCGCCCTTGGCCTGCCCGCCGGCGATCCAGACCACGTGCTCGTAGGCCAGCAGCGAGGCCTGCGCGGCGTGCGGGTTGGTGGCCTTGGAGTCGTCCACGTAGTTGACCCCGGCAACCTCCGCGACGTGTGCGATCCGGTGCGCGTCCGGCCGGAACCCGCGCAGCCCGTCCCGCACCGCGGTCGCCGGTACGCCGAACGACCGCGCCAGCGCGGCCGCGGCCAGCGCGTTGGCGACGTTGTGCGGCGCCGGCGGGGTGATGTCGGCCAGCGTCGCCAGCTCCAGCGCCGAGGTCGCGCGCTGCTCGACGAACGCGCGGTCGACCAGGTACTCGTCGACCAGCCCGACCATCGACAGGCCCGGCGTCCCGAGGGTGAAGCCGATCGCGCGGCAGCCCTCGATCACGTCGGCGTCCTCGACCAGCCTCTCGGTGACCGGGTCGGCGACGTTGTAGACGCAGACGACCTGGCAGTTGGTGAAGATCCGGCCCTTGGCGGCGGCGTAGGCGTCCATCGAGCCGTGCCAGTCGACGTGGTCCGGCGCCAGGTTCAGGACGGCGGCCGAGTGCGCCGACATCGAGTCCGTGAAGTGCAGCTGGTAGCTGGACAGCTCGACCGCGATCACGTCGTACGGCTCGGGGTCCATCACGGCTTCGAGCAGCGGGAGCCCGACGTTGCCCGCGGCGACCGCGCGGTGCCCAGCGGCGGTCAGGATCGCGGTCAGCATCTGCACCGTGGTGGTCTTGCCGTTGGTCCCGGTGATGCACAGCCAGGGCGCCGCGTTCGCGGGGTCGCGCAGCCGCCAGGCCAGCTCGATCTCGCTCCAGATCGGTACGCCGCGCTCCGCGGCCGCGGCCAGCAGCGGCGCGTGCGGCGGGATCCCCGGCGAGGTGACCACGACCTCGACGTCGTCCGGCAGTGCCGCCGTACTGCCTGCGCCGAGCCGGATGTCCGCACCGAGCGTGCCGAGGATCTGCTGCTTCTCCTGCAGCGCCTCGTTGTCACGGTCGTCCAGGACGACGACGTGCTCGGCGCCGGCCTGCAGCAGCGAGTCGGCGCACGCGTAACCCGCCGTACCGAAGCCGAGGACGACGAACCGTGTGGTCGCCCAGCCGTCGTCGGTGCGTGTGGTGAGACTCATCCGGCCACCCATTCCGCGTAGAAGAGGCCGAGACCGGTGGCGACGCAGAGCCCGGAGATGATCCAGAACCGGATCACCACGTTGACCTGCTCCCAGCCGAGCATCTCGAAGTGGTGCTGCAGCGGCGCCATCCGGAACAGGCGTTTGCCGACGCCGCCGGTGCGCTTGGTGATCTTGAACCAGCTGACCTGCAGGATCACCGACGCGGTGATGATGACGAACAGCCCGCCGAGCAGCAGGACCAGCAGCTCGGTGCGGGTCATCACACCGAAGCCGGCCACCGCGCCACCCAGCGACAGCGAACCGGTGTCGCCCATGAAGATCTTGGCCGGCGACGCGTTCCACCACAGGAACCCGAACAGCGCGCCGGTCAGCGCGGCCGCGACGACCGCCAGGTCGAGTGGGTCGCGCACCTCGTAACACTTGGCGCCCGGTGCGGTCGCGCAGCTCTGGTTGGACTGCCAGATGCAGATCAGCGTGTAGGCACCGAAGACCATCATCGACGCGCCGGTGGCCAGACCGTCCAGACCGTCGGCCAGGTTCACGCCGTTGGACATACCTGCGATCAGCAGCAGGATCCAGATCACCACGAGCACCGGCAGCAGGTGCAGCCACTGGATGTCGCGGATGAACGAGATGAACGGCGACGCCGGGGTCTGGCCGCGCTCGTCGGCGAACTGCAGCGCGAGCACGGCGAAGACCACCGCGACCATCGTCTGGCCGGCCAGTTTCGCCTTGCTGCGCAGGCCGAGGCTGCGCTGGCGGAAGATCTTGATGAAGTCGTCCAGGAAGCCGACCGCGCCCATCCCGGCGAACAGGAACAGCACCAGCAGCGCCGACGCGCTCGGCGGCTTCATGGTCAGCAGCTTGGCCGCGAAGTATCCGACGATGGTGGCGATGATGAAGACGGTGCCGCCCATCGTCGGCGTCCCGCGCTTGGTGTGGTGCGAGGTCGGGCCGTCGTCGCGGATCTCCTGGCCGTAGCCGCGCTTGGAGAGCAGGTTGATCGCCAGCCGCGTGCCGAGCAGCGTGAGCACCATCGAGATGGCACCCGCGAACAGGATCGAGATCACTGCGCGGCCTCCTGCAGGAGCGCGGTGGCCAAGGCGTCGAGCCCGACGTACCGGGAGGCCTTCACCAGCACCACGTCCCCGGGCCGCAGCTCGGCACGGAGCAGCGCGAGCGCCTCGTCGAAGGTCTCGACGTACGCCGACTCGTCGCCCCAGGAGCCTTCCAGCGACGCGCCGAGGTGGATCGGGCGGGCGTCCGCGCCGACCGCGACCAGCCGGTTCACGTCCAGCCGGACCACCAGCCGCCCGACCGCGTCGTGCTCCTCGGTCGAGCTCTCGCCGAGCTCACCCATCGGGCCGAGCACCGCCCAGGTCCGGACGCCGCGGTTGCGGCCGATCGCGACCAGCGCCTTGAGCGCGGCCCGGACCGACTCGGGGTTCGCGTTGTAGGCGTCGTTGATCACCGTCACGCCGTCCGCGCGCTCGGTGACCTCCATCCGCCACTTCGACACCGCGGTCGCCGCGTTCAGCCCGGTGACGACCTGCTCCGCGGTCAGACCGGCGGCCAGCGCCGCGGTCGCCGCGGCGAGGGCGTTCGGGACCTGGTGCTCGCCGACCAGTTGCAGCTGGACGTCGAAGCTCTGCCCGTCGACGTGCAGCGTGAAGCTCGGCTTGCCGTCGCCGTCCACCTTCACGTCGCTCGCCCGGACGTCGGCGTCCGGGGCCTCGCCAAAGGTGCGCACGATCTGCTCGGTGCGCGGCCGCATCCCGGCGACCCGCGGGTCGTCGGCGTTCAGCACCGCCGTACCGCCGGCCACCACGTTGTCGATCATCTCGCCCTTGGCCTGCGCGATCGCGTCCTGGCTGCCGAACTCGCCGATGTGGGAGTGCCCGACGTTCAGCACCATCCCGACCTTCGGCGGCGTGATCCGGCACAGGTAGTTGATGTCGCCGACGTGCCGCGCGCCCATCTCGGCGACCAGGAACCGGGTCTCCTGATCGGCCTGCAGCGCGGTGAACGGGTGCCCGATCTCGTTGTTGAACGAGCCGACCGGCGCCACCGTCGGCCCGTACGGCGCGACCAGCTGCGCGATCAGGTCCTTGGTGCTGGTCTTGCCCTGGGAGCCGGTCAGGCCGATCACGGTCAGGTCGGGCAGCTGCGCCACGACGTACCGGGCCAGCTCGCCGAGCGCGACCTGGGTGTTCGCGACCACGATGCACGGACAGCCCTCGACCGGCCGGGTGGTCAGCGAGACCGTCACGCCGGCCCGCGTCACCGCCGGCACGAAGTCGTGGCCGTCGACGCGTTCGCCGGGCAGCGCCACGAACAGACCGCCCGGGACCACCTCGCGCGAGTCCTTCGCGACCGCGCCGTCGACGACGGCGTCCGGATCGACTCCGGACAGCTCACCGCCCACGGCCGTTGCGATGTCACCGCACCTGACAGGGATCACCGGGTCTCCTCCAACAACTCACGTACGGTCTGCCGGTCGTCGAACGGGTGGATCACGCCGCCGACGTCCTGGCCTGTCTCGTGGCCCTTGCCCAGCACGACCACGGTGTCGCCCGGGCCGGCCAGCTCGATCGCGGTCCGGATCGCCTGCCGCCGGTCGCCGACCTCGCGCAGGTCCACGTCCGGTACGGCGGCCCGCGCACCCTCGACGGCGGCCGCCCGGATCGCCGCCGGGTCCTCGCTGCGCGGGTTGTCGTCGGTGACGATCACCGCGTCGGCCGCGCGTGCGGCGGCGGCACCCATCGCCGGGCGCTTCCACGGGTCGCGGTCGCCGCCGCAGCCGACCACGGCGTACAGGCGGCCCTTGGTCGCGCCGCGGGCGGCGCGCAGCGCCAGCTCGACCGCGTCGGGCGTGTGCGCGAAGTCGACGATCACCTGCAGGCCGTCGCGGACGAAGGTCTCCATCCGCCCGGGCACGCGGGCGTCCTTGAGACCGGCCGCGATCTCGGCCGCCGGTACGCCGACCTGGCGCAGCATCGCGACCGCGAGCAGCGCGTTGGCGACGTTGAAGTCACCGGGCAGCACGATCTCGATCGTCAGCTCCTCGCCGGGACCGCGGATGTCGATCACCGTGGAGCCGTGCTCGGACTGGTGCGTCGCCGCGACCGTCCAGTCGGCGTCCCGCGTCGTCGACACGGTGACCAGCGGGACGACGGTCTGCTTGGCCAGCCGGCGGCCGTACTCGTCGTCGATGTTCACCACGGCCAGGTCGCAGCGCTCGGGCGTGAACAGCGAGGCCTTCGCGGCGAAGTACTCCTCGAAGGTCTTGTGGAAGTCGAGGTGGTCCTGACTCAGGTTGGTGAACCCGGCGACCGCGTACCGGGCGCCGTCGACCCGGCCCTTGGCCAGCGCGTGGCTGGAGACCTCCATCGCGCACCAGGCGACGTGCTCCTCGCGCATCACCGCGAACAGCGCCTGGAGATCGGTCGCCTCCGGCGTCGTCATCGCGCTCTTCACGACCTGGTCGCCGATCCGGGTCTCGATCGTGCCGACCAGCGCGGCCGGGCCGAGCCGGCGCAGCACCGAGTCGAGCAGGAAGCTCGTCGTGGTCTTGCCGTTGGTGCCGGTGATCCCGAGCAGGCGCAGCTCGCTGGTCGGTTCGCCGTACACCTTGGAGGCGACGGCGCCGAGCACCGCGCGCGGGTCGGGGACGACGAGCAGCGGCAGGCCGGCGGTCAGCGCCCGCTCGACGCCTGCACGGTCGGTCAGTACGGCGACCGCACCACTGGCCTGGGCGCCGGCGACGAAGGCCGCGCCGTGCGTCGCGGCACCCGGCAGGGCGGCGTACAGGTCACCGGGGCGGATCGAGCGGGAGTCGAGCGAGACACCGGTGACGGCGACGTCGGCGGCGCCGGCCGGGACCTCCGCTCCGGCTGTTCGCGCGAGCTCGGAGAGGGCTACTGGTACGACGTGCCGCGGCCTGATCGCGGCTACAGCGCCGCCTGCGGCGGTAGGGGTGGACACGGCCCCAGAGGCTACCGTTCCGGGGCGTGTGACACCTACCTGACCCTGCGTGATCACCAGGTCAGCGGTACGTGGGGCTGCTTCGCACCGGTCGGCGGGACCGCGTACTTCTGCAGCGCGTAGCTCATCACGTCTCGGAACACCGGACCTCCCTGGAACCCACCACCCCGCCCGTTGGTGGGGTCCTGCAGTACGACGTACGTAACGAAGCGCGGGTTGTCGGCAGGAGCGAATCCGGCGAAAGACGTGGCCCACTTGCGGTAGCAGCCGCAGGCCGAGTCGACCTCCTGTGCCGTACCGGTCTTGCCCGCCACGCGGTAGCCGGCGATCGCCGCGAGCGGCGCCGTACCGCCCTTGCCGGTGACCGCTTCCATCATCGTCGTGACCTGCTTGGCCGCCGACTCGCTGACCACCCGGCGCGGTGCGGCGGTCTGGTTGGGGGTCGCGTTGCCGTCGGCGTCGACCCAGTTCCTGATCAGCTTCGGCGGCATGTAGACCCCGCCGTTGGCGACCGCGTTCACCGCGGCGGCCATCTGGACGGCGTTGGCCGACAGGCCCTGGCCGAACGCGACGTTCGACCGGGTCAGCTCGCTCCACTCGTCACCCGGCGGCATCAGGCCGCGGCTCTCGCCCGGGAACCCGATCCCGGTCGGCTCGCCGAAGCCGAAGTCCTTCAGGTAGTGCACGAAGTCGCCGACCGGCATCTGCTGCGCGGCCATGATGGTTCCGACGTTGGAGGACTTCGCGACCACACCGGCCATCGTCAGGTTCAGGACGCCGTGGTCGAAGGCGTCCTTGATCGACCGGCGCTGGACCGTGTACGAGCCCGGGACCTGCAGCTTGGTGTCCAGCGAGATCAGCCCGGCGTCGGCCAGCGCGGCCATCGTGACGACCTTCTGGACGCTGCCCGGCTCGTAGACCTGCTCCAGCGCACGGTTCTTCAACGCGCTCGCCTTGACCGGCTTGTTCGGGTCGAAGCTCGGGTAGTTGGCCATCACCAGGATCTCACCGGTCTTCACGTCGACGGTGACGACCGAGCCGGAGCTCGCCTTGTACTGCTTGACCGCCTGCTCGATCCGGCGCTCGGCGAACCACTGCAGGTCGGCGTCCAGGGTGAGCTGCGCCGAGACGCCGGGCTTCGGCTCCTCGACGGTGTGGTCGGCGTTCGGGATCTTGTTGCCGCGCGCGTCCACCTCGTACATCGCCTTGCCGTCCTGACCGGACAGCTTGCCGTTCAGGCCGTACTCGAGCCCGGCCAGACCCTTGCCCTCGGCACCGACGATGCCGACCACGTTCGCGGCGATGGTGCCGTTCGGGTGGCTGCGGACCGGGTCGGCCTCGGTGTAGAGACCGGCCAGCATCGGCTTCTTCTGGTCCTCGGGCAGCGCCTTGTTCTGCTCCTTGATCGCCTTGTTGCGTTCCTTGATCTCGTCGGTGATCTGGTTCCAGGTCTGCGGGCTGACCTTGTTCGCGAGCACGACGTACCGGCCCTTGCCGGTCAGCTTCTTCATCAGCGTCGCGTAGTCGGTCGTCAGCCGCGGCGCCAGTACGCCGGCCAGCTGGCTGGCGATCTTGCCGGTCTGGGTCGGGTCGGCGGTGATCGCGACCGCGTCCTCGGAGACCGACAGCGGCACGCCGTTGCGGTCGAGGATCGAGCCACGGGAGGCGTGCAGAACGAACGGCTTGGTGTTCTCCTTGGTCGCGGCGAGCGCGTAGCGGTCGGGGTCGACACCCTGGAGGATGATCAGCCGGCCCGCGAAGAGCGAGAGCACGAGCGCCATCACGCCGAAGGTCACCCGCAGCCGGAGCGCGGGGCGCCCGAGCTTCAGCAGCCGCGGCGGCTTCTTGACGCGCGGCTTCTGCGGAGGCCGGCGCTTCTGCGGGGGCCGCTTCCGCGGCGCGGCGGTCTTCTTGGCGAGCGGACGCCCGTCGGGTCCGACACGTTTCTGGAGCGGGCGACCGTCGGCGCCGACCCGGCGAGCGCCGTCGGCAGTCTTGCGAGGACGGCTCGCCGCCGTCTTCTTCGCTGCGCGTCGCGGCGCGTCCGTGCCTTCGCGCCGCGGGCCTCCGGCCCGGCCCGCGTCCGCCGACCGGCGCTCGCCGGCCGCGCGCTTCTCGTCGGGGCGGCGGCGCTGCCGCTCTCCCCCGCTCGCGCGCTCGCGCGGCGAGTCGGCGCTGGGGCGGCGGGTGCTCGGACGACCACCTTCCGCGGACGGGCGACGGGACGACGAGTTGCGGGGCGGGTTGCCCCGGCCCGGTTCACCACCGCGTCGGCGTGGTGGCTCGTCTCCCCGTCGTTCCGTCATCCGATCATCCCCCGGTCGGTGTGTTGGTCCCTGTCGTGCCGGCAGGCGGCTTGGTGTTCGCACCAGGTGTCACGGGCTTGTTGGCAGGCGGGTTCACCTGCTGCTGGTTCTGGTTCGTCTGGTTCGTCGTACCGGCGGGCGGGACGACGGGAGGCTTCGGCGTGACGGCCGGCGACTTCGGCGCGACCGGCAGCCCGGGGCCGAACATCTGCGCGCCCGTGCCCGCCTTGCCTTCGGCCGGTACGCCGAGCACGCGCCCGTCGGACAGCCGCAGGAAGACCGGGTTCGGGTTCGGCACCATGCCCATCCGCAGCGACCGGTCGGCCAGGTTCTGCGGCGACTCCAGCGTGCGGACCTGCCGCTCCAGCTGCTCCTGCTGGTCGCGCAGCTGGTCGGCCTGCTGGTTGAGCGCCGTCACCTCGAACGTGCCGCGCTGCAGCTCGGTGTTGAGCAGCAGCAGGCCGACCAGGCCGGCCGCGAGCAGCGACACCACGAAGATGACGAACGGCATCCGCGGCGGCCGGAACGGCGCGCCGTAGACGATCCGGAGCTTCGGCTCCTGCTTCTTGACCGGAGCCGCCGGCGTGACCCGTGCCTTCGACGGGCTGAACACAGTACTCATCAAGCCACCAGCCCTTTCGCTCGGACCCTCGTCGCCGCCCGCACCCGAGCGGAGGCCGCCCGCGGGTTCTGCGCCACTTCGTCGTCGGTCGGCCGCTCGGCCCCTCGGGTGAGCAGCTTCAGGTACGGCTCGTGCCCGGCCGGGATCACCGGCAGGTCGTCCGGTACGTCGGACTTGGTGCCCGCCGCCAGCGTCTGCTTGGTGATCCGGTCCTCGAGCGAGTGGTAGCTCATCACCACGATCCGCCCGTGCAGCGCGAGCGCCGCGACCGCGGCCGGAAGCGCGCGGCGCAGCACCTCGAGCTCGCCGTTCACCTCGATCCGCAGCGCCTGGAAGGTCCGCTTCGCGGGGTGTCCCCCGGTCCGCCGGGCGGCCTGCGGGATCGCGTCGCGGACCAGCTCGGACAGCCGGGCGCTGTTCGTGAACGGCTCGGCCTCGCGGGCCCGGACGATCCGGTCGGCGATCTTGCGGGAGAACTTCTCCTCGCCGTACTGGAACAGGATCCGGGCCAGGTCGGCCGCGCTGTAGGTGTTCAGGATGTCGGCGGCCGTGGTCGGCGCGGTCGAGTCCATCCGCATGTCCAGCGGCGCGTCCTGGGCGTAGGCGAAACCGCGGTCGGCCTCGTCGAGCTGCATCGAGGAGACGCCGAGGTCGAACAGGATCCCGTCGATCGCGGGCACGCCGAGGTCGTCGAGGACGCGCGGCAGCTCGTCGTACACGGCGTGCACGAACGTGGTGCGGTCGGCGTACGGCGCGAGCCGCTCGCCGGCCAGGCGCAGCGCGGCGGGGTCACGGTCGAGCCCGATCAGCCGGGCCTGCGGGCACCGCTGCAGGAAGGCTTCGGAGTGCCCACCGAGGCCGAGGGTCGCGTCGACGAAGACGGAACCGGGCTCCTGGAGGGAGGGCTCGAGCAGGGCGACGACCCGGTCGAGCATGACGGGGACGTGGCGCTGCGACGGCATGGGTTCGGTCATGGCGTCAGCCACCCGTTCCCTGCGTCGCGTTCAGCACCATCTCGACCCTCCTGTAGCCGCGGGAGCGACCCTGCCCCCGCGGGTTCTGTGTACTGCGGTGTTGCGGTGTGGGGGCGGTTGGAACGTCGGGTGGAGCAAAGTGGAGGAAACACTGACGTCCGGTCAGATCGCGGGTTCGCCTCCCGGGGAAGTACCTGCTGCCTTGGCGCCGGGGAAGTGGCGCCAACACCCAGGTCGGAAGTCGGACCCGTGATCTCACCGGACGTTCGGTGTACTCCTCTTTGCAGTTGTGCAGCCTGTTGCGGTGCTGCTCAGAAGATCCCGGGCAGTACCTCCTCGGACAGGTCGGCGAACGCCTGCTCCTGCTCCGCGGAGTACCGGTTCCAGTTCTCCGTGTTCCAGATCTCCACCCTGTTCATCGCCCCGATGACGACGCAGTCGCGATCCAGTCCTGCGTAATCGCGCAGCATCGGCGGGATGGTGACCCGGCCCTGCTTGTCCGGCACCTCGTTGGAGGCTCCGGCGAACAACATCCGCAGGTAGTCCCGGGCGCCCTTGTTGGTGATCGGAGCCTGTTTCAGCTGTTCGGTCAGTTGCACGAACTCGGCCTCGGGCCACACGGACAGCGATCGCTCCTGCCCGCGGGTGATCACCAGACCCTCGGAGAGTTCGTCGCGGAACTTCGCCGGCAGGAACAACCGACCCTTGTCGTCGAGCTTGGGGAAGTGCGTCCCGAGGAACACGCTCCACCTCCCCGTTGCGGACTCTCCGTCTCAGGTCGAGCTGATTTCCACCAAATCAGTACCACTGCGCTCCACCTTACTCCACTTTGCCCCACCGTCAACCAAATCTGCCCCGTTTCGCTCCTCTCGTAGGCTGGGTGGGAAAGATCCAGCCGATGTGGTGATGAAGCCGCGACACCGGGTGAGCGTTACTTTCATCGGTGCCGAAACGGGCGGTAACGAAATCCGCGCAGGGCTAGGCCCGACCCCGGGCCCGGGTCAGAATGAGTCGGCCAACAACCAATGGGGAGGACTCAGGGTGAGCACCACCGCGACCAGCTCGGCCATGGACTTCGACGAGCTGACTCAGGTGGCGGGACGGGTCCGCCAAGCCATCGAGACAGTCATCGAAGGCAAACCCGATGTCGTCGAGACAGCCGTCACCGTGCTGCTCGCCGAAGGACATCTACTGATCGAGGACGTACCGGGCGTCGGCAAGACGATGCTGGCCAAGGCACTGGCCCGCTCGATCGACTGCACCGTGCGCCGGATCCAGTTCACGCCCGATCTGCTGCCGTCGGACATCACCGGCGTGTCGGTGTTCAACCAGGAGGTCCGCGACTTCGAGTTCAAGCCCGGCGCGGTGTTCGCGAACATCGTGGTCGGCGACGAGATCAACCGCGCCTCGCCGAAGACCCAGGCCGCGCTGCTGGAGTCGATGGAGGAACGGCAGGTCACCGTCGACACCACGACGTACCAGCTCGAGGCGCCGTTCATGGTGATCGCGACGCAGAACCCGATCGAGATGGAGGGCACCTATCCCCTGCCCGAGGCCCAGCGCGACCGCTTCATGGCGCGCGTCTCGATGGGGTACCCGGAGCCGGCCGCCGAGCTGCGGATGCTCGACGGGCACTCGGCCACCGACCCGCTGAACAACCTGCAGCCGGTGACCGACAGCCAGCAGGTGCTGCGGCTGGTCAAGACGGTGCAGTCGGTGCACGTGTCGGAGTCCGTCAAGGAGTACGCCGTCGCGCTCGTCGGCGCGACCCGTCGTTCGCAGGAGCTGCGCCTCGGCGCCAGCCCGCGCGCCACGCTGCACCTGATCCGCGCGGCCCGCGCGGCCGCGGCGCTGGACTCGCGGGAGTTCGTCCTGCCCGACGACCTGCAGGAGCTCGCCGTACCGGTGCTCGCGCACCGGGTGCTGCCGGCGGCCGAGGCGCATCTCGGTGGGCGGGGCGCGTCCGACATCATCACCGGGCTCGTCGCCTCCGTGCCGTTGCCCCGCACTCGCCGGGACTGAGGCCATGAGGCAGGCACTGCGCGGACTCACCACCCGGGGGCGGGCGTTCGTCGCTGCCGGGATCACCGCGTCGCTGTGCGCTCTACTGCTCGGCCAGAAGGACCTGCTGCGGGTCGGCATCCTCCTGGTCGCGCTGCCGGTGGTGGCCGCTCTGGTGGTCGGCCGCACCAGGCTGCGTCTGCAGGTCCGCCGCAGCCTGGCCCCGGCCCAGGTCTCGGTCGGTACGCCGGCCACGGTCGAGCTCGCCCTGAGCAACGAGGGCCGCATGCCCGCGGGCCTGCTGCTGCTCGAGGACCGGATCCCGTACGTGCTCGGCCACCGGCCGCGCTTCGTCGTGGACCGGGTCAGCCCGAACTGGAAGCGCACCGTCACGTACCCGGTGAAGTCGGACGTCCGCGGGCTGTTCCAGGTCGGGCCGTTGATGCTGACCGTCGCGGACCCGTTCGGCCTGGTGGAGACGAGCCGGACGTTCGCGCGCAGTCAGTACCTACTGGTGACGCCTCGGGTGCACAAGCTGCCCGAGGTCCGGCTCGGCTCGGACCGCGCGGGATCCGGCGAGAACCGGCCACGCGCGATCGCGTCGGCCGGTGAGGAGGACGCGACCGTTCGCGAGTACCGCGACGGCGACGACCTGCGCCGGGTGCACTGGCGGTCGACGGCGCGCCGCGGCTCGCTGATGGTGCGCCGCGAGGAGCAGCCCTGGCAGAGCCGGTGCGCGATCTTCCTCGACGCCCGGACCATCTCCCACCACGGGCACGGACCGTCGTCCAGCCTGGAGTGGTCGGTCAGCGCGGCCGCGTCGATCGGCGCCGACCGGATCCGCCGCGGCTACGTCACCACCCTGCTCGGCGGGCCGACCACGCTCTCGGCGATCAGCCACCGCAGCTCCACCGCCGTACACCAACCGCTCACCACGCAGCAGTTGCTCACCGAGTGCGCCACGGTCGAGGAGCACAAGTACGCCGAGGTCGGCCCGCTGCTCACCGTCGACCGGCACATCCAGGAGCCGAGCCTCGCGATCGCGATCATCGGCGCCTGCACCAGCGACGACATCACCGCACTGAACCGCTGGCGGACCGGCCAGGCGACCGGCGTCGCGCTGCTGCTCGACGCGGTCAGCTGGGCGGTCGGTGTCGAAGGCACCGAGAAGGCGAACCGCCTCAGCGCCGCCACGGACGCCACCGAGCACGAGCTGCGCCGCAACGGCTGGCGCGTCGCCCGCGTCCGTCGGGGTGACCCACTACCTACTGTCTGGTCGAGCCTCGGCCTGAGGAGCGGAAGGATCGCATGACAGGGCACGTGAGGATCTCGCTCGCCGCGTGGGGAGCGACCGTGCTGGGCGCGCTGGTGCTGACCCCGGTGTTCTCGGGGCCGTTCCTGTTCATCAGCGCGTTCCTGTGCGCCATC
Source organism: Kribbella sp. NPDC104740 (assembly GCF_055583505.1). NCBI lineage: Bacteria > Bacillati > Actinomycetota > Actinomycetes > Propionibacteriales > Kribbellaceae > Kribbella > Kribbella sp. NPDC104740. The sequence continues at coordinate 180,627 of NZ_JBVJNV010000011.1, read as the reverse complement.
GTCACCGGGACCGGCATCCTGCTGCAGAACCTGCGCACCCCGCGGTTCGTCGTACCGGTGGTGCAACTGCTGGTGCTGGTCGAGCTGCTGTCGCTGATCTTCCTGCGGGACACGCTGAAGTTCGGGCTGGTGCCGTGGAAGGAGACGGCGCTCGCGTTCAACCAGCAGATGGTGAACGCGATGGACGCGATCAACCGCTTCAGCGCGCCGCTGCCGCCGGACGACCACCTGACGCTGTTCGCCGCGTCGGTGATCGCGGCGACCGGGCTGCTGATCCACCTGATCGCCGTACAGCTCAGGCAAGCCGCGTGGGCCGGGCTGTTGCTGCTCACCATGTACACCGTGCCGGCCGCGACCGTGCACGGCGGATTGCCCGCCCTGCTCTTCATCCCGCCGGCCGTCGGCTACATCATCCTGCTGGCCGCGGAAGGCCGGACCAGGCTGAGCCGCTGGGGCCGCCGGATCTCCGGCGTCTCGCACCTGGACGCGTCCGAACCGATCGAGGCCTCCGCGCTCGGCCAGGCCGGCCGCCGGATCGGCCTGAGCGTGATCGCGCTCGCGGCCCTGCTGCCCGCGCTGCTGCCGGCGTTGCCCGAAGGCGTCATCGGCAACGGCCTGGCCGGTGGCGGCAGCGGCTCCGGGATCGGTGCGGCGATCTCGCCGACCGACCCGATGCTCGACATGGGCAAGAACCTCAAGCGCGGCGACAACGTCACCGCGCTGACCTACAGCGGCGGCCCGGCCGGCGGGACCTACCTGCGGCTGACCGCGCTCGACATGTTCGACGGCCGGACCTGGCGGATCTCGCCGCGCTCCGAGGGCGTCAAGATCACCGACGACGACCTGAGCGCGCCGCAGGGCTTCAACGGCGACCTGAGCAAGGTGCCGACCAGCGACATGAAGATCGAGGTCAGCCGGAACCTGCGCTCGGCGTTCGCCCCGGTGCCGTACCCGCTGCGCTCGATCTCGCTGAAGGACCGCTGGCGCTACGAGCCGTCCTCGCTGGACGTCGTCTCCAGCAACGGCGGCGGTGGCGTCGCGGGCAAGAACTACCGGCTCAAGGCGTACCAACTGCCGCTCACCCCCGAGCTGCTGCAGGCCACGCCGCCCGGCGCGGAGCCCGACCAGTACACGAGCCAGGTCCCGACCCGGGAGATGGACGGCATCCGCGAGCTGACCAACAAGGTCGTCGCGGACGCCGGCGCCAACCGTTTCCAGCAGGCGGTCGCGCTGCAGAACTTCTTCCGCGGCGGCGACTTCACCTACAGCACCGACACCGACAACAAGAGCGGCATGACCGCGCTGCGCCGGTTCCTGCTCACCGACCGGACCGGGTACTGCGAGCAGTTCGCGACCGGGATGGCGCTGATGGCGCGGGTGCTCGGGATCCCGTCCCGCGTCGGCATCGGCTTCCTGCCCGGCCAGGCCGGCAAGAACGGGCAGTACGTCGTACGGATGCACGACATGCACGCCTGGCCGGAGCTGTACTTCCAGGGCCTCGGCTGGGTCCGCTTCGAGCCGACCCCGTCGGCCCGGGTCGCGACCACCCCGAGCTGGACCGCCCCGGCCGCGCCGCTGCCGTCGACGCCGACCACGGCGCCGACGACCGCACCGACCACGCCCGGCGCGTCCACCGACCCCGAGTTCGAGCGCCCCGGCGACCGGAACCTGCCCGACGACAACGGCCTGATCCCGGTCGAGTCCGGCAACTGGTTCAGCAACGGCGGCGGCAAGGCGATCGGCATCGGCGTCCTGGTGGTCTTCGTGCTCGGCGTCCCGTGGCTGATCCGGACCCTGACGCGCCGGCGGCGTTTCGCTCGGGTGCCTGGGCGAGCGAGCGTGGAGGGCCTGTGGGCGGAAGTCCGCGACACCGCGCGCGACGTCGGCCTCGACTGGTCGGACACGTCGACCCCTCGCCAGCTCGGCGAGTGGATGGCGACGAAGCTCCCGGAGTCGGTGCATCCGGATGCGCACCGCTTGGCGCGGGGTTTGGAGGCGGTCCGCTACGCGGGGCTGGAGGACACCGCGGTGGATCTCCGCGCCGAGGCTTCGAGTGTCCGCAAGGCGCTCTGGTCCCAGGCCAAACTGCCTCGGCGCTGGAGGGCTCGGCTTCTGCCGCCGTCGTGGCGTTGGTACTTGAACCGAGGCAGCGCCGAGGCGTCGGACTTGCTGGACGAGTTCGATCTCCTGCTGGCGAGGATCCGCACGACGCTGACACCGCGCAGGAGTCGACACGCAGATTGAACACAAGAACCCCCGGGCCACCTGGTCCGGGGGTTCTGTCTGTGGTGTCTAGTTGGTACGTCGCCGCGGTTGCTCCGGCAGTCCGCTCGCTGTGGGGTCGAGTTCTACCGTGCGATCCCCGGCCGGCTCTTCCGTCGTCGGCCCTTCCGTCCTCGGCTTGTCGACCGCCTGGACCGGGTCGAAGCGCTCACCGGCGTCCGACTCGACCGGCTGCGGCGTCATCGGCTGCGGGCGAGCCTTCGCCGCCTTCTTCGGCGCCCGTCCGTCCGGCCGGTGCTCGATCCGCGTCTGGTGCTGGTCGTGCTCGTGGCTCGCCTCGACCGTGCGGTACTGCTCCTCGACCGCCGGGTCGATCGCGTCGGTCGGCACCCGGCGCCGGTCGTTGGTGATCTTGTACGACAACCAGATCCCCGCCGCGCCGGCCAGCATGATCACCACCCCGACGACGGTCAGGTTGACCGCCCCGCCGTCGTTGTCCCGGATCCCGAAGGCAAGGATCGCCCCGACGGCGATCAGGAAGATCCCGACTCCGATACTCATGCTCGACTCCCAACGCCGGCCGTGCGGCCGTGGGCCGCGCTGAACGCGTACGGCCCACCGGTACCCACAGTGACCGGCGGTGATGTATCGGGAGACAAACCAGAAACCACACCCGGCGCGCGGCGCGGGTGTGGTCGCAGAGGTGGGTCAGCGCAGCGTCAGAGGTCCTCGTCGCGCCGTCGTCGCCAGCGGTCTTCCATCCGCTCCATGAAACTGCCGGACGAGTCGTGTCTGGTCCGGTGCTTCTTGGGCGACGGCGGGGGCGGCGGCATGTCGTCTCCGTCACCGGCGTTGCTGATCCGCTTCATGCTCAGCGCCGCGACGTACAGACAGGCCACCATCACCACGAAACCGATGACGCCGATGATGGTGTTGGGGATGATCGCACCGGCCATCAGAATCACGATGCCCAGCACGAACCCGACGCCGGCCAGTACTGCCCGGCGCTTGTAGTAAGCGCGCACATTGGTCCCTCGCATGGCGGAGACGAACTTCGGGTCTTCCGCTGCCAGGGCGCGTTCGAGCTGCTCGAACTGGCGCTGCTCTTCTTCCGAGAGGGGCACCGTCGATCCCTCCATGGTGAGCGCGATCTCGATAGGCCGAGTCCAGTCTAGGCCGCCGGTGCGGTCCACGAAACCCTGACCGCCTGTCCCGCGCGTCACGGTCCCGCAACCGCCGCGATCCAACGGCCTCCGGAACTCGTTCCCACCCTACCCTGGACCACGTTTTAAGTCAGGCGCTTGACTTAAACAATGGTTCGACGGAGGCTGTACGGGCAGGCACGATCCCGTCACCAGCAGTGACTCTCCACCGAAGGGAACCCGATGCAGCAGACCGCCCCCGTCCCGGCATACCCGATGCCCAAGGCAACTGGTTGTCCGTTCGACCCACCGCCGGAGCTGAAGGCGCTGCAGACCGGCGAGCGGCTGTCGCGGGTGACGCTGTGGGACGGAAGCAGGGCCTGGCTGGTGACGCACTTCGCCGACCAGCGCACGCTGCTCGCCGACGACCGGGTCAGCGCCGACCGGAACCACGACGGCTACCCGATCCTGCAGCCGAACACCCCGAAGACCGGCAGCCCGGTCGGCTTCATCTCGATGGACGACCCCGAGCACTCCCGGCTGCGCCGGATGGTGACCGCGCCGTTCATGATCAAACGCGTCCGCGCGATGGAACCCGGCGTGCAGCAGATCGTCGATTCGTTGATCGACGAGATGCTCGCCGGCCCGCAGCCCGCCGACCTGGTCGAGGCCTTCGCGCTCCCGGTGCCGTCGCTGGTGATCTGCCAGCTCCTCGGCGTCCCGTACGCCGACCACGACTTCTTCCAGGTGAACAGCAAGGCGCTGATCCGGATCGAGACCCCGCTCGAGGAACGGATGGCCGCGCGGCAGCGCCTCACGGCGTACCTGGACGATCTCGTCGGCCGCAAGGTCGCCGAACCGGGCGACGACGTACTGACCGATCTCGCCGCGCGCGTCACCGCCGGCGAGCTGACCCGCGAGGACGCCGCCGGGATCGGCGTACTGCTGCTCGTCGCCGGCCACGAGACCACCGCGAACATGATTGCCCTCGGCACCCTCGCGCTGCTGGAGAACGTCGCGCAGTTCGCCGTACTGCGCGACTCCGACGACCCCGCGGTGGTGAACAGCGCCGTCGAGGAACTGCTCCGCTACCTGAACATCACCCACCGCGGCCTGACCCGGGTCGCGCTCGCCGACATCGAGATCGGCGGCCAGACGATCCGGGCCGGCGAAGGCCTGATCTTCCCCAACGACATCGCCAACCGCGACCCGGAGGTCTTCGCCGATCCCGACGTGCTCGACCTCGAGCGCGACGCCAAGCGCCACGTCGCCTTCGGCTTCGGCGTCCACCAGTGCCTCGGCCAGCCGCTGGCCCGGATGGAGCTCCGCGTCGTCTACAGCACCCTGTACCGCCGGATCCCGACGCTACGCGCCGCCGTACCGCTGGACCAGATCGACTTCAAGCACGACGCGATCGTGTACGGCGTGCACGCGCTGCCGGTCGCGTGGTGAACCCGGAGAGGACGCTCATGACGACCACGCCCCCGGCGTACCCGATGCCCAAGGCAACGGGTTGCCCCTTCGACCCGCCGCCGGAACTGAAGACCCTGCAAGCCGAGGACCGGCTGGCCAAGGTGGAGATCTGGGACGGCACCACCCCTTGGCTGGTGACCCGCTTCGCCGACCAGCGCGCGCTGCTCGCCGACCCGCGCGTCAGCGCCGACAGCACCCGCCCCGGCTACCCCGACAGCATCCCGAACGTGACGCGCGACCGCGACAGCTTCGCCTTCATCCAGATGGACGACCCCGAGCACGCGCGCCTGCGCCGGATGGTCACCGCGCCGTTCATGATCAAGCGCGTCCGCGCGATGCAACCCGGCGTGCAGCAGATCGTCGATTCGTTGATCGACGAGATGCTCACCGGTCCTCGCCCCGCCGACCTGGTCGAGGCGCTCGCCCTTCCGGTGCCGTCCCTGGTGATCTGCCAGCTCCTCGGCGTCCCGTACACCGACCACGACTTCTTCCAGGAGACCAGCCGGATGCTCATCCGCCTGGAAACCCCACCTGCCGAACGCAAGGCCGCCGCCGATCAACTGATCGACTACCTGGACGACCTGATCGGCCAGAAGCTCGCCGTACCGGCGGACGACGTACTGACCGAGCTGGCCGACCGAGTCCGCTCCGGCGACCTCACCCGCCGCGAAGCCGCCGGCACCGGCATCCTCCTGCTCGTCGCCGGCCACGAGACCACCGCCAACATGATTGCCCTAGGCACCTTGGCGCTGATGGAGCACCCGTCGCAGTTCGCCGTACTCCGCGACACCGACGACCCGAAGGTCGTGGCCCGAGCCGTCGAAGAGCTCCTCCGCTACCTCAACATCACCCACCGAGGCCGCCGCCGCGTCGCCACCGAGACCTTCGAGTACGCCGGCCACACCATCCAGGCCGGCGACGGCCTGATCTTCCCCAACGACATCGCCAACCGCGACCCCGAAACCTTCGACTCCCCCGACACCCTCGACCTCACCCGAGACGCCCGCCGCCACGTCGCCTTCGGCTTCGGCGTCCACCAGTGCCTCGGCCAGCCCCTGGCCCGGATGGAGCTCCAGGTCGTCTACAGCACCCTCTACCGCCGAATCCCCACCCTCCGATCCGCCGTCCCTCTGGAAGAGATCCCCTTCAAACACGACGCCCAGATCTATGGCGTCTACTCCCTCCCCGTCACCTGGTAAGGACACTCCCCCATGAAGGTCACCGTCGACCAATCCACCTGCATAGCCTCCGGCCAGTGCGTCCTCACCACCCCCGAGGTCTTCGACCAAAGAGACGACGACGGCATCGTCACCCTCCTCACGGACACGCCACCCGAGCCCCTCGCTCCAGACGTCCAGGAAGCAGCAGCCCTCTGCCCGGCCCGCGCGATCCAGGTCACCACCTGACACGAGCCGCACTCCTCTGCGCCCGCACACCCGACGAGTCGCCACGCGCCCACCCCGCCCTGCACTACCCGCAACCGACCGCGTGCCCTATCAGCAACCCCTCGCCACGCATGCCGGGCAAACCCGATGGCTCATCAATTCGCTGGTCCCGGCGCACCACCTCGCCCGTGCGCCGCGGACCTGCATCACTCACCAACCCCCTCACCTGGGCATCCTGCACGCTCAGCCCCACCACCGAGCACCCACCAACCACCCGTTACTGAGTGCTGCACGTCCGCTCTCCCGCAAGCCCGCACCCGAGATCCCGCGCCACGTTCCCTCGCAAGCGCCTTCCCACGGCGTGAGGCCGTCAGCACCGCGACACCCACCACTGATCAACCGTCCACGCAGAGCCCTCTGCACCGTCGCCCACGCTCACCATGCGCTGACCATTACCACTTGATCAGTGGTGCACGTCGACCAGTTGAACAAACTGGCCCTCGGAGCTCAGCCGGAGCCGCCTTGCCCCAGCCAGCGGGCAACTCACCGCTCGACCCAGGCCGCCGCCACTGCCGCTCGACCCCAGGCCGCCGCCGCTACCGCTCGAACCCAGGCCGCCGCCACCGCCGCTCGACCCCAGGCCGCCGCCGCTACCGCTCGAACCCAGGCCGCCGCCACCGCCGCTCGACCCCAGGCCGCCGCCACTGCCGCTCGAACCCAGGCCGCCGCCACCGCCGCTCGACCCCAGGCCGCCGCCACTGCCGCTCGACCCCAGGCCGCCGCCGCTACCGCTCGACCCCAGGCCGCCGCCACTGCCGCTCGACCCCAGGCCGCGGCCGCTGCCTTGGACCGCCGCACCACGTCGGCCCGCTCCACGGACTGCCCGGTCGGTGCTCGGCCAAATAGCGTTGGCGCGGCCACCCAGGGCGGACAGCCCACTCGTCGAGCGTGTCGGATCGGACGGAGGCGAGCGCTGCGCTCCTGCCAGGCCTGGTCGAGGTCTACCTCTGCCGGGCGCTCAGCTGGTACCGGGTTGTGGCCAGCGCACTGGCGCGACCCATCTGGCGCACTGAGCGACCCCGCCTAGCAACCGCGGGACGCTGTGGGGCAGCTACGGCACCGGATGTCCCCCGCGATGCTCCTGCAGCGCGCCGGATCGCGCGAGCCCGCGGCTTTGGCCTCCCGGGTCAGCCCTTGGATGAGCCGGAAGCCTGTGGGCAGGTCCGCAGACGACGGCGGACGGTGTCGGGCCTCTCCGGCCAGCCGACGAGTGGACCGGGAGCCCGCACGGCTCGAGCGTCGTCGGGTGTGCGCCCGAGTGCGCCTGCTGGCACTTCCGCCGGGCCAGGGGCGAGACGGCAGGCGTCGCCGACCCGCCGTCAGCTCGACCGCGCCTCGGGCGCTCCCCCGCCGCCCTCCCCGCCATCGCCGCGATCATCGAGCAACTCGACCCCGGCACCCGAGCTCAGCGCGTGGCGAGGATGTGCAACTGTGGGGCCAGAGCCCGAAACGCCGGGTGCTGGCTCGCCGCTCGCTCCAGGTCGGCGAGGGCCTCGGCGGCCCCGGCTTCGGAGTCGACGATCGCGGCGGGCACCAGATCGGTGAAGGTACGCACACCGTGCACGGTGTGCACCATGAACCCGGCTTCAGCGAGCTGGGCGATGATGGCAGCTTCGTCAAACCGCCGCGGCATCGGATCGGCAGCGCCCCACCGACCGTCGGGGTCCTGCAGCGCAGTCCGAGCCTCGGTGAGATGACCAGCGAGCGCCCGCGCCAGCACAACGGCGTTCCGCTGAGCGACCAGGAGACTGAGTACGCCACCATCACGCAGTACGGAAGCCATCGCTTGCAGGGCCTGAGCCGGATCGTCGACTACCTCAAGCACGCCATGGCAGAGAACAGCGTCAGCCGTCGCCTTACCAGCAACCTCAGGAAGCTCCGCAGCATCCCCCTGCACACCATGAACGAGCTCGCTGACCCCTTCATCCGAAGCCCGCCGCTCAAGCGAGGCCAGCGCGTCAGGACTCGGGTCAACCACCGTCACCCGATGCCCCTCAACCGCCAGCGGCACAGCGAACCCACCGGTCCCACCACCAAGGTCCACGATGTCGAGCCCGGCCGTTGGATCGGTCCGGGTCCGCCCAGCAAGCGCAACCCGCAGCGCCTCGGCAACCAGCGCCGTCCGCAACGAACGCCGACGTCGGTCAACCATCAGACACCCCTCCAACCAATCCCACACACCTGACCCGCCCACGAGCGACCCGCAGACGCAGCCCAACCCTACTTCCCAACCACTCCGCTCCCCCGCACCGGCCAGATCCCGCTGACCGCGGGTCGAGAAGAAGCGGCAGGGCGGGGAGAGCAACAGCTGAAGGTCGACGAACAGGTGCGGGCGGTGACTGCGCTGGGCCGACCGAGCGGTAGCAGGGCGCGGCGCAAGGCCGGCACTCGCCGAGGCGGGCGAGTATGCCGGTGGTCCATGCGGCCCGGCGTACGGAGAGTGGTGCGAGACCAGCCAGCACAGCGAACGGCACGGGGACGGCCGGCGGGCCCGCAGGTCGCGAGCGCTGGATCGGATCAGGACAAGCAGCGCACCGGGCCAGGCGAGGCCGGCGCACGGCGGCGGTAGTGCCAACACGGATGGCAGGCGGGCGCGCGAGGCCAATCGGCCCGGCGAGGCACACGGTACGGCGGGGTGCTGCGAGGCAGTTGCCACTGGCCGCACGACGCGGGTGGGGAGACCGGGCAGCGCCGCGGACGGTGTGCAGCACGCGGTACGTCGGTTGGCGCGAGGCCGGTCCGAGCGGCGGATGGCGCGGGCTAAGCGGTACGGCGGGTGGGGCGAGGCCGGCCTACGAGGTCGGCGAACGGGCACCCGCGGCAGGGAGTGCGGCGGATGGCGCGAGCCCGTCACACGGGACGGCAAGCCAGCGCGCCGGTCGCACGAGGCGGGTGGGTTGAAGCAGCTAGCGCGGCGAGTGCATGTGACGCACCGGCGCGGCGGTGGGCGTCAGGCTAGGCGGTATGCCAGGTCGTGTGAGGCCAGGTGGAACGGCGCGGGGTCGGCACGCGCTGCCCGCGGGAACGGTGAGCGCGCGAACGGCAGACGGCCCGCGGGGACGGTCAGCGGGCGCGAGCGGAAGGCGGCCCGGCCGGAGACGCGAGGTCCCACGGTGCGGCTAGGGGTGGGGTCAGGAGGCAGGCGGGCCGCCTGGGGCAGGTGGCGAGGGGAACCGAAGGGATGCTGCGGGGAGGGCGAGCTGGACTGAGGGGCGGGCTGCCGCGTGAGGGGATGCTGCGCGAGGGGCGCTCGGCTGAGGGCGGGCCGTCGCGCAGGAGAAGCGGCGGGGCGATGCCGAACCCCAGACATGCGAAGGACCCCGGTGGATTGGCGGGCCGGGGTCCTTCGGGGGCGGGTGATGAGGCCGCCCGGTTGGGCGGCTTGTGGGGAGGAACGGGGGGCCTCGCCACAAGCCGGGTCGGGGGTCAGCTGGCTTGCATCCAGGGTTGGGCCAGGACTGACTGGGGGTCGGAGTACTTGGGGAGGGGGGCTTGGGTGGTGATGTGGAGGCTTTCTTCTACGAGGGTGTAGAAGGTTTCGACCTCCCGGATGAGGTCGTCGGCCTCGCGGGTGGTGACGGCTCGTTCCAGGCCGGCTTCGGCGGCGGCTCGCTGGGAGGCTCCGGCGGCGAAGAAGGTGGCCCATTCGGTGAACTCGGGGGCTACTTCGGACAGGAGGACCCAGGCGTTGCGCTGGACGCGGCGGCGGGGGCCGGAGCGGACCGGGCGGGCGCGGACGGCGAGGACCGCGGCGGCCAGGCGGAGGGCTGCTACGTGGGCGGTGGAGTAGCGGATCAGGTGGTCGCTGGTATCGCGGGCCTCAGCCAGGGCGGCGCGGGCGCGGGAGAGGTCTCGGGTCGCTGAACTGGCGGCGGCCGGGGACACCGGTGAGACGGTCATCGGTTACTCACCCTTTCGACATCTTCGGAGTTCGTGGTGCGGGGGTTGGGCGGCTGACCCTTGTCGAGGGTCAGCTCGGCACTGGTCAGGCGGATCAGGCGGGACAGCGTCATGCGGCGGTCACCCGTTCGAGTTGCCAGCGGCCGGAGTTGGGGTCGTGGGCGAGGTCGAAGAGCTCGCGCGGGGCGTGCCGGCCGGCGCCGGCTTCCACCCGGAAGACGGTGCGGCGCGGGCCCCAGTCGGCGTCGAGGACGCCGACGGCGGCGGAGCTGGGTGAGGTCGAGCCGGGCGTGGTGTCAGCCGCTGCAGAGGAGCCGTGGGCAGCCGCGCCACGGGCCGTAGAGCTGTGGGCGACAGAGCTGAGCGGGGCCGTGAAGTGGTCGTGGGGAGCGGACGCTGCGCCGACGCCCTGGCCGATGATGCCGCGCTCCCACCAGGCGGCGGTCTCGGTGTGGTGGGACCGGATCGCGCAGACCAGCCAGAGGCGGCCGTGCCAGAGGAACTGTTCCGGGGACTCGATGCCGTCCACGACGCCGGAACGCACCTCAACGGCTTCGTCGAACTCCCACATCATCCATCGCCTCCTGTGCGCCAACGTCTTCGGCCGGGTAGCGGCCCGGTGGGTGGGCGCCGGGTGGGGGTCGAGGTCCACCACGGCGCCCGGCCCACCGGGTCCGCCGGTCACCGATGCGGCCGCAACTCCGCACCGGAGCCGAGCAGCTGTGCCGATCGCCGCGCTGCGGGCTCCCGACGAGCCCGGGTCCGAGGCAATCGAACATCTGTTCGAACACTCACAGCGTAGCCTCGCCCGCCGACAACCGTCAACGGGCCGTAAGCCCCGGCGCGTCCCGCTCGGCGCCGCGCCCGGCCAGACTGGAGCCACCCCTCCCGGGGCACCACTCCGCACCGGTCGAGCGAGAGCGAGAACGTCGATGAGGTCCCACCGCAAGGCGATCGGCATCAGCCTGGTCGCCGGAGCAGCAGTCGTCGCGGCGGTGGCGTTGCCGCTCTTCCAGCCGTGGCGGTTGTTCACCGACACGGTCGTGGACGAGGCGCTGCCAGGCGCCGTTGCGAGTGCTGCTCCGTCTGTCATGCCCTCATCCTCCAAGGCGCCACCGACAATTTCCGGAGAGCGACCGGCGAGCACCCCGACCACCCTGGGCCGAGGGACCTTCATCACCCACGAGCACGACACTGAGGGCACCGTCGCGATCGTCGAACTCCCTGACGGGCGAAGGATCCTGCGCCTGGAGAACCTGAAGACCTCCGACGGCCCCGACCTCGAGGTCTGGCTGAGCGACGCGAAGGTTGTCGAGGGCAAGGCCGGCTGGCACGTCTTCGACGACGGCAAGGCGACCAGCCTCGGCCAGCTCAAAGGCAACCAGGGCAACCAGAACTACGCCATCCCCGACGACGTCGACCTCGCGGACTTCACCAGCGTCTCGATCTGGTGCAACAGGTTCAACGTCTCGTTCGGCGCCGCCGAGCTGAAAACCTGATGCAGCACAGGGGTTTCGCCTCCTAGGCTCGGGACGCATGACGGCCTTCACCTCCGCGCGCGATCTCAGCCGGAGCTTCCACGACGACGTGATCCGCCCCCTGCTCACCAGTACGCCGTACGCCGCCGGCCTGCTCGGCTGGGGCTCCGACGTGCTCGGCTACGACACCGCCCGGTCGATGGACCACGGGTGGGGCCCGCGGCTGCAGGTGTTCGTCGACACCGACCAGGTCGACCAGGTGAAGGCACTGGTCGAGCAGAGCCTCCCGGACGAGTACCAGGGGCACCCGGTGCGCTTCGGGTGGGACACCCAGCAGCCGATCCACCACATCACCGTGACGACCGTCGCTGACTGGCTGGTCGACCTGCTGGGCTTCGACGCGAGCCAAGAGATCAGTACGCCGGACTGGTTGGTCACGCCGCAGCAGAAGCTGCTGGGCGTCGTCGCCGGTCCCCTGTACGCCGACGACGGCCGGCTGCGACCAGTGCGCGACGCACTCGCCTGGTACCCGCAGGACGTGTGGTTGTGGATGCTGGCGTGCCAGTGGTCGCGGATCGCGCAGGAGGAGCCGTTCGTCCAGCGCACGTTCGAGGTGGGTGTCGAGCTGGGGTCGCGGGTGCTGAGCGCGCGGTTGGTGCGGGACGTGATGCGGCTGGCGCTGCTGCAGGAGCGCAACTATGCGCCCTACTCCAAGTGGTTCGGTACGGCATACAGCCGGCTAGGCGGCACGGACGAGCTGGACGAGGTGCTGGCCAAGGCGGTCGGGGCGCCACAGCAGGAGGACAGGGAGACAGCGCTGGTCACGGCGTATGAGCTGGCAGCCGCTCGGCACAACAAGCTGGGGGTCACCGAGCAGGTAGACACCAGCGCCCGGCAGTTCCACGAGCGCCCCGCAATGGTCCTGGGAGCAGAGCGGTTCGTCGACGCCTGCCTGCAGCAGGTGAAGGATGAGAAGCTCCGCAGCCTCCCGCTGGTCGGCTCGGTGGACCAGTTCGCGGACAACACCGATCTACTGAGCAACCCGGCCGCCTACCGGCGACTGCGGCAGATCTACGAGCAGTAAGGTCGCGAGCGTGAGCACTCATCCCAACGTCCAGCGCGTGGCGGACGCCCTGGCGGCCGCAGGCGCGACAGGCGAGATCCGGATCCTCGACGAGGCGGTCCCCACCGCGGCCGCCGCCGCGGCGGAGCTCGGCTGCGAGGTCGGCGCGATCGCCAACAGCCTGATCTTCGACGGCGACGGTACGCCGGTGCTGATCCTCACCTCGGGCGCGCATCGCGTCGACACCGCCAAGCTGGCCGCCGAGCTCGGGCTGACGAAGCTCAAGCGGGCCACGCCGGAGTTCGTCAGGGAGCACACCGGGCAGGCGATCGGCGGCGTCGCACCGGTCGGGCACCCGGCGCCGGTGCGAACGCTGGTCGACACCGCACTCGAGCAGTACGACGAGGTGTGGGCCGCGGGCGGGATCCCGCACTCGATCTTCCCGACGACGTACGACGAACTGCTGCGCGTCACGCAGGGGACGCCGGTCGTCGTCAACTAACCGCAGGCGGCAGGGACCTGCGGAAGCGAAACTAGCCGCAGCCGGCAGGGATCACCGTCAGCAGAAGCGAACTAGCCGCACGCAGCCGGGATCGCCGACTGCAGAAACCTCCGCGTCAGATCAGCCCGGTGCAGGCGCCAGCTGAGCGAGCGGTCGACCGCGCCGCCGTACCGGCGGTGATGGATGTCCTGGACGACGGCGACCGGAGCACCCAAGGCAGGCAGGTGCGAGAGCGCGGCCTGCTTGGTGATCAGCGTGCCGGTGCGCAACGTCGTCTCGGCGCGGGCGAGCGTGACCATCGCGAGGTCGACCCAGATGTCGCGCAGCCACGGACGCCGCTTGCGGGTGACCGGCTGCCAGAAGGTGAGCAGGTCGCGGCGGACGAAGGCCGCCAGCTCCTCGTCGGTCGTTGCTGGGAGCAACGACGAGGGAACAGGACCGAACAGCGCGAGGTCGCCGAGCGAGAGTTCGCGGCGGGCCACCGGCGAAACCGTTCGGGTGAAGTAGCGCTCCTGGGCGAAGGTCGGGTGCCGGAGCGTGGCGTCGGCGAGTGAGTCGACCGGAACGTACGTGCAGTGCAGGCGGCGCCCCAGGGATGAGGTCAGCGGCCGGTGGATCGCCTTGACGGCGGCGGGTTCGACCGGGCCCGAGGTGACACAGACCAGGTCGAGATCGCTCCGCGACGGGACGAAATCGCCGAGGGCGAGGGAGCCGTGCACCCAGACCGCCTGAGCCGACAGCAAGGCGGCGGACGCGACGAAGCCGTCCAGCAACTGCTGAACGGCTTCGTCGGTCATCAGGAGATCAGATCGCCGGACGCAGGTCCACGTCCGCGGCCCGCACGTACGCCATCCGGTGCCCGAACCAGATCTGGTAGTACCGGTCCTTCCCGAGCACCTGCACGTGATCCGTCGGCGGCTGCCCGTCGAACGTCGTCGCCCGGTAGTAGTCGGTCTCGATGTTCGCGTCACCGACCGGGTAGGCCTGCCCCGCGAGGATCGAGTACTGCAGCGGTGTCACTGTCTGGTACGGAATGCCCGCCGGGTACGCCGCCTGCTCCGGGTACGCGCGCCCGTAGACCGGCACCGACGTCTTGCCCGCCTTCGGCTTCACCACGAGGCCCGGCTTGGCGAACGCGTCCGGCGCCGACGCCGGGCTCTTGAACCAGGCCGGCGCGCCGAGGTACCAGACCGCGACCCAGTCGCCGGAGCGCTGCGCGACGACGTACTGCGAACCAGCGGCCGCCCGCGCGCCGATGTCGGAGACCTGCGTCGTCGACGCCGATGAGCCCGGCCGCAGCCCGAGGTCCTTGACCAGCGGCGCGGCGTCGTCCGGCGCCTGGCGCAGGTAGACGAAGTTCGTGCCCTGCGGCGCGCACGTCGTACCGGCGCCCGTGCAGTCGGTCACGACCTGCACATTGGAGGCGAAGCCAGGCTTCACGGTGACGATCGATCCGGCCCGAACCGGGAAGATCTTGTGCCCGTAGATCGGCGCGCCGAGCAGGTCGAAGTAGTGCTCCCAGTCCCAGTACGGTCCCGGGTCCCAGTGCATCCCGGCAACGGTCGACGGAATCGTCCCCGGCACTTGGTCGTGGCCGATGATGTGCGCGCGATCCAGCGGGATGTTGTTCTTCTTCGCCAGGTACTTCACCAGCCGCGCCGAGTTCCGGTAGAGGGCCTCGGTGTACCAGGTCGCGCCCTGGGCCGCGAAGCCCTCGTGCTCGATCCCGATGCTGTGCATGTTCACGTACCAGTTGCCGGCGTGCCAGGCGACGTCGTCGGCCTTCACGTGCTGCCAGGTGTGGCCGTCCGACGAGCGCATCGTGTACTGCCAGCTCACGTACGTCGGGTCCTGCACCAGGTTGAGCGTGCCCTGCCAGCCACCCTCGGTGTCGTGGATGACGATGTAGTCGATCTTGCCGGTCTTCGGCCGGTTGGCCAGGTCGTGGTTGCCGTAGTCGGTCGCCGCGTCCCCGGTCTTCTGGTACGGCGCCGGCAGCGACTCGCAGGCCAGCCCGGCCGGGCACTCGACCCCGGCCGAGTCCTTCGCACCGGCGGCCAGCTTCAGGCGGGAGAGCTGGCCGCGCTCAGGCGCCGCGGCGACGGCCGGCATCGACACCTGCTGCCCGACGTTGGTCGTCCTGGAGGCGCCACGGGCGAGGATCGCGTAGACGTCGTCAGCGAACGCGGACGCGCCGACCTTGTTGGTCGCCCCGGAGTACGACGCCACAGCGCCATACCAGTCAGCAGGAGACGTAGCAGCACCCACCGGAAGCCCCAGCGCCTTCTGGTACGACGCCAGCACCGCAGCACCGCCCGCCACGTTGGCAGCGGCGTCGTTGCGCAGTGCTACCGGGTCCAGCCCGGTCAGGTCGGAGGCGGTGTACAGCGTGCGCAGCGAGTCACCCTTGGCGAGTTTCTGCCCGGCCGAGCGCTCCACCAGTGCACTGGGGTCGGCAGCGGTCAGGTGCATCGGCCCGTAGCCGCCGGACGTGCTCGACGCGCCCTGGTGGTCGTCCCACCGGGTCTCGGCGTACGACACGGCCAGCAGGACCGGCTCCGGTACGCCGTACTGCTGCGCGGCCGACTGGAACGCGGCAGCCAGGCCCGGAGCCGGTGTGGACGCGGCGGCCGGAGGGCCGCTGGTCGACACGCCGAGCGCGGCGACAGGCAGCGCCAGCGCGGCCAGTGAGGCGAGTATCTTCGGACGACGACGCATGTTCGAGCTCCCTGATCTGGAAGGCTGGGCGGTCACGCAGACCGGCAACCTGTTCACTCTGGGTCCGGGCCTGGCAGATGTCAACGGTTTACCAAAACTCGCGGCACAAGGTTCGTTACTGACCGCGATCGAGTTCGGAGCCACTGTATGGAAGCGTTGCCGTTGGCCTTCACGTCGGGCTGGGCGAGCGGGATCAACGCCTACGCCTGCGTGCTCGTCCTCGGGCTGCTCGGCCGCTTCGCCGACGTCGACGACGTCCCCACGGCCCTGACCAGCAACGGCGTCCTGATCGCCGCCGGCGCGCTGTTCCTGGTCGAGTTCGTCACCGACAAGATCCCGTACGTCGACTCCGCCTGGGACACCGTCTCGACCGTCATCCGGCCCACGGTCGGCGCGATCATCGCCGCCCTGATGGCCGGGCAGGCGAGCAGTCTCGAGCAGGCCTTCGTCGCGACCACCGGCGGTGTCGTCGCCCTGGTCTCGCACCTGGTGAAGTCGAGCCTGCGGCTGGCGATCAACACCTCACCCGAGCCCGTCACCAACATCGCCGCCTCCTCCGGGGAGGACGTCGCCGTGCTCGGCGTCGTGTCGCTGGCCGCCTTCCACCCGACCGCCGCGCTGATCGTCGCCGCGGTGCTGCTGGTGATCGGCCTGATCGGTGTCTACCTCGCCCTGCGCGCGATCCGCCGCGGGCTGGCCAGGTTCCGGGCCTGGCGCGAACGCCGTACGAATCCAGCGACTGGGAGCAGCACCCTCTGATGTCCCGCGTGATCGTCATCGGGGCCGGCCTCGCCGGTCTCGCCACTGCCGTCCGTCTGGCCAAGCTCGGCCACCAGGTCACCGTCTGCGAGGCCGAGGACCGTCTCGGGGGTGCACTCGGCCGCGTCGAGGCCGACGGCTTCAGCTGGGACGCCGGAGCCGCCAGTACGACGCTGCCGGCCGCGCTGCGCGACCTGTTCCGCAAGTCCGGCCGCCCGATCGAGAGCCTGGTCCAGCTCGACCCGGTGACCACCCCGCGCCGGCACCTGTTCGGCGACGGCTCGGTGCTGGACCTGCCGGTCGGCGACCGCGCGGCTCAGCTGGAGACCTGGACCGACCTGGCCGGCGAGAAGACCGCCCAGGCCTGGACCGGTCTGGTCGACGGCTACGGGGAGACCTGGCAGATCCTCCGCAAGACCTCGCTGGAGCCGCCGCTGATGGACCGGCTGCCGCTGCCCGCGATCCGCGGGCTGAAGCCGTGGCAGTCGCTGGACCGCGTCGCCGAGCGGCACCTGGACGACGACCGAGCCCGCGCCGTCCTGCGGTACTACGCCACGCAGCAGGGGTCGGAGGCGCGCTTCACCCCCGGGTACGTCGGCGTCTGGTCGTACCTGGAGCGCACGTTCGGCCGCTGGACGGTAGCGGGCGGCTTCGCCGCTGTGGCCGACGCGCTGGCCCAGCGGGCGGTGGAGCGCAAGATCGACGTCCGCACCAACGCTGAGGTCGCAGCAGTGTCCAGCAACAACGGTGTGGTGACCGGTGTGCGCCTGGCCGACGGCACTGAGCTCCCGGCGGAGGTGGTGGTCAGCGACGTCGACCCGCGCGTCCTCTACACCCAGTTGGTCAGCGACCCGGCCGCCAAGAAGCTGCGCAAGCAGGTCGAGAAGACCCACCAGGCGCAGGCGGCGTACGTCGTACACCTCGGTCTGCGTGGACCTGTGCCGGAGCTGCCGTTCGAGACCGTCCTGCACGGTACGCCGACCGTCACGGTCCGCACCGGCGGTACAGCTCCCGCCGGGCACACCGCCTGGTCGGTGCTAGTCCACGGCTACCCCACCGACGACGTGGTGGACCTGCTGGTCGCCCGCGGGCTACACATCCGGGACAAGGTCGTCAGCCGCCAGACGTCGGCCTCCTGGTGGACCGGTGTCGCCTGGGAGGGCTACAAGACCGCCGCCCGGCGGGCCGGGAACGTCTCGCCGGTCAAGGGCCTGTACTGCGTCGGCGCGGGCGCCCACCCGGGCGGCGGCGTACCGGCGACGACGCTCGGCGCGGCCATCGTCGCGGACGCCGTCGGCAAGGCCTGATCCGGCAACCTGAGACCTCCCCTGGGGTCGTCCGGATCCGCGCACTAAGATTGATCGTTCATGTGTTCCGTGTCGGGGGTAGCTGCCCCGGCAGTAGAGAGGACCCCGGTGGACCAAACCCCCACGTCACCCGATCCCGAGTCGGTCGAGAGGGCTGAGCTGGAGGCCGAGCAACAGCACGTCGACCGGGTCTACGACCGGGTCGAGGCCGCCTCGGCGTCGGCGTCCCGGATCGCGGTCGAGGGTCACCAGCGGGCCCAGGCGCAGAACGTCGGCCGGGTCCGCGAGGAGGAGCAGACCGGGCTGTACGAGCGCGACGTCCTGGTCTTCGCGGCGGCCCGGCGGATCGCCGAGCTGGACGCCGAGCACGAGGGCCTGGTGTTCGGCCGGCTCGACTCCGACGGCGGCGACGACCAGCCGGCCGCCGAGCGCGCGGCCGACCTGGAGCACCTGTACGTCGGCCGGATCGGCGTCCGCGACGCCGAGTACGAACCGCTGGTGATCGACTGGCGCGCCCCGGCCGCCGAGCCGTTCTACCGCGCCACCTCGACCGATCGCCTGAAGGTGGTCCGGCGCCGCGTGCTGCGCAACAAGGGCGCCAAGATCATCGGCATCGAGGACGACCTGCTCGCCCCCGACCGCGCGCCGGAGGACCTGCCGGTGATGGGCGAGGGCGCGCTGATGGCGTCGCTGTCGCGCGCCCGCGGGCACACGATGCGCGACATCGTCGCGACCATCCAGGCCGAGCAGGACCAGGCGATCCGCGCTCCTGCCCGCGGCGTCACCGTGATCGGCGGCGGGCCGGGCACCGGCAAGACCGTCGTCGCGCTGCACCGGGCGGCGTACCTGCTGTACTCCGACCGGCGCCGCTTCGAGCGCGGCGGCGTGCTCGTGGTCGGGCCGTCGGCGGCGTTCATGGCCTACATCGAGCGGGTGCTGCCCAGCCTCGGCGAGAACACGGTCTCCCTGCGCGCGGTCGGCGAGCTCGTCGACGGCGTCCGGGCGACCGCGATCGACGAGGCCGACGTGGCCGCGATCAAGGGCTCGCTGCGGATGCAGGGGCTGCTCTCGCGGGCGGCCCGGGACCGGGTGCCGAACGCACCGACGACGCTGCGCGTGTTCGTCGGCGGCGGCACCGTCGAGCTGGACGCGAACCAGCTCGACAACGTCCGCCGCAACGCGCTCCGCCGGACGCCGCGCAACCGCGCCGCGCCCGAGGCCCGCAAGGGTCTCGTCGCCGCGCTGTGGAGCCGCTTCCCCGAGGACCTGCGCAGCGGCCTGTACGCCGACCGCGAGTCGTTCGGCGACCAGGTCACCGACCTCCCGGCGTACCGGACGTTCTTCGCGGCCTGGTGGCCGGTGCTGACGCCGCAGACCGTACTGCGCTGGCTCGGCGACGCGCGCCGGCTGACCCGCTGGGCGCGGCACGACCTGACCCCGGCCGAGATCGAGACGCTCGCGGCCGGGATCGCCGGCACCGACGAGGTCACCGTCGCCGACGTCGCGCTGCTCGACGAGCTCACCCACCTGCTCGGCCGCGCGCCGGTCGCCGAGGCGGGCAAGGACGAGGAGTTCGACTGGCTGGAAGGCCTGTCGGACGGCGTCAACGAGGTGCTCACCACGTCGGAGCGGCGCGCCCGCGCGATCGCGGCGGCCGAGGCCGACGAGC
The DNA here is from genome assembly GCF_055583505.1 of Kribbella sp. NPDC104740. Taxonomy (NCBI): domain Bacteria; kingdom Bacillati; phylum Actinomycetota; class Actinomycetes; order Propionibacteriales; family Kribbellaceae; genus Kribbella; species Kribbella sp. NPDC104740. The sequence continues at coordinate 160,948 of NZ_JBVJNV010000011.1, read as the reverse complement.
CCGAGGAGTACGCGCACGTGCTCGTCGACGAGGCCCAGGACCTGTCGCCGATGCAGTGGCGGATGGTCACCCGGCGCGGACCGCAGGCGAGCTGGACGATCGTCGGCGACCCGGCGCAGAGCTCCTGGCCGGACCCGGACGAGGCCCGGACCGCGATGGAGACGATGCTGTCGCACCTGCAGCGGCACACGTTCCGGCTCTCCACCAACTACCGGAACTCCGCCGAGATCTACGCGTTCGCCGGTGAGGTGATCCGGCAACAGATCCCGGACGCCGACCTGCCGGACGCCGTACGGCGTACCGGTGTGGAGCCCGAGCACCGGATCTTCGACGCCGGCAAGGTCGCCGAGGCCTCGGCCGACGCAGCCGCCGAGTTGCTCGACCTGGTCGAGGGAACCGTCGGCGTCATCGTGCCGCCGAAGCTCCGCCCGGCCGTCGACGCGGTACTTGCCGAGCTCAACGATCCCCGGATCGCGGCGCTCACCCCACTGGAGTCCAAGGGTCTCGAGTACGACGCGGTGGTGGTGGTCGAACCGGACCGGATCGTGAGCGATACCCTCGGGGGTGTCCGCGCGCTGTACGTCGTACTGACCCGTGCCACCCAGCGGATGATCACCGTCAACAGCACCACCCACTGGCTGCCCGCCCGCGCCTCCTGAACGGAAGGTAGTCGGGCGCTTGAAGAAGGCCGTGGCGATCGTCGTCACTGTTGCGTCTCTGACCGCACTGGTCGCCGGGCTGTCCGGCCCGGCGACCGCGACGACGCTGAAGTGGGGTGAGTGCCCCGAGGGCGTCCCGCGACAAGTTGCCTGTAGCAAGCTTCAGGTACCGCTGGACTACGCGAAGCCGACCGGGAAGCAGATCACGCTGACGCTGTCGGCGATCGGCAGCCTGAGCGCGAAGCACTTCATGCTGGTGAACCCGGGCGGCCCGGGAGCGTCGGGGCTCGGGACCGAGCAGATGGTCTCCGCGAATCTCCCGGAAGCGGTGGCCGAGCAGTACGCCGTGTTCAGCTTCGACCCGCGCGGCGTCGGGATGAGCAGTCCCGTCGACTGCGGCGACCTGTCGGACCTGACTCCGCACCCCGCACTCCCCTACCGGCCGGCGAACGCTGCGCAGGAGCAGACGCGGATCTCCCTGGCCCAGCAGGTCGCTTCCCGCTGTGGGGACAAGGCCAAGGACCTGCTCCCGTACATCACCACCGAGAACGCCGCCCGCGACATGGACCGGATCCGGATCGCCCTCGGCCGCGACAAGATCGACTACCTCGGCTACTCGTACGGCACCAAGCTCGGCGCGACGTACGCGACGCTGTTCCCGCAGCACACCGGGCGGATGATCCTGGACAGCATCGTCGACCCAATGGTCAGCACCTACCGTACGGCGTACGAGCAGAACCCGGCGCTGCAGAAGCGCGCGCAGGCGCTGTTTACGTGGACGGCGGCGCGGGACAGCAAGTACCACTTGGGTCGGACGCGGCTCGCGGTCGCCAAGGCCTTCGACGACGTCCACCGCAAGCTCACCAAGAAGCCCGCCGACGGCCGCGCAGGCGGCGCCGAACTGGACGACCTGCTCGCCTCCAGCATGTACATCGACGACTCCTGGGACGGCATCATGCAAGCCGTCGCCGACTACCGCTCCGGCAACCCAGAATCCTTGCTAGCAGCAACCGACCAGCTCGCGTCCCAATCAGTCGACGTAGGCCAACTCGCCTACAACTGCATGGACCGAGGCTGGCCCCGCAACTGGCGCCAGTGGCACAACGACACCACAGCCTCGAACGCCGCCGCTCCCCTGTTCGCCTGGCTCAACACCTGGTACGGCGCGCCCTGCGCGTTCTGGCCCGTCGCCCCCGCCCGCGAGATCCGCATCGGCTCGGTCGACGTCCCCCCGATCCTGCTCCTCCAGGGCAAAACCGACGCGGCCACCCCAGCCATCGGCGCGCTCCGCATGCGCCAGGCGCTGAAAGGCTCTCGCCTCCTGGTAGCCGGCGGCGGCAACCACGCGTCGTACTTGTTCGAGAAGAACCCGTGCATCGACAAGCGAGCCGAGCAGTACCTGCTGACCGGCGAGCTCCCACCGGACGGGATGTGCCCGGCACCTGCCCCGGCGGAATGACGGGGTTGTACGGTCTGCTGATCCGTGGCATTCAGGGAGGCAGGCAACGTGAAGCCGACGCTCGACGACATCGCGCGGGCAGCAGGAGTTTCGCGGGCGACCGTCTCCCGGGTGGTGAACGACGTGCCGGGCGTGACCGGCGCGGTGCGGCAGCGCGTCCGTGACGTCATCGCCGAACTGGGCTACGTACCGGACGAGACTGCCCGCGCGCTGGCTCGGGGCCGGCAGTCCGCCGTCGACGTCGTCGCGGCGACCCCGGACCCGGCCGGCGTCGGCCAGCTCGGCACGCATCCGTACTACAGCCGCGTGCTGGCCGGCGTCATGGGCGCGCTCACCGGCCGGGACGTGCAACTGCGTGTGCACGCGGTGACTCCGGACGCTCCGGAGGAGACGGTCGACCGGATCGCGCGGCGTGCGTCGGTCGGCATCGTCCTCGCCGACGGCTCGCCGGCCCTCGCCGTACGGTTGCAGCAGCAGTGCCGCCGGGTCGTGTCGCTGGTCGCGACCGCGAGATCCGTGGCGGCGATCGAGGCCGAGAACCTGGACGGCGCGTACGCCGCAGTGAAGTACCTGCACCGGCTCGGCCGCCGGCGGATCGCCGAGATCCCTGGTCCGGACGGCGTCTCCTGCGGTGTCGACCGCCGCGCGGGATACCTGAGGGCCGTCGCGGAGCTCGGGCTCGACGACCTCAGCGTCGCCGGTGGCTTCACTCGCGAGGCCGGCCACCGCGCCGCGCACGAACTGCTCGAGCGGTACCCCGACCTCGACGCCCTGTTCGTGGCCTGCGACCTGACAGCCGCAGGAGCCGTCCAGGCGATCACCGAGACCGGCCGCAGCGTCCCGTACGACGTGAGCGTGATCGGGTTCGACGACAGCATCGCCGCGGTCTGCTCGAACCCGCCGCTCAGCACCGTGCGGATGCCGGTCGAGGAGATGGCCGCGGCAGCGACCCGGTTGCTGCTGAGCGACTCGATCCGCGCCGGTCATCGCGAGCGATTCCCGGTCGAGCTGGTCCTGCGCGGCAGTACGACGGAACGCTGCTGACCTCTTCCCGCGTTGCTGGTGCTGAAAGCGCTCTCACCCCTACGGTTCGAGCCGCCCGAATCCGTCACCACGCCCTCGCGGAGGCTCCACCATGACGCTGCCCGAACCGGCCCCGGCCACCGAGGCACCGGCAGCCGACGTACCAGGTGCTGCCGAGCCGCAGGTCTCCGCGCTCCGGTTGACCGCGCGTACCCCGCTCTACCGCGGCGCCACCCTCGCGATGTTCCTCTCCGGGCTCGGCTTCTCCGCCGCCGCACCGCAGATCGCCTCGTTCCTGGTCAAGGACCTCGGCGCCTCCCTGACGGTCGCCGGCCTGTTCTACCTGACGAACCTCACCGCGCCGATCGCCGGCTACCTCGTCGGCGCCCGTTCCGACCGCACCGGCAGCCGCCTCGGGCTGTTCCGGATCTGCGCCGTCGTCGGCTTCCTCAGCTGGACCGCCGTCGCGTTCTCCACCCAGCTCTGGATGCCGTTCGCGATCAGCGCCGTGGTCGGCGCGTTCGGCGGCGCCGCGATCTCGCAGCTGTTCGCCGCTATCCACGACGAGACCCGGGCGCACCCGACGCCGTACGACGACAGCGTCGTCTCGATCATCCGGATGGCGCTCACCGCGGGCTGGGTCGTCGGCCCGGTCGCGGGCGCCTTCCTGGCCGCACACACCTCTCTCCGCGTGATGCTGTTCGCAACCGCTGTCGCCACGCTCGCGCAGATCGTCCCGCTCGGCTTCCTCCGAACCCCGGCCGCCGCCCCAGCGGACCGCACGACCGAACCGCACCGACGTCCGAGTCTCCCGACGATGCTCCCCCTGCTCGCGTTCACCGGCCTCTACGTCCTCGTGTACGCCGGTGAGTCGATCAAGTACGCCTACCTGCCGATCTACATGACCGACAAACTGCACTTCCCCGCCGGGCTCAGCGGCGCCGTGATCGGCATCCAGCCCTTGGTCGAACTGGCCCTGATGCCCTTGGCGGTCCTCGCCGCCCGCCGGATCGGAATGCTGCCGCTGATGGTCCTCGGCGCCGCTTTCGGTGTCGCCGCCAACCTCTGCTTCGCCCTGACCGGCACCGCCGCCGGCCTCTTCGCCGGCCAGACCCTGATGGGCGGCGTCTGGGGCATCTTCGCGGCCCTCGGCATCATCGTCGCCCAGAACCTGCTCCCCGGCGCCGTGGCGACCGCCTCGGCGATCTTCCTCAGCTCCACCGCCGTCAGCTCAGCCCTCGGCGGAGCCACCGGCGGCCTCGGCGCCGCAGCAGTCGGCCTCCCCCACGTCTTCCTCTTCCCCGCAGCCTTCGCCCTCCTGGCCACCCTCGGCCTGGCCCTGATAAGCCGATCCGCTGCTGATCGACTCCGTGATCGGTGAAAGCGACCGGCGTGCCGGCGGTGCAGGCGCACGCAACCCGGTCTCATGAGACTCGAGTCGAGGATCTGCCGACCTCCTACAGGACGCCTTCCACCTACTCGTTTGCTCGAAGCTTGGCGTCTTTGCTCGAAGCTTGGCGTCGAGTCCTGTATCTCTCAACTCCCGGAACCCAGGATGAGGATCGGCATCAGGACTCTTGATCGGATGCGGTGTAGCGCTTGAGCAGTCCTGCCGTCGCGAGAAGCGCAGCCTCCGCGTCGTGGCGCGTCCACACCAGTCCGGCGGTGTTCGGGTCGTCGTGATGGGAGGCATTTGCCAAGCTCAACAGGTCCCAGTAGATGGCGGCCCAGCGCTGCTCAGGAGATCGACTGCTGGCAGGAACAGCCGCAACAGACTTCGCGCTTGGCATGTTTGCCAGCCGTTGGATCTGCTCAAGCACCCGACGACAGGTGACCACGCACTGCTCCCACTGATGATCGCGTAGCTGCGTTCTCGCCTCGGCGACTCGTTGGGTAGCGCGGGCCAAGGAGCTGGACTCATCGTTGCTTCCACGGAACTGTGTGGACACGTGAAGCGGCATCGTCAATCGGACGACAACACCAACCTCTGCGCCGGTGCTGTCGAGAAGGTCGGTCCATCGAGTTCGATGAATGCGAACGGGCAACTCCTCCTCGGTGACCGGATGAACGCTGTCCGACGGGCTCAGGAGAACAGCTTTCAGCTTGACCCGAAGCGCTACGTCATCCTCGCCCCTCGCCCGCTCAATGGCCACGAGTTGGTCGTCGGACAGATCGACCGAAAGGTTGTCCGAAGTCATGAACCCTCGGAGATCCAGTACCACCGGTTGCAGCGCGGCAATGAACCTGTACCCCGGTTGCTCCATCCACACATCGCCGGTCAGCAATGTCTGCGCACTATCACGTGGAGCATCTGGATCGAGCCACGTGGACGTCGCCTTCAAGTCGAAGCTCAGGCGATGGCAACCCACCCCTTGATGTAGATGTGGATCGCCGATTGTCAGGTGGATCTGACCGAGAGGGGTGTAACGCAACGAAACCTGATCACTCACAGGGAAGGTCTACCACCCGCGGCCGACAGTTGCCGCACCAACCCGATCACCAAACCGGAGGATGAGCGCAACCGAGAGAGCGCAGCTCCAGCGGCGAAGCGCAGGGCATCGACGCCCGCGAGATAGAGGTCACACGAACCTCAGCTAAACAAGCAGCAGAAGCCATGTGTCAAAATATATAATTCTTCTGTTCTTCTGTTCTTCTGTTCTTCTGTTCTTCTGTTCTTCTGTTCTTCTGTTCTTCTGTTCTTCTGTTCTTCTGTTCTTCTGTTCTTCTGTTCTATCCCCGTGGGATGACGTAGGAGACCAGGTCGCAGTCGTCCGGGGCCAGGTCGGACCACGCGGTGGTGTGGTGCAGGATCGTGAGGCCGCTGGTGGGGTATTTCTTGGTGAGCTCGACGCGTTCGGGGCTGGTGCCGGCGAGGGCCAGTTCGTCGGCGAGCCAGGGGATGCCGGGAGCATGGCCGATGAGGATGACCGTGCGGGCTTCCGGGAGGGCTTCCTGGACGACGTCGAGGAGGCCGTCGGTGTCGGCGTTGTAGATGCGGCGGTCGAACCAGAGGTCGGTGGTGGTGGCGCCGGCCTGGGCGGCGTACTCCCAGGTTTCCTTGGTGCGGATCGACGGGGAGCACAGGACCAGGTCGGCTTCGATGCCTTGGGCAACCAAATACCGGCCGGCCGCGGCGGCGTCGGCGCGGCCTCGGGGGGCCAGGGGGCGGTCGATGTCGGACACGGTCTCCGGTGGCACGGCTTTTGCGTGCCGTAGGAGTACCAGCGTGCGGTCGATCACCAGGTCACTCGGGTCAGCCATCTGCAAACCCTAGCCCGGCGGAGCGGGCGCGGTCAGCCAACCGGAGTGCCCGGGTCAGCTGACCGTCGTGCCCTGGAGGTTGAGGAAGACCTGGCGGGTCGCGGTCGAGCGGTTCAGGGTGATGAAGTGGATGCCCGGCGCACCACCCTCGAGGAGCTTCTCGCACAGTTCGCTGGCGATCTCGATGCCGACCGCGCGGACATCCGCAGGCTCGTCCTCGACGGCGTGCAGGCGGTCAGTGACCGACGAAGGCAGCGCCATGCCGGTCAGCTCCGCCATGCGGTGGATCTGCTTGATGTTGGTGACCGGCATGATGCCGGGCAGGATCGGGATGTCGCAGCCCAGCGCCGAAGCGCGCTCGACCAGCTGGAAGTAGTCGTCGGCGCCGAAGAACATCTGGGTGATCGCGTAGTCGGCGCCGGCCTTCGCCTTCTCGGCCAGAACCCGCGCGTCGAAGTCGAGGTCGGCGGCCTCGGGGTGCTTGTCCGGGAACGCCGCGACGCCGACGCAGAAGTCGCCCAGTGAACGGACCAGCTCGACCAGCTCGATCGCGTGGTTCAGGCCCTCGGGGTGCGCGACCCACGGCTGCCGCGGGCCGCCCTGGGGGTCGCCGCGCAGGGCCAGCACGTTCCGGATCCCGGCGCCGGCGTACGCGCCGATCACCGAGCGGAGCTCGTCGCGCGAGTGCGCGACGGCGGTCAGGTGCCCGAGCGGAGTCAGCGAGGTGTCCTGCGCGACCCGCTCGGTGACGCGGATCGTGCCGTCGCGGGTCGTGCCGCCGGCGCCGTACGTGATCGAGACGAACGACGGCCGCAGCTTCTCGATCTCGCGGATCGAGTGCCACAGCACCTCCTCCGCCTCCGGAGTCTTCGGTGGGAAGAACTCGAACGAGAAGGAACGGGCGCCCGTCGCGAGCAGTTCGCGGATCGTCGGCGTGCTGCCGGGAAGCGTCGAGGGGTAACCGTTGGCCATCCTCCAAGCCTACCGGGGCGTGGCGTCACGCAGGCGCTGGACTACCCTCCGAGACGTGCATGCCGACGCAGACATCCCGACCGAGATCCAGCGCACGCTGACCGCGTTCCTCGACATCCAGGAGCAGCGGCTGGCCGAGCTCGGCCCCGAGCTGGCCGAGCAGGTCCAGGCCGCGCGGGACGCGACCAGTGGCGGCAAGCGGCTGCGGCCGTCGTTCTGCTACTGGGGGTTCCGGGCCGCCGGCGGCGACCCGGAGCGGCCGATCCTCTCCGCCGCCGCCAGCCTGGAGATGCTGCACGTCAGCGCCCTGGTGCACGACGACGTGATGGACTCGTCCGACACCCGCCGCGGCGCACCGGCCGCGCACAAGCGGTTCGAGGCGCTGCAGCGGGCCCGGGCCGAGGCCAGCGGCGTCGGCGGCGACCCGGTCACCTTCGGGATCGGCGCGGCGATCCTGCTCGGCGACCTGTGCCTGATCTGGGCCGACGAGATGCTGCACACCTCCGGTTTCGACGCGTCCGCGCTGGCCCGGGCGTCGAAGTTCTTCGACGCGGTCCGGGTCGAGGTGACCGCCGGTCAGTACCTCGACCTGGTCGCGCAAGCCAGTGGCGCGTCGGACCTCGATCTCGCCCTGCGCGTACTGCGGTACAAGGCGGCGACGTACACGGTCGAGCGGCCGCTGCACGTGGGCGCCGCGCTCGGTGGCGCGGACCAGCACCTGATCGACTCGCTGTCGGCGTACGGGCTGCCGCTGGGTGAGGCGTTCCAGCTGCGCGACGACCTGCTCGGGGTGTTCGGCGACCCGACCGTCACCGGCAAGCCGGCCGGGGACGATCTGCGCGAGGGCAAGCGGACCGTGCTGGTCGCGCACGCGGTCGACCACGCGTCGCCGGTGCAGCTGGCCGAGTTCGAGCGGCTGTTCGGGCGGCCGGACCTGGACGACGACGAGATCCAGCTGCTCCGCGAGATCCTCCAGGACAGCCGGTCGGTGCAGGCCTGCGAGGACCTGATCAGCGAGCGCACCGCCGAGGCGATGGAAGCCCTCGACCGCTCCCCCATCCAGGACGAGACCTCCCGCAAGGCCCTCGCCGACCTCGCGATCGCAGCGACGTCCCGGCATCTCTGAGCATTCCTAGGACGTCGTGACGATCATGTCGATCAGCCGCAGCAGGTCGGCGGTCACGTCGAGGTCGCCGAGCACGATCACCTTCAGTACGCCGCGACTCTCGTCGTAGGCGACCTCGACCCGGAGCCGGCCGATGCCGCCCTGGTTGATCGACGCGGTCACGTACGTCGAGATCCGGTCGGCCGCGGGCCGGTCGACGCCCTCGATCTGGACGATGCTCGACACCTCGGCGTGCCGCGACGCGATCTGCCCGGACGCTGCGGCGACCGGCGTCCCGGTGAACTCCTCGAGGTCCTCGCGGGTGATCCGGTACTGCTTGCCGATCCGGGTCGCCTTCAGCTTGCCGTCGCGCACGTAGTTGCGGATCGTCCGCACGTGCAGCCCCAACTGCTCGGCGACCTGCTCGACCGAGTACAACTCCTGGCGCATCTCGATTCCTTAGAATTCCCTATAAAGTCCGCAATAGGTACTCATAGGGTAGTTTAGGTACATGACCTACCGATCCTCCGTCGGCCAGTCCATCGTGCACGAGCGCTACCGCGCCGAGCTGGCGGACTGGCCGGTTCCCAGCGACCAACGCTTCGTCGACACCCGCCAGGGCCCGACCTTCGTCGTCTCCAGCGGGCCGGCCGACGCGCCCCCGCTGGTCCTCCTGCACGGCTCCGCCGGTACGACGCTCGACTGGGCGTACGACGTACCGGCCTGGGCCGAGCGCTTCCGCGTCCACGCGATCGACGGCATCAGCGAGCCCGGCCTGAGTGCGTCGCCGCGGCCGGCGATCGGCTCCCCGGCGTACGCCGAATGGCTGGACGATGTCCTCGACGCGCTCGACATCGACGACTTCTCGATCGTCGCGCTGTCGCTCGGCGCCTGGTTCGCGCTCGACTACGCGACGCGTCGGCCGGGGCGAGTCCTCAAGATGGCGCTGCTCGCGCCCGCCGGGTTCAGCCGCCAGAAGATCCTGCCGCTGCTGCCCGCGCTCGCGGTGCGGCCGTTCGGGACCTGGGGAGTGCGGAAGGCGGTCTCGATGGTGATCGGGCCGCTGCCGGCCGGGTTCGACTGGGACAAGGCCGCGTTCCAGCTGCTCGTGCAGACGCACTTCGAGCCGCGGCGGGTGAAGCTGCCGGTCTTCACCGACGAGCAGCTGGAGAAGCTCGACCTGCTGGCGATCGTCGGGAGCAAGGACCACATGCTCGACTCGGCCGGTACGGCGCGACGGCTGCCCGGGCGGTCGGTGGTCGTCGAGGGCGCCGGGCACCTGCTGCCGTCGCAGGCCGAGCGGGTCCTGGAGTTCCTGCGATGAGCGTGTTCGTAAACCAGCAGCCGTTGGGCACGCTGCAGGACGCGATCGACCTGATCGGCGACGCGTCGTACCACCATCACGCGTCGTGGGTCGCGATCCGGGTCGAGGACCTGCCGGACGGGTTCTTCGTGCTGAGCAGCGGGGTGGCCGGCGAGATCGTGCAGAAGTTCGCGCAGTACGGGATGGGGCTGGCGGTGGTCGGCGACGTCTCGGCGTACGAGGGAAGCAGTACGCCGTTCCGCGACTGGGTGCGGGAGAGCAACCGCGGGTGGCAGCTGTGGTTCGTCGCCGACGTCGAGGCGCTGGAGACCAAGCGGGCGGCGACCGGGCGCTAGATTGCGGGCATGATCTCCGCTGACGCGCCGCCGCTGCCCCGGCCGCGGATCCTGCGGCAGTCGTGGCTGGACCTGACCTTCGTGCACTGGGCGGTCGAGCCGGAGTCGATCGCCCGCTTCTACCCGACCGGCACGCGGCCGGACACCTTCGAAGGCCGCGCGTACGTCGGCCTGGTGCCGTTCCGGATGGCCCGCACCGGGTTCGCGCGCGGTCCGGCGCTGGTCGGCGACTTCCTGGAAACCAACATCCGGCTCTACTCGATCGACCCGACCGGCCGCCGCGGCGTCGTCTTCCTGTCGCTGGACGCGAACCGCCTCGACGTCGTGGCGATCGCCCGCACGGTCTTCGCCCTCCCCTACCGCTTCGCGAGGATGCAGTACGCCGTACGCGATCAAACCCACACCTACACGACCCAAGCCGCCGGCTTCTCCAGCCGCGTGACCGCCCGCGCCGGCGCCCCAATGGAGCTCGGCGACCTCGAGCATTTCCTCACCGCACGCTGGGGGCTCCACACCCAGCGGGCCGGCCGGACCTGGTACCTGCCGAACGAGCACCCCGCGTGGGAGCTCCGGTCGGCCGAGCTACTCGACCTGGAAGTCGGCAGCCTGCTCACGTCGGTCGGTCTGCGCGACCTGAGCACGCGCCCACCGGACCACGTCGCACACAGCGCCGGCGTCCGCTCGTACTTCGGTCTGCCCCGGCGGACGGCCTAGCCGGACCGGCCAGACGGACTGACTGGACGGACGCCCTAGACGATCGGCAGGTCGCTGACCAGGTCCGGCACGTCCTCCGCCTCGCGCAGGAACACCCGCAGCTGGCCCGACTCGGTGGCGTCCTCGGCGAAGATCTGCAGCGCGACGTCCACCGTGTCGTGGTCGTGGTCGAGCAGTTGGCGCCAGCCGTCCCACAGGACGATCTCCGGCTCGCCGGTCGAGCGGTCGCTCAGCGAGTCGGCCAGGGCGTCCCAGTTGCGCCCGAACCAGCGCGGCAGGTCGAACGCCGTCGCGCAGACGTCGAGGAACCCGGCCTTGTCGAGCACCCGCGTGGTGTCGAGCGCGACGAAACCCCAGCCCGCCGCCCGGACCCCGCGCCCGATCTGCTCGGCGTCGAGCGCGGAGCGCCAGCGGTACACCCCCGGCCGCAGTCCGGCGTCCAGCACAGCGCGCAGGTCAGTCATCCGTCGGTCCCCCCGTCCGCCGCGACCCGGCGGAACGACTCGTAGTGATCGTCGGTGTAATAACGCTCGCCGGCCTTCCCGGTCACGATCCGGCGCGCGCCGCGGTCCTTCTCACCGGGCGTCTTCACCGTGTACTCGCGGTAGTACCCACGATCCTGCTTGGGCAGGATCTTCTCGAAGTTCCCGAAGGTGACGCCGTCGCGGCTGTACGGGAAGGGCCCGCCCTTGTCGATCAGCGCGAGCGTGTCCCGGGCCTCCTTCGGCAGGTCGGCGGCGGCGACGAAGGTGAGCCCGCTCTCCGGATCTTTCGAACCGGACGCCGAGGAGCCGGACGCGCCGCACCCGAACAGCGACGCGGCCAGCGTGATCACCAGCATCGCGACCACCACGGCGGCGACGATCCGCGCGACCTTCGGGTTGTTCATCAGCGCGCGCTCCGGGTCATCCCGCGCTCCGCAGCCGCCGGACGAACTCGCCGGCCGCGGCGGCCGGGTCGTCGGCCTGCGTGATCGCCCGCACGACGACCACCCGCCGCGCGCCCGCCTCGATCACCTCGTCGAGCCGCTCGAGGTCGATGCCGCCGATCGCGAACCACGGCTTGGTCTGCTGACGGCTGGCGGCGTACGAGACCAGCTCGAGGCCGGCCGCGGTCCGGCCGGGCTTGGTCGGGGTCTCCCAGGTCGGGCCGACGCAGAAGTAGTCCGAGCCGGTCTCGGTGACGGCGGCGTTGACCTGGCTGAAGGTGTGCGTGGAGCGGCCGACGATCACCTCCGGGCCGGTGATCGCGCGGGCGTGCGGCACCGGCAGGTCGCGCTGGCCCAGATGCAGGACGTCGGCGCCGGCGGCGTACGCGATGTCAGCGCGGTCGTTGACGGCGAGCAGCTTGCCGTGCCGCTTGCAGGCGTCGGCGAAGACCTCCAGCGCGGCCAGCTCGTCGGCCGCTTCCAGGTCCTTCTGGCGGAGCTGGACGATGTCGACACCGCCGCTCAGCGCGGCGTCGAGGAACTGTTCGAGGTCGCCCTGCTTCCCTCTGGCGTCGGTGCACAGGTAGAGCAGGGCGGCGTCGAGTCGGTCGCGAAGTGGCGCGGTGTGCTCAGTCACAAGGCTAAGCGTGCCATGTGTATACCGTCGTACTGTTAGCTCCATGACAGATTCAGGGTCCGGGGTCGTGCTGATCGGCGGCGGACTGATCGGTCTGTCCACCGCCTGGCGGTTGGCTGCAGACGGTATCCAGGTGACGGTATGTGATCCGACACCCGGCATTCGGACATCTTCGGTCGCGGCCGGGATGCTGGCCCCGGTCACCGAGGTCGAGTACGGCGAGGACGCGCTGCTCGCGCTCAACCTGGCCAGCAACGCCGCCTGGCCCGCGTTCGCGGAGGAGCTGGAGGCTGCGACCGGCCTCCCGGCCGGGCTGCACAAGACCGGCACGCTCTCGGTCGCGTACGACGCCGACGACGCGGCCGCGATCCGCCGCCTCGCCGAGTACCAGCGCCGGCTGGGCCTGGACGTCGAGGAGCTGACCGGCCGCGAGACCCGCAAACGCGAACCCCTGCTGGCCGCGGGCGTCACCGCGGGGGTCTGGGTGCCCAACGACCACTCGGTCAACAACCGCCAGACCGTCGCCGCCTTGCTGCGTGCGGTCGAGCTGTCCGGTGTGCGGTTGATCAAGCAGTCTGTAAGCCGGATTCTGTGCGAGAAGTCGAAGGCGGTTGGCGTCGAGCTCGACAACGGCGACACCCTCCGCGCCGACCAGATCATCGCCGCCGCCGGTCCCTGGACCGCGCAGCTGAACGGCATCCCCGACGAGCTCCGCCCGCCGGTCCGGCCGCTGAAGGGCGAGATCCTCCGCCTCCGCGTCCCCGAGGCGTACCGTCCCGCCCTCCAGCACACCGTACGAGCGACCGCCCGCGGCTTCTCCGTCTACCTGGTCCCCCGCCCCGACGGCGAGCTGGTCGTCGGCGCGACGACGTCCGAGCTGGGCTACGACACCAGGGTCCTGGCCGGTGGCGTGTTCGCGCTGCTGCGGGACGCGCGAATGGTGCTGCCGATCACCGACGAGCTGGAGCTGGTCGAGTCCGTCGCCGGGCTGCGGCCCGCGACGCCCGACAATGCCCCCGTCCTGGGCGCATCGGGGCTCGACGGGCTGCTCTGGGCGACCGGCCACTACCGCAACGGCGTACTGCTGACGCCGATCACCGCGCAGGTGATCGCGGAGACCGTTCGGACCGGCGTACTGCCGGAGCTGGCCGAGCCCTTCCTGGCCAGCCGGTTCTCACGGGGCGACCAGGCGCACGGCGCCGCCGCTGCAGTGCCTAAGGTGATGGGGTGAGTGAGGTCATGAACGTGCTGGTGAACGGCTCCGCCGAGCAGATCGACGCCGGGACGACCGTCGCCGACGTGGTGGACCGCTGGGCCCGCAGCCCGATCGGGGTCGCGGTGGCCGTCAACGAAGCGGTGGTCACCAAGACCGAGTGGTCCGGAACGACGCTGACCGAGGGCGACCGGGTGGAGATCGTCACCGCGGTCCAGGGCGGTTGAGGAGGAACGATGAGTGACGACACTCTGGTGATCGCCGGGCGCGAGTTCACGTCCCGGTTGGTGATGGGGACCGGCGGTGCGCCGAGCCTCGAAGTACTGGAAGAGGCGCTGATCGCGTCGGGCACGCAGCTGACCACGGTCGCGCTGCGGCGGCTCGACCCGAGCCAGCAGGGATCGGTCCTCGACGTACTGCGTAAGCACGACATCGCCGTCCTGCCGAACACCGCGGGCTGCTTCACCGCCGGTGAGGCCGTGCTGACCGCGCGTCTGGCTCGCGAGGCGCTGGAGACCGACCTGGTGAAGCTGGAGGTCGTTGCCGACGACCACACGCTGCTGCCGGACCCGGTCGAGCTGCTCGACGCCGCGGAAACCCTTGCAGCGGACGGGTTCCACGTCTTCGCCTACACCAACGACGACCCGATCCTGGCCCGCCGTCTGGAGCAGGTCGGCTGCGCGGCGGTGATGCCGCTCGGTTCCCCGATCGGGTCCGGGCTGGGCATCCGCAACCCGCACAACATCAGCATGATCGTCGAGGCCGCGAACGTCCCGGTGGTGCTCGACGCCGGGATCGGTACGGCGTCCGACGCGACCCTCGCGATGGAGCTCGGTTGTGACGCTGTGCTACTGGCGACCGCCGTCACCCGCGCCGAGCGGCCGGCCCTGATGGCCGCCGCGATGCGGGACGCGGTGACCGCCGGGCGGAACGCGCTGCGGGCCGGCCGGATCCCGCGCCGGTACCACGCCGCCCAGGCCTCGTCGCCGCTCGACGGCCGCGCCGCGCTCTAGCGCAGGTCGATGCCCCCGGCACCAGTTGCCGGGGGCATCGGCCTGTCGGCAAACCCCAACCGGCGCGTCGATTGTGAACCACATCCATGTAGTTCAGGCGTCAACTGTAAACATTGCGTAACAGCCGTAACCCGTGCCCCGTCCGTCCCTGTTGTCACATCAGCACCACCACTTACGGTCAAGGGACGTTGACACGGGGAGATGGATGATGACCAACACGAGCGCAACGGCGCCGGAGCCCGAGCACGACGTCCAGCCCGCACCGCGCGGCCGGCGGCGTACCGTCGTCAAGGTCCTCACCGGGATCGCGGTGCCGCTGATCGCGGCCGGCGTGATCACCGCCGGATCACCCGGGCTCGGCCAGTACAAGGTCAAGCAGGGCGACACGCTGAGTCACATCGCGGCCCGGTACGGGACCACCGTCAAGACGCTGGTCGCCCTCAACGAGCTGCCCGGTAACGGCAACGCGATCTACGCCGGCGAGGTGCTCCAGCTCCCCGGCCAGCCCAAGCAGGCGCCGCGCGAGACGACGGCCGGCCGCGGCCGGGTCAAGTACGTCGTGAAGCGCGGTGACACGATCGGCGGGATCGCTCGCCGGTACCACGTCACCCAGGCCTACCTGCTGTCGGTGAACGCGATGAAGCGCACCGACAAGATCTTCGTCGGCAAGGCGATCCTGGTCCCGGTTCCGGTGCCGAAGGCAACGCCGGCCAAGAAGAAGCGCAACGACACCTTCGCCGGCCGCAAGTACGCCGACCACGTCGTCGACGCCGCCGACCGGAACCGGGCCACGCTGAAGAACCGCAAGCTGCCGAACCGCGCGCAGATCCGGTCGATGATCATCGCCACCTCGAAGCGGTACGGCGTCGACCCGGAGCTCGCGCTGGCGATCTCCTGGCAGGAGTCGGGCTGGAAGCAGCGGGTGGTCTCGCCGGCCAACGCAGTCGGCGCGATGCAGGTGATCCCGTCCACCGGGCGGTACGCCTCCGGCATCGTCGGCCGCAAGCTCGACCTGCTGAAGCCGCAGGACAACATCACGGCGGGCGTCGTCCTACTGGAGATGCTGACCGGCGCGGCCAAGCTCGACATCGCGGTCGCCGGCTACTACCAGGGTCTCGGTGGCGTCCGGCGTAACGGCATGTACGCCGACACCAAGCAGTACGTGAAGAGCGTGCTGCAGATCAAGACCCGCCTCGAGAGCGGCTGGAACCCGGCCTGATCCAAGCACCGGAGTGACGGCTCCGAAGGGTGACCGACAGTGGCCCCGGCGCGGCGATAAAGCTGCGCTGGGGCCACTTATTTACACTCTGATTGCAAACAGGCTTCGAGAGGCGGCTCACCGCACGTGACGGACGACGTAGACACCCAGGTCGGCGACCGCCTGGTCGGGCGGGTGCTCGACGGGCGGTACCGCGTCGGTGCCCGCGTGGCCAAGGGCGGGATGGCGACCGTCTACGAGGCGCTCGACATGCGGCTGGACCGGGTCGTCGCGCTCAAGGTGATGCATCTCGGGATGGGTGACGACGCCGAGTTCGGCCGCCGGTTCGTGGCCGAGGCGCGGGCCGCCGCGAAGCTGTCGCACCCGAACGTGGTCGCGGTCTTCGACCAGGGCGAGGACGGCGGCACGCTGTTCCTGGCGATGGAGTACGTGCCGGGCCGGACGCTGCGTGACGTGATCCGCGAGCACGGGCCGCTCTCCCCCGCCCGCGCGCTCGACCTGCTGATGCCGGTGCTGTCCGCGCTGTCCGCGGCCCACGACGCCGGCATCGTGCACCGCGACATCAAGCCCGAGAACGTGCTGATCTCGCACGACGGCACGGTCAAGGTCGCCGACTTCGGGCTCGCCCGCGCGGTCACCACGACCGGGCAGACCGCGACGCAGGGTCTGCTGATGGGCACGGTCTCCTACCTCGCGCCCGAGCTGGTCACCGACGGCAGCGCTGACGCGCGGTCCGACGTGTACTCCTCGGGCATCCTGCTGTACGAGCTGCTGACCGGCGCCAAGCCGCACACCGGCGAGACGCCGATCCAGGTCGCCTACGCGCACGTCCACGCCGACGTCCCGGCGCCGTCGCTGCTCGAGCCCGGCATTCCGCCGTACGTCGACGCGTTGGTGCAGCGGGCGACCGCGCGCGACCGCGACCTGCGTCCGGCTGATGCGCGGGTGCTGAGCCGGCAGGTCCGGCGGGTACGCAGCGCGCTGGAGGAAGGCCTGCCGGACGACCCGGAGCTGACCGGCGATCTGACGGTCCCGCTGCAGGCGGTCCGCGAGGAGACCGAGTGGGACGACGACGGGTACACGCGAGGTAACGGGTACGTCGAGCACACCCCGGTACGCCGGGTGGAGTCGGTCCGCCGGACCATCCCCGGCCTCGGCCGCGACGCCGACCCGCGGCGCGCAGCGGCCGGGCGTCGCCCGGATCCTGCCCGGCGCAACGACACGATCGTCGTACCGGTGGAGTCTGCCTCCCGCGTTGCCCCGGCCGTCCCCCGCAAGGGTCACGGTCTCGTCGCACTCATCGCCGTACTCGCGCTCGCGATCGGCGTCGGGACAGCCGGCTGGTACTACGGCATCCACCGCTACACCGAGACCCCGCTCCTGCTCAACCTCACCTCCGCCGAAGCATCGGCGAAGGCGACCGAGCTCGGCCTGACGACGACGATCGCCAACCAGGACTTCTCCGAGTCGGTCCCGCGCGGCCAGGTGATGGGCACCAGCCCGGCGCCCGGCGACCGGATCCGCAAGGAGGGCGAGGTCGGGCTGACCGTCTCCAAGGGCCCCGAGCGGTACCGCGTCCCGCAGCTGAAGGGCCTCGACGAGGACGCCGCGAAGCGCGCACTGGACTCGATCAAGCTGGTCACCGGCAAGATCACCACCGACTACAACGAGACCGTGCCGGCCGGGCGGGTGATCACGTTCCTGCCGAAGTTCGACACCGTGATGAAGCCCGGGAACACGGTCAACCTCTGGGTCAGCCTCGGCCGCCGGCCGATCACCGTGCCCGACACCACCGGCAAGCCGATCGCGGACGCGAGCCGGACGCTGCGCAAGGCCGGGTTCGTCGTCGACCGCACCGACGCCTACGACCCGAAGGTCCCCGCCGGGTCGGTGGTCTCGCAGACGCCGAACAACGGCACGCTGTTCGCGAAGGACAAGGTGCAGGTCGTGGTGTCGAAGGGCCCGCCGCTGGTCGAGGTCCCGAACGTGCGGCGCAAGGGGCTGGCCGAGGCGCAGAAGATCCTCACCGAGGCGGGCTTCAAGGTGAAGGTCGAGCAGGCGCCGTTCCACCTCGGGCTGAACCTGGTCGCCGGGCAGAACCCGGCCGCGGGCAAGCAGGCCCAGCCCGGTACGACGATCATCGTGACGATCGTCTGAGCCACCGGCTCGCGCGACGTCGTCCGCGCGTCCGCGCGTCCGCGCGGCGGGGCGGCGGGGCGGCGGGGCGTGGCCACGGCGGAGCGTCCCGGCGTCGGAGGTTCAGCCGAGCGTCAGCGTCGTCTCCGCGTCCAGCCGGGACAGCTTCTCCGGGTTGCGCACGTAGTACAGCCCGCTGACCAGCGCGTCCTCGATCCGGAACATCATCACGCCGTCCAGCTCGTCGTCGAGCCAGGCCAGCAACGCCGGCGTCCCGTTGATCACCGTCGGCGTGACGCTGAGCACCGCGTCGACCTTCCCCAGTCCCCCGGTGATCATCCGCATCACCCGGTCGGCCCCCACGATCGGCCGCAGCGCCGCCTGCTTCACGCCGCCACCGTCGCCGATCAGCACGATGTCCGGCGCCATCACGTCGAGCAGGCTCTGCAGATCCCCGGTCGCGATCGCGCGCTGGAACCGGTCCAGCACCACCCGGGTCTGGCTCGCCGACACCGCCTCCCGCGGCCGCCGGGCGTCGACGTGCTTGCGGGCCCGGGACGCGATCTGGCGCACCGCCTCCGGCGTCTTGTCGACCGCGGCCGCGATCTCGTCGTACCCGATCCCGAACACCTCGCGCAGCACGAAGACCGCGCGCTCGGTCGGCGCGAGCGTCTCCAGCACCAGCATCAGCGCCATCGACAGGCTCTCGGCCAGCTCGACGTCCTCGGCGACGTCGGGTGCCGTCAGCAACGGTTCCGGCAGCCACGGGCCGACGTACGACTCCTTGCGGCGCTTCATCGTGCGCAGCCGGTTCAGCGCCTGCCGGGTGGTGATCCGGACCAGGTAGGCCCGCTCGTCGCGGACCTGCTCGAGGTCGACGCCGACCCAGCGCAGCCAGGTCTCCTGCAGCACGTCCTCGGCATCGGCGGCCGAGCCGAGCATCTCGTACGCGACGGTGAAGAGCAGGTTGCGATGGGCAACGAAACTCTCGGTGGCCGGGTCGGTCATCGGTCGTTCCTCTCTCACACCTGGCTGGCGGCGCGGACCGAGCGCACCAGCTGCGGGCGCTTGCCGTCCTTGGTCCACCACTTCATCACACCGGGGAGGCGACCCTCGGTCCTCAGCTGCCAGACCGTGCTCCAGCACACAAGCTCCTTGACCAGAGCGCCGAACCGGCCGCGCAGGTGCAGGCTGATCGCGACGTCGTTGCGGTGCGCGAACTGGAAGATCCCCGCGTCGCGGCCGAGGCTGATGCACTGACCGGCGAAGCCCACTCCGGCGTCGGCCGGCTTCTTCCCGGCGATCCGGCTCAGCACGGTCTGCGCCGCCTGCGGGCCGAGCTGGACAGCCGACTGGCAGCCCATCCGGAACGGCAGGTCCGACGGCGCCGCCGAGTCGCCGGCCGCGACGATCCGGTCGTCGTCGACGCTGGTCAGCGTCTCGTCGGTGATCAGCCGCCCGATCGCGTCGGTGGTCAGGCCGCTGCGCGCGGCCAGATCCGGTACGCCGAACCCGGCGGCCCAGATCGTCAGCGGGCTCGGCAGCTCCCGCCCGTCGGCCAGCCGGACGGCGTCGCGGGTCACCGCGGTCACCGTCGTACCGGGGCCTTCGACAACGTTCACGCCGAGCTTCTCCAGCCGCGCGGCGACCGTACGCCGGCCGCTCGCATGCAGGTACGGGCCGAGGACACCGCCGCAGACGAGCGTCACCAGCCGTCCCGACTCGGCCAGCTCGGCCGCGGTCTCGATCCCGGCCGGCCCGGCGCCGACCACCGTCACGACCTCCGCGCCGTCGACAACCGGCCGCAGCCGCTCGGCCTCCTCCAGGGAGTTGAGCCGGTAGGCGAACTCGAGCCCCGGCACCTGCGTGTCGTCGGTGCCGCTGCCGACGGCGTACACGAGGTAGTCGTAGGAGACGGTCGCTCCCGACGCCAGCGTGACGGTCCGCTCGGCGGGGTCGATCCGGTCGGCGGAGTCGACGACGAGCCGGACGCCCTTGCTCAGCACGTGCGCGTAGTCCACGACGGCGTCGTCGGAGCCGCCGACCAGCTGGTGCAGCCGGATCCGCTCGACGAAGGCCGGCCGCGGGTTGATCATCGTCACGTTCAGATCGGCCCGCTTGGTCAGCCGGTTGGCCGCCATCACTCCGGCGTACCCGCCGCCGATCACCACTGCTTCGGTCATCGTCCTGTCTCCGTTCCCTGGTGGGTTCGGCCTTCAGACACCGGCTGCGCGGCGGGTGTGACATCGGGTGAGCTGGATCACGTCTCTAGTGCGCGCCGAGCCAGTCGTTCAGCGTCCGGAGGAACCGCCCGGCGGCCGATCGGTGCAGGTCGTGCCCCGCGCCCTCGAACTCCTCGAACCGCGCGGCGGGCATCGCGTCAGCCATTTCCTTGACCAGCGCCGGCGGACAGAACACGTCCTCGCTCCCGGCGATCAGCAGCGCCGGGCAGCGGATGCTCGCCGCGTGAGCCCGCGCGACCTCGCCGCCCTGCGCGGCGATTCCTCGCAGCGCGGCCGCCCAGCTTCGGGCCATCGCGCGGGCGTTCTGTACGCCGTACGCCTCCGCCAGGTACGCCGCGAGCGGGAGCAGCGCGGGGACCGGGTCGTCGATCAGCCGTTCCAGCTCGTCGAACGACGGGCCGTTGACCGGCTCGACGATGCGGCCGGCGGCACCCCAGGTGACGACCGAGAGCGCCCGCGCGGGATCGAGCGCGGCCATCAGCAGGGCGGTCTCGCCGCCGTCGCTGAAGCCGACGAGGTGGGCCGCACTGATCTCCAACTCGTCGAGCAGGGCGAGGAACGCGCGGGCGTCCTCGGTGTAGAAGTCCACCGAGTAGTCGCGCGGCTGCGACTTGCCTGATCCGGGGAGGTCGGCCGCGACGACTCGGAAGCCATCGCTGAGTTCGGCGCGCAACCAGCCGAACTCGGCGATGCTTCCGGCCCAGCCCGGCAGCAGCAGGACGGCGTCGCCGCGACCGGTCTCCTCGAAATGCATCAGGCCATCGTCGGGCGGGCCTGCGCGAACGTCCAGTGGTGCCCTTCGAGATCCAGGACCTCGTACCGCCGGTAGCCGTGCTGATGGATCTCGGAGACGATCTTCGCGCCCTGCTCAGTACTCCGGGCGAAGTGCGCGTCGAGGTCGTCGACGTACACCCACAGCCCGTGATCGAGCCGCGGAGCGCCGCGGTCCTTCAGCTTGAACAGGATCAGCGCCGAGTTCCCGATGTGCAGCTCCAGCCACGGGGCCCGTTCGCCCTCGGCCGGGACGCGGTCCCACGAGTCGAGGCCGAAGACGTCGCTCAGCCAGCGCGCCGCGGCGGCCGGATCCTCGTAGTACAAGGCCATGCTGATCCGGTCGAGGTCGCGGGTGGTCCGCGGCGCGGAGTCGCGGCGGTCGATCCACGCGGGCAGCCAGACGATGACGTTCGGCCACATGTAGAAGGCCTGCTTGCCGCCCGGCAGCAGCACCTGCTCGACGGTGACCTTGGTCCCGGCGCCGCTGGCCTCGAACGCGATCGTCGTCTCGGTGTCGTCGACCGAGCTGCGGTAGCCCAGCTTGGCGCCCGGCTCCCAGACCGTGATCCGGCCGAGCTCGAGCGCGTCCTCGACGACGCCGCCGGCGCCGGCCTGGTAGATCTCCAGGATCCGGCCGCCGACGCCGGGCTCGATCCGCATCTCGACCGCTCGCGCGGAGTCGAAGAAGTTGATCGGCCCGCGCACCCACCACAGGTCGATCTCGGCGGTGAACACCTCGAAAGCGGTCAGCGGATCGGCGGCGACCTCGACGGTCGCAGTGGCGGACTGTTTGGTCATGACTTCCCCTCGATGTGCGTCTTGAAGGCGCCCAGATTCTCCTGCCAGTGCGCCTGAACCTGATCGAGCCATGCCTGTACGGCGACCACCGGCTCCGGCCGCAGCCGGAAGACCCGCACCCGGGCGTCCTCGGCGACCCGCTCGTCGGTGACGAGCCCGGCGGACAGCAGGATCCGCAGATGCCGGCTCATCGCGGGCGACGAGACGCCGGTCGCGGCGGCCAGTCGCCCGGCCCGCTGCGGGCCTTCACCGAGCAACTGGACCACCTGCCGCCGGGTCGGGTCCGCCAGCACTTCGAAGAACCGGTCGACCTGATCGTTCACCATGCGTGAATAGTTGCACACCTCGTTAACTATCTCAAGCGTTTTGGTCGCCCTGTCAGGTGTCTGGTTGACTTCGCTCGTGAATCACCCGCGGATCGCCGTGATCGCCCTGCTCGCGGTCGCCGCCGCCTGGGGATCCACGTTCTTCCTGACCAAGGACCTGCTCGACCGGATGGACGTCGCCGACTACCTGGCGCTGCGCTTCCTGATCGCCGCGGTCGCGCTGATCGCGATCCATCCGCCCGCGATCGCCCGGCTCAGCCGGCTCGACCGCGGCCGCGGTGTCGCGCTCGGCGTCACGTACGGCGTCGCGCAGCTGGTCCAGACCGAGGGCCTGCGGCACACCTCGGCCAGCGTCTCCGGTTTCGTCACCGGCATGTACGTCGTGTTCACGCCGCTGCTGGCCGCGGTCATCCTGCGGCACAAGATCGGCCGCTGGGCCTGGGTCGCGGTCGTGCTCGCGACGGTCGGGCTCGGCGTCCTGTCGCTACGCGACTTCAGTCTCGGTACCGGCGAGCTGCTGACACTCGCCTCGGCCGGGCTGTACGCGCTGCACATCATCGGCCTCGGCGCCTGGTCGACGTCGTCGAACGCGTTCGGCCTGTCGGCGCTGCAGATGGTCGTGATCACGGTGGTCTGCGCGATCGGCGCGATCCCCGGCGGGTTCACGCTGCCGTCCGGCGGCGGCGACTGGATCCGGGTCGTCTACATGGCGCTGATCGCCGGCGCGCTGGCGCTGATCGTGCAGACCTGGGCGCAGGCGCACCTGACGCCGACCCGCGCGGCGATCGCGATGACGATGGAACCGGTGTTCGCGTCGGCGTTCGCCGTACTGTTCGGGTCGGAGAGCGTGACCGCCCGGATGCTGATCGGCGGTGCGCTGGTGATGACCGCGATGTACCTGGTCGAACTGGCACCACGCCGCAAGATCGAGGCCGAGGTCCAGCACCTCGCGCAGTAGGGACGGACATGCGGGACGACAGTGCGCGAAGGGTCCGGTGGTTCCCCGCCGGGGTGATCGCCGCGCTGCTCGCTGTCCTGGTCTGCGCCGGGGTCTCGAACGTGGACCGCAACCCGCAACCGCAGCTCGTCGCCGACGGCATCCCGGGCCGCCCGTTGCCCCCGGCCACCAGTGGGCCGGCGCTCGCCGCCGGTACGCCGTACGCCGAGCTGGTCCGGCACGCGCTCGCCGACCTGGACGCCCTCACCCTCCCCAACGGCGCCACGCTGGCCGGCAACAACGGCCCCTGGCGCTACGTCTGGCCCCGCGACGCCTCCTTCGTCGCGGCAGCCCGCTGCGCCGTCGGTCAGTACGCGCAGGCGAGCAAAGTCCTGGGATTCTTGAAGCAGGTACGCCCGAAGACCGGCCGCTGGGAAGCGCGCTACTTCGCCGAGACCGGCGGCGTACCCGCCGACGGCCGCGAACCCCAGCTCGACGGCTCCGGATGGGTGCTCTGGGCAACCTGGTTCTGCGACCGCGACCTCCCGGCGTACTGGCCGATGGTGAAGGAGTCGGCCGACCAGATCGTCGCCGAGCTCGGCGCTGACGGTCTCCCGGCCGCCTCCCCCGACTACTGGGAGCGCGCGGAGTCCGAGGTCACTCTCGGCATCGTCGCGCCGCTGCTCACCGGGCTCCGCGCCGGGACGGCGATCGCCCGCGAGCTCGGCAACACCGCCGACGCCGACCGCTGGCAGACCGCCTTCGACACGTTGTCCAAGGCAACCACCAGGCACTTCGGCCCCGGCTACCCGCGCACCCCGGCCCGCGCGGTCAGCACCCTCGAAGGCATGCGGATCGGCGTCAACGGCGGCGCCGACGCGATCGTCACGGTCCTCGGCCCGCCGTTCGCGCCGGCCGACCCGGAGATCGACCGCGCGATCACCCGCACCCAGGACGCGCTGACCCAGCCCAACGGCGGCGTCACCCCCGGCGAGCAGTGGCGTGCGGACGGCGTCGCGTGGACGCCGCAGACCGCGCTGTTCGCGCTGAGCGCGGCGGCCCGCGGCGATCGCCCGACGGCCGAGAAGCTGCTGACCTGGCTCGACACCCACCGCACGGCGAGCGGAGCCCTGCCGGAGAAGGTCAACCGCGACGTCCAGCCGGCCGGCGAAGCACCCCTGGGCTGGACGTCAGCGGTCGTCGTACTGACGGTCGCGGCTCTGGAGAAGCCGCTTCCGATGCCTTAACAGATCTCCATCACGTCGTGCGTCGGCGCGTCCGGCCGAGCGGTGCTGGTCGTGGTCGAGTAGAAGAACGCCGTCGACGCGATGTCGTCCTGCAGCGGCAGGTACCGCCCGCCCGAGCGCCAGCCAAGCGCCTGCACGTCCACCTTCAGCGACTCACGGAAGCGCACCGGGTCGGGCAGGTGGAAGCGGTACATGCCGAACCGCATCTGGCTCGCGTACTGCCCGTCGGGCCGGATCACCTGCGGCATCCCGAGGTACGGCGTACTGAACTCCGTGTAGCCGCCGCGATCGGGCCCGAGGTCGAAGTTCCAGGCGCCGCCGAAGTAGTCCTCGGTGCCGGTGCCGCAGATCGTCGGCCACTCCTCGCCGTCGAGGTAGAACTTGACCTCGCCCTCACCCCACCAGCCCGAGCTGTTCACACCCCAGGCGACGTACGTCCCGACGTAGTGCCCCGGCCCCTCGACGCCGTCGAGCAGCGTGTGCACGGTCTGCGCGGGCAGCGGGTTGCTCCGCCGCCACTGCGCATGCAGGTACGCCGACCCCTCCGCGACCTCGCCGAGCCAGTAGTCGACCTGGAAGTAGACGATCACCTTCTCGTCGGAGGTGTTCTCGATCGTCAACCGCGCCTGCTCGCGGAACGGCATCTCCCAGTAGCAGTTGAAGCCACCGTTCGGGTTCACCGCGACCGGCAGCGAGTTCACCTGCGCGAACTGCCCCCACCCCGAGCAGAAGAAGTCGCCGACCGGCGCCTCCACCGCGGGCGCCGCGTCGCCGTCCCAGTACGACCGCAGCACCAGCCGCCGCCAGTTGTCCCGGTGCGTCGTCAGCCAGATGTGCGTGATGCACCCGCTCCCGGCGATGTCCGCGAGCGTCGCGGTCTCCCCCGGCCCGATCTCGATCGACGGCGAGACCTTCCACCCCTGCCCGAGATCGCGCGCCGCGTGCGCCCCGGTCCCCTCGGTCCGCCGCCCACCCTGCCCCACCTCCCCGGTCGGGTTCTCCGCACTGATCGAGCGGCTCTGAACGTCCACCACGGCACTGATGCCGGCCAGGCTCCCAAGAGTCATACCCGCGACCCTAGGCTCCGAGATACCGATCAGAAATCGATTTCTCACGGACTGGAACACTTTTCTTCCCGGTCGGCGCAGCAGATCGGCCCTCGATCCGGTCTTCACTAGGAGACCGGCACCCGCCGGCCCGGACGAGGAGATGGCGTGACCTTCGACGACTGGCTCCCGGCAGGCCTGCCGAAGCTGCTGCGGTTCGCCACCGTGCTGACCGGCGGCAGCCATCTGGCCGAGGACCTGGTCCAGGACACCCTGATCAAGGCGCACAGGTCCTGGTCCCGGATCCAGCAGGCGGACCAGCCGGAGGCGTACGTCCGCAAGATGCTGGTCAACGAGTTCCTCTCCTGGCGGCGCAAGTGGTCGCGCGTCGTGCCGCGCCCCGAGATCGAGGTCGACGACGGCAGAACCGACCACGCCACCCAGCAGGCCGACCGCGACCAACTGCTCTCCGAGCTCACCAAGCTGCCGCGGCGGCAGCGCGCCGTACTGGTCCTGCGCTACTACGGCGGCCTGTCCGACGAGGAGATCGCCGAGACCCTCGGCTGCGCGCCGAGCACCGTGCGCTCCTACGCATCCCGGGCGCTGGCCGCCCTCCGCATCGAGCTGACCGACGACCTGACCGGAGCCAATCATGCGCACTGAGGACGACCTTCGCGACGCGTTCCAGCACCTCGCGACCACCGCCCCCGCGGAGGACCGGGTCCTCGCGGCCCTGCCGTCCGACCGGCAGCCGGTACGACGCGGTCGCCCGCTGCTGGTGATCGGCGCGGTGCTCGCCACGACGGCGGCCGCGGTGCTGGTGCCGATCGCCGTCCTGGGCGCCGACCCGGCCGAGCCGTCCACCGCTCCCTCGACGCAGGTCGACGTCACGAGTCCGTGGCACGACCGGCTGTCGATCAGTTCAGCACCGGAGTTCGGGCTCGACTCCCACGGCTTCACCCGCGACGGCCAGGAACTGGTCCTCGACGGTGACCGTGGCCGGACGACCTGCGTGGTCCGGGTCGTCGGCGCCGGCCGCCCGACGAGCAACTGCACGGTGGACGGCAAGCCCGATCTCGCGAAGGCCGAGCAGGTGGCCCGTCTGATCGTCCAGTCACCGCGGCGGCTGCCGTCGCCGTACCGGATCGGGTATCTGCCGGCCGGCTCCACGGTCACCCGTCTCGACGTCGCACCGGCCGGCCCGGGTCCGTACAGCTTCAGCGCTTCGGTCGCGGACGGCCGGAAGAACGTCGACCCCCTCAAGAGCCTCCCGCCGACCGACGAGCCCGCACAGGACCTCGACCTCCGGATCGTCTACGTGCTCGACGAGGAGGGCAACGAGCTGATGCCACCCAGGCCGACGCCGGACGTCACCGTCAACGGTCACAACGCCTGGTACGAGCCCGATGGACTGATCATCTTCGGCGACGGTTTCACGGTCACGCTCGACAACTGGGCCGGCCTGCCGCGCGCCGAACTGGTGAAGGTCGCGAACGGTCTCGACCTCGTCGACGCCACCAGCTCACCCGACAGCTGGTTCGACGCGGCGACCGCGATCCCCTGAGGATCAGCAGGCGCGGACCTTCGCCGTCAGGCCGTGCTCGAAGCTGAGGCAGGCCCAGGGGCGGCCCTTGGTCTTGTCGGCCCGCACGATCAGCGGGTACGCCGTGGCGCCGCGCGCTTCGGGGCTCTTGTCGGTGACGAGCGAGCCGATCGCGCCGCCGCGGGCCTCGGCGGCGCGCTTCACGTCCTCGACGGTGACGACGCTCTGCGCGTTCTTCACCGCGGCCGCCTCGGCGTCGTCGGCGACCCAGAGGGCGAAGTCGATCTCCGGCGGGGTCGACCAGGTGGTCGAGGTGACCGGGAAGACGAAGCCGAACATCAGCATTCCGACCACCGCGATGATGCGGCGCGGGCGGCGCCCGTTCTCGGCCGTCAGCAGCGCGGCGCAGCCCAGGGCGAGCACGAGCGTGAGGCCGCGGACCACCCAGTGCCGGTCGAGGCGGCTGTCGACCGCCAGCGCCGCGCCCAGTGCGACGACCACACAGGCCACCGCGGCCAGCCCGGCCCGGAGCTTGGGCGACACGAGCGCACCGGCCCGGGGAGTCAGGGCCGAGAGCTCGGGGTCGTCGGGAGAACTCATGCCGCCGACGATAGAGCCCGGCCGTTCGTCGCAGCGAATCACCCGTTCGTCGCGGCAACCGGCGTACAGGCTCAACTGATCTGGACACTCCTGGCAGATTCGGCTCCGTCCCACCGCCCCCAGGGATTGGATCCGCCCGTGACCTCCGAAGAAACCGCCCTCTGGAGCATCTCCCGCCGTCGCGCCCTGCAACTCACCGGCGGCGTGGCCGCGGCCGGGTCGCTCCCGATCACAACAACCACCGCCGAAGCCGCGGCGCCCGGCCAGCCCGTCGCCGGTAGCCACGCCACCCTGACCGAAGGCACCAACCTGATGGTCGCGGTCTCCCCCGACGGCCGTCGTCTCGCGTTCGACCTGGTCACCGCGATCTGGGTCACCCCGGCCGCCGGCGGCCGCGCGACCCGGCTGACCGACGACCTGCAGGACGCGACCCGCCCGCGCTGGTCGCCGGACGGGAAGCGGATCGTCTTCCAGTCCTACCGCGACGGCAACTTCCACCTGTGGACGATCCAGCCCGACGGCCATGGCCTCCGCCAGCTGACGCAGGGCCGCTTCGACCACCGCGAGCCGCACTTCACCCCCGACGGCCGCGCGCTCGTCTTCTCCTCCGACCGCGGCGGCAACGGCAGCTACGGCATCCACCGCCTCGACCTCGCGACCGGCGCGATCGTCGCGCTGACCGACGACCCGAGCGAGGAGGCCGAGCCGGCCGTCTCCCCCGACGGGCGCAAGCTCGCGTTCACCACCGACACCGCGGCGATCGTCGAGCTCGACCTGACCACCGGCGCACGGCGTACGGTCGTCGCGGCCAAGGCCGGTACGACGGTGTTCGGCCCGGCGTACGGGCCGGACGGCGAGCTCGCATACGCGCGGCTGACCGGCCCGGCCTGCGATCTGATGGTCGGCGACCAGGCCGTCACGAGCGGCAAGGACGTCTTCGCCGTCCCGCCGTCCTGGTCCACCGGCGGCGAACTGTTCTTCACCGCCGACGGCCACGTAATGAAGCGACCCGACACCGTCATCCCGTTCACCGCCGAAGTGCCCGTCACCTCCAAACGGCCCCGCCCGAAGCGCCCCGACCTCGAGTCCACCAAACCCCGCGCGGTGCAGGGCATCGCGAGCCCGACCGTCTCCCCCGACGGCCGCTGGCTCAGCTTCCGCGCCCTGAACGCGCTCTGGCTGGCCCGTACCGACGGCTCCGGTACGCCGCGCAAGATCGTTGCCGACGGCTACTTCAACTCCGACCCGGACTTCTCCCCCAACGGCCGCACGCTGCTCTACGCGAGCGACCGCGACGGCACCGCCGACCTCTGGCTGCACGACCTTGCCCGAGGCACCGACACCAAGCTCTCATCGTTGCCCGGAGCCCAGACCGCCCCGCGCTTCTCTCCCGACGGCAAGCAGATCGCCTACCAGGACCAGGACGGCATCGCCTGGATCCTCGACCTCGCCTCGCAGCAGGTTCGGCAGGTCTCGCCGACGCTCTTCCAGCCCGGCCGCGTCAGCTGGTCCGCCGACGGCCGCACGCTCGTGCTCGCCGCGGTGAAGCCGTTCTCGAAGCGCTTCCGCGAGGGCACCAGCCAGCTCCTGTACGTCGACGTCGCCACCACCGCCTTCGAGTACGCCGAACCGATGCCGTTCCGCTCGCTCGCGACCCGCGGCGACGACGGCCCGGTCTTCTCCCCCGACGGCCGCCGGCTCGCCTTCGTCGTCGAGAGCCTGCTGTACGTCGTACCGGTCGACAAACGCGGCCGCTTCACCGGCAAGCCGCAGGCGGTCACCAGCGAGGTCACCGACTCACCCGTCTGGCAGGACAACCGCACGCTGCTCTACCTGAACAACGGCCGGCTCCGCCGGACCGACGTCACCGGCTCCCGCCCGAGAACGGTCAAGCTCGACCTCACCTGGCAGCGCGCCAAGGTGAACCAGCACGTCACGATCCACGCCGGCGCCCTGTGGGACGGCCGCGCGCAACGGCTGCGCGACGACGTCGACGTGATCCTCGACGGCGCGAAGATCGCCGCCGTCCGTCCGCACCACGGCCGCGCGGACGTCGACGCGTCCGGCCTGACCGTGATGCCCGGCCTGATCGACGCGCACAACCACTGGCACCTGCGCGGCCGGGCCTGGGGTGCGCGGCAGGGCAACCTCTGGCTGTCGTACGGGATCACGAGTACGCGCTCTCCCGGCGACCCGGTCTACCAGATGCAGGAGACTCGGGAAGCGCTCTCTCACGGATCTCTGACCGGCCCGCGCTACTTCGCGACCGGTGAGGCGATCGATGGCTCGCGGGTCTACTACAACTTCATGCGCCCGACGCTGTCGCTACGGCAGCTCGGCCTCGAGCTCGACCGGGTCGAAGGCCTCGGCTACGACCTGGTGAAGACGTACGTCCGGCTCCCGATCGAGTACCAGCGCCGCGCGATCGCGGCCGTGCACCGGCTCGGCCTGCAACTCTCGTCGCACTACCTCTACCCGGCCGAGCACCTCGGCATGGACGGGATGGAGCACACCGGCGCGACGAACCGGCTCGGCTACTCGCACACCGTCAGCCGGCTCGGCCGCGCGTACGCCGATGTCGTCACGCTCTTCACGCGTGCCGGCCTGTCGGTCACGCCGACGCTGTTCAACTCCACGATGGCGCACGTCGACGACCCGTCACTGCTCACCGACCGCCGGACCACGACACTCTTCCCGGCCTGGGAGTACGCCGCCCTGCAGACCGAGGTCAGTACGGCGTCCGGCCCGGCCGGGGTCACCACGCGCGAACTGCTGCGCGGCAACGTCGACATGGTGCTCCGGATCCACCGCGGTGGCGGCCTGGTGATCGCCGGCACCGACGCGCCGCTGGACAACGTCGCGGTGTCGCTGCACGCCAATCTGCGCTCGATGGTCGCGGGCGGCTTCACGCCGTACGAGGCTCTGACGACAGCGACCCGGAACCCCGCCCGCTGGCTCAACCTGGAGGACAAGCTCGCGGTGGTCGCGCCGGGAGCCCAAGCCGACCTGTCGTTCGTCCGCGGCAACCCGCTCGACGACATCCGGCACGCGGCCGACGTCCAGCAGGTGATGGTCGCCGGACGGCTGCACACGGTCGACGAGCTACTGGCGCCGTACGCCGCAACTGCGCGGGTCAGCGCCGGGCCGCAGCCGCTGAAGCGCGACCAGGCGCACGCGCACGACAGCGAGTACTGGTGGCACGAGCCGGAGTGGCTGCACCGGGCCTGCTGTGAAGGCTAGAACGGCAGCTTCGGCTGCGGAGGGGCGTGCGTCGGGTCGACCCCGTCGAACAGGCTGCTGACCGATTCGCCGTCGTGGATCCGCTGGATCGCGGCGGCGAACAGCTTGGAGACCGAGCTGACCTGCAGCTCGGGGAAGCCGTCCGGGCGCGGGACCGTGTCGGTGCTGATCACCTCGGTGATCGACGGGTGCGAGCGCAGCCGCTCCACCGCCTTGCCCGCGAACAGGCCGTGCGTGCAGGCGACCGCGGCCTGCGTGCAGCCGAGGTCCTTGAGCCGGTCGAGCAGCTCGATGATCGAGCCACCGGTGGCGATCTCGTCGTCCAGGATGATCGCCTTCTTGCCGGCCACGTCGCCGACGATCGCGTCGATCACGACCCGGTCGTCGGCCAGCCGCTGCTTGCTGCCGGCCGCGACCGGCAGCCCGAGCAGGCGGGCGAACTGGGTCGCTGTCTTGGCGTTGCCGAGATCCGGGCTGACCACGACCGTGTTGGTCAGGTCGGTCCCGCGGAAGTGATCAGCCAGTACGCCGATCGCCGTCAGGTGGTCGACCGGGACCGAGAAGAACCCGTGCACCTGCGGCGCGTGCAGCGCCATCGTCAGCACCCGGTCGGCCCCGGCCGCGACCAGCAGGTCGGCCACCAGCCGCCCGCCGATCGAGATCCGGGACGCGTCCTTCTTGTCCGACCGCGCGTACGCGTAGTGCGGCATCACCGCGGTGATCTGCTGCGCCGAGGCCCCGCGGGCCGCGTCGATCATCAGCAGCAGCTCCATCAGATGCTCCTGCGTCGGCGGCACCAGCGGCTGCACGATGTAGACGTCACGCTGGCGGCAGTTCACCTGCAACTGCACCTGAAGGCAGTCGTTGCTGAACCGATGGATCTCCACCGGCGACAGCCCGACGCCGAGATCGGCGCAGATCTGCTCGGCAAGACCGGAATGGGCACTCCCGCTGAACACGACGATCTCTCGCACGGCTCTCCCCGAACGCTGTGACCCGACGGGTGGGAGCTTACCCGCAGCCGCTCCCGGTCACTTGGTGGCGTGCAGCGCCACCGCCTGCCGGGCCCGCTCGAGCGGCGCTTCCCGCTCCGCCCACAGCGACCACGCCCCGCTGTTCCTGACCCGGCCGCGGTAGCTGCCGCTGCGGAGCGATTTCAGTTCGCTGTGGTTGATCGCGTCGGCACCGCGCTCGTCGTACTGGATCTTGTGCTGCGCGTTGACCCCGAGGCCGGACCCCTCGCTCACCGTGTTGTCGTCGAACGACGACACCACCGTCCAGTCCGTCCCCATCGCCGACTTCGACGGCGTCTCGGGGAGATCCTTCAGGAACTGGCTGCCGGCGGTCATCTGGGTGCACTGCCGGTGCTTGTCCCAGGCCACCTTGCACGCTGCGAGCTCTGCCGAGTTGGCGCCGTCGTGCGGTGTGCCGAGCGTGACCACGTCCTCGACGAACAGGTACGGCGGGAAGCCCTCGGTGCCTCGGTGCGTGTGGTAGAGCGCGGACCGGACCACCAGACCGCCCATCGAGTGAGCCACCACGTCGACCTTCCGGCCGTGCCGGGAGTAGCCGGTGTAGATCCGGTTGGCGAGCTCCTTCGCGATCGTCGTGATCGACGTGTCTCGGTCACCGTTGTACTTGTAGGTGCAGTTGGACCCGCCGGCGTAGTAGCCGAACGTGACGATCCCGCCCCGCCAGCCCTTGTTCTTGAAATGGGTCCGGGCGCTCGACCAGTACGACGTGCAGTCGGTGCCCGGCCGCTCCCCGCTCGGGTCGAACCCGTGGACGAGGAACAGCGTGTTGCTGCTGCCGTTGGAGCGGGACGGCACGTCCACGGCCGCGGCCGGAGTGGCGGTGAGGACGATGCTCGCCGCGGACAGCAGGGCGGTGAGGATCAGGGCGGTCGTTCGCCGGGCTCGTTGCATGGCCGTACCCCTTCGCGGGCGGGCACCGGACTGTGCCCCACGGAAGACGCACGCTAGTGAGCGCTCCGATCGAACCGCTGCCCGTACTCCGCCCGTACCGGGGGCGTCAGTGCAGCAGGCCGGCGATGGTCTCGGCGGCCTTGCGGCAGTCGTCGGCCGAGGCGTCCAGGTGGGTGACGACCCGGAGCTGGGTCGCGCCGACGCCGCCGACCAGGACGCCTGCCTCCTTCGCGCCCGCGACGACCTCGCCGACGGTGCGGCCGGTGGACGCCAGGTCGGCCACGACGATGTTCGTCTCGACCTGGTCGGGCTTGACCGAGCCGGGCGCGGCATCGGCGAGGATCTCGGCGATCGCCTTCGCGTTGGCGTGGTCCTCGGCCAGGCGCTCGACGTTGTGCTCGACGGCGTACAGCCCGGCCGCGGCGAGTACGCCCGCCTGCCGCCAGCCGGCGCCGAGGCGCTTGCGCCAGACGCGGGCCTCGCGGATCAGCTCGGCCGAGCCGGCGACCACCGAACCGACCGGCGCGCCCAGGCCCTTGGACAGGCAGACGCTCACCGCCGCCGCCCGCGACCCGTACGCCGCCATCGGTACGCCGGTGGCGACCGACGCGTTCCACAGCCTGGCGCCGTCCAGGTGCAGCGGGAGCCCGGCCGCGTCGAGCAGGTCCGCGAGGGCGTCGTACGAGTGCTGGATCGAGCCGCCACCGAAGTTGTGCGTGTTCTCGACCGAAACGGCCGCGGTCTGTACGAAGTACGGGCCGAGGTCGGGCGCGATCAGCTCCTGGATCTGGTCCAGGTCGATCCGGCCGTCGGGGGTGTTCCACGTCCGGGTGGTGACCCCGCTGACCGCGGCGTGCGCGCCCAGCTCGGCGCGCGCGATGTGCGCCCGCGACTCGCAGAGCACCTCCGAGCCCGGCGGCACCAGCGCGCGGACGCCGAGGATGTTGGCCAGCGAACCGGTCACCACGAACAGCGCCGCCTCGTGCCCGAGCAGGTCCGCGACCCGCTCCTCGAGGGCGCCGATCGTCGGGTCCTCGCCGTACACGTCGTCGCCGACCGGGGCGCTCGTCATCGCCGCCAGCATCCCCGCCGACGGCCGGGTCACGGTGTCGGAACGCAGATCGATCACAGGTTTCTCCCGAAAGAGTCAGGCTTGGGCGCCGCGGAGCCGCTCCGCGACCAGGAACGCGAGCTCGAGCGACTGGTGCCGGTTGAGGCGCGGGTCGCAGGCAGTCTCGTACCGGTTCACCAGGTCCTCGGCGACCAGCTCCTCACCGCCGCCCAAACACTCGGTGACATCGTCGCCGGTCAGCTCGACGTGCAGACCACCGGGCCAGGTGCCGACCTGCTCGTGGGCGTCGAAGAAGCCCTGCACCTCGTTGACCACGTCGTCGAAGTTGCGGGTCTTGTAGCCGTTCGGGGTCTCGAAGGTGTTGCCGTGCATCGGGTCGCAGACCCACGCGATCGGCGACCCGTGGTCGCGGACGGCCTCCAGCAGCGGCGGCAGCGCGTCGCGGATCTTGCCCGCGCCCATCCGGGTGATGAAGGTCAGCCGGCCCTCGATGCCCTTCGGGTTCAGCTTGTCGATCAGGGCGCGGATGTAGTCCGGCGTCGTGGTCGGGCCGATCTTCACGCCGAGCGGGTTCGACAGCGAGGCCAGGAACTCGACGTGCGCGCCGTCCAGCTGGCGGGTCCGCTCACCGATCCAGAGCAGGTGCCCGGACACGTCGTACGGCTGCGACGTGCGCGAGTCGATCCGGGTCAGGGCGTGCTCGTACTCGAGGATCAGCGCCTCGTGGGAGGCGTAGAAGTCGACGGTCTTGAACTCGTCCGCGGTCGCGCCGCAGGCCCGCATGAAGGCGAGCGCACGCTCGATCTCCCCGGCCAGCCGCTCGTACTTCTGCCCGACCGGCGAGGACCGCACGAAGTCGGTGTTCCAGGCGTGCACCTGGTGCAGGTCGGCGTACCCACCGGTGGTGAACGCGCGGGTCAGGTTCAGCGTCGCGGCGGCGGCGTTGTAGACCCCGCGCAGGCGCTGCGGGTCCGGGATCCGGGCCTCGGAGGTGAACTCCAGGCCGTTCACCGCGTCCCCCCGGTACGTCGGCAGCGTGACGCCGTCGCGGGTCTCCTCGCCGGAGCTGCGCGGCTTGGCGTACTGGCCGGCGATCCGGCCGACCTTCACCACCGGCACGCTGGCGGCGTACTGGAGCACGACCGACATCTGCAGCAGCACCCGGAGCTTGGCCCGGATGTTCTCGGCGGTGACGCCGTCGAACGTCTCGGCGCAGTCGCCGCCCTGGAGCAGGAACGCCTCGCCGCGGGCGACCGCGCCGACCTTGTCGGTCAGGTCGTCGCACTCACCGGCGAACACCAGCGGCGGCAGCGTGCGGAGCTGGCCGATCACCTGCTCGAGCGCTCCCTGGTCCGGCCACTCGGGCTGCTGGAGCGGCTTCAGGTCCCGCAGCTCGTCCAGGCTGGGCACACCCGGCACCACGCCCTCGTTCAACGTCGCGAATTGCATACGCCAACCATATTCGAGGCCCCTGAACCGGTGCGCAGCCGTCTCACTGCAGCGAGCTGAGATCCGGCGGTACGTCGACCGCGTGCTCGCGCAGCACGCCCAGCGGGATCGTCTCCAGCGCCCGCCGGTGCGTAGCAGCCAGGACGACGGGCGCCGCGGCTCCGGCGTGGTACGCCTGCAACCAGCGCGCCGCGACCACGCACCAGCGGTCCCCAGGCTTCAGCCCGGCGAACCCGTACTCCGGCCGCGGGGTGGACAGGTCGTTGCCGACCGACGCCTGATGCGCGAGGAACTCCGCCGTCACGACCGCGCAGACGGTGTGACTGCCCAGGTCCTCGGGGCCGGTGGTGCAGCAGCCGTCGCGGAAGAACCCGGTCACCGGGTCCAGGCCGCACTCCTCCAGCTCGCCACCGAGCACGTTCCGGTCGTTGTCCACGAGCGCCATCCTCGCGTACGCCGTACGAGGTGCGGTCAGGAGGCCTTGGTGTCGTCCAGGCGGGGCTTGAGGTGGTCGTCGATCTTCTCGCCGGCCTTGAGCAGCTCCTTGGCCTTCTCGGCGTACATGTCGACGTACTCCTGGCCGGACAGCTCCATCATCGCGTACATGATCTCGTCGGTGACCGAGCGCAGCACGAACCGGTCGCGCTCCATCCCCTCGTACCGGGAGAAGTCGAGCGGCGCGCCGATCGCGACGCCGGGGCGGACCAGCCGCGGGAACCGGCGGCCGGGCTCCTTGACGAACCACTTCGGCACCACGGTGCCGGGCGGGTTCACCTTCTCGGTGTCGATCATCGCGACCGGGATCACCGGGACGCCGGCGACGATCGCCATCCGGGCGACCCCGGTCTTGCCCTTGTACAGCCGGCCGTCGGGCGAGCGGGTGCCCTCGGGGTAGATGCCGAACAGCTCACCCTTGTTCAGGATCTCCAGGCCGGTGTTCAGCGCGGCCAGCGAGGCGCGGCCGCCGGAGCGGTCGATCGGGATCTGGCCGATCGAGCGGAAGAACGTCGCGACCAGCTTGCCCTTGAGGCCGGGGCCGGTGAAGTACTCCGACTTGGCCGGGAAGACGATCTGGCGCGGTACCGCGACCGGCAGGAAGATCGAGTCCGAGAACGCCAGGTGGTTGCTGACCAGCAGCGCCGGGCCGGTCTCGGGGATGTTGTCCAGGCCGGTCACCTTGGGCCGGAACAGCAACCTCGCGAGCGGTGCGACCAGGAACCGCCTGATGAACATGTAGAGCACGTGCTTCCACCTCCACCACTCGGCCAGCTCCAGTGTCCCGCATCGGCAGGCACAGCGCACCCCGCCGGGGAGGACCTTACGTTCCACCTTCCTCCACAAGCAATGTCACCGCCAGGGAATGAGGGGGTTGCGCTCCGTGTTTGTCTGTGGTTACAGACTGGGTCACGTCACCGAACCGACACCCTGGTCGGGGTGGGCGCCGGGCCGGACGGCTGCGACCATTACGACTCAGGCAACACGCGAACCGCTAGGAGCAGCTGTGCCCGTGCAAGCCCACGCGGAGGAGTTCCGCAGCCCCGGCTCCGGCCCGAACGCCGCGACCGGGATCCTGCTCAGTCACGGTTTCACCGGGTCCCCGAGATCGATGCGCCCGTTCGCGGAGCACCTGGCCGCCGAGGGGTTCGGCGTCGCCGTCCCGCGGCTGCCCGGGCACGGCACGCACTGGCGCGAGGCGAACACCACGACCTGGCACGACTGGTACGCCGTACTGGACAACGAGCTGGCCCGGCTGCGCAAGGAGCACGACCGGGTCTTCCTGGTCGGGCTGTCGATGGGCGGCTGCCTGGTGCTGCGGCTGGCCGAGGAGCACGGCGCGGACATCGCCGGCCTGGTCCTGGTGAACCCGTCGGTGCAGACCGACGACAAGCGGCTCGCGCTGCTGCCGGTGCTGCAGCGGTTCGTGCCGTCGTTCCCGGGGATCTCGAACGACATCAAGAAGCCCGGCGTCGACGAGGGCGCGTACGACCGGATGCCGTTGCGCGCGCTGCACTCGCTGTCGCAGCTGTGGAAGGTCACCCGCGACGACTTGGCGAAGGTCACGCAGCCGGTGCTGCTGTTCCGCAGTACTGTCGATCACGTCGTCGAACCGAGCTCCGGGCGGACCGTCCTGTCCCGGATCTCGTCCCGCGACGTCACCGAGACCCTGCTCGAGGACAGTTACCACGTGGCCACCCTGGACAACGACGCACCGCGCATCTTCACCGACGCGACCACCTTCGTCCGCCGGGTCTCCGCCGATGCGTGACAACGGCCTGACCGCCGCGACCTACACGTCGCTGGGCGGCATCGACCCCCTGGTGAGTACGCCGGTCCTGGACGCGCTCGCGGCGGCCGGTATCGCGGCGTACTGCGCACCGCCGGAGGCTGACGCGGACAACGATCCGCAGGACGTCGCGGTCGACGGCCGGCATCCCGCCGGCACCGAGGCGACGACGCCGAAGGCGAGTCCGCCGGACGCGGCCGAGGACACCCCCTCCCCCGCCCCCGCGAAGGCTCAGGTCCCCGCCGGGTTCGAGGAGATCTTTGTCGACTCGGATGCCACCGACAAGGCGCGCGGCGTCATCGACCGCAGTACCGAGGACGCCGAGTGGGCCTCCCTGGTCGAGCAGTTCAACGCGCCCTCCGCGCCCGGGCACGACGTACCGCCGGTCCCCCGCTGGCCCGCCAGCGAGGACGTCGACGACAACTCCTACGAGCCGCTGATCGACGTACCGGCCGGGCTGATCGTCGGCGACACCGACGAGGAGCCCCCGAAGGAACCGCCGCCGCGCCGCGCCGACGACCCGCACGACCACTACGTCCCGCCGGAGCCGGCCCGCGGCCCGAAGCTCGACTGGATCAGCCGGGCCGCCTGGCTCGGGCTGATCGGCGGCCCGCTGCTGCTGATCCTGGCCGCGGTGCTCGACTTCGGCACCGGCCGGATCACGCTGCTCGGCGTGGTCGGCTTCATGGCCGGCTTCCTGACCCTGGTGATCCGGATGAACGACCGGCTCCCGCCCGAGGACACCCCGGACGACGGCGCCGTCGTCTGACGCCGACCACCCGGGCACTGGTCTGCCCCCTCGGCTAGGGTACGGATCGTCGGACAATCCGACACCCCCGCTGAGGAGGAGGCATCCCGTGCAGGTCACCGAGACGGTCGAGATCACCGGCCACCTGATGGACTCCGGGCTGTTGTCCCGGGTCCTCGACGACATCCGCGGCTACGGCGGCGAGTACACGCTGGACAAGTTCGACCTCGGCTACGACAAGGACGACCCCTCGACGGTCCGGATGACGGTCGGCGCCGAGGACGAGGAGTCCCTGCAGCGGCTGCTGATGCGGATCCAGACCAAGGGCGCGAACCTGGTCAACCCCGGCACCGCCGAGATCACCGAGGTCGAGCAGGACGGCGTCTTCCCCGACGGCTTCTACTCCACCACCAACCTGCCGACCAGCGTCCGCCTCGACGGGCACTGGATCCAGGTCACCAACCCGGAGATGGACTGCGGCCTGCTGGTCGAGAACGGTGGCGTCCGGACCATCCCGATGTCGGAGGTGAAGGCCGGGATGCGGGTCGTCACCAGCGCGCAGGGCGTCAAGGTCGCGCCGCCGATCGTGGCCAGCAGCGAGGAGGCGTTCGGGTTCATGGAGTCCGACGTCTCCAGCGAGAAGCCGCAGCGGGTGCTGGTCAAGCAGGTCGCCGACGGGATGCGCGAGGCGAAGGCGAACGGCCAGAAGGTGCTCTGGGTCGGCGGCCCCGGCATCGTGCACACCGGCGCGGCCCCGGCGATGGTCGCGATCGTCGAGGCCGGGTACGTCGACGTCCTGTTCGCCGGCAACGCGCTGGCCACCCACGACATCGAGTCCTCGCTGTACGGCACGTCGCTCGGCGTCGACCTGGCCCGCGGCCGCGGTGTCGAGCACGGTCACGAGCACCACATCCGCGCGATCAACACGATCCGCAAGTCCGGCTCGATCGCGGCCGCCGTCGAGCAGGGCGTGCTGACGTCGGGTGTGATGCACGCGATGGTGAAGAAGGGCGGCACGTACGTCCTGGTCGGGTCGGTCCGTGACGACGGCCCGCTGCCCGACGTCTACACCGACGTACTGGCCGGGCAGCGCGCGATGCGCGCCGAGCTGGACGGTGTCGGCTACTGCCTGATGGCCGCGACGATGCTGCACTCGGTTGCGACCGGCAACATCCTGCCGGCCGCCATCCCGCTGACCTGCGTGGACATCAACCCGGCGACCGTGACCAAGCTCGCCGACCGCGGGTCGTCGCAGGCGCGCGGGATCGTCACCGACGTCGGCCTGTTCATCGAGCACCTGGCGCGCGAGTTGTCGCCAACCTACGCCGACACGAAGTAGCCCCGCGGCCGCCTATCGTGGGAGCGCTGCCCGCGCTCCCACGAACAGGAGATCCGATGAGCTTCGAGGCGTTCCTGCGCCGGTTCGAGGACGCCAACACCGCCTTCGTGAACGGCGACGTCTCGCTGTGGATGCCGCTGGTGTCGCACAGCGAGCAGACCTCGATCTTCGGCGGTTTCGGCGGCCAGGAGGTCGGCTGGTCCCAGATCAGCGAACGCTACCCGTGGGCGTCGGCCCAGTTCGCCCCGAGCGGCGCGAAGGTCGAGTTCGAGTACCTGGACAAGCACGCGGGCGCCGACACGGCGTACACAGTGGCGATCGAGCGGTGCACCGTGCGGTACGTCGACCGGCCGGGTGAGCACGAGCACGTGCTGCGGACGACGATGATCTTCCGGCGCGAGGGCGACGACTGGTTCATCGTCCACCGCCACGGGGATCCCCTGGGCCCGACGGCGGGGCCCACGTCCTAGCGGCCCCACTCGCGCATTGTGCCTCGGGTGTGGGGCCGGTTACGGCGTACGGGCTGATGGGCAGGGCAGGATGGCCCGCATGAGCGAACTGGTGCATCTGGAGTCGGGCGACGGGGTTGCGACGATCACGTTGGACTCGCCGCACAACAAGAACGCGTTGTCGCAGCAGCTCACCGGGGAGTTGCTGGAGCGGCTGGAGGCGGCCGGGGCGGATGGCGCGGTGCGGGTGATCGTGATCCGGTCGGCGCTCGACGTGTTCTGCTCGGGGGCCGACATGGCCGAGGCGACGTCGGTCGGGATGGGCGTCGGGGCGCAGCGGATGGTTGACGTGCAGCGCGCGATCGTCGCGTGCCCGAAGCCGGTGGTCGCGCGGGTGGCCGGGCCGGTGCGGGCGGGTGGGATCGGGATCGTGGCGGCGGCCGACATCAGCATCGCGGGGAACAGCTCGACGTTCGCGCTGACCGAGGTCCGGCTCGGGCTGGCGGCGGCGACGATCTCGCTGACGGTGCTGCCGCGACTGACCGACCGAGCCGCTTCGCTGACGTTCCTGACCGGCGACGGCTTCGACGGCGCCGAGGCCGCCCGGCTCGGGCTGGTGTCGCGGGCGGTCGCGGACGAGGAGCTGGACGACGCGGTCTCCGCCGTCCTGACGTCCCTGCTCAAGGGCGTCCCGCAAGGGCTGCGCGAGACCAAGAAGCTGCTCACCCGCGAGCTGCTCGCCGATATCGATGCCCGAGGCAAGGAACTCGCGGAGCTGTCGGCCGGGCTGTTCGGGTCGGACGCCGCACGCGAGGCGATGCTCGCGTTCCTCAACCGGAAGAAGAAGTCCTGAGCTCGACCAGCAGCGGAAGGTGATCCGAGCCGGTCGCGAGATCGGCCTGGGTGACACCGTCGATCTCGTCGAGCGGGATCAGGCGGCCGTCGAGCTCGGGTGACAGGTGGGCGCCGTCGATGCGGCGTTCGGGGTTGTCGGAGTGGAAGGTCGGGCCGGCGTCGACGCCGAGGTCGACCAGGCCCTCCTCGGCGAGGCGCTTCCAGACCGGGCCGTCGGGCTCCTCGTTCAGGTCACCGACGAGCAGGTACGGGAGGCCGAACGAGCGGCAGCCCTTGAGCACCTGCTCCGTCTCGTGCTCACGGCCGCGGATGTGCAGGCCGAGGTGACAGACGACGAGCGCCAGCGGGGTCTCGCCGAGGACGACCCGGCCGCCCACGGCGCCGCCGGGCAGCTGGGTCGCGATCAGCCGGAACCGCCGGCGGACGAACGGCCGCCAGACCCGCCAGTGCAGCGACTCGACGACTTCGGTGCTCCCGGCAACCAAGATCGCGTTCCGCGCCGAGGCGGCGACGTACGTCATCCCGAACGACGCCGCCATCGCCCGGCGCTTCCGCCGGGTCCCCCACCAGGTGGGAGCCTCCTGCACGAGCGCGACGTCAGGCGCACAGGCCCGCACCACCCGAGCGAGCGCTTCCCGGTCGTCGCCCCACCGATGGACGTTGTAGGAAAGCACTCGCAGTACTGAGGTCATGCCTCCGGGTCGCCCTGCAGCTCCGGCGTCTTGTCCAGCTGCAGCTCACCGGGCTTCAGGTCCGGGTCAGCAGCCGCCCGCATGCCCGTACGACGACTCGCCGACTTCCGGGCCGCCCGCTCCAACCGCGTCGAGCGTCCACCCCGCGCAGCAGCCGTCTTCGCCGTCACCGCCGTCGTCTTCACCCGCACCCGGCGCAACCACGTCGCCTCCTCGCGGGCGAGGTCGGCCGCACCGACCATCCCCGCCTCCGGCCCGAGCACCGCGCGCACGATCCGCGCCTCCGGCCGGAACCCGCGCCCGGTCAGCGTCCGCTTGAACGCCTCCCGCGCCGGCGCCAGCAGCAGCTCGCCCGCGTCCGACACCCCGCCACCGATCACGAACGTCCCCGGGTCCAGCGCCGCCGCGAGGTTCGCCAGCCCGATCCCGAGCCAGCGGCCGACGTCCTCGAGCAGCTCGACCGCGACCGGGTCGCCGTCCTTCGCCAGCTCGGTGACCATCGGCCCGTTGATCTTCCGCGGATCACCCTCGGCGGCCCGCAGCAGGTTGTGCGCCACCGGCGACCCGGACAGCGCCAGCTCGCGCGCCTCGCGGGTCAGCGCGTTGCCCGACGCGTACTGCTCCCAGCACCCGCGGTTGCCGCACTCGCACCGATGCCCGCCGGGCACCACCTGCATGTGCCCGAACTCGCCCGCGATCCCGAACTTCCCGCGCTGCAACGCGCCGTCGATCAGGATCGCGCCGCCGATCCCGGTCCCGAGCGTGACGCAGACCAGATGGCTCTCGCCCTGCCCGCCACCGAACCGCCACTCCGACCAGGCCGCGGCGTTGGCGTCGTTCTCGACGACCACCGGCAGCCCGAGGCGACGCTCGACCGCGTCCCGCAGCGGCTCGTGCCGCCAGGCCAGGTGCGGGGCGAACAGCACCGACGAGCGGGTGCCGTCGACGAAGCCGGCCGCACCGATCCCGACCGCGATCACGTCGTGCCGCGACTCCAGGTCACGGACGATCTCCGCGATCGCGTCCTCGGTCTCGCGCGGGTCCTTGGTCGGGGTGTCGCGCCGCAACCGGTCCAGGATGTTGCCCTCGGGGTCGACCACCCCGGCGGCCACCTTGGTGCCACCGATGTCGATCCCGATCGTCAGCGCCTGTGTCAGAGCCATCGCACGACCTTTCTCGCCGTACCCCCAACAACGTTCACGTCAAGCCAACCACCTGCAGCCAAGTACGCCGTACCGCAAACTACCCGCACTACCGGTTCTCCACCGGGCGGCGGGCGAGGTCAGCGGCACCGCAGATCCCGGCGTCGTTGCCGAGCTCGGCCATCACGATCGTCGGGTGCGGGCGGTTCGCGCGGGCCGGCAGGTTCTTGTCGAAGGCGACCTGCGCCGACTTCAGCAGCAGCTCCTTGGCGGCGCTCACGCCGCCGCCGATCACGATCGTGCTCGGGTCGAAGAGGGTCGCGAAGCTGGCCAGCCCCTCCCCCAGCCAGCGGCCGAGGTCGTCGAGCAGCTCGACCGCGCACGGGTCACCACCGGCCGCGGCCTTGGTGATCATCGGGCCGGTCAGCTCGGCCGGGTCGGTGATGCCGATGACGCTCATCATCTGCGCCGCCGCCAGCGAACCGGACTCGGCCTGCGCACGTCCTTCGCGCACCAGCGCCCGGCCCGACGCGTACTGCTCCAGGCAGCCCCGCGCTCCACAGCCACAACGATGCCCGCCCGGTACGACGCGCATGTGACCCATCTCGGCCGCGACCCCGTGGGCGCCGCGCAGCATCTCGCCCGCGATCACCACGCCGCCACCGATCCCGGTGCCGACGGTCACGCAGACCATGTGCTCGACGTCCTTCGCCGCACCGAACGCGAACTCGCCCCAGGCGGCCGCGTTGGCGTCGTTCTCGACCACGACCGGGACGTTCAGCACGTCCTGCACCCGCTTGCCGAGCGGCTCGTCGCGCCAGGCCAGGTTGGGCGCGAACAGCACGGTCGAGCGGTCCGACGAGACGAAGCCCGCGGCCCCGATCCCGACCGCCTCGACGTCGTGCCCGGCGATCAGCTCGGCGGCCGCGTCGCAGATCGCCTGCGCGGTCGCGTCGACGGAGTCGGCCGGGGTGTCGCGGTGCGCCCGCGCCCCGATCGTCCCGTCCGGCCCGACCACCCCGGCCGCGATCTTCGTTCCACCGACATCGATCCCAATGGTCAGTCCCATGGTTCGGGGTCCTCACTCACGTCGATCCGGTCCACCCGGGACCGAGCTGGCCGTTCCTCGTCCTGCTCCCCAGCGGCCCGCGACTCTGCGTCCACCTTCGCCTGCCGCGCCGCCTCGGCCGCAGCCTCCATCAGTCCCCGCACCGCCCCCAGCACCCCAGCCGCCGCGGTCGACAGCTGCTCGATGGTCTCCGGACTGGTGGACCGCACCTTGTTGATCACCTGACAGACCGGGCACCACACACACTCGGCGCCCCGCCCGATCCCGTGCGCGTGATCTGCCCCCGCCGCAGACCCGCCCGCCGCGGCAGCGTGATCCGCTCCGGCAGCGTGATCCTCCTCGGCACTCTCCTGCTTTTCTCCGGCCGCAGCGGCCTCAGCCCGAGCGGCCTTGTCGGCCGCATCCGCGCCAGCCTCAGCCCGAGCAGCTGCACCACCGAAGTCAGCAGCACCAGCAGCACGCAGTACGGCGAACAGCTTGGCGGCCTCCTCCGCGACCGACCCAACCGGTTCGTGCGGTGTCATCGGGTGCCTTCCGGGATCGGGGTCTCGTCGAGCTCCATCTGCAGCTCCTCGGCCAGGACCTCGACAGGCCGCGGCAGCGGGTCGCGCGGCGCGAAGCGCACCTGCAGCTTCCCGTCGTCCAACCGGGCACCGGCGACCACCCCGCGCGCCAACGCAGCCGGCAGCGGGATCACCCGACGGTACGACCCGACCGTCACGATCAGCTCGTCCCCATGGCGCGCCAGCTCCAGATCAGCAGCGGAGGCCAGCGGCAACGGAAGCGTCAGGATGTACGTCCGCCCGTCGGTGTCGATGTGCCGGTCGACCAGCAACGACGTCTCGTCCGACGCGCGCGCGAACGGGTCGTCCCCGCCGTACATCTCGACAGCGAAAGCGGCGAGCTCCTCGACGCCGACCGGCTCGCAGGCCCGGTACGGCGACTCCCAGATCGGCAGCGGGCTGAACGAGTCCTGCACGTCCTCGAGGATCCCGCGCTGCGCGGCCACCCACTGGCGCCGCCAGTTGTCCGCGCCCGCCGCCGGGAACAC
Organism: Kribbella sp. NPDC104740; assembly: GCF_055583505.1. Taxonomy (NCBI): domain Bacteria; kingdom Bacillati; phylum Actinomycetota; class Actinomycetes; order Propionibacteriales; family Kribbellaceae; genus Kribbella; species Kribbella sp. NPDC104740. The sequence goes on along the minus strand of NZ_JBVJNV010000011.1, from coordinate 116,121 downwards.
CCGGTTCGCCACGATGCCGTCCACGCGGTACCCGTACAGCGACAGCGTCGTCATCGACCGCCGCGCCTCGGCAACCACCACAGCCTCAGGCGTCAGCACCAGCCGCACCGAAGCATCCGGCCCGGCCAGCAGCGCGCGAATGTCGGCGAGGTCCTTCTGCAACCGCCGCAACGCGTCGAACACGGTGTCGGACGGCATCGGCAGCCCGGACGCCTTGCCGAGCAGCGGCCGGAACGACCGCAGCACCTTGCGTTCGGCGTTCATGATCCGGTCCATGTACCAGCTCAGCGCCTCCGGCAGCGCGAGCAGCCGCAGCGTCTCGGCGGTCGGCGCGCAGTCGACCACGACGACGTCCCAGCGCCCGGACCGGACGTGGTCGCGGACCTCGAGCAGCGCCAGCACCTCCTCGGCGCCCGGCAGCACGGTCAGCTCCTCGGCCTCCATCGGGTCGACCCCGATGACGCTCAGCACCGAGCGCAGGTAGGCCTGGATGTCGCCCCAGGACCGCTCGAACCGTTTCTGCGCGTCGATCTGCTGGACGAACAGCAGGTCGTCGATCTCGGTCGGCTCGCCGCCGACCTCGGAGTCGAACGCGTCCGACAGCGAGTGCGCGGCGTCGGTCGACAGCACCAGCGTGCGCAGCCCGCGGAGCGCGGCCAGCGTGGCGGTGCCGGCCGCGGACGTGGTCTTGCCCACGCCGCCTTTGCCTGTGTACAGCAGAACCCGGGTCACGGAATCAGGACTCGACGCGCTTCTTCAGCCCCTTGAGGGCCGTGTCGATGATGACCTTCTCCGCCTTGCGCTTGAGCATCCCGATCATCGGGATCGCCACGTCGACGGCCAGCCGGTAGGTCACCTCGGTGCCGTCGGCGCCGAGGTCGCGCAGCACGTACGCGCCGTCCATGCCCTTGACCATCTTGGCCTGCACCAGCGACCAGGTCACCTCGTTGCGGGACCAGACGTAGTCCAGCGTGTACTCGTCGGAGATCGCGCCGGCGTCCACCTTGAACCGGACCTGCTTGGGCCGGCCGGCCTCGTCGGTCGACAGCACCTCGGTCTCCCGCATCGAGTCCGCCCACTCCGGGTAGGCCTCGAAGTCCGCGATCACCGCCATGATCGCTTTCGGGGTCGCGTTCACGACGATGGTCGAGGTGGTCTGCTCTGCCATCGATTCACCTCTCCGCTGCCGGGACGGTCGCCGGTCCGCGTGCAGGTCCTTCTGCGGTACGGCCGGGTGCGGGGCACCGGTGCCCCTCCCGGAGACTATCGCGGGTTCCCAGCCGGACCTGCGCTCGCCCGCGGCGCGGCCCGTCTCGACTTCGTCCTTGAACCGCCAGATCCGCTCGCGGTAGCGCGCGACGTACGACTCCTGCAGCTTCCGCAACCGCCGTACGCCGGTACGCCGTACCGGGTCGGCGCGCAGGTACCAGTGCACGACCACACCGTCGCGGACCTGCTCCAGCCACCACTCCGCCGTACCGATGGCGGCACCCGTCACGGCCCAGCGGACCCCCTCCAGACCGCGCCGCTCGGACGGGGTCAGGACGAGCTCGGGCCACCACTCACGCCACAGGGTGTCCGAGCCGAGCCGCTGCGCGACGTAGGCTGGATCTGCGACGACCAGGTCGTCGCAGCTGATGTCCAGTGAAGGCATGCGCCTGACCTTAGTTCCCTGGGTCACACTGACCTGGCTACTTGTGGGTAAGTGACTGTAACGTGCGCCGGAACCGACCATCCTGGCCGCCGGCACGACAAGGAGACGCGGATGCGTGAGTACACCGTTCCTGCTGTGATCGACCTTCCGACCACGGGCGGACTGGCCGATCAGGTGTGGGCGAACGCGTCCTCCCACCCGGACACCGCCGTCTTCAGCAAGCGCGTCGAGGGCGGCTGGCTGGACATCACCGCCGCGCAGTTCGCCGACCAGGTCGCGGGCGTGGCCAAGGGCCTGATCGCGGCCGGCGTCAAGCACGGCGACCGGGTCGCCCTGCTGAGCGCGACCCGGTACGAGTGGACCCTGCTCGACTACGCGATCTGGAGCATCGGCGCCGCCACCGTGCCGATCTTCGAGACCTCGTCGGCGTCGCAGATCCAGTGGATCCTGACCGACTCCGACGCGGTCGCCGCGATCGTCGAGAACGCCGCCCACGGTGCCGTCGTCGAGTCCGCGCGGGCCGAGGCGCCGGCGCTGGGCGAGGTCTGGCAGATCGAGTCCGGCGCGGTCGACGCGCTGACCGTGCTCGGCCAGCAGATCAGCGACGCCGAGCTCGACAAGCGCCGTACGGCGGTCGTGCCGGGCGACCTGGCGACACTGATCTACACCTCCGGCACCACCGGCCGGCCGAAGGGCTGCACGGTCAGCCACGCGAACTTCATGGACGAGCTCGGGACTGCGACCAAGATCCTGCCGAGCCTGTTCCGGCTGGACGGCGCGTCGACGCTGCTGTTCCTGCCGCTGGCGCACGTGTTCGCGCGGATCATCCAGGTCGGCTGCGTGATGATGCGGGTCAAGGTCGCGCACACCGCCGACGTGAAGAACCTGGTCGCGGATCTCGGCGAGTTCAAGCCGACGTTCATCCTGAGCGTGCCGCGGGTCTTCGAGAAGGTGTTCAACACCGCCAGCCAGTCCGCGCACGCGGCCGGCAAGGGCAAGATCTTCGACGCCGCCGCGGAGACCGCGATCGCGTACTCGCAGGCGCTCGACAAGGGCGGCCCGGGGCTCGGCCTGAAGGCCAAGCACGCGCTGTTCGACAAGCTGGTCTACGGCAAGCTCCGCAACGTGCTCGGCGGCCGCGTCGACTACGCGGTCTCCGGCGGTGCGCCGCTGGGTGACCGGCTCGGCCACTTCTTCCGCGGGATCGGCGTACCGGTTCTCGAGGGGTACGGCCTGACCGAGACGACCGCTGCGGTGTCAGTGAACCTGCCGGACGACATCCGGATCGGGACCGTCGGGCGGCCGCTGCCCGGTGTGACCGTCGGCGTCGCCGACGACGGCGAACTGCTCTTCAAGGGCGGCCAGGTGATGTCGGGCTACTGGCGCAACGAGGAAGCGACCAAGGCCGCGATCGACGAGGACGGCTGGTTCCACACCGGTGACGTCGGTGAGTTCGACGCCGACGGGTTCATCAAGATCACCGGCCGGAAGAAGGAGATCCTGGTGACGGCCGGCGGCAAGAACGTCGCCCCCGCCGTCCTGGAGGACCGGATCCGCCTGCACCCGCTGGTCAGCCAGTGCATGGTCGTCGGCGACGGCAAGCCGTTCATCGCGGCGCTGATCACCATCGACGCCGAGACCATCCCGGCCTGGGCCGCCAAACACGGCAAGCCGGCCGACCTCGAGTCCCTGTGCACCGACGCCGACCTGATCGCCGAGATCCAGACCGCCGTCGACGACGCCAACACCGCCGTCTCCAAGGCCGAGGGGATCAAGAAGTTCACCATCCTCCCCACCGACTGGACCCAGGAAAATGGCGAACTCTCGCTCAAGCTGTCGATCCGCCGCCACGTGGTGATGAAGAACCACGCGAACGACGTGGAAGCGCTGTACGCGAAGTAGGGCGATCGGTACGCCGGGCAGGGCGGTGCGGAACGCCGGTAGTCCGGCGCAGTACGCCGGGGTGGGCCGACGCGGACGGCGGTAGCCCGGCGCAGTACGCCGGGTGGGCCGGCACGGAACACCGGTCGCCCGGCGCGGAACGCCGGACGGGCCAGCGCGGAACGCCGGGCAGGCCGACGCAGCACGCCGGGGTGGAGCAACGCAGCACGCCGGTAGCCCGGCGCAGTACGCCGGGTGGGCCGGCACGGAACACCGGTCGCCCGGCGCGGAACACCTGGCCCGTGCGGCACGTCGGGCCTGCGCGGCGCGTCGGGGCGGCGCGGAACGCCGGGACGGTCCAGCGCAGAACGCCCGGCAGGCCGACGCGGCACGCCGGGGTGGAACAACGCAGCACGCCGGTAGCCCGGCGCGGTACGCCGGGGTCGGCCGGCACGGAACACCGGTAGCCCGGCGCGGTACGCCGGGGTGGGCCGACGCGGAACGCCGGGCAGCCCCCGCGCGGAACACCTGGCCCGCGCGGCACGTCGGGCAGCGCGCTGCGGAACGCCGGGACGGGCCAGCGCAGAACGCCGGTCAGCCCCCGCGCGGAACACCTGGCCAGCGCAGAGCGCTGGGGTAGGCCGGCGCGGAAGACCGGGAGCCCGGCGCGGAAAGCTGGGCCCGCGCGGAGCGCCGGGGCGGCACGGCACGTCGGGGCGGCGCGGAACGCCCGGCAGGCCGACACAGCACGCCGGGGTGGAACAACGCAGCACGCCGGTAGCTAGGCACGGACCGCCGGGCCAGCCCCGGCGGAGCACCTCGGGGTGGGTCGGCTCAGCTGAAGTCGGCCTCCGCGGTGGTCGTCGTACCGGCGGTTCGGCCCGGGGCCTGGTGGTTCTCCCAGTACAGGTTGGTGTGGGCGATCACCAGGTCAGGGGTCGGCGCGCCCCACTCCGAGAGGTTCTCGGTGGTGTGGGCGTCGGCGACCAGGGTCGCGTCGTAGCCGCGGACGATCGCGCCGTGCAGGGTGGAGCGGATGCACTCGTCGGTCTGCGCGCCGGAGACGATCAGCCGGCCGATCCCGCGCTCGGCGAGGACCGGCTCGAGGTCGGTGTCCTCGAAGGAGTCCGGGTACCGCTTGTGGACGACGGCCTCACCGGCGCCCTGCACCAGCTCCGGGACGTACTGCCACTCGTCGCTGTCGCGCTTCAGGTGCTCGCTGCTGTGCTGCACCCAGACCACCTCGACGCCGGCCGCCCGCGCCTTGCCGACCAGGGTCGCGATGTTCGCCACGACGCTGTCGCGGTCGTGCGCACCCTCCATCACACCGTTCTGCACGTCGACGACGAGCAGCGCGGTCCTCGGTCGATCGGTCAGTGTCGTCATGCGTCCTCCCGGTGCTGCCGAACTCGATGCCGAGATGCTAGTTCCCGGCACCGACAATTCGCTGTCGATCCGGTCCGAGCCCGTTCGACGCCAGGGGTGAGAGGCGGATCCAGCCCTGGACCGCCGGGACCTCAGGAGCGACCCGGATGCGACTGACACTGCACACCTTCCTCAGCTACGACGGCGTCATGCAGGGCCCGGGCGGCCCCGAGGAAGACGCGAGCAACGGATTCGACCAGGGCGGCTGGGTCGTCCCGTACGCCGGGGAGGAGTTCGACGCGATCGTCGACAGCTGGTTCGCCGACGCCGGCGCGATCCTGCTCGGGCGGACGACGTACGAGATGTTCGCCGGCTACTGGTCGCGAGTGACCGACCCGGACAACCTCGTCGCGCGGAAGCTGAACACGCTGCCGAAGTACGTCGCTTCACGGACGCTGCGCGATCCCGCCTGGAGCGGCACCACGGTCGTCAGCGGCCTCGACGAGATCCGCACACTGAAGGAGCAGCCCGGCGGCGAGCTGCAGGTGCACGGAAGTTGCGGCCTCGCGCACGAGCTGCACCGGGCCGGACTGATCGACGAGTACCGGCTGATCACGTTCCCGATCGCGCTCGGGCAGGGCAAGCGGCTGTTCGCCGACGGCCTGCCACCGACAGCGTTCACGGTGCGCGAGTCGCGCCTGACCTCGACCGGCCTGACGTATGCCGTACTGACGCCGGCCGCGCTCGCCTCCGGCGGCGAGTACATGATCGTCGACGGGAAGTCGGTGATCAGCTGAGATAAGTGCTCATTGGGTGCGCACTTATCGGGCGCAGGATGGGTTCATCGCCGGTGGACGAGCCACCGGGAGGCCCAGGGAGACACCGATGTTCCGAGGATTCGCCACCATCAGCTTCTACGCCGACGACCTCGCCGCCGCGCGCGACTGGTACGCCGAGGTACTCGGGCAGGAGGCCTACTACGCCTTCCCCGAGGCGCCGGCCGCACCGGCGTACGTGGAGTTCCGCGTCGGCGACGACGGCGACGAACTCGGCTTCATCGACCGCAAGTACGCCCCGCCCGGGGCGGGGAACGCCCCGGGCGGCGCGGTGATGCACTGGCACGTCGACGACCTACCGGGAACGTTCGAGCGCCTGCTGGCGCTCGGCGCGAAGGAATACCAGCCGATCACCGCTCACGGCAACAGCGACTTCACCACCGCGTCCGTCGTCGACCCGTTCGGCAACGTACTCGGGATCATGCACAACCCGCACTACCTGGAGATCACCGCAGCACGACAGACCCACCACTGACCGCCCACCGACCGCGGACACCTTCTTTCCACGGCCGCTCGCCCCGGCCCGGCGCGATCGTCGGCAGAACGGCACAGCCGGCGGAGCTGCAGCACTCACCAAGTCCTCGCGCAGGCTGGGCGCGAGGGAGCGGCGAGCCTGCCCGAGCGGCGAGCCGCAGGGTTAGTGAGTGGTGGAGGTCCGCCTGTTCGGTTGGTCTCCGCGGGGAGGGCGACCTGCAGCACCCACCAAGTCGTCTCCCGGGGTCGGGATGAGCGGGCGGTGAGCCTGCCGAGGCGGCGGGCCGCTCGGTTGGTGGGTGGTGCACGTCGGCCTGCTGAATCGCCCTCGGCTGCGAGGGCGACCTGCAGCACTGATCAACCCGGTGCAGCGCAGGCTGGGCGCGCTGGTGGACGCTGAGTGCGGCGGGGCGGAGCGGGGTTGGTCAGTGTGGGTGCCGGTCGGGAAGTCGCACGTCTTCTGCGTGAGCGTCGGCAGAACAACGCAGCCGGCGGAGCTGCAGCACTCACCGAGTCCTCGCGTGGGGCTGGGCGCGAGGGGGCGGGGAGTCTGCCCGAGCGGCGAGCCACGTCGTTGGTGAGTGGTGCAGGTCCGGCTCCTCCCCCCGGCCGCCCGCCCCGGGCCAACCGGCGCGATCGTCGGCAGGACAGCCCAACCCGCGGACGTGCAGCACTCACCAAGTCCTCGCGCAGGCTGGGTGCGAGCGGACGGCGAGCCTGCCCGAGCGGCGAACCACGTGGTTGGTGAGTGGTGCAGGTCCGCCTGTTCGGTTGGTCTCCGCGGGGAGGGCGATCTGCAGCACTGATCAACCCCTGCGGCGCGGCCTCGGGCGGCTGGGCGGCGCTTGGTGCGGGATGGTGGGGTGGGGTTGATCAGTGGTGGGTGGTGAGCGGGAGGTCGAAGGTCTTGATGATTTGGGCGGCGGTTTCTTGGGCGGTGAGGTTGGTGTTGTTGATTCGGAGGTAGGGGTGCTGGTCGAGGAGGCCCTCGGCCTTGGTGCGGGGGCCGCCGGTGTTGAGGGTGTACTGGGCGTCCATGTCCAGCAGGTTGCGTTCGGAGAACTCGAGGTTGCGTTTGCTGGCTTTGCGTTCCAGGCGGAACGGGGTCGTGTTGCGGGCGAGGCGTTCGGACTGGTCGGAGTAGAGCTCGACCAGGTGGGTGCGGCCGCCGTGTGACTTGGCGATCTCGGCGTACGACGCGATCAGGGCGATCTCGTCGGGGTCGTTCAGGTCCCAGACGAAGGTGAAGACCAGGCCGGGCAGGTGGGACGCGGCGGCTTCCTCGAGCACGCGGCGGCGGAACTCCGAGACCAGGCGGTTGAACTGCGGGGTGCCGAACGGGAAGATCTCCAGGATCGGCTCGATCATCGCGTGGTTGTGGAAGAGCGCGAAGCCGGTCCGCTCGCAGACGGCGTGCCCGACCGTCATCTTGCCGGCGGCGGCGGGTCCGAAGATGATCACCAGGTCCATGGGGCAAGGGTGCCAGGGTGGGCGGGCTGCGGACGATCGGTTTATTCGAGCGCGGGGTCGAGGAACCTGGTGATCCGGGTGAGGCGGTCGCCGGCGATCGTGAGGACGAAGCGGCCGGCGTAGCGGGGTGGGTGGTCGTCGGTGAGGAAGTAGCAGCGGAAGCCGGGCTGGTGGTTGCAGGGGCTCGGATCCAGGCGGACGCGCGCCCCGCGACGGCCGGCGGCGCTGGCGCGGAGGAAGGCCGCGATCGCTGCTGGGCCTTGGTATTCGTGCGGTGCGGGAGGCATCGCGAGCCAGGCGTCGTCGGTGAGCAGGTCGGTGACAGCTTCGATGTCATCGGCAACGAACGCTTCGGCGAAGCGGCGGGCTATGTCTTGTTCTTTTCCATCGTTTGGTTCGTTGGACGGTTGACCCACCGAGGCCCGCGCGCGTTGGAGTGCGCCCTTGATCGCGGTCTGGGTGGTGTCCATCATCTCCGCGACCTCGGTGGTGGTGAAGCCGAGGACGTCGACCAGCACCAGCGTCGCGGTCTGGCGGGGTGGGAGGCGTTGCAGCGCGGTGACGAAGGCGAGCTCGATCGTCTCCCGGCGTACGGCGTGGTCCTCGAGCCAGGTGTCGGGGTACGGCTGGAGCCAGGTGATGTCGCCGCGCCGGGTCGGCTCGGGTGGGTCGAAGGGTGGCAGCGGTTCGGTCGGGGGGCGGCGTTTGCCGTCGCGGATGGCGTTCAGGCAGCGGTTGGTGGCGATCCGGTAGAGCCACGTGCGCAGCGACGACCGCTCGGCGAAGCTGCTCAGGCCGGTCCAGGCGGCGAGCAGGATCTCCTGCAGGACGTCGTCCGCGTCGGTGGCCGAGCCGAGCATTCGGTAGCAGTGCAGGTGCAGCTCGCGCGCGTACGGCGCCGTCAGCTCGCCGAAGGCGCGGTCGTCGCCGCCGCGCGCCCGCTCCAGCACCGTCGTCATCACCCCATGGTGGCAGGCGCTCCGGACAATTCCTGGCGGTTGCGTTCCGATTCGGGGGCGGGTGGTGTCTGTACAGGTATCAGCCGACCGGAAGGACTCCCCCGATGACCCAGCAGACCGCGCTCGACGTCGCGCTCGCCTACCACCGCGCCTGGACCGGCCACGACTTCGAGGCCGCCATGCAGTACGTCGCCGACGGGATCGTCTGCCGGGCGCCGTCCGGGCCGATCGAGGGCGCGGAGGCGTTCCGCGGGTTCATGGAGCCGTTCTCGAAGATCCTGCTGGAGTCGGAGCTGCTCGCGGCGTACGGCGACGAGTCGACGGCGCTGCTGATGTACGGGACGCGGACGGTGCCGGTCGCGGATGCGCCGGCGGCGGAACTGATCACGGTCGTGGACGGGCGGATCACGGAGCTGCGGATCATCTTCGACCGCCAGCCGTTCACCGAGGCGCGGGCTGCCGATGCGTCCTGAGCGCCGGCGGGGGCAGGAACTACTTGACGAGCTGGCCGAGGCGTACGACGGGGTGCCGGGGGTTGATCGCGCGGCGATGTTCGGCAGCGAGGCGCTTCGGGTGCTGTCTCAAGGTGAGCCGAAGGTGTTCGCGTTCGTGGGACGCGAGGGACAGTTGATCGTGAAGCTGCCCGGCGCGCGCGTTGCCGAGCTGCTCGCCGCGGGTGGCGAGGAGGTGCACGTCGGGAGAAACCCCGCACGTGAGTGGGTCGGCATACCCAATACGAACCGCTGGAAAGCTCTACTTGACGAGGCCTACACGTTCGTCAGCGGCGCTTGAAGTCGACCTCACCGGCCCGCCGGACCAGCTCGACCTGATCTCCCAAAGCCCATTCGGCGACCCGCGAGACCGTGTCGGCGGGGATCGCTTCGCTCAGGCCTGGGCGGGCCGGGATGCCCGTGCTGGTGTGGGCGTTCTGCGGCAGAACCACCCGATACCCGCGGTCGAGTGCCGTGCGGGCGGTCGCGCTGACGCACATCTCCGACATCAGGCCGCAGATCGCGACCGCCCCGACGCCGTGGTCGGTGAGGAGTGCGGTCAGTGAGGTCTCGCGGAAGGCGTCGTCGTGGGTCTTGCGGATGACCGTCTCACCGTCGGCCGGCTGGAAGTGCAGCTCCCAGCCAGCAGTCCCAGGCGCATCCACCTGACCGGCATCGCCGTCGTTCTGGATGTGGACGATGAGAGCCCCACTCCCCCGTGCTGCCGCCAGGAGGCCTGCGACGGCCTGTTCCAACTGGTCGGCGTCGGGTACGGCGTGCGCACCACCCACGTGCCCGGCCTGGACGTCGATGATCAGCAGCGCGTCCACAGGTTCCGGCATGCGGCGATCATCGACGAACCCACCGGCGCGGTCAACCGGATTCACCGGCCCCCGGTGAAGGTGATCCCGTTGGTGATCTGCTTCTGGGCGAGGAAGAAGATCGCCAGACAAGGCAGCGTGATCAGCACCGACGTTGCCATCAGCAACGGGGTGTCGGTGCCGTTCACGGACTGGAAGCCGGCCAACGCGAGCGGCAACGTCTTCCACTGGTCGGAGTTGATGTAGATCGCCGGGCCGAGGAAGTTGTTCCAGTAGCCCATGAACAGCAGGATCGACACCGCGACGACGGCCGGCCGCGCGAGCGGCAGGTAGACGAGCAGGAACATCTTGAACCAGCCACACCCGTCGACGACCGCCGCGTCGGCGAGCTCGGCGGGCATCCGGGAGAAGAACTGCCGGAACAGGAAGATGTAGAACGGCGACCCGAAGAACGCGGGCAGGATCAGCGGGTACAGCGTGTCGATCATGCCGAGGTTGTTGAACAACATGAACTGCGGCACCATCGTCACCTCCCCCGGCAGCAGCATCGTCGCCAGCACCACCGCGAAGACCAGCCCGGAGAACCGCACCCGCAGCCGCGCGAACGCGAAACCGGCCAGGGCGCACGAGAACACCGTCCCGACGATCGGGATCAGCGTGGTGAGCACCGAGTTCAGCGCGTACCGCCAGAACGGGAACGACGTGATCGCCCGGGTGTAGTTGTCCCAGAGGAACTCGCTAGGCCAGATGCTCGCGCCCGCGCTGCCGACGCCGGCCAGCGAGCGCAGCGAGGTCGCGATCATCCACAGGAACGGATAGACGAACGCGGCCGAGCCGAGACCGAGTACGACGTACAGGATCACCGTGAGCGGCAGGTTCCGCCGCCAGTACGGGCGGTCCGCGCGCCGGACGCTCGCGGCGACCTCGGTGGCGCGGCCGGTGTCGACCAGTACGGCCATGGCTCAGCCCCTCCTCAGGCGCGGGCGGCGGCGCCGCCCGCCCATCTCGGTCTCGTAGTAGATCGCGAAGGCGCTGCCGCGCAGCGTCACGGCGGTGAGCGCCATGATGATCACGAACAGGATCCAGGCCAGCGCGGACGCGTAGCCCATCCGGAAGTTCTGGAACGCGTTGTCGTACAGGTAGTAGACGAAGAACAGCAGCGAGTCCTTCGGGCCGCCGTTAACGACGAAGCCCTGGGTGAAGATCTGCAGCGCGCCGATGATCCCGGTCAGCACGTTGAACAGGATGATCGGGCTCAGCTGCGGCAACGTGACGTGCCAGAACAGCCGCAGCGGCCCGGCGCCGTCGAGCGCGGCGGCCTCGTACAGCGTGACCGGCACGTCCTTCAATCCTGCCAGGTAGATCACCATCGCGCCGCCGACCGTCCACAGGCTCATCAGGATCACCGTCGGCAGCGCCCAGGACGCGTCGTTGAACCAGCCGGGACCGGTGATCCCGATCTTGCCGAGCGCGTCGTTGACCAGCCCGTACTGCGGGTTGAAGACCCACAGGAACAGCACGATCTGGGCGACGCCGGAGACCAGGCTGGGCAGGTACCAGATGGTCCGGAACAGCCGGATCCCCGGCAGGTCGACGTTCATCAGCAGCGACACCGCGAACGCCAGCGCGGTCTGCAGCGGGACGCTGATCACGGCGTACAGCAGCGTCACCTTGATCGCCTGCCCGACCCGCGGGTCCTGGAAGGCCTCGGAGTAGTTGGCCAGGCCGACGAACTTCGGCGGCGTGATCAGGTCCCACGAGGTCAGGCTGACGAAGATCGAGGACAGCATCGGGCCGACGGTGAAGATCACGAACCCGATCAGCCAGGGCGAGATGAACAACCAGAAGGCGATCGTCTTGTCGGCCCGCGGCCACCTGCGCAACGCCGCGTACGCCGCCAGCCCGATCACGGCGTACAGGACGATCAGCAGGACCAGGAACGGGACCAGCGGCACCAGGACCGCGGGCACTCCCCAGGACTCCGCGAGCTGGCGGATCCATCCGATGGTCGGGTTCACGGTCTACCTCACTGCTTCAGGGCCGCGGTGCACTTGTCGTTCAGACCGGGCAGGATCTTGGCCACGTCGTCCTTGCCGCTGCCCAGCGGGGTGTAGCTGGTGATGCCCTTGTCGGCGTCGCCGGAGATCTGGCCCTCGCGCTTCACCGACGGGCTGACCAGACCGGTCTTCAGCGCGGTCGTGAACGCGGCCAGGTTGCGCTCGGCCGGAAGCACCTTCTCCAGCGTCGGCGTCGACTCCGCGATGATCGGTACGCCGAGCGCGGTGTTGCCCTGGATCAGCTGGTCCTGCGCCGTCTTGTTCGTGCTGGCGAACTCGACGAACTTCTTCGCCGTCTCGGCCTTCTTGCCGCTGGCGTTCTTCGCGATCGCGAGCCCGCCGACCTCCATCGGGAATCCCTTGCCGGGGACCGGGACGAGCGTCCAGTTCGGCTTGCTGATCTTGGCGAAGTCGGCGACAGTCCACGGCCCGAAGTCGCTGAAGGTCCCGAGCCGCCCGGCCGCGAACCACTGCGCCTGGTCCTGGCCCTCGATGTCGATCGAGTTCGGCGCGGAGCGCTCCTTCTGCAGATCGACGATGTACTGCGCGGTCGCCACGCCTTGGCTGTCGCCGAACGTGCAGGCGGTCGCGTCGGCGTTGTAGAAACCGCCGCCGGCCGCGGTCAGCCAGCCCTTGAACCACATGTTGCTGGTCCCGAAGACGCGGGTCTTGCCGTCGCCGTGGGACAGCTTCTGCGCGATCGTCTTGAACTCGTCGAGGCTGAGCGGCGTGGTCGGGCTCGGCGCGGGCAGCCCGGCGGCCTTGAACGCGTCCAGGTTGACCGCCATCACCTTCGGCTTGGCGGTGAACGGCGTCGCGTAGTACTTGCCCTCGAACATGAGCGCGTCGGAGATGTTCGGCTGGACGAACTTGCCCGGGTCGACCTGCTGCTCGGCGAAGCTCGGCGCGAACCCGGCCAGGCTGGTGTTGCTGATCTCGATCACCGTCGACTGCGTGCCGGCCGCGATCGAAGTCTGCAGCTTCTGCTCGTAGTCGGCCTGGATCCAGTTCGTGGTCACCTTGGTGCCCGGGTTGGCCTGCTCGAACGCGGCCGCGATCGCCTTCAGCGAGGCGGCCTCGGAGTTGGTGCCCCAGAACGAGAAGGTGATGTCACCGTTCTCGTCGGCGGCACCGTTGTTGGCGGCGGGCTGGCTGCCGGTCGCGCACCCGGCGGCGAGCAGCAGCGCGGCGAGTCCGGCTCCGACGGGGAGCAGGCGGTTGCGAAGTGTCATGAGGGGTCCTTCGTCTGAGTTGTCACCCGGACGGTGCCGCCGGGCTCGATGGTGCGGTGGCCGGCCGGTCCGGCGGTCACCGTGAGCGGCCCCGGTCCGCTGTGCACGGTGACCTCTGTCGTGTGCCGTCCTTCTTGGGTGATGCGCAGGTCCCAGCCGCCGACCCGGACGTGGTCGGCGGTCAGCCGGCCGATGTCGGCCGGCAGGTGGGAGTCGATGGACAAGGCACCGGCCGCGGCGTCCGGCCGGAGTCCGAGCAACCCGGCCACCAGGTGGTGCACCACGGTGAACGAGACCTCGGGGTAGTCGTCGCGGCTGTCGATCAGGTGCCGGATCCAGCGCCACGCCGACTCGTCGCGACCGTGCCGGAAGAACACCTCGGGCAGGTAGCTGAACGCCTCGATGTTCTTCGGCGGGGACAGCTCGAGCTGCTGCTCGACGAAGTCCAGGAACTGCTCGGTGCGGACGCCGTCGCCGGTCAGCCCGGTCATCGGCGCGATCCAGCTCGACTCCAGTCCCCAGCCGAAGTCGAGGCCGTGGTCCGCGGTGCGCCCGCGGGCGAAGCGGCGTTGCTCGTCGTCCCACCAGGTCGTCAGGAACTCCTGCTGGAGCTTGTTCGCGCGGTCGCCGTACGCCGGTCCGTGGTGCTTGGCGAGCGCGGTCAGTGCGGCGTACTGCAGAGCGATCCCGTCCGCCGCGACGATCAGCGGGTGGTCGGCGTCCTGCTCGTTGTACGTCGCGGAGCCGGCGAAGATGTCGCCGGTCCCGGGCGATTCCGGGACGCCGTCGCCGTCGTGGTCGTGCAGCGCGACGAAGTCGTCGACCGAGCGCAGGTAGTACGCCGCGAGGTCGGGGTCGTCGAGCCAGCGCCGGTCGCCGGTCCAGTCGTACTGCTCCAGCGCCCGCCAGGTCAGGTCGAAGACGGCGGGGATCTCCCGCACGAAGTCGTCGTCGCCGCGGTAGTCCAGGGCGGCGACCGCGCCGTCGAAGTGGAACGCCCAGACCGGGTACCACTTGCGGACCGCGGTGGCGGAGGCGGCGAAGTGGCGCAGCATCGCGAAGTTCTCGGCGTCCAGGCCGAGCAGGTGGGCGCCGCCGGCCTGGTGGCAGACGTCGCGGGAGTAGAACATCGGGCGCGACGGGTAGCCGGCCCAGTACGACGGGAGGTTGCCCTCGGCAACGTCCGTGGTCACCCAGGCCAGCGCCTGGTCGCGTGCCCAGGCGAAGGCGTTCTCGACGTACGCGCTGTCCGACGTGACGGTCAGCTCCGGCATCGCGGTACCCTTCGACGAATCCGTGTTTAGCGGTAAAATTAGCATGGATCGGGTATTCGTCAATACGTGGGAACGCTTCGATTTTACCGCTATAGTCGGTGGTCGAGAGTTACTGACGACGACAGGAGCCGCCGATGCCCGTCCCGCCCCAGGCCTCGTTCGAGGTGCGCTCCCCCGACGGTTCGGTGGTCCGGACCGCCACGGTCTCGGGGGCCGCCACGGTCCGGGAGGTCATCGCTCCCGGCGCCGGGGCCGGCGGGCTCGACGCGCCCACCGCCGGGGTCAGCGGGCTCGACGCGCCCACCGCCGGGGTTCTGCTGGTGGAGATCGTCGCCGCGGACCTGCGGGTGGAGCCGGTCCGCATCCGCTGGACCTGGCCGGTCGAAGGCGCGGCGACGCTGTGGCAGGCGACCCAGGGATCGCACCGCAACCTCCCGACCGACTGGGGCTCGCAGCGCGACGTCCGCTCGGTCCGCTCGGCGCCCGTCGCCGCGCTGGTGCGCACCGACGACGTGAGCCCGCTGGTCGTGTCGCTGTCCTCGAGCGTGCGCGGCTGCGACTTCGCCGTCGGCGTGAACGAGGAGACCGCCGAGCAGTTGGTCGAGCTCGTGGTCGACGACGTCGAGCTGGTCGACGGCGAGCACCGGCTGACCGTCCGGATCGACCTGCGCGCGCTGCACTTCGCGGCCGCGCTGCGCGGCGTCACCGACGCCTGGACGGCCGAGCTCGGCGACCGGATCACGCCGGTGCCCGACGTCGCCCGCACCGCGATGTACTCGACCTGGTACTCCGACCACCAGCACGTGTCGCAGGAGTCGGTCGAGCGGCACGCGTGGACCGGCGCGCAGTACGGGTGCAGTGCGGTGATCGTCGACGACGGCTGGCAGACCGACAACACCCAGCGCGGGTACGCGTACTGCGGCGACTGGGAGCCGACCAGCAGCTCCTTCCCCGACATGGCCGACCACGTACGGCGCGTGCACGCTCTCGGCGTCGACTACGTGCTCTGGATCGCGCCGCCGCTGATGGGCCGGCACTCGAAGGCCTGGGACCGGTTCAGCGACAAGGCGCTCGGCTTCCTCGACGCGGAGCAGACGACGGTCGCGCTCGATCCCCGGTACGCCGACGTCCGCGAGCACCTGGTCGAGTGCTGCGTCCGGCCGGTGCGCGACTGGAGTGTGGACGGGCTGAAGATCGACTTCATCGACAGCTGGGCCTGGAAGAACCCGCCGCCCACGCCGGACGGCGACTGCGCGACCGTGGACGAAGGCGTCGAGCTGTTCTTCGCCGCGGTGCGCGACGAGCTGCAGCGGTTGCGGCCGGACCTGCTGATCGAGTTCCGGCAGGACTACGTGAACCCGCGGCTGTGGCAGTACGGGACCTTCCTGCGCGCCGGCGACTGCGCGCTGGACGCGGTGGAGAACCGGGTGCGGACGGTCGACGCGCGCTTGCTGGCCGGCGATCGGGCCGTGCACTCGGACATGCTGATGTGGCACCCGGACGCCTCGGCGGAGGCCGTCGCCGAGCAGTTCATCGGCGTGCTGTTCAGCTCGCCGCAGGTGTCGATGGAGCTCGACGCGGTGTCCGACGAGCACGACCGCGTGGTGCGGTACTGGCTCGGCTTCTTGCGAGATCACGCGGCGACGTTGCTGCAGGGCGAGCTGGTGCCCGTCCGGCCGGACGCGCGGTACACGCAGGTCGCGGCGATCACCGCGGAGGAGACGATCGTCGCGGTGTACTCGAACCCGGTCGTGCGGCTGGCGGCGCCGGCCGGCGTACTGCTGCTGGTGAACGGCGGGAACGAGCCGACCGTGCTGCTCGACGGTGCCGGTGACGAGCCGGTCGAGGTCGTAGTGTCTGACTGTTCCGGCCGCGAGGTGCGGCGCGGGACGTGCGCACCTCCGCGAGGGCTGTGGGCGCTCGACGTACCGGTCGGTGGCGTGGCGCGGATCGAACGCGCCGCCACGGCCTGACGCGCGGCGCCGCGGTGACGCTGGTTGGATGAGTTGACGAAGGGGGCTTGATGGCGACCGAGCGGAAGACCGCGCACCGCCGGACGACCGTGGCCGACGTGGCCCGGAAGGCCGGGGTGTCGGCGATGACGGTGTCCAACGTGGTGAACGCGCCGCACCGGGTCAGCGAGCAGACGGTCGCCGCGGTCCAGGCCGCGATCGCCGAGCTCGGGTACACGCCGAACCACGCCGCCCGCGCGCTGTCGTCCGGCCGCAGCCAGGTGATCGGGCTGCCGCTCTACCTCGACGACGCGGTCGACGAGCAGAACCCGGGGCTCGGTGGATTCCTGCACGGGCTGCTCGGCGGGCTGGTCAAGGCGGCCGCGGTCGACGGGTACGGCGTCCACGTGACGACGCCGACCGAGGGCAAGACCGAGATCGCCTTGTACGAGCAGCTGATCGCCGCGCGTCAGGTCGATGCGATCGTGGTGCTGGAGACGATGCCGCACGATCCGCGGATCGAGTTCCTTTCCGCGAAGGGGTTCCCGTTCGTCGCGTTCGGGCGGACCGGCGCCGGGCAGCGGCAGTGCTGGGTCGATGTGGACAACGTCGAGTCGATGGCCGCGATCGGGCGGCACCTGCGCGCGGCCGGGCGCTCGCGGGCGGCGTACCTGGGGACGAAGAGCGAGCTCCCGTGGGTGCATCAGCGCGAGGAAGGATTTCGGCAGCTGTTCGAGACGCCGTACGCGACGGAGTCTTTCGACGACCTCGACGCGGTGGGCGCTTATGTCGCCGCGGCGATGGCGGGCGCTGATCGGCCGGATGTGTTCGTGGCGGACAACGACGCGTTCGCCGTGGTGGCGATCCGGGCGTTGCAGCGGCTCGGGGTCAAGGTCGGCGAGGACGTCGCGGTGACCGGCTTCAACGACTTCCCGTTCGCGAGCATGCTCGACACTCCGCTGACGACGGCCCGGATTCCGCTGCGGGACATCGCGAACAGCCTGTTCGCGCGGGCGCTGCGGGAGATCGCGAACGAGGCTGATCAGCCTGGGTGCCTGGTCACCGCTCCCCTGGTCGTGCGCGCCAGCGCCTAGCCGTCTCAGCTGGGAAAACCCGTACGCCGGGGATCCCGGCGCCTGTTAGTTTCGCCAAGGCACCGACGGCGGAGGGGACGGGCGATGATTGTCAGCACGGAAGCACTGATCGGGATCGCACTGATCGAGCTGGGGCTGGTGGTGATGCCCGGGCCGAACATGATCTACCTCGTCTCACGCTCGGTCGTGCAGGGCCGCCGCGCCGGCCTGATCTCGCTGGCGGGCGTCGGGACCGGCTTCCTGATCTACCTGCTCGCGGCGGCGGCCGGGCTCGCGACGGTGTTCGCGCTGGTGCCGGAGATCTACGTCGGGCTGAAGATCGCCGGGGCGGCGTACCTGCTCTGGCTGGCCTGGAAGGCACTCCGACCGGGCGGCAGCTCGGCGTTCACCCCCGACGCTCTGGAGCCGGATCGCCCGCGCAAGCTGTTCGGGATGGGCCTGCTGACCTGCCTGCTGAACCCGAAGATCGCGATCCTCTACATCTCGTTGCTCCCGCAGTTCGTGGATCCGTCCCAGGGTCACGTCGGCGCGCAGAGCCTGATCCTCGGGCTCACGCAGACGGCGGTCGGCGTCGGCGTGAACGCGATCTTCGTGATCACCGCCGGGTCCGTCGCGGTGTTCTTCAGCCGCAAGCCGCTGTGGGCGCGGATCCACCGGTATGTCACTGGTACGGCGCTCGCGGTGTTCGCGGTGAAGCTCGCGACCGACCGCGCGCAGCCGGTCGCTGCGCCCTGATCGAGATGGGGTCTGTCCGTCGGGTGGTGGTGATCGGCGTCGCGGGCTCGGGGAAGTCGACTGTGGCTCGCGCGCTGAGCGCGCGGCTCGGTGTACCGCATGTCGAGCTGGACGCCCTGTTCTGGCAGGCCGGGTGGACGAAGCTGCCCGAGGACGAGTTCGCCGCGCGAGTCGCTGCGGCGACGGCGAGCGACGGGTGGGTTGTCGACGGCAACTACTCGGCGCGGGTCCGGGAGATCACCTGGACGGCCGCCGATGTGGTGGTCTGGCTGGATCTGCCGCGAGCCGTGGTGATGTGGCAACTGGTACTGCGGACCGTACGGCGGACGCTGAGCGGGGTCGAGCTGTGGAACGGGAATCGGGAGCGGCCGTTGCGGGATCAGCTGAGTCGGGATCCGGCGCGGTCGATCGTGCTCTGGGCCTGGCGGACGTATGCGCCGACCAAGCGGGAGTACGAGCGGCTCAGCGAGGACCCAGCAGTCGCGCGGATGGTCAGGCTGCGGTCGCGGCGGGATGTTCGGCGGTTCTTGTCTTTCGGGCCAGAGTGAGGACGACCGCTGTGCCGAGGACGCCTGCGCACGCGATGGTGATGTTCGGGGCGACGAAGGTTCCGATCACGCCGGCGAGGGCGATCGTGACGCCCTGGACCGTCATCAGGCCGCTGGTCTGGACGGTGAAGAGGCGGCCTCGGTACGCCGGGTCCGCCGCTTCCAGGATCAGCGGGTCGACGGCCTGGTTGAAGGCGTGGCCGCTGCCGGAGACGGCGAGGAGGACTGCGGCGAGCGCGACCGACGGGGTGAGGGCGAAGGCGATCGCGGGGAGTTGTGTTGCCAGGAGCAACGGAATGAGGAGTTTGCGGCGCGTCTGCGGCGTGAGGCGGGTGGCGGCGAGCTCGCCGAGGACGGTTCCGGCGGCGTAGCCGGTGAAGAGGGCGCCCGCGGCCGAAGCGGCTGCGCCCGTTTGGGCGGCGTACGCGACGGCCAAGCCGTCGGGGACGGCGGAGAAAGCGGGGGCTGCCCAGGTGAGGAGCAGCAGGGTGCGGACCTTCGGGGTGGTGAAGAGGTAGTGGAGGCCTTCGCGGGACGCCTGGAGGGTGTTGCCGCGGGCGCCTGGCGCCGGAGTTGACGGGGTGCCGAAGCGAATCAGGACTGCGGAGAGGGCGAAGGTTGCGACGTCGAGGGCGAGCAGCCAGGTCGGGCCGACGGCGGCGACGGCGATCGCGCCCAGGGCGAAGCCGGTGAGGACGGTGGTCTGGCTGATGGTTCGGAGCAGGGATCGGCCGGTCGGGAAGAGGTCGGCGGGGAGGAGCTGGGTGAGGCTGGCGGAGCGAGCGCCGGCGAAGATCGGGGCGATCAGGCCGGTGAGCAGCAGCAGGCCGAGCAGGGCGGCGACGGGGAGGCCGGGGATGAGCATGGCGCCGATGCAGAGCGCGCTGAGCAGGTCGCAGGCGACGAGGAGCGGGCGGGCTGGGAAGCGGTCGGCGATCGAGGAGAGGATCGTGCCGCCGAGGGCGTACGGGAGGAACGAGCAGACGAGGACGAGCGCCGAGAGCAGCGGGGAGCCGGTGCGGTCGAAGACGAGGATCGAGAGCGCGACCTGGGCGGCGACGGTGCCGACCATGGAGACGGCGTGCGCGGTGAAGACGGCACGCAGGCCCGGGATGCGGAGTACGGCGAGGTAGCCGCCCGCGGGACGGGCAGCGCGCGGTGGATCGGCCTGAGAGGTCACGGGCCGAGCGTGCCCGGCGACGCCGACCGGCGACTAGACTTTCGGGGGTGACCGAAAGATGACTGTCCTGCGCTTCACCCGGGCCGACGCGCTGCGCTGCCGTTTCGGCGTCTCGCCGCTCTGGGAGACCGTCTCCGCGGTCCGCGTCCTGAACGGCAGCAAGCACCGCCCGCTCTACTCCCCCTGGGTCGCCGCCCAAGCCGAGGCGGCCAAACGGCTCGACCTCCGCATGCTCCGCGCAGTGCAGCCACGCACCGGCTTCACCCCCGACTTCCTCACTCCCCCGCCGAAGGCCTCCCGCGCCCGCTTCGCGACCGAGATCGCCCGCGTCCGCGCGACGCCGCTCGACGTCGTACGGGCCGAGCTCACCAGATCCCGTGACGAGCTGAACAACCCCGCGGCGCCAGCGATCGACCGAATGCTGGCCGATCCGGCCGGAGCCCGCGAGCGGTTCGCCGACCAGATCGAGGACGCCTGGACCACGCTGATCGAGCCCGACTGGCCAACGATCAGCCGCGTGCTCGACGACGACATCGCGCACCGCGGCGAGCAGCTCACCAGCGGCGGGCTCGCGAAGCTCTTCGACGACCTGCACCCGACGCTTTCCTGGAACGACGACAGCCTGATCGCCTCCCGCTACCGCGAGCCCGACCACGAGCTCTCCGGTGAGGGACTGCTGCTGGTCCCCGGCGCCTTCGCCTGGCCGTACCTGGTCGCCATCGTTGCCCCGGGCTACCAGCCGACGCTGGTCTACCCAGCACGCGGTGCAGCCCGCCTCTGGGACGACGCACCCGCAGCACCCGACCCCCTGGCCACTTTGCTCGGCAGAACCAGAGCAACCCTGCTCACAGCACTGGACCCACCAGCAACGACCAGTGCCCTCGCAGCGCAGTACGGACTGGCCCTGGCGACAGTCGCCGAGCACCTGAAGGCCCTGTACGCCGCCGGCCTGGTCACGCGTCGCCGTACGGGTCACCAGGTCCACTACCGACGCACCGACGTGGGACAGGCAGTAGTCGACGCCTCTGTCGGATAGAAAGACGGCATGAAGAAGCACATGCGGAGGTGGCCGGCCTCACTGGCGGTGCTGGTCGTGCTGGGCCTGCAGCTGACAGTTCCGGCCGAGGTGCTGCCGATGCCTCGCTGGCTGCTGCCAGCGCTCGGCGCTGCGCTGCTGGTTCCGCTGGTGTGGGCAAACCCGTTCCACCTGCACCGGGACGAGCCCTGGCTGCGCTGGGTGGAACTGGTCCTGCTGGCCGTCATCGTGGTGATCAACGGGATCTATCTGGCCGGCCTGATCGCCTACCTGACCTCCGGTGACGCGAACAACGGCATGGTGCTGGTCAAGGCCGCGCTGCTGATCTGGGTGACGAACGTCGTCGCGTTCGCGGTCTGGTACTGGGAGGTCGACCGCGGCGGCCCGTTCGCGCGGGCGCCCGAGCACGAGCACGAGACCGAACGCGCCGACCTGCTGTTCCCGCAGATGACCGCTGACATCCCCGGCTGGGAGAAGTGGCTGCCGGGGTTCACCGACTACCTGTTCGTGGCGTTCACCGCCGCGACCGCGTTCAGCCCGACCGACACGATGCCGCTGTCGGCCCGGGTGAAGGCGCTGATGACGGTCCAGTCGGCGATCTCGCTGCTCACCATCGCGGTGGTCGCGGCGCGCGCGGTCAACGTGCTCTGACCACGAACTGAAACACTCTCGACGCGCCTGTAATGGGTGTGCCAGCATTACGCCCATGACACAGGATGCTGCCCGGACGAAGTCGATCGGGCTCGGGTTCGCGCTCTTCTCCGCGGTCACCTTCGGCGGCTCCGGACCGTTCGCGAAGGCGCTGATCGGCGCCGGGATGTCCCCGCAGCAGGCCGCCTGGCTGCGGATCCTGGGCGCCGCCGCGCTGCTCGTCCCGCTGGTGCTGATCTTCCGCGGCGCGGCCGGACTGCGCGCCGCGCGCGCCTCCTGGCCGCAGCTGGTCCTGTACGGGCTGACCGGCATCGCCGGCTGCCAGACGCTGTTCTTCATCGCCGCCAGCCGGCTGCCGGTCGGCGTCGCGATCCTGCTCGAGTTCTCCGGGCCGGTGCTGGTCGTCGCCTGGCTCAAGTTCGGCCGCAAGGTCGCCGTGCCGAAGTCGGCCGCGCTGGGCGTCGGGATCGCGCTGGTCGGACTCGCGACCGTGGTCGAGATCTGGTCCGGCGTCCGGCTCGACCTGATCGGGCTGCTCGCCGGGCTCGGCGCGGCCGCATGCCAGGCGACGTACTTCATCCTGATCGACAAGCTGACCGGCGTCGCCGACCCGCTGGTGATGACGGCCGCGGGCAGCGTCGTCGGCGCGATCCTGCTGACCGCGATCGCGGCGCCCTGGGGCATCCCGTGGAACGCGCTCACCGACACGATCGCGATCGGCGAGCGGTCGGCGCCCGGCTGGGTGTTCGCGGCCTGGCTGATCGTGGTCAGCACCGTGGTCGCCTACCTGGCCGGCGCGGCCGCGGTCCAGCGGCTCTCGGCGGCGATCGGCGGCGCGGTCGCGTACGTCGAGGTGGTCGCGGCGACGCTGTTCGCCTGGATCCTGCTCAACGAGACGCTGACCACGAACCAGATCATCGGCGGCGCGATCGTGCTGCTCGGCGCGTTCGTCGCCCAGTCGTCGGTCGGCAAGGTCGCGCCACTCGAACTGCCGGTCACCGAGGAGGTCCCGGAGTCGGTGCGAGGATAGGCCGCATGGAGCTGACAGTTGAGGGTGGACAGGTCCGGGGCGTCACGACCGACGGGGTGACCGCCTACCTCGGCATCCCGTACGCCGGTACGCCGGTCGGCTACGAAGCGCCGCAACCGGTCGTCGCCTGGGACGGCGTCCGCGATGCGACCGCGTTCGGGCCGACCGCGCCGCAACCGCCGTACGACCCGCCCTTCGACGTGCTGCTGGCGAACCCGCTCAGCGACGGCGACGAGATCCTCAACCTGAACGTCTGGACTCCCGGCGGCGAAGGGCTGCCGGTGATGGTCTGGATCCACGGCGGCGCGTTCCGCAACGGGTCGAACAGGATCCCCGCGTACGACGGGAGCGCGTTCGCGCGCGACGGGGTCGTGCTGGTCGGCATCAACTACCGGCTCGGCGTACAGGGCTTCGGCGTCGTGCCCGACGCGCCGAGCAACCGCGGGCTGCTCGACCAGCTCGCGGCGCTGCGCTGGGTGCGCGACAACATCGCCGCGTTCGGCGGCGACCCCGAGCAGGTGACGATCTTCGGGCAGTCGGCCGGCGGGATGAGCGTCGCGACGCTGCTCGCGATGCCCGCGGCCAAGGGGCTGTTCCAGCGCGCGATCGTGCAGAGCGGGTCGGCTGAGGCGGTGGCGCTGGACAGCGACCTCGCGCTGGTGACGGCTGAGGTTGCCAAGCGGCTCGGCGTACCGGCTACTGCTGCTGGGCTGTCGTCCGTCTCCACGGTCGAGCTGATCGCTGTGCAGCAGCAGGTGTCCGCTGAGCTGCGTGCTGCACCTGACCCGGCCCGCTGGGGTGTGACGACGGTGCAGGCGGGCGGCGGCATCATGCCGCTGTTCCCGGCGATCGATGGAGAGCTGGTGCATCAGCAGCCGCTGGCAGCGATTGCTGCTGGTGCTGCGGCTGGTGTGGAGGTGATGGCTGGTGCTACGCGGCACGAGTTCAACCTGTTCACCGTGCCGACTGGAATCGCTGCTCGATCACTACTGAGGCCCTGCCGGTGCTGCTCGCTCGGGCTGGGCTGGACCCGGCGCTGGCGTCGGAGTACACCGGGACGCCTGGTGAGATCTTCACCGCGATCAGCAGCGACCGTGCGATCGCGCAGCCGACGGTGAGGCTTGCTGAGGCTCAGCAGGCGGCTGGCGGTACGGCGTACGTGTACGAGTTCAGCTGGGAGTCGCCGCTGGAGGGGCTGCGCTCCTGCCACGCGCTGGAGCTGCCGTTCGTGTTCGACACCCTGGCGACCGCCACCTCCCCGCTGTACGGGTCGGAGCCGCCACAGGAGCTGGCGGACCGGATGCACGCCGCCTGGGTGAGCTTCGCGAAGACCGGGAGCCCGGGCTGGTCGCCGTACGAGCCGACCACCCGGGCTGTCCAGGTCTTCTAGAGGAGCGAGTCCACCAGTTCCCGCGGGAGGCCGTGGGTCTCGTGCAGGTACTCGAAGTCGCTGTCGTCGAGCGGCTTGCGGAAGCGGTCGTGGCTGAGGATGCGACGGCCGCGGTCGAGCAGGTTGGTGAACCGGATCTCCTCGTCGATCATGATCCGGCGCACCAGCGTGACCAGCTCGCCCTGGTGGAAGTGGTCCAGGGTCTGCTGGAACAGCTCGATCGGCAGGTCCGCCAGCGACCGCGACTCGTCGTCGCGCCACAGGATCGTCAGCACCCGGCGGATCAGCCGGCGCAGCACGTAGCCGCGGCCGGTGTTCGACGGGTGCACGCCGTCACCGACGATCACGATGCTCGACCGGAGGTGGTCGATCACGATCCGCTCGTCGGTCTCGCCGAGCTTCCACAGCTTCGGCACGGTCTGCGTCCACGGCTCGAACAGGCTGGTCTCGTAGACCGACTTCTTGCCCTCGAGCAGCATCGTCAGCCGCTCCAGCCCGAGCCCGGTGTCGATGTTGCGCTGCTCCAGCGGCTCCAGCGACCCGTCGTCGAGCCGGCGGTAGCGCATCATCACGTGGTTCCACACCTCGACCCAGCGGTCGTCGGTGGTCGGGGTGCCCTCGGGTGAGCCGTCGCCGGTCCAGATGAAGATCTCCGAGTCGGGGCCACACGGACCGGTCGGGCCGTTCGACCACCAGTTCTCGTCGCTCGTCAACTCGACCTGGACGCCCAGCGACTGCCAGGTGCGCAGCGACTCCTGGTCCAGCTCGACCTGGTTGTCGCCGCCGAACACGGTGACGTACAGCTGGCTCGGGTCGATGCCGAAACGCTCGGTGAGCAGCTCGTAGCCCCAGCGCAGGGTCTGCTCGCTGCCGTAGTCGCCGAGCGACCAGGAGCCCAGCATCTCGAACACGGTCAGGTGCGTCGGGTCGCCCACCTCGTCCAGGTCGGTCGTGCGCAGACATCGCTGCACGCCGACCAGGCGCCGGCCCAGCGGATGTGGATCACCTTCCAGGTACGGCGTGAGCGGGTGCATACCGGAGGTGGTGAACAGCACCGGGTCCCCCGGGCGCGGGATCAGCGAGGAGCCCGTGGTCGGGATGTGGTCGTGCTCGGTGAAGAAGTCGAGGAAGGTCTTGGTGAGGTTCATTTCGGGTCCTTTGGGGTGTGGACCGGAAACGATGGGCTGGCCTCGGAGACGCAAGAACCGGCGGACCGTTTCCGGTCGCCGGTTCTGGAGGAAGATGTCAGACAGCGGCAGCCGGAGAGCGGAAAGCTCGTACGGCTGCGGCGAGGCGGGACATCTGATGCATGCACCCAGAGTACACACTTTTGGTCAGACGTCGAGCAGGGTCCTGAGCTTCGTACCGGAAGTGGCCCAGGTCCACTCACTCTCGACCCACGCTCGGCCGGCATCACCGAATGCTTGCGCACGGCCCCGATCGGTGAGCAGCTCGACCAGCCGGACCGCGGTCGCGACCGGGTTGTACGGGTCGACCAGGTAGCCGGTCTCGCCGTGCCGGACGGTGTCCGGCGTACCGCCGGAGTCGCCGATCACCACCGGCTTGCGCGTGGCGGAGGCCTCCACCGTGACGATGCCGAGGGCTTCGGGTTCGAGGCCGAAGCGGCGCGTCCGGGTCGGCATCGCGAAGACGTCCGCGGCGTCGACGTACGGCGGGATGTCCTGCCAGGGCACGGATCCGGTGAAGTGCACGGAGTCGCCGAGCGGTTCGGCCAGGGCTTCCAGGCGCTCGCGCTCCGGGCCGCCGCCGACGAGCAGGAGGACGGCGTCGGGTACGTCGGCGAGCACGCGCGGCCAAGCCTGGATGAGGGTGTCCTGGCCTTTGCGAGCGATCAGCCGGGAGACGCAGGCGACGACCGGACGATCGCCGAGTCGGAGGCTTTTGCGTATCTGCTCTCCCCCGCACCCCGGGAAGAACCGAGCCGGATCAACACCTGGAGTGAGTCTCTCGATGGTTGCTTTCGGCGACAGCGCGCGGGCGATCCGCTCCTCGCACCACGCCGAGACCGTGGTGACGACGTCGGCGGTGTCGCCGATCCTGCGCAGGGCCTGGCGGGTCGCCGGCAGGCTCGCCCACCAGGTTTCGTGACCGTGGCTCATGGCAACGATCCTGCGGGCGCCGGCGGCCCGGAGCTGCTGGGACATCAGGCCGAGCGGGGCGGCGGCGCCGAAGAGGACGCGGTCGGCGTCGTACTCGCGCATCAGCTCGATCGCTCGGCGGGTGACTCGGGGCGTCGGGAGCAGCATCTTCGTGCGGTCGCGAACGACCGGGAAGGACAGCGTGTGGTCGTACGCCGTGTCGCCGGGAGTGTGCGACGTGTAGACGACGAGATCGTCGAGCTCGTCGCAGAGTGACCGCACGAAGGTCTCGATCCCGCCCTGGCGGGGCGGGAAGTCGTTGGTGACGACGAGGACGGTCATCCGGCTGTCGGGGCGTGGCGCAAGGTCATCTGTCCACCAGCGGCGGCACCGGATCCCCGTGCTCGCTCCCCCACGCCCGCCCCATCGCGATCCGCTCCGGCGGCGTCGGATGGCTGGCGAACATCCAGTACCGCCAGCGGCTCGGCTCGAGACCCGAGATGTTCGTCACCGACAGCGCGTGCTGCATCTCGACGAAATCCTTCGGATCGTTCGTCAGCCGCAGCGAGTGGAAGTCAGCGCGCGCTTCGATCCGGCGACTGACCAGGTTCTGCACCGGCGCCGCGAGCGTCGTACCGGCGACAACCAGCGCCAGTAACGCCGCCGTACGGCGCGGATCAGCCATCCGATCACCGAGCAGCAGCTTGAGCAGCACCACGGCGAACGCCGCCCCGAGTGTCCCGATCAGCGTCCCATGCAGCACGTCGTCCTCGGCCGCATGCCCGAGCTCGTGCGCGACGACTAGGCGCACCTGTGCCGGCGTCGCGTCCTTCAGCAGCGTGTCGTAGACGACCAACCGCCGCGTCGATCCGAAGCCCGACACGTACGCGTTCAGCGCCGTCGTCCGCTTCGACGCGTCAGCGACGAGCACATCGCGAACCGGTACGCCGTCCTCACGCGCCAACTGCATGAACGCGTCGCGCCGCGCTCCCGGCGCCATCGAGGTGAAGTCGTTGAAGCGCGGCTCGACCAGCACCGGGTACGCGAACGAGACCCCGAGCACGAGCACCGCGCCGGCGATCGCCGCGGGCGCCCACCACCAGGTTCGCCACTTCTTCGCCAGCGCGATCAGCCCGAGCGCGATCGCGACCAGCGCGAGCGACATCAGCAGCCAGTTCACCGCGCGGTCGCGCAGCCACAGGCCCCAGCTCTCGGTGGACAAGCCGTAGTCGCGGGTGACCTGCTCGGCCAGCGCGTCGGTCGGAAGCGTGACCAGCGAGGTCACTAGCCCGAGCCCGGCGACCAGCACCGGAACGGCGAGCCACCAGCGGCGGATGCGCAGTACGTCGTACAGGCGGCGGCCGAGCGGGCTGAAGCCGATCGCCAGCGGGACGAGCACCGACAGCACCCACGAAGTCGTTGACCACGGCAACAATGCGTGGCGGAACGCTTGCTGGCGGTCGATCTCGGCGCTGGTGAAGTCGAGCGCGGCGTCCGGGGTGGGCAGGTCGATCAGGTGCCAGGGCGTGGTGGTGACGATCACCACGACCAGAGCGGCGGCGACCAGCACACCGGCGGCCCAGGGGGCCCGGCGGGCGGTCGCGTCAGACACCGGCGAGCCGCTTGATGTAGTTCTGCCAGTCGGCGACGAACTGCTGCTCGGTGGTGCCCAGCACGGTGCGGAACGCGTCGGCCAGCCCGGTCGGGCTCTTCGACGCGTGCACGGTCCGGTAGAACTTGACCAACTTGCTCTGTCCTTCCCGCTCGGCGATCAGGCGGCACGCGAGCCAGCCCGACTCGTAGGCCTGCGGGAGCTCCGTCGACGACGCGGCGAACGCCTCCGGCGCCGGCAGCGTCTTCGGGACCTTGCCGGCCCGGATCGCCTTGAACAGCTCCTTCGCCGCGGACTCGTCCTGGACGGAGACAGCGGTGAAGGCGACGTAGTCGGCGAACCCTTCGGCCAGCCACAACGGTACCGGCGAGGCGGTAGCGGTCGAGGCGACGTGGGTGGTCTCGTGGGTGAGCACGATCCGCCGGCCCTGCTTGCCGAGCTCGTCGAACAGCTTCGGGTTGGCCACGATCCGAACCGGGGCGCCGACCTGCGGGGTGTCCAGCTCGGCCATCGTGACGGCCGCGATCTGGGTGTAGGTGCCCTGCTGGGCGCCGAGCACGTTCTCCATCTGGGACTGCTTCGACGGCAGGTAGATGACCGCCTTCTGCCGCCAGTTCCGGCCCCAGACCTTGCTGACCGAGTCGACCGCGCGGTCGGTGACCTCCGCGTAGTCGTCGGCGTTGGCCTGCGAGTCGAGGCTGATCACCAGGCTGTGCTCGCTCCTGGCGACGTCGATGCTGCCGAGCGCCCAGATCGGGCGGCGCTGACCGGCCACGAAGCGTTCCGAGAAGGACGCGGCGTACGTCGTACCGTCGCGGGTGACGAAGGTGACCGGGAGCATCTCGCGGGCCGGCTTCGCGTCGTACCCGGTGAGCTGCCAGGAGACCTCGACCTGGGCGAGCCAGGACTGGGTGCCGCCGAGGGCGCGGGTGCGGTCCGGCTCGAGCGCGGCCGGGTCGTCGCTGACGTAGCGCAGCTGGAAGGTCGCGAGCGGGAGCTTGCCGAGGTTGCTGTAAATCGTCCGGGCCTGCTCGTCGAAGGACTTGGCCTGCGGGTCGATCGTGGCCAGGAACTCGGAGCGGTTCTCGGCGCGGACGGCGTCGGCCATCTTCTGCAGCACGGCCTCGCCGGCGACCGCGCGGCGGACGCCCCCGGAGGCCTCGTCGGGAGTCGTGGAGGTCTGACCGGGATTGGGGGTACCGGTCGGGCCGGTGGTGCTCGCGGGGTCGTCGGCCAGCTGACGGATGCCCGCGAAGGCGGCGACGCCGACCACCCCGACCGCGGCTCCGAGGGCGATCCGCTTGACGAGAGGACGCGGGAGGGGCCAGACGACACTCTTCCAGGAGCCGTCAGCGTCCTTGCCACCGTCCCCGCTTCCGGCGGGGCGAGGAGCAGCTACCGGCTCGGTCTTGACCTCACCGACCGGCGCGTCGTCCCACCAACCACCCCCGGTCGCCGGCTTCTTCTGCCGCGGCGCCGCGTGCTGCGCGGGGATCACCACCGTCGTCTGGTCCGACGGGGCCTTCCGCGGGCCCGGGGGAACGGCAGGCAGCGGCGTCGTCTCGCGCTGGTCGTCGTTCACCTCGGCCCCTTGCTGCTCACCTGCCCCAGTCCGGGGAGTCACTTTAGGCGTCCTCCCCGACAGGAGAACACACCGGTGGTGAAACGACGCGGCTCCGGGGGGCGTGCCCCGGAGCCGTGATCACGAATCTGAACCCGCGCCTGCTTAGCCCGGGCGGACGGCGCCGCTGTACGGCATCACGTTGATGGACTCGGTCTTGACTGGCTTGCCGGGGCGGCTGGCGTGCACCATCCGGCCGTTGCCGATGTACATGCCGACGTGGCTGATCGGGCTGTAGAAGAACACCAGGTCGCCCGGCTGCAGCTGACTCTTGCTGACCCGACGGCCCTCGTTGATCTGCTGCTTGGACGAGTGCGACAGCGAGACGCCGGCGCGCCCCCAGGCCGCCATCGTCAGGCCGGAGCAGTCGAACGAGCTCGGGCCGTCGGCGCCCCACACGTACGGGTCGCCGAGCTGGGCCATCGCGTAGTTCACCGCGGCCGCGGCGCGGCCGCTGGCCGGGACGTCCGGCAGGTCCTCGTCGTCGTCCATCCGGCCGCTGCGGCTGGTCCGCTGCTCGCGGGCCTCCTCGGCTTCCTTCTCGTTCTCGGCCTCGATCCGGGACCGTTCCTCGTCGCTGAGCTTGCCGAGCACCTTCTCGGCGGCGTCGAGGTTGGTCTGGATCTGCTTCTTCAGGCCGTCCTGCTGGGCCTGCACGCTCTGCAGCGCGGCCAGTTCGGTCTGCTCGCTGGCCTGCAGGTCGGCGAGCTTGCCCTGGGCGGCCTGGAACTTGCGCAGCGCGGAGTTCTGCTGGCCGGCGTACGCCTGGGCGGTGGAGGCCTGGCTGAGGAACTGGTCGGGGTTCGTCGACAGCAGCAGCTGCGCCGTCGTCGTCATCCCGGAGGTCTGGTACCCGGCGACCGCGAGCGAGCCGATCTGCCGCTTCACCGCGTCGACCTGGGTCTGCTGCTTCTTGATACCGGCCTGCAGCGCCTTCACCCGGTCGGTCGACGCCTTGATCTGCCCACGCAGATCGTTGGCGGATTCCCCGGCCTGCTCGGCCTTGTGCTGCAGCGTCGCGACCTGGGCCTTCGCCTGCTCCAGCGTCAGCTTGGGGTCCGCGTCCGCGGCTCCCTGGATGAAGAGCACTCCCGCCACGACGGCGGTGCTGGTGATGGCGGCGAGGGCGATACCCCTGGTGCGGTTGATGCGTCCGATGGACACAGCCCGGTCGGTCCCTTCCTCTGCTCGCGCCGTCCCCGTCGACCCGACGCCCGAAGCGACGAACCTACCGCAGCAGGTTCTTCGCCGGCCGGGGGGTCACCCTTCGGCTGGTGCTGCCCGGCCGGTCCGGAAGACCGACACGCTGAGGCAACGAGAGGTAACAGTAGTAACCGATTCGTGACCGGTGCAATTCGCCCCTCGGGTTTGATCCAAAATTAACGTCGGGCAAAGGGTTGCCGACCGTCCCGGTCGCGGTCAGGGCGCGACCGGAGCGGCGCTCAGACCGCGTCCGCGGCCGATTCTCCTTCCCCAGCAGCGTTTGGTTCGACGCTGCTGACGGCATGGACCAGCCGCAGCGGCGGCACCAGACCGGACTGGGCCAGTACGTCGAGCGCCGCGCGCTCGTCGTCGTCGATCCGCAGCTCGGCGGACCGCTCGGCAGTCAGCCCGAGCACCACCGTGACCACGCAGTCCTGGCAGCCCGGACCTCTCATCACGCACGCGTCGCAGTCGATCAGCACAACGTCCTCCAAAGGGGGGAAGCACCCGGACTTGCATCCGGCTGCCAAGGACGCTAAAGAGCCCCACCGACAGTTTCTGATCGACGGGGTTTCCAGGCGCGGCGGCGGATCGGCTTCAGGGGCGGGCGATCCGTGCGATCAGACTGATCGCGGACAGCGCCCGGGCGCCGAGCTGGACGATGCTCTCGGCAACCTCCCGGTCCGACGAGACGACCACGATCGGGCGCCCCGGCGGCTCGGCGCGGACCAGTTGCCTGATCACCTCGTCGGCGATCACGCCCGCCGGGCTGAACCGCACCCGTACGCCGCGCGGCGGCGTCAGCTGCACCGGCCCGGACAGCTCAGCGCCGTCGAACACCACCGTCACCTCGACCCGCCGCTGCGCCACCAGCGCGCCGAGCGCAGTGACGAGCCGCTGCCGCTGGGAGTGCAGCGGGGAGTTCGGCCAGACGGTCTTGGTGACGTTGTACCCGTCCACGATCAGGTGTACCTGCGGTAGCGCCAGCAGCTCGTCGAACAGCGCCGGGTCGTCGTCAGGCGCCGTACGGCCGACAGGAGCCGCCGACGGCTCCACACCGGCGACAGTGTCGGCAGGGCGCAGCTCTCCCCCAGGCGGCAGCGCCAGCTCACGCCGTAGCCCGCTGGCAGCCTCTACGAGCGTGTCCAGCAGCAGTCTGGTGCGGGTGGACGCCATCTCGCGCTCCTGCCCCGCCGTACGACGTGCTGCGTGCTCCACAGCCTCCAGCTCGGTCACCCGGGCCCGCAGCTTGCGGACCTCCCGCTCCACCTCGGCGCGCGCAGCAGCGACCCGCTCGTCCGCGGTGGTCGCCTCGATCGTCCGCTGCTCGAGCTCGCCCTGCAGACCGCTGATCCGCTGGCGCGCCTCGTTCAGCTTGCGGCGCAGAGTGGTGTTCTCCGCCTTCAGCTCGGTCACCTGCTCGCGCAGCCGCTCCCGGACCTGACGGGTCTCCGTACGGGCCTGGTCGAGCTGGTCGGTGAGCCGGGTGACCACCTGGTCGTCCACGGCGGAGGTGTCCGGCTGCACCTGGGCAGCGGCCAGCACCCGGTCCTCCCAGTCGTCCGGGCGGAGCAGGTACGCCAGCGCGGCCGCCTCCACCGGCTCCGCGGCCGGGACCGGGACGCCCTCCGCGATCGCGTCGCCGAGCTCCGGGTGCTCCCGGCGTACCTCGAAGGCGATCAGCCGGCGGAAGTGCTCGTCGGTCGCCAGGATCGGGCCCATCACCGACGCCGACAGCTTGGCCCGCTTCGCCGGGGCGAAGCTGGCGAACCGCCGCAGCGGCGCCGGGACATCGGTCGCGGGCAGCTGACCGAGAGCCTGGGCGGCGAGAGCGAGAACCCGCTGCCGAACCGGTTCGGGCAAGGCGGTGGTAGCGGAGCCGGCGGCGGTGCCTGCCTCAGTCACCGGTCCGCAGTCCGGCCCGGACGGAGGTCTGGCTCAGCCAGTGACGCGGACCACAGCGGCCCGGCGCACGGCCCGGGATCGCGGTGATCGCTTGAATACGCATACCGGCAGCGTAGTCGGTCGGGCCGCGTGTCAGCGCAGGAATTGTCGGTGCGGGCTTCTAGCGTCGTCGTCATGAGCAGCCCCTCGCCGGATCCCGCCGCTGCCCCGGCGCCCGGACCGCTGGTCGCGATCCGTGGCGTGCAGCCGAGTTTCGACGACCTCGGCACACCGTTGCGCGACGTCACGTTCTGCGTGGTCGACCTGGAGACCACCGGCGGCGCGCCGGGCGACTCCGGGATCACCGAGATCGGCGCGGTCAAGGTCCGGGCCGGTGAACTGGTCGGTGAGTTCCAGACCCTGGTCAACCCGGCCGAGCCGATCCCGCCGTTCATCGCCGTCCTGACCGGGATCACCGACGGGATGGTTGCCTCCTCACCCCGGATCGACTCGGTGCTGCCGGCCTTCCTGGAGTTCGCCCGCGGCTGCGTGCTGGTCGCGCACAACGCGCCGTTCGACGTCGGATTCCTCAAGCACGACACCCAGGTGCACGGGTACGACTGGCCCGACTTCCCGGTCGTCGACACGGCGCTGCTGGCCCGGCGGGTCCTCACGCCCGACGAGGTGCCCAACTGCAAACTCGGCACGCTGGCCAAGCTGTTCCGGTCGACCACGTCACCGAACCACCGCGCGCTGTCCGACGCGCGCGCGACGGTCGACGTGCTGCACGGGCTGTTCGAGCGGGTCGGGTCGCTCGGCGTCCAGACGCTCGAGGACCTGCAGACCTTCTCGGCGCGGGTGGCGCCCGCCGTACGGAAGAAGCGGCACCTGGCGGAGTCGTTGCCGCACGCCCCTGGCGTGTACTTGTTCACCGACGATCGCGGTGAGGTCCTGTACGTCGGCAAGTCGAAGGATCTGCGGACCCGGGTGCGCTCGTACTTCACCGCGTCCGAGACCCGGACCAGGATCGGCGAGATGATCGGGATCGCGTCCGGGGTGCGCGGGATCGAGTGCGGGACGTCGCTGGAAGCCGAGGTCCGCGAGCTGCGGCTGATCGCGGAGCACAAACCGCGCTACAACCGGCGCTCGAAGTTCCCCGAGCGGCAGCACTGGCTGAAGGTCACCGTCGAGCCGTTCCCGCGACTGTCGCTGGTCAAGAAGCTCCGCGACGACGACGCCGGGTACCTCGGCCCGTTCAGCTCCCGCAAGACCGCCGAACGCGCGATGGCCGCGCTGCACGAGGCGTTCCCGATCCGCCAGTGCACGCCGAGGATGTCGCGCGCGCCGCGGATGTCCCCCTGCGTCCTCGCCGAGATGGGCCGCTGCGTGGCGCCCTGCGACGGCCGCATCGACATGGACGCGTACGGCGAGTTCGTCGACGGCCTGCGCGCGGCGCTGGTCTCCGACCCGTCGCCGGTGATCGAGGCGCTGACCCGCCGCATCGACGTCCTGTCCGCCGACGAACGCTTCGAGGACGCCGCCGTCCACCGTGACCGCCTCGGCGCCTTCGTCCGCAGCAGCGCCAAGATGCAGCGCATGGGCGCCGTCACCAGCTGCCCCGAGATCTGCGCCGCCCGCCGCACCGACGACGGCGGCTGGGAACTCCACGTCATCCGCCACGGCCGCCTCGCCGCCGCCGGCATCGCCACCCGAGGCACCGACCCCCGCAAGTACCTGGAAATGCTCCGAGCCTCCGCCGAAACAGTCCTCCCCGGCATCGGCCCGGTAGCCACCGCCTCCCCCGAGGAAATCGAGTTGGTCCTCCGCTGGCTCGACCAACCCGGCATCCGCCTGGTCGAACTGACCGGCACCTGGACCTGCCCCATCTCCGGCGCCGCCCGCCACCTCCGCCGCCTCGACCCCCCGCGCTCGGAGGACCACCACCATCCTTCAGAACGCCGCCGCCGGCAGCTGCGTCCGCTGGGCCCGGCGCGCACAGGCAGCTAACCCACCCCGCCGAGCCGCATCACCACCGACCTCCCGCAACGCTCCAACTTGCGCGCACCGCGGACTCTCGCCAGCAGGCGCCATCCATCCCGGGCGCACTCCTCCACGGACATCCACCACCCACCACCCCGAGTTCCACGGGGCTATTGAGCACCCCACCCGGCCGACGCGACCCCAGCCACAGACCACCTCGCCGGCCGCATCCCCGCCGACCTCCGGCAGCACACCAACTCGCGCGCATCGCCGCTCTCGCCAGCAGCTGCCATCCACCCCTGGCGCACTCCTCCACGGACATCCACCACCCACCGCCCCGAGTTCCACGGGGCTACTGAGCACCCCACCCGGCCGACGCGACCTCAACCACAGGCAACCTCGTCGGCCGCATCACAGACAACCTGTAGTTGCAGGCCACCAAGGCGACGGCAAGGTAAATACAGGGCCGAAAGCTGCAGAAGAACCAGCTCGGCCTCCCGATCGACCCGCTGGCAACTCCTCCGGCCGGTGCGACCTCAACCACAGACCACCCCGTCGGCCGCATCCCCACCGACCTGTAGCGGCTGACCGACTCGTGCTCGCCCGCCGACGGGGTCAGGGCCGTGGCGCGCCGGAGGGTCACAGGCGCGCACCCGAGCGCGCACCCCCGGCGTACTGCAACCCCACCCCAACCAACCCCGACAACTATGCTTCACCGCGGCAGCAACTCGCGGGGGAAGACGGAGAGGACGACATGGTCACGGCGATCGTGTTCATCAAGGCGGACGTGGCGCGGATTCCTGAGGTGGCCGAGCAGGTGGCGGCGATCGACGGGGTCAGTGAGGTGTACTCGGTGACCGGTGGTCTGGACCTGATCGCGATGGTCCGGGTCGCTCATCACGACGACCTCGCCAGCGTCATCCCCGACCACGTGAACCGGGTGCCCGGCGTCCAGAGCACCGAGACGCACATCGCGTTCCGGACGTACTCGACGCACGACCTCGAGGCCGCCTTCAGCCTCGGCCAGGAGGACGGTCTCTGAGGCTGATCGCGTGGCCTGTCTGACACCCCGCTGAAGTTACGGTGAACCCATGAGCAACCCTCCCGCCGGCTGGTATCCGGACCCCACCGGACAACCGGACACCATCCGCTGGTGGAACGGGACGCAGTGGACCAACAAGACCGAACGGGAGACGCCGGAGGAGGCGGCTCCGGAGGTCGCGGCGGAGCCTGAAGCGGCGGCTGAGCCGGAGACTGTGGTTCAGCCTGCGGTGGTGGATGAGCCTGCGGTTGTCGCTCAGCCTGAGGTGCAGCCGAAGGTTGCGACACCGCCTGAGGTCGTGGCAGAGGCTGAGCAACCGACCCAGGTCCAGAACGCGTGGACCGCTGGGTCCGCCGCGCAGGGCGGTGCACCGGATGAGTCGGTCGACACCTCGTCGTTGAGCGCTGCCGAGAAGGCGCGCGCGACGTGGACGCAGAAGTTCGCGGGCTCGACCAACGCCGGGCACTGGACCCAGCAGGAAGCTCCCGCGGCGAGCGACCAGACCACCGGACCAGACCCCGCGACCGTCACCGGCGACCCCGAGCCGGCGCAGAACCAGTGGACGTTGTCCTTGGCAACAGAATCTGCGAGTACGACGCCCGCCGGTGACCAGACGCCTCAGCTGTGGAAGGTCCCTGACGAGGCGCCGGGAGAGGACTACCCGGATCACTGGCGATCGGCCGACGAGCAGCAGGCGCAGACGCCGCAGTGGGGTCCGACCGGTGGGGAGTGGGCTGAGCAGCAGACCTCTCCGCAGTGGGGGCAGAGCGCTGTGGGCTCGCAGTCGGGCGCTCCGGACTCCCAGGCCGGTCAGCAGGGTGCTGCAGGCTCCCAGGTCGGCCAGGAGACGTCAGCTGATCAGCAGGGTGCTGGAAGCTGGCAGGCCGGCAGTACGGGTAGCTGGGGAACCGGCGGTCAGCAGAACGCCAGCGGCGGGGACAGCAGCGGCCAGAGCGCCAGCGGAGTCCAGCAGGGCGCTGCCAGCTGGGAGACAGGCGGCCAGCAGCAGGGCGCTGCCACCTGGGAGACCGGCAGCCAGCAGCAGAGCACCGGCGGCTGGGACAGCAGCAGCCAGCAAGGAGCCGCCAGCTCCGAGACCGGTCAGCAGCAGAGCGCTGGTGGCTGGGACAGCAGCACCCAGCAGCAGAGCGCTGGGGCCTGGGACAGCAGCGGTCAGCAGGGGGCTGCCAGCTGGGAGACCGGTGGGCAGCAGGGCGCTGCTGGGTGGCAGAACAGCGGGCAGGGCGATCCGTGGCAGTCCGCCGTACAGACTCCGCAGACAGGCACTGACCAGAGTGGCTGGGGTCCCCAGCAAGGCGGACAGGCCCAGTGGCAAGCAGGCCCGAGTGGGCCGACCGGTGGCGGCACCCGGCAGAAGACCGGCGGCGACAAGCCCGGCGGCCCGCCGAAAGCGATGCTGGTCATCGCCGGTGCGGTAGGGCTCGTCCTGATCGTCGTAGCCGGCGTCTTCTTCGTCGCCAACCGCGACGACAAGAAGGCCGAGCCCGAGCCGACCGGCAGCGTGCCGACGACCACGCCGACCGGCACCCCCACCACCGCGCCCACCAGCCAGCCGACCACTCCCCCGGGCACCCAGAGCACTGTCCGCCCCGGTCAGTCCAAGAACCCGAAGCTGCACGAGGGCGGGCGGATCGCCTCCGACGCGATCTCGTTCCCGCGCCAGCGCCCGCCGTGGTCGGACCGCAAGCGACTCGTCCCGCAGCTGGTCAACTCCAGCGGGCAGTACGTGCTGCTACAGGAGAAGTTCGACGGCAAGAACAGCTGGTACGCCGACGCGTTCGTCGGCGCGCTCGGTACGTCGGTGCTGTTCAACGGCGACGTAAAGGCGACCGCCGCGGACCTGTCGGCGCAGCTGCGGAGCACGCTGTACGGCGACATCCCCGTGAAGTTCGCCGACCTGCGCAACGGCGCCGCGAAGCGCACCGGGAAGAACGGCTGGTACTTCCAGCAGTCCGTCACCGCGACGAACCCGAAGATCACCACCCGCACACTGACCCTGACGGTCGCGGTGTTCGATCTGGGCGACGGCACCGCCGTCGCCTACATCAGCGACATCCCGACCACCCGGCCGGATCTGAGGACGGCCGAAGCCGCGCTCTACAAGGGAATCAACGTTGGCTGAAAACGAAAACCCACCCCGCCACAGCGCTCCGCCTCCGTCTCCGCCGCCACGATCTGAGCTGGCGGGAGAGGTGGGTGAAGAGGGCGTTGGACCGGAGGAGACTCGTTCGCCGGGTGAGTCGCCTGCGAGCGTTGCTCGGCCGCCGGCTGACGCTGGGCCGTCCGCCAACGTCGCTGGGTCGCCCGCCAACGTCGCTGGGTCGCCCGCAGACGCCGGTGGGCCGCCCGCCCAGCGTCCGGTGCCTGGTGATTCCGGTCCGCTGAGTGCGGCGGGCTCGCTGGGGTCTTCGGATGCGTTGGGTGGGTCGGATCCATTGTTCGGGCAGTCGCGGGCGCCGGCTCCTCCGCCGCCGCCTCCGTCGCGTCCGCGGGCTTCGCAGGGTCCGGCGGAGCAGCAGGCGCCGCCGCAGCGGGCGTCCGGCGGTGGCCAGCAGGCGGGACCGGGTGGTCCTGTGCAACAGGCAGGTAGTCCTGTGCCGCAGGCAGGCGGCACGGCGCAACACGCAGATGGTCCGGCGCAGCAGGCGGCGGGGGCGCCGGTGCGGTCGGGTGGTCCGGGGCAGCAGCCCGGTGCGCCGGTGCAGCAAGCCGGTGGGATGGTGCACCAGGCGGGCGGACCCGCGGCAGCAGGCGGGCCGGGACAGCAGTCGGCGCGGTCGGGTGGTCCGGTGCAGCCGGGGCCGCAGGCGCAGGCAGGCGGACCGGCGCAACCCGGTGGGCCGCAAAACGCAGGCGGGTCGGCGCAGCACGACGCTCGTGGGTCGACGCGGCACGCTGGTGGGTCGGCAGAGCACGCTGGTGGGTCGGCGCAGCCGCAGGGGCGGCAGCAGATCGGTGGGCCGCAGCACGGCGGTGGGCCGGCGCATGCTGCTGGGGCGCGTGGTTCGGCGCAGCAGATGGGTGGGCCGGGTGGTGCCGTGCCGCCGGGTGGGCCGGTGC
The DNA here is from genome assembly GCF_055583505.1 of Kribbella sp. NPDC104740. Taxonomy (NCBI): domain Bacteria; kingdom Bacillati; phylum Actinomycetota; class Actinomycetes; order Propionibacteriales; family Kribbellaceae; genus Kribbella; species Kribbella sp. NPDC104740. The sequence continues at coordinate 77,469 of NZ_JBVJNV010000011.1, read as the reverse complement.
GGGCAGGCGGGTACTCGCAGGCAGGTGGACCAGGCGGTCCGACGTACGCCGGTGGACAGGGACAGCCGGTTGGCCCTGGTCAGACACAGGTGGGTGGGCCTGCGCAGACAGGTGGACCGGCTCAGCCGGGTAGGCCGGTGCAGGCTGGTGGGCAGCAGCCGGGTGCACCAGTAGTTGGGCAGCCGACGGGCGGGCCTGGTCGGTCGCCGCAGGGGCCGCCGGGACAGTACGGGCCGCCGCAGGGTGGGCCGCAGGGGCCTGGGCAGTACGGGCCGCCGCGGCAAGGGGCGGGAGCTTACGGGCCTGCGGCGCAGAGCGGTGATGGGTCTCGGTCAGAGGCGGGTGCCCAGCGGCTCGGGCAGGCTGGTGGTCCAGGAGGATCTGGGCTGAGTGGGCCTGCCGCGCCGTACGGGCAGGCTCAGCAGCAGGGGCAGGGGGCGCCGCGAGGGACTGGGCAGGGCGGGCCGCAGGGGCCTGGCGCTCAGGCGCAGACGCCGCAGGAGGCGAGCGGCCAGGGGCAGGCACAGCCGTGGGACGGGGCTCAGGGGCAGGAGCCGCAACAGGTACGCGGCCAGGGACAGGCACAGCCGTGGGCTGGCGCTCAGACGCAGGGTCCGCAGCAGGCAAGCGGCCAGGGGCAAGCTCAGCCGTGGGATGGCGCTCAGGCGCAGACACCGCAGCAGGCGAGCGGCCACGGGCAAGCGCAGCCTTGGGATGGCGCTCGGGCGCAGGGGCCGCAACAGGTAAGCGGCCAGGGGCAGGCACAGCCGTGGGCTGGCGCTCAGACGCAGACACCGCAGCAGGCGAGCGACCAGGGGCAAGCTCAGCCGTGGGCTGGCGCTCAGACGCAGACACCGCAGCAGGCGAGCAGCCAGGGGCAGGCACAGCTGTGGGGTGGCGCTCAGGCGCAGACACCGCAGCAGGCTGGGGCCCACGGGCAGCAGCAGGTAGGTCCCCATGCGCAACAGCAGGCCGGCCCCCAAGGGCAACCTCCGCAGCGGTTGGGGTCTTTGGAGCAGGCGCTGGGGGCTGGGGCTCAGGGGCAGGTGCCGTTGCGGGCTGGGATGGCGGAGCAGGCTGGGGCTCAGGGGCAGGTGCCGCTGGGCAGCGGGCAGCCTGACTCCAGGCTGGGCAGGCAGAAGCCCGAGCACGGCTCGCAGGCCCGTCGGGCGGCTCGCCGGGGCGGATGGCAGGAGCAGGAGATTGGACCTCCGCCGCCTGAGGACGATGGGGATGACGAGTCCTACGGCGTGGTGACCAAGCCCTCCGGCGGGAGCCCCCACCGAGCACGGCTCATCGGCGCACTGGCGCTCGTACTGGTGGCAGTGCTGATTACCGGGTTCAGCGTTTCCTGGCTCTGGACCAACGCCTCGGCGGTTTCGCCGGTGGATGTACCGGCGGGGTCTGCGGGCGGGGTCAAGACGATCAGTCCTTCGCTGCGGCCCTCGCCGACGCCCACGCCCGAAGGCCGCGTGATCGGCGGGCTGTTCTACAACGGGCTCGACGACACCATGCCGGTGATGTCGGCGGCTTGGGAGGCGCAAGGCGACCGGACAGGGCTAGCGTCCGGCGCGGGCAGCGCGATCGCCGTGCACGAGGACTACGACGGCGAGGCGGACTGGGTGAACTACGTCTCCTTCGGCCAGCTGCCCAAGACCATCGCGTTCACGAACACCCCGGCGGGGTTGAAGGACGCGACGATCAAGGCAGCCAGTACGGCGCTGGTGCAGCTCTACGACCCGAACGTGAAGCTGATCGGCAAGGCCACGCACCGGCCGCTGACGGTGGACGGGCACGTGGGGCACGAGCTGACGATCAAGGTCGACGTACGGAAGCCGAAGCTGCCGGAGACCTTCTCGACGGTGATGGTCGCGGTGGTCGACCGCGGGGACGGTACGGCGGTGGTGTCGGTGGCCGACATCGCCGGGTCCACGCCGCAGTGGCTTCCGGTGTGGCGGACGAAGGTCTCGCAGATTCAGTTCAAGAAGTAGGAGAGGCCCGCTCCCCGAAGGGAGCGGGCCCCACACCATCAGCCCTTGACCTCGAGGCAGATCGTCGTCCAGCGGTCCAGCACGTCCTTCGCGGCCCCGGAGTCGATCGCCTCCGCCGCGCGGTCCATCCCGGCGCGGATCCGTGACGCGACCGTCCCCGGCTCAGCGTCGTACGCCGCCAGAGCAGCCCCGGCATTCAGCAGTACGACGTCCCGCACCGGCCCGGTCTCCCCATCGAGCAGCGCCCGGACCACCTTCGCGTTGTACGCCGCATCTCCACCACGCAGCGCGCCAGCAGGAACCGGCTCGATCCCCAGCTCGCGCGGATCCAGCGTCACCGGCCCCTCGACCGAGCCGCCGCCGACCGACCACACCTGCGACGTCGTCATCGTGGTCAGCTCGTCGAGCCCGTCGTCGCCGTGGAAGACCAGCGCGTCGATCCCCCGCCGCGCCAGTACGCCGGCCATCAGCCCGGCGATCCGGCTGTCGCCGACGCCGACCGCCTGGGCGGACGGGTTGCCGGGGTTGGCCAGCGGGCCGAGGAAGTTGAACGTCGTCGGTACGCCGAGCTCCCGGCGCGGGACGGCCGCGTGCCGCAGCGCCGGGTGGAACGCGGGCGCGAAGCAGAACGTGATCCCGGCCCGCTCCCCCACGGCCGCGACCTGGGCCGCGGTCAGGTCGAGCGGGATCCCGAGCTCTTCCAGTACGTCGGCAGCGCCGCACGCCGACGAGGCGGCCCGGTTGCCGTGCTTGAGGATCTTCGCCCCGGCGCCGGCCGCGACGATCGCCGACATCGTGGAGATGTTCACCGTGTGCGCTTGGTCACCTCCGGTGCCGACGACGTCCAGCGTGCGGCCGGACACCTCAAGCCGGGTGGCGAAGTCGCGCATGGTGGTGACCAGGCCCTCGACCTCGGTGACCGTCTCGCCCTTGGACCGCAGGGCGATCACGAACCCGGCCAGCTGCGCCGGGGAGGCCGCGCCGGACAGGATCTGCTCCATCGCCCAGCCGGTGGCGGCGCTGTCCAGGTCCTCCTGCCGCAGCAGCGGGTTGAGCACCTGGGGCCAGGTGAAAGCGGCGGTCATCGCCGGGTCAGGTCGTCGCGGGCAGCGACTCGACCCGCTGCCGGAGCAGCCCGGCGGTCACCTCGGCGAGCCGGACCGGGTCGATCGGGTGCGAGACCGCGGCCTCGGCGCGCGACCAGGTGGCCAGCCAGGCGTCCTGCGGACGGCCGGTGATCACCAGGACCGGCGGGCAGCGGAAGATCTCGTCCTTGAGCTGCCGGGCGATCCCCATCCCGCCGGCCGGGACGGCCTCGCCGTCCAGGATGGCCAGGTCGATGCCGCCCTTGTCCATGGTCTTGATCACGGCCGGCTCGGTCGCGCACTCGAAGTACTCGAGCTCGGGCAGATCGGCGGCGGGCCGCTTGCCCAGGGCCAGCCGGACCGACTCCCGCGTCGTACGGTCGTCGCTGTAGACCAGCACCTTCAGCGGACGCTCTGAACTCATCGCTTCATCCCAAGCTGTGTGTGGACATCGAGATAACACCGCGCATGTTACCGGGGTGCCTGCCCGGCTCTGCGCGCCTGCTCCTCCAAGCGGTCCAGCCGCCGGTCCTCGCGGCGTGCCTCACGCTGGGACTGGCGCACCCACTGCACGAACAGGACGCCGAAGAAGATGATCCCGACGATGTCGCCGGAGCCCCAGAGCAGACCGCCGGCGATGTACTGGTCGCGCAGCGGCGAGGGCGGCCAGGAGCGGCCGAACGAGGTGTACCAGTCCTCGGCGATCAGCGTGTTCGCGGACATGATCGTGATCCCGAGGAAGGCGTGGAACGGCAGCGTCAGGAAGGTCAGGATCAGCCGGAACGGGTAGATGACGCGGCCGGGCACCGGGTCCAGGCCGAGCAGCGGCCAGAAGAACAGCGAGCCGACGGCGATGAAGTGCAGGTGCAGCAGGTCGTGCAGGAGCGTCGAGCGCAGGGTCGCGTCGTACCAGCCGCTGAAGTAGAGCGCCCAGGGGCTGAGCACGAACAGCGTGAACCCGATCAGCGGGAAGCAGATCACCTTCGCGAACCGCGAGTGCAGCACGGAGAGCAACCATCCGCGCGGCTTCTGCGGAAGGGTGCGCAGAGCAAGCGTCACCGGCGCGCCGAGCGCCATCGCGAGCGGCGTCAGCATCGACAGCACCATGTGCTGGGCCATGTGCACGCTGATCAGGACCGTGTCGTACGCCCCGAGCACCGACTGGGTCGCGATCACCGCGCTGCCCAGGCCGACGCCGACGAACGCGAACGTGCGGCCGCGCGACCACTTGTCCCCCCGCGCACGCAGCCGGTGTACGCCGTACAGGTAGAGGGCGCCGACGGCCACGATCACCGCCAGCAGCACCGGTTCGAAGGTCCAGGCGGTCAGCAGCCGCAGCGGCGTGATCGGCTCGATCTGATCGCCCGGTCCGGCGTGAAGGGGAAGCACGCCTCCACAGTAGAAACCAGAAAGCGCCGACATGCATGGGGGTGGGCGTGCTGTCAGGAACCCGGACCGACATAATGACCGCGTGGCCACTGCAACCGCACTCCCAGCGTCCCGTGAACACGGACATCACGACCGTCCCAGCATGGTCAGTGTCGGCACGATCGTCTGGCTCGCGAGCGAACTGATGTTCTTCGCCGCCCTCTTCGCGGCGTACTTCACGATCCGGTCGGTGACGACCGCCGCCGCGGCACCGGGGACGGAGACTCTGTGGGACGCCTCCACAGCGCTCCTGAACATCCCGTTCGCGGCGATCAACACCACGATCCTGGTGCTGTCGTCGTTCACCTGCCAGTTCGGCGTCTTCGCCGCCGAGCACGGCCGGGTCGGCCGCACCGGTTCGGCGCTGAACGTCCGCTCCTGGGGCATGCGTGAGTGGTTCATCCTCACCTACCTGATGGGCGCGGTCTTCATCGCCGGCCAGGTGACGGAGTACGCCACGCTGATCCACGAGGGTGTGACGATCGCCTCGTCGCCGTACGGATCGGTCTTCTACCTGACCACCGGGTTCCACGGTCTGCACGTGACCGGCGGTCTCATCGCTTTCGTGTACGTGCTCGCACGCACGTACATGGCCCGTAAGTTCACCCACGAACAGGCCGTCTCGGCGATCGTCGTGTCGTACTACTGGCACTTCGTCGACGTGGTCTGGATCGCCCTGTTCGCGACCATCTACCTGCTCAAATGAGTGAGAAGAGACTTTCCTTGTCACCGGCGCGCTTTCTGTCTGCGCGACGACGGCACCGGTCAGCCGGCCTCGTCGTGCTCCTGTTCGGCCTGTTGGCAGTGGGTTCGGCGTACGCCGCCTTCGCCCCTGACAACGCGGTCGCCGACAACTCGGCCCAGTCCCAGCAGATCGAGGAGGGCAAGAAGCTCTTCGCGGTCGGCTGCGCCAGCTGCCACGGCCTGAACGCCGAGGGCGGCGGCAACGGCGAGGGCAAGTTCGCCGGCCCGTCGCTGATCGGCGTCGGCGCGGCCGCGGTCGACTTCCAGGTCGGCACCGGCCGGATGCCGGCCATGCAGCCCGGCGCCCAGATCCCGCGCAAGACCCCGGCGTACACGCCGGAGGAGATCGAGGCCCTGGCCGCGTACGTCGCGTCGCTGGCGCCCGGCCCGGCGGTGCCGGCGTCGGACTCCTACGACATCAGCAAGGCCACCGACGAGCAGGTCACCCGCGGTGGCGAGCTGTTCCGGACCAACTGCACCGCCTGCCACAACTTCGCCGGCAAGGGTGGCGCGCTGCCGAACGGCCGCTACGCCCCGTCGCTGATGGGCGTGGACCCCAAGCACATCTACGAGGCGATGCTCACCGGTCCGCAGCAGATGCCGGTCTTCTCCGACCAGGTGCTGCAGCCGCAGGACAAGCGCGACATCATCGCGTACCTGAACGCCCTGCAGGAGCAGAAGGACCCCGGTGGCTTCGGGCTCGGCCGTCTCGGCCCCGTCTCCGAGGGTCTGTGGGGCTGGCTGGTCGGTATCGGCCTGCTGGTCTGCGTAGCGGTCTGGATCGGCGCCAAGGGCGTCAAGGCCAAGGGAGCGAAGGCCGAATGAGCGACGACAAGGACAACCTCCCCGTCAAGAGCGGGGACGACCACGGCCACGGCGCCGTGGAGGTCTCGGAGCCGATTCCCGACCCGGGTATCGAGCCGCACGAGCACCGGATCACCGACATCGACCCGAAGGCCGCCGACCGCGTCGAGCGGCAGGTCGCGACGATGTTCTCGCTGGCCGGTGTGCTCGCGCTCGGCGCCTGCGTCGCGTACTTCGCGATCCCGCGGGACGCCACGCTGGTGTTCGGCCCGCTGTCCGGCAACGCGAACAACATGACGATCGGCCTGTGCCTGGGCCTGGCGCTGTTCCTGATCGGGGCCGGCGCCATCCAGTGGGCCAAGAAGCTGATGGTCGACACCGAGATCGTCGAGTACCGGCACCCCGGCCACGGGACGCCGGAGCAGCAGGCCGACATCATCGAGGGCTTCCAGACCGGTGTCGCGGAGTCCGGGTTCACCCGCCGCAAGCTGATCCGCCGCTCGCTGATCGGCGCGATGGCGCTGCTCGGCCTGCCGGCCATCGTGCTGCTGCGCGACCTCGGCCCGGCGCCGGGCCGCAAGCTGTACGACACCATCTGGGCCAAGGGCATCCGGGTCGTCAACGACGTCACGCTGCGCCCGATCAAGCCGTCCGACCTGATCGTCGGCCAGCTGGTCAACGCCGCCCCCGCGAACCTCGCTCCGATCCAGGAGGAGAGCGGCGTCGAGTACCAGAACGCCAAGGCCAAGGCGGCGGTGATCGTGGTGCGGATCGCACCGAACGAGATCCGGACCCCGGCCGGCCGCGAGAACTGGGGCATCGACGGCATCCTGTGCTACTCCAAGATCTGCACCCACGTCGGGTGCCCGATCTCGCTGTACGAGCAGACCACCCACCACGTGCTCTGCCCGTGCCACCAGTCGACGTTCGACCTGGCCGACGGAGCGAAGGTCATCTTCGGCCCCGCGGCCCGTCCGCTGCCTCAGCTACCCTTGGCCGTGGACGCTGAGGGCTACCTGGTCGCGCAGAGCGGCTTCACCGAACCGGTCGGCCCGAGCTTCTGGGAACGAGGGTGACAACAGTGGCCACGAAAGAACTTCCCCCGCCGGTAGCCTGGCTCGACGACCGGACCGGACTGTCCAAGCTCGGCAAGAAGAACCTGCGCAAGGTCTTCCCCGACCACTGGTCGTTCATGCTCGGTGAGATCGCCCTCTACAGCTTCATCATCCTGCTGCTGACCGGCGTCTTCCTCACCCTGTGGTTCAAGCCGTCGATGGCCGAGGTCGAGTACCAGGGCTCGTACAGCCTGCTCAAGGGCCTGCACATGTCCGAGGCCTACGCCTCGACCCTCGACATCTCGTTCGACATCCGCGGCGGTCTGCTGATGCGGCAGATCCACCACTGGGCGGCCGTGCTGTTCGTCGCCTCGATGATGGTCCACCTGCTGCGCACCTTCTTCACCGGTGCGTTCCGCAAGCCGCGCGAGCTGAACTGGGTGATCGGCTTCGGGATGCTGTTCCTCGGCATCATCGAGGGCTTCATCGGCTACGGCCTCCCCGACGACCTGCTCTCCGGAACGGGTCTGCGGATCACCCAGGGCATGATCCAGGCCTCGCCGGTGATCGGGACCTGGCTGAGCTTCTTCATCTTCGGCGGCGAGTTCCCGGGCGACGACTTCGTGTCCCGGTTCTTCACCGTGCACGTGCTGCTGATCCCCGGCCTGATCCTGGCGCTGGTCACCGCGCACCTGATCCTGGTCGTGTACCACAAGCACACCCAGTACCCCGGTCCCGGCCGGACCGAGAAGAACGTCGTCGGCTACCCGCTGATGCCGGTCTACATGGCCAAGGCCGGCGGCTTCTTCTTCGTCGTCTTCGGCATCACCGCCCTGATGGGCGCGCTGCTGCAGATCAACCCGGTCTGGCTGTACGGCCCGTACAACCCGGCCGAGGTGACGGCAGGCTCGCAGCCCGACTGGTACATGGGCTGGCTGGAAGGCTCGGTCCGCATCATGCCCGGCTTCGAGTCCCACTTCTGGGGCGTGACGCTGAGCTGGAACCTGCTGATCCCGGCGCTGATCATCCCGCCCGCGTTCGTCACCCTGGTAGCCCTCTACCCGTTCATCGAGCAGTGGATCACCGGCGACAAGCGGGAGCACCACCTGCTCGACCGGCCGCGCAACGTACCGACCCGGACCGGGATCGGCGCCGCGTTCATCACCTTCTACGGCCTGCTGTGGATCGGTGGCGGTAACGACCTGATCGCGACCCACTTCGGCGTCTCGCTCAACTCGGTCACCTGGTTCCTGCGGTTCGCGGTGTTCCTCGGCCCGGTGTTCGCCTTCTGGGTGACCCGGCGGATCGCGATCTCGCTGCAGCGCGCCGACAACGACCGGCTGCTGCACGGCCTGGAGACCGGCGTCATCATGCGGTCGCCGGACGGCGAGTACACCGAGCGGCACGCCCCGATCTCGAACTACGAGGCGTACGCCCTGACCGCCCGCGAGCGGCAGCTGCCGCTCGAGGTCGGCCCGGAGACCGACGAGAACGGCGTCGCGGCCCCGCACCGCGGCCTGACCAAGATCCGCGCGGCGCTGTCGCGCTTCTACTTCGCCGACGCGGTGCAAAAGCCGACCGCGGCGGAGATCGAGGAAGCTCACGCCCACGGTCACGGCCACGACGACCACGAGGAGCTCGGCCACAGCACCGAGGTCCCCGGCGTCACCGGCACCGTCGAGACCGACGACGAGACGGCCCGAGAGCAGATCTCGAAGCACTGACGCTCGGTAAGACGAAGGCCCCGGCTCCTTGCGAGCCGGGGCCTTTCGCTTTGTGCTGACCGGATGCCGGTCTCCTGTTCAGTGCCGGAAGACAATCCTCCCCGGCGCGTGCTTGCTCTCACTCAGCTCGTGCGCCGCCGGCGCCTCCTCGAGCGCGAAACTCGCCGCCACGGGAATCCGCAGCCCGCCCTCCTCAGCGAGCCGCACCGCCTCCGCAAGCCCGTGCACCGCGAGCCTGTCAGCCGCGCCGACAGCCTCCCCGGTCTCATCAGCGGGCGCACTGTGCGACATGTGTACGCCGTACTGCGCAGCAGAGAAGTCAGCGATCGTCACCACCCGCGCCGGGTCACCCGCGATAGTCACCAGCTGAGGCAACGACCCACCAGCACAGTCGAACACCGCGTCAACCTCCTCAGCACCCAACTTCCTGACGCGCTCCTCCAGCCCCGGCCCGTACGTCGTCGCCTCCGCTCCCAGCGCTCGGAGGAACTCATGGTTCCCCTCACGAGCCGTACCGATCACCCGAGCCCCCCGAGCCACCGCCAGCTGCACGGCGACACTCCCCACTCCCCCAGCAGCGCCCTGGATCAGCACCGTATGCCCTGAGCGGACCTGTAGGCGGTCCAGAACGCGCGTAGCCGTCTCCACACTCCCAGCGGCCCCTCCAGCCTCCTCCCAGCCCCACACAGCCGGTTTAGGCGCCCAAGCAGCCAGCACGACGAAGTCCGCATTCGCCGCCCGCCCCTCCATCGTCGCCATCCCGAACACCTCGTCCCCGATCCGCACTCCGGGCCGGCCGATCCCCGGCTCACTCGCACCACCCCAGCCAGTCCCAGACCCACCCGCGCCGAACTGGCCAGTCCCCGGCCTACCCGCGCCCGGCCCGAGGATCGGCGACCCACTGGAACCGGGGCCGCCGATTCCCCGCCCACCGACGCCGCGCCGGCCGACCCCCGGCCCACCGACGCCGAGTCCGTCGCGCCCCGCCCCACCCGAGCCGGGTTCGCCGAGCCCCGGACCGCCCGCGCCGAGCTGACCGGTCCCCGGTCCGCCCGCGCCCGGCCCGCTCGCGCCCGGCGCAACGATCCCCGGTCCACCCGAGCCGGAGTGGGCGGCCCTCGACCCGCCGCCGGCCAGCTGACCGCGCACCGGCTCCGCCGCCCCGGGCTGGCCCGGCCCGGCCGCCAGGTCGACGACCCCCGGGCCGATCTCGTCCACCACCCCGGCAGCATCGAAGCCCGTCCGCCACGGGAAGCTCGCCGGAAGGATCTCCCGGTACCGCCCCACCCGGATCGCCGTCTCTCCCACCGACAGCCCCGACGCCCGCGTCGCGATCCGAATCTGCCCCGGCCCCGCGTGCGGCTCCTCGACCTCGGCCACCCGCAGTACTCCGGGCGGCCCGTACTCACTGAACTCGATCACTCTCATGCCCGCGAACGTAACGGAACACCCCGTCCGTTTAGCTAAAGTGAGAAACGTGACGACACAAGTGGGAGCCCCGCTGCGGTCCGACGCCCGCGACAACCGCGAGCGCATCCTCGCCGTGGCCCGCCTGGCCTTCGCCGCGGAGGGTCTCGACGTCCCCATCCGCGAGATCGCCCGCCGTGCGGAGGTCGGCGTAGCGACCCTCTACCGTCACTTCCCCACCAAGGAGGCCCTGCACGCCGCGGCCTTCGCCGAGCAGATGACGCTCTGCTCCACGATCGTCCAGGACGCCCTCGACGCCCCCGACCCGTGGCACGGTTTCAGCCAGATGGTCGAACGCATGATGGAGCAGCACGCCCTCGACCGAGGCTTCGCCCGCGCCTTCACCTCCAGCCTCCCCCCAGCCGCCGGCCTCGCCGCCGAACGCGACCGCACCCTCCGCGCCCTCCTGGACCTGATCACCCGCACCAAGTCCGCCGGCGCCCTCCGCGACGACTTCGTCCTCGAAGACCTCTCCCTAGCCCTGATGGCCAACGAAGGCATCCGAGCCGCCACCCCCGTACGCCGAGAGCTCCCGCCCGCAGTCCACCTGCCCCTCACTCGCGCCTGACCCCAAGCCGCGGCAAGACCCGGCCAGCAGGCCACCCACTACCCGCCATTGGCCGACCTCCGCCTACTGCTCCGGCCCGCAGTCCGCCTCCCGCTCGGGGAGGGCTGAACCGACACTCTGCATCGAGAGGCAACGCTGCGTAGTCGCAGTCACACTCGTGCATGGGCAGCGCTCGATGCATCGGGATCCCGCTGCCGATGGACGTCCGCTGCGCGGCCGCCGCGCGCGGTCTTCAAGTGATTGGCGTTCTGCTGTGTGTGGCGAACGGCGACGATCTCACCCGGTGTCAGTGCTTCATCGCGCTTGCCCTGGAGCACACGAAGGAGACCGTGAAGCAGATCCTGAAGACAGCTCTCGAGGACTGGGCCCAGTTGGCTCAGTACGCCGTCAGGCGGCCGTCGGCGGGGACGGCCGGCTGAGCCCGCGCGGTCTGCAGAGCCCGAATGCAAGAAGCCGCCCCACCCGAAGGTGAGGCGGCCTCATAAAGCCCAGGTCAGGCGAGCGCCGAACCCGCCTTGTACTTGGTCCAGCTGTCGTTCCAGTCGGTCCAGCCGTTGCCGGGGGTCATTGGGCGGTTGGTGCCGGTGACGACGACGGGGTCGCCGCGGAGCGTCTGGGCGAAGTACCAGGCGCCGTCCTTGAGGCTCATGCCGACGCAGCCGTGGCTGACGTTCTCGGTGCCCTGGCTGCCGCTCGACCACGGGGCGCCGTGGATGAACTCGCCGGAGCTGGTGACGCGCTGGGCGTACTGGACGTCGTGGATGTCGTAGTACTCCGGGTCGCCGGGCTGGATGCCGACGGTGCGGGCGTCCATCCGCTTGGTGCGGTACTTCTCCATGATCACCTTCACGCCGCTGCGGGTGGTGAAGCCGTCCTTGCCGGCGGTGATCGGGATGGTACGGGCCAGCTTGCCGTTGATGGTGACGGCCATCGTGTGCTTCTTGACGTCGACCTTGGTGACGACGGACTTGCCGATCGTGAAGTCGATCTGGCGGCTCGCCGAGCCCCAGACGCCGCCGCCGGCGTTGACGCCCTGGGTGGCGATGTTCACGGTCACCTTGGTGCCGGCGGGCCAGTAGTTCTTCGGCCGGTAGTTGACCTGCTTGCTGTTCATCCAGTGCCAGCTGCCCTCGACCGGGACCGAGGTCTTCACCGAGAGCCGCTTCTCGACCGCGGCGCGGTCCTTGACGGTGTTGTTCCAGAAGATCTGGATCGGCATCGCGACGCCGACGGTCTCGCCGTCGAGCGGCGCGACCGAGGCCTTCAGCCGGGTGCTCGCGGCCAGCGTCTTGAACGTCGAGCTGATCTGCACGGTCTTGCCGTCGCTGCCCTGCGCGGACCCGGCCACCGTGTACGTCGAACCGGGCTTCAGCTGCGGCAGCGACGTCCACTCCGACTTGGCGTCGTTGAACGAGCCGCTGACCTTGCCGCCGTCCTTGTCGCTGACGGTGACGTCCTGCAGCGTGCCGGAGCTGGTGACGACCTTGACCGGCTGGTCCGGGCGCACCGCCGCGGCGTTCTTGGCCGGCGTGACGGTCACGTTCGCCGCGGCCGGGTCGGTCGTCGGGGTCTGGCTGTTGTCGTCACCGGGCGTGTTCGACGCGCCCGCGGACGGGCTGCCGCCCTGCTGGGACGCGGGTGGACCTCCGGCGTCGGTGTCACTACACGCTCCCGCGACGACCAGCATCGCGCAGATCCCCGCCACGGCCAGGCCGCGCTTGCGCACCGAACTACCCAACACCCTGTGCTCCCCTGAGATTCGTTCCACCGCCCGCACAAGCCTAGCTCGCCCCGGCGACAGTCCAGACGCACCAGATCGCCACCGGTACGGCGGGCCGGTCGAGGCCCGCAGTACTGATGACGATCGGAACGGTCTTTTAGTTGACTCTTCCGTCGGTGCGCTCGTCAGTGAGCGTGGTCACCGCGGTAGTACTCGAAGATGAAACCGGACAGCGCGATGATGCCGAGCCCGGCCCCGATGATGAACAGCCACCAGCCGAAGACCAGGCCGAGGGCGACCACCGACAGCGTCGCGGCGCACCACAGCGGCCACCACGAGTACGGCGGGAAGAAGCCCAGCTCGCCGGCTCCGTCCGCGATCTCGGCTTCCTTGCGGTCCTCCGGACGGGCGTCCATTCGGCGGGCGGTGATGCTCAGATAGAACGTCACCAGCAGTGCCAGGAAGAACGTCATCACCAGCGCGGTGGTCCCGGTCGGGTCCTCCGACATCAGCCAGTAGATCGGGGCGACGATCAGGACGAACAGCGTGACGATGCCGAAGACCCAGGCCTCGACCTTCATGCCTTACCCTCTCCGTCCGTGCTGGTACCGGCGTTCAAGTTGCGCTCGAGGTTCTCGACCCGGCCCTGGTCCTCGCCGGCGTCGAGCAGGTTGTCCCGGGGTGCGCCGCTGTCGGCGTACTCGGCCAGGGCGATCTCCGGGTGGTGGAGGTCGAAGGCCGGGGACTCCGAGCGGATCCGGGGCAGGCTGACGAAGTTGTGCCGCGGCGGCGGCGAGCTGGTCGCCCACTCCAGCGACCGGCCCCAGCCCCACGGGTCGTCGACACCGACCAGCGGCGCCTTGCGGGACTTGTAGACGTTGTAGAAGAACGGCAGCATCGACAGGCCGAGCACGAAGGCACCGATGCTGGAGACCTCGTTCAGCGTGGTGAAGCCCTCGTTCGCGCCGTACGACGCGTAGCGCCGCGGCATCCCCTCGACGCCCAGCCAGTGCTGCACCAGGAACGTCGTGTGGAAGCCGATGAACAGCAGCCAGAAGTGCAGCTTGCCGAGCTTCTCGTCGAGCATCCGGCCGGTCATCTTGGGCCACCAGAAGTAGAAGCCCGCGAACATCGCGAACACCACGGTGCCGAACACCACGTAGTGGAAGTGCGCCACCACGAAGTAGGAGTCGGACAGCTGGTAGTCCAGGGCCGGGGAGGCCAGGATGACGCCGGTCAGACCGCCGAAGAGGAAGGTGGTGAGGAAGCCGATCGACCACAGCATCGGGGTGTCGAACGACAGCGAGCCGCCCCACATCGTCCCGATCCAGTTGAAGAACTTCACCCCGGTGGGCACCGCGATCAGGAACGTCATGAAGGAGAAGAACGGCAGGTTCACCGCTCCGGTGACGTACATGTGGTGCGCCCAGACCGCCACCGACAGGACGGCGATCCACAGCGTCGCGCCGACCAGGCCGATGTAGCCGAAGACCGGCTTGCGGCTGAACACCGGCAGGATCTCGGTGATGATGCCGAAGAACGGCAGCGCGATGATGTAGACCTCGGGATGGCCGAAGAACCAGAACAGGTGCTGCCACAAGAGTGGACCACCGTTGGCCGCGTCGAAGACGTGAGCCCCTAGAGCTCGATCCGCCTCCAGCATCAGCAGCGCGCCGGCCAGGATCGGGAACGCGATCAGAACGAGGATCGACGTGACCAGGATGTTCCAGGTGAAGATCGGCATCCGGAACATCGTCATACCGGGCGCGCGCATGGTGATGATCGTGGTGACGAAGTTGACCGCACCGAGGATCGTGCCCAGACCGGCCAGGTACAGACCCATGATCCACAGGTCACCGCCGACGCCCGGCGAACGGACCGCGTTCGACAGCGGGGCGTAGGCGAACCAGCCGAAGTCGGCGGCGCCGCCCGGGGTGAAGAACCCGGAGATCGTGATCGTGCCGCCGAACAGGAACAGCCAGTAGCTGAACATGTTCAGCCGCGGGAACGCGACGTCGGGGGCCCCGATCTGGACCGGCATGATCACGTTCGCGAAGCCGACGAACAGCGGCGTCGCGAACAGCAGCAGCATGATCGTGCCGTGCATCGTGAAGAGCTGGTTGTAGACCTCTTCGTTCACGATCTGCAGACCCGGCTTGGCCAGCTCGGCGCGGATCAGCAGCGCCATCACGCCGCCGATCAGGAAGAAGATGAACGAGGTGATCAGGTACAGGTGACCGATCAGCTTGTGGTCGGTGGTGGTGAGCCACTTGACCGCGATCTGGCCTTTGCTGCGCCGCCTCGGCAGCGCAGTCGCGGCGCCCACGGCGCCGCTACGCTCGGCGAAGTCGGTCACTTCTCGCCCTCCTGCTCCCCGTGGCCGGGAATGGTGGTTGCGTCCTGGCCACCGACGGCGGCACCGGTCTGGCCCTTGGCCGCCAGCTCGCGCAGGTGGGCCTGGTACTCGTCGGCGGTGACCACGCGGACGGTGAAGATCATCCGGCTGTGGTAGAGGCCGCAGAGCTCAGCGCACTTGCCCGCGAAGGTGCCGGTCTTGGTCGGCGTCAGCTCGAACTTGCCGGTCCGGCCGGGGATGACGTCGAGCTTGAAGTAGAAGGCCGGTACCCAGAAGGAGTGGATGACGTCCGGCGAGGTCAGCTCGAACTCGACCGACTCGTTCACCGGCAGCACCAGCTCGGCGGGCTGGTCGAGCGTTCCGGTCTCCCAGACGCCCTGCTGCCCGTCGACGGTGTCCTTGTAGTTGAAGGTCCACTGCCACTGCTGGCCGACCACGTTGATCTGGTGCGTCGAGGCACCGGAGTTCCGGGTGATCTCGTTGCCGTGCTCGACGGTGTAGAAGAACAGCACACCGATGATCGCGAACGGCGCGAGCGTGTAGAGCACCTCGAGCGGCAGGTTGTAGCGCGTCTGCCGCGGGGCGTCCTCGCTGCGCCGGCGGTACCGCACCACGGCGAACAGGATCAGGCCCCAGACCGCCACACCGATGACCAGCGCGGCGATCCACGTCCCGACCCACAGGCTACGGACAGCCTCGGTCCGGTCCGAAGCACCCTCCGGCAGTCCAATTCGTTTCCACTGCGCGTTGGTCTCCGACGAGCAGCCGGTCAGCAGCAATGTGCCGACCACTACCGCTGCCGGGACCAGCAGGCGTCGCTTCGCCGGACGTGCGGCGGCGCGGGTCTGCTGACCCGCCGCTCGCGCGACCACTCCGGACGTGCCGTTCGAACCCACGGGGCGCCTTTCCCTTCCCAGGTGAGACTGACGACAGAACACTACTGGACAGCCTCCGCAGTTCTGCGCACAGGTAGGGCTTAGCGTTTCCTCCGTGAGCAACCGTGCATACCTGGACGCCGCAAGTGCCGAGGAACTGCACCCTGCCGCACGTGAGGTGTTGCTCCAGGCACTCGATTCCGGGTGGGCCGATCCGGCCCGTCTGCACCACGAGGGACGGACCGCCAGACTGCTGCTGGACAACGCCCGAGCGGTGCTCGCCGAGGGCGTCGGAGTCCGCCCGGATGAGCTGTTTCTGACCACTTCCGGCACGGCCGCGATCCATGCCGGCTTGCCCGCCGTCGCGGCCGCCCGGCGACGGATCGGCGCCACGGTGGTGCACTCCGCGGTCGAGCACTCGGCCGTGCTGCACGCCGCCGCAACAGCCGGTACGCCGTACGAGGTGCCCGTCAACCACCTGGGCCGTGTCGACTCCGACCACTTCGCCACCCAGCTCCAGCAACCAGGCGTCGCGCTGGCCGCGCTGCAGACGGCCAACCACGAGGTCGGCACCCGCCAGCCTGTGGACGCGCTCAGCGAGGTCGCACAGGCCGCCGGAGTCCCCCTGTTCGTGGACGCCGCGGCAACGGTCGGTCACGAGCCGATCCCCGCCGGGTGGTCGGTGCTGAGCGCAAGTGCTCACAAATGGGGTGGTCCGGCCGGTGTCGGACTGCTCGCCATACGGAAGGGCACCCGGTTCGCAGCGGCCTGGCCGGTCGACGAGCGCGAGGACGGCCTCTCCCCCGGCCACCCGAACGTCCCGGCAGCGCTGGCCGCCGCCGCTGCTCTCCAGGCCCGCCTTCAGGAAGCCGATGCCTTGGACAAGCAGCATCGCGCCTGGATCGCCGAGCTGCGCACCCGCGTCGCCGCCGACCTGACCGACGTCGAGGTGGTCGGCGACCCCGACGACCGCCTCCCTCATGTCCTGACCTTCTCGTGCCTGTACGTCGACGGCGAGGCCCTGGTCACCGCACTGGACGCCGAGGGCTTCTCCGTCTCCAGCGGCTCAGCCTGTACGGCGAGCACGCTCCGCCCGTCACACGTCCTGGCCGCCATGGGCGTGCTCACCCACGGCAACGTCCGCGTCTCGCTGGGCCGCACCACCACGTACGACGACGTCGACCGCTTCGCCCAGGTCCTCCCCGGCCTGGTCCAGCGGATCCGGGCAGAGGTGGGCATGTGACGACCCTCGACTGCCGCGGCATGCTCTGTCCGCTCCCGGTGATCAAGCTCGCCCAGGCCTTCCCGGCGCTCGCCGTCGGCGACAGCATCGCCGTACTGGCCGACGACCCGGCCGCCGCGACGGACATCCCCGCCTGGTGCCGGATGCGCGGCCAGGAGCTGGTCGCCGCCGAGGACGGCCGGTACGTCGTCCGCAAACTCAGCTGACACAGCGGCGAGCGGTCGGCAGACTCTCGGGATGAGCGACTTTGCGTACAAACCGACGCTGACCGGCGAGCTGGTCGTGCTGCGGGTGCTGGACGAGCAGGACTTCCCGGCGATGAAGGCCGCGATGGACGACCCGGAGGTGGCCCGGCTGACCGGGAGCCACGGTGCGATCAGCGACGAGAAGGCGCTGGAGTGGATGCGCACCCGCAAGGACCAGCCGGACCGGCTCGATCTCGCGATCGTCGACAAGGCGACCGGGCAGACCGTCGGCGAGGCGGTGCTGAACGAGTACGACGAGGACAACCGGGCCTGCAACTTCCGGATCCTGATCGGGCCGAGCGGCCGCAACCGTGGCCTCGGGACCGAGGCGACCCAGCTGATCGTCGGCTACGGGATCGAGAAGCTCGGGCTGCACCGGATCAGCCTCGGCGTCTACGCGTTCAACCCGCGCGCCCAGCGGGCCTACGAGAAGGCCGGGTTCGTGGTCGAGGGCCGGTTGCGCGACGACCTGTTCTGGGAGGGCGAGTGGGTCGACTCGATCGTGATGTCGGTGCTGGCCACGGAGTGGCCGGTAAGTTCACCGGTGTGACCGAACGTTTCGCCGTACTGACCGGGGCCGGGATCTCGACCGCGTCGGGGATCCCGGACTTCCGCGGGCCGCAGGGCCTGTGGACGAAGGACCCGGCCGCGCAGGCCATGTTCGACATCGACGAGTACGTCGCGTCGCCGCGGGTCCGGGCGGCAGCCTGGAAGCACCGGCTGTCAGCGCCCGCGTGGACGGCCGAGCCGAACGCCGGGCACCACGCGCTGGCCGAGCTGGAGCGCCAGGGCCGGCTGACCGCGCTGATCACGCAGAACATCGACGGGCTGCACCAGAAGGCCGGCTCGGTGAACGTGCTGGAACTGCACGGGACGGTCTGGTTCGTCGACTGCCTGCAGTGCGCGCGGCGGATCCCGATGGCCGACCTGCTGCCGCGGCTCGACGCCGGTGAGGAGGATCCGGCCTGCGAGGTGTGCGGCGGCATTCTCAAGTCGGCGACGGTTTCTTTTGGCCAGTCGCTGGATCAGCGGGTCCTCGACGCGGCGGTCGCGGCGACGGAGGCGTGTGACACGTTCCTGGCCGTCGGTACGTCGTTGCAGGTGTACCCGGCGGCTGGGCTGTGCGATGTCGCGCTGAAGGCCGGCAAGCGTTTGATCATCATGAACGCCCAGCCGACGCCGTACGACGAAGAGGCCGACCAACTCCTGCACACTCCGATCGAGACCACCCTGCCCGATCTGCTCGCCGTGACCTGAGCGCGACCTTCGACCCCTTCCCCCGCCCGGGGTCCCGGGCTAGCGTCCCGGGCAGATTGTCCTGTCTTGGGAGGGGAACCCGCGATGCTCAGGTTCGTCATGCGCCGTGCCCGTTGGCTGGCCGGAGCGACCGCGGTCGCCGTGGTCGCGGTCGGTCTCGGTACGCCGTCCGCAGCACCTGCCGGTCCCTCCGCGGAGCGGGTGATCACGCTCGCGGGGTCGCTGCAGAGCGAGCTCGGCTGCGCCGGGGACTGGGACCCGGGCTGTGCCGCGTCCAGTCTTGGCGCCGCAGCGCCGTACAGCAAGGTCTTCGACGTGCCCGCCGGCAGCTACGAGTACAAGGTGACCGTCAACGGCGGCTGGGACGAGAACTACGGCGCCGGCGGCGTACTGAACGGGCCGAACATCCCGCTCACGCTCGCGGGCCCGGCCAAGGTGCGGTTCAGCTACGACGACACGACGCACGTCGTCAGCGTCGCGCCGGTCGATCTGGCCGGTACGACGCCGACCGCGGCCGACAAGGCGCTCGCCTCCCCGAGCCTGCGCCAGGACCTGACCAAGGAACGCTTCTACTTCCTGATGGCCGACCGGTTCGCCAACGGCGACAAGTCGAACGACGCGGGCGGGCTGACCGGCGACCGGCTGACCACCGGGCTCGACCCGACCGACAAGGGCTTCTACCACGGCGGCGACCTGGCCGGCGTGATGCAGAAGCTCGACTACATCAAGTCGCTCGGGACGACGAGCATCTGGCTGACGCCGTCGTTCAAGAACCGGCCGGTGCAGGGCTCGGGTGCGGACGTCAGTGCCGGGTACCACGGGTACTGGATCACCGACTTCACCCAGATCGACCCGCACCTGGGCACCAACGCGGACATGCAGAAGCTGATCAAGCTCGCCCACGGCAAGGGCATGAAGGTCTTCTTCGACATCATCACCAACCACACCGCGGACGTGATCGCCTACCAGTCCGGCCAGTACGGCTACATCCCGAAGTCGACCGCGCCGTACAAGGACGCCGCAGGCAACGTCTTCGACGACAAGCAGTACGCCGGCGGCGACACGTTCCCGCCGCTGGACCGCAACACCAGCTTCCCGAACGTGCCGGTCTTCAGGACGCCGGCCGACGAGACCGTGAAGCAGCCGGCCTGGCTGAACGACCCGACGCTCTACCACAACCGCGGTGACTCGACGTTCGCCGGCGAGAGCGCGGAGTACGGCGACTTCGTCGGTCTGGACGACCTGTTCACCGAGCAGCCGAAGGTCCGGGACGGGATGATCGACGTCTACAAGACCTGGGCCGAGCTGGGCATCGACGGGTTCCGGATCGACACCGTGAAGCACGTGAACCTGGAGTTCTGGCAGAAGTTCTCGCCGGAGATCCTGAAGGCGGCGAAGGCCAAGGGGTCGAAGGACTTCTTCATGTTCGGCGAGGTCTTCGACGCCGACCCCAAGTTCATGTCGACGTACACGACCTCGGGCGCGCTGCAGGCGACGCTCGACTTCGGCTTCCAGCAGAGCGCGGTCGCGTTCGCCAAGGGCGACCCGTCGACGAAGCTGCGCGACTTCTACGCCAACGACGACTACTACACCGACGCCGACTCGAACGCGTACCAGCTGCCGACGTTCCTCGGGAACCACGACATGGGCCGGGTCGGCACGTTCCTCAAGCAGTCCGGGGCAGCGGGTCAGGAACTCCTGCAGCGTGACAAGCTCGCGCACTCGCTGATGTTCCTCACCCGCGGCCAGCCGGTGATCTACTACGGCGACGAGCAGGGCTTCACCGGTCCGGGCGGCGACAAGGACGCGCGGCAGGACATGTTCGCGACCCAGACCAGCGACTACGCCGACGACGAGGTGGTCGACGGGACCGGGACCTCGACGATCGGGAACAAGGATTCGTTCAACACGCAGGCGCCGATGTACAAGCACATCGCGGCGTTGCAGAAACTGCGGGCGAAGTACCCGTCGCTGGGCGACGGGACCCAGATCCACCGGTACTCGTCGAACACCGGCGGGCTGTATGCGTTCAGCCGGCTCGGGGCGGACAAGGTCGAGTACCTGGTCGTGTCCAACAACGCGACGACCGCGAAGACGGCGACGGTCCCGACGTACGGCGCTCGCGTGTTCCGGCCCGTGTACGGCGGCACCAAGTCGTTCGTCACCGACCGGGAGGGGCGGGCGACGCTGACCCAGCCGCCGCTGTCCGTCACGGTCTACCAGGCCGTGTCCAAGGTGCCGCACCGCTCGAAGGCGCCGGCTGTCTACCTGAGCTCGCCGGAGCTCGGCGCGACGGTCGGCGGACGCGCCGAGATCGCCGCCGCGGTGCCGGAGAACACGCCGGTCACCGTCACCTTCGGCGTCCGCCCGGTCGGTACGACGGCCTGGCAGCGCCTCGGCGCCGACGACAACGCGCCGTACCGGGTCTTCCACGACGTCTCGAAGCTCGCCAAGGGCACCCTGCTCGAGTACCGGGCCGTCCTCAAGGATGCCTCCGGCAACTACTCCGTCTCCGGCGCGTACGGCGTGGCCGGCGACCCGCCGCCGCCCGGTGGCGGCGGGGGTGGCGGTGGCGGCCCGGTCGTCCAGCCCGCGAACGTGAGCGTGCCCGGCGACCACAACAGCGAGATGGGCTGCGCCGCGGACTGGTCGCCGGACTGCGACCAGGCGCAGCTGACGCTGGACCCCGACGACAAGGTCTGGAAGGGCAGCTACACCCTGCCCGCGGGCGAGCACGCCTACAAGGCCGCGATCAACAAGACCTGGGACGAGAACTACGGGGCCGGGGGCAACCTCAACGGCGCGAACATCTCCTACACCGCGCCGGCCACCCCGACCACGTTCTACTACGAGCACGGCCGGCACTTCGTCACCTCGGACGCGCAGGGCCCGATCGTCACCGTGCCCGGGTCGTTCCAGTCCGAGCTGGGCTGCCCGGCCGACTGGTCACCCGACTGCATGCGACCCTGGTTGACCGACCAGGACGGCGACGGCACCTTCACCTGGTCGACGAGCGAGTTGGGAGCGGGCAGCTATGAGGCGAAGGTCGCGCACGGCCTGTCGTGGGACGAGAGCTACGGCGCCGGCGGCAGCCCGACCGGCGCGAACATCCCGATCACCGTTCCCGGGGACGGACTCGTCGTCACGTTCTCGTACGCGCTCGCGACCCACCAGCTCACGGTGACCACGTCGAAGCCGGGCGCGCAGCCCGACCTGAAGCAGGCCAAGGCGCACTGGGTCGCGAAGGATCTGCTCGCCGTACCGCCGGTGGCGCACCCGGAGCGGTCGCGCTGGCGGCTGCACTGGTCGCCGACCGGTGGGCTCGCGGTCGACGCCGACGACATCGGCGGTTCGTCGTCGGGGCTGCGTGTCGATCCTCACGGCCTGCCGTCGGAAATCCTGACTCGCTTCCCCGCGCTGAAGGGGTACACCGCGCTCCGGCTCGACCACGCCGACGCGCGCAAGATCCTCAAGGGCCAGCTCGGGCTCGCCCAGTACGACGACGCCGGGCGGCTGCTCGACGCGACCGGGGTGCAGCTCCCCGGCGTACTGGACGACGTGTACGGCGCCGCGGTCGGGCGCTCGTACGGCGTGACCTGGCACGGCGGCGTCCCGCGGTTCACGCTGTGGGCGCCGACCGCGCAGAAGGTCTCGCTGCTGATCGGCGGGCAGCGGGTGGCGATGCGGGAGTCGTCGGACGGCTCGTGGACCGCGGACGGGCGGCGGCAGTGGGCCGGCGCGCAGTACCGGTACGAGGTGACCGTCTACGCGCCGAGCACGGGCAAGGTCGAGACGAACGTGGTCACCGACCCGTACTCGGTCGCGCTGACCACCGACTCGGCGTACTCGGTCGCGGTGGATCTCGACGACCCGGCCGGGAAGCCCGCGCTCTGGTCGCGGACGCCGGTGCCGCCGCTGGCGCGGTCGGTCGACTCGACGATCTACGAGCTGCACGTGCGCGACTTCTCGATCAGCGACAGCACCGTCCCGGCGGCGCACCGCGGCACCTACCTCGCGTTCGCCGACGAGGGCGCCGGGACCAAGCACCTGCGCAAGCTCGCGCAGGCCGGGCTGAACACCGTGCATCTACTGCCGACGTTCGACATCGCGTCGATCCCGGAGGGCACGCAGGAGCAGCCCGCGTGCGACCTGAAGGCGCTGCCTGCGGACTCCGAGCAGCAGCAGGCGTGCGTCACGGCGGTCGCCGCGAAGGACGGCTTCAACTGGGGCTACGACCCGTACCACTGGCTCGCGCCGGAGGGCTCGTACGCCGTCCAGAAGGACGGGCTGAGCCGGGTCGCCGAGTTCCGCACGATGGTCGGCGGGCTGCACAAGTCGGGGCTGCGGGTGGTGCTCGACCAGGTCTACAACCACACACCGGCGGCTGGTCAGGCGCCGACGTCGGTGCTCGACAAGGTCGTCCCCGGCTACTACCAGCGGCTGAACGCATCGGGTGCGGTCGAGACGTCGACGTGCTGCAGCAACATCGCGACCGAGCACGCGATGGCCGAGAAGATCATGGTCGACAGCACGGTGTCGTGGGCGCGGAACTACCGCGTCGACGGCTTCCGGTTCGACCTGATGGGGCATCACAGCAAGGCGAACATGCTCAAGGTGCGCGCGGCTCTGGACAAGCTGACCGTCGCGCGGGACGGCGTGGACGGCAAGAAGGTGACCCTGTACGGCGAGGGCTGGAACTTCGGCGAGGTCGCCAACGACGCGCTGTTCGAGCAGGCGACGCAGGGGAACCTCGGCGGAACCGGGATCGCGACGTTCTCGGACCGGCTGCGGGACGCCGTCCGGGGTGGCGGGCCGTTCGACGAGGACCCGCGGGTACAGGGCTTCGGGTCGGGTGCCGCTTCGGATCCGAACGGGGCGCCGGTCAATGGTTCGGCCGCTGACCAGGCCAAGCGGCTCTCTCACGACACGGATCTCGTCCAGCTCGGGCTGGCCGGGAACCTGCGGGCGTTCACGTTCAAGTCGGCGGACGGCGGGGCCGTCGTACGAGGTGACGGGGTCGACTACAACGGCTCCCCCGCGGGGTACGCGGACCAGCCCAACGAGGTGATCACGTACGTCGATGCCCACGACAACGAAACGCTGTGGGACTCGCTGACCTTCAAGCTGCCGGCGACGCTGCCGATGGCCGATCGAGTCCGGATGAACACCTTGTCGCTGGCCACCACCGCACTGTCCCAGACGCCGTCCTTCTGGCACGCCGGTGCTGATCTGCTCCGCAGCAAGTCGCTGGACCGCAACTCCTACGACTCGGGCGACTGGTTTAACCAGCTCGACT
The DNA here is from genome assembly GCF_055583505.1 of Kribbella sp. NPDC104740. Lineage (NCBI taxonomy): Bacteria > Bacillati > Actinomycetota > Actinomycetes > Propionibacteriales > Kribbellaceae > Kribbella > Kribbella sp. NPDC104740. The sequence continues at coordinate 53,611 of NZ_JBVJNV010000011.1, read as the reverse complement.
GGACCGGCGCCGACAACGGCTTCGGCCACGGGCTGCCGCCGAAGCCGGACAACGAGGCGAAGTGGTCGTTCATGAAGCCGCTGCTCGCTGACGCTTCGTTGAAGCCGACCGCCGCCGACGTCGCTACCGCGTCATCCTCGGCCGCCGACTTGCTGAAGCTCCGCTTCTCGAGCCCGCTGTTCCGGCTGGGATCCGCGGGGTTGATCAACCAGAAGCTGTCGTTCCCGCTCAGCGGCACTCCTGCTGCTGTACCGGGGGTCGTCACGATGCGCATCGACGACACGGTCGGCCCGAACGTCGACCCGGCGCTGAAGGGCGTGGTGGTGGTCTTCAACTCGACGGCTTCCACAGTGAGCCAGCAGCTCCCGGGGCTGTCCGGCGCGAACCTGTCGTTGTCGCCTGTCCAGGCCGCCGGGTCCGACCCGGTGGTCAAGCAGACGACCTGGACGGCTGGAACCGGCACGGTGTCGGTGCCGGCCCGGACGGTCGCCGTACTGGTTCAGCGTTAAGGCACTCTGACGACGAGCGCCGAGGGGTCGACCTCGGCGCTCAGGATGCGGCCGGTCTCGATGGTGTCGCCGTCGAGCTCCCGGCGTACGGCGGTGGCGGCCTTCACCTGGATGCGCTGACCGGTGAAGCGCTGGATGTGGCGGCCCTCGTTCAGGGACTTGACGACCAGGCTGAGGGCCAGCCGCGGCCAGTGGCTGATCCGGCGCGGCGCGAGCACCACCAGGTCGATCTGGCCGTCGTCGGGCTCGGCGTCGGGCAGCAGCGGGATGTTGGCCTGCAGCGTGCCGACGTTGCCGATCACCACCGTGCGGGCCCGGCGCTTGATCGGCGCCGCGTCGTCCACGGAGATCTCGACCTCGACGAACGGATGGTTCAGGTTGCGCACCGTCGACACGACGTACGCCGCCCAGCCGACCCGCTTCTTCAGATCATCAGGAGCGTCGGCGATGATCGCCGCGTCCAGCCCGAGCCCAGCCATCACCACGAACCGGTCGTCGCCGAGTTGATCGCCCTTGACCAGCACGCTGTCGATCCGCTGCTCGGACCCGTCCAGCACCTGCTCGAGGGCGACGTCGAGGTCGAGCGAGATCCCGAGGTTGCGGGCCAGCAGGTTCCCGGTTCCGGCGGGCAGGACGGCGACCGGGATGTCGGTCCGCGCCAGCTCGGCGCAGACCACCCGGACCGTCCCGTCCCCACCGGCGACGACGACGAGGTCGACGGTCTCGTCGATCGCCCGGTGCGCCATCGCGTACCCGGCGTCGTCCTCGGTCGTCTCCAGCCACAGCGAGTCGTCGAACCCGCGCTCGGTCAGCGCGGCGTCGACCTTCGCGCGGAACGCGTCGACGTCACCGACCTTGATCGGGTTCAGGATCACCGCGGCCCGCGGCTGGGCTTGTGTGGTCACCGGTAGAGCCTGTCTGTTCAGGGGAATGGAGGTGCAGCATTCCACGGAGTGCCCAGGAAACCCAGGGACTACTCGGCCGGTCGGTAAACCGTGTGCAGTACGCCGGTCTCGAACGGCGTCACCGAGATCAGCTCCAGCGGAACCGTCTCCCCGTCGTCGAACAGTCGCGCCCCGTGACAGACCGCGATCGGGTGCACGAGCAGGTGCAGCTCGTCGAGCACCTTGGCCCGTAGCAGCGACCGGACCAGCGTCGACGAACCCACCACGCTGATGTCCTTCCCCGGACCTTGCTTCAGCTTGCGCAGCGTCTCGATCGGGTCGTCGCCCCCGACGAGGGTCGAGTTCTGCCAGGCGTCGACGGTGTCGAGCGTGCGGGAGACGACGAGCTTCGGCGTACCGTTCATGTGCTCGGCCATCTCCAGCTCCGCGGTCGGCCAGAACGAGGCGAACTCCTGGTAGGTCTTCCGGCCGACCAGCATCGTGTCGGAGCGGGCGGTGAGCGCGTCGACCTGCGCGCCCATGGCGTCGTCGAAGTACGGGAAGTGCCACTGGTCGGGCGCCTCGGTGACGCCGTCGAGGGAGATGAACAGGCCGGCCACGATCTTGCGCATTTCGGTGCTCCTTGGGGTGTCGGATGGTTGCTTCTGCCCGTACGTCGACCGGCCGCCGGCGGAATCGACACCCGGACCTGAAGATTTCCTGACCCCTGTCTCACGGCACGCCAGATCCGGTGAATTTGTCGGGGCCGCGAGCTAGCGTTCTTCGGGTGACCCTTCCTCGCAGCACGCCCGCAGACCAAGGACTCTCCAGCACCGGCCTCGACGCCTTCGTCGCGGCGCTGGACGCGTCCGAGCAGGAGATCCAGACCGTGATGGTGCTGCGGCGCGGTCACGTGGTGCTGGAGCGTGAGTGGTCGCCGTACCGGCTGACCGACCGGCACCTGCTGTTCTCGGTCTCGAAGAGCTTCACCTCGACCGCGGTCGGGCTCGCGGTCGAGGCCGGGCTGCTGTCGGTCGACGACAAGGTGGTCTCGTTCTTCTCCGGCGACGACCTGCCGGAGACGATCAGCGACAACCTGGCCGCGATGGAGGTCCGGCACCTGCTGACGATGGCGACCGGTCATGCGGTGGACACGGTCGACCGGCTGGGGCGGACCGGGCGGATGGTGCAGGGCTTCCTCCGGCTGCCGGTCGAGCACGCGCCGGGCGCGCCGTTCGTCTACAACAGCGGTGCGACGTACATGCTGTCGGCGATCGTGCAGAAGGTGACCGGCGAGAAGCTGATCGACTACCTGCGCCCCCGGCTGTTCGAGCCGCTCGGGATCACCGAGGCGATCTGGGAGACGTCCGACGAGGGCATCAACATGGGCGGCTGGGGGTTGAGCCTCAGTACGCCGTCGCTCGCTGCGTTCGGGCAGCTGCTGGTGCAGCGGGGCGTGTGGAACGGCGAGCAGCTCGTGCCTGCGGACTGGATCGAGGCCGCGACTTCGGCCCAGGTCGACAACAGCAGCGAGAGCAACCCCGACTGGCAGCAGGGGTACGGCTACCAGTTCTGGCGCGGGCGGCACAACTCGTACCGGGCTGACGGAGCGTTCGGCCAGTACGTGCTGGTGCTGCCGGACCACGACGCCGCGGTGGTGATGACGAGCTCGTCGCCGGACATGCAGGCGACGATGAACGTGATCTGGGAGCACCTGCTGCCGGTCCTCGAGGGCAAGGGCGCGGAGGGCGACACCACCGCTCAGCCGCTCGAGCTCCTCCCGCCGGCCGGCCCCACTCCCCCAGCAGGCAACGGCCGCACCTACCGCTTCGCGCCCAACGACGCCGGCATCTCCGCCGCCCGCCTCGACGCCGACGGCACCGGCACCTTCACCTTCGTCGCGTCCCGCCCCTGGGAGTCCGGCGAGCAGGAGATCACCATCGCCCCCGGCGCCTGGTCCGAGCAGACCTATACGCTCCCCGACCCGGCCCAGCGCATCGTCACCTCGGCGTACGGCGACGGCGACAGCTTCGTCGGCACCATCCGCGTGCTGGAGACACCGTTCGTCATCACGCTGCGCTGCCACCCGAGCGACGCCGGGCTCGCTGTGGATGTCGCCTTCAACGTCGGCTTCGGCACCACCGATCTGACCATCACCTCCGAGCCGGTGTGATGGATGGCTTGACCGCGGCGGAGCGGGAGATCCTGGACCGCCTCGACGAGCAGTGGGTCGTCGAGCTCACCCAGTCGTTGCTCCAAGCAACAGGCCAGAATCCGCCGGGCGACGAGGCGGCGACCGTCGCCGTCCTCAGCGCCGCCGCAGCCGCCCTCGGCCTGCAGGTCGCCGAGACCCAAGTCGAACCGGGTCGGAACAACATCACGATCACGCTGCCCGGCGGAGACGGCCCCGGCCTGCTCCTCCTCGGCCACACGGACGTCGTACCGGTCGGCGAGGGCTGGACGAAGGACCCGTACGGCGGGGAGCTGATCGACGGCCGCCTCTACGGCCGCGGGGCTTCGGACATGAAGGGCGGCCTCGCCGCGTCCCTGGCCGCGCTGGCGATCCTGCGCGGCGTCGAGCTGTCGGGTCCGGTCGAGCTGGCTGCACTCGTCGACGAGGAGGAAACCGGCAAGGGCATCCGCGCGTACGTGGAGTCGCGCTGGGCTGGCGCTGGTAAATCAGTCGTCGCGGGCCTCGCCGAGCAACCAGCCGGCGCGGACGTCGCCGGGCAGGCGGCCGATGCGAGCACCGCCAGTCAACCAGCGGGCACGGACCTCCCCGGGCATCCTGCCGCCGCGAGCGTCGCCGTACAACCATCCGGCGCGGACCTCACCGGGCAACCTGCCGCCGCGAGCGTCGCCGTACAAACATCCGGCGCGGACGCCGCCGTACAATCAGCCGGCGCGGACCTCCCCGGGCAACCCGCCGACGCGGACCTCACCCGGCAACCTCCCTTCCTCGGCTGCATCACAACCGAGCCAACTGACCTGCAGACGATCATCGGCGCCCGCGGAGACTCCTACCTGCGCGTCGAGGTCCACGGCCGCGCCGTCCACGCAGGCAACGCCGCCGACGGCGCGAACGCGATCTATGGCGCCGCCGCGGTGATCGCCGAAATCGAGCGCATCCACGCAGAACTGGCCGAGAAACCCCACCCCCTGCTCGGCCCCGCAACCTGGAGCGTCGGCCAGATCAACGGCGGCACCGGCGGCTCGATCGTCCCCGCCGAGTGCTCCCTCGTCGCCGACCGCCGCCTACTCCCCGGCGAATCCCCAGCGGAAGTCCTCAACGACCTCCGCCACCGAGTCGCCGCCCTCCACCTGGAAGACCGCGACCTCACCGTAGACCTCTCCATGCCCATGGAAATGCCCGCCTTCGAAACCCCCGCCTCCGCCGACCTGGTCCAAATCACCAACACCGCCCTCACCGCATCCGGCGGCCCCAACCTCCCCCTCGCCGGCTGGACAGCAGCGTGCGACGGCGGCTTCATCGCCCGCGACCTCGCCGTACCGGTGATAGTCCTAGGCCCAGGCTCAGTGAAAACCGAAGCCCACCGCGCCAACGAGTCAGTTGCAGTAGAAGAACTGCTGACCGCCGCCCGCACCTACGCCCTCACCGCCCTACGCCTCCTCACCCACTGACCCTGTATCCCGCACCCACCGCTAACGCCGGTACGACGCAGCCCCCGTTGATCCCGGGCGCGACGCAGGCGCGGTTGTTCGGGCACGACGCGGCAGCCTCAACCCCGGAGCACCACCCAGCCACCACTAGCCCGGGTACATCGCAACCACCACTCGCCCCGAGCACGAGCGGGCCACCACTGGACCGGACCGCGATGCAGTCACCGCCGGCCCGAGAACGACGCACCCCCCACTCGCTCCAATCACGAGCGGCCACCACTGGTCCGGGCCGCGACGCGGCCGCTGACGCCCCCGACCTGCGGACACTCAGCGCATGCGGCTGCTGCGCTGGCATACGACGGAGCGGAAGGCGACAACCACCCGGCGACCTGCCACAGGTCGTCCCCCGCAGCCGCCGCGAGACCAGCACGATGGGCAAGCTCGCCCCATACGGCGTCAATCTCGCTCCCGGGCACCGTACGGCCGACTGCTGCTCGGTCCGCCGGCCGCCCCGTCGACGGACCGAGGCAAGCGCGACGCAACCGCCGCTAATCCCGAGCACGACACAGCCGCCGCTGGTCCCGGCCGCAACGCAGCCACCGCTGCCCGGGGCACGCCTCTCACCCGGGGACGACGCAACCACCGCCAACCCGGAGCACGACGCGGCCGTCACCCAACCCATGTGCGAGCGGCCACCGCAGGCCCGGGACGCGACGCAGCCACCCCGAGCCCGGGTACGACGCAACCACCACCCGCCCCGAGCACGAGCAACCACCACAGGCCCGCGACGCGACGCAGCCGCTGACGCCCACGATCTGCGGACACGCAGCGCGCGGCTGCTGCGCTTGGGGTGCGACGCGGCGCGGAAGCCGACAGCCACCCAACGGATCTGAAGCAAATCGCCTCCCGGGTACCGCGCAGTCGACTGCTGCTCGGCCGCCTGGCGGACCCTGCCACAGGTCGCCGCGGCGCGCCCCGCGGCCGACTGCTGATCGGCCGAACCGCCCGACCCGCCGCTCGTGCTTCTCCGCTCCTCCACCTCTCCGCCGCTCCGCCTCTCCGCCTCTCCGCCTCTCCGCCTCTCCGCCTCTCCGCCTCTCCGCCGACGATCGAGCGAATCCCGACCACCGCGCTGCAGCGCTTGCGGCTGAGCCAGTGCTCTCCGACGAGGGCTGGGGCCCGAGCTGAGCAGTGCAGCCTGCTGCTGCCGGACGGCTGAGCACCGCCGGTGACCGGTGAAAGCCCGGCGGGCCAGCAGCCCGACGAGCGAGCCGTTCAGCGCAGCGACGCAGGCCCCTGGTATGACGCGGCCGCCGCGCTGACGACCGCGGCCCGCGCTCTCCTGCTCAGGCGCCAGGGAAGAAGTTGGCGCCCTGGACGTACTCCATCGCGGCGATGAACTTCGGGTCGTTCATGCGTTCCACGACCTCGGCCTCGGTGAGTTCGACCACTCGAGTCTGGAGCCAGTACAGGTTGCCGAACGGGTCGCGCACTCGGCCTACCCGGTCGCCCCAGAAGAGTTCGGTGGGTTCGGTGATCGAGGTGCCGCCGGCGGCCAGGGCCTGGCGGTGGGTGGCGTCGGCGTCGTCGACGTACAAACGCAGGAACGCGGGGGTCAGCGGCCAGTCGGGTTTGGAGTCGAACATCATCACCATCGCGTTGCCGATCCGCATCTCGGCGTGGCCGACGACGCCCTGGTCGTCGACGACGCGGCCGCAGTCCTCGGCGTCGAAGGCGGCGGTCAGCCAGGCCATCAGGGCGTTGGTGTCCGCGGAGATGATCCACGGGGTGACGCTGGTGTAACCGGGCGGGATCGGGGTGACGGTCATCTCGGTGCCTTCCTGGTCGCGGTGCCGACCCCGAGAACGCTACGGATGGAAGCGGCCAGGTTCTGTCCTCTTCCCGCGCCGCCGTACGGCGAGATGCGTCGGTAGACCTGAGCCGTGATCTGGCCGCTACGACCGCCGGTTCTGTCGCTTCCGGGTGCCGGAGAGAACGAAGACAGTCGGCGTCGCGCCGGAGTACTTGAGCAGACGCTCGCGGACGATCTTCAGTTCGGGCGTCCGGGCGACGGAGTCCTTCAGCAGCCGCTTGTCCTCGGTGAGCAGGACGGCGCGACCGTCGGGGCGCAGCACGCGGGCGATCTCCTTGAGCACCGCTGGGTAGAGCTTGGCGTTGTCGCCGTGGGTGCCGACGAGCTTGCCAAAGGGGAGGTTCGAGACGACGCGGTCGAGGCTGCCGGTCGCGGCCGTCAGCTTCTCCGCGGGGCCGACGGCGAGCTCAGCCCGTACGCCGGCGCGCTGCAGGTTCGTGCGGGCCAGGTCGATCGCCTGCTCGTCGCGGTCGGAGCCGATCAGTCGGCCGCGCGCGAACGGATGAGCGGCGAGCAGAATCGTGCCGGTACCGCAGAACGGGTCGAGCAGGTGGTGCTCGGTGCCGACCTTCGCGAGCCGGATCATCACCTCGGCGACAACCGGCTTGGTCGACCACGGCAGGCGCTCGAGCTGCGGGTAGTTGCGCGACCAGTGCAGCGGGCCGATCTCGGCGAGCCAGCTGGTCGAGGTGCCGGGGATGAAGTTCACCGACCAGTCCGACTTGTTCTCGGACCAGCCGAGTTTGTCGACCAGTACGGCGCGCAGCGCGTCGGCGTCCGGCGTACGGGGTGCGATCCGGAAGCGGATCGGCTCCTCGAGCGCGGACAGTACGCCGGACTCCGCCGACCGCAGCACGGCGGCCCCGTCAACGAGCGGGACGGCGGCGGTCAGGTAGAGGCGCATGTCGTGGAGCGGCCGAAGCGGCCCGTCGATCCGGCAGGTCACCGCGCCGTCGGAGCGGGCGATGATGCCCGGACCTTCGAGCAGGTCCTCCGCCCCGCCGACGGTGGTGAGAACGATCTGGTCCTGGACGGGCCGGTCCAACAACAAGGTGAGCTCCTGAGAAGAGTGCAGTCCTCGACCGTACCAGCTCACCTCCGCGCCGCCCGCCGATCAGACGGGCGGGGCGGTGGGCGCTCCCCCCCTTGGTTTCAGCCCGACGGGCGACCGGGCGGGAGCGCTCACCCCTTGGCAGGCTCCAACGCGACCGGCGGCGGGGCGCCTTCTGTGCCTGGGGTTTCGGTCCCGTTCAGCGGGCAGCGCGTCGTCTCCGGGACCTTCGCGATGGCGATCGCACCGACCACGCAGGCCGCCATCATGTAGTACGCCGGCGTCAGGTTGTCCCCCGTGCGCTCGGTGAGCCAGTCGTTCACCGCAGGCGCGGTGCCGCCGAAGAGCGACGTCGACACGTTGTACGCGATCGCGAAGCCGGCGTACCGGACCTGGGTCGGGAACATCGCCGGGAAGGTCGCCGAGATCGTCGCCAGCTGCGGCACGTACAGCAGACCGAGGATCGCGAAGCCCAGGACCGCGCCGGTCATGTTCGTCCCCATCAGCAGAAACGCCGGGACCGCGGCGACGAACAAGCCGGCCAGTGACACCCACCACAGCGGTTTACGCCCGACGTGATCGGAGACGCGTCCGGCGAACGGCAGGAAGCACATCATCGCCAGCTGCCCGACGATCGGCACGATCAGCGACTCGTCGGCCGAGAGATGGATCTCCTTCTCCAAGTACGTCGGCATGTAGGTCAGCAACGTGTAGTTGACGACGTTCAGCGCGACAACCATCCCGCCCAGCTGCAAGATCGGCTTCCAGAACCCGGCGAGCAGATCCTTGAACTGCGTCGAGGTGTTCTCCTCCTTCTCGCCCGACTCCTCCAGCTCCTTGAACACCGGCGTGTCCTGCAGCCGCGACCGCAGGTACAGCCCGACGATCCCGAGCGGCGCCGCGACGAAGAACGGCAGCCGCCAACCCCACGACCCCATCGCGTCGTCGCCGAGCACCAGCGAGAACCCGAGCATCAGCAGCGCGCCGAGCGAGAACCCGGCCAGCGTCCCGAACTCCAGGAAGCTCCCGAGGAAACCGCGCTTACGACTCGGCGCGTACTCCGCCATGAACGTCGCGGCGCCGCCGTACTCGCCGCCGGTCGAGAACCCCTGGATCATTCGCAGCAGCACCAGCAAGATCGGTGCCCAGAGCCCGATCGAGTCGTACGACGGAACGAGCCCGACGCACAAAGTCGCGCCGGACATCAGCAGGATCGTGATCGCCAGTACATGCTTGCGGCCGAGCCGGTCGCCGAGCGGGCCCCAGACCAGGCCGCCGAGCGGGCGGACCAGGAACGAGACCGCGAACGTCATCAGCGCCAGCAGCGTCGCGCTCTCGGTGTCGCCGGGGAAGATCGCGGCCGAGATGTACGTCACGCCGTACGCGTAGATGCCGTAGTCGAACCACTCGGTGGCGTTACCGATCGCGGACGCCGCGATCGCTCGCTTCAGCACTCCGGGCGGCGGATCGGTCTCGACGGTCGGCTGGGACTGGTCGGCGCCCACGAAAGGTCCTCTCGGTTGTCAATGGCAACAACCTTGGTTCCCATCCGGCGCGAATCCAATCAGCCGGCGACGGCGGGAGCTACTCAGCCGGCACCATCGAGGCGAGGCCGGCCACGATGACCTGGGCACCGAACTCGAAGCGTTCGTCGCCACCGGCCCCGGTCGTCATCGCGCCCGCGAGCGCGATCGTGATCGGGAACCGCGCGGGGTCGAGCGAGCCGAAGTACGACCGCAGCTGCTCGACGAAACCCTCGAGATCCTCCGGCGTGTACTCCGCCGCGCCCTGCACGCTCTCCTCGAACGCGGTCGCGACGATGAACAGCGGGATCAGGTCGACCGCCCACGCCGCCGCCTGGTCGGGGACCCGGCCGGCCTTGAGGATTGCCAGGAACCGCTCGGTGGTGAGCATCGCGCTCTCCCCCAACGGCACCTGCCCGATCGCCGCCCGCGCGAGACCGGGGTACGAGCGCATCACGCGGAGCACTTCGCGCATCGCGGCCTTGAGCTGCTCCTGCCAGAGCTCCGGGTCGGCCTCGGGCAGCCGCATGTCCGCCGCGGCCCGGTCGAGCATGAGCTGATCGAGCTCCTTCTTGTTCGCGACGTGCGCGTAGAGGGACGCCGGCCCGGTGCCGAGCACCTGGGCGACCTTGCGCATCGACACGGCCTCGTAGCCCTCTTCGACCAGTACGCCGAGCGCGGCGTCGACGATCCGTTCCCGCGTCAACGGCTCCCGGGACGCCCGGGCGGGCTTGGCGGGCGTGATTGGCTGCCACGGCGACTGACTCATGCGAACACTGTACTTGACACGAACGGTGTTCGTAAGTAGAACAGTGTTCGCCAACGAACACCGTTCGACGCTTGGAGCAACGATGACCACCTCAACCTCAGTCCCGCCAACGATCGGTACGCCGTACCGATGGCGGTGGATCGTGCTCGGGACCGTGCTGGTCGCCGAGATCATGGATCTGGTCGACGCGACGATCGTGAACATCGCGGCGCCGTCGATCCAGCGCGAGCTCGGCGGGTCGAACGCCGCCGTGCAGTGGATGCTCGCCGGGTACACGCTCGCGTTCGCGATCGGGCTGGTGAGCTTCGGGCGGCTCGGCGACCTGGTCGGGCGGCGGAAGCTGTTCGTGATCGGCGCGGTCGGGTTCACGGTCGCGTCGGCGGTCTGCGGACTGGCGACCTCGCCCGAGCTGCTGATCGGGAGCCGGGTCGCGCAGGGCCTGCTCGGCGCGGTGATGATCCCGCAGGGGTTCGCGGTGCTGAAGGCGGTGTTCCCGCCCGACGAGATCGGCAAGGCGTTCGGGCTGTTCGGGCCGGTGATGGGCCTGTCCGCGGTCGCCGGGCCGGTGCTGGCCGGCGTACTGATCGACGCGAACTGGTTCGACGCGGGATGGCGGATGATCTTCTGGATCAACGTCCCGATCGGGCTGGCCGCGGTGGTCGGTGCGCTGCGCTGGATGCCGGAGGTCAAGACGCCGTGCGCCCGCGGGCTCGACCCGGCCGGAGTGTTCCTGGTCAGCCTCGGCGCCGGCCTGCTGATCTACCCGCTCGTCCAGGGCCGCGAGCACGGCTGGCCACTGTGGACGATCGCGATGATGGTTGCCTCGTTCCCCGTCTTCGCGCTGTTCGGCCGGCGCGAGCGCCGGTCGGGCAACCCCGTGATCGACCCGTCCCTCTTCCGCAGCCGCGGGTACGTCGCCGGGCTCGCGGTGATCAGCACGTTCTTCCTCGGAATGTCCGGCTTCACGCTCGTACTCAACCTGTTCACCCAGCTCGGCCTGCACTACAGCCCGCTGAAGGCCGGCCTCGCGATGGTCCCGTTCTCCCTCGGCATCGCGATCGGCGCCCCGCTCTCCGCAGGCCTCCTCGCCCCGAAGCTCGGCCGTGGAGCCCTGCAACTCGGCATCGGTGTGATGACGCTCGCGATGCTCTGGGTCTGGCTCACCCTCACCCACAACGGCGACACCACAACCATCTGGGACCTGGTCCCGCCACTCCTGCTCGTCGGCATCGGCTCCGGCATGGTCTTCGCGCCACTGTTCGACATCATCCTGGCCTCGATCGACGACACCGCCGCCGGTTCCGCCTCCGGCGTCCTCACCGCCATGCAACAGTTCGGCGGCGCCATCGGCGTCGCGGTCATCGGCACGATCTTCTTCCAGCTGCTCCCGACCGACGGCTTCCTCGCCGCCACCAAAACCAGCACGCTGGTCGCGACGGGGTTGTTCGTGGTCGCGCTGGCAATCACCTGGCTACTCCCCCGCCGCGCCCGCGCGGAGGTCAGTCCTGAGTGATGAAGCCTTCCTTCTTCAGCCAGTCCAGGGCGACGTCGGCGGGTTCGCGGCCGTCGACGTCTACCTGGGCGTTGAGGTCGATCAGCACGGCGTCGGTGAGTTTGGCGGAGACCGGGGCCAGGAGGTCGCGGAGTTGGGGGTACTGGTCGAGGGTTTTCTTTTCGATGACCGGGGCGACGTTGTACGCCGGGAAGTACTTCTTGTCGTCCTCGAGGACGACCAGGTCGAGGGACTTGATGCGGCCGTCGGTGGTGTAGATCTCGCCGAAGAGGCAGTCGCCGTTGCTGGTGGCGGCGTAGACGGCGCCGGTGTCTAGTGTGCGGACGTTGTTGCGGGAAACGCCGGAGCCGAGCGGGACGCCGTAGTGCTTGAGCATGGGTTCGAAACCGTCGTTGCGGTTGGCGAACTCGGATTCCACGCAGAAGGTCCGCTCTTTGAGTGGGATCTGGCTCAGTTGGGAGAGTTTGGTGAGGCCGAGCTTCTCGGAGTTGGCGCGGGTTACGCCGAAGCCGTAGCTGTTGTTCATGGGGGCCGGGTCGAGCCAGACCAGGCCGTACTTGTTGAGGTCCTCGGCGGCGACGGCGTCGTACTGCTTCTGCTTGTCGGGGATGCCGGAGTCGTGGCCCAGGTACGAGATCCAGGCGGTGCCGGTGTACTCCCAGGCCATCTGGATCTGGCCCTGCAGCATCGCCTGGCGGGACGTGTCGCTGCCGGGCATGTTGGTCAGGTCCTTGACCTCGGCGCCGGCCGACTGCATCAGGATCGCGGCGATCTTGCCGAGGATCAGTTGCTCCTGGAAGTTCTTCGAGCCGATCCCGATCTCGAGGCCGTCCAGCTTCTTCACCGGGGCGAGCGGGCCGGCCAGGGACGCGGTCGGGACGTAGCCGCCGCTCGTCCCCAGGCCGCAGCCGGTCAGCCCAGCGCCGACCAGAACCATTGCCACAAGCAACTTGAGACGCTTCATCGCAGCCCCCTCGGCCGGGTCAGCTCTTCCAGGATCCGGCCCGCCCAGTCGATCAGCAGCGCCAGTACGCCGACCAGCAGCGCGCCGCTGATCAGCACCGGGAACCGCAGCAACCGGATCCCGGTCGTGATCAGGCTGCCCAGCCCGCCGGCGTCGATGAACGTCGCGAGCGTCGCGGTGCCGACGACGAGCACCAACGCGGTCCGGATCCCGGCCATGATCACCGGTACGGCGAGCGGCAGCTCGATCCGGCCGAGTACCGCGCGGGTCGACATGCCCATGCCGCGGCCGGCCTCGACCAGGTTCCGGTCGACGCCTTGCAGGCCGACGATCGTGTTCCGGAGCACCGGGAGTACGGCGTACAGGCAGAGGGCGAGGATCGCGGTCCAGAAGCCGAAGCCGAGCCAGATCGCGAGCAGCACGATCAGGCCGATCACCGGGGCCGCCTGGCCGGCGTTGGCGACCGCGACGACGATCGGGGCGGCGCGGCGCATCCGCGGGCGGGTGAGTGCGATGCCGAGCGGGACGGCGATCAGCAGGACGATGACCGTGGCAACGATCGTCAGCTTCAGGTGCTCCAGAGTCAGCGTGCCGACGACGCCCCAGTCCAGCTGGCGCTGCTCGATCGAGTCGAGGGAGGCCTGGGAGCGCCAGATCACCCAAGCGGCCAGTACGACGGCAACGAAAATGGGCTGACCGAGCAACAGTCCCCAGCTCGGTCGGCGACGCCGCTCGGACGCCAGCCCGGCAGCAGTCGCCTTGGCGTCGGCAAGGTTGCCCTTGGCCTCCGCAACCTTGCCTTCGGCATCCGCAACGTTGTCCTCGGCATCAGGTCCCTTGCCCGGCGAGGAGCCGCGATCGAGCATGCTCATCAGACCGCCTCCGGCGCGTCCTGGATCCGGTCCAGTACCGCCTGGAAGTCGACCACCCCGAGATACTCGTCCCGCCGCCCCGTGACGACAGCGCTCCCGTGGCTCGACACCAGCATCGTGTCCAGCGCGTCGTTCAGCGTCGCCCGGCGGTCGATCGTCACCAGGTCCGTCCCCTCGGCCGGCGCCGGCACCCGATCCACGTCCACCAGATCGCGGGTCCACATCCAGTCGATCGGTCGCCGCTTCGCGTCCAGCACGACCACCGAGTCGTCCCCGGCCGCCTGCGCGGACCGCAGCACATCAGCAGCCGTGTCGCCCACCGAAGCAACCGTCGGCTGCCCGAGATCGATCTCGCTGACCCGGCTCAGCGTCAGCTGCTTCAGCGCAGCCCCCGCACCGACGAAGTCCGCGACGAACCGGTCGGCCGGGTTCGACAGGATCGCCTCCGGTACGTCGTACTGCGCGATCTTGGCGCCCTCGGTGAGGATCAGGATCCGGTCGCCGAGCTTGACCGCCTCGTCGAAGTCGTGGGTGACGCAGACGATCGTCTTGCGCAGCTCCTCCTGGATGCTGAGCAGCTCGTCCTGCAGCCGCTGCCGGGTGATCGGGTCGACCGCGCCGAACGGCTCGTCCATCAGGATCACCGGCGGGTCCGCGGCCAGGCCGCGGGCGACGCCGACGCGTTGCTGCTGGCCACCGGACAGCTCGCGCGGATACCGGGAGCGGTAGCGCTCGGGGTCGAGGCCGACCAGTTCGAGCAACTCGTCGACACGCTCGGAGGTGCGCGAACGGTCCCAGCCGAGCAGCCCCGGCACCAGCGCGATGTTCTGCGCGACCGTCATGTGCGGGAACAGGCTGCCGCCCTGGATGACGTACCCGATGTGCCGGCGCAGGTCGTCGTCGTCACGCCCGCTGATGTCCTCGCCGCCGATCCGGATGCTGCCCGAGGTCGGCTCGATCAGCCGGTTGATCATCTTCAGCGACGTGGTCTTGCCGCAGCCGGACGGGCCGACGAACATCACGATCTCGCCCGCGGGGACGTGCAGCGACAGGCCCTCGACCGCCGGCTTCTGCTGCCCGGGGTACCGCTTGACGACGTCGACCAGGTCGAGGTCGACGCCGCTGACCTCGTGCTCGTCCGTCGTACTGGTCTCGGTCGTCGTACGCAGGTCAGACACGGATCCCCCTGGAGGTGGTCAGCCGGCCGACACCGAGCAGCAGCGCGTCCAGCACGAGAGCCAGCAGCACCACCCCCAGCGTTCCGACCAGTGCGGAGTTGAGTGCGTTGGCGCCACCGATCTGGGTGAGCCCGGTGAAGATGAAGCTGCCCAGACCAGGTCCGAGCACGTACGCCGCGATCGCCGCGATGCCCATCGACATCTGCGCCGAGACCCGGACGCCGGCCAGGATCACCGGCCAGGCCAGCGGCAGCTCGATCCGCAGCAGCGTGCGGATCCGGCCCATGCCCATGCCGCGGGCGGACTCGACCAGCGTCGCGTCGACCCCGGCCAGGCCGACGACGGCGTTGCGCAGGATCGGGAGGGTCGCGTAGAAGGTGACCGCGACCACCGAGGTCGCGGTGCCGATCCCGGCCAGCGGGATCAGCAGGCCGAGCAGCGCGAACGACGGAATGGTCAGGCCGACCGCGCTGACGCCCTCGGCGGCGGCCGCGATCCGCGGGTTGCGGTGCACGAGCACGGCCAGCGCGACCGCGATCACGGTCGCCAGCAGCACGCACTGCACGACCAGACTCAGGTGCTGGTAGCCCTGGTACAGCAGTTGCGACTGCCGTTCAGTGATGAAATCCCACACGATCGCCCTTCCTGCCGCTAGGTAACCTCCAGAGGTTCCCCTCGGCAGAAAGCTCAAACGTTTGACTCGCGGTCAGGGCAGAACGAAGCCCCCGGCACCACGGGGGTGCCGGGGGCTTCGGGTGAGGCTCAGTTGAACGAGTCGCCGCAGGCGCAGGACCCGGTCGCGTTCGGGTTGTCGATCGTGAAGCCCTGCTTCTCGATCGAGTCCACGAAGTCGATCGAGGCCCCCTTGAGGTACGGCGCGCTCATCCGGTCCGTGACGACGCTCACACCGTCGAAGTCCGCGACCACGTCACCGTCGAGCTGACGCTCGTCGAAGAACAGCTGGTACCGAAGACCCGAGCACCCGCCCGGCTGCACGGCGACGCGCAGCGCGAGGTCGTCGCGACCTTCCTGGTCCAGCAGCGCCTTCACCTTGGCGGCGGCCCCGTCCGTCAACAGGATCCCCGTCGCGGCGGCGGTGGCCTGCTCGGTCTGCGCTTCAGTCATTCCTGACTCCAGTCATCTCTTGAGCGCCCGGCCGCCGATGGGCAGGCAGCCGTACGCGGAAAATCCGCTGTCAACACGGGCCAACACCCACTGACCCGCCTTCATTCCCATGGTCGCACACCAATTCGGAGGATCAACAACGTGCTCAGCGGGCCCAGGTCCGGGCGACCCGCTCGGCGACCGCGGCCAGCGAGCCGTAGGCGTCGGCGAAGGCCTGCTCCTCCCCCACCGCGTCCACCAGCGAGTACGCCGACTCGACCCCCATCGTGCGCATCTCGCGGGCCCCGATCAGCACCTTCCCGGCCAGTACGACGCACGGCCGCATCGCGTCGTTGGCCACCTTGGCGACGCCCGCGATCACCTTCCCGTCGCGGGACTGGAAGTCGAACGCGCCCTCGCCGGACAGCACCAGGTCGACCCGCCCGGCCTTGTCCTTGAGCCCGGTCAGCTCGGCGACCAGGTCGATCCCGGAGACCCGCTCGGCGCCGAGCAGGAGCAGCGCGTACCCGAGGCCGCCCGCGGCACCCGCACCCTTCTGGTCGGCCGTCTTCCGGTCGGCCAGCTCCGCGAAGCGGGTCAGCCAGCCGTCGACGACCGGCTTGCGCTCGTCGGTGACGCCCTTCTGCTTGCCGAACACACTCGTCGCGCCGCGCAGCCCGAGCATCGGGTTCTCGACGTCGCTCGCGGCGACGAACTCGACTCCCGCCATCCGCGCCCGGGCCGGCTCGAGGTCAACCTCGGTCAGCTCCGCCAGCCCGGTCGCGCCGGCGTCGAGGCTGCCGCCGGCGGCGGTCGCGCCGAGCGCGGCGAGCAGGCCGG
The DNA here is from genome assembly GCF_055583505.1 of Kribbella sp. NPDC104740. NCBI lineage: Bacteria > Bacillati > Actinomycetota > Actinomycetes > Propionibacteriales > Kribbellaceae > Kribbella > Kribbella sp. NPDC104740. Next base: position 36,910 of record NZ_JBVJNV010000011.1, on the reverse strand, counting down.
CGCCCGCGTCGTTCGTCCCGGACCCGCCGAGCCCGAGGATGATCCGCTTCGCGCCCGCGTCCACCGCGGCGGCGATCAGCTGGCCGACCCCGTACGTCGTACCGTCCTCCGGCCGCCGGTCTTCCGGCTCCACGAGGTGCAGCCCGCAGGCCTGCGCGGTCTCGACGTACGCCGTCTCGCCCGCGACCAGCACCGTCGCCGGGACCTCGCCGCCGAGCGGGCCGCGCACCGTCACCGCCAGGAGCTTGCCGTCGACAACCGCCGAGAGCACGTCGATGAACCCGGGGCCGCCGTCGGCCATCGGTGCGACCAGCACCTCGGCCTCCGGATCGCGCCGCCGCCACCCCTCCTCGATCGCGGCCGCAGCCTCGACCGCCGTCAACGTCCCAGCGAACTTGTCCGGAGCAATCAGCACGCGCATGCGGCCATCATCCCAAACCCGCGCCTCGCTCCGCGCCACCTTGGCCACCCACCGGACGAGTCTCCCGGTCGCGCGGACGCCCACCACTGATCAACCGGCCCGTCGACGCTCGGCCCACGCTCAGCCGGGCGGCGGAACGGCCTCCGCGGCAGGGTTAGACAGTGGTGGGTGTCCGGCCCGGGTAGCGTGCGGGCGGTGGATCTCACCGTGGCCGACGCCGTCGCCCTCCAGGAGGAGCTCCGACGGAGCGTCGACGTCACCGACCACAGTCCGACGCCACCGCGGTTCGTGGCGGGGCTGGACGTCGCGTACGACGGCGACGAGTACGCCGCGGCGGTGGTGGTTCTGGAGGTCCAGCGACCGGTGGGGAGCAACGGGCTGCAGGAGGTCGACCGGGCTGTGGCGCTCGGCCGCACCACCTTCCCGTACGTGCCCGGTCTGTTCGGCTTCCGCGGCCCGAGGAAGTGTCAGTGGGCTGTTGTTGGATGACGAAGTGGTGGGACAAGTCGTACGCACGCAGACCGGCGTCAAACCAGTCTTCGTGTCGGTAGGGCACCGGGTCTCGCTGGAGACGGCGGTGGCGCGAGTGCTCGAGCTCTCGCCGCGCTACCGGCTGCCGGAGACGACGCGTGCGGCCGACCGGGCCTGCCGAGACGCACTGGCCGACAGGTAGAGGAGCAGGATGAACGACGTACGACCCCCGCTGCGGCCAGGAGCCTCGGCTGCGGTGCTGGACGGCAACAGATTGCTGCTGACCCGCCGCAGCGACAACGGTGAGTGGTGCATGCCCGGTGGCGGGATCGATCCGGGTGAGCGGCCTGCGGAGGCGGCTGAGCGGGAGGTGCTGGAGGAGACCGGGCTGACCGTGCGGGCGACCGGGCTGCTCGGCGTCTACTCGGACCCGGATCTCGTCGTGGTCTACCCGGACGGCAACAGCGTGCAGATCCTCGGCGTGCTGTTCCGCGCGGAGGTGGTCGAGGGGACGGCGGGTCTGTCCGACGAGGTGACCGAGGTCGGGTGGTTCACCGCCGAGGAGGCCGCGGAGCTGACCGTGATCGCCAACCACCGGCCGCTGCTGCCGACGGCGTACGGCGTCGCGGGGATCTACTTCAACGAGCCCGTCAGACCAGCTGCTGGGTGACCGCGTTCGCGGCGCGGCGGCCGGAGACCAGGGCGCCCTGGATGGATGGGGTGTCGCGGTGGTCGCCGGCGACGTAGCGGCCTTCGCCGAGGCTTGCTGGGCGGCGGTGGGTCAGCGGGGGCGGGTGGTGCGGTAGCGCCTCGGCGATGTCGTGGCGGACGATCAGCTCCCACGCGCCGGCTGACGTGCCGTACATACGCGTGAGCTGGATCCGGACGTCTGCCTCGACGGCGTCGCTGGGGTACAGGGTCGTCGCCTGGACCAGGTGCTTGCCGGGCGGCGCGTAGGTCGGGGCGACATTGGACATGACGGCGGTGTTGAGCACCGGGCCGTCGCGGCGCCCGTCGACCACCAGCAGCTTGTCGGAGCGCGGCGGCTCATCAGTGCTGAACCAGTACGTCGTCAGCCCCTTCATCCGCGCAGCCTGAACCTGCAGGAGCTCGGCGGCTGTCGCCGGGTCGGTCGCCAGTACGACGGCGCGCGCGTGCAGGTCGCCGTCGAGGGTGTGCACGACCACCTCGTCGCCGCCCTGCACGGACGTGACCGGCCGCTCCAGCTGCACCGGCTCGCGGAGCTGGGTCGCCAGCTGCTCAGGCAGCGCCTGCATGCCGCCAGCGGGCAGGCTCGGCGTACCGAGCAGGAAGCTGCGCAGCAGCAGCCGGACAAACGCCGCCGACGTGGACCCCTCGTCCTCAGCCAGTACGCCGGCCAGGAACGGCTCCAGGATCTCCCGGCGCAGCCTGCCCTCGACCCCGGCCGCGTCGAGCGACTCCCGCAGCGACAAATCGTCAGCGGCCAGCACCCGGTGCACCGGGCCGAGCGCGGGAGCTGCCCAGGCGGCGAGGCGGGAGAACTCCTTGGGCTGCACGTACCCGCTGACGAGCGACTTGGCGAGCAGCGACGGGCTCCGCCGCGGGTCGGCGACCAGCGTCGTACCGGCTGCTCCGGCGACGGCGACGCCCGCGGTGAAAGGCTGCAGGTCGAGCGCCTCCAGGTCGACGTACCGGCGCACGGCCGGGTACGCCGGGTTGAGCAGCTGGAAGCCACGGTCGCAGAGGTAGCCGTCGATGCGATCAGTGCGGACACGCCCGCCGACGGCGTCGGCGGCCTCCAGGACAGTCACCGCGTAGCCGCGGCTCTGCAGCGTGAGGGCACAGTTCAGCCCGGCCAGTCCTGCTCCGACGACGATCACGTCTGTCATCTGTCGATGCTTGCACACCCGGCAATCGCGGCTGGTGATTTCGCATGATGGGCAGTGACGGGTACCACGCGGTCCGGGGGCAGCGGCGTGCGACGATGTTGACGTGACGACGATCGCCGACGGGCCGAAATCGCTTCCGCTGCTGTTCCTGGGCCGCGACACCGACCCGCACTCCGAGCGTGGCGTCGAGTGCCCCGGCGCGCTGCCGCCGGCCTCCGACCCGGACCTGGTCGAGCGCGCGCTGAAGGCCAAGGCCGCGCTCGGCGACCAGGTGTTCGTGCTCGGGCACCACTACCAGCGCGACGAGGTGATCCAGTTCGCGGACGTCACCGGTGACAGCTTCAAGCTCGCCCGGGACGCGGCGAACCGGCCGGACGCGCCGTACATCGTGTTCTGCGGTGTGCACTTCATGGCCGAGTCCGCCGACATCCTCACCAACGAGAACCAGACGGTGATCCTGCCCGACCTCGCGGCCGGCTGCTCGATGGCCGACATGGCCCGGATCCAGCAGGTCGAGGCCGCCTGGGACGCGCTCGCCGACGCCGGCGTCGCGGACGTCACCGTGCCGGTCACCTACATGAACTCCAGCGCCGACATCAAGGCGTTCTGCGGCCGCAACGGCGGAGCGGTCTGTACGTCGAGCAACGCCGACGTCGCGCTCGACTGGGCCTTCCAGCAGGGCGAAAAGGTGCTCTTCCTGCCCGACCAGCACCTCGGGCGCAACACCGCGGTGCTGAAGATGGGGATCTCGCTGGACGAGTGCGTGGTGTACGACCCGCACAAGCCGGGCGGTGGGCTGACCCGCGAGCAGCTGGCGGCCGCGAAGATGATCCTGTGGCGCGGGCACTGCTCGGTGCACGGGCGGTTCACGGCCGAGTCCGTCGACGACGTCCGCGCGCGGGTGCCCGGCGTGAAGGTGCTGGTGCACCCGGAGTGCCGGCACGAGGTGGTCACCAAGGCCGACCTGGTCGGGTCGACGGAGTACATCATCAAGGTCCTGGACGAGGCCGAACCCGGTACGTCGTGGGCCGTCGGCACCGAGCTGAACCTGGTGTCGCGGCTGGCCAAGCAGCACGCGGACAAGAACATCGTGTTCCTGGACAAGACCGTCTGCTACTGCGCGACGATGAACCGGATCGACCTGCCGCACTTCGTCTGGACCCTGGAGAACCTGGTCGCCGGGCACGTGGTGAACCCGATCAGGGTCGACGCCGACACCGAGAAGTACGCGAAGGTCGCGCTCGACCGGATGCTGGCGCTGCCGGGCAAGACCGCGCGGGACTGAGGTTCGGCCGCTGGGCGTCGGTAGAGTTCGGGGCGTGAGCGACTCTGCTTATCACCTGGTGTCGTACGGCGTGGACCGCGCCGGGGCTGTTGAGGCTGTCGAGCGGCTGCTGCAGTTGAACGCGACGCCGGAGCGGGTGCTGGTCGAGCTCGAGTGCGAGACGACCAGCCACGCGCTCGACTGGTGGTTGTCGGCGGCAACCGTCGGGTGGACGACGATGGAGTTCCTGCTGCCTGCGCCGCTTGCGGTCGAGGTCGAGTGGCTGCTGGTCGCCGACGGGCGGCCGCGCAGCGGGGTGGTCGGGCCGGAGGGTGTGCATCTCTGGGTCGAGCCGACTGATGTGGCGGCGCTCGGCAAGCTGGCGGACGAGGCGCCGGTGCCGGTGCGGGTGTACGTCGGGGATCTGCCGCCGGCGGAGTTCAGCTGGGAGCTGATTCCGCCGGAGCCGGCGCGGACGTTGGTGCACTGGGACGACTGTCGCTGGCCCGCGGGGGCCGCCGACTCGGGTGAGAGCAAGCACGCGGGGGTCGCTGTGGCCGTCAACGCGTCGACACTGTGGGATTTGGATCCAGGTCCGGTGGGCTACCGCGTGTACGTCGAGACGCGTTCGGGTGACAGGAAGCTGGCTGAACGCTTGGCCGCCGCTGCAGGCCTGACTGTGCAAGGCGAGCCGGAGTACCTCTAGTCTGCATGCGGCCGACACAGTCGTCTGTGGCTGAGACCGCTCCGGCCGGGAAGTTCAGCGGGTGGGCTTAGGAGTTCGAGACTCTGGCGGGGTCGTACCAAGTACTCAGCAGCGCCGGGAGTCGGTCGGGCCCCCAGCGGTCGACCGGGGTGATTCGGCCTTTCAGCGATGCCAGGCCCTTGGCGAGCTCGCCGACGACGTCGCCGTGCCAGTCGACCGTCACGCCTTCGGCGGGGCCGACGATGACCGATGGGCCGCCGCGGTCGACGCAGACGACCGGGCAGCCGCTGGCGAGCGCCTCGGTGACTGCCCAACCCGCCGCTTCACGCAGCGCGGGGGCGAGCAATGCGTCGGCGCGCAGCAGCGCGGCGAGGACGTCCTCGCGGGGTAGCTGGCCGGTGAACTCGACGCGGTCGCGCACGCCGAGGTCCTCCGCGAGGCGTTCGGCGCGGCGCCAGTCGGGGCCGTCGCCGATCACGCGGAGCTCCCAGTTCGCGGCTTCCGGACGCGCCAGGGCGCTGATCGCGATCAGCAAGCCCTTCCACGGGATCAGGCGGCCGACGAACAGCGCGGTCTTGACGCCGGGGCCACCGAACGGCTCGTACGGCCCGGCCGCGCTGGCGAAGCGGCGGATCGCGACGTTCGGCTGGACGGCGATCTCGCGCGCGTACGGGGCGAAGACCTCGGCGACGTCCTTGTTCTGGGCAACCACCAGGTCGGCCTTCTGGGCCAACCGGCGACCGACGAGGCGGCGGGCGACACCGGTGTACGCGCGGCGTACCAGCTCCCCCGTGAGACCGCTCGACCCCAGCCAGTGCGCCATCGACAGCGGGACCGCGGTCGAGCCGCCGACCGGGCCCCAGATCACCTTCGCCGACGAGCGCCGGACGACGCCCGCGGGCATCCAGTCGACGGCGAAGGTCAGGTGGTGGATCACGTCGAAGGTCAGCTCGCGGTGCAGCCGCTCCGCGACCCGGCCGGCCTTGCGCTGCCACAGCGGGTAGTACCAGTACACGTCGGCGTGCCGGCGGCGCAGCTTGAGCAGGAACTTCGACAGCTCCAGCGGTACGACGGTCAGCCCCGGCACCGGCCGGACCGCGAGCTCTTCGGTGATCTCGTGCGCGAACTTGCCGCGGGTCAGCAACCAGACGTCGTGGTCGCGCGCGGCGGCCTTGGCCCAGGCCCAGCCGGCGCCCGGTTCGGAGCCGCCTTTCGGCCGGCAGGCGTACGCGCTCACCAGGATCTTCCGGCGGCTCCCGTTCACAGTGTCCCCTCCAGCAACCGCCGCAGGTCCGTGCTCGACGTGGAGGCCGTGTACGGGAAGTAGTGGACGCCGGCCCCGACCTCGCCGAGCAGCTTCTCCAGCCGGGTCCCCTTCTCGGTGCCCTTCCAGTCGTCGCCCTTGAACAGCACGTCGTACCGGAGCTGTTTCCACATCTCGAACTTGTCGCTGGACCAGTCGCTGACCACCTCGTCGACGATGCCGATCGCGCGCACGACCTCCATCCGCTCGTCGTGCGGTACGACGGGCGGCCGGCCCTTGATCCGGGTGACGACATCGTCCTCGACGACGCCGGCGATCAGGTAGTCGCAGTGCTCGCTGGCCCGCCGCAGGATGTTCAGGTGCCCGATGTGGAACATGTCGTAGACACCCGGCGCGTACCCGACGACACCCATCAGCCCCGGACCCCCGTCGCCGACGGCGCCAGCGCCGCCATCTCCTGGTACCACTTGGCGATCGCGGCGAGCAGGAACAGCAGGTTGGCCAGCAGCATCAACCCGTACAGGGCGGTGAACAGCGTCGGCCAGCCGAAGGTCAGGAACACCAGGCAGAGGATGCCGTAGTCGGTCGGCGCGATCACCAGCGACTTCAGCACCGAGTCGCCGCGCGCGTTGGCGGTCGAGGCGCCGTGCCGGCGGCGCAGCTGGTCGATCAGGATCAGCCCGAAGAACATCACCGCGGACACGCACAGGTAGGCCAGCGGGACCAGCAGCACCAATTCGTTGCTGAAGGCATCGAATCGGTAGAGCGAGATCAGTACGGCGGAGTGCAGCAGCGCGATCTTCACGCAGTCGATCATGTGGTCGAGCCACTCGCCGAGAGGCGATCCCCCACCGCGCAGCCGGGCCAGCTGACCGTCGGCCGAGTCCAGCGCGTAGCCGAGCACGAGCAGCGCGGTGACTGCCAGCGCCAGCGGCACACTCGGCTCGACCAAGGCGATCAGCACGATGCCGACCAGCGAGCAGAAGCCGCTGGTCAGGCTGACCTGGTTCGGCGTCCGGCCGAGCACGTAGGCGCCGGCCGCGAGGTAGCGCCCGAGCTTGCGGTTCACGAACCGGGAGTAGACCGGAGTACCGGCCGAGGGCTTCTGGGCCTGGGCCAGCCGCGCGACGGCGTCGCCGTACCGGCTCATGCGACGGAGCTGCGTGACTGCCGCTGGTCGATCGCGGCGCGCAGGATCTGGCTGCTGGACTCACGACGGCTCGGCAGCTCGCTGATCAGGTCGGCAGGAACCCCGTCGAGCTCGTCGGCGGCCAGCACTCCGTCGGTGCCGTCGGCAGCGAAGACGGCGCCCGGTACACCGGCCAGCCAGCCGGCGTCGGTCACCACGACGACCTCGTCGACGCAGCGCAGCTGCTCCAGGATCTGCGCCCGCTCGACCAGCGGGACGAACGGCCGGGCGTCCCAGGCCTCCAGCGCCCACTCGTCGGTCAGTACGCCGACCACGAGCCGGTCGCAGCCCTGCCGGGCCCGTTCGAGCACGTCGAGATGCCCGACGTGGAACAGGTCGAAGACCCCGGTCAGATACCCGACGCGTTGCATGCGCTCCCCCACTGGGTCCCCGCGGACCCGTCCCCTGCGGTCTGAACTTCTGGCGAACGCCCCGGCAACCGGTCCCCACCAGCGGTCGACGAGACCCCCCTCGCCTCCGCGCACTTTACACCGCGTGATCGCGGCTGACCTAGGAAATCCGGCGCGTGCCGATCGCTGCCCGGGCAGGGATTCCGCAGGCCGGGGCCCCGGTCATCGGCCGGCCGCGTGCCGCGCGATCGCATCGGCGTAGATCCTCTCCGTGGCTGCCAGGTCGCGCTCCGGACTGAAGCGCTCCACATAGACCCGGCGGGCTCGCTCGCCGCAGGTTATCGAAGTGTGCGGATCAGTGACCAACCGCAGGGCCTTCCGCAGCGCGTCCGGGCTCCCGGGGTCGGCCAGTGCGCCGGTCTCACCGTCCTCGACCAGCTCGGCGAGCGCCCCGCTCCGCGAGGCCACCACCGGTACGCCGTGCGCGAAGGCCTCCACGACGACCAGCCCGAACGTCTCGTACGAGCGGGCCGGTACGACGACCGCGCGCGCCGTCCGGACGATCTCCATGCTCTCGGCCCAGGGCAGCTCGCCCAGCACCCGTACGGACGGGTCGACGGCGGCCCGCGCCTCGGCCGCGGCGCGCAGCGGGCCGTCGCCGACCACGACGAGCTGACCGAGCGACGCGTCCCAGGCCTCGAGGAGATCGGCGAAGCCCTTCTCCTCGGTGAGGCGGCCGAGGAACACCACCGCTTCGCCCGCCCCTTCGCGGACCCGTCCGGAGAACGGGACCGCGTGCGGCTTCACCACGATCTGCTCGGCGGTGAAGCCGGCGGCGACGTACCGGGTCTTGAGGAACTCCGAGGGCGCGATCAGCGTGGTCACGTACTTCTGCCAGGTGTGCAGCTTCTGGTGCACGGTGATCCCGGCGACCAGCGGCAGGCTCTGCACGGTCGACTCGCGGTAGCAGCCGTGGACCGCGCCGCGCCACGGGATCTTGCCGACGCAGGACTCGCACGGGCGGCCGTCGCGCTGCAGCACGCCGTTCGCGCACATCAGCCGGAAGTTGTGCAGCGTGGCCACCACCGGGAGGCCGAGCTGGTGCGCGGCCCGGAGCACCGACGGGCTCCAGAGCGGGAACGTGTTGTGCACATGCACGATGTCCGGACGGGATTCCCGCAATCGGAATGTTAAATCGCGCGCGGACGAGAATGACCATACGGAGCGGAGCGGTAACAGCGCGCGATCTTTTCCGGGCATTTGCGCGATCGTGTCGCTGTGCTGCGCGTAGACGTCGACGTCATGTCCTGACCGCCGTAAAAAATCAGTCGTTTGATCGACGACGGTGTTCTCGCCACTGGGTTGACCCGAACGATAACGGTTGTGCAACATGGCGACCCGCATGGCACCACCTTAGAGGCTCGGGGTGGTGACAACTGGTTCGTGAGGCCGCATCTGGGGACGTATCACCGCGCGCCCTAACCCGGAGGATGCTTTGAGAAGGACGCCGTCCAAGCGACTGCTGGCTGTTGCAGTGATCGCCACCGCCCTGGCAGCAGCAACCATCGCCTACCCCGTCGTCTCTCATCAGAAGAACGCCGCGACCGCCGGGAAGTTACGCGCCGGCGAGCAGGAGGCCGGCAACGGCGCCGGGATCCTCCCGTCTTCGCGGCCGACGACCAAGGCGACGAAGCCCGCGGCGACGCAGCCGCCGGGGACGGTGACCAGCAAGCCGGCGACCGTCGTACCGACGAAGAAGCCGACAACGCCCGCGGACCCGACCGGGAAGCCGGGCACGCCGGAGCCGACGGTGACCAGCAAGCCGGTCGTCGTCCCGGGCAAGGACAGCGCGGGTCCGGCGTACGCCGGGTCGTGCAGCGGCGTCGCGATCAAGCCGGGCCAGAACGCGCAGGCGGTCGTGAACTCGAAGCCGGCCGGTACGACGTTCTGCTTCACCGCGGGGCTGCACCGGATCGGCCAGACGATCCGGCCGAAGGCCAACCAGACCATCGCCAGCGACGAGCGCGCGGTGCTCACCGGGTCCGTGCCGCTGACCAGCTGGGCTCGCTCGGGCGCCGCGTGGGTGACCCGCGGCGCGCTGCCGGCGGCGTACGGCAAGGCCGGGCAGTGCGAGGACAACTCCGCGAACATCTGCAGCCTGCGTGAGCAGGTCTACCTCGACGGCGCGCACCTGACCCGCGTCGCCTCGCTCGGCGCGGTGAAGGCCGGCACCTTCTACGCCGACTACGCCGCCAACGCGGTCTACGTCGGCAGCAACCCGGCCGGCAAGGCCGTCGAGATGGCCAAGACCTCGACCGCGATCGAGTCGAACCAGACCGGCGTCACCGTGCGCGGGCTGACCATCGAGCACTTCGCCAGCGCGGCCCAGGCGGGCGCGCTGGTCTCCGGTCCGGGCTGGACCGTGAAGGCCAACGAGGTGCGCTGGAACAAGTCCGTCGGGCTGATGCTGGTCAAGGCCAACGGCGCCCGGATCGAGCGCAACCTGGTGCACCACAACGGCCAGCTCGGCGTCGGTCAGTACAACTCGCTGCAGGCGAATGTCACCTCGAACGTGATCAGCCAGAACAACACCGACGGCTTCTGGATCGCCGACTGGGAGTCCGGCGGGATGAAGTCGACCCGGTCGTCCGGCACCGTCAGCGGCAACCTGATCCAGGCCAACAAGGGCGTCGGGCTGTGGGCCGACGTCGCCGACGACGGCCGGGTGATCAGCGGCAACAAGATCGCCTCCAACGCCGCCGACGGGATCCGGTTCGAGATCAGCCGCAACGGCACCATCGAGAACAACACGATCACCGGCAACGGCTTCGGCACCGGGCGCGGCTCCGGTACCTCGCTGTGGGACGGCGGCGGGATCAACGTGAACACCTCGTCGAACGTGACGGTCCGCAACAACGTCGTCAGCGGCAACGTGAACGGGATCGCGATCCAGTCCCGGACCCGCGGCGACGGGCCGTGGGGCAAGTACCTGCTGCGCAACGTCAAGGTCACCGGCAACACCGTGCAGATGACCGGCGGCACGCAGGCCACCGGCATGGTGCAGAACTCCGGCGCCGAGGTGCCGGCCGGGCAGCTGGTGTTCAGCGGGAACCGGTACCAGCTGGACCGCCTGGCGGCCCAGCGGTTCGCCCGGTTCGGCACCAAGCTGACCGCCGAAGGCTGGCGGGCGGCCGGGCACGACACCGCGGGGACCTTCGCCACCAGCTGACCGGTTACCCAGCGCAAGGTTTTTCACACCTTGCAATCATTTGCTGCGGACAACGGGATGTGCGCCCGGGGCAACAGCTCGTTTGCGGTGAGCAACAAACTTTTCGTGGTGGAACGGCTACGAGAAGTAGTAGTCTTCAGGCGAAGGCGGCACCACGGGGGGTGCTGAGCCCCGAAAGGTTTTCGCGTGAAGAAGACTTTGAGCATCATCAGTGTCAGCGCGGTCGTCCTGACCGCGAGCGTGTCCGGACCGGCGTCCGGGGTGGTCCTGGACGAAGGGCCGGCCGGGCCCGGCAGCCGGCGGCCCACGACCGAGCGGCCGGAGGTCCAGCGGCCGCAGATCCAGCAGCCGGAGATCCACCGGCCGGAGATCAGGCGCCCGGAGATCACGCTTCCGTCCATCACCTTGCCGACGATCACCGTGCACGACCGGCGGCCGTACCGGCCGCCGAGTCAGAGCGGCGAGTTCCTGACCGGGCCGTCGCAGGCGCCCGCCTGTGACGGCGTACTGGTGAAGCCCGGCGACAACGCCGCCGACGTCGTCGACAAGGCTCCGGCCGGTAGCACAGTGTGCTTCGCGGCCGGGCTGCACCGGATCGACCGGATGCTCCGCCCGAAGGCGAAGCAGACCCTCGGCAGCGACGCGGGCGCCGTCCTGACCGGGTCCGTCCCGCTGACCGGCTGGACCGCCAACGGCGGCGACTGGACCGTCAAGGGCGTGCTGCCGGCGGCGTACGCCCGGATCGGGCAGTGCGAGGACAACGTCGCGAACATCTGCTACCTGCGCGAGCAGCTGTTCCTCAACGGCAAGCACCTGAAGCGGGTCGCCACCCGCGACAAGGTCGTCCCGGGCACCTTCTACGGCGACTACGCCGCGAACGCGGTCTGGATCGGCGACAACCCGGCCGGGAAGTCGGTCGAGATGTCCCGGACCGCGACCGCGATCGGCGGCGGCCAGGCGAACGTGACCGTGCGCGGCCTGACCGTCGAGCACTTCGCCTCCGCCCCGCAGGCCGGCGCGGTCGTGCTCGGCCCCGGCTGGAACGTGTTCGCCAACGACATCCGCTGGAACCACGCGGTCGGCGCGATGCTGGTCAACGCCGACGGCGCCCGCTTGGAGAAGAACCTGATCCGCTCGAACGGGCAGCTCGGCGTCGGGCAGTACAGCACCACCAACGGCACCATCGCGGCCAACGAGATCCGCAAGAACAACACCGACGGCTTCTGGATCGCCGACTGGGAGTCCGGCGGAATCAAGACCACCTGGTCCAAGGGCGGCGCGGTCAGCGGCAACCTGATCAAGGCCAACAAGGGCGTCGGGCTGTGGAGCGACGCGTACGACGACGGCCGCACGTTCGCGAGCAACGAGATCGTCGACAACGCCGCCGACGGGATCCGGTACGAGATCGGCCGCAACGGCGTCATCGAGAAGAACACCATCACCGGCAACGGGCTCGGCACCGGGCGCGGCTCCGGCCGGTCGCTGTGGGACGGCGGCGGGATCAACGTCAACACCTCGTCGAACGTCCAGGTCCGCGACAACGTGGTGGCCGGCAACGTGAACGGGATCTCGATCCAGTCCCGGACCCGCGGCAACGGGCCCTGGGGCAAGAACGTGCTCCGCGACATCGTCGTCACCGGCAACCAGGTCACGATGAAGGGCGGGACGACGGCGACCGGCATGGTGCAGAACGCCGGCGCCGCCATTCCGGCCGGCGAGGTGACGCTGAAGGGCAACCAGTACCTGCTGGACAGCCTGTCCGCGGACCGGTTCCAGAAGTTCGGTCAGTGGTTCACGGCGAAGGAGTGGCAGCAGGCCGGTATCGATGCCGGGAGCAACTTCTTGCTCGGGAAGCGGGTCATTCGCTGAGCTGGGCGACGTGCGTCGTCAGCAGGCGGCGCAGGGTCGGGTCGTCCTGAAGCTCCTTCGGGAAGACCGAGTCGACGCCGAGCAGGGCGTCGACCAGTGCTGTCGGAGTGGACGCGTTCGCAGTGGCGGCCTTCAGGCGGTCGGCCTGGGGGTCGTCGACGGTTTCGGAGCGGGCGACGTACACCATCCAGGCCGCCACCGCGCGAGCCGCCGAGTCCGGTTCGGCGCCGGCGCGGAGGCGGTCCTGGATCGTGCCGAGCAGGCGGACCGGGAGTTTCACCGAGCCGTCCATCGCGACCTGGGTGGTCTTGTGCTTGAGTGCCGGGTTGGCGAAGCGCTCGAGCACCGACTCGCCGTACGCCGGGAGATCGAGCCCGTCCGGCGGGGTGAGGGTGGGGATGACGTCGGTGCTGATCAGCGCACGGGCCGCGGCGGCGAGCTCCTCGTCGCGGACCGCCTCGGCGATCGTCGCGTAGCCGCGCAGCGCGCCGAGGTAGGCGAGCATCGAGTGCGTCGCGTTGAGCATCCGGAGCTTCGCCTGCTCCCAGGGGGCGACGTCGGCGGTCAGGACCGCGCCGGCGGTCTCCCACGCCGGGCGGGCGCCGGCGAAGTGGTCCTCGATGACCCACTGCAGGAAGGGCTCCGCGACGACGACGGCCTCGTCCTGTACGCCGAGCAGGCGCGCCGCCTCGGCGCGGTCGGCGTCGGTGGTCGCGGGGACGATCCGGTCGACCATGCTCGCGGGGAATCGGGCGGCGTCGAACTGGTCGCCCTTCAGACCGGCGGCCCCGGCGTACTCGTGGACGAGGCGCTGGAGGAAGGGGCCGTTGGCAACGAGGTTGTCGCAGGAGAGGATCGTGAGCGGGTCGCCTTCGCGTCTCGCCAGACCTGCTGCCAGCTGGCCGACGACCGTGCGGGGTGGGCGGCCGGTGAGGTCGGCCTGGATCTCGGGGTCGGTGAGGTCGAGGGCGCCGGTGGAGGTGGCGCGGTAGCCCTTCTCGGTGACGGTGAGGGTGACGACCGCGGTGCTGTCGGCGGCGATGCGGGCGACGACGGCATCTGGGTCTTCGGGGGCGGTGAGGACCTCGCGGATGCTGGCGATGACCTCGATCGAGGTGTCGTCGGTGCCGCGGGTGAGGACGGAGTACAGGCCGTCCTGGGGGGCCAGTTGGTCGCGGACGGTTGTGGAGCGCTGGCTGATGCCGGAGATGCCCCAGCGGGTCTCGCCGGAGAGCTGGGCGGCGCGCTCGGTGAAGACGGCTTGGTGGGCGCGGTGGAAGGCACCGAGGCCGAGGTGGACGATGCCGACCGATAGTTCAGAGGGGTCTACCGCTGGTTTTGTCGGGAGGTTGCTGAGGCTGAGTCGGTTCATGCGGAGACCTCCGTGGTGGCGGCATGGGCTCGGGTTTGGGTGAGGGTGGGGACGTGGCCGGTGCCGCCGAGGCCGCTGACCGAGAGGGACGCGGCGGCGACGCCGAGGCGGACGGCGGTGAGGAGGTCGTCGCCGAGCGCCAGGCGGGCGGTGACCGTCCCGGCGAAGGAGTCGCCGGCGCCGGTCTGGTCGACGACGGTCGGGGCGGGGACGACGGGGATCTCGGTCAGCCGGCCGGCGTCGTCGAGCAGGATGCCGCCCTCGCCGCGGGTCAGCGCCACGGCGTCGATGCCGAGGCTGCGGAGCGTCGTACAGGCTGTTGCTGGGTCGTCGGTGTCGGCGACGAGCCGGGCTTCGGTGGGCCAGCCGGGGGTGATCAGACGTGTGTACGGCGCGACGGCGCGCAGGTGGTCGGCCGCGCCGGCGGCGGAGACCAGGCGGGGACGCCAGTTCGGGTCGTAGACGAAACACTTGCTGTGCTGGGCGGCTACGCGGACGGCTTTCGCGGACAGCGGTGAGATCGCGCAGGCGATCCCGCTGGCCAGGACCGCGCCGACCTCGGCGACGAGATCGAGCGGGACGTCACCGGGGCCCAAGCCGGAGCCGGCGCTGCCCCGGCGTACGTAGGTGAACTCGCGGGCGCCGGAGGGGTCGGCGTGCTGGAGGTAGATGCCGTGCTGGCCGTCGACGCGGCGTACGAGGGAGGTGTCGATGCCCAGGGCAACCACTCGCTCGAGCAGGCGATCGCCCAGCTCGTCGTTCGGCACGCGAGCCAGCAGAGCCGTCCGTGCGCCTGCCGCCGCCGAAGCCGCTGCTGCGTTCAGTGCGTCCCCGGAGAAGTTCAGCGTCAGTTGCGTGCCGGCGTCCAGGGGGTCGGTCGAGCTCAGTTCGACCAGGATCTCCCCGAGCACCAACACATCAGGCATCACCATCAGAAGTACCTCCAGGGGCGGGGTCTGAACATCAGCTGGGTGGTTCGGTGGTGGAGGCTCGGACGAGCAGGTCGCCGGGGAGGACTGTGGGGGCTGGGGTTGTTGCCGGGTTCTCCAGGAGGGTGAGGAGGAGGTCTACGGCCAGGCGGCCGGCTTGTTGTTTGGGGAGGCGGATGGTGGTGAGGGCAGGGTGGGACATCGCGGACATGGCGATGTCGTCGATGCCGACCACGCTGATCGCCGACGGGACCGGGATGTTGCGGGCGTGCAGGCGGGCGAGGAGGCCGATGGCCACCAGGTCGTTGTAGGCGATGACCGCGGTGGCGCCCGTGGCGACGACCTGGTCGGCGGCGGCCATGCCGCCGTCGTAGTGCGGGGGGAAGTGGCCTACGTCGATCAGGTCGACGCCGTGGGCGGCGCTCGCCTGGGAGAGGCCCTGGCCGCGCTGGTCGCTGGACCAGGAAGCCGCGGGGCCGCCTACCCAGGCGATGCGTTGGTGGCCCAGGGCCGCCAGGTGGGCTACTGCTTGGCGCATGCCGTCTTCGTGGTCGAAGACGACGGCGGGGAGGTCGTCGACCAGGCGGTTGACCAGTACGACGGTGGTGTCGGCCGCGATCGCTTTCAGGTACGCCGCGTCCGCACGCGGGGAGCAGAGGATGAGGCCGTCGACCTGTTGGGCCAGCGCGCGGACGAGGTCCAGCTCGGCGGCGACGTCCTCGTCGGTGTCGGCGACGAAGACCGCGACATCGGCGGCGCGGGCGCGCGCCTGGACGCCCTTGACGACACTCGGGAAGAACGGGTTCGCAAGGTCGGGCAGGACCAGGCCGATGTTGCCGGTGCGGCCGGTGATCAGGCCGCGGGCCGCCCGGTTCGGCTCGTAGCCGAGGGTATCCGCTGCCGTGCGCACCCGGGCGCGCGTCGCCGGGTTGACCAGGTCGGGCAGGGACAGCGCGCGGGAGACGGTCGAGGTCGACACCCCGGCCAGCCGCGCGACGTCGCGAAGGGTCGCCGCCACCGTCCACCTCCCGAAATCGCACCGCGTCCTGCGTGGGGTCGCCCACGCCATCCTGCGCAGGTCGCCACGCCATCCTGCGAGGTCGCCCATTGCCGTCCTGCGCGAGTCGCCCACGCCACCCGGCAGTCCGGCCCGCGACCATCAGGTCCCGCCGAGTCTGCAAGCGGTTGCAACGCTCTGTCAACAGCACCGGCTCTTGTGCTTACCTGAGGCTACTGCAATCCTTTGCAGCACTGTTGCAGTTCCACCGATGGAGGACGACATGCCGAAGGCCCTGCAGCCTCACCCGGACCGTGCGCTGCCGGCCGGTGAGGCCCGCGAGCTCGCCCGCCGGATCCACGCCTCCACGAAGGACCTGCCGCTGCTCTGCCTGCACGGGCACGTCGACGCCAACCTGTTCGCCGCCGACGAGCCGTTCGGCGACCCGGCCGAGCTGCTCGTCGTACCGGACCACTACGTGACCCGGATGCTGATCTCCCAGGGTGTCTCCCCCGACCGCCTCGGCCTCCCCCGCCGCGACGGGACGGTGACGGCCGAGCCGCGCGAGATCTGGCGCGAGTTCTGCGCGCACTGGCACCTCTTCGCCGGTACGCCGAGCCGCTACTGGCTGGAGCACGAGTTCGCCGAGGTGCTCGGCCTGACCGTGCAGCCGTCGGCCGAGACCGCCGACCAGCTGTACGACGAGATCGCCGCGAAGCTCGCGCAGCCCGAGTTCCGCCCGCGGGCGCTGCTCGACTCGTTCAACATCGAGCTGCTGTCGACCACCGACGCCGCGACCGACGACCTCGCCCCGCACGCGAAGATCGCCGCCGACCTGCCCGGGCGGATCGTCCCGACGCTCCGCCCGGACGCCGTCGTGCACGTCGACCGGCCGGGCTGGGCCGAGCTGATCACGCTGCTCGGCGAGCGCGCGGGGACCGACACTTCGTCGTACGCCGGGTACCTCGAGGCGCTGCGCCAGCGCCGCCAGACGTTCATCGCGGCCGGCGCCCGCGCGACCGACCACGGGCACTTCAGCGCGGCCGCCACTCCCCTGTCCGACGCCGAGGCCGAGCGGATCTACGCCGACGCGCTGCACGGCCGGACGACGCCGGAGGACGCCGCGGCGTTCGCGGGCAACATGCTGTTCCAGATGGCCTCGATGTCCGCCGAGGACGGGCTGGTCATGCAGCTGCACCCCGGCGTCCTGCGCGACCACCACCCGGGCATCCACGCGACGTACGGGCCGGACCAGGGCCACGACATCCCGGTGGCGACCGAGTTCACCCGGTCGCTGCGGCCGGTGCTGGAGCGGTTCGGGCACGTCGAGGGCTTCCGGATGGTGCTGTTCACCGTCGACGAGACGGCGTACTCGCGGGAGCTGGCGCCGCTGGCCGGCGTGTACCCGAGCGTGCGGCTCGGCGCGCCCTGGTGGTTCCTGGACAGCCCCGACGGGATGCGGCGGTTCCGTGAGCTGGTGACGGAGACGGCCGGCTTCTACAACACGTCGGGCTTCGTGGACGACACCCGCGCGTTCCTGTCGATCCCTGCCCGGCACGACCTGGCCCGGCGGATCGACGCGGGGTACCTGGCGAGCCTGGTCGTGCAGCACCGGCTGGACGAGGACGACGCGTTCCAGGTCGCGCAAGACCTCGCCTACAACCTGGCGCGGACCACATACCTCAGCTAGCACTACAGTTGGGCGACTTGCTGCTGGGGTGTTGGGGGATGGATGAGACGCGCTGCCGGGATCGCACTGGCGCTGGTGCTGCTGGCCGGGTGCACTGACAGCAAGCCGGAGGCTGCTGACCCGGCAGGGCTGCCCACGGCGGCGACTGTCGAGCTGGGAGCGACCGGACCTCGCACGGCGGGTGCCTGCGACGGTGTGGAGATCGCGCCGGGGCAGGACCCGCAGCAGGTGATCGACGCCAACCCCGCCGGTACGACGTACTGCTTCGGCAAGGGGCTGCATCGGATCGCGCGGGCTATCCGGCCCACTGCCGGGTCGACGCTCGCCAGCGACGAGGGGGCGGTGCTGTCCGGAGCCGTCACGTTGAACACGTGGCAGCGGGACGGGCGGGACTGGGTGGTGCGTGGAGCGCTGCCCGCGGCGTACAAGCTGAAGGGGAAGTGCGAGGACGAGCGGACGAACCCGTGCCAGCGCGGTGAGCAGGTGTTCGTCGACGGGAAGCCGCTGACCCGGGTGATGAGCAGGGCCGCGTTGAAGCCGGGGAGCTTCTACGGGGACTACACGGCCAACGCCGTGTACGTCGCCGAGGATCCGGGCGGGCACGACGTCGAGATGTCGCGGACGGAGACGGCGATCGAGAAGTCGGCGCCGAAGGTGACCGTGCGCGGGCTGACCGTTGAGCACTTCGCGAGCCGGCCGCAGGGCGGGGCCGTGCAGGTCGGCACCGAGTGGACGGTCGAGAGCAACGAGGTCCGCCGCAACCACGCCGTCGGGATCATGGTGATCGAGGGCGACCACGCCGTCGTCCGCCGGAACACGGTCGCCGACAACGGGCAGCTCGGGATCGGGCAGTTCCGGTCGGCTGAAGGGCGGATCGTGGAGAACCTGATCGCCCGGAACAACACCGACGGGTTCTGGATCGCCGACTGGGAGTCGGGCGGGATCAAGGCGACCCGCTCGTCGGGCGAGGTGACCGGCAACGACATCGTCGCGAACCGCGGGATCGGGATGTGGAGCGACATCGCGGAGTACGACCGGCGGATCACCGCGAACCGGATCCGGGACAACGCGGCCGACGGGATCCGGTACGAGATCAGCTTCAACGGCGTGATCGAGGGCAACGTCGTCGAGAAGAACGGCTTCGGGACCGGGCGCGGGTCGGGGCCGAGCCTGTGGGACGGCGGCGGGATCAACGTGAACACGTCGTCGGACGTGCAGGTGCTCGGGAACCTCGTGCGGGCGAACCGGAACGGGATCTCCATCCAGTCCCGCACGCGGGGCGAGGGGCCGCGGGGCACCTACGTGCTGCGCGACGTACTGGTCGAAGGCAACCAGGTCGTGATGGACGGCAAGACCGCCAGCACCGGCGTGGTCGAGAACAAGGACTCACCCGCGCCGGAGTCGGTCGTCTTCCGCCGCAACACCTACCGCATCGGCGGAAGCGCCGAACGCTTCGCCTACAAGGGTGCTCCCCTCACCTGGCAGGAATGGCAAGCAGCCGGCTTCGACAAGGACAGCCGCAGCAGTTAACGCGGTGGGACCTTCGGCTGGTTCGGCAGGAGCAGCGGGAGCGGGTCGTCAGGTCTTCGTTGGAGGGCGGATCTTGAGCGTTCTCGTAGGCGGTCGGAGTCGCAGACGGCAGCCGCTACCAGGAGGTGGAGCGTCATCGAGCTGAGGTCGGACAGGCCGCTCTCGTTCAGCGACGCGACGGAGACGTAGCCGAGGAGCAGGGCTCCGCAGGCCTTCACGTACGGCGTCGGCGCCCGGAGGACCGAGACCCAGGCGACGATCATGGCGATGCCGACGATCACCACCGCGAGCAGGCCGGTCTCCCAGTAGAGGCCCAGCCAGCTGTTGTCGATGGCCATCACGTCGATGTCGCCTTCGCCGCGGCGGAGCAGGACGCGTTTGTTGCCGAGGCCGTGGCCGATGATGGCGGTCTGGAGGGAGACCTGCTCGTCGAGCACGTACTGCCAGCTGGTGGTGCGGCCGCTGAGGGAGCTGATCTGCTGGGTGCCCTGGCCGCGCAGGAGCCAGGTGTGCAACGTGGGGATCAGCAGGAAGGCGATTCCCAGGATGCCTGGTACGGCGAGGGCGGCGATGCGGCCGAACCAGGTCTTGCGGGTCAGCAGCAGGGCCAGGAAGAGGCCGAAGGCGATGGCTGCGGCGGCTGTGCGCGTGCGGCTCAGCGCGACCAGGACCATGCCGAGGCCGATCATCGCGCCGGCCGGGATGACGGCGATCTTGCGGGCCAGCAGGGCGATGATCGCCAGGCCCAGCAACAAGGCGCCGACTTCGCCGACGCGCGGCGGGAGCATCGGGATGATGACGCCCTGGAGGCGGAAGCCGGTACCGAACGAGCTCAGGGGCCGCCAGGCCTGCGCCGGGGCGTAGGCGACGCTGAGGACGATCGTCCCGGCGAGTAGCAGATGCGCCCACAGATGGGCGCGGATCAGCCGCTCGGGCGTCTGGATCAGCGGGCGCCACAGCATCAAGAACAGCACCAACCCGATCAGCAGCCGCGCCAGGCGGAGCAGCGGGCCGAGCGGGTCGGCGAGCAGGAAGACCGTCGCCGTCGCGAACAGCACGTAGACGACGTACAGCTGGGTCGTCGGGCTGACCCGCGTCCGGAAGCCCGGCTTGGTCGCCGCGAGCACGATCAGGAAGATCGCGCCGAGCAGCACGCCCTTCATCAGGCTGTTGGTCGAGCCGGTGGTCCCCTGCGGCGCGGCCGCGCGGGACGACCACGGCTGCACGCCCAGCACCAGCAGGCACCACAGGATCAGCCACAGCACCGCCGGCTTCTGGCTGGGCTGCGGCGTGGTCCCCGGTACGACGGGGGCAGTCAGCGTCATCGCGGCGCGGTCATCGAGCGCTCAGCGGATCGGCAGTGCGGACGTACTGCGATCGGCGGGCTTGTAGTTGAGCGGGATCCCGAGCGTCTCGTCATGCGGCGAAGCACCGACCAGCACGACGCCGAGCACCGGCGCCCCCGCGAACGCGAGCGCCGACGTCAGCCGGCTCACGTCGGTGTCCTTGTCGTGCCCGACCTGGACGACGAGCACCGACGCGTCCACCGAGGCCGCGAGCGGCGTGATCCCGTGTCGCCCAACAGACGCCGGCCCGTGGATGACGACCGAGTACCCCGGCGGGAGATCGGCGACGATGCCCGGCACCAGCGACGGCCCGACGGCCAGCGCCGTCTCGTCCTTGCTCAGACCGGGCGGCAGCACGTACAGGTCCGCGACCGTGCCCGGCCGGAACAGCTTGCGCGCCCGGACCGCTCGCGTGGGAGCGGGCTCGCTGACCAGGTCGGTCAGGCCCTCGTGGTCGGTGACGTGCGACAGCACCGGCGCGCCGGTCAGGTCGGCCATCACCAGCAGCGTCTCGCGACCGTCGCGTGCACCGGCCTCGGCCATCGCCAGCGCGATACCCGCCGAGTTCGGGGTCGGGGACGCCGAGACGACGAGCAGGGCCGCGGCGCCGCTCGTTCCGGCGCCGTGCGGGTTGATCTCGCGCCGCGCGAGCGCGCCGCTGGCTTCGGCGCCGAGCGCCGTCAGCTCGGACGGCGGCAGCTGCGGCGCCGCGCGGGACCAGAAGCGGCGCCGGCCGACCGACGCCGTGATGACCGGCGCACTGGCAGCGTTCGCTGCCTGGTCGCGGGTCAGGACGAACGGGCTCAGGTGCGTGCTGAGCAGGGCCAGGCCGAAGCCGAGCACGAGGCCGAGGATCGCGCCGACGGTGATGTCGCGCAGCACCTTCGGCGACGACGTCGCGGTGTCCTTGGTCGCCGGGGTGACCAGCTCGCTGCCGGAGCCGACACCGGACAGCGCCTTGCGCATCGCCGACGCCTCGTCGGCGGCCTGCCGGGCCTCGGTGGCCAGGCCGACGCGCTGGTCGCGCAGCGCGGCCGCGGTCTGCGAGTCGTTCCGGGACAGGGCCTCGTTGATCTGGCTGACCAGGCTGCGGGACTGCGCGGTGGCCGTCCGGGACCGGTCGGAGGCCTGCCCGGCCAGCGTGGTCAGCAGGGCCTTCGCCTCGGTGCTGCGCTGGGCCAGGTAGATCCGGGCGATCGCGTTGGCCCGGCGTACGGCCTCGTCGGCGGTCGGGCCGTCGGTGGTGATCAGGTACGCGTTGTCGGTGACCGCCTTGACCCGGGTCACGGTGGCCAGCGACTGGACCGCTTCCTCGTCGGTCGGCAGGTCCAGCGACTTGGCCACCTCACGCAGCAGCGCCGGGCTGGAGATCACCCGCGCCTGCGTCTCGGCCGGCAGGTCCATGCCGAGCGGGCCGGTTTTGTCGGCGCCGCTGGGCAGCTTGCCGACCAGGGCCGGCGGGACGGCCGGGCCGACCACGATCTGGCTGGACGCCGTCCAGCGCTCGGTCTGGGACAGCGAGAAGAAGGACGCGCCGACGATGCCGAGCACGATGCACCCGACGATCAGCCACTTGTGCCGTAGCAGCGCCTGGGCGGTGTCGCGCCAGACCACTGTTCCCGGTTCCATCGGTGCCCCACTTTCTCGTTACGCGGTGCACACGATACCGGGAGTTCACCCCCGATCGCCCCGGATGCCCTACTCTCGTCCCCGGGGGTCCGCAGGACCAGTAGCACACATCGCGCCGTCGCCGTACGGCGAACATGTCCAAGGGGGGACATCGCAGCATGAAGAAGAGACGCCTTTTCGCGCGCCTGGGAGTGGCCGGCGTACTGCTGGGGGCAGTGCTGGCACCGACTCCGGCGCAGAGCATCAGCGCCTCCCTGTCGGCCGAGCACAGCCCGGTCTGGCAGACCAACGCCAGCGTCCAGGGCCTGGCCGTCGCGGCCGGCAAGGCGTACGCCGGCGGCCGGTTCACCAGCGTCCGCCCGCCGGGCTCGCCGCTGGGCACGAACGAGGTCGGCCAGGCGTACCTGGCGGCGTTCGACGCCACCACCGGCGACCTGGTGACGGCCTTCAACCCGGTCCTGAACGGCCAGGTGTACGCCGTCGCGGCGTCGGCCGACGGCTCCCGGCTCTACGTCGGCGGCGACTTCACCCAGGTCAACGGCGTCACCCGGAACCGGATCGCCGCCTTCGACACCGCCACCGGTGCGCTGGTGACGAACTGGAAGCCCTCGGTCTCGTACCGGGTCAAGACGATCTCGGTCTCCGGCAACACCGTGTACTTCGGCGGCTCGTTCGGCCTGGTCAACAACGTCGAGCGGCTCCGGCTCGCGGCGGTCAGCGCCGACCTGGGCACCCTGTTGCCGTGGGCACCGGCGGTGAACGGTGACGTGTACGCCGTGGACGTCGCCGACGACGCCTCCAAGGTGTACGCCGGCGGCCAGTTCAGCACCGTCAACGGCACCACCCAGAACACCGTCTCCAGCCTCGACCCGGCGACCGGCGCCGTGCTGCCGTTCCCGGCGGCCTCCGCGGTCCCGCCGCCGAACGGCCAGTGCACCACCCGGGTGAAGGCGATCGACGCCAGCGGCGACAAGGTCTACTTCGGCAACGGCGGTGACGGCGGCGGCTGCTTCGACGGCACCTGGGCCGCCGACGTCGCGACCGGCGCGCTGATCTGGAAGAACCAGTGCCTGGGCGCCACCGAGGCGGTCAAGGTCGTCAACGGCTGGCTCTACAAGGGCTCGCACGCGCACGACTGCGCCAACCAGGGCGCGGGCGGCTTCCCGCAGGGCTTCGGCTACCGGTTCCTGCTCACCGAGTCGCTCAGCGACGGCAAGCTCGGCCCGTGGTTCCCGAACACCAACGCCGGTCCGCCCACCGAGGTCGGCCCGCTGGCGTTCGCGACCGGCGGCTCCGACCTGTGGGCCGGTGGCGACTTCACCACCAGCAACGGCGTCGCCCAGCAGGGCCTGACCCGGTTCACCAACGCCGGCCCGGGCTCGGCCCCGGCGAAGCCGGCCAAGCTCACGCCGTACAGCGTCAGGCCGGGGCAGGTGGAGATCCACTTCCCGACCGTGGTCGACAACGACGACAGCACGCTCACCTACCGGCTGCTGAAGGGCTTCGGCAACGTCACCATCGCGACCTGGACCGCTACCTCCACGCCGTGGGACAAGCCGTGGCTGCACTACACCGACACCGCGGTGACGCCGGGCGAGGTGACCAACTACCGGGTCGAGGTGACCGACGGTACGACGACGCTGCGCGGCAACTACTCGGACCCGATCACGGTCGCGAGCAGCGCCTCCACGGCGTACGACCAGCTGCTGGCCGCCGACGGCCCGCAGGCCTACTGGCGGCTCGGTGAGCCCTCCGGTACGACGACGTCGGTCGACTCCTCCGGCCAGAGCAACAACGGCACCTTCACCGGAATCACGCTCGGCACCGCCGGGGCGATCAGCGGCAACACCGCGGCGACCACGAACTCCAGCGGCCGGATGGTCGGCGAGAAGGCGTTCAGCATGCCGCAGCAGTTCAGCGTCGAGGCCTGGGTGAAGCAGAGCTTCACCCGCGGCGGCCGGATCGTCGGCTTCGGCAACTCCAAGACCGGCAACAGCGCCGACGGCGGCGACCGGATGCTCTACATGCGCAGCAACGGCGCGATCACCTTCGGCGTCAACGACGGCAGCCGGCGGACCCTGACCAGCAGCTCGAACAAGAACAACAGCCAGTGGCACCACGTCGTCGGCACCTACGACAACGGGGACATGCGGCTGTATGTCGACGGCGTGTTGGCGGGCAGCCAGAGCGTCGGACCGGCCGCGCTGTACTACGGTTGGTGGCGGGTCGGGTACGACAACACGGGCAACTGGTCCGGCGGTGGCGCGACCCAGACCGGCATGGCGATCGACGAGGCGGCGGTGTACCCGTACGCGCTCGGAGCCACGCAGGTTCAGGCGCACTTCGACGCACGCTGAGCGGACGGTCAGCCTGCTATAGCACAACGTGATAACGCTGCTGGGGAGCCGCCTTCCGGGTGACTTCCCGGCAGCGCTAGATTTCGCGTGCTGATAGCAGACAGGCCCGCCCGCTTTCTGAGGACATCGATGAAGAAGTTAGTACTGGTAGTAGTCACCGCGGTGGCCGTGCTGGCCGCGGCGCTGATCCCGGCCGGCCCGCCGGTGGTCGCCGCCGCGCCCGGGTTCGGCACGGCCGTCTCCGCGTTGCGCCAGAGCACCTGGCAGACCAACGCGCCGGTGAACGCGATCGCGATCGCCGGGGACAACGTGTTCGTGGGGGGACTTTTCACCAGGGTCCGGCCGCCGGGGAAGCCGGCCGGACAGGGCGAGGCGGTACGCACGTACCTGGCCGCCTTCAGCCGCACCAGCGGTAACGCCGGCGGTTTCGCGCCGAAGCTGAACGGCCCGGTGTACAGCATCGCGGCCTCGCTGGACAAGAAGTGGATCGTGGTCGGTGGGGACTTCACCACGGTCAACGGGCTGCCGCGGAACCGGATCGCGATGTTCAACGCCGCGACCGGCGCGCTGAGCAGCTTCTCGCCGTCGGTCGCGTCGCGGGTCAAGGCGGTCGCGATCTACGGCAACAGCGTCTTCTTCGGCGGGTCCTTCGGCCGGGTGGCCGGCGTCGAGCGCAACCGGCTGGCGGCGGTCACGCTGAACGGCGGCAAGCTGCTGCCCTGGAACCCGGACGCCGACGGTGACGTGTACGCGGTCGACGTCGCCGACAACGGCACCAAGGTGTTCGCCGGCGGCCCGTTCCGGACCGTGCACAACCAGCACCACAACACGCTGGTCTCGCTGAACAACAGCACCGGCGTACCGATCGCGATGAACGCCGAGGCCTACATCCCGGAGCCGACCAGCAAGTGCGTCACCCGGGTCAAGGACATCGACACCTACGGCTCGAAGGTGTTCGTCTCCAACGGCGGCGACGGCACCGGCTGCTACGACGGGATCCTGGCCGCGGACGTCGCCACCGGGCGGCTGCTGTGGCAGAGCAAGTGCCTGGGCGCGACCGAGTCGGTCAAGGCGATCGGGAACTGGCTCTACAAGGGCTCGCACGCGCACAACTGCAGCCCCGACGACCCGTCGTACTTCAAGGACGGCTCGGGCACGCACTACCTGCTCGCGCACTCCGGCGTGACCGGCAAGCTCGGCCCCTGGTTCCCCAACACCGACGCCGACCCGAACAGCACCACCAAGGTCGGCCCGCTGGCGATGGACGCCACCGGCACCGACCTGTGGGTCGGCGGCGACTTCCTCAAGGTGAACGGCGTCGGCCAGCAGGGCGTCACCCGCTTCACCAACGCCATCGGCGGCGCGAAGGCCCCGGCCCCGCCCGCCCCCGCGGCGAACAGCCCGGTCGCCGGGAAGGTCGGCCTGTCCTTCAAGACGGTCGTCGACCCCGACAACATCACCCTGACCTACAAGCTCTACCAGGGCACCCGCCTGGTCGGCACCTGGAACCGCAACACCTACAACTGGCAGGCCGCCCAGCTCGTCACCTACACCGACACCGGCGCCAAGTCCGGCCAGTCGGTCAACTACCGCGTCGAGGTCCTCGACGGCCGCAACGTCGTCAAGTCCGCGACGTCGGCAACGATCGTGGTCAAGTAACACCCAGCTGAACACCCAGGCCCGGCCCGAACCTGACAGGTTCCGGCCGGGCCTGTGTGCTGTACGGCGAACTTTCCTAGCCTGACGTCATGTCCCGTCGTCCCTTCGGCGCAACCGCGGTGCTCGCCGTCGCGCTGCTCGTCACCGCCTGCTCCTCCCCTGAGGCCGCCGCTCCCCCAGCAGCCGAGTCGTCACCGACCGCCACGCCGTCCTCGCCGAGCCCGACGCCGCCCGCACCGACGAGCGCATCGCCGCCCCAGCGCCCCGTCGGAGTCCACCTGACCGCCGCCCAGGTGCTGGCCGCCGACCCTTGCGGGTTCGTCGACCCAGCGGTGCTGACGCGGTACGGCAAGCCGGAGATCAAGTGGAGCGAGGGTTTCGACTCCTGCGACTTCGCCGTACCGGCCAAGAACCACTTCGGCGGCGCGCTGGAGCTGCAGCCGTCGCTCAGCGGCACCAAGCCCGGCGCACCGCCGCAGACCCGGAAGGTGGTCGACGGGGTGGGTGCCTACGCGCAGTGGACGACAGATCGGGACCTGTGCGGTCGGGACGTGGTGGTGGCCCCCGGGGCGGTGATCTCGGTCTACGGCTCCTGGAGCACCGCACCTGCCAGTGAGCCCTGTGCCGGCGCTGACGCCGTGATGCGCGGCGTCGTCCGTGCGGTAGCGGAGGGCCGGACGAAGCCGGCTGGGCTTCCGGCGGGGTCGGTCGGGCGCCGGGATGCCTGCAGGTTGCTGACCTCGCGAGAGGTGGCGCGGGTGCCGGGGAGTGATCGGAAGGTGCATCGGGCGTTCGGTGGGCACGGGTGCACGTGGGGCGGCGAGGACATCCGGCGGCCCAGTGTGTACGTCGCGTTCAGCCGGGAGGCGATGCCCGCGGTGGAGGCCGACGGGCGGGCGCTGACGCTGCAGGGGAAGCGGGCGGTGCTGGATGCCTCGCCGCGGGACGAGTACGCGAACCTGATCGGGCCGTCGCTGCCGTCGTGCCAGGTGACGGTCGACTACCAGCCGCTGCGGCCTGCGCACGAGGACTGGGTGGAGACGCTGTCGGTGGCTGTCCACGGCGACAACGACGACGCCGCGGCGCAGTGCGACCTCGCGGTCAGCTTTGCGCGGTCGGCCCTTCGGCGGGTGCCGTCGGCGTAGCGGCGGCTTTGTGGGCCACCAGCGCTCGGTGGGCCTCGTGCCACCACAGGAGCAGGGTGCAGAGAGCCGCCGTGGCGAGGCCCCAGGCGGCGCCTTGGGCGTCGCCGAGGAGGGCGCCGGTGACGCCGGCGGTGATCAGGATGACCGACGAGATCAGGCGGACCCGGAGGCCGCGGCCGGCGGCGGCGAGGGCTCGCATGATGGCGAAGGCGCCGGCGTTCGAGGCGCCGAGGGCCTGCAGCAGGATGACCGGGACCATCACGGCGCTGGCTTCGGACCAGACGCCGGGGCCGAGCAGGGCAGTGCCGACGGACTCGGGGAGCAGGAGGAAGATCGCGCCCCAGGCCAGCGCGCCGGCGCCGACTCCGAAGGAGATGACGAGGCCGACTCGCCACAGGCGGCGGTGCGAGTGTTTGAGAGCCCGTGCGGCCTCCGGTACGGCGACGGCGCGGATGCCCTGGTTGAGGACGTTGACCGGGCCGAGCAGCACCTGGGCGCCGCGGATGCCGGAGACCGCGGCGATGCTCGCGGCCGCGGTGATGCCGAGCATGTAGACCTGGATCGTGCCGCTGACCGCGAGCATCTCGCCGACGTACTTCGGGGTGAGGTCGCGGTTCGCGCGCAGCCAGTGCTTGACCAGGCGGAAGCGCGGCAGGAGGCCGGTCTGGAAGCGGCCGAAGATCGCGGCGATCACTGCGCCGAGCCCCCAGCAGAGCGTCAGCGAGAACGCCGACGCGGCGCCGGTCAGGTAGAGGCCGCCGAACAGCACGCCCATCGCGACCAGCCACACCAGATCGTTGAGGAACGCCCGCCGTCCGTCACCGACGACGAAGAACGCCCACCGCCACGCGTCCTGCAGCAGCAGTCCGGGCATCGTGACCGCGAACGCGATCAGCACCCCGTGCGACGGTACGCCGGGAACCGCCGCGATGATCAGCCCGACCAGCATCGCGACCAGCCCGGCGAGCAGCGCGGTCGCCGTACCGGACCGGACGGCCTTCTCCCACTCCGGCGTCCGGTCCCCCGAGTGCCGGACCGCGAGCGGCTCGGTCGCGACCGCGCGGGAGACGTTCAGCGCGATCGTGTAGCCGCCGAACGCGAGCGCGTAGACGCCGAAGTCGGCGACGCTGCTGCTCCGCGCGACGAGGACGCCGACGGCGAGGTTGCTGAGGCTGGACAGTCCCTGGTCGGCGAGTCCCCACCCGGCGCGGCCCGCGGGCCCGGCCAGCTTGCTGAGCTTGGGAAGTTTCAAGAAACCGGCTTCGGCGCCTGCCGCAGCACGCCGACGACGAACCGCGGGATCCCGAGCACGTACCGCTTCCACAGCCGCCGCGGCTCCTTGTAGAGCCGGTAGCTCCACTCCAGCCCGGAGCGCTGCATCCACAGCGGCGCGCGGTCCAGCCGCCCGGTGTGGAAGTCGAACGCGGCGCCGACCCCGATCAGGATCGGCGCGGTCAGCCGGTCGCGGTGCTCGGCCATCCAGCGCTCCTGCTTCGGCGCACCGAGCCCGACCCAGACGATGTCGGCGCCGCTCGCGTTGAGCTCGTCGACGATCGCCGCGTCCTCCTCGGGCGACAGCGCCCGGTACGGCGGGGAGTAGGCGCCCGCGACGCGCAGCCGCGGGTGCCGCCCGGTGAACGTGTCGCGCAGCTTCTCCGGTACGCCGTCCGCGCCGCCGTAGAAGTACTGCGACCAGCCGCGCTCGGCCGCCTCGGCCATCACCCGCTCGAGCAGGTCCGGCCCGCAGACCCGCGCCATCCGGTCGAACCCGGCGCGCTTGCCGGACCAGACCAGCGGCATCCCGTCGGGCAGCGTCAGCCCGGACGAGTTGTAGACCTCGGTGAGCTCGGCGTCGGCGCGCGCGTGCAGCAGCGCGTTCATGTCCGCGACGCAGACCAACTGCCGCTCCCCCGCCGAAATCCACTTGCCGAAGGTCTCGACGGTGTCGTCCAGGTCGGTGACGCTGACGTGGATGCCCAGCACGTCGACCCGCTGGTCCCAGCCGGTGCCGTCGCCGGTGCTCTTGCGGGCGCACTCGCTCTCGGTGCTCACGCAGTCGCCTCCTCTGTCAGGGCGGCCAGATCGGCGTCGACCATGATCCGGACCAGCTCCGGCACGTGCACCTGCGCCTTCCAGCTCAGCTCGGTCTGGGCCTTGGAGGCGTCGCCGATCAGCGAGTCGACCTCGGTCGGGCGTTCGTAGCGCTGGTCGTAGTCGACGTACTGCTCCCAGTCCAGGCCCGCGTGCTGGAAGGACAGCTGAACGAAGTCACGCACCGAGTACGACGTACCGGTGGCGACCACGTAGTCGCTGGGCTCGTGGTGCTGCAGCATCCGCCACATGCCCTCGACGTACTCCGGCGCGTAGCCCCAGTCGCGGCAGGCCTCCAGGTTGCCCAGGTAGAGGCGTTTCTCCAGCCCGAGCTTGATCCGCGCCACCGCGCGGGTGATCTTGCGGGTCACGAAGGTCTCGCCGCGGCGCGGGCTCTCGTGGTTGAACAGGATCCCGTTGACGGCGAACATGTCGTACGCCTCGCGGTAGTTCCGGGTCATCCAGTAGCCGTAGAGCTTGGCCGCGCCGTACGGCGACCGCGGGTAGAACGGGGTCTGCTCGTTCTGCGGCGGCGGCGTCGCGCCGAACATCTCCGACGACGAGGCCTGGTAGAACCGGCAGTCCAGCCCGATCATCCGGATCGCCTCGAGCAGCCGGGTGGTGCCCATGCCGGTGGTGTCACCGGTGTACTCCGGCTCGTCGAAGCTGACCCGGACGTGGCTCTGCGCGGCCAGGTGGTAGACCTCGTCGGGCTGGATCGAGGCCAGCAGCGTGACCAGGCGGGAGCCGTCGGTGAGGTCGGCGTAGTGCAGGAACAGCCGCTTGTCGTCCTCGTGCGGATCGGCGTACAGGTGGTTGATCCGGTGCGTGTTGAAGGTGCTGGCCCGGCGGATCAGCCCGTGCACCTGGTATCCCTTGGCCAGCAGCAGCTCGGCGAGGTACGAGCCGTCCTGGCCGGTGATCCCGGTGATCAGGGCCTTCTTCATCGGTCAGCTCCCAGGTGGTCGAGGTACCAGGCGTAGGTCTGGGTGAGGCCGGGCTCGAGCTCGACGGCCGGCGACCAGCCGAGGTCGCGCAGCCGGCTCACGTCGAGCAGCTTGCGCGGCGTACCGTCCGGTTTGGTCGGATCGTTGCCGATGGCACCGGTGTAGCCGACGACGCGAGCGACCATCTCGGCCAGGTCCTGGATGGTCAGGTCCTCGCCGACGCCGACGTTGATCGGCGCCGGGTCGTCGTAGTGGTCGAGCAGGAACAGGCAGGCGTCGGCCAGGTCGTCGACGTGCAGGAACTCGCGCCGCGGCGTACCGGTCCCCCACAGCACCACCTTGTCGGCGCCGGTCGTCTTGGCTTCGTGGAAGCGGCGGATCAGCGCGGGCAGCACGTGCGAGCTGGTCGGGTCGAAGTTGTCGTTCGGCCCGTACAGGTTGGTGGGCATCGCGGAGATCCACTTCAGCCCGTACTGCCTTCGCACGGCCTGGACCTGCAGGATCCCGGCGATCTTGGCGATCGCGTAGGCGTCGTTTGTCGGCTCGAGCTCGCCGGTGAGCAGGCTGGACTCGCGGATCGGCTGCTCGGCGTACTTCGGGTAGATGCACGAGGAGCCGAGGAACAGCAGCTTCGGCACCCGGACGGCCAGCGCCGCGTCCATCAGGTTGACCTGGATCCGCAGGTTGTCGCTGAGGAACTCGGTCGGGTGGTCGCGGTTGGCCAGGATGCCGCCGACCCGGGCGGCCGCGTCGATCACGACGGCCGGCCGGTGCTCGGCCAGGAACGCCGTGGTGGCGGCCTGGTCGCGCAGGTCCAGCTCGGCCGAGGTGGCACCGATCAGCTGGCTGAAACCGGCCTGCTCCAACCGGCGCCAGATCGCCGATCCGACCAGACCGCGGTGCCCCGCGACGTAGACCGGCGACCGGGGGTCGATCGTCATCAATAAGCTCCTGAGCCGTAGAACACCGCGCGCAGCGTCTTCCAGAGGATGAGCAGGTCGAGCGTCATCGACCAGTTGTCGACGTAGCGCAGGTCCAGCCGGACCGACTCGTCCCAGGACAGGTCGCTGCGCCCGCTCACCTGCCACAACCCTGTCATGCCGGGTTTGACGAGCATCCGCCGGGAGTCGTCCGCGGCGTACAGCGCGACCTCCTCGGCCAGCGGCGGCCGCGGCCCGACCAGCGACATCTCACCCCGCAGCACGTTGAACAGCTGCGGCATCTCGTCCAGCGAGAAGCGGCGCAGGTACCGGCCGAGCGGGGTGACGCGGGGGTCGCTGCGCATCTTGAAGTGCACGCCGTTGCCGTCGCTGAGCGCGTACAGGTCACCGAGCCGCTGCTCGGCGTCGGCGTACATGCTGCGGAACTTGAGCATCGTGAACTCGGCACCGGCCCGGCCGACGCGGCGCTGCCGGAACAGGACCGGGCCCGGGCTGGTCAGCTTCACCGCGAGGAACAGGCCGAGCAGGAGCGGACCGAGGGCGACGATGATGGCCAGCGCGACGACGCGGTCGAAGACCGCCTTCAGCACGTGCGGGCCGCCGCTGACGGACGGGCGCTCGAGGTGCAGGAGCGACAGGCCGGCGACCGGGCGGATGGAGATGCGCGGGCCGGCGACCTCGATGATGCCCGGGGACACGATCAGCTCGACACCGCGCTGCTCCAGCGCCCAGGAGAGACGGCGGAGCGACTGGCCGGCCAGCTCGGGGTCGGTGGCGACCGCGACGACATCCACCGCGTGACGGTCGACGGCGGCGAGGATGTCGGCCTCGTCGAGCTCGTCGGGGCGCAGCGGTCCGGCCTTGCGGCCCGCGCCGCGGGGGCGGCAGGTGGCGACGACGCGGAAGCCGTCCGTCGGGCGGCTCTCGAGGTGTTCGCAGAGGGTCGCCGCGGGGTCGGTACGGCCGACGACGAGGACGCGGTGCATGCAGCGGCCGCGGACGCGGTGCCGGTGCAGGTCCTTGCGGAGCGCGTAGCGCAGGACGAGGGCGGCGATGACGGTGACCGGGATGGCCAGGACGACGAAGCCGCGGGCGATCTCGCTCTTCGTGGCGTACGACAGGATCGCGATCGCCGCGGTGAGGCCGACGCCGGCCCGCAGCAGCGAGCGGAGCTCGTCGGGGCCGGCGCCGAAGTAGCGGGCGTCGTACCCCTTGGAGAGGGCGACGCCGGCGACCCAGGCGAGCGGGAGCAGGCTGCTGATCACCAGGTAGGCGCCGCCGACCTCGTAGCCGAACCTGGTCAGCAGGGCGACGGAGATGCCGATCACCGCGGCGAGCAGGTCGCCGCCGAGGGCGGCCCAGCGGTAGACGCCGATCCAGCGCGGCTCGGTGAGCCGGGAGGGCTGCGGGACGATCGCCGGGACCTCGTGCGGGACGACCCACATCGGGCCGGGGGCCTCGTCGACGGCGAGCGGGCTCAGGGATGCCTGCACTGCCGCGGCACGAACCGGAGTGTGCACCGGAGCGGTGGGCGTGGGGTGTGCCGGGGATCCCGCCGTGGCGCCGGAGGCGGTGTGCGTCGGGGCTGTGACGTTCTTGGGCGGCTGGTCGGCGGGGGTGCGGGCCTCGTCGGGCGTCGCTTCGCGCGGCGCTGCGGGCACGCCGTTACCTCCGCTCACACCGGCCTCTCGATCTCAACTGCCGCCACCCCAGGAACTCCAGGCTGCCGGGGCAGTCTCCAAGGTCTCTCCAACAGTGTCAACTGTTCCGGACCCGTGTCGGTTACGCGGCGTGTCGGAACGATTGCGAGACCGCGCGGTCCGTTGCGCGATGCTGGCGCGCACGCACGGAATAGGCGAGACTGGGCCCCGGTGACCATGTGTCACCGGGGGGAATTCTAGGGAAACACGAGGGGAAGACGGCCCGGACGAACCGTCACGGGGCCGGTTTCACAGCTGGGGGGCTGTTGTGCTGGAAGACGTCAGAGCTGTAGCGCTGCCCACGCACCGGGAACCACCGGTGGTCTGCCCGGGTGCGCGGGTCGTCGCCGACCTGTGGCTGGCGAGCCACGGGATCCGGCCGCCGTACGCCGTACTCGGGGACGACGCCGTCGGCGAGCCGCCGGCCGCTGGTCGCGTCCGCGTGCCCGCGGGCGACGACGAGATCGCGCACGCCCTGGAGGCCGGAGCGCTGACGGTCGCCGACGCGGAGTCGACGCCGGTCGCGAGGCTGACCGAGTTGTCGGCCGGCGACGGGTGGATCGAGGGCTGGGTCGGGCACGCCGCGGGAGACGGGTGGGTCGGACAGTCGGCGAGCGAGCTGTGGGCGGAGGGCCCGGCCAGTTCGAGAGGTGTGCAGGTCCCGGCGCGCTCGGCGGCTGGGCGTGTGGTGATCGTGGCGCAGCGCCCGCTGACGAGCGCGGACCTGCAGGAGGTCGACGGCGAGGACGTGGTGCTGGTCCTCCCGGTCGCGGGCACCACGCCGGACGGCGTACCGGCTGCGACGCTGCGGGAGTGTCTGGAGCTGGCTGCCCCGGAGAGCTTTGCCAGGGTCGCTGTACCGGTGTCCTGGCGTGGGAACGAGTCGGATGCGGCGCTGGCTGCTGCTGTGGCAGTGGGGCTCGACGCCACGCGGCTGCTGCATCTGGCTGATGACAAGGTGTGGAGCGAGGCGCTGCGTCGCGTGCAGGATGCGACCGACACACCGGCTGTGGTCGAGGACCCGGTGCTGAACAGCGTGGTCCCGATCCTGAGCCGCTGGCGGCCGCCGCGGCGGGAGCGGGGGCTGGTGGTGTTCTTCACCGGCCTGTCGGGGTCGGGCAAGTCGACGCTGGCCAAGGCGCTCTCGGAGGAGCTGACCAGTCGGGCCGGTCGGTCCGTGACGTTGCTCGACGGGGACGTCGTACGGCGGATGCTGTCGTCGGGGCTGGGCTTCGATCGGGCCGGGCGGGATCTGAACGTGCGGCGGATCGGGTTCGTGGCGGCGGAGGTGGCTCGGCACGGTGGGGTCGCGGTGTGTGCGCCGATCGCGCCGAGGGCGGACAGCCGGGCGGCGGTGCGGGCGATGGTCGAGGCGGTCGGTGACCTGGTGCTCGTGCATGTGGCGACGCCGCTCGCCGAGTGCGAGCGGCGCGACACCAAGGGCTTGTACCGCAAGGCACGTGCGGGGTTGGTCACTCAGTTCACCGGCATCAGCGATCCGTACGACGAGCCGTTCGACGCCGAGATCAGGCTGGACACCTCCGAGGTGTCTCCGGCGGAGTCGCTGCGGGAGATCACCGACTACTTGAGGGCAGGGGGCTGGATCGGGCCGGCCGGCCCGGCCGCCCACCAAGGCGCCGGCGGCTGAGATGGACTTCGCGCTCGCGGCTGCCGCTTTCGGCGTCGGGGTGGTGGTCGGGCTGACGGGGATGGGCGGCGGCGCGCTGATGACGCCGGTGCTGGTGCTGTTCTTCGGCGTACCCCCGCTGACCGCTGTCTCCAGCGACCTCGTGGCCAGTGCCGTCATGAAGCCGGTCGGTGCTGCCGTTCACCTGCGGCGTGGCACCGTCCACCTCAAGCTCGTCGGCTGGCTGTGCGTCGGCTCGATCCCGGCCGCGTTCGCCGGGGTGCTGATCGCGCGCTCGCTCGGCGACGGTGAGGACGTGCAGCAGATCATCCAGCGCGCCCTCGGTGTCGCGCTGCTGATCGCCGCGGCCGGTCTGACCATCCGGGCCTACATCCGCCTGGCCGAGCGCGCCCGCAAGCGCGACGGTCTGCTGCCGCCGCTCCCCCAGGGTCGCCCGCGGGTCAGCACCCGCCCGCTGCCGACCGTGCTGGTCGGAGTGATCGGCGGACTGGTCGTCGGGATGACGTCGGTGGGCTCCGGCTCGCTGGTGATCATCGCGCTGATGGCCCTGTACCCCGGGCTCAAGGCGAGCGAGCTGGTCGGCACCGACCTGCTCCAGGCCGTCCCGCTGGTCGCGTCGGCCGCGCTCGGACACCTGCTGTTCGGCGACTTCCAGCTCGACCTCACGGTCGCGATGCTGGTCGGCTGCGTCCCCGGCGTCTGGGTCGGCGCCCGCATCTCTTCCCGAGCGCCGGGCGGGCTGGTCCGGCGAGCGCTCGCGTTCGTGCTGCTGGCCTCGGCGCTCAAGCTGCTCGGCGTACCGAACGTGGAGACCGGTGTCGTGCTGGTCGCCGTGCTGCTCGTGGCTCCGCCGGTGTGGATGCTGATCCGCCGGCGCCACGGATTCCCGATGACCGTACGACGGCAGCCGCCGGAAGAGCTCGCGGACCGGGTCCGCGAACAAGCAGGAGGGAACCAGCGATGAGACGAGAGACCGTCGTGTTCGAGAGCTGGCGTGGCAAGTACTCCGACAGCCCGCGGGCGATCTCGGAGCGGCTCGGCCGGCTGCGGCCGGACCTGCGCCGGATCTGGGTGGTCGCGGACTCCGAGGTGGAGCTGCCCGACGACGTCGAGCGGGTGGTCCGCAACACCCCGGCGTACTTCCTGAAGATCGCCTCGGCGAACTACTTCCTGTCCAACGACATGATGCCGCGCTACCCGCTGAAGACCCGGCGGACGACCTACGTGCAGCTGTGGCACGGGACGCCGCTGAAGCGGATCGGCTTCGACGTCGACGCCAAGTACGACAATGCCGACGTCTACTCGCGGCGGCTGGAGAAGGACGTCCGGCGCTGGGACCACCTGGTCTCGCCGAACCACTTCTCCACCGGCAAGCTCCGGCAGGCGTTCCGCTACCCCGGCTCGGTGCTCGAGATCGGCTACCCGCGCAACGACGTCCTGTCCGGCCCGTACGCCGACGACCTGCGCGCCAAGGTCCGCGCGGAGCTCGGTCTGGCGCCCTCGGCGCGGGCCGTGCTCTACACGCCGACCTGGCGCGACGACGCCCTGACCGGCGGGGCCGCGCCGAACCCGCTGGCCGAGCAGGCCGAGCAGGTGCTCGGCGGCCTGCCCGACGACACCGTGCTGCTCTTCCGCTTCCACCACCTGGTCGCCGCGTCCTCGCCGGTCCCCCGGCACCCGCGGGTGATCGACGTCAGCGACCACCCCGACATCCAGGCGCTGTACCTGGCCGCGGACGTGATGATCACCGACTACTCGTCGACGATGTTCGACTTCGCGGTGACCGGCCGGCCGATGGTCTTCTACACCTACGACCTGGCGGCGTACCGCGACCAGCTGCGGGGCTTCTACTTCGACCTGGAGGAGGAGGCGCCCGGCCCGCTGGTCACCACGGCCGAGGAGCTCACCGCGGCGCTGGCCGACGAGGACGGGCTGGTCCGGCAGTACCAGCCGGCGTACGACGCGTTCCGCCGGCGGTACTGCCACCTGGACGACGGCAACGCCACCGACCGGCTGATCGCGGAGATCTTCAGTTAGTTGCGCAGGTAGCTGACGTTGTCGATCCGGCCGTTGAACTGGTCGGTCGAGGAGCGGACGATCTCGCCGTCCTCGCCGATCTTCGCCCCGATCGCCAGCGGCTCGGAGCCGATCAGGTCCAGCGACCCGATCGGCCCGGTCTTGGCCACCGCGGGCGGGTTGGTGGCGGCCGCGAGGTCGGTGGAAGGCAGCGTGACGATGGTGTTTAGACTGTTGCAAGAAAACCGGTACCCCCTTGCCTGGTTGAACGTCCAACTT
>NZ_JBVJNV010000010.1:12000-291676 GCF_055583505.1 Kribbella sp. NPDC104740 | reverse complement strand
AAGAGGAAAAAAACCAGCGCGCGCAAGCCCGCACAGAAACAGAACGCCGAGAACCGCACAAACCCCCCCCCCCCCCCACCCCCCCCCCCCCCCCCCCCCCCACCCACCCCCCCCCCCCCCCCCCCCCACCCCCCCCCTCCCCCCCCCCCCCCCCCCCCGCAGCGGGGTTGATCAGTGGTGGGCGTCGGTGTCAGCTGACGCCGAGCGCACGCCGCATCGTGTAGAACAGGTCGGTCTGGTTGGTGACGCCCAGCACGTTGGCCGCCTGCGGGCCGCCGGCGGCGATCCGCACCTCGGTGCCGGTGTGCTGCTGGTCGGTGCCCAGCGGAGCGGTCGCGTAGGAGATCGTCATGTCCGCGCCGTCGTGGGTGCGCAGCGTCGCGGTGGCGCCGGTGGTCTTGCTGCCGGCCTCGACGATCTGGCTGGTGTGCGCGTGGTCGGCGGTGACGACGACCAGCGTGTCCGGGTTGTCCTTCTGGTACTTCAGGGCCTCGTCGACCGCCTTGTCGAAGGCGACGGTCTCACCGACCTGGCCGCACGGGTTGGCGGCGTGGTCCTGCTTGTCGATCGAGGCGCCCTCGATCTGCAGGAAGAAGCCCTTCTTGCTGTCCCGGGTCTGCTTGTCCAGGACCGAGATCGCCTTCTTGGCCATGTCGACCAGGTGCGGCTGCTTGGCGTCGCGCGCGGTGTTCACCGCGCAGGTCGCCGCCGGGGTCCCGTTCGGGGTCGGCTGCGGGCCGGTCCACTCCAGGTCCATGTTGTTCGGGGCGAAGGCGCCGAGGATCGGCTTGTTCGCCGGGGCCTTGGTCAGCCCGGCCAGGTCGGTGACGATGTGGTAGCCGGAGACCTGCGCCTGCTGCAGCACGGTCAGCGTCTTGTACTTGCCACCCTGCACGGTCTGGTCGAAGTACTGCTTGCCGCCGCCCAGCAGGACGTCGGGCTTGGTCTGCACCAGCTGCTCCGCGATCGACCCCGCGCCCTTGTTCTCCTTGGCGTTGGTTGGGCACGCGGTCATCGACTGCGGTCCCTTGCAGTCGCGGCTGACCACGTGCGAGCCGAGCACGGCCGGGGTGGCGTCCTGCAGCTCCGCGGTGGTGACGTCACCGGTGCGGTAGCCGGCCTTCTTGGCCAGCTCCAGGATCGTCGGCAGCGGCTTGCCCTTCGGGTCGACCGAGATCGCGCCGTTGTAGGTCTTGGTGCCGGTCGCCCAGCCGGTGCCGGACGCGGCCGAGTCGGTCACGTAGTCCGGCAGCTTCGGGTTGTTCTTCTGGACGGCGTACGTCGTGTAGGCGCCGGTCAGCGGCAGCTTGTCCATCGACAGCCGGCCGGCCGCGCCGACCTGGTAGTTGCGGGCGATGGTGATCTCGCTGTCGCCCATCCCGTCGCCGATCAGCAGGATGACGTTGCGCGCCTTCCCGCCGACGATCGCCTTCGACGCCGCCTTGGTGTTGTCCTGGTGCTGGTCCGCCGCGGTCGCGAGCGCCGGGACGCCCACCACCAGCGCGGCGACGGCACCCGCCGCCACGATCCGACGGTTTCCGGAGAACTTCATACTCGGTCCTGCCCCCATCAATGAGATTGCTCGAACCGCTCCATAGCAATCCCGGCGGCGTGCGAACGCACCATGAACAGATGGATTCTCCCCGTCGTCCCGGTGAATTCCATTGGTCGCGAATGCATTCGGTGAACAACTGTTCACTGGGTGGGTTCAGGAGAAGGGTGTCACCGGTCGCTCGTGCGGTACGCCGTCGACGGTGAGGTCCACCTTCTCGTTGAAGAACGCGATGTGGTTGGCGACCGCGAGCAGGGGAGCGGTCGGGAAGTTGTACGACCACGCCAGGTCGTCGTACAGCTGGTCGGTCCGGACCGACCAGTACTGGCTGGTGTGGCCCTTGTACGGACAGGACGTGCTGGTCTCGCTCGGCTCGAGGTGCTCGAACGCCACGGCGGTCCGCGGGAAGTAGTAGCGCGGCGGCAGGCCGGTCTCGAAGACGATCACCGTCGAGCTGGAATCGGCCAGGACCACGCCGTCGAGGGCGACCTGGACGTGCCGGCCGGACTTGATCGCGTCGACCCGGGCGTACGGGTTGCGTGGGTGGACGAAGATCTCCTCGTCCTCCTCGAACCAGGAGTCGACGGCGTCCCACTCGAAACGGACCAGCCCGGCGAGGTCGCCCTCGTCGTACTGCCAGGCCGTGCCGGTCCCCGCGCGCATCACGCGCGCCTCGCCGTGGTGGAACGTCCGCGTCTCGCCGGTGTCGGTCAGTACGCCGTCCGCGACGTCGCCGACCGGCACGTAGTACTGCGGGTACGGCGGGATCTCCCAGACGTAGACCGCGCCTTGCGTGTCGAGCACCACCTCGCCGGCGTGCAGCGCGCGGATCCGGCGCGGGGAGGGAACGGGTGCGGTCGGGACCATCGGCTCGGGATAGCTCATGGAGCCAGTAAAGAACGGGGGACCGGCCCTCGGGAAGGCCGATCCCCCGAGGGAGTCAGACGGTGATCCAGTCGATGTCGGCGATGTAGCCGTTCGGGTTGCTGATCTTGAGGGCGTTGGTGCCGGCGCTGAGCTTGACCGGCAGGTAGGTGACCTGCGGCGTTCCCCAGTCGTTGTCACCGAGGCCGTGGTAGTTCACCCAGTACGAGTCGGCGTCGTTGACGGTCAGCATGCTCTGACGGCTGGTGTCACCGTCGGTGTAGGCGATCTTCACCAGGTAGGTGCCGGTCGCCGGGACGGTGATGCCGTTCAGCGTCACCGACGCGTCGTACCCGATGTTGCCGACCTTCTGGCCGCCGGAGCAGAGCGTGCAGCCGCCGACCCCGGCGTTGCCGGTGAAGGTGCTCGTCGAGGCCTCCGCCTCGTACCGGACCGGGCCGCCGCCGGACTTGGCGGTGAAGAAGGTGATCGGCGCGCTCGCCTCGGAGGACTTGTTGCCCTGCACCGCCTTCACCGTGAAGGTGTAGGAGGTCTGCGGCAACAGACCCGGCACGGTTGCCGACGGCGACGAGCTGGTCGCGACCTGCTTGCCGTTGGCAAACACCTTGTACGCCGTCGCGCCGCTGCTCGGCTGCCAGGTCAGCGCGGCCGTCGTCCGGCTCACGTCGGTCGCGGTCAGATCGGCCGGGCGGCTCGGACCCGAGGCGGCGTTCGGCACGATCTTGTACAGCTTCGACCCGTGCGCCGGCAGCGTCGCGCTGACCTTGCCGGAGACGTTGCGCGCGGTCCGCGCGGCCCACACGTCGCGGACCGACGCCTTGCCGGACAGGCCGAGCTGCGCGAAGTCGCCGGTCACGGTCGCGGCGGTGTCGGCCAGGTTGAACAAGCCGACGGTGACGCTGCCGTCCGGGTTCTTCGCGTACCAGGTCTGCTGCAGCTGGTCCTGGTTCAGCGGCCTGGCCGGTACGCCGGCCTGGTTGATCGCGAGCACCTCGCGGTTGGTGAGCAGCTTCAACCCGTACGCGTCGAGCTTGGTCAGGTCGTCGCCGATGAACAGCGGCGCCGCGTTCATCGCCCAGAAGGTCATGTAGCTCTGCCGCTCGACCTCGGTGATGCCGTCCATCTCGCCGTTGCCGACGTTGATCGCGTCCAGGTTGTTCCAGTGCCCCGGTCCGGCGTCGTCGACCCACTGCGGCAGGTCCCACCAGCGGCCGACCAGTGAGCCGTTCCAGCGCACGATCGTGTCGCAGTAGCACTCGACGTCGGTGTCGATCCGCCAGCCGTTCGAGTTCGCCTTCCAGGTGTCGGCGTACCGGTGGCTGAGCGACCACGACAGCGTGTACATCATCGGGCGGCCGGAGTTCTGGACCGCGCGCCACCAGGCCTCGACGTCCTCGGTGTTGTTGTGGTTCGGGTCGTCCGGCGCGCCCTTCCAGGAGCCGGGGCCGACGCCGTCCATCTTGATGAAGTCGACACCCCAGTCGGCGAACAGGTTCGCGATCGAGTCGGCGTACTTCTGCGCGCACGGGCTGGCGTAGTTGATCTTGTACGCCTGGTCCCAGCCGTTCGTGGTCCGCAGGTCGGGGTAGACGATGTCGCGGGTGAAGCAGCCGGGGGCGTTGTAGATGGGGGTGTTGCCCTCGCGGTAGACGTCGAAGCCGAGACCGACCACGGTGTAGATGCCGAACTTCAGTCCGAGCTCGTGGATGTCCTGGCCGACCGCCTTCATCCCGCGCGGGAAGCGCACGGTGTTCGCGACCGGGCGGCCGTACTCGTCGCCGCCGTTCTGCCAGCCGGCGTCGATGTTGACGTACTCGTACCCGTACGGCTTGAGCTTGGTCGCCATCGCGTGTGCCTGGGCGAGGATGTTCTTCTCGCTGATGAAGCTGCCCGGGCCGTCCGGGTTGACGCCCGGGTAGTTGGTCGACTGCAGGCTCCAGCTGCTCCAGCCGAGGTACGGCTTGGCGGCGACCTGCGGGTGCTTGGCCGGGACGGACTTGGCGGCGGGCGCTTCGAGCGGCGCCTGGCCCTGGAAGACGGAGTCCGGTTCGACCAGCGACGGCTTCGGCTGGACCGAGCGAGGCGTGGACGCGTCGGCCGGGGCGATCGCCACGGCGGCCGACACCAGGGCGGCAGCTGCGGTGACCACGATGGCGGCGCGGCGTTTTCGGCCGGTGGGAAGCGGCATGAGGAGGTTCCTCCGTCTCAGGGCGGGAGCGGGACGAGTGCCGACGAGCCTAGGTGGGATAAATTTACGAGGTCAAGTAACAAGCGCCGATAACTCTGCGTAGGGTTGATCCATGCACCTGTACGCCGAACGCCGGGGCGCCGGCGAGCCGCTGCTGCTGATCATGGGGATGGCCGGGCACCACCGGATCTGGGGCGAGCCGTTCCTGTCCGGCCTGGCCGAGCACTTCGAGGTGCTCACCTTCGACCAGCGCGGGATCGGGACCAGCGACCGCACCGACGGCGAGTTCAGCACGGCGGACCTGGCCGACGACGCCGCCCGCGTGCTCGACGAGGCCGGCTGGGACACCGCGCACGTGTTCGGGATCTCGCTCGGCGGGATGGTCGCGCAGGAGCTCGCGCTGAACCACCGCGACCGGGTCCGGCGGCTCACGCTCGGGTGTACGTCGGCCGGCCTCGGCTCGCGGCCGGAGGAGATCGCGCCCGGCGCCGGGCGGTTGCTCACGGCGATGCGGTCAGATCGCGAGGAGGCGGTGCTGCGGACCGGCTTCGAGGTGAACCACTCGGCCGGGTTCGTGGCGGATCCGGCGCACTTCGCGGCGTACGAGGAAGACGCGCTCGCCGTGCGGGTCCCGGTGCCGGTGGTCGGGATGCAGTTGGCGGCGGCACAACGGCACAACGCGGCGGACCGGCTGCCGGCGCTCGACGTACCGGCGCTGGTGATCCACGGGACCGCCGACGAGATGATCTACGCCGCGCAGGGGGAGCGGCTGGCGCAGCTGATCCCGGGTGCGCGGCTCGAGCTGTTCGAGGGCGCCGGGCACCTGTTCTGGCGTGAGCAGCCGGAGCGTGTGATCGACCTGCTGAGGAACTGAGGCAACTCAGCGCTTGGGGACCATGGCTCGCGGTCGGTGCGTGAGGTCCTCTGCGGTGCGCGCACCAGCGCACCCGTGCAAGCCCCGCACCCCTGGGGGTGCGGGGCTTCCTCTTGCTCAGCGGTGCAGCGGTTTCCGGCGGGGCCGGGTGACGGTGTGCTGGTCCGTGCGCTGGTACCTGCGACGAGCCAGCGTGAACGGCCGGGGCCTGGACGGGACGACCGGCTCGGGACGGGTGAGCTGGATGGGGAGTTGCTCCAGGCCCAGCCGGACCGGTGGTTGCCGCCACGGCGAACGGGTGCCGCGGACAACGACCACCCGGAAGCGGCCGGCCCTGGCCAGCTTGATGCCAATGGCAACTGTTGCCGTGGCCGGGATCAGGCCGGCCAGCAGCAGGCTGGTCCGGGCGCCGAAGTGCTCGGCGATCGCACCGACGGTCGGACCGCCGATCGCGCCGCCGCCGATGAAGACCAGGTTGTAGATCCCGGCGACCCGGCCGCGCAGCCCGTCGGGAGTGGTGAGCTGCACCATCGACTG
The DNA here is from genome assembly GCF_055583505.1 of Kribbella sp. NPDC104740. Lineage (NCBI taxonomy): Bacteria > Bacillati > Actinomycetota > Actinomycetes > Propionibacteriales > Kribbellaceae > Kribbella > Kribbella sp. NPDC104740. Next base: position 285,640 of record NZ_JBVJNV010000010.1, on the reverse strand, counting down.
CGCCGCGGTGAGGAACATCAGCGTCGCCATGCCGAGCGCGCACAGCAGCGGCAGGAAGGTCCACAGCGACGGCTGCACCGCGGCGATGATCTCCGTCACCGCGAGGATCGACGCGATCCCGACCAGGTTGCGCAGCCGGGTCGGCCGGATCCGGCGCGCCGACAGCAGCGCCCCGGCCAGCGAGCCGACCGCGACGACGGAGTTCAGGACGCCGTACCCGGTGGCGCCGGTCTTGAAGACGACGTCCGCGAACGCCGTCAGCGTCACCGGCAGGCTGATCGTGAACATGCCGAAGATGCCGACCAGCACGATCGCCCAGCGCACCGCCGGCTCGTGGAACGCGTACCGGACGCCGTCGCGCAGGCCGTCCCGGATCCGCATCCCCGCACTGGCCTTGCGGGCCGCGTGCAGCCCCGGCATCTCGCTCTCGCGCATCATCAGCAGCGCCGAGATCGAGCCGAAGAAGGTGATCGAGTTCAGCGCGAAGGCCCAGCCCGCACCGACCGTGCCGAGCATCGCGCCGCCCAGCGCCGGACCGATCAGGCCACCGAGCTGGAAGGTGGACGAGACCATGCTGATCGCGTTGCGCAGCCGCTGCTTGCCGACCAGCTCGTTGACGAACGACTGGCGGGTGGGGTTGTCGACCGCGGTCGCCAGGCCGAGGACGAGCGCGAGCGTGTAGACCTGCCACACCTGCACCTCGCCGGTGAACGCGAGCACCGCCAGGACGGCGGCCAGGCTGCCCATCGTGGTCTGGGTGACGAGCAGGATCCTGCGCTTGGGGAAACGGTCGGCGATCACGCCGCCGTACAGGCCGAGCAGCAGGGTGGGCAGGAACTGCAGCGCGGTGGTGATGCCGACCGCGGTCGCGCTGCCGGTCAGGGTCAGGACGAGCCAGTCCTGCGCGATGCGCTGGACCCACCCGCCGGTCGAGCTGACGAACAGGCCGCTGACGAGGAGCCGGAAGTTGCGGACCTCGAGAGCGCTGAAGGTCTCCCGGAAGCCGGGTCGCCGCTGGGTCGGCGGCAGTTCGCCCGGGGTGGTCCGCGGAGTGGAACGGTGGGTGTGGAAGTCGGGGACGGGAACAGAACCGGTGGCCCGGGTGGTCAAGAGTCAACCCTTTGGAAGTGGACGTGTCAGGGGAGGTCTCCACCATCCTCACCGGTCGAGGCCGGATTCTCGTAGCGAATTAGACCTATTAGTCTTATTACGAGTCGCGATGAGAGGGAAATCGATGGCCTACGACCCGGACCAGCTCCGCACGTTCCTCGCGGTGGCGCAGTCGCTGAGCTTCACCCAGGCCGCGGAACGGCTGGGGATCCGGCAGCCGACGGTGAGCCAGCACATCCGCAAGCTGGAGGCCGCGGTCGGGCGGCCGCTGTTCGTGCGGGACACGCGGACGGTGACGCTGACCGCGGACGGGGAGGCGATGGCCGGGTTCGCGCGGACGATCCTGGCGGCGCACGAGGAAGCGGTGGGGTACTTCACCGGGTCCGAGCTGCGCGGGCGGCTGCGCTTCGGGGTGACGGACGACTTGGCGCTGACGCCGTTGCCGCGGATCCTGCGGGACTTCCGGCAGTTGTACCCGCGGATCGATCTGGAGCTGACGGTCGCGCAGAGCCCCAACTTGCTGCGGCGGGTCGAGTCCGGACACCTCGACCTGGCGTACGTGAAGCACTCGGTCGGCGCCGCGTCCGAACCCAACGGGCGGCTGGTCCGGCGCGACCCTCTCGTCTGGGCCGGTATCAGCGGCACCCGCATCGCTCCCGACGGTCCCGTGCCGCTGGTCGCCTACCAGGCGCCGAGCTTGAGCCGGATGCTGGGCGTGCAGACGCTGGAGAGCGTCGGGCGGCCGTACCGCGTCACCTGCATCGTCCGCGGCGTCAACGGCGTACTGGCTGCGGTGCGGGCCGGGCTGGGGATCGCGATCTTCGCGCACTCGCTGATGCCCGCGGACCTGGTCGAGCCGCCGCCGAGCGCGGGGCTGCCCGAGCTCCCGTCCATCGACTTGGTGCTGATCACCAACCCGCGCGCCGCGAAAGAGCCGGCCGAGGCGTTGACCGCCGCGATCCTGGGCAGCAACGCGCCCTTGAAGCCGTCGAACGGCTGAATAGCGTTCTGTACCTGGGGCACCGGGCGCCCATGGCTACCACCGTGGGCGACTACCTGTTGGAACGGCTGCGCGAGTGGGAGGTCGACACCGTCTTCGGCTATCCCGGTGACGGCATCAACGGCCTCCTCGCCGCCTGGACCAGGGCCGACGGCCCCCGTTTCATCCAGGCTCGCCACGAGGAGATGTCCGCCTTCCAAGCGGTCGGCTACGCCAAGTTCACCGGCCGGGTCGGCGTCTGCGTCGCGACCTCGGGTCCGGGCGCGATCCACCTCCTGAACGGCCTGTACGACGCCAAGCTCGACCACGTCCCCGTCGTCGCGATCGTCGGTCAGACCAACCGCACCGCGATGGGCGGCTCGTACCAGCAGGAGGTCGACCTGCACAGCCTCTTCAAGGACGTCGCCAGCGAGTTCGTCGAGACCGTGAACGTCCCCGAGCAGCTCCCGAACGTGCTCGACCGCGCGATCCGGACGGCGCTGAGCCGCTCCGCGCCGACCGCGATCATCGTTCCGGCCGACGTCCAGGAACTGGAGTACACCCCGCCCGAGCACGCCTTCAAGATGGTCCCGTCGAGTCTGGGCTTCGCGCCGGCGGTGCAGGCGCCCGATCCGGACGCCGTACGACGAGCCGCCGACCTGCTGAACGCGGGCGAGCGGGTTGCTCTGCTGGTCGGCCAGGGCGCCCGCGGCGCCCGCGCCGAGATCGAGCAGCTCGCCGACCTGCTCGGCGCCGGCGTCGCGAAGGCGCTGCTCGGCAAGGACGTGCTGAGCGACCACCTCCCGTACGTGACCGGCTCGATCGGCCTGCTCGGCACGCGGCCGTCGTACGAGCTGATGACCGGGTGCGACACCCTGCTGACGATCGGCTCCAGCTTCCCGTACTCGCAGTTCCTGCCCGAGTTCGGCCAGGCCAAGGCGGTCCAGATCGACGCCGACGCCGCGATGATCGGGATGCGCTACCCGTACGACGTCAACCTCGTCGGCGACGCCGCGACCACGCTCCGCGCGCTGATCCCGCTGCTCGACCGCAAGGACGACCGCTCCTGGCGATCCGGCATCGAGGAGGGTGTCGAGCGCTGGTGGAAGGTGATGGCCGGCGCCGCCCACGTCGACGCCGACCCGGTGAACCCGCAGCGGCTGTTCCACGAGTTCTCCGAGCGCCTGCCCGACGACTGCATCGTCGTCGCCGACTCCGGCTCGGCCGCCGACTGGTACGCGCGGCAGCTCCGTTTCGACGGCTCGACCCGCGGCTCGTTGTCGGGCACGCTCGCGACGATGGGCTCGGCGGTCCCGTACGGGATCGGCGCGAAGTTCGCGCATCCCGGGCAGCCGGTGGTCGCGTTCTCCGGCGACGGCGCGATGCAGATGAACGGGCTCGCCGAGCTGATCACGATCAAGCGGTACTGGGAGGAGTGGGCCGACCCGCGGCTGGTGATCGCCGTACTGCACAACAACGACCTCAACCAGGTGACCTGGGAGATGCGGTCGTTGCAGGGCGCACCGAAGTTCCCGGACTCGCAGACGCTGCCCGAGGTCGACTACGCCGGGTTCGCGCGGTCTGTCGGGCTGACAGGGATCGCGGTCAGGAATCCTGACGAGCTGCCCGCTGCGTGGGACAACGCGCTCGCCGCCGACCGGCCGGCCGTGCTCGACGTGTACTGCGACCCCGACGTCCCGCCGATCCCGCCGCACGCGAGCTGGGACCAGATCAGCAAGATGACCGAGTCGCTGTGGAAGGGCGACGAGGACCGCTGGGGTGTGCTCAAGGAAGGCGTGAAGACGAAGCTGCAGGAGCTTCGGCCGTGAGCCTCAGAGCGTGTCGCCGCGGATGATCAGGACGACGACGCTGACCACCGCGACGCCGATCGTGACCAGGAACGGCGCCTGCTTCCACAGCACGATCACGGCCAGCAGCACCGCGACGACGGCGAGCGCGATCCAGCCGGTGAGGCCGACCGGGCCGGCCGGAGCGACCGTGAGCAGGACTGTTGCCGCGGCGAGCGGGAGGGGAGCGAGGAGCCTGGACGCCTGCCCGATCCGCTGCGGCCACCCCCGGACGCCGGTCGCGAGGTCGTCGGCGAGATCCGGTACGACGTTCGCCAGGTGCGCGCCGACACCGAGCAGCGCGGTCGCCGCCGTCGCCCACCACGGCGCCCAGTCCCCGCTCGTGCCGAGCGTGACGAACGACGGCAGCGCGCCGAACGCCACGGCGTACGGAAGCCAGGAAACCGGCGTCGACTTGAGCCCCAGGTTGTACGCCCAGGCGCACGCGACGAACAGCAGATGCGCGAGCCCGGCGAGGACGCCGTTGGCCAGCGAGACCGGGATCGTGACGGCCAGCGCGACCAGCGCGGCGATCCAGAGCGTACGGCGGCCGACGAGTCCCAGGACGACAGGCTTGTCACGCCGGTTCACAATGGAGTCGCGGGTGGCATCTATCGCGTCATTGCTCCAGCCGATCGAGAGGTGGCCGGTGAGGATGGTTGCGGCAACGAGGAGAGATCCGGTGAGGCCGCGGCCCGCGGACCAGGCCACGGCGGTGACCAGCGCGGTCACCGCGACGGTCGGGCCGGGATGGCAGGCCAGCGCCAGACCCTTGACGGCAGCGAGTCGGCTCACCGAAGCAACGATGCCACGATGAGCCGGGTCGCCGCGGTGCAGGCCGCGCTTCCGCCGTACCGGTATCCGCAGGCCGAGCTCACCGAGGCGTTCGCCGACCTCTGCCTGCCCGACGGCAAGGGCCTCGCACTGCTGCGCCGGCTGCATGCGAACGCGGGGGTGTCGCATCGACATCTGGCGATCCCGCTGGAGCAGTACGGCGAGCTGAAGGACTTCGGGGCGGCGAACGACGCGTGGATCTCGGCGGCGGTTGATCTTGGCGCCGAGGCTGTTGGCGGTGCTCTCGCTGCCGCTGGGTTGTCGGTGGACGATCTGGATCTGCTGATGTTCACGACGGTGACGGGTGTCGCGGCGCCCTCGATCGACGCGCGGGTGGCGGTGCGGCTGGGGTTGCGGGAGGACGTGAAGCGGCTGCCGCTGTTCGGGCTGGGGTGCGTTGGGGGAGCGGCGGGGATTGCTCGGTTGCACGACTATCTGTCGGCGTGGCCTGGGCATGTCGCTGTGTTGCTGTCGGTGGAGCTGTGTTCGCTGACGTTGCAGCGGGATGACTCGTCGCTGCCGAATTTGGTGGGTGGGGCTCTGTTCGGGGACGGGGCTGCTGCGGTGGTGATGGTTGGCGATGAGGTTGCGGTTGGTCGAGATGGACCATCAGTAGTTGCCACCCGCAGCCGGCTCTACCCCGACTCCGAGCGCGTGATGGGCTGGGACGTCGGCTCCGGCGGCTTCCGGATCGTGCTCGGGGCCGACGTACCGGAAGTGGTCCGCAAGTACCTCGGCGGCGACGTCCGCGACTTCCTCGCCTCGCACGGGCTGACCGTCCCGGAGATCAGCACCTGGGTGAGCCACCCCGGCGGCCCGAAGGTCCTCGAAGCCGTCGCCGAGACCCTCGACCTGCGGCCCGGCGCCCTCGACCTGACCTGGAAGTCGCTCGATGCGGTCGGCAACCTGTCGTCGTCCTCGGTGCTGCACGTGCTCGGTGACACCATGACCCTGGATCCTGCTGGTCCCGGGGTGTTGCTCGCGATGGGCCCGGGTTTTTGTTCCGAGCTCGTCCTGATGGAGTGGTGATGGACACGTCGTTGTGGTGGTACGCCGTACTGGTCCTGCTGGTCGGCCTCGAGCGCGTCGCCGAGCTGGTCGTCTCGCTGCGCAATGCCAAGTGGAGCGTCGCGCAGGGCGGTGTGGAATCGGGCAAGGGCCACTACCCGTTCATGGTCGTCCTGCACACCGGCCTGCTCGCCGGCTGCCTGGTGGAGGCGATCGCCGCCGACCGCCCGTTCATCCCCGCGCTCGGCTGGGTGATGCTGGCGGTGGTGCTGCTCGCGCAGGGTCTGCGGTGGTGGTGCATCAGCGTGCTCGGTCGCCAGTGGAACACCCGCGTGATCGTCGTCCCCGGCCTGTCGTTGGTTGCCCGCGGCCCCTATAAGTTGCTGCGGCACCCGAATTACGTGGCGGTGGTCCTGGAGGGCATCGCGCTCCCGCTGGTCCACACGGCTTGGGTCACCGCGGTGGTCTTCACCGCCCTCAACCTCCCGCTGCTCGCGGTCCGCATCCGCGCAGAAGAAACAGCCCTGGACACGGCGCTCACCAGGGCCGGGTCGTCCGGAACGCCGCCCCCGGCGTGATCGACCTCCTCGTCGTCGGCTGCGGCCCCGCCGGCGCCGCCACGGCAATCCGCGCCGCGCTGGCCGGCCTCGAAGTCGTCGTCCTCGAACCCCGCGAAGCCCCCATCGACAAGGCCTGCGGCGAAGGCATCGCCCACTCCGCCGCGGCCTACCTGAACCGCCTCGGCGTACACCTAGAAGGCCGCCCCTTCCACGGCATCCGCTACCTCGACGCCACCCACTCCGTCGACGCCCACTTCCGCACCGGCCCCGGCCTCGGCGTCCGCCGTACGACGCTCCAGCAATCCCTCCGCTCCCGCCTCGACGACCTAGGCGTCCGAGTCGTTCGCACCCGCGCCGACACCATCACCCAGACCCCGACGTCGGTCACCACCGCCGGCCACACCGCCCGCTACCTCGCAGCAGCCGACGGCCTCCACTCACCCATCCGCCGCCAGCTGGGGCTGGCAGCAGATCGTCCCCTCGCCAGCTCCGCCTCCCGCCTCCCGCTCTCTCCCCGCGCCGCCCGCCCCGCAGGGGCGGGCGCCGCGGGTGCAGTCCGCCGGGGCCTACGGCAACATTTCGCCATCCGCCCCTGGACCGACCTCGTCGAGGTCCACTGGTCCTCCCTCGGCGAGGCCTATGTCACCCCCGTCGCCGACGACCTCGTCGGCGTCGCCGTGCTCACCTCCGCCCGCGGCTCCTTCGACGAGCACCTCCGCGCCTTCCCCCGCCTCCGCGCCCGCCTGACCGGCGCCGCGCCCGCCTCCGCCGTACTCGGCGCCGGGCCACTCCGTCAGCGAGTACGACGCCGGGTCGCGCATCGCGTTCTCCTGGTCGGCGACTCCGCCGGCTACGTCGACGCCCTCACCGGCGAGGGCATCGCCGTCGCCCTCCGCACCTCCGCCGAGCTTGTCGACTGCGTCCTCGCCGACACCCCGCAGACCTACGAGCAGGCCTGGCGCAGAGTCTCGCGCGAGTGCCGCGCCCTCACCGCGTCGTTGCTCTGGGCCCGCAACCGTTCGTTGCTCGCTCCCCGCATCGTCTCCGCGGCGGCCGCCCTGCCAGGCGTGTACGGCGCGATCGTCAACCGGCTGGCATGACAGGGGCCCGGCGACCGCTCAGGCGATCGCCGGGCCCGCTTGGTTCGAGCTCCCTGGTGAAGAGCTCGAACCGGTCGGCTCAGCTCCCTGGTGAAGAGCTGAGACGTCTTGGTGAGAAGTACTTTTCCACTCCGATGTTGCTCGTCGATTGCCGGAATGTGAAGCCTTGTTACGCCGCGCTGTGGCGAACGTCTCAGTGCTCGGTGCGCACCGACGCGATCTGCAGCTGCAACGCGAGCCGTTCGCGCGGGTCGGTGAGGTCGAGCTTGGCGATCTCCCCGATCCGTTTCATCCGGTGCCGCAACGTGTTCGTGTGCAGGTGCAGGTCTTTCGCGGCCTGCTGCGGCTGACCGGGATGGTTGAGCCACGCCTCCAACGTGTCCACGAACGCCGTGTCGTTCTCGATGTCGTGCCGCAGCAGCGTCGCCAGCGGCCCGTCCATCTTCGTCGTGTCCAGAGAAGTCACCGCCCGGTGCACGGTCAGTACGTGCCAGGCCTGCTCGACCCGCAACGCCGGGCCGCGCGCGACACCACGGCGTACGAGGTTGAGCAGCTCCACCGCTTCGGCGCGGGAGCTGGGCAGGTCAGCGGGGTAGCGGGCGCGGCCACCGGCAGCGGCCGCCGTACCGGGGTTGTCCTTGGCCTGGTCACCAACCAGCTTCCGCAACCACCGCCACGAACCTGGCACAGGTTCGCCATCTGACACCACAGCGAACACAGTCCCGTCCAGGTCAGCCAGCAGCGGCTCGCTCCAGCCGTGCCTGCGCCCCAGCGACTCCCACAGGTCCAGCTGCTGCGGTACGTCGTACCCGTCGGGGGAGTTGAGCGCGACAACCCGCCACGGCGCCGAGGGCAGCCGCACCTCCACCGGCGCCTCAGGAGAGAACTGCCGCAGCACAGTACGCAGCCGGTCGATCGCTGACCGCCTGGCGACGTCCGCCTGCGCCCGTAGCCGCAGCAGGTGCAGCGCCAGCACCGACGCGGCGTTGCTGAGCTCCTCAGTGACCTCTTGGCTCACCGGCCCGTCCACTACCGCCCAGATGGACCCCAGCCACTCACCACCAGCCCTGACCGGTACGACGAGCCGCGGGCGGATGCCGTTCGGCCCGTCGGGCACCAGAAACGGCTCGCTGGACCTGGTGAGCCGCCGGAAGATCCCCCGGGCCCGGAAGTGCGCGATGACCTCAGCTGGGACCCGGCGGCCGACGATGGTCGACACCCGCGTCGGGTCGGTGTCGGACAGGTCCTGCTGGGAGGAGTACGCCAGCACGCGCGACTGGTTGTCCTCGATCGTCACCGGCGCGCTCACGATGGCTGCAGCCGCATCTGCCAGAGCAAACAGCTCCTGGTGGACCCCTGCGTCACCAGCAGCGGGGGAGTCGGGCGCTGCGGCCCGGTCGATGACACCGCGCAGCAGCCAGACCACGTGCGCCCAGGTCACGGTCGGCTGCAGTGAGATGAGTGTGAGCAACCAGCGCTCCGCAGTAGCCACTACGGTTGGCTCCTGCGCCAGCCCGGTCCGCAGTACGACGCCGGACGCGTTGCCGGCCGCACAGCGCTCCAGGAGCTCGACCGCCTCCTCGGCGTTCCGCAGGCCGAGCCCGAGAACCAGGTCGCCCGGCCCGCCGGTGGCCGGCTCCTGCGGATCGGCGAGGAAAACGTCCCGCACCTCGCCGTCGCCGTGACCGGCGACGACGATCTCGAACAGGGCTGGGCCGACGGCAACGACCAGGTCAGGCGCGGTGATCATGAGGTTATTGTGCTCTGCGCACTGTCATTTGCTCCAGCAGTGGTGCGATCGCACCATGACAGCGGTCTGGGAGCGGCGCACCATCGATACATGGTCGCTGCTGGTTCAACCACTCACATCGTCCCCGACCGGGTCGCCGTCGTCGGCGCCGGGATGGTCGGCCTCGCCACTGCCTGGTTCCTCCAGGAGCGGGACATCGAGGTCACCGTGTACGACCGCGAAGGCGTCGCCGCCGGAGCGTCGTGGGGCAACGCGGGCTGGCTCACCCCGGGTCTCGCGACCCCGCTTCCGGAGCCCGCGGTGCTCAAGTACGGCGTACGGGCCGTGCTCAGCCCGTCCTCGCCGGTCTACGTACCGCCGACCGCGAGCCCGCGGCTGCTGTCCTTCCTGACCCGGTTCGCGCGGAACAGCACCGCCGGGCGCTGGAAGACGGCGATGGACTCGCTGGTCCCGATCAACCGGCAGGCGCTGAGCGCGTTCGACCTGCTGGCCAAGGCCGGGGTCGAGGCCGAGACGTACGAGGCGAAGTCGTTCCTGGCGGCGTACCGGACCACTGAAGAGCGGTCGGTGCTGCTGGAGGAGATCGAGCAGATCCACGCCGCCGGCCAGGGCATCGAGTTCGAGGCGATCACCGGCGACGACGCCCGCGAGATCGAGCCGTCGCTGTCCGACGAGATCGGTGCGGCGATCCGCCTGCACGGGCAGCGCTTCATCAACCCCGGCGACTACGTGCACCTGCTGGCCGAGTCGGTCGTCGCCCGCGGCGGCCGGATCCTGACCGGCGCGAACGTCGCCGACATCGTCGACGGGATCCGCGACACCCGCGTGGTCACCGCCGACGGCGACAGCCGGACGTACGACGCGGTCGTGATGGCGACCGGCGCCTGGATGGGCGACCTGGCCCGGCGGTTCGGCGTCAAGACCGTCGTCCAGGCGGGGCGTGGGTACTCGTTCAGTGTCCCGATCGAGCACGTCCCGGCCGGCCCGGTCTACTTCCCGGCGCAGCGGATCGCCTGCACGCCGCTGGGTGACCGGCTGCGCGTCGCCGGGATGATGGAGTTCCGCAAGCCCGACGCGAAGCTCGACCCGCGCCGGATCGACGCGATCGTCGAGGCCGCCCGTCCGCTGCTGCGCGACGCCGACCTGGACGCCCGCACCGACGAGTGGGTCGGCCCGAGGCCCTGTACGCCGGACGGCCTGCCGCTGATCGGTGCCACCTCGTCCCCGCGGGTCTTTGCCGCCGGCGGGCACGGGATGTGGGGCATCACCCTCGGCCCGGTCACCGGCCAGCTCCTCGCCGAGACCATCACCACCGGCCGCCGCCCCTCGGAGCTGGCGCCGTTCGACCCACTCCGCTGAGCTTGCGGCGGATCGCACCCAGCGACCCGCCGCCCTCCCGGGGCCGTGGCGACACCTCACCGCCACGACCCCACCCGGCCGGCCAGAGCTCTCTGACCCGGCCCCACCCGCCTCCAGCGCGGGCGCCGTACCCGCTCATCTCCTCGAGCGGCGCAGGACCCCCGGACCACCTCAGACCCGGGGCGCACCACACTCCCGACACCTCAACGGGAGGCACCACCCCACCGGACCCTCGGTGGGCGCACCACTCCCCGTCCCTGCGCGGGAGGCGCCACCACCCGTTCAGCAGCGAGCGGGCAGCACCACCGCTCAACTCAACAGTGGACAAGGTCAGCACCACCGTTCACCGATGAATGAGCGGACAGCACGACGCCCGTCCCTGCACGGGCAGGACCACCGCTCGCGCCTGGAGCGGACGCACCACCCGCTCGCGCCTGGAGCGGCAGCACGATCGCAGGACCCGCTCGCGCCTGGAGCGGCAGCACCACCCCGTTCGCGCCCCTGGAACGGGCAGCACGGAGTCCGCCATGCGGGGCGGACCAGCACCACGGGGCGGCCACAGCCACCCCGGCACCACCCGCTCGACCCTGAGCGGCCAACCCGCCCCTTCCGGGACGGAGACGCACCATCCGCCACCCCTGTGGCGGCAGCACCACCGACCGGGCATCCCCGAGACCGGTCCGAGAGCGTGGTTCCCACCAGCACCTGGGAACCACGCTCTCGTCGTACCACCCCGGCGTCCTCAGACCCCGCCGGGACAGCGAAAGGCCCTGGAACCGCCTCTCGGCGGCTCCAGGGCCTTTTTGCGTACTACGTCAGTGCGTGTGCGGCTCCGTGCCGTGCTCGGCCTCGTGGGCCGCGATCTGGGCGCGGACCTCGTCCATGTCGACCGCGCGGAGCTGGCTGATCAGGTCCTCCAGCGCCGGGGCCGGGAGCGCGCCCGGCTGGGAGTACAGGACGACGCCGTCGCGGACCGCCATCAGGGTCGGGATCGACCGGATCTCGAACGCCTGCGCCAGCTCCGTCTGCGCCTCGGTGTCCACCTTGCCGAAGGTGATGTCCGAGTGCTCCTCCGAGGACTTCTCGAACACCGGCCCGAACATCTTGCACGGACCACACCACTCGGCCCAGAAGTCCACCAGGACGAGCCCGTCGGAACCGACGACCTCGTCGAAGTTCTGCTGGGAAAGCTCGACCGTTGCCACTACGACCTCCGAAAGATTGGGGAATTCGTGCTGTTCAACACCGCGGGCGCCGCCGGTGTTCCCAAGCACCGCCGGACGGCCGGCGAGCACGGTCCCACCATCACACATCGCACCCCGCCGGGCACACTCCGCACCGGTCACCGACCTGACCGGTTGACCCGTCCAATCGGTCGCCTGAACCGAACAACTGATTCACGTCCGGCAAGACACCGGACTGGAACCCCCCGTCCCGGGGCAAAATGCCCCCGCGAAGGATCTGCCGCCCCAGCCCGGCGCGACGCCGTACCGGGGCGGGATCAGATCGGGATGTCGACGAACGGAGACGCGTAGTCGTGCACCTCGTCCAGGATCGCCGCCGCGGCCTCCGGCGTCAGGTCGGCCCGCTCGCGCTCCGCGATCACCATCTGGCGCAGCAGCCGGGTCTCGCCCGCGGTGGCCAGCCCGGTGATCTCGGGGTGCCCGTTGAGCAGCCAGGCTGTCGCGGCGGTGATGTAGCGCTGCTCGTCGAACGGCCGGTACCAGGTCGAGTACGTCTTCTCCTCGCCGTCGTTCCAGTTCCGCCGGGCGATCATCTTGATCGTCATCAGCGCCGCGTCGGAGGCCTGCACGGCCTCGACCAGGGCCGCGTAGTCGTCGGCGTACTTGGCGTCGGTCGAGAGCCGGTAGTTCAGCGGCGTCAGCACCGAATCGAAGTCGAACCGCCGCAGCCCCTCCCGATGCACCGCCGGCGCCTGGTCGGTGTGCCCGGTGATCCCGATCGCGCCGACCATCCCCTCCTCCTTGGCCCGTACGGCGGCCTCGAGCGACCCGCCCTTGCCGGTCACCAGATCCAGGTTCTCCAGGTCGCACACCGCGTGCATCTGGATCAGGTCGATCCGGTCGGTCTGCAGCCGCTCCAGCGACCGGTTGATCTCCGACCACGCCTCGTCGTACGTCCGTCGTCCGGTCTTGGTCGCGAGGAAGATCCGGTCCCGGATCTCACCCATCCGCGGCCCGAGCCGCAGCTCCGCGTCGCCGTAGTCGGCGGCCACGTCGAAGTGGTTCACGCCGGCCTCCAGCGCCTCCTGGATCGACGCGTCGGCGGTGTCCTGATCGACGCCGCCGAGCGCCGCGGCGCCGTAGATCAGGACCGAACTGCGGTGCTCCAGCCTGCCCAGCCGTCGAGTCTCCATGCCAGTCCTTCCGCAAGTCCTTCGGGATGCCGGCCCGGGGGTCGGCAAAGTCACCAAGAACCTATTACTTTGACCCCGCGCCACGACAGAGTTTTCCACAGGCTGGTACGGGCATCGACTACACTGCGTGATCAGTTGAATCGGTTCTCTACCCTGTCCTTCGCACGGATTTTCGAACCTGTCCGCGGCGTGTGGCATGGTTTGCGCTGCCTGATCGAGCCGGTCGGGCATGAGAGAGGAGCTATGGCGACGGTACCGAAGGTGTCACGCTTGCGGTCGAAGTGTGCATCTGCCCCCGAGTGGGGTAACAGTATGGCTGCGGGGAGCGATGGAGCATCCGGATCCTGGTCTCAGGACTCCCGGAGGACAGTTGCTTGCCGTATCCTCCCGGCTACTGTCCGCATAACTGCTGTCTGAGGGGCGGGGAGAGATGAGTTGGTGGCGAACGGTCCTGAACTTGCCGCCAAAAGGTGAGCACTGGTCGGACCAGCGGCGGACGAAGAAGCCCAAGGGCCGTCCGCAGAACACCGCACCGGAGTGGTGGCAGCACCCCGACGGTCCGGTGTCACCCACCCCTCGCCAGGCCCAGGGCGTCGCCGCGCAGTACAGCGCACCCCCGGCCGGTAACGGCGGGGTGATGGCGCCTCCGCGCCGCCCTCAATCACCGGACGCACCCCGTACGGCGAACCAGCAGCCGCCGCAGCACGCGGCGGCTCCCAGCCAGCGGCCCCCGGAACGTCTTCGCCAGCGGTCCCCGCACGGCGCTCACGCGGCACCCCAGCCGCCGCGTGGCCCGGTGGACCCCGGCCAGACCCCGTGGGCGACCGAGCCGGAATCCTCCTTCTCGACCTGGGCCCGCAGGTTCTTCCGCGGCCTGGTGGTCGCCGTGCTGCTGCTCGCGGCGATCAGCGGCGTCCGCTCCTGGATCCGGCCGAACACGGGGACCAACAACGGCGTCGTGACGAGCCAGTCCGGTTTCCCGGCCGACGAGGCCCGCGCGGTCGCGACCAGGTACGCCGTCTCCTACCTCAACTGGGACGAAGGCAACCCGGACGCCCGCCCGGCCCAGATCGGCCTCGACCTGGCCGCCGGGCTGGACGCCCGGGCCGGCTGGAACGGCCGCGGCAAGCAGACCGCCAACGCGGCGTACCCGGGTGAGGTCAAGGTCGACTCCGGCGGCGTCACCGCCGTGGTCGACGTCCGGGTGCAGGTGCGCACGTTCACCAAGCAGGGCCGCGGTTTCGCCGGCGGTCCGTACACCTGGCAACGGGTTTCGGTGCCGGTGGCCCGGACCTCGTCCAGGATCGTTGCCAGCGGCCCGCCCACGTTCGTCGCCGACGAGCGGGTGGCGCTGCCCGACAACATGCCGGACGCCGGCGTACCGGACGACGACCTGACCGCGGCCACGTCGAAGGATGCGGAGGCGTTCTTCAGCGCCTACGCCGAGTCCGACGCGAAGGTCGAGGCGGTGGCCGCCCCGGGGGCCGCGATCCGCAGCCTGAACGGCTCGGTGAAGCTCGGCGAGCTGAAGGACTGGCAGGTCTTCACCGGAAACGATGACGAGCGCCGGGCCACCGGTGCCGTCACCTGGAACGGTTCGGGGGACACCACCCTCGACCAGACCTACACGCTCACGCTGCGGCGCACGGTGGCCGCGGACGGGGCACAACGATGGCAAGTGGCTGCCGTCGGATGATCACAGCCAACTGCCGGACGACCAGAACACCTTGGGAGACACCGCAATGATCACGACTCAACTGGTAGCCGGCGTGGTGGAGCTCACCGCGCCGCTGGCCGACCCGAACGTGCCCACCGGCGCGGACTTCAAGGACTGGGTCCTGGTCATCGCGGGCAACATCTTCATCGCCATCCTGGTGCTGCGGGCCATCGGCCACTACTTCAAGCGCGAGTGGGGCGAGCTGTTCGGCCACATCGCGGCCGGCGTACTGGTCGGTGGGCTGATCTACGCCAACAACCAGACGATCAACGTGCTCAAGGGCTTTTGGGGATTGCTCTCCGGGGGTAACTGAATGCGCGTCGGCCGGACCCTGACCCACCACTTCGAGATCGAGACCCGGCAGTACGACCTGCTCGGCATCGACCTCGGAGAAGGCGCCCGTCGCCGGATGATCATCTTCGGTGCGGTGATCATCCTGCTCTGGATCGCCCTGCTCGTGCCGTTCATCGGCGTACCGAAGAAACCGACGGTCAGCCTGTACGTCGTACCGCCGTTCGTGATCACCGCGTTCGGCTGGCGGGCCGGCAAGCACCACGAACGCCGCCGCCGCGTCACCGAGTGGGCGCTGGCCGTCCGCTACGCGTTGCGCGCGCACCGGCCGATCATCGGGCTCGGGGCCCGGGCGGCGGACAAGACGGAGTACCTGCCGTGGCGTGAGCGCGTCGCGACCCAGAAGGTGGCCAGCCTGGCCAAGGCCAGAGTGACCCCGGAGTGGGAGCGCGAGGTCGTGGAGGAGCTCGACCCGCAGGTCCGCGCGGGTGCGGACATCACGGTGAGCCAGCGGGCCCGCCTGCTGGGGTCGGACTACGTGCAGAAGGTCAGTCGCAGGACGTCACCCTCGGGGAAGAGGCACTGATGAAGATCGCCGACAAGCTCCTCAACCTGGTCGGAGTCGGCCGCGAACGCGGTCTCCCGCCGCCACGCCTGGTCGCGATCGCCGACGGCCTGCTCGTCACCGAGCGCAGCGCCGAGGCGTGGTTCCTGATCTCCGTCGCGAACACCGACCTGGCCACCGAGGGCGAGCAGGACGCCGCCCTCGACGCCGCGGTCAGTGCGGCCGCGACGATCCTCGGCGACCGGCTCAGCCACCTCAAGGTGGTCTGGGGCCGCTCGACCGGCCAGGACTACATCGACTCCGTCGCCGGCCACTACCGGCTCGGCGACCACGAGGCCTGGGCGCAGACCCGCGCCGACCGGATCGACGAGATGCGGATGCCGGAGCGGTACGTCGCGCTCGGCGTCCACCTCAGCGACCGCGACCCACGCGCGACCGCGCAGGTCCGCGGCTCGATCAGCGACGCCCTCGGTACGACGTCCTGGCGGGTCAGCGCGCGCGAGCTCGCGCACCTCGACGAGCGGGTCCGCAAGCTGGCCCGGCAGCTCGGCTCGACGGTCTGGCGGGCGCACACCGCGCCGGCCGAGGTGATCTCCTGGCTGGTCAGCCGCGAGATGCACCGCGGCGCCGTCGCCGCGCCCCGCCGCGGTCTGATCACCGGCGCCTCGCTGGCCCGCCTCACGGCCGGTCGAGTCGTCCCCTACACCGACCACCTGCGCATCTACGACACCCGCGGCCAGATCGCGGCGTACACGAGTGTGCTGGCGATGACCGACTTCCCCGAGGAGCTCGAGACCCCGGGCCCGGGGGAGTGGCTGCGGACGCTGTCGGAGATCAAGGCGATCGACGACGACGGCGACGAGATCGATGTCACCGTCGAGGCGTCGGTGCGGTTCCGGGTGCTGACCAAGAAGACCGCGCGGCACCTGGTCGACGAGACCCGCAAGTCGGCCAAGGAGCAGCGCCGCTCGGCCGCCAAGGGCACCGCCGAGGAGACCGCCGACGAGATCGTCGAGACCGAGCGGATCATGCGCGAGGTCAAGCGCGACATCAACCGCTCCGGCCTGACCCTGGTCGAGGACCACCCGCGCCTGCTGGTCAGCGCGGACACCCGCGAGGACCTCGAGGCGTACGTCGACGCCGTCATCGCGCACTACGCCGACCGCGGCATCACCGTCGCCGCGGGCGCCGACGAGCAGCGCGACCTGTGGCTGGAGTCGCTGCCCGGCGACCAGCTCCGGGTGCCCGACCTCGGGCACGTCCGCGAGTCGACGGCGTTCTTCGGCTCCTGGTTCTGGGGCGGTGCGTCGATCGGTGACGCCACCGGCCCCTCGATCGGGTACCTGACCGGCTCGACACCGGGCCTGGTCCGCTTCGACGCGGCCGCCGGCTCGGCGCTCGGCGACGCGACCACGACGCTGTTCCTCGGCCGCTCGGGCCGAGGCAAGACCACCGCCGCGATGCTCGGCGGCCTCGACTCGGCCTTCGCCGGCGCGTGGGTCCCGCTGCTCGACCTGAAGGGCGACGCCGCGGGCGTCTCCGCGGTCGCGGCGGAGTACGGCGTACCGACGGCGGTCATCGAGATCACCGCCCAGTTCTCCGGCGCCGCGGACCTGCTCCGCGTCCTCCCGGTCGACGACGCGCTCCTCCAGGCGCCGTCCCAGCTGATGCTCCTGCTCCCGCCACACCTCCGCGGCGCCGCAGAAGCCCCCGTCATGGCCGCGACCCGCGCCGAGATCCAGTCCCCGGACCCCTCGTCCTGGGGCGTGATCCAGCGCCTCTGCGCCTCCGAGTCAGAAACCACCCGCACAGTAGGCTTCGCCCTACGAGACCTCGTCGAAACCGGCCTGGGCTCGGTAGTAGCCGGCCCACCCTCAGGCCTCTCGTCCCTCACGACGAACCCAGGCCTCTGGGTAGTCCAGATGCCCGGCCTGACCCTCCCCTCACCCGAATCGGCCCCGGAATCCTGGTCCCCGATCGAACGAGTCGGCATGGCCTGCCTCCGCGGCTGCCTGGCCTGGATGGTCCGTACGACGGGCCGCCGCGAGTTCCGCGGCCGCTCGAAGGTCGTCATCGTCCCCGAGGTCCACCTCCTGACGAAGACCCCCGACGGCGCCAGCTTCCTCGACTACATCGCCCGAGTGGGCCGAGCCCTCGGCGCATCCCTCGTCCTGGACACCCAGGACCCCGCGTCGATCCTCAAACTCCCCGGCCTCGTAGAGCAGATCACCACCCTCTTCGCCTTCTCCCTACGCTCCCGCGAACAGGTCGATTCCCTCCTCGAACTCCTGGGCCGCCCCCAAACGGCCCCGTACCAAACCCTCGTCCGAGGCATCAACACCGCAGCCAACGGCAAATCCATCCGCCACGGCCACTGCATCATGCGAGACCGCTGGGACGAGGTCGCCACCGTCCAGATCGACATCCCCAGCCAACGCGTAGCCGACCTCCTCCGCACCACCCCCGAGTCGGAACACGCCCTCGAACCCACCCAGCCCATCCCCACCCTCCCCGAGGACATCGACCCCTTCGCCGACGACGAAGAAGACGACGCCCTCCTCCCCGAACCAGCCGCCACCGCCACAGCCCAAGCCGAAGCCCACACCCTGGCCCCAGAGCCCACGGCGGACGTCCCGTCAGAAGACGCCCCCACCCCCGCTAACCCCCAGGACCCCCCAGCCGCCGTAACCCAGCCCACGGCCACCCCCAACGGCACACCCACCACCCCCAACGGCACACCCCCCGTAGCCCAACAATCCGGCACGGCCCCCGCCCCCCTCTCCCCGAACACCAACGGCCACACCCCCCACCCCACCCACCACGATTCCCCCATCGGCCCCGACGAGGTCTACGACCAGGAAGCCGACGACCCGGGCTACAACAAGGCCATGTACAACCCGGACA
Source organism: Kribbella sp. NPDC104740 (assembly GCF_055583505.1). NCBI lineage: Bacteria > Bacillati > Actinomycetota > Actinomycetes > Propionibacteriales > Kribbellaceae > Kribbella > Kribbella sp. NPDC104740. Next base: position 267,239 of record NZ_JBVJNV010000010.1, on the reverse strand, counting down.
ACCCCCACCCGACAAAGAAAGAGCACGTCGGATGACGTGGCCCCGCCGTGCCCGAACGGCGCTCACCGTCCTCGCCATCTCCTTCATCGTCACCGCCCAGGTAGCTTTGGCCGCCGACCCCGACACCGGCCCCACCAACCCAACCGGCTTCGGCGACCTCCTCCCCACCCCCGACCTGACCCACGGCGACACCCGAACCCTGTTCGAGCAGTACAGCCCGACGGTCTACGGCCTGGATTTCGAGACCAGCTTCAGGGACCCGGTCGAGGCAGTCTTCAACGGCTACGCCCACATGGTGATGCTCTACATCGTGGCCATCACACGGGCCGCGATATCGGTCGGCTGGTGGTTGTTCTCGTTCACCGATCTCAAGCCGCTCACCGAGACGGCGGCTACGGCGATCGGGTCGGTCAACACCGAACTGGTCGGATGGCTACTGCCGTCGGCATTGGCGTTCGGCGCCATCGCCGCTTATGCCGCTCGACGGGCCAACGGCAGCGCGATGGGGCAACTGGTGTGGGTCTTCGCTGCGGGCCTCCTCGCCACCAGCTTCGCCGTTGCGCCGTCGACGTGGCTGTCGGGCGTCGACGGCGCTCGGCAGGTCGGTTCGGACGCCGTCGTGAGTACTTCGAACGAGGTGCTCGGCAGCACGGTCAAGGTGCCTATTCCGATGCCGGAGCCGAGTTTCTCCGGGACGGCCCGGGACAATCTGCTGCGTAAGTCGGGGGATGCGACCTGGCGAGCTTTCGCGGCGACGCCTTGGTGTGTCGCGGAGTTCGGCTCGCTGGCAGCCTGTCAGCGTTACGGCAAGGCGATCCTCGACAAGGGCACCGACGGCGATGCGAGGACGAAGTACATCGACACCGAGGTCAGCAACGCTGAAGGTGGGGGAAACTCCGCGACGGTCAAGTGGGCGAAGGGCGACAATCCGTTCGGGCGCGTCGGAGTTCTGACGCTCGGCGCGATCGCGGCGACACTGTTCGCCTTCCTCACCGTTTCGCTGGCTTTCACGGCGTTGATGGCGTTCGTCGGTTGCATGCTGTTGCTGGTAGTCGGTGTGCTGTTCGCCTGTTTGTGGGCGGTGCCCGGGCGAACCCGGCAGTGGGGCATGAACTGGTTCGAAGCGCTGCTCGGCCTCGTCCTCCAGTCGATTCTCGCGCTCCTGGTGTTCTCCACCACGCTTGCGTTCGTCACGGCCGTCTTCAGCCTGACGGACACACTTGGCTGGCTTCCGGTGAGCGGCCTCGCGATCGCGGTGCTGATCGCCGGCTTCCGGCTGCGGCGCCTCTTCGAGAGCATGAGCTCGATGATGCGTCCGGGTGCGGGAAGCCTGTTGATGGGAGGCCTGGCGCGGCGCGGAGCCATGACGGCGGTACGTCGCCTGATGGGAGCTGTGGGCAGCCGGGCAGCGAGCCCGACGATGGGGGAGCGATTCGCAGGCCGGGGTGGCAGCGCATCTGATCCGCCCGCGGAGCGGGCCACTGCGGTGCGGGTTTTTCGGCAGGCGCCAGCGATCGGTGCAGGTGCGCCGGGCGCGCTGGCCCGCCAGCAGCCGGCGCACGAGATCGGAGGCGGACAGGAACGTCGTGCGATTGGTTCCGGTTCGACCTCGACCGGTACCGGCCCAGCTGCCCGTAAGGAGGGTCTGCTGGGTCGCTTGAGGGACCAGCCACGAGCCACTCACGCAGCTGCCATCTCGACCGCACCTGTTCCGGGTGACACGTCGCAGTCCGGGCGACGCCGAGCGATCTCGGTTGGGCTGGCCTCGACCTCAGGCGCGTCGGCATCGGGAGCCGCGAGTAGTGCCGCAGCTCCCAGCACATCGTCTGACAGGCGCGGCAAGCATGCTCGGGAAGCCAAACCGGCGCCCGCGTCGTCGAGCCGCTTCGAGCCGCGCGTGCACAGCCACTCGGCCAGCCTTCGTGACGGTCCGCCGAAGACTGTGCGGGAGCGTCGGCGACCGGCGGCTGGTACGCAGCGCCGGTTCCGGGAGTACTCGACAGTGACCAAGGACGGCGTGACCGTCATGGTGCCCAAGCGCAGGTGAGCCGGGGATGACCAAGCGGAACCGGACGCCCACCGGTGACAACCCCGATGGCGCCGACGGCGAGAACACCTCCGGGGGAGCCCGGCGGCGTCCGGATCAGCCCTCGAACTGGCGCGACGTGATGAGCTCGGATTACTCGTACCCGGAGGAGATCGACGATCTCGGCCGGCGTGAGCGAAGGCGGGCCAAGCGCTCCTGGCGTCGTGACGATCAGGCTCAGCGGATGGCGTGGCTGCGGGACCAGCGGCGAGCTGAGCCGACGAGCCCTGTCACGGTGATCGTGGCTGTCGTGATTCTTGCCATCGTCGTTCTGGGATTCGGTGGTGGCCTTCCGCGCTTGCTCGGCAAAGACGAACCGGCGGGCCCCAATGTCGGTCTGCTCACGCCTTCTGCACAGCCGCCGCAACCAACGACGGGAAACGATTCTGAGCAGAATTCGCCGACGGACACACTGACCCCTGAAGCCACGCTCTCCACGCCGCCCGTCCTGACCGAGCGGCCGTCCGGGCTGGCGACCACTGCGGCAGCGGACATCGCGACCCGATGGGCTCGAACTTTCTACACGCGCGATCCGTCGGTCGAGAGCTACGCAGACCTGGTCCAGCGGACCGGGCCTTACATCAGTGACGAGGTCGGCGCGAGCCTCACTGCTGCGGGCGACTCCACGTACGAAGCGCTGAAAGCAGACGGCGGCAAGTCCAAGGTCGTCTCGCTGACGGTCGGCGTCCCGAGACCTGAATCTGCTCCGGTCGACACACCGACCCGCATCAGTCGTCTGCTCACGATCACCATCGACGTGACCGGCAAGCAACCGAACCGCATCGTTCTACCTCTGGTGGTCACCCTCGTTCCCGAGGACGCGGTCTGGGTGATCAGTGATCTCAACGGCGGAGCGGGACCATGACGAAGTGGGTGAGCTGACCGTGTTCGAGGAGCGGCAGCAGGGAGGACTGTTCGGCGCTGTGGCCGGACAGTCGATGGTGGTGAAAGCCGTAGGCGTCATGGCGGCACTCGGTCTGATGACACTGGTCCTCGTCGTGCCGTTCGGGGCAGGTGACAGCAACTTCGCCTCAGGGTGCCCAGGCAGCAACGGAGCTCGTACGGACGATCCGCCGGCAGACGCGTCGACGCGAGCACGTCAGGTCGGCTTCGCCAAGATCATCGACTCCGTCGCCGTCGCACGTGGTCTCCCTGGCCGCGCGACACTGGTAGCGCTGATGACCGCTCTGCAGGAGTCTCAGCTCGAGAACATCGACTACGGCGACCGAGACTCTGTCGGTCTGTTCCAGCAGCGCCCTTCGGCTGGGTGGGGAACTGTCAAACAGATCCTCGACCCGAGATACGCGGCTGAAGCCTTCTTCGGTGGTGCGAATCCGCCGAGTCCCCCCGGACTGGTCGACATCGACGGCTGGCCGTCGATGTCCTACACCGAAGCAGCTCAAGCAGTTCAGGTGTCTGCCTTCCCGTACGCGTACGCGCGGCACGAACGCACTGCTCAGCAGATCGCGGCCGAGGCTGGGATCGACCTGTCCCGAGCCGGTGATCCGTACGCCGGTCGAACCAAGGCAAAACCGACCGACAACGCGTCGCCGGGTGAGCAACTGCTTGACGAGTGCGACGACGGACAAGGACTGATCGCAGGCCGGCCGGTGAACGGTGTCTGGCCGCCACAGCGTCCCAGTGTCACCGATCCGACCGGAACGGGTGGCCTGGTTACCGAACGCACTGCGCTGTGGGTTGGCCAAGCTCGCGCAGCGTTGGCCAACCCGTCGATGAGCTGCTGGGACCGGCATGCCTGGAACCCGACCAGCGACCATCCCCAGGGCAAGGCCTGCGACGTCTTCGTCGGAGCCGATTCGCGGCGCGCGCCGGCAGCCCGGGCGAAGGGCGACCAGATCGCGAACTGGACGATCTCGACGGCAGGAAAGACAGGCGTCCGGTACCTGATCTGGTATGGAAAGATCTGGAGCGCGCGCACTGGTCAGTGGAAGGTCTACAACGGCGGCGGTGTCTACGATCCGAACAATGCAACTGGCGGTCATTACGACCACGTCCACGTGTCGCTCTACTGAAGGCAGGAGCGTCGCATGAACAACGGGAACGGCCCAGATGATGGTCGCGAGCCAGAGCCGCCGAACTCCTTTCCTCGTCCGCAGCAGGGTCCACCTCCCGAGTCGGGACGTCCGCAACTGCCTGGCGGTGCATCAGGTGAGGTGAACCGCGCCGTTCCGCCGTCCAGCGGTCCGCAACACCCGGGCGGGACCGGTCTCTTGGTGGCCGAGTCCTTGAACAGTTTGCTGTGGGCGGTTGCGAGCTTCGTGATCATTTACTGGATCTGTCAGGCCTTCGATCTGTACGAGGGCACGTGGGTGCTGATCTCGCTCTGGATCTTGACCGGCCTGATCGTGCTGTGGCCCGGCTTCGACGGTTTGGTCGCTAAGTACCTGCTCGGTCTGAGGCAACCGACGATGGTCGAGGCGCAGCGGCTCGCGCCGAGCTGGATCGGTGCTGCGACCCGCGCACGTGTCGACCCCCATCGCTACACGCTGTGGATCGAGGCGGGCGAGAACGCCACCGGGACCGCCGCAGGCGGCTACACCGTGACAATCACGGGCTGGGCGCTCTATACCTTGCCGCCGAGCCATCTGGAAGCAGTGCTTGCACAGGACCTCGCGACGCACTTGCGGGGTCGCACCTGGGTCAGTCGGCTAGCTCTGTGGTACTCGGTGCCAACTCGCATCGTCGCTCTGGTGATCAGGTTGCTGCTCAGGTTGAGCCGGACCATCCCGGCCGTCGGGTGCACGATCATCGGCTTCCTGATGGTGTCCTACTTCGGATTCATCCTCGCGTCGCTGATCTTCTACGACAGTCTGCTGGTACCGCTGCTGTTCCTCTCGCCCTTGTTCGCGCCGTTGCTGTTCATCGGAGTCGGCAAGTTCGTGGAGCGGATGGCAGATCGGGCTGCGGTGGATCTCGGCTACGGCCGGCGCCTGCTGGAGGTGTTCTACGGCTGGCAGGCACAACATCAGGAGACCGCACGCCGGATCGGGCTCAGCCAGCCGGATTGGATGAGCGGTCAGCCTTCGGTAGCGGAGCGGATCCGGGCGCTCGAGGTCTACATCCAGCAGCCCCGCTGATCGGCGCTCGGCCGGTACGACAGCTCGATCCCCTTGGGGATCGGGCTGTTGTGGTTTACGGGGTGAGGAACTTGACCTCGTGGTTGGTTTCGGGGGCGACGAAAGTTAGGAGTTTGTGAGCCTCGGATTCCAGGGCCTCGCGGGTGGCCTTGGGGAGCTTGGCGATGGGTTGGATCTCCAAAGCCTTGGGTTGGAGTTTCCACAGTGCGGTCACCTGGCCGTTGTGGAGGGCTGTGCCTCGGGTGAGGAGTTCGGTGAGGGCCAACTGCTTTCTCGTGGAGTCCGGAATGAAACGGGATCGGTCCTGGTGGGAGAGGAGGAGGTTGTCGTACTCCGGGAGGAAGCGGACCGGGGTGGGGAGGTCTTCGGGTGGGAGGGGGGTGTCGGGGAGGTCGTAGAGGGTTCGGCCGGTGGGGGAGGTGTAGGTGCGGAGGTCTAGGCGGGGGAAGACTTCGGCTAGGTGGGTCAGGCCGGACCAGGTTTGGGTGTCTTGGATTGAGGCTGGGCCGTAGGAATTCAGGTAGCGGAGGATTAGCGGGGCTGGGTCGGGGTTTGGGGTGATGGGGGTGTTCAGCCAGAGGTCGGCGGTGGTGAGGGTGGGGGTGGAGCCTTGGTGCCAGAGGCCTCGGGGTGGGGTTTGGAGGGTGGGGAGTAGGCAGCGGATGGCGTGGGCCAGGGAGGCCGGCGGGTGGTTGGGGAAGAGGGGGGCCAGGTGGGCTCGGAGTTGGGTGGGGGTCGCGGGGGAATCGGACAGGCGGGCTTGGCCGGCGGCTAAGACCGCGGGGATGTCCAGGCCGTCGAGGTGGTGGCGGCCGTAGGTTTGGTTTTGGTAGATCTCTCGGTCCAAGCGGGGCTGGAAGAGGGCTCGGTAGGCGAGGAAGTCTCGGCTCGACATCAGGTGGATGGTGGCTCGCATGATGGAGCCTCGGACTGCCGCGCGGGTTTCCAGGAGGGTTGAGAGTTCGGTGGGGTTGAAGTCGGCGAGGCGGGACCAGAGGCCGACGTAGGGGGCTTGGGGGCTTTGGGCCTGCATGCCGACTAGGTGCTCCAGGGCCTGGAGGGGTGTGGCCTCCTGGCGGGTGGTGAGCCACTGGCGGTGGAGGGTGGCTCGGTTGAGGGCCTGGAGGGTCAGCTTGGTCATACGGCGACGGTACGAGGGGTAGCGGTCAGGTTCTGGCCGCTGACAAGGCGACGTTTGCCGGGGGCAAGGCGGTGGCGTGTTTGTGCCGGGGGAGCGGGGTTTTCCCTTGCCGCTGCTTCGGTTGCTTCCCAAGACGGCGGTGGGCGAACTAGGGTCGCGACGGATCGTAGTCGTGTCACCACGGATGTCCACAGGGAGGGAAGATGTCGAAGCGCAAGGCGGTCGCGGCAGTCACTGCCGGGGTCGCGGCGGTCACGCTCGGGATGTCGTTCACCAGCGCCGCGGGGGCGGCGCCGGGGAGTGCCGACGCCGTGCCGGCGAATCTGAAGCTGATCAAGACGAAGAACTCGTTGCTCGGCCAGCACGTGTGGTACCAGCAGACCTTCAAGGGGCTGCCGGTGATCAACGGGTACTACGCGAAGCACACCGACAAGTCGGGCAAGGTGCTGCAGGTCTCCGACGGCCGCGACGCCGTACCGGACTCGCTGGACGTGACGGCCAAGGTGCCGTCGGCAACGGCGACGAAGTCGGCGAACACCGCGGTCAGCGCGCGGGCCGCGCGGAACCGGATCGCGCAGCCGAACAAGAGCGTCGTCCAGACGCCGGCCGCGACCAGCGGCGCCGCGCAGCTCGCCGTCATCGGCGGGCCGAACGCGCGGCTGGTCTGGAACGTCACCTCGCGCTCGTCCGAAGGCGTCAGCCGGTCGCTGGTCGACGCGAAGAACGGTGCCGTCGTCGAGTCGAAGGTGATCAGCGACAACGTCGACGGCAAGGGCTCGGTGTTCGACCCGAACCCGGTGGTCAGCCAGAAGAACGAGGACCTGACCGACCAGAACGACAAGAACCAGAACGCCCTGTTCGTCGCGCAGAAGAACGTGATCCTGCGCAACCTCGACGGGTCCGGCAAGCTGAACGGGACCTACGTCAACATCGCCGAGGCCAAGGGCGGCGTCGCGCAGAACAAGAACAACACGTTCGTGTACCAGCGCGCCAACGACAAGTTCGAGCAGGTGATGGCGTACTACCAGGTCAACCAGACCCAGGAGTACATCCACTCGCTCGGCTTCACCGAGGTCAACAACGAGTCGCAGGACTTCTCGATCAACACCTTCGAGGGCGACAACAGCTTCTACGACCCGTCGACCGACGTCATCACGATGGGCGAGGGCGGCGTCGACGACGCCGAGGACGCCGAGGTGATCTGGCACGAGTACGGTCACGCGATCCAGGACGACGTCGTCCCGGGCTTCGGTGAGTCGCTCGAGGCCGGTTCGATCGGTGAGGGCTTCGGCGACTACTGGGCCGTCCAGCAGTCGATGCCGGTCAGCAAGAACTACGACATCCCGTGCGTGATGGACTGGGACGCCACGTCGTACACCGACGGCCCGAAGCACTGCCTGCGCCGCACCGACACCGGCAAGACCACCGACGACATCGTCGGTGAGGTGCACGACGACGGTGAGATCTGGTCGAACGCGCTCTGGGACATCCAGAAGGCGCTCGGCCGCACCAAGGCCAACAAGGTGATCCTGCAGGGCACGTTCTTCTACGCGCCCGACACCAGCTTCGCCGACGCGGCCCGCGTCACCGTCCAGGCGGCTCGCCTCCTGTACGGCAAGGGCGTCGCCGCCCAGGTCACCGAGGCCTTCCAGGCCCGCAAGATCCTCTAGTACGCCGTACGACGCGCTTCCGGCTCGTGCGCCCACCGCTACTGTGGGCGCATGAGCTGGAGCACTGCGGACATCCCCGACCAGTCCGGACGGCGAGTTCTCGTCACCGGGGCCACCAGCGGCATCGGCTACGCCACCGCCCTCGAACTCCTCCGCCACAACGCCGACGTACTGATCGCGGCCCGCAACCCGGAGAAGGCCGCCAAAGCAGCCGCCGACCTGAGCACCCGATCGGGCAAGGCCCCGGAAGTCGTCGAGCTCGACCTCGCGGATCTCGCCAGCGTCCAGAAAGCCGCCGAGCAGCTCGGCGAGAAGTACGACCGCCTCGACCTGCTGATCAACAACGCCGGCGTGATGGCTCCGCCGTACCGGGAGACGCCCGACGGGTTCGAGCTGCAGATGGGCACCAACCACCTCGGGCACTTCGCGCTCACCGCCAGGCTCCTGCCGCTGCTCGATCAAGCGGAGCAGCCGCGGGTGGTGACGGTCAGCTCGTTCATGCACAAGACCGTCCGCGGGATCAGCCAGGCGGACTTCAGGCCCACGAGCTACCGCAAGTGGGACTCGTACGGGAAGTCCAAGCTCGCCAACCTGTTGTTCATGCGCGAGCTGGATCGGCGGGCACAGGCCGCTGGGTCGAAGCTGATCAGCGCGGGGGCACATCCTGGCTATGCGCGGACCGGTTTGCAGGCTGCCGGGCCGGAGATGGCCGGGCGGCGACTTCAGGCGAGGGTGTGGAACGGGTTCACCAGCTTGGTCGCGCAGTCGGCGGCTGCCGGCGCTTGGCCGACCCTGTACGCCGCGACGCAGCCGCAGCTGCGACCGGGCTCGTTCGCCGGGCCCGCTCTCTTCGGCTACCGCGGGGCTCCCAGGGTGGAGTCCCCGAGCAGCGCCGCGCGTGATCCGGAGCTCGCGCAGCGGCTGTGGGCCTGGTCCGTCGAGGCCACCGGTCTCGACATGCTCGACCACTGAAAGTACGCGGTACGTGACACAGCGGTGATTTCGAAGCTAGTCTTCGATAATCCTCAACCGCCCCGGAGGTCCACCATGACGACAACCCGACGCGCCTTCCTCGGTCTCACCGCGGCTCTCGCCGCCTCCACGGCCACGCCGGCCGCAGCCAGACCCAGAGCCACCACCAACCTGTACGTCGGCACCTACACCTCCGCCGGTGGCACCGGCATCGGTCTCGCCTCGTACGACGCCAGCACCGGCGCCATCACCAGCAACGGCGTGCTCCAAGGTGTCCAGGAGCCGTCGTTCCTGATCGCCGCCCCCTCCAAGAAGTTCCTGTACGCCGTCAACGAGCAGGCCAACGGCGGCGTCACCGCGATCGCGGTCGATGCCCCCGGCAAGCTCCGTGTCCTGAACCGCCAGTCCACCGGCGGATCCGCGCCCTGCCACCTCGCTCTGGTTGCCAACGGCAAATACCTGCTGAGCGCCAACTACGGCTCCGGCGACGTCGCCGTCCACCCGGTCAAGACCGACGGCAGCCTCGGTGCGCGGACCGATCTGGTCAAGCACGTCGGCGCCGCCCCGCACGCCCACCAGGTCGTCCAGGACCCCACCGGCAACTACATTCTCGCCGTCGACCTCGGCACCGACACGGTCTACACCTACACGATCACGGCGGCCGGGAAACTGAACGAAACAGCCCAGGCGAAGCTGAAGACCGGCGCCGGCCCACGCCACCTGGCCTTCCACCCGAACGGCCGCTTCGCCTACGTCGCGAACGAGCTCGACAGCACCGTCGTCCCCTGCGCGTACGCCGACGGCCGCCTCACCCCCGGTACGCCGCTCCCGACGGCGCCGGCCGGCCCGCAGAACTATCCCGGCGAGGTGATCGTGTCGCCCGACGGCAACTTCGTGTACGTCACCAACCGCGGCCACAACAGCGTCGCGGTCTTCGCCGTCGGCGACGGCGGCGCGACGCTGACCCGGATCGCGACGCCGTCGGTCAACGGCGACTGGCCGCGGCACTGCGCGATCGACCCGACCGGCACCCTGCTCCTGGTCTCCAACCAGCGCTCGAACACCATCACCACCTTCCACAGAAACCAACAGACCGGAACGCTCACTCCGGCCGGTACCTTCAGCACTCCGAGCCCGGTCTGCACGCTGGTGTGATGTTCGAATCTGATTGAGCCCTTGCAATTCTGTCGTGGGAGCGTTTCCATCGTGCTGTCCTTTCCCCGCCCCGGAAGGAAACCTCAGCATGAAACGACGCCTCGCCGCGGTCGCGGCCGGACTCCTGGCCGCGACCGCGATCGTCGTCCCGACCTCCCAGGCCGCACCGGCCTGGGAGCCCGGGACGCCACCGCTCAGCACCCCGTGGACCGATGACGTCTCACCCACCAACGCGCTGCCGGAGTACCCACGCCCGCAGCTGACCCGCCAGCGCTGGCAGAACCTGAACGGCCTGTGGGAGTTCGCGGCCGCCCAGCCCGGCGAGGCGCCGCCGCTCGGGAGGCAGCTCGCCGAGAAGGTCCTCGTCCCGTACCCGATCGAGTCCGCCCTCTCCGGAGTCCAGCGCCACGAGGACCGGATGTGGTACCGGCGCACGTTCACCGTCCCGCAAGGCTGGAAGGGCCGGCAGCTCCTGCTGCACTTCGGCGCCGTCGACTACGACGCGAAGGTCTGGGTCAACGGCCGCCAGGTCACCACCCATCGCGGCGGCTACGACGGCTTCTCGGTCGACATCACCAACGCCCTGCACCAGCGCGGCCCGCAGGAGGTGATCGTCTGGGCCGAGGACCTCACCGACGAGACCTTCCAGCCGATCGGCAAGCAGCGCGAGGTCGGCGACCACGGCATCTTCTACCAGGGCAGCTCCGGCATCTGGCGCACCGTCTGGATGGAGCCGGTCGCCCGCTCCTCGATCGAGCGCCTCCAGCTGACCCCCGACGTACCGGGCAAGGCCCTGAAACTCACCGCCGACACCACCGGCCCGACGAACCTCGACGTCGAGACCACCGTGTACGACGGCAACCGCAAGGTCGCCACGAAGCGGGGCAAGGCCGACCAGCAGCAGACCATCCAGATCCCCAACCCGAAGCTCTGGTCACCCGACACCCCCTTCCTCTACTCCCTGAAGGTCAAGCTGATCGACCGCGGCAAGGTCGTCGACGAGGTCGGCTCGTACGCCGGGCTCCGCCAGGTCGGCAAGCTGAAAGGCGCCGACGGCAAGCTACGTCTGGCCCTGAACGGCAAGATCCTCTTCAACCTGTCGACGCTCGACCAGGGCTTCTGGCCCGACGGCCTGAACACCGCCCCGACCGACGAGGCGCTGCGCTTCGACCTCGAGCAGCACAAGGAGCTCGGCTTCAACACGGTCCGCAAGCACATCAAGGTCGAGCCGGACCGCTGGTACTACTGGGCCGACAAGCTCGGCCTGATGGTCTGGCAGGACATGCCGGCCGCGAAGACCGACCCGATCCCGCCGGCCTGGCAGGCGCAGTACAAGGCCGAGCTGCACGAGATGGTCGAGGAGCACAAGAGCTTCACCTCGATCACCACCTGGGTGCCGTTCAACGAGGGTTGGGGCGAGTGGGACCTGGCCGAGACCGGGCGGATCGCCGACAGCGTCAAGGCCCAGGACCCGTCCCGGCTCGTCAACGCGCACAGCGGGATGAACTGCTGCGACTCGCTCGGCGACTCCGGCCGCGGCGACATGATCGACCACCACGCCTACCTCGGTCCGGCGACGGCGACCCCACAAGGTGACCGGGTCGCGGTCGACGGCGAGCACGGCGGCTTCGGCCTCAAGACCGAGAACCACATGTGGTTCGGCGACGGGTTCGCGTACGAGATGACGCCGGACTCGGCGACCCTCACCCGCCGGTACGTCGAGAACCAGCGCGACGTGCTCCGCTCGGCGAACACCTGCGGGATCAGCGGCTCGGTGTACACGCAGATCACCGACGTCGAGGGCGAGGTGAACGGCTTCTTCACCTACGACCGGCAGGTCCCGAAGGTGGACTTCGCCCAGGTCCGCACGATGAACGACCAGATCATCGCTGAGGCGGACGGATCCGGCAGCAGCGGCCCGAACCCACCACCCGGTACGCCGGGGGCCGACGGCATCCACTTCTACCCGCTCGACGGCACCGGCGAAGACGTTGCCGGTGACAACGATGCGACGCTCCAGAACGGCGCGACATTTGCTCCCGGCAAGAACGGCCAGGGCGTCGCGACCAACGGCAGCAACCAGTACGTCGACACCGGCGCGCAGCTGCTCGACACCAACGGCAACTACACCGCGACCGCCTGGGTGAAGCTGAACAAGGCCGACGGCGGATTCCAGACCGTCGTCAGCCAGGACGGCGACCGGGACAGCGCGTTCTTCCTGCAGTACTCCGGCCAGGACCAGCGGTTCGCGATGAGCTTCCCCGGACAGCGCGCGCTCGCGCCGGCCAAGCCGAACCCGGGCCAGTGGTACCACCTGACCGGCGTACGGGACGCCGCGAAGGGTGAGCTGCGGCTGTACGTCGACGGCGCGCTGGTCGCGACCAAGGCGGCCTGCACACTCGACGCGACGTCGACCGGCAACACGGTGATCGGCCGTGGCAAGTTCGGCGGCAACCCGGTCGACTACCTGGACGGCGTCGTCGACCAGGTGCACCTCTTCGACCGTGCGCTGGACGCGACGGAGGTACGCGCGCTCTACGAGTCCGGCCGCTGACGCGATCTCGGGCCCCGCACGCGCGGGGCCCGAGATGCGAAACCGTCGCGGAGGCCTGATCCTGGTAGAGCCGACCAGGGAGGTGTGCGGATGACCGCTCCCAGCCGTGTGCTCGCAGCACGGACAGCGACCCGTTTCCGTCCGCCCCGCTTCGGTCTCGGCGGTTCCCGGCTCGGGATCGCCGAGCCCGCCGCCGCGGCAGCGACGGTGGACGCGGCCTACGCCGCGGGGATCCGGTTCTTCGACACCTCACCGGCGTACGGCGAGTCCGAGCGGCGTCTCGGCGCGGCGCTCGCGCCGCACCCGCGGTCGGGCTTCCTGCTGTCCACGAAGGTCGCCGCGGGTTTGAGCAGCGACGGGGTCCGTGCGTCGGTCGCCGCGAGTCTGGAGCGGCTCGGGGTGACGACGCTCGATCTCGTCTTCGTGCTGGATCCCGGTGACCGGCCGGTTGGTGCGGCGTACGGCGTACTGGCCGATCTGCGCGAGCAGGGCAAGGTCGGTGCGATCGGTGTCGCCGGCCGGGAGTGGCAGCGGCTCGACCGGGCTGTGCGCGACCACGAGCTCGACGCGGTGCTGCTGGCCGGGCAGTACTCGCTGCTTGATCGCAGCGGGCTGCCGTTGCTGGATCGCTGCCAGGCCAGGGGAGTGGCGGCGATCGTCTCCGGGGTGCTGACTCGCGAGATCCTGCTGACCGACCGTTCGCGGCAGAACACCGACCCGTTGACGATCCGCGCGCGCCGGATGTCCGCGGTCTGCGAGCCGTACGGCGTATCGCTGCCGCAGGCCGCGCTCGCGTTCCCCGGCCGGCACCCCGCGGTGACGTCGGTGCTGATCGGTGCGGCGGCGCCGGCCGAGATCCGCGCCGACGCGGCGCTGGTCCGGCAGCCGGTACCGGAGCGGTTCTGGCGCGATCCCGAGCTGATGCGGTTGCTGGGTGAGTGACTGCTCTTGTCAGCACGGGGACGGTAGGAGAGTCTGAGGCCGTCGATTCCTGTGGGGGGATTCCATGTCCAGAATCACCGCGTTCTGCCTGCGTGCCGCCGTACTCGCCGGGTTGGTCGGATCGTGCGTCGTCGCCACGACGGCGCCGGCCGCGGCCGGCGCCATCACGGTCACCACGACCGCCGACGTGGTCGACGGCGGTGATGCCTTGACCTCGCTGCGCGAGGCGTTCGCCACCGCGTCCGGCAACGGCGCCGACGACGTCATCACGCTCGGCGCCGGGCTGACGTACACCCTGACGGTCTGCTCCGGCCCGTTGACGCACGCCGACGACCACGAATTGGTTGTCCAGGGCAACGGCTCGACGATCGAGCAGAGCTGCGACGCGACCGGGGTGATCGACAGCACCAGCCACGACGGCCGGCTCGAGCTGCAAGTCCTGGTGATCGACGGCGGGCCGAACACGACCAACACCGCGCTCGAAGGCGCCGCGGTCCGCTCCGACAGCGAGCTGCTGCTCGGCGACGTCGAGGTCCGCAACGTGCTGTCGCCCGGCGGCAGCGTCGTCTGGAGCAGCTTCGGGCACGGCACCACGCCGTACCGGATGACGTTGCTCGGCGGAAGCCTGCACGACAACACCGGCAGCGTGGTCAGTTGCGACAACTGCTCGCTCGCGATCGACGGGACCAGCATCGCGGGCAACACCGGCTCCGGGCTGTCGCTGGTCGACGGCTACCCGGTCCAGATCGAGAACGCGACCATCGACAACAACACCCGGACCGGGATCACCAACACCGGCCAGGGGTTCGCGGTGAACAAGCTGACGGTCAACCTGAGCAGTATCTCCGGCAACGGCCGGGCCGGGATCCTCTGCAGCAACTGCGGTGCGCTCAGTCTGTACTCCGCGAACATCAGCAACAACGGCCTGACCGCGCCCGACGCGCGCGGCGGCATCTCGTTCACCGCGTCCAAGCGCGGCAACGGCTCGACCGGGATCAGCGGGCTGCTCTCGACCGTGACCGGCAACAAGAGCACGCAGCCCGGTGGCGGCATCGCGCTGACGCCGGTGCTGATCGAGGACGCCGGCGCGACGCCGAACGTGAACCTCGACCGGGTGCTCGTGGAGAACAACCAGTCCGTCGGAGGTGGAGGCGGCGTTTGGCTCGGCTTCGGCGCGCTGCACATGTACAAGGGCTCGCTGGTCGGCAACAGTACGACGGGCAACGGCGGCGGTGCGGCGACGATCGACGCCACCGGACCGTTCGACCTGTCGTTCGACGAGACGCCGATCAACCACAACTCCGCGACCGGTGACGGCGGCGGGCTGTACGCACAGGCGATCACCGCGCTGTTCGTCGACCGGACCGGGCTGAGCAACAACACCGCGGGCGGCAACGGCGGCGGCGCGAAGGTGGTCAACAGCTACTCGGTCACGCTCGACGACATGGCCGTCGACGACAACACCGCCGCGAACGGCGCCGGGCTCGACGTCGCGACCGAGAACCTCGGTGCCGACAAGGTGACGTTCGCCGGGAACGTCGCGACCGGGACCGGTGGTGGCGTGCGGGTGGCCGCCGTCGCGGCCGATTTCCTCAACAGCACCTTCAGCGGCAACACGGCCGCGACCGGCGGCGGGCTCGCGGTGACCAACGGCGCCGTGGCGACGCTGTCCCACGTCACGATGGCCGACGACGAAGCGGTCACCGGCGCGCACGTGGCCGCCGTACCGGCTGCTCAGGTGCGGTCCGATCGGAGCGCGATCGTGCTGCCGAAGGTCGGTACGTCGTGCGCGGGCATCGGCGGCGCGTTCGCCGGTACGTCGCTGGGCTTGTCCGTACGACGGGACGCCAGCTGCGGCAGCATCGCGTCGGATCTCGTGACCGCTGCCGACCCGCAACTCGCAGCGTTGACCGGGAGCGGGTTCTCGCAGGTGCGCGTGCCGGCGGCGACCAGTCCGCTCGGTGGGCGGGTGCCGGTCGCGAGCTGCCTGGTCGAGGACGATCAGCGGATGATGCCGCGCCCGGCGGGGGCGAACTGCGAGGCCGGGTCGGTCGAGATCGTGGAGGCGCCGAGCCTCACGACCCTCATCGCCGACGTGAAGGCGCTGCATCTCCCGAAGGCGATCGAGGCGGCGCTGGTGCTGAAGCTGGAGCTGGCGCGGGTGGCGGTGCAGAAGAACCAGAAGCCGGTCGCGAAGGCGCTGCTCACGACATTCGTGCTCGACGTGAAGCTGCTGGCTGCGCAGAAGATCGTCCCCGCACCAGCCGCCGCTCAACTCGTCGCGAAGGCGACGGCGATCAAGAACAGCCTCTGAGAACCGGATCGGTATCGTAGGCGCGGGTCCGCGGTCGCGGATCTCCGGACGAGACGGCGCCGTACCCGGCCGACGCAAAGACGACGCCAGCCCGCGGAGGGGCACGCGCCATGCATGCTGTCGACGTCCTGGAGATCGCCGGTGCGATCACCATCCTGATCGCCTTCGCCGCCTCGCAGGCGGGGAAGCTGGAGCAGAAGACGCTCAGGTACCAAGTGCTGAACCTGGTCGGATCCGGCGTCCTGGCGGTGATCGCCGGGGTCGAGAGGTCCTGGGGATTCCTGCTGCTCGAAGGCACCTGGGCGGTGGTCAGCCTGATCGGGCTGATCGCACTGCTCAGGTCGAGGCAGCAGGCCGCGAGCTAGAAGCGGTCGGCGGGGTCGACCGGGGTCCCGGGAGAGTTCGGGTTCGGCGTACCGGGCCCAGGACCGGTCGACCCCGGGCTGCCGGGGCTCGGGCTGGGCAGCGGGGTGCCGGTGCCGGGCGAGCCGGGCGGCGGCGTGGTCGGGGTGATCGTGACCGTGGTGGTGCCGCTCGGGTTCGGGATGATCGGGGCCGGGTCGACCTCGGGCGCGTTGCGGAACAGCAGCCACGCGATCAGCACGGCGAGCGCCATGATCAGCGCCATCGTGAGCAGCGACAGGACCAGCGCGAGCCGCGACGCCGGCCGCAGCACGGCGGGCCAGGGCAGCGGCCAGATCCGGAACAGGCCCGGGCGGCGCCGGCCCTCCCAGTAGTGCCGGAAGTCCGGGCCGCGAACGCGACCGATCTGCGGGATCCTGTCCATCAGTACGGCGGACAGCACGTCCTCGCCGCGCCGCTCGGCGATCAGCCGCTCGTCGGCGGCCGAGCTGGAGCCGTCGTCCTCGCGCAGCGGGCCGAGCGCGACCCAGAGCGCGAGGTCGTCGTCGTCCGCGTCGTTGTGCGCGAGCACCGACTCCCCGGGCAGCCCGTCGACCGCCCGGACGAACCGGTCCCGCGCGGAAGCGTCGTCGGCCGAGCCCTCGGTCATCATCGCGACCACCGCGCCGCGGCCGGTCTCGTCCGCGGCGGCGTACAGGTACCCGGCGGCGTTGGCGCCGAGCCGGCCGCGCAGCCAGAACTCGCCGACCCGCGGCGGGTCCTCCGGCAGCAGCGGGAGCGCGTCCGGGACCAGCTGCGGCGGCTCAGGGGCCTGCGGCGGCGCAGCGGCAGCGGGAGTCTCGGTCGCGGTCATCGGGGTCAATCCCATCACATCCCCGGTAACACTGTCGCGACCCGGCCGTCCAGGGCTGGTCCGGAGTGGAATTTGGGTGGGTGGGGAGGATGGTTGACGGGCCTTTGGGAGGTTTGCCCCCGGATCTGATGGAATGGCCGTTGTTCCCGAGCACCAGGCCCGTGCGGGCCCCGGAAGGACTGGCATGACCGAAACCACCGTCCCGGCAGGGTCAGTGGCCCAGCAGTCTCGTCTGGTCGGCGAGGCGATCACCGAGGTCAAACGCGTGATCGTCGGCCAGGAGCACATGGTCGAGACGTTGATGGTGTCGTTGCTGGCCAAGGGCCACTGCCTGCTCGAGGGCGTGCCGGGGGTCGCCAAGACGCTCGCCGTACGGACCTTCGCGTCGGTGGTCGGCGGCTCGTTCGCCCGGATCCAGTTCACCCCCGACCTGGTGCCCTCCGACATCGTCGGGACCCGGATCTACCGGCAGACCCGCGAGGCCTTCGACATCGAGCTCGGCCCGACCTTCGTGAACTTCGTGCTCGCCGACGAGGTGAACCGGGCGCCGGCCAAGGTGCAGTCGGCGATGCTGGAGCTGATGGCCGAGCGGCAGGTGTCGATCGGCGGCCAGACCTTCCCGATGCCGAAGCCGTTCATCGTGATCGCCACCCAGAACCCGATCGAGTCCGAGGGCGTCTACCCGCTGCCCGAGGCGCAGCGCGACCGCTTCCTGGTCAAGATCGACGTCCCGCACCCGCGCGGCCACGAGGAGTTCGAGATCCTGCGCCGGATGAGCGTCGACCCGCCGCAGCCGCGCCAGGTGCTGCAGCCGGAGACGATCATGGAGCTGCAGCGCTCCGCCGAGCAGGTCTTCGTGCACAACCTGGTCGCCGAGTACGCCGTCCGCCTGGTGATGGCGACCCGGACGCCGACCGACTTCCACCTGCCCGACCTGGAGCCGATCATCGAGCTCGGCGTCAGCCCGCGGGCGACCCTCGGCCTGATCTCGGCCGGGCGCGCGCTGGCCCTGATCCACGGCCGCGACTACCTGCTGCCCAGCGACATCCAGACCGTCGCGCTGGACGTGATGGGGCACCGGCTCGGCCTGACCTTCGACGCGATCGCCGACAACATCGACGCCCGCGCCGTGATCGAGCGGATCCTGGCCACCGTCCCGCCGCCGCAGCCGGTCTGGCGCGACGGCAACGACCAGTCCGGCCGGCCCGAGTTCGTCTAGTGGCCAACCGACCCGACCCGAGGGCTGCGATGACGATCTCGCAGCTCGCGCCCGAGCGTGCGTTGCGGCGCCTCGAGCTGACCGTCGTACGGCGGCTCGAGGGGTATCTGCACGGTGAGCACCTCGGGCTGCTGCCCGGGCCGGGGACCGAGCTGGCCGAGGCCCGCGAGTACCAGGTCGGCGACGACGTCCGCCGGATGGACTGGGCTGTGACGGCTCGTACGACGATGCCGCACGTCCGCGACCTGATCGCCGACCGCGAGCTGGAGACCTGGGCGCTGGTCGACCTCTCGGCCTCGATGGACTTCGGGACCTCGCAGCTGGAGAAGCGCGAGCTCGCTGTCGCCGCCGTGGCGACGGTCGGGTTCCTGACCCACCGCCTCGGCGACCGGTTCGGCGGGCTGATGCTGCGCGACTCGACGCTGCGCCGCTGGCCCGCCCGCTCCGGCCGGCTCGCGCTGTACGGGCTGCTGCGCGCGCTGCTCGCCGAGAAGGACCACGGCGAGCACAAGGCGCGCAGCGACCTGGCCGGCGCGCTCGACTCGATGGCCCGCACGCAGCGCAAGCGCGGGCTGCGCGTGGTCGTGTCCGACTTCCTGACCCCCGAGGACGGCGAGATCGACTCCCGGATGGAGCCGTCCTGGGAGCGCGCGATGCGCAAGCTGACCGCGCAGCACCAGGTGCTCGCGGTCGAGATCGTCGACCCGCGCGAGCTCGAGCTGCCGAACATCGGCGTCGTGATGATCGGCGACCCGGAGACCGGCGCGGTGCGCGAGATCGACACCCGCAAGCGCCGGGTCCGTGAGGAGTACGCCGCCGCGGCGCTCGCGCAGCGGGAACGAACAAGGACGGCCCTGCGTAGGGTAGGAGCCGGGCACCTGGTTCTGCGGACCGACCGGGACTGGGTCGCCGACACCGTGCGGTTCGTGCTCGCCTACAAGCGAGTCGCGCCGCGCCTGCACCAACCGCCGAAGGGAGTGGCTCGCTGATGGAGTTCCTGTCTCCGGCCCGACTCTGGTTCCTGCTGCTGATCCCGCTGGTGATCGCGGCCTACATCTACCTGCAGCACCGGCGCGCCCAGTACGCGCTGCGCTTCACCAACATCGCGCTGCTCGACCGGGTCGCGCCGCGCCGCCCGCAGTGGCGTCGGCACCTGGCTGTCGGGCTGGCGCTGCTGGCGGCCTGCTCTTGTATCGTCGCGTTCGCCCAACCCAAGGACGAGGTCAAGGTGCCGCGCGAGCGGGCCACCATCGTGGTCGCGATCGACGTGTCGCTGTCGATGATGGCCACCGACGTCGACCCGAACCGGCTCGAGGCGGCGAAGAAGTCGGCGAAGAACTTCGTCAACCAGTTGCCGTCGAAGTTCAACGTGTCCCTGGTCAACTTCGCCGGTACGGCGTCCATCATCGTGCCGCCGACCACCGACCGGGCGACCGTGCAGCGGTCGATCGACGGCCTGGAGCTGGCCGAGTCGACCGCGACCGGTGAAGGCATCTTCACCTCGCTGCAGTCGCTCACCCAGGTCCCGCCGGACCCCGAGCACCCGAACGACCCGGCCCCGGCACGCATCGTGCTGCTGTCCGACGGGAAGCGCACGGTCGGCCGGACGGCGCAGGAAGGCGCGCAGGCGGCCAAGGCGAAGAACACCCCGATCTACACCATCACCTTCGGCACCGACTCCGGCTTCATCGAGATGGACGGCATCCGCCAGCGCGTCCCCCCGGACCGCGCCGAGCTGCGCAGCGTCGCCGAGATCACCGGCGGCGAGGCGTACACGGCGGAGTCCGCGGGCGAACTGGAGGACGTCTACAAGGACATCGGCTCGTCGGTCGGCTACGACAAGGTCGACAAGGAAGTGACGTCCCGCTTCGCGGGCATCGCGATGCTGTTCACCCTGGCCGCGGCCGGCGCGTGCATCGCGATGGCGTCGCGCTTCCCCTAAGCGTGCGGCTGGGCGTTCGCTGTCCGGGTGAAACCGCCGAGGTGCTCCGGGAACACGGTGATCGGGATGCCGGCCCCGGCCAGCTGGTCGAGCATCTCCAGGATGGCCGGCGTCGGTTCGCCGTACATCCGGATCGCGGTGGTGCCCTCCAGGGTCTCCTTGTACGACAGGTCGGACTTTCCGCGAGCACCCGCATGTGGTGCTCGAAGGAAGCGGTGTCGGGGTGCACCTGGACGTACTCGACCTCGGTGCCGTCGGCACTGACGTACTCGTGGAACGCGATCGTGGGCGGTTCGTTGTCCTGGATGAACCGGACCCAGCCGGGCACCCGGTCCTTCTCCGCGGCGAGCTTGCCGTCGCGGACCTTGTTCGTGGCGACGAAGACGAACGCTCCGGTCATGATCACACCTCCATGTCCACCGGGGTGTTCCCCGGCTTGGCGGCCAGGCTGCTCCACAGCGAGCCGGCAGTTCCGATGATGGACTGGCGGAACAGCCGCCAGTAGGTCTGTGGTCCGAGGATCTGCTTGCCGACCGGGATGAACTCCGCGTCCGGGCCGGAGTAGTAGCGCACCGGTGCCGGGTCGGCGTCCACGGCCGCCTGGTAGACGACAGCGGCGGTGACAGCCGGGCCCGAGCCGGTCGGCGAGTTCTGGGCGAAGAACGCGGCGACACCGGGCTGGTACGCCGCGGAGATGTCGGCGACGTCGATCTTGGTGAAGATCCGGGTCGCGTGCTGGCCGGGCAGGATCGCCCGGACCTTGACGCCGAACTCGGCCAGTTCGAGGTTGAGTGCCTCGCTCAGCGTGGCCACCGCGGCCTTCGACGCGGCGTACAGCGAGCTGTACGGATAGCCCTGCTCGGCGGTCAGCGACGCGATGTTGACCACCGCGCCGGAGCGCTGCGCGCGCAGTGCCGGCAGGAACGACTTGGTCAGCGCGATCAGCCCGAAGACGTTGGCCTCGAACTGGTGCCGGGCCTGGTCCATCGTGGTGTCCTCGAGCGGGCCCATCTGGTAGTGGCCCGCGTTGTTCACCAGGACGTCGACCCGGCCGAACTGCGCCAGCGCCCGCTCGGCGAACGTCGTGGTCGCGGCCTCGTCGGTGACGTCGAGCAGCACGGTCTTCACCGCCGGCAGCGCGTCGTGCACGCCGAGGTCCTGCTCGCGACGGACGGTGGCCGAGATCGGCCGCGCCGCCGGGGTCGACCGGTCGACGGTCTACCGCCGGTTCCCGTCCCGCGACGCGCTCGTCGCGGCGATGTTCGAGGCCAAGCTCGACGCGGCCCAGCAGGCGATCGACGAGGCGCGCGTCGAGACGGCGCCGTTCGCCGTCGCCGTGCACCGGTTCCTCGAGGAGATGATCCGGGTCGGCCGCCGCTGGCCGGTCGACATGTCGCTGATGCTCCAGGACGCGCCGAGCCGCGCCCGCCACGACGAGCAGCGGGCGCGGATCGAGCGGCTGGTCGAGCGCGGGACCCGGGACGGCGACGTCCGCGGCGACCTGCCGGCAGGCTGGGCCTGCGACGTCCTGCTCGCGCTGCTCGACCTGGCGATCCACCAGTACGAGGAGATCGAGCCGGGTCCCGCCGCCGACCTGGTGATGGACTCCTTCCTCAACGCGACCGCGACCGGCCGCTGAGGCCCGCCTGGTCGGCGGCAGCGCGGACGGCGTTCCCCGGCCTTCAGGTCCCGTTGATCAGCCGGACGGCGAGATCGGGGTTGAACTGCCCCGCCGGAGTGCTGGGCGCCGTGCCGCACGGCCCGTCCGAGTTGCCGGGGACCTTGATCCAGAGCAGCATCTCGGCGCCGCCACCCAGCTGCGTGGGGGAGCCGAGCCGGCGACCTGCGGGGTTGCACCAGTTGCCGTTCGAGCCGTTGCCGTTGCGGCTGGTGTCGACGACGTACGGCTTCGGCGTCGAGAGACCGGCGCGGACGTTGTTCGCGTACGCCGTGGAGGCCGCGGTCGTGTAGTAGTTCGACACGTTCACCGAGAAGCCGTGCGCCGCGCTGACCCCGGCGCCGGTCAGGCGCTGCGCCATCGTTGCCGCAGGCACCCATCCGGCGTTGCCGGCGTCGAGGTAGGTCCAGGTGTTCGGCGCCTTGTCCCGGAACTGCTGCAGCGCGAAGGTCAGCATCGCGTTGCGTTCGCTGATCTGCGCGGCCGTCATGCACTCGAAGTCGCCGAGGGCATCGGGCTCGACGATCACCAGCGCGGGGCGAGCGCCGATCGAGCTCGCGAAGGCCGACACCCAGGTCCGGTACGCCGCCGGCGAGCCGGCCCCGCCGCCGGAGTGGCCACCGCAGGCGTCGCGCCCGGGGAGGTTGTAGGCGACGAGGACGGGCAGCTTGTCCGCGTTGTCGGCCGCGCCGACGTACCCGCCGACGAGCTGGCCGATCGTCGAGCCGCTCGGTGCGTTGCCGAACCAGCGGGCCGTCGGCTTGGAGGCGATGTTGGTGTTGATGGTCGCCGCGCGGGAGTCGGAGGCGTGGGAGTCGACCCAGGCCTTGGGGGTCGATGTCGGGTTGACGTAGAAGCCGTTCGTGAGGTCGACGGGACTGGCCAGCGCCTTCAGGTTCCGTGACGTGCTCTCCGCGTCGGCGAACGCCGTGATCCAGGCCAGCGCCGAGTTCCAGTTCACCGCGACCTCGTTGGTCGAGTACGACCCGCTGTGGTCGACGTAGCACGTCGCCGGCGCGCACCCCTGCAGGTTGCGCTGCGCGACCGGGTCCTGGAGACCCGAGTTCGGCCCGCCCGCGAGCGACCCTGGGTACGGCGACGGCAGGGCCGGGTCGAGCGACTTGGCCCAGAAGCGGTGGTGCTGGTTCTGGCTGCTGCGTTCGCCGTACCCGGTGACGTAGGACTGGTTCAGCGCGTTGCGCCCGAGCAGGTAGTCGAGCGACTCCAGCGCCACCGTTCGGTACGTCGCCCGGTGCGTCAGGTCGTACGCGACCCCGAGGATCATCGCGCTGTTCGCGACCGCGCTGTTCGACCCCCAGACGTACTTCCCGTCCAGAGGCTGGTACGAGTTCGCATACCCCTGCCCCTGCGCGGCGGCAACGTACACGTCCGCCACCGACGAGATCCGCGTTCGCAGCTTCCACTGGTCCAGCACCGACAACCGCCACGGCGCCCGCGCCAGCGCAAGGTCGGCCAGCCCACCCGTCTCCTGCCACGAGAACCCGTCAGCAGCCTTCAGCTCCGTCGTGATCGCTCGCCGGTACGACGCCTTGCCGGTGGCAACGAACAGCTCGGCTGCCGCCCACGAGAACTCGTCGCTGACCTTCGTGTCGTCGTACGCGCCACCGCCGACGCCACCGTCCGGCGCGTAGACCGCCGGATGCGCCACGGCGGCCTTCCAGGCCCGCTCCGAAGCCTTGAGGCAGCGGGCGGCGAGCGCCTTGTCCCAGGCCGCGTAAACCCGCGCACAGCGCGCGCCGACCGCCGCCACGTTCAGCGTCGCAGCGGTCGACGGCGGGTACAGGTACCGCGGCTGCGGATCGGCTGACGGCAGCAGCGGCAGACCGGTCCACGCGACGTCGTGGATCTTGTGGTGCACCATCCCGGACGGCGCCTGCATCCGGAGCAGGAAGTCGATCTCCCACCGCGCCTCGTCCAGTACGTCGGGCGTCCGGTTGCCGGCCTCGGGGATGCGCAGGGCGACGCCGCGGTCGCCGTGCTGCGCCGACCGCTCGTACAGGTCGAGCAACTGCCAGGCCGCCAGGGCGCCGTTCACGACGTACTTGCCGTGGTCGCCCGCGTCGTACCAGCCGCCGTGCACGTCGAGGCTGTAGTCGCACGTCCCCGGCAGGCAAGGGACCGAGATGTCACCCTGGTTGGGCGCGACGCCGAGATGACCGGCCGGGCGCGCGTAGGCGGCACCGACGTACTGGGCCTCGATCGGGATGCCGCTGCGGTTGTTGTAGAAGTACGCGAGCGCGTCCCGGCGCAGCGACCGGTAGAGATCGTTGCCGAGGTCAAACGCTTCGCTCACGTCCGAGCCGACGGCGAGCCGGAACCCCTGGCCGTTGCCTCGGTACCGGCCGAAGTCGATCAGCTGCACCCGCGTTCCGGCCGCCGCGTCCATCCCGTACGGCGTGGTCGAGCCCGAGCTCACGACGCGCTGCGTCGCGTCGAGCAGCCGCCACTGCTGCGGATCCGCCGCGTCCGTCACGTACGTCGCCCGCCGCGGCCCGTCGTTCAGGTAGCCGACCTGGTTGACCCGGACCGGCGACCCGAGGTCGCGGATCCCGCCGGGCGGCACGACGCCACCGACCAGTGAGATGTCGTCGAGGCACAGCGTGAAGCCCGCACCGTTGCCGCCGGCCTGGAAGCTGAGCTGCGCGTGCTCGCTGCTCACCGGCGACGGCGCGGTGAACTCGAAGCTCTGCGGTGTCGCGCCGAGCGCGGCCGGCTTGTTCAGCACCGTCGTCTGCGGCGTCCCCGCGAGTTGCACGACCGCGCGGACCGTGACGTCCCGGCTGGCCGTTGCCGTGAATCGCAGCCGGTAGTCCTGACCCGCTTCGACCGGGATGTCGTCCTGGCCGATCATCGCGTCCCAGACGTTGACCGTGCCGGCCGGGACGTCGGCGCAGAGCCGCCCGTCCCGCACCGCGGTCGGCGTACTGCCGCTGCTCCACCACGGCGCCTTGTCGGCGGCGTCGAACGTCCCGTTCAGGACCCGCTCGTACGCCGGATCGGCCGCCTGCGCGGCGGGTGGGGTGACGAACGGGACCAGCAGCGCCGCGAGGGCGAGCGCGGACCAAGGGCGGGACGGGATCATGCGCTGCCTCCGTGGGCGATTTGGGAGCGCTTCCAGTCCGACCAGGGTGACCAGGCTGTGATCAGGTGTCAAGATGTACCGGGAGCGCTTCCAGAAAGGGACCGGATGAGCAAGCGGCAGGTGACGCTCGACGAGGTGGCCGAGCGGGCGGGGGTCTCCCGGTCGGCGGCGTCGCGGGTGATCAACAACGCGCCGCACGTCAGCCGCGCCAAGCGCGAGGCGGTCCAGCAGGCGATCGATGCGCTCGGCTACGTGCCGAACGCGACCGCCCGTGCGCTCGCCACGCAGCAGGCCGGCTCGGTCGTGCTCGCGATCTCCAGCGAGGACCCGGCGCTGTTCGCCGACCCGTTCTTCGCCGAGGTGGTGGTCGGGATCTCGTCGGTCCTGG
Organism: Kribbella sp. NPDC104740; assembly: GCF_055583505.1. Classification (NCBI taxonomy): domain Bacteria; kingdom Bacillati; phylum Actinomycetota; class Actinomycetes; order Propionibacteriales; family Kribbellaceae; genus Kribbella; species Kribbella sp. NPDC104740. Next base: position 241,761 of record NZ_JBVJNV010000010.1, on the reverse strand, counting down.
AGGAGACCGACCTCGAGCTCGTCCTGTCGCTGGCGACCTCGCAGCGCAGCCGGGCCCGGCTCGAGCAGCTGCTGCGGACCCGGCAGGCGGACGGCGTGATGCTGATGTCGCTGCGCGAGGACGATCCGCTCGCCGCGCTCGCGCAGCAGGCCGACGTACCGGTGGTGTTCGGTGGCCGGCCGCTCGGCTTCGAGCCGTCGTACTACGTGGACGCGGACAACCGCGGGGGAGCGCGGGCCGCGACCGAATACCTGGTCGCCGCGGGCCGGACCAGGATCGCGACCATCACCGGCCGCCTCGACGAAGGCGCCGGTACGGCGCGCTACCGCGGCTTCCAGGAGGCGCTCGCGGTCGCTGGGCTGGAGGCGACGCGGGTCGCGCACGGCGACTTCGCCGAGGATGGCGGCGCCCGGGCGATGGCGGAGCTGCTCGACCGCTGGCCGGACCTGGACGCGGTGTTCGTCGCCTCGGACCAGATGGCGGTCGGCGCGCTGCGGGTGCTGCGCGAGGCCGGCCGGGCGGTGCCGGACGACGTACGGGTGGTCGGCTTCAACGACATCGCGAGCGCCGCGCACACGGTCCCGCCGCTGACCACCGTGCACCAGCCGATCCAGGCCCTCGGTCGCGAGATGGCCCGGATGCTGCTCGCACTGCTGGCGGGGGAGCAACCTAGTCCACTGATCCTGCCGACGCGACTGGTCGTCCGCGCGTCGGCCTGAAGGGCGCCGACACATTCCGGACCGATCGGTGCAGCATCGCGACACGACGGTGATGTGGTTGACACGGCGAGGTTACTGGTGTCAAAGGGATCTGTGGTGCAAGATGGGTCTCGCTGTCAGGACCGACTGGCCGTGATTCGAGAACGCTGGGGAAGGCGCAGCTCGAGCACAAAAGGAGGTCCTGGTGGCGACGACTCGTGGCGTTCTGTACGTCCACACGGTGCCGTCAGCGCTGTGCCCGCATGTCGAGTGGGCAGCGGGCGGCATCCTTGGCGTGCCCGTGAAACTGGACTGGACCCCGCAACCGGCGGCCCAGGGTCAGTACCGGGCCGAGCTGTCGTGGCAGGCGGAAGCCGGTACGGCGGCCAAGCTGGCGTCCGCGCTGCGCGGGTGGCAGAAGCTGCGCTTCGAGGTGACCGAGGAGCCCAGCAACGGGGTCGAGGGCGAGCGGTACTCGTTCACCCCGGCGCTCGGGGTGTACCACGCGACCACCGGGGTGCACGGCGACATCATGGTGCCCGAGGACCGGCTGAAGGCCGCGATGCTCAAGGCCGCGAGCGGCGAGGCCGACCTGACCGAAGAGGTCGAGCGCTTGCTGGGAAGGCCGTGGGACGACGAGCTCGAGCCGTTTCGCTACGCAGGTGACGGTGCTCCCGTTCGCTGGCTGCACCAGGTTGTGTAGGCACTGAATCAAGTGCCTGAGCCGAAACCTGAGAAGTTCTGAAGAAAGCAGTGAAGGCAGGAGCTTTTCGGTGGATCTTCGACGATGCTGGTCAGGTACTTCCCGCTAGGGGACAAAAGCGTGGCCGTTGGGCCACCGGGTGTCGGGACACCCCCGGTTGTCACAAACAACGGCCGCACCACGTGGAAAGGGCGCGAACCGCAACGGTTCGCGCCCTTTCGCTTGTCCTACAACGGGATGTTTCCGTGCCGCCCACGAACATGCTGGTCGGCGGCGGCGATCGCGGCGGCCAGCGCCGACCGCGTCCTGCCCGGCTCGACCACCTCGTCGACGACGCCGATCTGCCGGGCCCGCTCGATCCCGCCGGCGATCTTCTCGTGCTCGGCCGCCAGCTCGGCCTCGACCTGCGCCTTCAGCTCCGGCGCGACGTCGGCGAGTTTGCGCCGGTGCAGGATCCGGATCGCGGCCACCGCGCCCATCACCGCCACCTCGGCGCGCGGCCAGGCGAACACCCGGGTCGCGCCGAGCGAGCGCGCGTTCATCGCGATGTACGCGCCGCCGTACGTCTTGCGGGTCACCAGCGTCACCCGCGGGACGACCGACTCGGCGAAGGCGTGCAGCAGCTTGGCTCCTCGCCGTACGACGCCGTCCCACTCCTGACCGACCCCCGGCAGGTACCCCGGGACGTCGACCAGCACGACCAGCGGCACCCCGAACGCGTCGCACATCCGGACGAACCGCGACGCCTTCTCCGCCGACAGCGCGTCCAGGCAGCCGCCGAGCCGCAGCGGGTTGTTCGCGATCACGCCGACCGTGCGCCCGCCGAGCCGGCCGAGCGTGGTGACGATGTTCGGCGCCCAGCGCTGGTGCAGCTCGACGCCGGACTCCTCGTCGAGCACGCCGCCGACCAGCGGGTGCACGTCGTACGCGCGCTTGGCGGACTCCGGCAGCAGGCCGGACAGGTCGGTGTCGGAGACGTCGCCGGAGACCTCGCCCTGGTTCGCGAACAGGTCGGCCAGCCGGCGCGCCTGCTCGATCGCGGCGGCCTCGGTGTCGGTGGTGATGTGGACGACGCCGGAGCGCCGCCCGTGCGGCTCGGGACCGCCGAGCCGCAGCATGTCGACGTCCTCGCCGGTGACCGAGCGGACCACGTCCGGCCCGGTGACGAAGATCCGGCCCTCCGGCCCGAGGATCACCACGTCGGTCAGCGCCGGCCCGTACGCCGCACCGCCCGCGGCCGGGCCGAGCACGACGGAGATCTGCGGGATCTTGCCCGAGGCCTGCGTCATCGCGTAGAAGATCTTGCCGACCGCGTGCAGGCTGAGCACACCCTCGGCGAGCCGGGCGCCACCGGAGTGCCACAGCCCGATGATCGGCAGTTCCTCGCGCCGGGCCACCTCGTACGCCGTACAGACGACCTCGCAGCCCTCGTCGCCCATCGCGCCACCCATCACGGTGGCGTCGGAGCAGAACGCGACCACCGGCGCGCCGGCGATCGTGCCGCGGACGGCGAGCATGCCGGACAGGTCGTCGGGCGTGATCAGCTCGAGGCTGTCCGGGTCGAGCAGGTTCGTCAGCCGGGTGTGCGGGTTGCGCGGATCGAGCTCGCGCGGCAGCTTCGCCGGCTTCGCAGGGGCAGTGGTCATGGCCATCTCCAGGGGATCAGCTAGCGAAACTGCCTGCGGGGGAGCCGGGCCCGGAGGCCCGGCTCACTACTCAGACCGACTTGAACGCGAGCGCCACGTTGTGGCCGCCGAAGCCGAACGAGTTGTTCAGCGCCGCGATGTCGCCGTCGGCCAGCTTGCGCTGCTCGGTGGCGATGTCGAGGTCGACGCCGTCGTCCACCTTGTCCAGGTTGATCGTCGGCGGTACGACGCGGTGGTGCAGTGCCAGCACGGTCGCGATCGACTCGACCGCTCCGGCCGCGCCGAGCAGGTGACCGACCATCGACTTCGGCGCGGTCGCGATCGCGTGGTCGGTCGCGCTGCCGAGCGCCTTGCGGATCGCGATCGCCTCGGCGACGTCACCGGTCGGCGTGGAGGTCGCGTGCGCGTTGATGTGCACGATGTCGCCGGCGGCCAGGTCGCCCTCGCGCAGTGCCATCAGCATCGCGCGCTCGGCGCCCGAACCGGTCGGGTCCGGCTGCACGATGTCGTGGCCGTCGGCGGTGATGCCGGAGCCGGCGAACTCGGCGTAGATCTTCGCGCCGCGGGCGACCGCGTGCTCGTAGGTCTCCAGGACCAGGACGCCGGCGCCCTCGCCGAGCAGGAAGCCGTCGCGGTCGACGTCCCACGGACGCGACGCGCGCTCCGGGTCGTCGTTGCGCTTGCTGAGCGCCATCATCTGGCCGAACGCGGCCAGCGGCAGCCCGGCGATCGACCCCTCGGCGCCACCGGCGACGACGATGTCGGCGCGGCCGAGCCGGATCTGGTCGGCGGCCAGCGAGATCGCCTCGTTGCTGGAGGCGCAGGCCGAGACCGGGGTCTGGACACCGGCGAGCGCGCCGAGCTCGAGGCCGACGTTCGCGGCGGCGGAGTTCGGCATCAGCATCGGGATCGCCAGCGGCGAGACCCGGCGCGGGCCGTTGCGCAGCGCGTCGTAGTTGGTCAGCGTGGTGAGCAGGCCGCCGATCCCGGTCGCGATCGCGACGCCCAGGCGGGTCTTGTCCAGCTCGACGTCGGCCAGGCCGGAGTCCTTCCAGGCCTCCCGGGCGGCGACCACGGCGAACTGCGCGTTGCGGTCCAGGCGGCGGGCCTTGACCCGCTCGATGATCTCGGTCGGCTCGACCGCGGCCGGCGCCGCGATCTTCACCGGCAGTTCCTCGACCCAGTCGGCGGTCAGCAGCTTGGCGCCGGACCGGCCGGCCAGCAGGCCTTCCCAGGTACTGGCGACGTCGCCCCCGACCGGGGTCGTCGCTCCGAGCCCGGTGATCACGACTCGGGTCTTCGACATGGTTACCTCATCCTTCGGCGAGAGAACTGGGTGCGGGACGCCGGCGTACGGGCTCGGCGGTGGTGCGAGGGAGCCGGCCGGCGCTCACCGGACCCCGCGAGGGGCCGGTGAGCGCACACGGCCAGCACGATCGAGAAGGACTCGATCAGCCGTTCTGGGCGCGCTCGATGAACGCGACCGCGTCGCCGACGGTCTTCAGGTTCTTGACCTCGTCGTCGGGGATCTTCACGCTGAACTTCTCCTCGGCGGCCACCACGACCTCCACCATGGAGAGCGAGTCGACGTCGAGGTCGTCGGTGAAGGACTTGTCCAGCTGGACGTCCTCGACCGGGATCCCCGCGATCTCGTTGACGATCTCGGCGAGGTTGCTGCGGATCTCTTCGGTGCTGGCCATCTGTGTGGTTTCCCTTTCGGATTCTGCTACTGCTGGTACGCCGGGACCGGGGCCCCGGACATCTGAGGGGTACTACGGGATCCGGATCACCTGGCCGGCGTAGACCAGCCCGGCTCCGAAGCCGATGATGAGCGCCAGGTCGCCGCTCTTCGCCTCGCCACTCTCGCGCATCGCGCTGATCGCGAGCGGGATCGACGCGGCCGAGGTGTTGCCCTGGCGCTCGATGTCGCGGGCCACCTTGACGTGGTCGGGCAGCTTCAGCGAGCGGTGCATCGCGTCGGTGATCCGCATGTTGGCCTGGTGCGGCACGAACAGGTCCAGGTCGTCGGCGGTCACGCCGGCCACGTCCAGCGCCTGCTGCGCGGTCTTGGCCATCTCGAACGCCGCCCACCGGAAGACCGGGTTGCCGTCCATCGTCAGGTGCGGCCAGTTGAAGCTGCCGGCCGCCTCCTGCCAGGACTCCTTCTGGCTGATCAGCTCGTGCTGCGTGCCGTCGGAGCCCCACACCACCGGGCCGATGCCGGCCTCGTCGGACGGGCCGATCACGGCCGCACCGGCGCCGTCGGCGAAGATGAACGCCGTACTGCGGTCGGTCCGGTCGGTGATGTCGCTGAGCCGCTCGACGCCGATCGCCAGCACGTACTTCGCGCTGCCGCCGCGGACCAGGTCGCTGGCCATCGCGACGCCGTAGCAGAAGCCTGCGCAGGCGGCCGAGATGTCGAACGCAGCGGCGGTCGGGGCGCCGACCTCGACCGCGATCCGGGTCGCGATCGCCGGGGTCTGGTACAGGTGCGTGACGGTGGCGACCACGACGCAGCCGATCTGGGCCGGGTCGATCCCGGAGTCGCGCAGCGCCTCCTTGGCGGCCTCGACCGACATCATCAGCACGGTCTCGTCCGGCTCGGCCCAGCGCCGCTCGCGGATCCCGGACCGGGTCCGGATCCACTCGTCGCTGGAGTCGATCTGCTCCAGGATCACCGAGTTCGGCACGACCGTGCGCGGCCGGTACGAGCCGAGGCCCAGGACGGCGGTGTGCTGCGCACCCTGAACGGTGCTGATCGTGCCGGTCATGTCAGTTCCCTCCGCTGGGGTGCAACCGGACCAGCGGCTGACCGGGGGCGACCGGGTCGCCCTCCTCGACCAGCCACTCCACCACGATGCCGCCGTGCGGCGCGCGGACCTCGAGCTCGTCGCGCAGGCTCTTCACCGTCGCCACCACCTCGCCGGCCTCGACCGCGTCGCCGGTCTCCCGCTTGACCTGCGCCTCACGGGTGAAGGTGCCCTTCATCGGCGCGACCAGCAGCCGCCAGGTCGGCGAGGCGTCGATCTCCGACGGGCTGCCGTGCTTGTCGACGAACGCGCGCGCGTCGTCGAGCTGGTCCGGCGTCTTCAGCGCGAACGTCTCGACACCCTTCAGCGCCCGCTTCGCGATCCCGGTCAGCGTGCCGGCCGGGGTCATCTCCAGGATGCCGGTGACCTGCAGGTCGGCCATCGTCTGCATGCACAGGTCCCAGCGGACCGGCGCGTTGACCTGCTGGACCAGCCGCTGCAGCACGTCGCGGCCGTCGTGCACGACCTGGCCGTCGCGGTTCGAGATCAGCCGCGTCCGCGGGTCGTGCGTGGTGATCGAGTTGGCGTACCCGGCCAGGGTCTGGACAGCGGGCTCCATGTGCCGGGTGTGGAAGGCGCCGGCCACCGACAGCGGGATCAGCCGGGCCTTGGCCGGCGGGTCCGCGGCCAGCGCGGCCAGCTCCTCGACGGTGCCCGCGGCAACGATCTGACCGGGGCCGTTGTCGTTGGCCGGGGTCAGCCCGTACTGGTCGAGCTTGGCCAGGATCTCGTCCCGGTCACCGCCCAGGACGGCGGTCATCGACGTCGGGGTCAGCGCGGCCGCCGAGGCCATCGCCTTGCCGCGCTCGCGGACCAGGACCATCGCCTGCTCGGCGCTGATCACGCCGGCGCCGACCGCCGCGGCGATCTCGCCGACGCTGTGCCCGGCCAGCGCGCCCATCTTCTGGAACGCGTCACCGGGGTGCGGGAAGACGGCCAGCGCGGCCAGCATGCTGGAGGCGACCAGCAGCGGCTGCGCGATCGCGGTGTCGCGGATGGTGTCCGCGTCGGCCTTGGTGCCGTAGTGGGCGAGGTCGAGACCGGCGACCGCGGACAGCCAGTGCAGCCGGTTCTCGAAGACTGGGTCCTCCAGCCACGGCTCGAGGAAACCTGGGGCTTGAGCGCCCTGACCGGGCGCGACGATGACGAGCACGTGACAACTCTCCCTGAGCCGAGCCGTTCGTGGGCTACAAAGCAGCACGAATTCTACTGCCTGGACTTTGTGGAGATCCTACAAAACGTGCGAACCGGGCTCGGGGTTGAGCAGGCGGCCCAGTGCCAGTGCGACACGTAACGTGAAAGCGTCGCGGGGGTTGCCCGGCGCGTAGCCCGTGATCTCGCCCACACGCTTCAGCCGGTACCGGACAGTATTGGCGTGGATGAACATCGTCCGGGCGGTCGCCTCGATCGATCCGCCGGAGTCGAGGTACGCGCTGACGGTGTCGAGCAGGACCCCGTCGCCCAACGTGAGCGGGCCGTAGACGTCGGTCGCGAGCTGGCGGCGGGCGTGACCGTCACCGGACAAGGAGCGCTCGGGCAACAGCTCGTCGGCCTGCACCGGCCGCGGAGCGCCCGGCCAGGCAGGTGCGGCGCGGAGCCCGGCGACGGCCGCCCGCGCCGACGTGACCGCCGACATCAGGTCCTTGACAACCGGCCCGACGACGATCGGGCCGGGTCCGAACCAGCCGGCCAGATTTTGTACGATCTCCACAGGTTTACTCGTACCACCGAGTACCACGACCAGCCGGTCGCCCTGCATCGCGCACAACGCGTCCGCGCCGGCCTCCCGCGCCGCCGCCCGCACGGAGTCCGCGACGTTCGCCGTACCGGACTCACCTTCGAGCGCGCGCCCCACCACGACGGCGACCTCGGACGACCCACTGGCCCCGGTCCACCCGAGCGCCGAAGCCCGCGACCTGACCGACTCGTCGGCCTCCCCACGAATGACCGAGTCGACCACCAGCGCTTCCAGCCGAGCGTCCCACGCCCCCCGCATCTCAGCGGCCTGCGCGTAAACGGTCGCCGCCGCGAACGCCACCTCCCGCGCATACCGCTGCATCGCCTCCCGCACCGCCGGCACATCATCCTCCGGCAGCAGATCCCCGATGGTGTTCTCGATCATCTCGATCGTCGTCCGCAGCAACTCCACGGTCTGATGCAGGCTGATCACCCGCGTGAACTCCCGCGGCGCCGACCCGAACATCCGCGTCGGCATCGAAGAGTTCGCCTCCGGATCCCGAAACCAGTCCACGAACGCCGTGATCCCCGACTGCGCCACCAGCCCGATCCACGACCGATCCTGAGCCGAAAGCGTCCGAAACCAGGGCAGCTCCTCGTCCATGGCAGCCATCGCCGCAGTGGCCAGAGCCCCGGTCGCCCCTTGCAACCGCTCAGCCCGCGCTGTGTGCCCCTTCACCTTCGCCACGCCCCGACGATAACCGCCGCCCGCACGGGCTGACCCGCGGCCACCACCCGACGACTAGGCAATCCCGCCGCCCGACATGAAGCCCCCACCCGGCCCACGGACCCAACGCGACGATCAGGCGCAACCGTGCCGCCCGACACGCAGCCGCCACCCGACCCCAACGCGACGATCAGGCGCAACCGTGCCGCCCGACACGCAGCCGCCACCCGGCCCACGGACCCAACGCGACGATCAGGCGCAACCGTGCCGCCCGACACGCAGCCGCCACCCGGCCTACGGACCCAACTCGACGATCAGGTGCAAGCCCGCCGCCGCGACACGGAACCGCCATCCGGCCCACCCGGCGAACCGCCGCCCACTCACCGCCGAGCATCCGACACCCACCACTGACCATCCCCCGCCGGTCGCCTCGCCGCCCGGCGTGTCGACGGCGTGCCGCCGCCGCACTGCTGGTTGGACAGTGGTGCAGGTCGCGAGTCCCCGGGTTCCACCTGCGCCAGACACCGCGCTGCCCGACGTCCTCCGCCTGCGCCAGACACTGCGCAGCTCCACGTCCTCAGGCTGCCGCCCAGCGCCGCCCCCCGAGGCCCCTCACGACACGGCGATCAGGCGGACGCCCACCACCCACCACCCTCCGCCGGTCGCGTCGCCGACCGGCGTGTCGACGGGGTGTCGCCGCTGTGCTGCTGGTTAGTGGATGCTGCACGTCGCGAACCTTCGGGACTCCGCCTGCGACAGGTGGCGCAGCGCGCAACACCTGTCGCGCCAGGCCGACACCGTCGGCCGCACCCGCGCCCGCCACACCGTGCCTTCGCCGCGCCCACGTTCCCAACGCACCCGCGCCACCTCTTGCGCCGCAACGCCGCTCCACACGACGCCCCTACCTCGCGACGCCACGCCGCGCCCGCGCGCCCACGCGGCGCCCACCGCGCCATGCGACGCCCACACCGTGCACGCGCGGCACCCCGCGCGACGCCTGCACCACGCCACGCCCACACCACCCCATGCCCACGACGCGCGCCACCCGACGCCCACGGCGCGCCACCCCACGCCCGCGCCGTGCCACGCCGCCAGACCACGCGACGCCCGCACACGCCACGCGCACTACCCACAAGACGCCCGCACCACACCACGCGACACCCGCACCACGCCACGCGACCCCACACCGCGGTGCGTCCGGGTGCGCCAGTTCACCGCGCTCTGCCCCGCGGGCAACCTCGCCGTGCTTCGCGCTCTCGCGCTCAAGCGCGCCGTGCCCGGCGCTCGACTGGTGTGGCTCGCGCGACGCGGCGGACATCCACCACTCACCAACCACCACCCGGCACCCCGCCGACCGGCGTGTCGGCGGCGTGTCGGCCGCTGTGCGGCTGGTTGGTCAGTGATGCAGGTCCGCGAGTTGCTGCACTGCGGGGTGGCCGCCCGTGCTGCAGGTCTGCTGCTTGGTGTGGTGCGGGGTCGCCGCCCGCTGGCACGCAGCCGATCTGCAGCACTGATCAACGCCACCTGGCATGCAGTAGAGCGCGTGTCGACCGGCGTGTCGCACGCTGCACGCGCGGTTGATCAGTGGTGCAGGTCGGCAAGGTGGTGCGGTGCGGGGTGGCCGGCCCGTGGATTGGCGTCGAACCGGTCGCCGCGTGGGTTGGCGTCGGTGTGGTAGAAACCGCCTGCCACATGGGCCATCTCGACCTGCTGCCGGCCGCCGCCCAAGCGCAGGCGCCGGCGCCTCGGGGTGGGCTGGTTGCGCGGGAATGGTCCGTGGGACCCGCCATGATGGGGGGATGAGTGACAAGGCTGGGGTGGTGGCGGCGGTTGAGGCGCTGCGGGCGATCGGGTACTTCCTGGAGCGGGACCGGCAGCCGACTCATCGGGTGAAGGCTTACCGGCGGGCGGCGGACACGATCGAGGCGTTGCCGGCGTCGGAGGTGCGGGCGCGGAAGCGGGCGGGGACGTTGACCGAGTTGCCGGGGATCGGGCCGAAGACCGAGGCGGTGATTCTCGAGGCGATGGACGGGGCGGTGCCGTCGTACCTGACGAAGCTGGAGCAGGGCGCGTCGGCGTTGACCGAGGAGGGGACGGCGATGCGGACGGCGTTGAAGGCCGATCTGCATCTGCATTCGGACTGGTCCGACGGTGGCAGCCCGATCGAGGAGATGGCGCGGACTGCCGCGCGGCTCGGGCACTCGTACATCGCGCTCACTGACCACTCGCCGCGGCTGACGGTCGCGAACGGGCTGTCGCGGGAGCGGCGGTTGCAGCAGCTCGACGTGGTCGCGGAGATCAACAAGAAGCTCGCCGACGAGTACGACGGGTTCCGGATCCTGAACGGGATCGAGGTCGACATTCTCGACGACGGTTCGCTGGACTGCGACACCGAGATCCTGGCTCGCCTCGACGTCGTCGTCGCGAGCGTGCACTCCAAGCTCCGGATGGCGTCCGAGCCGATGACCGAGCGGATGGTGAAGGCGATCGCCAACCCGCACGTCGACATCCTCGGCCACTGCACCGGGCGCCTGGTCACCGGCGGGCGGGGGACCCGCCCGGAGTCGGACTTCGACGCCGAGGTGGTGTTCGAGGCGTGCCGCCAGTTCGGTACGGCGGTGGAGATCAACTCGCGGCCCGAGCGGCTCGATCCGCCGCGGCGGTTGCTGACGCTGGCGGTCGAAACGGGGTGTCAGTTCTCGATCGACACCGATGCGCACGCGCCCGGGCAGCTTGATTGGCAGCCGTACGGGTGTGAGCGCGCGGAGGAGTGCGGGGTCGAGCCGGAGAACGTGGTGAACACCTGGGACATGGATCAGTTGTTGGAGTGGACGAACAGCTGAGGACCGCCCGGACGCCGGTTGGGTCGCCGGTGCGCACGAGGCGCAACGTGCGGGCGGCCGGAAGATCCGGTTGGTGACTCGACGTATCGGTGATGAGCTGCGGGCGAGTGTGGCTAGCCGGTCAGGGCGATCGTTCGGTCGACGAGTTCGTCGATGGTGATGCGGTCGAAGCCTCGGACGGCTGAGCGGACCACGCCGTTGCCTGCGGTCGCCAGCTCTTCTGGGATCGCCGCCGCGCCGTGGAGGGCGCCGAAGACCGAGCCGACCGTCGCGCCGTTGGAGTCGGTGTCGCGGCCCGCGCCAACGCACAGCGCGAGCGTGCGGACGTAGTCGCCGCCGCCCCAGAGCAGCGCCGTCGTGATGATCGCCGCGTTGTTGATCGTGTGGACCCAGTTGTACGGGAGGGTCTCGTCGATCCAGTCGAGGGCGTCGTCCGACGTACAGCCCTGTTCGTGCAGGTCGAGGAGGGCGCGCTGACTGTCGGCCAGGCGGGAGCGTGGCGGGATGACGGTCAGCGCGGTGCCGAGCGCGTCGGTGATCGAGTCGGCGACGAGCGCTTGGGCGACGAGGGCGGCGGCCCACTGGGCGCCGTACAGGCCGTTCGCCGTGTGCGACAGGCTCGCGTCGACCAGCGCCAGGCGGGCGGCTTCGGTCGGGTTGCCGGGGTTGGTGTAGCCGTAGGCGTCGACGCGGATGAGGGCGCCGATCCACTCGCGGTACGGGTTTCGGGTGGTCGCCGTGTCCGGTGGGCGGAGGCCGTGGACGAGATTGCGGTACGCCGCGCGCTCGGCGGTGTACGTCTGCGTGAACGGCATCCGGTCGAGCCACTCGCGGGCGACGTCCTCGGTGTGCAGCTCGCGGCCGTAGGTCTCGAGCAGGTGGAGGCCGAGCATCGTCCAGTCGAGGTCGTCGTCGCGCGGTACGGCGGTGAAGCGGCCGGCGGAGGCCTCGACGGCGGACGGGTGGAGAGTGATGCCGGGCGGGGGTGCGGCGACGTACGGGACGAAGCCGGTGAGGGGCCAGTCGCCGGCGGCCTCGAGGTAGGTGCGGACGTCGGCGCGACTGAGGCCTTCGACGGGTTTGCCCATGGTGTTGCCGACGCACCGGCCGAGCCAGGCGCCACGGATCTTGTCGGCCAGAGCCTGGGGCGAGTGCGCGCGACTTGGCGCCTCCACCATTTGGAACGCGCCTGCGGCGTCGCCCGACCTGGCTGGGCCGCGCTCGGCGGGCTCGTCCTGTACGGCGGCATCGAGGGCCAGTGCGCCTGCGGCCTCGCCCGTGCTGGCCGATGCCCGCGCGGCCTCGCCCGGGCTGGCCGGGGTCAGCAGCGTGGGTTCTGGTTCTTCGTGCGGCCAGTCCGGGTCCCGGCGCAGGGCTGCTAGATCCGCTTCGATGGCCGCCAGTTGAGTGAGGTCTCCTGCGGCCGCGGCGAGGCGGGCTCTCGCCTGGAGGTCGCCTACGGGGTAGCCGGCGCTCGCCAGTTGTTCGGCTTCGTCGGGGACGAGGTCGCGGAGATCGAGGGCGTCGTGCACGGGGGCCTCCGGGGTTGGGTGTGCCTACCGGATCACGCCTGGGGTGCTGGAGTCCATACTCGTGGCATGAGCGACTTGGAGAAGGATCCGGCCGAGGTCGTCTGCGAAGGGGCCGTGGCCGAGGGGCCGGTGCTGGAGCTGCTGGAGCCGCGGCAGGTGGTGCTCGGGCGGACGACGAAGGTCCGCCGGCTGCTGCCGAACAAGAATCGCCGGATGGTCGGCGCCTGGTGCTTCGCCGACCACTACGGGCCCGACGACCTGACCAAGCGGGTCGACTCGTACGACGTACCGGGGGAGCGCGGCATGCTCGTGCCGCCGCACCCGCACACCAGCCTGCAGACGGTGAGCTGGTTGTTCGAGGGCGAGATCGAGCACCGCGACTCGGCCGGCTCGCACGCGATGGTCCGCCCGGGTGAGCTGAACATCATGACCTCCGGCCCGGGGATCGCCCACTCGGAGATCTCGTTGCCCTCGGCACCTCCGACGCTGCACGGCGCGCAGCTCTGGGTCGCCCTGCCCGAGTCGGCGCGGAACACGGTCACCCCGACCTTCAACGCGTACGCCGACCTGCCGGTGCTCAAGCTCGACGGGGCCCGCGGCCAGGTGATGATCGGGACCGTCGCGGGCGTCACGTCGCCGGCGCCGGCGTACACGCCGCTCGTCGGCGCTGATCTGACGATCGAGCCTGGGCGGACGGTGAGCGTTCCGCTGACGCCGGAGTTCGAGTACGCCGTCCTGGTGGTCGACGGGTCGGTGAGTGCGGGAGAGGTCGCGCCGGGCTTCGGCGAGATGGCGTACTTCGGGACCGGCCGGGAGGCGATCGACCTGACGGCGTCGGTCGACGGCGCCCGGTTGCTGCTGCTCGGCGGTGAGCCGTTCGAGGAGCAGCTGGTGATGTGGTGGAACTTCATCGGGCGCTCGCATGAGGAGGTCGTTGCTGCGCGCAATGATTGGATGGCTTCGGTCGAGGCTGGTGGGTCGGCGCGGTTCCCTGTAGTTCCGGGCTATGACGGCGACCCGCTCCCTGCGCCGCCGCTGCCGGGTACCCGGCTCAAGCCGCGACCCCGGGCCCGCTGAGCCCACGGCTCGCTCACGGCCGGCCCGCGTCGGGTCGGCCTTGATGCGGCTGGCCCACCGCGGGTCGGCGGTGAGGCGGCTGGCACACCGCAGGTCGGCGGTGATGCGGCCGGGCGGGTCGTCTGTGGCTGAGGCCGCAGCGGCCGGGAGTTTGTGGACCAGTGGGATCACCGTCTGCCCGTCGCTGTTGCTCGGCTCGGCCGCGAGGTCCGCGCGTTGAGCGGTTGAGGTGTGGGCGGGGTTGGGGTGCTGTGCGGTTGGGGGTGTGCGGGAGGTTGGGGTGCTGAGCGGTCGGGGGTGTGCGGGAGGTGGCGTGCTGAGCGGTCGGGGGATCTGCGGAGGGTTCGCGCGCTGAGCGGCTGGAGATGTGGGCGAGGTTGGCGTGCTGTGCGGCTTGGGACGTGCGGGAGGTGGCGTGCTGAGCGGCTGGGGGTGTGGGCGAGGTTGGTGTGCTGAGCAGTAGTTCACCTTCATGACGCCGCCACGCGTTCCTGCCGGGCGCCGCTCACCCGGCGCCGGTAGTGCGCCCAGGTCAGCACTAGCAACGCCGGGCCCCACAGGTTCAACGGCGCGTACGACGCGATCATCAGCACCGCCGCTGCGTCGCTGCTGAACGGTAGCCAGTCTCCGCTGAACGCGTCGCGGAAGCCGAAAGTCCAGATCCCGATCAGCGCCAGGCTCCCCAGGACTGCGGGCACGATCGCGGCGTACGGGGCCACTCGGCGCCCGCCGATCCACGGGATCCAGGCGGGAACGACCTCACCCCATCGTCGCACCAGCCCGAACGCTGTTAGCGCGACAGCCTCCGAGAACAGGGTCAGGCACACGATGTACACGTGCTCGCCCCAGCCGTACAGCTGCGCGGGGCGGCCGGCGTCGTCCAGCATGCCCATCGAGAAGCCGGCGACCAGCCCGAGGCGCCACAGCCCGGACGGCAGTACGAGGAACGGGATCGCGTGCGCCAGCCACTCGGCCCACCGCGGCACAGGCCTTTCGGTCGCGCGGGAATCAGCAGCCCGGCTCACCACAGCCCGTCCGGCTGGACGCTCCACAGGTCTCTCGCTCATGCTGCAAGATTGCAAGGCGAAAGCCGCGAAAACCTCACCCACGTGGGGGATTCGGCTCCCCCGTGAGAGTGAACGGCGCCGCGACCGCGACTCAGCGCCGAGCGTGCCGCCGGATCCACGGCGACAAGAAGTACAGCACCACCGCGAACACGATCGTCACCACCGCCAGCCCACCGAAGTACGCCGTGTCCGACGCCCCCTCGGTCGCCTGCACCAGCTGCGCCGTGATCGCCTGCCCCGCGGCCGGCGCGAGGAACCACAGCGCCATCATCTGGCTCAGGAACGCCTTCGGCGCGAGCACGGTCGTCGCCGCGAGCCCGACGGGGGACAGGAACAGCTCGCCCAGCGTCTGTACGACGTACACGAGCACCAGCCACAGCGGCGAAGCCAGCCCGTCACCCGTCACGGCCGAGGCCACGGCCATGATCGCGAACGAGATCCCCGCCAGCAGCAGCCCGGTCGCGAACTTCTGCCCGATCCCCGGTCCACGGTCGCCGAGCTTGATCCAGACCGCGGCGAACACCGGCGCGAGCACGATGATCGAGAACGGGTTCACCGACTGGAAGAACTCCGGCGAGATCGAGATCCCGACCAGCTCCAGCGACGTCCGGTCGGCCGCGAACGTGGTCAGCGTCGTCGCGGCCTGCTCGAAGAGCATGAAGAACAGCATCGCCGCGACGAACAGCGGGATGTACGCCCGGACCTGCTGCTTCTCGGTCGGCGTCACCAGCGGGCTGCGCAGCAGCATCGTGAAGTACGCGATCGGCGCCAGGAAGCACAGGTACGAGATCGCGTCGACGACCGGCTTCGGCCCGATCCCGCCGGAGAGCCAGGCCGACACCGCGAACACGACCACCAGCAGCGCGACGACGGCGCCGGTGACGCGCAGCATCGCCGGCCGGTCCTCGGCGGTGAGCGGGTTCGGCGGCGCGTCGCCGCGGCCGTGCAGCGTGCGCCGCCCGAGCACGTAGGCGACCAGCGCCAGCGTCATCCCGACCGCGGCCGCCGCGAACGCGACGTGGAACCCGAACTCGCGGCGCAGGAAGCCGACCACGAACGGCGCGCTGAACGAGCCGATGTTGATCCCCATGTAGAAGATCGAGAACGCCGAGTCCCGCCGCTCGTCACCGTCCTCGTAGAGCGTCCCGACCATCGTCGACACGTTCGGCTTCAGCAGACCGGTGCCCAGGGCAACGAGCGCGATCCCGGCGTACGCGAGTCCCTCGACCGGTACGGCGAGCAGGATGTGCCCCGAGACGATCACCGCGCCGCCGTACAGCACCGTCCGGCGCGCGCCGAAGACCCGGTCGGCGAACCAGCCGCCGAGCACCGACAGCAGGTAGACCGAGGCGCCGTAGATCGACACGACCGCCTCGCCCAGCGACTGCCCGAGGCCGAGCCCGTGCGCCTGGTCGGTCAGGTAGAGCAGCAGGATCGCGCGCATCCCGTAGTAGCTGAACCGTTCCCACAGCTCGGTGGTGAACAGCGTCATCAGCCCACGCGGGTGCCCGAAGAAGGTCTTCTCCTGCTGCGTTTCCGACACGCTCGACTACTCCCCGTAGATCGACGACAGATCGACTCGACGGTAGACGGTGCCCGAACGGACGGGCCACCCGGGCCGTGTCAGAGCGTGATCCAGTACCGCCGCGTGAGTCCCAGCCACGTCTCCCGGACGTCCTCCAGTACCCCGCCGTTGCGCTCGATCGTCCGGGCCGACGCAGCGTTGTCGTCGTCGCAGGTCACCAGCACCCGCTCCATCCCACGCTCCCGCGCCCGCTCGAGCACAGCCCCCAGCGCCCACGTCGCCAGACCGCGCTGACGCGCCGACGGCCGTACGCCGTACCCGATGTGCCCGCCGCCGTCGAGCAGCTTCTCGTTCAGCCGGAACCGCAGCGTGATCGCGCCGGCGTACTTGCCGTCGTCAACGATCCACCAGTACGCCGCCGGCACCCGCCCCGGCGCGAGCTCGCGCGTCTCGTCGCTCTCCAGCCGCAGCCGCTCGACCCACGCCCCGAACCCCTCGACGCTGCCGACATCGTCGGACTCGTGCACACCGGAACCGTGCTGCGCATCAGCTCCCCACTCAGCAGACGACTCCAACCAGGAGTCCCGCAACGCAACGGTCGGCGCGATCAGCTCAGGCATGCCGCAAAGCCTAGTTCCGCACCCACCACACCCTCACCAGGTTTTCACAGCAGATCCCGCTCCCGAGCGGAGGCGACCGCCGCCGTCCGCGAAGGCACCGACAGCTTCGTGAAGATGTTCGACAGATGCCGCGCGACGGTCTTCTCACTCAGCACCAACTGCTGAGCGATGGCCGTGTTGCTGTTGCCCGCAGCCACCAACCGCAGCACCTCGACCTCCCGAGGCGTCAACCCACCAGCGTTCGGCCGGTGCAGCAACCGGCCCGCATCCTCACGACACCCAGCAGCCCCCAGCGAACTGAACGCCTGGAACGCAGCCCCCAACTCAGCCGCAGCAGAGTCCTCGTCACGCATCAACCGAAACGCCCGACCGACCAGCACCCGAGCCCGCGCCACCTCGTACGGCGCCTGCAGCTCACCCCACACCTCGACAGCCAGCCGAGCCTGCGGCAGCGCCCGCTCCGGATCCCCAGCGGCCAGCGCGACCAGCCCAGCGCTGTACGCCGCCATCGCACGCAGCCCGCTGCAGCCGAAAGCAGCAGCGATCTCCGACAGCTCGGTGCACGCCAGCTCAGCATCGTCCAGACACCCACCGGCTACCAGGATCTCGACTCCAGCAGGCAGCAGCCGCGACCGCTGCACCGGTCCAGGCGTCTCAGCAAGCAGCCGGCGGATCGCAGCGAGCGCTGCCGGCGTACGGCCGCGCGCCAGCCACAGCAGCGCCAGCCCGGGCTGCGGCTCGTAGCCATAGCCCGAGGACTGCTCGTAGGCGGTCTCAGCGAGCACCAGCTCACCCCTGATCCGCAGCACGTCCCCGCGCTCGCTCAAAGCGAGTCCTGCGGCGATCTGCGAGTGCAGCGCGGCGTACCGGCGGCAGGCCCGGTCGAACTCCTCCAGCGCCTCAGCAAAGGCTCCACGCAGCCGCAGGATCTGGCCGCGGTGCACCGCGCACTGGCCGGTGTAGGGGACCAGCCCGGGCTGGCTGTCGCACCACCTGGTCAGCGCGCTGGTCCAGGCCGACGCCCGCCCGAAGTCCAGCACCTCCTGGCAGGCCTCGATCATCGCGCAGTAGACCATCCCGCCGATGACCGGCGACAGCTCACCGGCGGCCACCGTGACCATCGCCTCGTCGAGCAGCGCGAGCCCCTCCGGGACCTGGCCGGCGAAGATCATCAGCCGGCCCTGGCAGACCAGACCCTGCGCCAGCAGGTCGTCGCTGCCGAACTGCCGGCCCAGCGCGGTCAGCTCGGTCGCCACCCGCAGCGCGCCGGGGAAGTCCTGCCGCTCGAGGTGCCGGAAGAACTCGTGGATCAGCAGGTACCCGCGCTCGACCAGGTCATCGGGCTGCTCGGCCAGCAGCCGCTGCGCCCGCGCGATCCACCCGCTGCCGACCGCCGCCTCGCGCCGCAGGTCGAAGACCAGCCCGAGCCAGAACGCGAACCGGATCGCCCACAGCGTCTCCCCGCTGCTGATCCCGGCCTGGTAGCCGCGCTGGAGGGCCCGGATGCAGGCGTCGTCGTCCCCGGCCAGGTACGCCGCGGTGCCGAGCGCCATCAGGTCGTCCGGCCCGAGCTCGCCGCGACCGAGGTCGTCGACGGTCGCCAGCCGGTCGTACGCGATCGCCCAGTCCCGGCGCTCGAAGGCCTTCCGGGCCCGCTCCAGATCGTCGACGATCCCCATCGCGTATCCGCCCCCTCCTGCCGAGAGTACGCGCGTGGAGCCTCAGGCGGCAGCCGCCGTACGCCGTACGCCGGAGCGCGCGACGATCTGCTTCGCGACGTACTCCGCGTCCCGCCCGACCCCCGGCAGCGTCATCGAGGTGAACGCGAACTGGAACGACAGCCCGCAGAAGAACAGGCCGGGCGCCGACGGCGTCACGCCGCGCGACTCCTCGGGCCAGCCGTCCGCGCCGATCACCGGCAGGTCGATCCAGTCGAACACCTGCCGGAACCCGGTGCACCAGACCACGTTCGCGACGTCGAGCACCCGTCCGTCGGCGAGCACCGGCAGCCCGTCCTGGACGCCGACGACCCGCTCGGGAACCCGCTCGACTCCGCGCTCGAGCAGGTCCTCGCGCTTCACCCGCAGCATCGGGCCGCCGTGGAAACGGATCTCGCTGAGCGCCTTGCGGCCCATCGGCGTCCGCCGGGTCAGCACGTGCGTCCCGACGAACACGAACACCGGGAAGAACAGCCGTGCGCCCTTCTTCTCCAGCCGGACCGGGATCTGCCCGGGGTCGCGGCCGCAGAGGATCGTCGGGTGCGTCGGCGCCACCTCGAACGCGACGTCGGTGCCCGAGTGCGACCCGCCGACCACGAGCACCGGCCCGTCCTTGAGCTGGTTCGGCCGCCGGTACTCGCTCGAGTGCAGCTGCCGGATCGCCGGGTCCAGGTCGACCGCGAAGTCCGGGAGGTACGGCGTCCGGCCGAAGGTGCCGGTGGCAACGACGACGTTGTCGGCCAGGATCCGGCGGTCGCCGGTGGTGACGGCGAAGCCGCCGTCGGCCGGCTCCAGCCGGTCGACCGTCGTACCGGTCCGGACCGGGAGGTCGAAGCGCTCGGCGTACGACTCCAGGTAGTCGGCGACCTCGTCCTTGCCGGGGTACGACCAGCCGGCGCCGGGGAAGCGCAGGCCCGGCAGGCCGTCGTACCGCCTGGGCGTGTAGAGCCGCAGGGAGTCCCACTGGGCCCGCCAGTTGTCGCCGATCCGCGCGTTCGCGTCCAGTACGACGAACTGCCGCCCGCGCCTGCGCAGGTGGTACCCGGTCGCCAGGCCGGCCTGCCCGGCGCCGATGACGACCGTCTCGATCCGTTCGGTGAACATCGCCCTGTCCCCTCGTCGTGGCTGATGCTCCGACGCTAGGGACGCGGCCCGGGCGGCCGCGTCGGGCGATTTACCCAACCCGGCGGGCGGCGGGCGTACATATGCAAAGGGCCGCCCACCGAAAACGGTGGACGGCCCGGGCAGGGCACCGGTCAGGCGCCGGCGCCCTCCTGCTGCACTCCGGCGACCGCGGTCGGGTCGTCGATCCGGTACTTGCGGGCGGCCTCGGCGGCCACCTCGCGCTTCACGTCACCGCGCTTGGCGAGGATCTCCAGCGTCGCCACCACCACCGACTCGGCGTCGACGTGGAAGTGCCGGCGCGCCGCCGCGCGGGTGTCGGCCAGACCCCAGCCGTCGGTACCGAGCGAGGTGTAGTCGTTCGGGACCCAGCGCGAGATCTGGTCCTGGACCTGGCGCATGAAGTCGCTGACCGCGACCACCGGGCCCTTGGTGTCCTTCAGCTGCTCGGTGACGAACGGCACCCGCTCGTCCTCGTCGGGGTGGAGCAGGTTGTGCTCCTCCGCGGCGATCGCGTCGCGGCGCAGCTCGTTCCACGAGGTCACCGACCAGACGTCGGCGGCCACCGAGTACTCCTCGGCGAGGATCTGCTGGGCCTTGCGGACCCACGGCAGCGCCACGCCGGAGGCGAGCAGCTGGACCCGCGGCGCGTCGGCCTCGGCCTGGCCCTCGCTGAAGCGGTACATGCCCTTGAGCAGCGCCGCGACGTCGAGGTTCTCCGGCTCGGCCGGCTGCGCGACCGGCTCGTTGTAGACGGTCAGGTAGTAGAAGACGTCCTCGCCGTACGGCTTGTCCTTGTCCAGGCCGTAGCCGTACATCCGGCGCAGCCCGTCCTTGACGATGTGCGCGACCTCGTAGGCGAACCCGGGGTCGTAGTGCACGGCCGCCGGGTTCGTCGAGGCGAGCAGCGGGGAGTGCCCGTCGGCGTGCTGCAGACCTTCGCCGGTCAGCGTCGTACGGCCGGCCGTCGCACCGACCAGGAAGCCCCGGCCGAGCTGGTCGCCGAGCGCCCAGAGCGAGTCACCGGTGCGCTGGAACCCGAACATCGAGTAGAAGATGTAGAACGGGATCATCGGCTCGCCGTGCGTCGCGTACGCCGTCGCGGCCGCGATCATCGAGCCCATCGCGCCGGCCTCGCTGATGCCCTCGTGCAGCAGCTGGCCCTGGGCCGACTCCTTGTACGACAGCAGCAGCGCGCGGTCCACCGACTCGTACTGCTGCCCGTGCGGCGAGTAGATCTTCGCCGTCGGGAACATCGAGTCCATGCCGAAGGTGCGGTACTCGTCCGGCGCGATCGGGACGATCCGGTCGCCGATCTCCGGGTCCTTCATCAGGTCGCGGAAGAGCCGGACCAGCGCCATCGTGGTGGCCACCGGGGTCTTCTCGTTGCCCTTGCTGAGCGGCGCGTAGACCTTGTCGCCGGGCAGCGTCAGCGTCTTCGGCTTGACCCGGCGCTCGGGCAGGAAGCCGCCGAGCTGGCGCCGCCGCTCCATCATGTACTGGTACTCCGGCGAGTCCGTGCCGGGGTGGAAGTACGGCGGGTTGTAGGCGTCCTCGAGGTCCTTGTCCTCGATCGGCAGGTAGAGCCGGTCGCGGAAGATCTTCAGGTCGTCCGAGGTCAGCTTCTTCATCTGGTGGGTCGCGTTGCGGCCCTCCAGCGCCTCGATCGTCCAGCCCTTGATGGTCTGGGCCAGGATGACGGTCGGCTGGCCGACGTGCTCCTTGGCGCTCTTGAACGCGGCGTACACCTTGCGGTAGTCGTGACCGCCGCGGGGGAGCTTGCGCAGGTCGTCGTCGGACAGGCCGCTGACCATCTGCTGCAGCCGCTGGTCGCCGCCGAAGAAGTTGTTCCGGATGTACTCGCCGGACTCGACCGAGTAGGTCTGGAACTGGCCGTCCGGGGTGGTGTTCATCTTGTTCACCAGCGCGCCGTCGTGGTCCTGCGCGAGCAGCGCGTCCCACTCCCGGCCCCAGATCACCTTGATCACGTTCCAGCCGGCGCCGCGGAAGAACGCCTCCAGCTCCTGGATGACCTTGCCGTTGCCACGGACCGGGCCGTCCAGCTGCTGCAGGTTGCAGTTGATCACGAAGGTGAGGTTGTCGAGCTCCTCGCGGGCGGCCAGGCCGATCGCGCCGAGCGACTCCGGCTCACCCATCTCGCCGTCGCCCAGGAACGTCCAGACGTGCTGGTCGCTGGTGTCCTTGATGCCGCGGTTGTGCAGGTACCGGTTGAACCGGGCCTGGTAGATCGAGTCCAGCGCCGCCAGACCCATCGAGACCGTCGGGTACTCCCAGAAGTCCGGCATCAGGCGCGGGTGCGGGTACGACGACAGGCCCTGGTGCGGACCGCGGGAGACCTCCTGGCGGAACCCGTCAAGCTGGTCGGCGGTGAGCCGGCCCTCGAGGAACGCCCGGGCGTACATGCCGGGGGAGGCGTGACCCTGGATGAAGATCTGGTCGCCACCGCCCGGGTGGTCCTTGCCGCGGAAGAAGTGGTTGAAACCGACCTCGTACAGGCTCGCCGCGGACTGGTAGGTGGCGATGTGGCCGCCGACCTCCAGGCCCTTGCGGTTGGCCTTGGAGACCATCACCGCGGCGTTCCACCGGATGAAGGCCCGGATCCGGCGCTCGATGTGCTCGTCACCGGGGAACCACGGCTCGCGCTCGGGCGGGATCGAGTTGATGTAGTCGGTGCTCCGCAGAGCCGGTACGCCGACCTGTCGCTCCCGGGCCCGCTCGATCAGCTTGAGCATCAGGTAGCGCGCTCGCGCCTTGCCACGCTCGTCCAGCACGGCGTCGAGCGATTCGACCCACTCACGAGTTTCGTCGGGGTCGATGTCGGGGAGCTGGGTCGGCATCCCCTCGGTGATGATGGCTGGTGGTTCGTGTCCGGAAGCCACGGTGTCCTGCCGTTCTGTCTAGTCGATCCTGCCAAGCACTAGTCGGTACTCCTAGCAATCCTGTCACCTGTTCGGAATGCGTTCTACTTTGCGTCCCCCCGAGTGTGGAAAACCGCCTCCGGAGCCCGGTGGGAGCGGACACGCTCGGTCCACGGCACGCGGATACCGGACACGTCACGGAACCCTCGTGCATACTTGCGCGACGCGGTAGGCCACGATGGACTACTGCTACTGACGCCTACCCCCGGTCCCCGGGGACGACGGAGGAGGACACGTGAGCGCGACCGCGGACCACGCGGACGGCAAGAGCGGCGAGCCGAACATGGCGAGCCGGCTCGGCCTGGAGAGCGGCTGGGTCGTCCAGGAACTCGGCTACGACGACGACTGCGACGACGACCTGCGCGACGCGATCCAGGCCACGACCGGCGAGGAGTTCGTCGGCGAGGACACCGATGACGTCGTGGACGTCGTACTGCTCTGGTTCCGGGACGGTGACGGCGACCTGGTCGACGCACTGTTCGACGTCCTGACCGACCTGAAGGCCGGCGGCGTGGTGTGGCTGATGACGCCGAAGGTGGGCCGGGACGGCTACGTCGACGCCAGCGACATCGCCGAGGCGGCCCCGACCGCCGGGCTGTCCACGACCAGCAGCCTGACGGTGACCGACGACTGGTCCGCCACCAAACTGGTGATGCCGAAGTCGCCACGGGTCAAGAAGTGAGCCCCGCTGCCGTCCCCCAGGTCGGCAGCGCGGCACCGGACTTCACCGCACGCACGCAGCACGGCGAGCCGTTCCGCCTCAGCTCCCTCAGGGGCGGGCGGCCGGTGGTCGTCGTGTTCTACCCGTACGCCTTCAGCCGGGTCTGCACGAGCGAGCTGGAGGCGCTGCGGGACCGCTCCGACCTGCTCGCCGCGGCGGACTTCGTCGCGGTCTCCTGCGACCCGATGTTCACCCTCCGCGCGTACGCCGAGTCGGCGGGGCTGGAGTTCGCGCTGCTCAGCGACTTCTGGCCGCACGGGGCGGTGGCGTCGGCGTACGGGGTGTTCGACGCCGAGCGCGGATGCGCGCTGCGCGGGACCTTCGTGATCGATCCCGCGGGGATCGTGCGCTGGTCGGTGGTCAACGACGTACCGGACGCGCGGGACCCCGGCGACTACGCCCGCGCGTTGGCGGAACTGGTCCCCGGACTCGGGTAAAGTACGTCGCTCCCGGGTGCTTAGCTCAGCGGTAGAGCGCTTCCCTTACAAGGAAGATGTCGGGGGTTCGATCCCCTCAGCACCCACCCTTCCCGTACGCCGTGGCGGCTTCCTGCCAGTTGGCGGTTCGGCCGTATCCGATCGGCCCGACGCTCGTTGTCTTCTCTGTCAGCGGCCGAACGATTTCTTAACTTTCGGCTGTTGAGAACTGACTCCTCCAGCCCACCCACCGGCTGGTAGGGTTCACGGCTGTCGGTCGGCACGTTGAGGCAACGCCGCCCGGCCGCAACGGGGCTGTTCTGTCGGTGAGAGCGAGACGGGTCTGCCCTGAGCCCGGCTCCGTCCAGTTGGGGAGGCGCGTGTCCGTGGGTCGCCGACTTGGCCCCGCTGAGGTCCACACCCGTCCCCAGCAGCTGTTCAACCTTTCCCCGAACCCGACCGCCTGCCGCACCACTGGTTCGCGCGCGGCCGCGAGGCCGCTCCGCCCGGGGGCGACGGCCCCCTCTCACTCCGCTTTCCCTGACCCGCACCCGACCGCCCACGTCCGGCAGGCGTACGTCGTACCGGGTTTGACGACTGCTGCCCCGGAGCAGGCTGACCTGGTGGTGGCTTCGGCGTGGTGAGGAACGGCGCGGACCGACCGGCGATCAGCACCGGGCCGGCCCTGATGATCCCGGCCGGGTACCCCCGTGACCTGCCCAGCGCGCTCCTGCGCGCCGCCCGCGACTTCGGCACCGCCGGCGTCGTCGAGATCGGCCCCGACGGCCGCGAGACCCGCCTCGACTTCCCGACCCTGCTCGAGCTCGCCGCCCGGATCCTGGCCGGCCTGCGCGCCAACGGCGTCCGCGCCGGCGACCCCGCCGTCGTGCACTGCACCGAACCGGTCGGTTTCTTCGCCGCCTTCTGGGCCTGCACCCTCGGCGGCATCCGCCCGCTGCTCATCTCGCCCTCACCCGCCGGCGACCGCTCCGAGGAGGGCCGCGAGCGCCTCCGCAAGGTCACCGACCTGCTCGGCTGGACCGTCCTGATCGGCCGCCCGAGCGACCTCCCCGACGACCTCGGCCTGCCCGTCCTCGACCCCGACGCCCTGGCCGGCCACGAACCGACATCGGACTTCCACCGCCCGGCGGCCGATGACGTCGCCGTACTGATGATGTCGTCCGGCAGTGCCACCGGTACGCCGAAGCTCACCCAGCTGACCCACCGCGGCCTCGTCGAGTTCGCCGCCGGTACGCCGGCGATGCTGCCGGTCCGCCCCGGCCAGGTCACGCTCAACTGGCTCCCGCTCGACCAGAGCGGCGCGTTCCTGCTCTACCACCTGCTGCCCGTCTTCACCGGCTGCACCAACATCCACGTCAACACCGGCTGGATCCTGCAGAACCCGCTGCGCTGGCTCGACCTGATGGACACCCACCGGGCCAACCACTCCTGGTCCCCGAACTTCGGCTACCGCCTCGTCACCACCGCCATCGCCGGCGAACCGGACCGGCACTGGGACCTGTCCGCCCTGCGCAGCCTGGTCAGCGGCGGCGAGCAGATCACCGTCCCGGTGATGAGCGAGTTCCTGCGCCTGACGAACCGCTTCGGCGTCGTACCGGAGACCTTCGTCGCGGCCTGGGGGATGACCGAGACCGTCACCGGCATCACCTTCGCCCGCCCCGGCCTCACCCCGAACGTGCACCGCGTCCGCATCCCCCCGACCGGCGTCGTCGAGTGGGTCGACCAGCACACCCCCTCCGGCAAGGTCGCCGTCGCCCGCCCCGGCAAGCCGCGCGTCGACGCCCCCGGCGTACTGAACCTGCTGTCGGTCGGCGCACCGGCCCCCGGTACGACGGTCCGCATCGTCGGCCCGAACGGCGCCGTCCTCCCCGAAGGCCGCATCGGCCAGCTCCAGGTCGCCTCCGCCCGCGTGACTCCTGGCTACCTGGGCAACCCCGACGCCGACCGCGCCGCCTTCCCCGTCGGCAACTGGCCCGCCCGCAAGTGGCTCGCTACCGGCGACCAGGCCTTCATCGCCGGCGGCCAGGTCGTCATCACCGGCCGCGACAGCGAACGCATCGTCCTCAACGGCGAAAACCACTACGCCCACGAGATCGAGGCCGTCGCCGCGTCGGTGCCCGGCGCCCCCCAAGGCTTGATCGCCGCCTGCGGCATCGCCGACAGCACCACCGGCACCGACCGCCTGATGGTCTTCTACGCCGACGTCCCCGAAACTGCGACCGCAGACCTCGCCGCCGCGATCGGCGAAACCATCTTCACCCGCCTGGCCCTGACCGCCCAGGTAGTCCCCGTCCCCCTCCACCAATTCCCCACCACCCCCGGCGGCAAGATCCTCCGCCCCCTCCTCAAACAACGCTGGATCGAAAACAGCTTCGACCACTCCCGGCCGCTCCGCCCTGCTGCGCTTGCCGATCCCCTCGATCGCGCGGCTGAGCCGCCGACGTTCGAGGAGGACCCGTCGGAGCGGACCATGGAGCTCCCGGTCGTGCGCCTGGCGTGGCGGCGGGAGATCAAGGACTCGATCCCGAAGCCGCCCGAGCGCCCGACGCTGGGGGCGAACCGGGATGCTCCGCCGTACGACGAGCTGTCGGCTGCGCCCTCCGATGATTTGGACGCGGCTCCCGCGAAGCCGTCGCCCGCTGACGCGCTCAAGACCAGCTCCGAGGAACCGACATCCGCTGACGCCCTGCCGTCCCCGGAGGCTGCCCCCTCGACGGCGAGTGACGCCCTCACACCCGACGCCGAGCTCGCGCCGTCCGACGCTCTCACGCCCGACGCCGAGCTCGCGCCGTCCGACGCTCTCACGCCCGACGCCGAGCTCGCGCCGTCCGACGCTCTCACGCCCGACGCCGAGCTCGCGGCATCCGACGCCCTCAGGCTCGACGCCGAGCTCGCGCCGTCCGAGGCTCTGTTGTCCCCTGACGCAGACACCACGTCCGCAGCCTCGGACGCGCTCACGTCCGCAGACGCCGCGTCTCTCCCGTCGCCGGACGATGCGCTCGAGCCTCCTACTCCCGCTGACGGCACGACGTCGTTCCCCGACGCCCGCTCGGCGGACGCGTCGACCGGCCTGTCTCCCGACGCCACGTCGGCCCCGGAAGCCGCCGCGGAGACCTTGGCACCCTCCGGCGCCGAGCATGCGCCAGCTGATGGCGAGCCGGCCTCCGTCGACGCCGAGATCTCATCCGCAACCGACGAGAAGTCCACCGACGAGCCGCGCACGGAAGCGCAGCCCTCAGATGCCTCTCAGCCGGAGTCGGGAACCGCAGTCGACGCTTCTCAGCCGGAGCAGGCAACCGCAGCCGACGCCCTGCTCACCGCCAGCGCCCTCGAAGCCGAGCCGGCATCAGCTGACGAACTCACGCCCGAGCACCAGCCGAATGCCGCGGACGAGCCCGGACGATCCGCTGCGGACAAGCCCGCACGATCCGCCGAAGACAAGCCCGAACGGTCCGCCGAGGCGCCAAGCGCAGACCGAACGGCCGAAGCAGACCCGCAGCCGACCGACGCAGAGCAGACTCAGTCCGACGCGGCCATCGCCGAAGCGCTCGCGGCCGACGCACCCGCGGCCGACGAGACTGAGGCTGGCGCAGCCTCGGCCGTCGTACCTGAGACTGACGCACCCTCGGCCGACACGTTGACATCGGCGCAGGCATCCGACGCCAGCGACCAGCCAGTCAGCGTGTCCACTGAGGACCGAAGCGCAGCCGCTTCCGACGCTCGCTCACCTAACGGGCAGGCTGCAGCAGCTACGGACGTCCCCTCGCCCGACGTACAGACGCCCGACGCCGAGTCGGCGGCCCCGAAGCAGGCCGACGCGCCCCAGCCCGACGCCCTGCCGACCAGCGCCGTACCAGCTGATGCGGCCCCAGCCGTCGCGGCAGCAACGAGCGAGCTCCCCACCGGCGCGACGCCTGCCGACCCTGGCGAAGCAGACGCGGTTGCGACAAACGAGCTGTCAGCTGACGCGACACCAGCTGACGCGGAGCTGGCCGACGCGGGCGCTACGGGTGTGCTCCCGACCGACACGGCGGCTGCTGACGCGAGCGAGGCGGACGCGGCGGCGACGGGCGAGCTGCCAAGTGACGCGGCACCGGCTGACGCGGACCTCGCCGATGCGAGCGCAACGGGCATGCTCCCGACCGACACAGCAACTGCTGACGCGAGCGATGCTGACGCGGCGGCGACGGACGAGTCGCCAACTGACGCGGTCCCGGCTGACGTCGGCGAGGCCGACGCGATGGCGACGAGCGAGGCCTCGGCCGCCGAGCAACAGCTCGATGCTGCGGTGACATACGAGGTGGCGATCGACGCACCCGCCGACCGTTCCGGAGCCACCCCGAGCTCGGCTGATGAGCAGTTGGACGAGGCGTCGACCGACGGGCCGTCGAAGGACGCGGCGGCTGAGTCCGACGCCGACGGTGACGCGTCGGCTGACCCGCAGGCTGCGGACGTGACGTCGGCAGATGCAGCCGCAGACGAGGGCGACACATCCGCCGTACAGACTGATGAAGCGGACTCCGACTCAACCGTCGACGAGTCCGCCGCTCCGGATGCGCAGGCGGCGACCGAGGAGGCCGGCGAGGCTGCGGTTGCGTCGAACGGCGCTGGCGAGCCGGGCGTCGAGACGGACGCCCCGGCAAATGCCGACGAGGCGGCCGATCAGCCGGCGGTCGGTGGTGACCAGGCTGCCGAGGCTGGAAAGCAGACGGTTCGCGACGACGCTGCGGTTCGAGTTGCCGGTGATGAGCTGTCCACCGACGCCGAAGCACAGGACCTCGCCGAGTCGATCGGTGCAGACGCGCAGCGGCCTGCCGACGAGGACGCGCGGGCCGACATCGACGAGCCGACCGACGAAGCCGAACAGGCCGACACCGACGAGCCGACCGGTGAGGCGCAGGCTCTGGGCGACGACCCGGTCGGCGACGGTACGGCGGTGCGTGCCGACGAGTCGGACGATGTAGCGGCTGCAGGCGACGCGGCCGAGGTAGACGCGCAGGCTGACGCCGTCGAGCCGACCAACGAAGCCGAACAGGCTGATGTCGACGACCCGGCCGGTGAGACGCAGGATCGAGTCGACGGATCGTCCGGCGATGGTGCGGCGGTGCGTGCCGACGAGTCGAACGGTGCAGCTGCCGCTGGCGACGCGGCGGCCGAGGTAGACGCTCAGGCCGCCGATGATGCGGCGCCTGCGGCAGCAGAAGACGAGGAGACGACGGAGGAGTCGCTGTCGGCAGCTGCCGAGGACGACACGGCACCGGCAGAAGCCGATGCGTCGTCGCCCGAGGACGCCGTGGGGTCTGGCGCGACCGAGCCTGCCGGAAGCACCGAGGAGGCCGCCGAGGCTCGAAAGTCTGCGGAAGTGGAGCAGGCTAGTGAAGCTGAGCTGGCCGGTAACGCTGAGCAGGCCAGTGAGGCTGAGCAGGTCTCGGAAGCAGTGCAGACCGGCGAGGCCGGGCGGGCCGTTGAAGGTGCGCAGACCGGTGAGGCCGAGCAGGACGCTGAGGCTGGGCTGGTCGGGGAAGCTGAGCAGGTTGCCGAGGCTCAGCAGGTGTCTGAGGCTGGGGGGACCGTCGAACCCGAAGATACCCCGAAGGATGCTGAAGCCGAGTCGATTGCTCGAGCCAGCGACGGTGAGCAGGCTGCTGAGGCTGAGCAGGCTTCAGAGGCTGCCGAGGTTGAGCGGACTGCCGAGGGCGGCGACGCTGAGCGGGCCGGTGACGCGGAGCAGGACGCTAGTGCGCCTGAGGTCGCGGAGCTGGCGGCGGAGTCGGTAGACGCTCCGGCGGATGACGAGGGCTCGGCGGCGGTTGAGGGCGACAGCGCCACGGCGGCCGAGGCTGGTCAACTGGGCGAGAGCGAGCCGGCTGGTGACGCAGAGCGGGCCAGCGAGGCGGGAGTCGGGCTCGTCGCCGAGGCGGCTGCCGAGAACGCGGCTGAGGTCACCGGCGATGAGTCGGCCGACGCCGCCGTACCGGCCGACGGTGACGTGCCGGCCGACGGTGACGTGCCGCGCGCGGGCGTCGGACCGGCGGCTGGCGAGGTCCCGGGCGTTGGCGAGTCGGTGGCCGATGCCGGGGCTTCTGAGGAGATCGCGGCAGTTGCTAGCACCTCGGACGAGGAAGCGGCAGCTGCCGGCGCCTCGGAGGAGGGCGTGGCGATTGCTAGTGCCTCCGCGGGGCTTGCGGCTGCGCCGGTGCTTCCTTCTCGGCGGGCGGGAGACGACGACCAGCAGGCGGGCGATGGCCAGCCGACGGGCGCCGCGGATGTTTCTGTTGCGGAGTTGGTGCCTGCGGCGGCGGTGAAGAGCCCGGCTCACGCGGGGCGCGGTGCGGCGGCGGGTGTGGTTGTGGAGCCCGTGGCTGTGGTGGGGTTGGCTGCTCGGCTTCCCGGCGCGGGCGGGTTGGACCAGTTCTGGGACAACCTCGTCAACGGCGTCGAGAGTCTGCGGCGCTTTTCGCCGGAGGAGCTTGGCGACGCTGAGGCGTTTGGGGATGACGAGCTCGTCGCGGTCAGTGGTGCGCTGGATGACGTGGAGTCGTTCGATGCTGCCTTCTTCGGGCTCAGCGCTCGTGAGGCCGAGCTGACCGATCCGGCGCAGCGGTTGTTCCTCGAGGTTTGTCAGCAGGCGCTGGAGCACGGTGGGCACGCGGGGTCGACGGACCGGATCGGGGTGTTCGCCGGGTCGGGGATGAACCTGTACGGCGCGCAGCCAGGCGAGAATCTGGCGACTCGCGTGGCCTACCGGCTCGGGCTGACGGGGCCGGCGATCGGCGTACAGGCGGCTTGGTCGTCGTCGTTGATCGCGGTGCATCTGGCTTGTCAGGCGTTGCGGAGTGGGGATGCCGATCTCGCGCTCGCCGGAGCGGCCGCGGTTCATGTGCCTCAGGCAACGGGCTATCACGCGAGTGCGGGGTCGATCCTTTCGCCGTCGGGGCATCTGCGGGCGTTCGACGCCGACGCGGACGGGACCGTGGGGGGCAACGGCGTCGCCGCCGTGCTGTTGAAGCGGTTGGACCAGGCGATCGCCGACGGCGACACCGTGTACGCCGTGATTCGTGGGTCCGCCGTCAGTGAAGGGGACCAGGTCGAGCTGGTCGAGCGGGCGCTGGAGAAGTCGGGTGTCCCGGCCGAGTCGATCAGTTACGTCGAGGCTAGTGCGGCCGGTACGCCGGACGCCGACGCGGCCGAGTTCCTTGCCCTGAGCAATGCCTTGCGCAAGCACACGGACAAGGTCGGGTTCTGCACGATCGGGTCGGTGAAGCCCAACATCGGGCACCTGGCCAGCGCGGCCGGGATGGCCGGGCTGATCAAGACCATCCTGATGCTGCAGCACCGCACGCTCGTCCCGACGATCAACTACGACCGGCCGAACCCGAAGCTGCAGCTGTCGGGCAGCCCGTTCGTGATCGGCACGCAGGTCGGCGACTGGAAGTCCGGTACGCCGCTGCGCGCGGGCGTCAGCGCGATAGATGCCCGGGGCACCAGTGCGCACGTGATCCTGGAGGA
Organism: Kribbella sp. NPDC104740; assembly: GCF_055583505.1. NCBI lineage: Bacteria > Bacillati > Actinomycetota > Actinomycetes > Propionibacteriales > Kribbellaceae > Kribbella > Kribbella sp. NPDC104740. Next base: position 210,390 of record NZ_JBVJNV010000010.1, on the reverse strand, counting down.
GGCGCCGCGGCAGATCCGGCGCGGCGACGACGGCCCGGTCGTGCTGGCGCTGTCCGCGCCGGACCCGGACGGGCTGAGCGATCTCGCGGAGCTGTACCGCGCCGACTTCGAGGCCGGGACCGGGCACCGCCTGATCGACCTCGCCGGTACGGCGGCGCTCGGGCGGCCCGCGCACCGGCACCGGATCGCGATCGCCGGGTCCTCGGAGCAGGAGCTCGCGGAGGCGCTCGGTTCGGCGATCCCGGCGGAGGTGCCGCGCGGCGGGCCCGGCCCGCTCGGGTACGCGTTCACGGGGCAGGGTGCTGCCAGACGTGGCATGGCGTCAGGTCTTGCAGCACGGTTCCCGGTGTTCCGGTCGGTGCTCGACGAGTGCGACAAGGTGTACGCCGACGAGTTCGGCGGGAGCCTGCTCGAGCTGCTGCTCACCCCGGCGACCGGGACCGAAGGCGTGTGGCCGACGGAGACCGCGCAGCCGGCGCTGTTCGCGTTCGAGCTGGCGCTCGCGCGGCTGTGGGAGTCGTTCGGCGTACGGCCCGCGCTCGTCGTCGGGCACAGCGTCGGCGAGTACGCCGCGCTCTGCGTCGCCGGCGCTTTGTCGACCGCGGACGGCGTCCGGCTGACCGCGAAGCGCGGCGAGCTGATGCAGCGCGGAACGGTGCCGGGGGCAATGGTTGCCGTGCGCGCCGATGCCGATCGGGTTCGGGAGCTGGCCAAGACGCCTGGTGTGGAGGTTGCTGCGGGCAACGGTCCGCAGTCGTTCGTGCTGGCGGGGTCCGAGGTGATCGTCGGGCAGCTGGCCGAGCAGCTCGACCGGTTGCAGGTGTCGTGGCAACGACTCGACGTCGACCGGGCGTTCCACAGCTCGCTGGTCGACCCGATCCTTGCCGACTTCGCCGAGTTCGTTGCCACGGTCAAGCTTCGGCCGCTGCGGACGCCGATGGTGTCGTCGTGGTCGGGCGAGCTGCTGGAGAGCGGGACGAAGCTCGACGAGGACTATCTGGTTGGTCAGCTGCGGCAGCCGGTGCTGTTCGGCGATGCCGTCGAGGCGCTGACCGCGGCGGGGTGCCGGCGGTTCCTGGAGCTCGGGCCGGACGCCGTACTGTCGCCGGCCGGGCGGCGGATCGCGCCGAACAGCACGTGGATTCCTGCGCAGCGGCTTGGGCAGGATCCGGTCCTGGCGACGATGAACGGGCTTGCTGAGCTGTACCTGCAGGGGACCGAGATCAACTGGGCGAAGGTGTACGCCGATGGTGGGCGGGTGCCGTTGCCGACGTACCCGTTCCGGAAGGTGCATCACCCGGTCGATGTGTTCGCGCGGGCGGAGTCGGCGAAGGCCGCGCCGGTCGAGGAACCGGCCGATGAGCCGCGGTTGGTCGAGCGGACGAGTGGTGCGCTGAAGCGGATCCCGTTGGACCCGCCGGCGGCGAAGGCCGAGGCGGTTCCTGCGGAGCCGGAGGCTGCGGAGGAGGAGTCGCCGTTCGCGATCCCGGCGGATGATGTCGATCGGGTCAGCGTTGTGCCGGTGGAGACAGCTGTAGTCCAAGACGAGCGCGCGGCTGAGCAGCAGCCCGAAGGTGCTGCGGCTGGGGACAAGTCGGCGGCGGCGCAGCAACCCATGACCGTTACAGGTGAGCAGCCCGCGGCTGCGGCGGAGTCCGGGTACGCCGCCGCGGCGGACCCCGAGGTTGTCGCCGAGCGGTACCGGGAGTCCCTGGATCTGGTGCTCGACCTGACCAGCGAGCAGCTCGGCCTCGACCCGTACGACGTCACCGTCGACCACTCGTTCAAGGAGCTCGGGGCCGATCCGGCGCTGATGCAGCGGGTTGTCGACGAGGTGCACCGCAAGTTCGACGTCGAGGTGAAGGCGACGGCGCTGTTCGAGGACCTGATCACGCCGCACAAGCTCGCGTCGGCGGTCGCCGCGAAGACGCCGCCGTCGGCGTTCACCGCGAAGGCCAAGCCGGTCACGCTGAAGCCGCCGCGGATCAAGGTGCTGCCCGAGGTCCCGAAGAAGCCGGAGCCGAACTCGCGGACCGCGCTGGCGGTGCTCGGTTCGGGCCTCGCCGAGCTGGCGGCGCGAGTCGATGCGGCTGCCGCGGCGACCAGCGAGGCTGATCTGCCGGGCTCGGGGATGGCGGCGCTGATGTCGCAGCAGCTGCGGGTTGCCAGCCAGCTGGTCGACGGCGTCACGAAGCTGATGCACGAGCAGCTGGCGCTGCTGGGCGACGTGCCCCAGCCCGCAGCCGAAGCGAAAGCGGCCGCAGAGACGGTTGAGTCCTCCAGCTCACCCCAGGTCGAAGAGAGCGACGCGGCGACGATCGAAGCCGAGCGTGCTCGTCAGCGCGCCGCGATCGAGTACTGGCAAACCGCGTTGAGCGGCGCCCAGCCGCTGGTTCTGCCCGCTGACAGGGCGCGCCCCGAGGCCGCAGCCGGTACGGCGTCGCTCGTGCACGAGCTCGACCCCGGTCTCGGCGAGGCCGTCTTCGCGTTCAGCCGGCAGCGGCGGCTCAGCCCGTTGATGACGATGCTCGCCGCCGTCGGTACCGTGCTCGGCCGGTTCGCCGCGCAGGACGACATCACCATCGGCGCGGCCGCGCTCCGCAGCCAGGAGCCGACCCCGTTGCCGCTGCGGATCGATCTGTCCGGCGAGCCCGATCTCGGTGAGCTCGCGCAAAGGGTGCGTGAGGCAACGACCGGCGCGTTCGACCACGCCGGCGCCGACCTCGCCGTACTCGAGCAGGACCCGCTCTACCAGGTCCTGGTCGTCTTCGAGCCGACCACCGACGAGCTGCCGAGCGGTCTCGATCTCCGGCTCACGCTCGCCAACCACGCGCAGGGCATCACCTGTACGGCGGACTACCGCTCCGGCCTGTTCGACGAGTCGACGATCAAGCGGTTGCTCGACTACCTCGAGGCTGTCCTGCGCCGCGCGCTCACCCAGCCGGCCGCGTCGCTGCCCGAGCTGATGCTGCCGATCGAGTCCGACCGGCTCGCGCTGCGCGAGCTCGAAGGCGCGGCCCCGGCGAGCGGGCCAGTCGGGCGCGTTCGCCGCAACGCGGTCGTCAGCGGCGAGCTGAGCGGGCTGCACACACTGTTCGAGCAGCAGGTCGCCCGTACGCCGGACGCGGTCGCGCTGATCCACGGCGAGCGCGAGATCTCGTACGCCGAGCTTGACCGGCGTGCGAACGCGGTCGCGTGGCAGCTCGTCGACCTCGGCGTGAAGCCTGGGCAGCTGGTCGCCGTACGGGTCGCGCGGGGCGCCGAACTCGTGGTCGGCGTACTGGCGGTGTTGAAGTCCGGAGCTGCTTACCTGCCGTTGGATCCGGGCGTCCCGGAGGGTCGCTGGGCGTTCATGACCGCCGACGCCGGGGCGGTGGCGCTGGTCGGTGACGATGCCGCGCTGGCCGACCGGCTCGGGCTGCGGCTGGTGCCGGTTGTTGCCTCGGGCGACGACGTACGGGCCGGGCAGGCGCCGCCGGTGAAGGCCGCGGCCGATGACGTTGCCTACTGCATCTACACGTCAGGCTCGACCGGGAACCCGAAGGGCGTCGCCGTACCGCATCGCGGGCCGGTGAACCTGATCCGGCACTACCTGCGGTCGCGGTCGTCGCTGCGGACGCTGCAGTGGACGTCGTTCGGGTTCGACGTGCACGTGCAGGAGATGTTCACGGCGCTCGCGTCGGGCGCGGCGCTGGTGCTGATCGGCGAGGACGACCGGTACGACCCGGACGCGGTCGTTGCCGCGCTCACCGAGTACGGGATCGAGCGGCTGTTCATGACGTTCACGCCGCTGACCGCGCTGCTCGCGACAATGGACGAGATGCCGGAGCTGCCGGCGCTGCGGGAGATCGTCGCCGGTGGTGAGGCGATGGTGCTGACGCACGGGATCCGTGACTTCCTGGCGGCGCACCCGGAGTGCGTGCTCTACAACGAGTACGGGCCGACGGAGGCTTCGGTGGTGACGACGATCCACCAGGTCGATCCGGCCGAGGACCGGCCGTCGATCGGGCGGCCGATCGACGGGGTCGTCGTACGGCTGCTGGACGAGGCGCTGCGGCCGGTGCCGGTCGGGGCGGTCGGGGAGATCCATCTCGGTGGGGTGGCCGTTGCCCAGGGCTACATCGGGCGGCCGGACGAGACGCTGACGTCGTTCGTCGCGGATCCGTCGACGCCGGGGAGCCGGCTGTACCGGACGCGCGATCTCGGGCGGTGGCGGCCGGACGGGACGCTCGACTACCTTGGGCGGGTCGACGACCAGGTGAAGATCCGCGGGCACCGGGTCGAGCCGGGCGAGACCGAGCATGTGCTGGCCGATCTCGACGGGGTGATCGACGCGGTGGTTGTCGCGTGCGTGAATCCGGCGGGGGACACGTGCCTGATCGGGTACGTCGTACTCGAGGACGAGGACCCGGCGGTGCTCGCGCGGCTGATGCTGGAGCTGACCAAGGAGTTGCCGATCTACCTGGTGCCGGCGGACCTGATCCCGATCGAGGAGCTCCCGCTGGACGCCGCCGGCAAGCTCGACCGCCGCCAGCTGCCCGAGCCGGAGTGGCTCCACGACTGAGGGACACACCCCACAGCAAAGCCCGCCCGGCGTACGCCGGGCGGGCTTCGAAACACCTGGACTTCGGTTCTGCACCCCGGACGGGGGATGGATCCCGGTGACAGCCCTCCCGCAGTCACCGGCCCACCGTCCGCGGTGCAGAACCCGCGTTGATCCTCATCCCTCCTGAGGATCGATCGCACTCGCGGCCCGGCGGCGGAGCAGTGCGTAGGCACTGATCACGCAGATGAGCAGCGAGTAGACGGCCCAGACGGATCCGACGTTGCCGAGCTCGTCCCCGTTCCCACGGGATCCGAGGGCGACGACGGCGGTGACCGCGACCAGCGCGATCAGTGGGCCGGTCCAGCCCAGCACGCCCATCCGCACCGGACGCTCGGACTCGGACGGGTCGTCCGGATCGTGTGCGGCGGAGATGGCGCGTCCCCGCAGGGACTCGTGCAGGGCCGCGACGCCGCACGAGGCGGCGACGTTCAGCAGCAGCAGGCGGTCGGCGACGTCGGCGACCGGTACGCCGGCGACGGTGCCGTACAGGACGGCGTACACGTCGACCGGGACCGTCGCGGCGGCGGCGCCGACGACGACCAGCTGGAACAGGCGCGGGCGGCGTACCGAGGCCCGCAGACGGCCGTGCGCGCTGGTGGTGACGACCACCAGCGCGGTGAAGAAGAGTGCGAAGACGACGAGTACGGCAGCGTCCATCAAGAGCGGTTCCTCTGCTCGAGCGTTGCCCCGGACAACGCTGGTGGACGTGCGTACGAATGGTCTGCTGCCCGCGTGCGCGGCGGAGAGTCGCCTCTCCGCCGCACTCGCAAGCGGTCAATCCCTGGCATGCAGGCCCCCCTGATTGCCCTTGGATGACGTGCCCCCACCCCATCCATCCGTTGCATCGGGTGGACAGGGGTCGCCGTTACAGACTTTTCGGCATTGGGTAAAAATTGCACAAAATTGCGCGGGAGATCCCTTTCCGCGCGGTGCAAATGTGTGTACGACGTGCGGCCGGTGCGGCCGCGATCACCGTGAGCTTTCTGTCGGGTTGTCCGACAAAGTTCAACTACTCAGGTGGTCGCCCAGGCGAGCCGGGCCGCGCCCAGCAGACCGGCGTTCGCGAGCTGCGCCGGCTCGACGGTGAGGTCGGTGACGAACGGCAGCTGCGCGAGCCGCTTCACCCAGCGCGTGACCGGGTCGAACAGCACCGGCCCGGCCTTCGCGACACCGCCGCCGATCACGACGGTGGTCAGGTCGACGGTCACCGCGGTCGCGACGATGCCTGCGGCAAGGGCCTGGGCGCCGTCGTCGAAGACCGCGAGCGCGATCTCGTCCCCGGCCGCGGCGTCCGCCGACAGTACGGCGGCGTCGACCTGCTCGCCCGTCCGCCAGCCGCGCCGCTGCGCGCGGGCGACCATCCGCGGGCCGCTCGCGTACGTCTCGACGCACCCGTACGAACCGCACGCGCACGCCTCGCCGTCCAGGTCGACCACCATGTGCCCGAGGTGCGCCGCGTTGCCGGACTGGCCGAGCAGCGGCTTGCCGTCGACGACGATCCCGGCGCCGACACCGGTCGAGACGACGATGCCGAGCAGCGTGTCGACCGCACGGCCCGCGCCGGTCCACGACTCACCGAGCGCGAAGCAGTGCCCGTCGACGCCCAGCTCGACCGGTACGTCGCCGACCAGCGCGCGGACCCGGTCGACGAGCGGGAAGTTGCGCCAGCCGGTGATGTTCACCGGGGAGACCAGCCCGTGGGTCAGGTCGAGCGGCCCCGCCGACCCGATCCCGACCGCGACCGGCGTCGTACCGCCGCTGACCCGCCCGACCAGCTCCGCGAGCGCGCCGAACACCTGGTCGGCGTCGCCGGGCGGCGTGAGGATCCGGTCCTCGGTGAGAATCGTCCCGTCGGCGGCCACCAGCGCGGCGGCCATCTTGGTACCGCCGATGTCGATGCCGAGAACGGTCGCGGACTCGTCGGTCATGGGCGGGTGATCTGCACTGTCACGGTGATCGGACTCCGGTCGGTGGCGGTCAGGTCGAGAGACAACGTTATCCGCAAGTGGCTGATACAGCGAGAGGTAACTGTGGCTAATCACGCATCACCACGCCACACAGTGCGCAGAATCGGCCCCGGAACACACTGAACGTCACTGACAACGATGGCCTTTGAGAGGACAAAAAAGCTCCCCGCCGTACGACGGGGAGCAATTTTGCGGGAAGGGATCAGGTCAGGTTGAGGCCCGGCTGACCGGCTTCGACGGTGAACGATGCGCGCGTGGAGACCGGCGCACCCGGCGTACTGACGTACGGAATCACCTTGAAGTCCGCCTGCAGCGTCTCGCGGGTCAGGCGCGTCTTGACGTAGCCGCGCTGGTTGTTGAGGAGCTTGATGTGCGGGTTCTCGTCGAGCTGGAGCTGGCCGCCGGCGGGGAAGTCCTGGCCGTCGCCGCCGGAGGTGATGGATGTGGTGACCAGCTCGACGCCGACCGGGCGCGACGAAGGATCGCGGAAGTCGGCGAGCAGGTCGTTGGCGTAGTGCTTGTGGACGTCGCCGGTCAGTACGACGGGGTTGGTGACGTGCCGCTGCCGGAAGCCGTCGAGGATGCGCTGCCGTGAGGCGACGTACCCGTCCCAGGCGTCCATGCTGTAGCTGACGCCCGGCCCGGCGGTGAAGTCGCGGGCGCCGAAGAAGACCTGCTGACCGATGATGTCCCAGGTCGCCGACGAGCGGCCGAGGCCGTCGAGCAGCCACTTCTCCTGCGCTGGGCCGGTGATCGAGCGGGCCGGGTCGAGCGCCGCCGGGCAGTCCGAGGTGGTGTCGTTGCAGGCCTGGTCGCTGCGGTACTGGCGGGTGTCGAGCATGTGGAACGACGCCAGCCGGCCCCACTGGATCCGCCGGTAGATCTGCATGTCGATCCCGCGCGGGATCGAGCTGCGGCGCAGCGGCATCATCTCGTAGTACGCCCGGTACGCCGCCGCGCGCCGCTCCAGGAAGCCGGCCTGCCCGGCCGGCGACGGGATCTCGTCGGCGTAGTTGTTCTCCAGCTCGTGGTCGTCCCAGACCACGACCCACGGCGCGACCGCGTGCGCGGCCTGCAGGTCGGGGTCGGTCCGGTACTGCGCGTGCCGGACCCGGTAGTCGGCCAGCGTCCAGATCTCCTTGGCCGGCGAGTGCGCGCGAGCGCCGGTGCCGCCCGCGCCCTCGTAGATGTAGTCGCCCAGGTGCAGTACCAGCGACGGGTGGTCCTCGGTCAGCCGCCGGTACGCCGTGAAGTAGCCGCCGGAGTAGTTCGAGCAGGACACGAACGCCATGTCGAGCGGGCTTCCGTACGTGCCCGGCAGCGGCGTCGTCAGGGTGCGGCCGATCTCCGAGACGTGGCGCTCGCAGCGGAACCGGTAGTAGTACTCGCGGCCGGGCAGCAGCCCGCGGACCTCGACGTGCACGGCGTGCGCCGACTCCGGCGTGGCCGAGACGACACCGGACCGTACGACGCGACGCATCGCCGGGTCGAGGGCGACCTGCCACTGCACCTGGTAGCGGCGCGACGGCATGCCACCCATGCCGTCGGCGGCCAGCGGGTCGAGGGCGAGGCGGGTCCAGAGGACGACGCTCTGGTAGTCCGGGTCGCCGGAAGCGATCCCGAGGGTGAACGGGTCGGGGAGAGGCTGGTGAGAGGACGGGCCGGTGACGGGCATCGGCGAGCCGGCGGCCGGCAGCGATCCGGCTGCGGCGACGGCGGTCGCGCCGGCGGCGGTGGCCACCAGCAGCTTGCGACGGGTGATCGGTGTGACGGGCATGGCGGAGCTCCGTAACTGATCGGTGGGCGGATTCCCATCCACCCTTGTGGGCGGCTCCGAACCCGAGATGACGCTGGGAGGTGACCTTGGTGAACTCACGTGGCGTGAGACATCCCCGGGTGCATTGGCATCGCATGGGTTGGCGCGAGAGGGTTGCGCTATGAGTGACCAACTGGAACGCGACGCCGCCGGCGCCCTGATCGTCGGCTTCACCGGTACCACCGCCCCCGACGACCTGCGCCGCGCGATCGCGAACGGCCTCGGCGCGGTGATCCTGTTCACCCGCAACGTCGTCGACGCCGACCAGGTGACCGCGCTGACCACCGCGCTGCGCGCCGAGCGCCCGGACCTGCTGATCGCGATCGACCACGAGGGCGGCGAGTTCAGCCACCTCGCCCCGGCCAACCCGTGGCCGCTGTCGTCGCCGCGCGCGCTCGGCGAGCTCGACGACGCCGACCTGACCCGGGCCTCGGCGCGCGACGCCGCCGCGACGCTCGCGGCGCTCGGCATCGACGTGATGCTCGCGCCGTCGGTCGACGTGAACAGCAACCCGGCAAACCCGATCATCTCCACCCGCTCCTTCGGTACGTCGGCCGGCGTCGTCTCGCGGCACGGCGTCGCCTTCGTCCAGGGCGTCCGCGACGCCGGGATCGCCGCCTGCCCGAAGCACTTCCCGGGCCACGGCGACGTCACCGTCGACTCGCACCTGGCGCTGCCGCGGGTGGACCGCTCGATCGAGCAGGTGCACGCGGTCGAGCTGGCGCCGTTCCAGGCGACGATCGCGGCCGGCGCCGACCTGATCATGAGTGCGCACATCGTCTTCTCGGCGTACGACGACCAGCCGGCCACGCTGTCGCGGCGGATCCTGCAGGGGCTGCTCCGCGACGAGCTCGGGTTCACCGGCGTGATCACCACCGACGCGCTCGAGATGCAGGCGATCACCAGCACCCGGTCGATCGAGCAGGCCGCGGTCGAGTCGATCCGGGCCGGCGCGGACCTGGCCATGATCGCGATCGGCGAGGCCGACCCGCGGGCGCTGACCGCGGAGATCGTCGGTGCCGTCGGCAACGGAACGCTGGAGGCCGCGCGGGTCACCGAGGCGGCTCAGCGGGTCCGCGATCTCGCCGCCGACCTGGCCGCGCGGACCCGGCTGCCCGGGCTGGACGGCGCGCCGACGCGCGAGGTCGCGGCGCGGACGGTGACCGGTCAGGAGTTCCCGGCGCTCGGCGGTTCGCCGTACGTGGTGGATCTGACGCAGGGGCTGCACCCGGCGTGGAACCCGTACTTCAGCGGGCTGCCCGAGGTGTTCGCGCGGATCGCTCCCGACTCGGACGGCGTCGTACTGCGTGGCGCGGACGCGGAGGCGCTCGGCGAGGCGCAGGCGGCGGCGATCGGGCGGCCGCTGGTCGTGGCGGTGCAGGACGCGGTCCGGACGCCGTGGATGCGGGCGGCGCTGCAGCTGCTGATCGAGAGCCACGAGGGCGACGTGTTCGTGCTCTGCACGGGGATCCCGGAGGATCGCGCGCTGGTGCCGGCGAACGTGCCGACGGCGGTCACCTACGGGCGGAACCTGGTCGTGCTGGAGGCGGTGACGCAGGTCCTGACTCGCCGACCGTAAATCCTATATCCTATCGCTCACCCGATCTCTGAGGAGTCAGCGATGGCGATCCAGCCCTGGTTCGAGCAGGCCAAGCTCGGCATCTTCCTGCACTACGGTATCTACGCCGTGAACGGGATCGCCGAGTCCTGGTCCTTCTTCAACGGCGAGATCAGCCACGAGGACTACCTCAAGCAGCTCGACGGGTTCACGGCGTCGAAGTTCGACGCCGGGGCCTGGGCCGAGCTGTTCGAGGCGGCCGGTGCCCGGTACGCCGTCCTGACGTCGAAGCACCACGACGGCGTCGCGCTCTACGACACCGCGGCGAACGACCTGTCAACGGTGAAGGCGACGCCGGCCCGGCGCGACATCGTGCGCGAGTACGTCGACGCGCTGCGCGAGCACGGGCTGCGCGTGGGGCTCTACTTCAGCCATCTCGACTGGACGCACCCCGACTACGCGTCGGTGCGTCCGGCCGGGATGCCCGCGGACGAGCGGGGCAATCCGTACGCCGTACCGGCCGCTGGCGAGGAGGACCCGGCGGCGTGGGAGCGGTTCCTCGCGTTCCACCGGACTCAGCTGACCGAGATCATGGATCGGTTCGCGCCCGACCTGCTGTGGTTCGACGGGGACTGGGAGCGCGATCCGGAGCAGTGGCGGATGGACGAGGTGCGCGACCTGATCGCCGCGAAGCTGCCCGCGACGGTGGTGAACGGGCGGATGCGCGGCGGGTTCGGTGACTACGCGACGCCGGAGCAGGGCGTGCCGATCGTGCCGCCGGCCGGGCCGTGGGAGCTGTGCGTCACGATCAACGACTCGTGGGGTTATCAGCACAATGATCACCACTACAAGTCGGTGCGGCAGCTGATCCGGCTGTTCGCGGAGACGATCGGTGGCGGTGGGAACCTGCTGCTCGACGTCGGTCCGCGCGAGGACGGGACGATTCCGGAGGAGCAGGTCACGCGGCTGCGGGAGCTGGGGGACTGGATCCGGCGGCACGAGCGGGCTGTGTTCGGGACGACGCGTGGTCTGCCGAATGGTGCGTTCTACGGAGCGTCGACGGTGTCGGCTGATCGGCGGAAGGTGTACCTGTTCACGTTCGACCGCCCGAACGAGTACCTGGCTGTTCGGGGGATTCGAAACAAGGTGCGCAAGGCAACGATCGTCGGCTCGGGGGTGGAGCTTCGGACGGACCGCCAGGGTGGCGGGATCGAGGGGGCGGCGGGCTGGACGTACCTGTACGTCGACTCGGACACGGCCCTGGATCGCGACTGCACGGTCGTCGAGCTGGAACTGGAAGGCGAGCTCGACGTCGCCGAGCACCACACCCGCGACTGATCGCACGAGACCGCTCTCGCTCCACTCCCGCCTCGCCCGCTCTCCCTTCTGACCCAGATCTCCCGCCCGCAGGGCGGGGGATCTGGGTCAGAAGCGGCGGGCGGTCAGCGTCAGATCCAGTGCGTTCTGCTCCACGTAGTTCAGCGCGTGCCGTACGGCGCCTACGGACACGATCGTGTCGCCCAGCGAAGACGTCACCACGCGCGGCGGCGTACTGGTGAACGTCGCGACCAGCTCCTCGATCGACGGCAGTAAAGGCTTCGCCGCCTCGGCGACGGCGCCGCCGATGACCACCAGCGCGGGGTTGAACAGCACCCCGAGCGTCGCGATCACGCGAGCGGTGCGCTGGCCGACGACCTCCAGGATCTCCTTCGCCACCTGATCACCCTGCGCGGCGGCGGTGAAAACCTGCTCGGCCGTCACCGGGTTCGAGCCGCTCAGCTCACGCAGTACGGTCTCGACCGCCGGATCCCCGAGCGCCTCCGCGGCCGCCTCGCGGGCGATCCGCGCGATCCCGTGCGTGTCCCCGACGCCCTCGACGAGCTTGAGGTACACCATCTCGCCGGCGCCCCCGCGACTCCCGTGCAGCAGCCGCCCGGAGTCCATCAGCCCGGACCCGAACCGCTCACCCGCCAGCAGTACGACGAGGTCGTCGACGCCCTGCCCCTGACCGCGCCAGTGCTCCCCGAGGACGGCCAGGTTCGCATCGTTCTCCAGCAGCGCCGGCCAGCCGTGCTGCTTGGTCAGCCGCGCCGTCAGCGCCGGATCGAAGCGTCGCCAGAACTCGTCGTCGGCCAGGATGTTGCCGGTCCGGTCGACCGGCGCCGCGACACCGACCCCGGCCGCGATCACCTGGTCGTCGTCGACCCCGGCATCCGCCATCGCGTCGACGACCGCCTCGTTCACCAGGTCGGTCCGCTCGGCCGGCTCCTTCACCGCGGCGAACGAGCGCCCGGCCTTGGCCACGGTCTCGCCGCGCAGGTTCGCCACCACGACCGTCGTCTTCGCCGCGCCCACGTCGATGCCGAGCACGAACCCCGCGCCGCTGTTGAACTCGAAGCGCCGCGACGGGCGCCCGACCGCGCTCTCGTCGCGGACCGGGTCGAGCTCGAGCACCCAGCCCATCCCGATCAGGTCGTTGCAGACCGCGTGCACGGTCGCGCGGGTCAGCCCGGTCGCCTCGATCAGTCCTGTTCCGGTCATCACCCCGGCGGTGGAGAGCACGCCGAGTAGCTTGCTCGCGTTGACCCTGCGCAGCAGCGGCGGAGTCGCCGCCGACGTCTTCGGCATATCCCTCTTGACCTCCTCGTGGAACGGCACGCACAATACTACAGATTCTAAATTTAAAGTCTATATAAACCAAGCACTCAGAGTGAGGCTCTCGTGACTACTACTGCAACCGATGCCGACTGGTGGCGGCAGGCGGTCGTCTACCAGGTCTACCCGCGCAGCTTCGCCGACTCCGACGGGGACGGCATCGGTGACCTGCAGGGCATCATCAGCCGGGTGCCGTACCTGACGTCGCTCGGTATCGACGCGGTCTGGCTGAGCCCGTTCTACCCGTCCGCCCTGGCCGACGGCGGGTACGACGTCGACGACTACCGCGACGTCGACCCGCGGCTCGGCACGCTCGCCGACTTCGACGAACTGGTCGGCACCCTGCACGAGGCCGGGATCAAGCTGATCGTCGACATCGTGCCGAACCACAGCTCCGACCGGCACGAGTGGTTCCAGGAGGCGCTGGCCGCGCCGAAGGGCTCGCCCGAGCGCGACCGGTACATCTTCCGCGAGGGCGACGGCGACCAGCCGCCCTCGGACTGGGACTCGGTCTTCGGCGGATCCGCGTGGGCGCAGATCCACGACGGCCAGTGGTACCTGCACCTGTTCGCGGCCGAGCAGCCCGACCTGAACTGGGACAACGCCGACGTCCGCGAGGACTTCCTGAAGACGCTGCGGTTCTGGTCGGACCGGGGCGTCGACGGGTTCCGCGTCGACGTCGCGCACGCGCTGAAGAAGGACCTGACCGAGCCGCTGCCGTCGAAGACCACGCTGCCCCGGCAGTCGGAGTCCAACGGCGTGCACCCGCTGTGGGACCGCGACGACGTGCACGACATCTACGTCGAGTGGCGCCAGGTGCTGAACGAGTACGACCCGCCGAAGTCCGCGGTCGCCGAGGCGTTCGTACCGGCCGCCCGCCGGGCGCGGTACGCGAGCGCGGCCGGCCTCGGGCAGGCGTTCAACTTCGACCTGCTGCAGGCCGACTGGGACTTCGACCGGTTCCGGCAGGTGATCAAGGAGAACCTGGCGCTCGCCGAGCAGAACGGGTCATCCTCGACGTGGGTGTTCTCCAACCACGACGTCGTCCGGCATGCGACGCGGTACGGGCTGCCGAAGGACCCCGACGGCGCCTGGCAGGACGGCAAGGCGTGGCTGCTGAGCAACGGCACCGAGCCGACCGTCGACGTCGAGCAGGGCCTGCGGCGCGCACGGGCCGCCGTACTGCTGATGCTGGCGCTGCCTGGTTCGGCGTACCTGTACCAAGGTGAGGAGCTCGGCCTGCAGGAGGTCGGCGAACTGCCGGCGGCGAACCTGCAGGACCCGGCGTACTTCCGCTCCAAGGGCGCCGAGAAGGGCCGCGACGGCTGCCGCGTCCCGCTCCCGTGGACCGTCGGCGGCCTGTCGTTCGGCTTCGGCTCCGGCGGCTCCCACCTCCTCCAGCCGAAGTGGTTCGGCGGCTACTCGGTCGAGGCCCAGGAAGGCGACCCCGACTCGACGCTCAGCCTGTACCGCAAGGCCCTCGCCGTACGCCGAGGCCTGCAAACCGGCGAGGGCCTCGAGTGGGTCGACGCCGTCGAGTGGTCCCTGCACTTCCGCCGCCCCGGCGGCTGGCAGTCCATCACCAACTTCGGCGCCGCCCCGATCGAGCTGCCGGAGGGCGCGGTCGTCCTCTCCAGCGGCCCGCTGGAAGGCGAGAAGCTCCCGTCGGACACCACAGCCTGGCTGATCTGAAGAGCCCGCCCACCGGTGACGCTGGTGGGCTGGTAGACACGGACTCCCCACCCCGACCCCTTGGGGGTGGGGAGCCGAGCGAGGGTCGCGGGTTGGGCGGGGAGGTCGCCCGAGCGGAGCGAAGGCCCGGAGCGGGCGGGCTCCGCGGTCCTTCTGCCTCAACCGCTTGGGCTGGTGGTTGGCCGCCGCGTTCTCGCCGGACCACGTAGCTGCAACGTCCCGCCGCTGCCGGCGGAAGTGCGGAGGAGGCAGACCGGCTCGCCTAGCCGGATCGCGGCGCTGCGCGCTTCGAGCCCGAGGTGACGGGGAGGGCGTCGGCCGGAGCGAAGGCCCGGAGCGGGCGGGCTCCGCGGTCCTTCTGCCTCAACCGCTTGGGCTGGTGGTTGGCCGCCGCGTTCTCGCCGGACCAAGTAGATGCAACGTCCCGCCGCTGCCGGCCGAAGTGCGGAGAGCAGACAGGCCGGTGAGCTTCCCACCTCAACCCGCTGGGGGTGGGGGAGATCGCCGAGCGAAGCGAAGGCTCTGGGTGGGCAGGCCCTCCCTCCACCTCAACCCCTTGGCGGTTTGCGACGGCCCACCGCTGAGGTGGTCTGGCGGGTCGGCGGGGTGCGCTGACCCGGTCACCTTCAGCCCGGCGGCCCTGCGGTGGGCCGTGCGGCCCTGGGGCCACCGCAGGCGGGCGACGTGCAGCACTGACTAACCAGGCAGGTGGGCGGGGATCTCCGGAGCGCTGAGCGTGCGGGGTGTCGAGCGGTGGGGGTTGGTCAGTGGTGGGTGTCGGTCTCTGGGCGTCTCCGCGGTTCTGCGGTGTGGAGCGGATTGGTCCGTGGAGCGCCCTGCGGGGCACCGGGTGAGGCCAGGCGGCCGACGTGCAGCACCGTTCAAGGCTGTGTGGTGGGCGCCGGTTGGCGGATCTGCAGCACTCAGTAACCCCTCGTTGCAGCACGGGTAGCAGTTCGGGTGAGCGGGGGCGTGGGTGATGGCATGGGGTTGGTGAGTGGTGGGGGTCCGGCGCGGGTGACCCGTGCGGGAGGATGACTCCGTGGCGACGACGTTGGGTGATGTGAAGGCGGTTCTGGATCGGTTGTACGACCCCTCGTGGGCGGAGAGTTGGGACGCCGTCGGGCTGGTGACTGGGGATCCGGAGCAGCCGGTGCGGAAGGTGTTGTTTGCTGTTGATCCGATGCGGGCGGTGGTGGACGAGGCGATCGATGGTGGGTTCGATCTGATCGTCAGTCATCACCCGTTGTTGCTGCGTGGGGTGAACAGTGTCGCGACGACCACGCCCAAGGGGCGGGTGGTGCATGACCTGATTCGGAGTGGGACGGCGTTGATCGTCTGTCACACGAATGCGGACAACGCAAACCCTGGGGTGAGCGACGCGCTCGCGGCGGCGCTGAATCTGCAGAACACGCGGCCGTTGAAGGCGATGCCCGCGGAGGCGATGGACAAGATCGTCGTGTACGTGCCAGTCGACGAGACGCAGCGGATGATCGATGCGCTCGCGGCGGCGGGCGCCGGCCGGATCGGGGATTACGACCGGGCCGCCTGGTCGACGACCGGCGAGGGGACGTTCCGGCCGCTCGAAGGAGCAAACCCGACGATCGGTGCGGTGGGCGCGATCGAGGTGGTCGAGGAGTCCCGCGTCGAGATGATCCTGCCGCGCGGCCGAAGGCGCGCGGTGGTCGAGGCGATGTACGCCGCGCACTCGTACGAGGAGCCGGCGTACGACGTACTGGAGCTGGCCGCGATGCCGAGCCCGCGTGGCGGCGGCCGGATCGGGACGCTCGCCGAGCCGCTGACGCTGCGCGACTTCGCCGCGCAAGTAGACCGCGGCCTCCCGAAGACCGAACATGGCGTGCGTGTCTCAGGTGATCCCGACAGGATCATCGAGACCGTCGCGGTCTGCGGCGGCGCCGGCGACTCCGAGCTCGATCGCGTCCGCGCCTCGGGGGTCGACGCCTACGTGACCGCCGACCTCCGGCACCACCCGGCGACCGAGGCCCGCGCGTACGCCGACGGGCCGGCCTTGATCGACGTCGCACACTGGGCCAGCGAGTGGCCCTGGCTCGCCGACGCCGAACGACTCCTGAGCGCGGGGTTGGCAGAGCAGGGCAGTACCGTGGACACTCACATCTCGACGCTCCGCACGGATGCCTGGAACCTGCGCTTGTAGGGGCCGCCCGGAGAGCTGACAACTGAACGATCTAAGGAGCCGACCCTGAACGCCGAGCCCGCTGTCCAACGCCGGTTGCTGGACCTGCAGGATCTCGACCTGCAGCTGGATGTGGTCGCGACCAAGCGCAGGTCACTGCCCGAGCACCAGGCGCTCACCGACCTGGGGGCGGAGAAGTCCGTCGTCGACCGGGAGCTCGTCGCCGCCGACACCGAGGTGTCGGACCTGCGCCGCGAGCAGAAGAAGGCCGACAGCGACGTCGAGCAGGTCCGGCAGCGCAAGGCGCGCAACCAGCAGCGCCTCGACTCCGGCCAGGTCACGTCGCCGCGCGACCTGGAGAACCTGCAGCACGAGATCGGGTCGCTGGACCGCCGGATCTCCGACCTGGAGGACGCCGAGCTCGAGGTGATGGAGAAGCTGGAGGCGGCCGAGGTCGTCCAGGCCGATCTCCAGGGCCGCGCGGAGGCGTTCGCCGGCCGCCAGTCCGAGCTCGAGGGCACCCGCGACGCCGCGCTGAAGGAGCTCGACGAGCAGCGCGCGACGCTGGGCGACCAGCGGTCCGGTGTCGCGGCCGAGCTGCCCGACGACCTGGTGAAGCAGTACCAGCGGCTGCGCGAGCACAACGGTGGCATCGGCGCCGCGCCGCTCGTCGGCAAGCGCTGCATGGGCTGCCGGATGGAGCTGGCGCCGTCCGACCTGGCCAAGATCAAGGCGGCCGCTGCCGACGTCGTACTGCGCTGTGAGGAGTGCGGCCGGATCCTGGTCCGTACGCCGGAGAGCACGGTATGACCTGGACGCACGTCGTCGTCGAGGCCGACGGTGGTTCCCGGGGCAACCCGGGCCCGGCCTCGTACGGCGCGCTGGTGCGCGACCCGGCGACCGGGCAGGTGATCGCGCAGGCCGGGGTGACGATCGGGGTCGCGACCAACAACGTCGCGGAGTACAGCGGGCTGATCGCCGGGCTGGAGCTGGCCGCGGAGTACGCGCCGAACGCCTCGATCGAGGTCCGGATGGACTCCAAGCTGGTGATCGAGCAGATGGCCGGGCGCTGGAAGGTCAAGCACCCGGACATGAAGCCGCTGGCGGCGAAGGCGCAGTCGCTGGCGCCGTTCGGGACCGAGTGGACCTGGGTGCCGCGGGCGCAGAACGCGGCCGCGGACGCGCTGGCGAACATGGCGCTGGACGGCAAGCCGGTCCCGCTGAAGCCGGCCGAGAGCTCGGCGGCGCCGGTGGTGACCGAGGTGTCGGAGCTCGGGAAGGCGATGCAGGGTTGGGGCGGCGTACAGGCCGAGCCGCCGACGCGGCTGATCTTCCTGCGGCACGGCGAGACGCCGCACACGGTGGACAAGCGGTTCTCGGGGTCCGGTGGGGACGACCCGGGGCTGAGTGAGGTGGGGCGTCAGCAGGCCGAGGCGGCGGCGCGCTACATCGCCGGGCCGGCCGGCGGCGGCGTGCCGGCTGGAGCCGAGGCCGGGCTCGGGCCGATCGACGCCGTCATCTCCTCCCCGCTGCTGCGGACGCGGCAGACGGCGGCCGCGGTCGCCGAGCGGCTCGGGCTCGACGTCGAAGTACGCGACGGCTGGGTCGAGTGTTCGTTCGGCGACTGGGACGGGCACACCTTCGCCGAGGTGCAGGAGAAGTGGCCGGACGCGCTGAACGCCTGGCTCGGTTCGACCACGGTCGCGCCGCCCGGCGGCGAGTCGTTCGACACGTGCGCGCGCCGGGCGCGGTCGGCGCGGGACGCGGTGCTGTCGTCGTACCCGGGCAAGACCGTCGTCGTCGTGACGCACGTGACGCCGATCAAGCTGATGGTGCGCGGCGTGCTGCAGGCGCCGATGGCGTCGCTGTTCCGGATGGAGCTGAAGCCCGCGACGGTCACCGAGATCAACTGGTACGCCGACGGCCTGGCCTCCTTGCGCAGCTTCAATGTCGTGCCTCCCCTCGGCAGCTAGTCTGAGGACCCCCGGCCGCATCGTCGCGGCCGGGTCGTCGAGGACGGAGTGGTCGAGTGCCGTTGCAGAAGGTGCATTTCGCCGAGGACGTGCCCGAGGTGCTCCGGGCTTCGCTGCAGACGATCCGGCGTGAGCTGGAGGTGCCGGCGGAGTTCCCGCCCGAGGTGGTCGCGGCGGCGCTGGCCGCGCGCGACAACCCGCGGCTGCCGTCGCTCGACCGCACGGACATCGAGTTCGTGACCATCGACCCGCCCGAGTCGATGGACCTCGACCAGGCGCTGCACATCGAGCGCGCCGGCGACGGCTACACCGTGCACTACGCGATCGCGGACGTCGCGGCGTTCGTGCAGCCCGGCGACCCGATCGACGTCGAGGCGCGCAAGCGCGGCGAGACGCTCTACGCGCCCGACAAGCGCACGCCGTTGCACCCGCCGGAGCTGTCCGAGGGCGCCGCGTCGCTTTTGGCGGACGCCGTACGGCCTGCGCTGCTGTGGACGATCACGGTCGACGCGTCCGGCGAGGGGACCGACGTGGTCTGCGAGCGGGCGCTGGTGAAGTCGCGCGCGAAGCTGAACTACGCCGGCGTACAGAAGGACCTCGATGCCGGTACGGCGTCGGAGTCGCTGCAGCTGCTGCGCGAGGTCGGCAAGCTGCGCGAGCAGCGCGAGCTGGAGCGCGGCGGGGTCAACCTGCCGATCCCGGACCAGGAGGTCGTCACGGCCGACGGCCAGTGGTCGCTGGAGTTCCGCGCGCCGCTGCCGGTCGAGGGGTGGAACGCGCAGATCTCGCTGCTCACCGGGATGGCCGCCGCGCACCTCATGATGTACGGCGAGATCGGGATCCTGCGGACGCTGCCGGAGTCGCACGACGACCTGCGCCGCAAGCTGGAGAACACCGCGAAGGCGCTCGGGATCGACTGGCCGGTCGGTACGTCGTACGCGGAGTTCATCCACGGGCTCGACCCGAAGGTGCCGGCGCATGCCGCGATGCTTGCCGCGTGCACCGTTCTCTTCCGGGGTGCGGGTTACACGGCCTTCTCCGGTGGGGTTCCTGAGCAGCCGGAGCACGCGGCGATGAAGTCGGAGTACGCGCACGTGACCGCGCCGCTGCGCCGGCTGGTCGATCGGTGGACCGGGGAGATCTGCGTCGCGCTGTGCGCGGACCAGCCGGTGCCTTCCTGGGTTCTGGAGTCGATGGACGAGATCCCGAAGATCATGGAGGAGTGCGACCGGAAGGCGCACGCGTACGAGCGCGCGATCGTGTCGATGGTCGAGGCCGGGCTGGTCGCCGACCAGGTCGGCGCGGAGTTCGACGGGGTCGTCGTCGATGTCGACGAGCGGGATCCGAAGCGGGGCGTCGTGACGTTGTCGACGCTCGCGGTCGAGGGCAAGGTGACGAGTGCGTCGCCGCTGCCGTTGGGGCAGGCCGTGCGGGTGAAGCTGGTCGAGGCCGACATCACCAAGCGGACGATCGCGTTCGAGCTAGCGGGTTAGTTGTTGCTCGACCGCCCTGGTGGTGCGGTCGAGATCGCCGGTGGCGAGCAGATCGAGCAGCGCGCCCCGGAGAAGAGCCAGCACGGCGGTCCGCTGCGCTTGGGCATGCTTGCTCTCGGCATCGACTTGTGATGCCTTGAGCAACTCCAACCAGTCGTCGACGGTGCTCCGCGCGTAGTCGCCCCACGGGCCGTCGGGGGAGACCAGCGAGCGGCCGTACGCCTCGACCCAGAGATTCATCAGCGGACGCCGCTCAGGTGCGGACAACCAGGTCCACAGCTCGCGGGCGATCACGTCGAGCCCAGGCTGCGTCGCAGAACCGCCCTCGTCGCGCCGGGCCCGGTCGTCCGGGCGCTGCCCGTCGCCGTACCGAAGCTGCCGCAGCAAGTCCAGCTCGTCGCTCCGCGCTCTCGCCAGCAGCGCCCGGATCAGCCCGTCCTTGCTGCCGAACAAGAACAGCAGCACCCGCGGACTCGACCCGATCGCCGTCGCCAGCGGACGCAGCGACAGATCGGCGAGCCCGTGGGTGAGCGAGTAGCTGTAGGCGAGCTCCAGCAGCTCCCGCTCCCGCGCGGAGGGGGCTGGTTTCGTGGTCGGCACGCCGCTAGTATCGCCTACTGAAACACTCGTGTCAGTAGATCGGGGTGTGCCGATGTCCGAACCAGTGATCCGTCCCGCCGACCAGCCCGGCGACCTCGGCTGGGTCGTCCAGTTCCACGGCGAGCTGTACGCCGCCGAGTACGGCTGGGGCCAGCCCTTCGAGGCATTGGTCGCCCGCGTCGTCGCCGACTACGCCGAGACCGCCGACCCGGCCCGCGAAGCCGCCTGGATCGCCGAGCTCGACGGCGTCCGCGTCGGCTGCATCTTCTGCGTCCAGGGCCCCGACGACGCCACCGCCAAACTCCGCCTGCTCCTCCTCACCCCCGCCGCCCGAGACCACGGCCTCGGCAGCCGCCTCGTCGACACCTGCCTGGCCTTCGCCCGCACAGCCGGCTACAAACGCATGGTCCTCTGGACCAACGACCCCCTGAAAGCAGCCCGCCAGATCTACCTCAACCGAGGCTTCACCCTCACCAGCGAGGAACCCCACACCCTCTTCGGCGAGGGCCTCCTGAGCCAGTACTACGAACTAGACCTCAGCTGAGAAAAGAGGGCAAGAAACAAGGGCAAAGACAGGAAGATTTGAGTAGGAGGTGCCCCCTGAGGTGGGTGCCTGGGCTCACCTCAAGGGTGAGCTCGCGGGCACGGCGCCGGTCACCCCGCTGTCAGCGTGACGCTCATCGCCACGCGTCGTTCTCCCACGCGCGGTCCGCCTCGTAGTCCCCCGGAGGTTCAGGGTCCGGGCACTCGCGGCAGACATACCCTCGGGTTGGCCAACGGGTCTCGATGTCTGTCGGCGGCGTAGAGATTCGGAGCGACTCCCAGGGCGGCGGTGGCCGCGGAGGATCGCCGCTCGGGATGTTCTCCATCAGGTACAACAGCCACAGCCCGAAGAGGACCGCGATGACAATCCCCGCTGCCTTGAATCCTTGCACCATGTGTCGTCCTCCCGGCTCC
This sequence comes from Kribbella sp. NPDC104740, assembly GCF_055583505.1. Taxonomy (NCBI): domain Bacteria; kingdom Bacillati; phylum Actinomycetota; class Actinomycetes; order Propionibacteriales; family Kribbellaceae; genus Kribbella; species Kribbella sp. NPDC104740. The sequence goes on along the minus strand of NZ_JBVJNV010000010.1, from coordinate 188,918 downwards.
GGCTGGTGCTAGTCGCCGACGCTGCCGGTCACTGCCAAGGACGCGATCTGGAGTTGCGGGACCGTCGTCTGGCCGCCGATCTGGGTGTCGTAGGTGAGGGAGCCGGTGACGGTGACGCGGGCGGTGAAGAGGTCGTCTTCGACCAGGTCGGTCAGGGCTGACTCGGTGCCGGTGAGGATGACGTTGCTCGGGTAGTCGACGAAGCCGTACGCCGGGCGGTGCTTGATGCCGTCGACGTTGGCGCGGAAGGTGTCGGTGCCGGTGGCGGCGTCGAACTGGGTGACTTCGCCGTGGATGATCAGGTTCTCACCGACGTGGTCGTCGGGGGACTTGGCGATCAGCTTCCACTGGCGGGCCGAGATCTTCTTGTAGACGATGGGTTTCGGCTTCGGTGGCGCCGCGGGCTTCGGTGCGGTGGTCGGCTTCGGTGGGACCACGGGCTTCGGCGGTACGACGGGCTTCGGTGGTGCCGTGGACTCCGGTGCGGTGGTTGGTTTCGGTGCTGTGGTCGGCTTGGGTGCGGTGGTCGCCGGCTGCGTCGGTGCAGCGGTTGGTGTGGTTGCCGGTGGTGCCGCGGGCAGGCCGTCGGTGACTTCGACGACCTGGGCGCTCGCCGGGTCCGGGCCGGCGGCGGGCTTGTTGAGCGCGCCCTGGATGCTGCTGAGGACGAACAGCACCGTCAGTCCAGCGGCGATGATCAGGACCACGGTGCGGGTGCGGAGTTTGCCCGGCGGCTGTTTCGGTCCGGCTGGCGGTTGTCCGGGCATGCCGGAGTACGGCTGTGACATGGTTCCCCCCTTGAATCCCCGAGCCCCCCTCGGGATCAGGAGTCACCGTAACGCTGCGTGTGGGTGGTGACAATGGGTGGCGGCCGATCAGCTGATCGGGACGAAGGTGATGCGGTTGCCGTCCGGGTCGTGGAGGTCGGGGCGGGGAGCGGCGACCTCGAGGGCGAGGTGGTTGACCGGGGTGGTGGACGGGGGCCAGGTCGCGCTCAGGGCGAGGGTGTCTTGGTCGAGGGTGAAGCGGCCGGCGTCGTGGGGGAGGCCGAGGTGGTCGGAGTAGAAGGTGGTGGCGGCTTCCAGGTCGGGGGCGTCGAGGGCGATGTGGGCGAGGCGGCGGGTTGCGCCGGTGGTGATGGGTGGGATGCGGAACTCCTCGGTGCGTTGGAGGAGTTCGACGCGGTTGCCGTTGGGGTCGGCGAGGAAGGCGAGGCGGCCTTGGCCGCTGCCGGCGACCTTGGGGGGTGAGAGTTCGGCGTAGCCGGCTTCGATCAGGCGGGCGTAGTCGGTGTCGAGGGCGTCGGTCATGAAGCCGATGTGGTTGAGGCCGTACGTCGCGTCGGGGGCCGGGTTGTTCGCGTGCAGGAGCTCGATCAGGCCGGTGCCGAGCTGGAGGTGGACGCGGGTGACCTGCGGGCCCGCCATGAAGAGATGGTCGACGATCTGGGCGCCGAGGGCTGTGTAGAAGTCGAGACTTGCGTCGAGGTCTTGGACGGGGCCGCCTACGTGGTTCAGCTCGTAGATCATCCCAGCATCTTGGCAAACGTTTACCGACGCCTGTCAAGGTGTTGCCCGGGGGTGTGGCCGAAGGTACGGCGGAAGGTGTCGATGAACGCGCTCGGGGTCGACCAGCCGCAGCGCAGAGCGACGGTGGTGACCGGGTGGTCCTCGGCGAGCAGGATCAGCGCGTGGTGGAGGCGGAGCTGGGTGCGCCACTGCGGGAAGGTCATCGCGAACTCGGAGCGGAAGAGGCGGGAGAGCGTGCGCTCGCCGGCCGGGACCGACGCCGCCAAGAGCGCGAGAGGTCGACGATCGGCGGGATCGGCGATGAGGATCGCGCAGACGACGGCCAAGCGCGGATCGGTTGCTGTAGGCAACTTCAAGGGCTGCTCGGAGGTGTGTTGGAGCTGGTCGAGCAGTACGGCGCGGAGGCGCGCGTTCGAAGGGGTCTCGGCGACAGACGACGTACAGGCGATGATCAGTTCGCGGAGAAGCGGGCCGACGGCAAGGACCGCGGGAGCGGTCAGGCCGAGCGGGTTCTCGGTGAGGCCGACCAGGTAGAGGTCCGTCCGCCCGTACGCGCGGTGCTGGTGGACCGTCCCGGCCGGGACCCAGATCGCCCGGTCGGCGGGCGCGATCCAGTGCCCCTGATCGGTCGCGACGGCGAGGACGCCACGGGCGGCGTACGCGATCTGGTGGTCGTCGTGCCGGTGCGCGTCGATGCCCGCGCCGGCGTCGAGGCGGCGCAGGACGGTCGGCGCGATCGGCAGGTGGCGGCTTGTCGACATCACTCGGCAGATTATCGGAAGCCGGACAGGCGCACACCCGGAAGACTCGGACCGTGAAGAGGCTCCCCACCGTCCTGCTCGCGACCGGGCACGGCAGCGTCGACCTGTACCAGGGGATCGTTCCGGTGCTCGTCCCGTTCCTGGTGCACGAGCGTGGCTACGACTACGTTGCGGTCTCCGGGTTCGTGCTCGCCGCGACGCTGCTGTCGTCGGTGGTGCAGCCCGCGTTCGGGCTGCTGACCGATCGGTGGTCGATGCCGTGGTTGCTTCCAGCAAGCATGCTCGTGACCGGGGCCGGTACGGCGGCGGTCGGGCTGACGAGCGACTACGTGCTGACGCTCGCGGTGATCGCGCTGACCGGCGTCGGCGTCGCGGCGTACCATCCGCAGGCCGCCCGTACGGCGCGCGCTGTCACCGGCGGCGGCCATGTCGGCATGAGCTGGTTCTCGCTCGGTGGGATCGTGGGGTTCGCGCTGGCGCCGGTGCTGGTCGCACCGTTGCTCGCGTACGGCGGGCTGCGGGCGACGCCGTTCCTGCTGGTGCCGTCGGTGCTCGGGATGCTGACGACGATCCCGTTGCTGCGGGCAACCAGCTCCACGCGGAGGTCCCGCTGCGCGGTGGCCGGGACGGACGACTGGCGGTCGTTCACGCAGCTGACGGGCGTCGTCGTACTGCGGTCGATCGTGTACGTCGGGCTGACGACGTTCGTCGGGCTGTTCATCGGGCAGCGGCTCGAGTTGTCCGCGACGGGAAGCTCGGCGGTGCTCGTGGTGCTGTTCGCGGGCGGGGTGATCGGCACGCTGCTCGGCGGACGGCTGGCGAATCGGTGGGGCAGGCTGCCGGTGATGCGTGTTGCGTACGCCGTCGCCGCGCTCGGGCTGGCGGGTCTGGCGTTCGTCCCCGGGCCGGTGATGCTCGCGTTCGTGGTGGTGACGGCGATCGCGCTCTCCGTGCCGTTCTCGCTCCACATCACGCTCGGCCAGGACTACCTGCCGACCCGAGTTGGTACGGCGAGCGGGGTGACGCTGGGGCTCGCGGTCAGCGCAGGAGGGTTGCTGGCGCCGGCGCTCGGGGCGCTGGCGAGAAGCACGTCACTTCAAACAGTTCTGGCTGTTCTGATCGTGCTTCCCGCCTTGGCGGCGTTACTGGCGAGGCAGCTCGCCGAGCCGAAGCAGATCAGATCAGCTGAGTGAAGATCTTCACGCTCGCCTGGCTGCCGACGAACGGGTTGTTCGCAGCCCACAGCAGGCCCGAGTTGCCTTCGGGCACGTTGAAGTTGCACATCACCCAGCCCCCGTCCGCGCCGCGGCGGTTGAAGCACTCGCGGTGCCAGCTCGCCGACGACTCGGTGTCGGAGATGGTGCCGGCCGCAGGCGCGCCGTTGGCCTTGGTGTCCTTCACCCACACCCGGTCGCCGTACTCCGCGAAGCACGCCTTCGCGCCGGTGACCGAGACGCACCAGACACCCAGCGAACCTTCCGGCGGTGCACTGCTCGGTACGCCGTCCGCGGCGAACGCCTCGATCGTCGTCAGTCCCATCACGAGCAGCGTCGCGGCGGGTACGCCGATCAGGGCGCGGGTCAGCCTCTTCATCTCAAGTCCTCACGGGGTTGCGCAAACGATTGACCCAGCAGTCAACCACGTGACCCGTTCATCAGCCGCAGGCCGGCCACTGCCACCACAGACGGTCAAGGGGAACGGGCCGGTCTGTAAGCCGGATTCTGTTGTCGGTGACCATCCATCTACGGCTGCCGTTGCCGGCAGTCTCCAGCGGCCTACCCGCGAGCTCGGGCGGGCAGCCCTCGAACGCTCGCGCGAACGCCGGTTGCCCGGCGTCCTTCTTGGCCTTGCTCCACGTGGGGTTTACCTAGCCTCCGCAGTCACCTGCCGAGCTGGTGGTCTCTTACACCACCGTTTCACCCTCACCCGCACCTGGACGAACCACGGGGTTCGTCCAGGCCGCTGGCGGTCTGTTCTCTGTGGCACTGTCCCGCGGGTTTCCCCGGGTGGGCGTTACCCACCACGCTGCCCTGTGGAGTCCGGACTTTCCTCGGCGCCCACCGGAGTGGACGACGCGGTCACCCGACCGACCCGTTCCGCCGATCAGGATACGGCCTCCGCGGAGATCTCGGGCCAGCGGCCGTCCGCCCCGCGTTCGTAGGTCCGTACGTCGACCACCGCGTCGAGGTTCAGCGGGCCGTAGATGTGCGGGAAGGTGGTGCCGCTGCCGTCCAGGTCCTCGTCGCAGAGCGCCGAGACGAGCCGCTCGGTGTCGATCACCAGCAGTCGCAGCGACTCCTCGACGTCGGCGTAGAAGTGGTTCGCGACGCCGGCGACCTGGTCGGGCCGCGACGCGTGGATGAAGGTCACGCCGTCGTCGTCGAGGGACACACCCCGGGTCGACATCCGGTAGGCGCCGGCGGCCTGGGCCGCCGACCACTCGTCGGCGAAAGCAAGGTGAAGGATCTTGGCCATGGGCAGAGGTTACCGAGCCCGGAAGTTCCGGAACCGGTGAGGGATTGACAGCGGAGCGTGAACCCAGAAAGATCCGATGTCTACCTCTGGTCCTCTCCGCCCCCAGGCCAGGGGTCCGCTCCTTCTCCAGGAGAGATCCGATGAACACCCTCCTGCGATCCCGCCTGCCCAAAATCCTGCTGGCGACGGCCCTGCTCGCCGGGCTGATCTCGACCGGTGGTTCCCCGCCCGCCGTCGCCGCACCGGGCTTCACCGCCTGGCAGAACGGGTCCTTCGTCGTCGACACCCCGAACCTGGTCCGCCGCTCCGACATCGTGCTCGGCCGGGCCAACGCGGTGCCGACCGAGTCGCTGCCGCTGGGCAACGGCGCCCTCGGGGCGGCGGTCTGGGCGGCCGGTGGGTTCACCGCGCAGCTCAACCGCACCGACACGTTCCCGAGCCGCAAGTCCCTCGGTCACGTCGTGATCCCGGGCCTGTCGAGGATGACCACCGCCGCCGACTTCACCGGCAAGCTCGACCTGTACGACGGAATGCTGCGCCAGTCCGGCGGCGGCATGACGCTGACCGCGTTCATCCGCGCCGACACCCAGCAGCTCGTCGTCGACGTCACCGGCGCCGACCCGAACGCCACCCAGACCGCCCAGGTCAAACTCTGGTCACCGCGTACGCCGACCGCCCGCGCCTCCGGCGCCGTGGCCGCGCTCGCCGAGACCTGGGTCGACAACCAGGGCGCCGGCGCGTCGGGCCGCACCTTCGGCTCGCTCGCGGGCATCACCGCCGGCGGCCGCAACGTCGTCGCGTCGGCGCCGAACAACCTCACCGGCCAGGTCGCCTTCCAGCCCAACGCCGACGGCTCGTTCCGGGTCGTCGTCGCGGCGCCGACCTGGACCGGCGGCGACTCGATCGCCACCACCAACGCCGTACTGAACGGAGCCGCCACGCGTCCGGCGTCCGAGGTCAGGAACCCGCATCTCCAGTGGTGGCACGACTACTGGCAACGAGCAGGCCTGATCAAGATCAGCTCCCCAGACGGCACCGGCGACTACGTCGAGAACCTGCGCACGATCTACCTGTACTCCGCTGCTGCGCAGAGCCGCGGCGTCCTGCCCGGATCGCAAGCAGGTGTCGCCGACCTGTTCACTTTCTCGCAGGACAAACGCGACTGGTACCCGTCGGGCTACTGGTTCTGGAACCTCAGGATGCAGGTCGCCGCGAACCTGTCCGCGGGACTGCCCGCGCTGAACGACCCGATGTTCCGCCTCTACAAGGACAACCAGGACGCGATCGCGACCTGGACCAGCCAGCGCATGCCCGGCCGCCAGGGCCTCTGCGTCCCGGAGACGATGCGGTTCAACGGCAACGGCACGTACGACGGCGGCACCAGCAACGCCTCCTGCGACTCGATCATCGCGCCGACGTACAACTCCTTGACCATCACCACCGGCGCCGAGATCGGCCTGTGGGTCTGGGAGCACTACCGGATGACCGACGACCGGGCGTTCCTGACCGCGCACTACCCACTGATCAAGGGCGCGGCGCAGTTCCTGCTCTCGCACGCGACGACCGGTGCCGACGGCAAGCTGCACACGTTCTCGAACGCGCACGAGACGCAGTGGGGCGTCACCGACCCGACCACCGACATCGCGGCGATGCAGGCGTTCTTCCCGGTCGCGGTCAAGGCGGCGCAGACCCTCGGCGTCGACAGCGCGCTGGTCGGTCAGCTCAACGCGGCGATCCCGAAGCTCCAGGCGCTGCCGCGGACCGACACGGCGACGCAGACCCAGCTGCTCACTCCCGCGCAGGACGCCAACGGTACGACGATGATCGGCCTGTCGACGCAACCGACGGCGGCCCGGCACAACAGCGAGAACATCGGGCTCGAGGCGGTCTGGCCGTACAACCTGATCGGCGACAGCGGGCCGCTGACCGCGGTCGGGCGGCGTACGTACACCTCGCGCAGCTATGTCAACGGCAACGATTGGAGCTACGACGCGCTGCACGCTGCCCGGCTCGGGCTGGCGACCGACATGAAGACCGCGCTGCTCGCCGCGATCCGGCAGTACCAGGTCTACCCGTCGGGGATGGCGAGTTTCACCGCGCAGCCGGCGTTCGAGCCGTACATCGAGCAGTCGGGCGTGCTCGCCGCGACGGTGCCCGAGGCGCTGGCCACGGACTACGACGGTTTGCTCCGGATCGCTCCCGCCTGGCCGACCGACTGGACCGGTGAAGGAACGGTTGCCATCGGCCACAAGTCGAGGGTGCACGTGCAGATCGCCAACGGCTCGCCGACGACGGTCGCGATCAGCTCGGGCGCCGCGCAGCAGCTGAACGTGAGAAGCCCGTGGCCCGGCCAGAGCGTGACAGTCCTGGACGGTCAGACCCGCGCCACCATCGTTGCAGCGCAGTCCAACGGCACCTTCACCATCCCGGCCCAGGCAGGCCGCACCTACCTGGTCGAGAAGACCGGCGCCACAGCGCAGCCGTTCCAACAGCTGTCCGGCACACCGGCCACCGCCGCCAGAAGATACGACCGGGCAACGATCGGCCTCACGAAAGGCACCGGTGCGGTAGCCCTCAAAGCACGGGCCAACGGCAAGTACGTCACCGCCGGCACCGGCACCCCGCTGATCGCGAACGCCGACACGATCGGCACCGCCCAGCAGTACGTCATGACCGACCTCGGCGGCGGCAACATCTCGCTGCGCGCCAAGGCCAACAACCTGCTCGTCGCCGCCGACGACGCCGGTGCCGGCCCGCTGCTCGCCAAGAACCAGAACGTCGGCTCCTGGGAGACCTTCCAGCTGATCCGCAACGGTGACGGCTCGGTCAGCCTCCGGGCGCAGGTCAACAACAAGCTCGTCTGCGCGGACAACGGCGGCGCCGCGCCCCTGATCGCCAACCGGGACGCGATCGGCCCCTGGGAACAGTTCGACCTGATCGAAGGAGTCGCGTGATGAGAAGAAGCCGAGTCGCCGTACTGGTCACGACGGCGCTGGTCGCAGCCCTGGGCCTGACCGCCCCGGCGGCCGAGGCCGGGTCGACCATCCCGGCCGCCGACTACCAGCAGGTGTCGCTGGCCAGTGGCGCCAACGAGCTCGGCGAGGCGATGTCGCTCGCCGTCATGCCGAACCGCTCGGTGATCCACACCGCGCGCGACGGCGCCGTACGGATCACCGACGTCAACGGTACGACGACGCTGGCCGGCCGGCTCAACGTCTACACCCACGACGAGGAGGGCCTGCAGGGCGTCGCGGTCGACCCGAACTTCGCGACCAACCGCTTCGTCTGGCTCTACTTCTCCCCACGGCTCAGTACGCCGGACGGCGACGCTCCGACCGACGGCACCCAGGCCGACTGGGACCGCTGGAAGGGCGAGCTGCACCTGTCGCGGTTCGTGCTGAAGACCGACAACACCCTCGACCTGGCCAGCGAGAAGGTCGTGCTCCGGGTCCCGAACGACCGCGGCCAGTGCTGCCACGTCGGCGGCGATCTCGATTTCGATGCCGCGGGCAACCTCTACCTGACCACCGGCGACGACAGCAACCCTTTCCAGTCCGACAGCTACACACCGATCGACGAGCGGACCAGCCGCAACCCGCAGTTCGACGCGCAGCGCACCTCGGGCAACACCAACGACCTGCGCGGCAAGCTGCTCCGGATCAAACCGCAGGCCGACGGCAGCTACACGATCCCGTCCGGCAACCTGTTCGCGCCGGGCACCGCGCAGACCAAGCCGGAGATCTACGCGATGGGCTTCCGGAACCCGTTCCGGATGAGTGTCGACAAACCGACCGGCATCGTCTACCTCGGCGACTACGGCCCGGACGCCGGTGTGACGAACCCGAACCGCGGCCCAAACGGCCAGGTCGAGTTCGACCGGATCACTGCCCCCGGCAACTACGGCTGGCCGTACTGCACCGGCACCAACACCAGCACCGAGACCTACAACGATTTCCAGTTCCCGAGCGGCCCGTCGGGTGCCAAGTTCGACTGCGCCGGCGGTGCCACCAACAACTCGTTCCGCAACACCGGCCAGACCAAGCTGCCGCCGGCCAAGCCGTCCTGGATCCGGTACGGCGGTGACGCCGGGACGCCGCCGGAGTTCGGCGGCGGTTCCGAGTCGCCGATGGGCGGTCCGGTCTACCGGTACGACGCCAACAACACCTCGCCGGTCAAGTTCCCCGCGTCCCTGAACGGCCGCTACTTCGCCGGCGAGCTAGGCCGCAAGTGGATCAAGGCGATCGAGGTCACCGGGACCGGCGGCGTCGGCGACATCGGCGCGTTCCCCTGGACCGGCACGCAGGTGATGGACATGGCGTTCGGCCCGGACGGCGCGCTCTACGTGCTCGACTACGGGACCGGCGCGAACAACCAGGCGCTCTGGCGGATCGAGTACAAGGGCAGCACCAACCGCAACCCGATCGCCAAGGCTGCGGCGACGCCGACATCCGGCGGCCGGCCGCTGACCGTGGCGTTCTCGTCGGCGGGCAGCTCCGACCCCGAGGGCGGCGCGCTGTCCTACCGCTGGACGTTCGGCGACGGCGGTAGCTCGACGCAGGCCAACCCGTCGTACACCTACAACACCGCGGGCACGTTCACGGCGACGTTGACCGTGACCGACCCGACCGGGCTGACCGGCTCGGCGAACGTGCAGATCAGCGTCGGCAACACCGCGCCGTCGGTGACGCTGCAGACGCCCGCTGACGGGCAGCCGTTCTCGTTCGGCGACACCGTGCCCTTCCAGGTCAACGTCAGCGACCCCGAGGACGGGACGATCGACTGCAGCCGAGTGAAGGTCACCTACCTGCTCGGGCACGACGACCACCAGCACCAGATCACCTCCAAGACCGGCTGCAGCGGCTCGATCGCGGTGCCGCCGGACGGTGAGCACGACCCGGCCGCGAACATCTTCGGGGTCTTCGACGCCGAGTACACCGACAACGGTGGCATCACCACGCACAGCACCCGTAAGCTCCAGCCGCGGCACCGCCAGGGCGAGCACTTCAGCGCGATGTCCGGGATCGAGTTCGCGACCCACGCCGCGGCCGAGGGCGGCCGGACGGTCGGGTACGTCGACAACAACGACTGGGTCTCGTTCACGCCGTACGCGCTGAGCACGGCGACGTCGTTCACCGCGCGCGTCTCGTCGGGCGGTCCCGGCGGCACGCTCGAGGTGCGGGCCGGGTCCGCGACCGGTCAGCTGATGGCGACGGTCCCGGTCGCCAACACCGGCAGCTGGGACACGTTCACCAACGTCTCGGCCAACCTGACCAACAAGCCGGCTGGTACGACGACGCTGTTCCTGGTCTTCAAGGGCGTCACCGGCAACGGGAACCTGTTCGACCTCGACGCGTTCACGCTCGCGACGTCGGGCTCGGTCGGTACGACGTCCGAGGGCGAGGCGTTCAGCTCGCAGTCCGGCGTCCAGGTCGCTGCTCATGCGGGTGCGAGCGGCGGGCAGACGCTTGGCTACATCGACAACGGCGACTGGGCCGGGTACTCGCAGGTGAGCACCAGCGGCATCAAGTCGTTCAGCGCCCGGATCTCGTCGGGCGGCCCGGGCGGCACCCTCCAGGTGCGGTCCGGGTCGGCGACGGGCACGCTGCTCGGCTCGGTCGCCGTCCCGAGTACCGGCGGCTGGGAGAACTTCCAGAACGTCTCCACCACGCTGACCGGTACCGCGAGCGGGCCGCTGTTCCTGAGCTTCACCGGCGGCGCGGGCGCGCTGTTCGACGTCGACACCTTCACCGTCTCTTCCTAGGGAGCTGGCATGACTACATTCACGCGACGTACGGCATTGCTGACCGGTGGAGCGCTCGTGGTCGGCGGGCTGCTGCCCTGGCAGACGGCGTCGGCCGCGCCGTACCAGGTGCTGGTGTTCAGCAAGACGGCCGGCTTCCGGCACGACTCGATTCCGACCGGGATCCAGGCGATCCGGGACCTCGGGGCGGCGAACGGGTTCACCGTGACGGCGACCGAGGACAGCAACGTGTTCACGGCGGCGCAGTTGGCGGCGTACAAGGCGGTGGTGTTCCTGAGCACGACCGGGGACATCCTGAACGCGGCGCAGCAGACGGCGTTCGAGGCGTACATCAACGGCGGCGGCGGGTACGTCGGGGTGCACGCGGCGGCCGACACCGAGTACGACTGGCCTTGGTACGGGCAGCTGGTCGGCGCGTGGTTCCACAGCCACCCGGCGATCCAGCAGGTCACCGCGCGGGTCGAGGACCGCACGCACCAGTCGACCGCGCACCTCGGGACGACGTGGGTGCGGACCGACGAGCTGTACAACTACCGCACCAACCCGCGGCCGAACGTGCGGGTGCTGATCAACCTCGACGAGTCGACCTACAGCGGCGGCAACATGGGCGACCACCCGATCGCCTGGTACCACCCGCAGGGCGCCGGGCGGTCGTTCTACACCGGGTTCGGGCACACCATCGAGTCGTACGCCGACCAGGCGTTCCGGCGGCACCTGCTCGGCGGCATCCAATACGCCGCCAACGCCTCCGCGACGCCGCCGGTGACGCAGATCGAGGGAGAGGCGTTCACGTCGCAGTCCGGCGTACAGGTGGCCGGGCACGGTGGCGCCAGTGGTGGGCAGACGCTCGGCTACATCGACAACGGGGACTGGGCGGGCTACTCGCAGGTCAGCACGGCCGGCAAGACCGGCTTCACCGCGCGGATCTCGTCGGGTGGTGCGGGCGGGACGATCCGGATCCGCTCGGGGTCGGCCGGTGGGCCGGTGCTCGGGCAGGTCGCCGTGCCGGTGACTGGTGGGTGGGACAACTTCCAGACCGTCTCGACGACGCTGAACGGCGCGGGGACGGGGGCGCTGTTCCTCACCTTCAGCGGCGGGTCGGGTGCCTTGTTCGACATCGACCACTTCGGTCTGACCTGACGCTAGTGTCGGGGGTATGACTGAGCAGGAAACGACGACGGCCGGCGCGACCGAGAAGGTCGCGCCGGCCGACGATCTCACCACGACGCAGCACGTGCTGACCGCCGGGCGGCGCAAGCTGAAGTACACCGCGACCACCGGGCGGATCGTGCTGCGCCGCGAGGTGCTGACCGACGGCAAGTTCGACGGGCACCGGCCGAAGGCCGAGGTGTTCCTGACGTCGTACACGCTGGACGGCGCGGAGCCCGGGACGCGGCCGGTGACGTTCGCGTTCAACGGCGGGCCGGGGTCGTCGAGCATCTGGCTGCACCTCGGGCTGCTCGGGCCGCGCCGCGTGGTGTCCGGTGACGTCGGCGAGCTGGCGCCACCGCCGTACGGGCTGGTGGACAACGCGGAGACGCTGCTGCAGGTCAGCGACCTGGTGTTCATCGACCCGGTCTCGACCGGGTACTCGCGGGCCGTCGAGGGCGAGAAGCCGGGGGAGTACCACGGGTTCACGCCCGACCTGGAGTCGGTCGGCGAGGTGATCCGGCTGTGGACGTCGCGCAACGGGCGCTGGATGTCGCCGAAGTTCCTCGCGGGAGAGTCGTACGGTACGACGCGGGCCGCCGGGCTGGTCGCGCACCTGCAGAACCGGCACGGGATGTACTTCAACGGCGTGATGCTGATCTCCGCGGTGCTCGAGTTCGCGACGCTCGACTTCACGCCGGGCAACGACCTGCCGTACGCGCTGTTCCTGCCGTCGTACGCCGCGGCCGCGCACTACCACGGGCTGATCCCGGACCGAGAGCTCGCCGACGTGCTCGCCGAGGCCGAGCGGTACGCCGCCGGCCGGTACCCGAATGCGCTTGCCCAGGGCAACCGGTTGCCGGCAGACTACCGCGGCGAGGTGATCGAGAAGCTGTCCGCGCTGACCGGCCTGTCGGCCGACTACCTGGACCGGGTCGACCTGCGGATCGAGCACACCCGTTTCTTCGCCGAGCTGCTTCGCGCCCAGCGCAAGGTGGTCGGCCGCCTGGACGCCCGCTTCACCGGCTGGGACGCCGACTCGGCCGGCGAGGTGTCGGTCGACGACCCGTCGATGCGCGCGATCATGGGCCCGTACACGGCCGCGCTGAACCACTACGTGCGCGCCGAGCTGGAGTACCTGAACGATCTTCCGTACGAGATCATCAGCGCCGACGCCGCCAAGGACTGGTCGTTCAAGGAGTTCGAGAACAACCACGTCACCGTCGCCGACCAGCTCGCCGAGGCGATGCGCGCCAACCCGCACCTGAAGGTGCACATCGCGTCGGGCCACTACGACTGCGCGACGCCGTACTTCGCCACCGAGCACACGGTCGCGCGCCTTCGGATCCCCGCCGAGCTCCGCGACAACATCGAGCTGCGCTACTACCCGGCCGGCCACATGATGTACGTCCACGAGCCTTCGCGAAAGCAGCAGTCGAAGGACCTGGCCGCCTTCGTCCGCGCCGCTTCCAACCGCTAGGGGTAGATGCGGAAACCGCGGTAGGGGTGGTGCTGGAAGGACTGGTAGAAGTCCTCGGCGGTGTCGGTGACGAGGTCGACGCGGAGGGCGCCGGTGAGCGGGCCGGCGTACTCCAGGAGGGCGCGGCCGATGCCCTGGCGGCGGTGGTCCGCGCGGACGGCCATCAGGGACAGGTGGGCCTGGATGTGGCCGTCGCTCTGCAGGTAGGCGAAGCCGACGACCTCGTCGCCGTCGACCGCGACGACGCTGGTGACGCCGGGGGCGGTGAGGACCGTGTGGGCGCGGTCGGGGTCGGCAGGGAAGCTCGGCCAGTCCTCGGCGGCGCAGATCGCCAGTACGCCGTCCAGGTGCGCGCGCTCGTACCGCATCACCTGCAGGCCGGACCCCGGCGAAGAGTGTGGGTCGCCGGGGCCGGTGACAGTCACGGCAGGGTGAGGATCTCGGCGCCGGTGTCGGTGACGACGAGCGTGTGCTCGAACTGGGCGGTGCGCGACTTGTCCTTGGTGGTCGCGGTCCAGCCGTCGTCCCACAGGTCGTAGTCGTAGCTGCCCAGCGTCAGCATCGGCTCGATGGTGAACGTCATCCCGGGCTCGATCACGTCGTCGAAACGCTCGTCGTCGTAGTGCGGGATGATCAGGCCGGAGTGGAACGAGGTGGCGATCCCGTGCCCGGTGAAGTCGCGGACGACGCCGTACCCGAAACGCTTGGCGTAGGACTCGATCACGCGGCCGATGATGCTCACCTGCCGACCCGGCTTCACGGCCTTGATGCCGCGCATCAGCGCCTCGTGCGTGCGCTCGACCAGCAACCGGCTCTCCTCGTCGACGTCGCCGACCAGGAAGGTCGCGTTGGTGTCGCCGTGCACGCCGTCCAGGAACGCGGTGATGTCGACGTTCAGGATGTCGCCGTCCTCGAGCGGACGGTCGTCGGGGATGCCGTGGCAGATCACCTCGTTCACCGAAGTGCACAGGGACTTCGGGTAGCCGCGGTAGCCGAGCGTCGACGGGTACGCGTTGCGCTCCACCAGGTACGCGTGGCCGACCGCGTCCAGCTCGTCGGTGGTCACCCCGGGCTTGGCCGCCTCGCCGACGGCCTGCAGGGCCTGGGCGGCGAGTCTGCTCGCGACGCGCATCTTCTCGACCAGTTCGGGGGACGTGACGTACGAGCCCTCGTACGGCGCCGGCGCGGGCTTGTCCACGTACTCCGGGCGCGGGATGGAGGCGGGAACCGGGCGGCGCGGCGAGATGATGCCGGGAGTGAGAATCGACATGGTGGAATCATTCTAGTTAGTTGCGACAACTTCACCGGGAAGGTGGTCCGCTGCGATGGCCGACGACGATCACAGCAACGAGTGGTACTACAACACGACGACCGGCGAGGTCGAGCCGTACCAGGGTGCGAAGTCCGCGGACCGGCTCGGTCCGTACAGCTCGCGCGAGGAAGCCGCGCGGGCGCTGGAGATCGCCAAGGAGAAGAGCGAGGCCTGGGACAACGACCCGAAGTGGAACGACGACTGACCTCGTGAACGGGCCGAGGGGCACCACCGGAAACTCCGGTGGTGCCCCTCGTTTTCGTACGGATTAACGCGACGTCGCCTTGCGGGCCGGCGCCTTGCGCGCGGTGGTCCGCTTGGCCGCGACCTTGCGGGCCGGGGCCTTCTTCGCGGCGACCTTCCGGGCCGGCGCCTTCTTGGCGGCGACCTTCTTGGCCGGTGCCTTCTTCGCGGTGACCTTCTTGGCGGGAGCCTTCTTCGCCACGGTCTTCTTCGCCGTCGTCTTCTTGGCCGGGGCCTTCTTGGCCGTCGTCACCTTTTTGGCGGCGACCTTCTTCGCCGGGGCCTTCTTGGCGACGGTCTTCTTCGCGACGACCTTCTTGGCGGGAGCCTTCTTCGCCGTGGTCTTCTTCGCGGCCGTCGTCTTCTTCACCGCCGTGGTCTTCTTCGCGGCGGTCTTCTTGGCGGGTGCCTTGGAGACCGCCTTCTTGGCCGCACTCACCTTCTTCGCCGTCGTCTTCTTCGCTGCCGTGACCTTGCGCGCGGTCGTCGTCCTCGCGGCTGGGGCCTTCTTCGCGACAGTCTTCTTGGCGGGAGAAGCCTTTTTGGCTGTCGCCTTCCCTGCGGCTGCCTTCTTGGCTGGCACTCTGCCTCCTTGGTGCGGCTGAGGAAAACCACGGTGGATTCCTCGTCGTCATGATGATGACAACACTTGGTGCCCACGTAAAGCACCTGAATCGCCCACAGGTCAAGGCGTCCGCGCCGGCAATTCGGGCGGTAATGCCGAAAATCCTTGTGCAGAAGGGTTTTCGATGACCCCCGACCATGCCCGAAGGTGCCGAAGAAATGTTGGCGACACGCGCGCGAACCAGCCACTTCGGAGTGTTTTCCGACAGTGTTGTCCTCGGCAACCTCTCTGCGAACGATCGGATCAGCCGCGGTGCGAACCCTCTACGACGACCTCGAAGACCCCGTCGAACTACCCGATGAAATCAGCGCCGTGGTCAGCATCGTGCCCTCGTTGACGGAGTCGATCGCACACACGCATCGTCGGTTGCTGATCGGCGCGACGGACTGGTGCAGCCATCCGCACGACCTCGACGTGACGCGCGTTCGCGGCACCAAGAATCCCGACGTCGAACGCATCGTGCAGCTGCGCCCCGACGTCGTCGTCGCGAACGCCGAAGAGAATCGCGCGGCCGATCTCGACGCGTTGCGCGCGCACGGCGTCGCGGTCTGGGTGACCACACCGACGACGGTCGGGGAGTCACTGGCTTCACTCGAACGAATGCTCTCGGCGATCACCGGAGACGTCCCGCCGTGGGTCGATGAAGCGCGCGAAGTGTGGAGTACGCCGTACGCCGGACCACGCCGGCGCGCGGTGATTCCGATCTGGCGAAAACCGTGGATGGCGCTCGGCCGGAACACCTTCGCCGGCGACCTGTTGGCGCGGCTCGGGATCGACAACGTGTTTGCGGAATCACCCGACCGTTATCCGCGGATCGACGTCGGCGCGTTACCGGCGTACGACGTGGTGGTGCTGCCGGACGAGCCCTACGCCTTTTCTCCCGGCGACGGCCCGGACGCATTCGCGCGGCCGGCGAAGTGCGTTTCCGGGCGGCACCTGACCTGGTACGGACCGTCACTCCTCGAGGCGCGCGCGGTGCTCAGCGGACAGCTCGCGTGACCTGCGACACGATCATTGCCGTCTCAGCTAGACGGTTAGGTCAGCCTCACCTATCCTCCAAACGTGCCCGAGATGACCGCGAAGAAGAAGTGCTGCAAGGACAAGCCGAGGTGCAAGAAGTGCCCGGTCGTCCTCAAGCGGCTGGCCGATGCCGGCTGCGCCGAGCGCCTCGACCTGCGGCACTACGTGGTCGACAAGAAGGTCAAGAAGAAGGTGCTGAAGAAGGCGCGCGAGCGCTGAGCCTCAGGACGCCTGCCGCAGCGTGATCGCCTCGACGGCGACCCGCAGCAGCCCCGGGATCGTCACGTGCGCGGCCTGACCGGTCGCCTCCAGCTCGTCGGGGTGCCACCAGCCGTGGTCGCTGATCGTCTCCAGCTCGAGCTGCTCCTGGTTGGCGAACGTCACCTCGACCGCGTCCACGCCGACCGCGAAGAAGGTCTGGTGCTGGATGATCGGGCAGCCGCCCCACTCGAACTCGATCGTGTTGGTCGCGACCGGTTCGCCGAGCGCGTCCGACGGCAACAAGATGCCGACCTCCTCGCGCAGCTCCCGCAGTCCGGCCTCGACCACCGTCTCGCCCGCCTCGACGCCGCCGCCGATCGTGAACCAGTACGGCGTACCGGGCTTCAGCGGGTCCCACCCGTGCAGCAGCAGCACCTTCCCGTCCGGGCGGACGGGCAGGACGCGGGCCGTCGTCCGCCGGACGACGGTGCCTGGTGGGGGCAACCGGTGTTCTGTCACATCTCAAAACGCTAGACGACCTGTTCCGTCCTGCGAGCGGTGAAACGGCGCGTCGCCGTCGGCAACAGTTCCGGCCTGGTCCGGCAACCACCGCCCGGCGCCGGGGCAACCAACGTTTGGCGACGGTGAGACGATCGGCGGTATGACGGCACGCATCGGGCTGGGGCTGGCGGCCCTGGGACGTCCTGGCTACATCAACCTCGGCCACGACGAGGACCTCCCGCCGGGCCGCGCGGTCGAGGACCTGCGGCGGCGTACGCACGAACTGCTCGACCAGGCCTGGCGGGCCGGCGTGCGGTACTTCGACGCCGCGCGCTCGTACGGGCTGGCGGAGGTGTTCCTCGGCGAGTGGCTGGCCGCGGACGCCGGTCGCCGGGCACAGGTGACGGTCGGGTCGAAGTGGGGCTACACGTACGTCGCCGACTGGCGGCCGGACGCGGAGCAGCACGAGATCAAGGAGCACTCGCTCGCGACGTTCGAGCGGCAGTGGCCGGAGACGCTGCAGGCGCTGGGTTCGGCGCCGGACTTCTACCTGGTGCACAGCCTGACGAAGGACAGCCCGGCGCTGGGGGACCGGAAGCTGCTCGATCGGCTGGGTGAGCTCGCGGCTGACGGCGTACGGGTGGGGTTGTCGACGAGTGGGCCGCATCAGGCGGAGACGCTGCGCGCGGCGTTGAAGCTGGGTGGGCCGTTCACGGCGGTGCAGTCGACGTGGAACGTGCTCGAGCGGTCTGTCGGGCCCGCGCTTGCGGAGGCGCAGGATGCTGGGTGGTTCGTGGTCGTGAAGGAGGCGGTGGCCAACGGGCGGCTGACGGCGAAGGCCGGGACGACTCCGTTCACTGCGTACGCCGCTCAGCATCACGTTGCGCCGGACTCGTTGGCTCTCGGTGCTGCGCTGGCCAACCCGTGGGTGGATGTCGTGCTGAGCGGCGCGACCACAGCCGAGCAGCTCACGAGCAACCTGGCCGCCGTCGATGTCGAGCCGCTCGACGAGTTCGTGCAGACGCCCGCGGAGTACTGGACCGAACGCTCAGCGCTGCCCTGGATCTAGGACCTCGGCCAGGGCGGCCCGGACGCCCTCCTCTACCGCGACCTCCCGACGACCCGGGTCGACCTGGTCAGCGCCACGCCGCTGACCACCGGCATCGTCGTGCTGGACTACCGGGTGCGCAGCTAGAAGGTGTGTTCGTCGGCGGGGAAGGAACCGTTGGCGACCTCGGCGGCGTACGTCGTCGCTGCTGAGGTGAGGATGCCGCGGAGATCGGCGTACTGCTTGACGAAGCGGGGCATCGGGCCCGAGCGAAGGCCGGCCATGTCCTGCCAGACCAGGACCTGCGCGTCGGTGTCGCGGCCGGCGCCGATGCCGATGGTCGGGATCGGGATGCGCTTGGTGACCTCGGCCGCGACGTCGCCGGGGACCATCTCGAGGACTACCGAGAAGGCGCCGGCTTCGGCGAGGGCGACGGCGTCGTCGATCAGGCCGGCGGCTTGTTCGCCGCGGCCCTGGACGCGGTAGCCGCCGATGGCGTGCTCGCTCTGCGGGGTGAAGCCGATGTGAGCCATCACCGGGATGCCCGACTGGGTGAGCTTCTCCACCGCCGGTACGACGGTGCGGCCGCCTTCGAGCTTGACCGCGGCGACGCCGGCTTCCTTCATGAAGCGGACGGCCGTGTGGAACGCCTGCTCGGGGGAGGCTTGGTAGGAGCCGAAGGGAAGGTCGGCGACGACGAGCGCGCGCTGGGTCGCCGTCGCCACCGCGCGGGCGAGCGGGATGAGCTCGTCGACGGTGACGCGGAGGGTGGACTCGTAGCCGTAGACGTTGTTCGCGGCCGAGTCGCCGACCAGCAGCACCGGGATGCCCGCGTCGTCGAAGATCTCGGCGGTGTACTGGTCGTACGCCGTGAGCATCGCCCACTTCTCGCCGCGGTTCTTCATGTCGCGCAGGTGGTGGATCCGGTACTTGCGCGGGCGCTTGCTGCCGTCCGCGGTGGTGCCGAGCACACCGGAGTTGCTGAGCGCGCCGGAGTTGGTGAGGACGCCGGAGCTGCCCAGGGAGCCGGAGCTCCCTGCGTCGTTCGGCGCGGCGTTGCCCTGAGGACGTGCTGCCGGAGTCTGAGCAGGTGCGGCATTCGGCTGCGCCCGACGTGCTCGGTGTGAGACGGCGGCTTCCGCTTTCACCTGACTCGGTGCGTCCTGCTGTACGTCGGCTCGACGGCGAGCACCAACCGGACGACCTTCGGTCCGCATCTCCGGACGCCCGTCAGGACGAGCTTCCGGGCGAGCCTCCGCGCGCGTCTCCGGGTGGTTGCTCTCGTACTCCGCGCTCGGGTCGCTCGGGTAGCCGTTCACCGCGGCGCTCTGCGGGTTGGCCGGAGGCTGCGGCGGCGCCGGTGGCCGGTTGGCCGGCGGGCGCTGCTGCTGCGGCGGGGGAGTGGACGCCTGTACGGCCGGCTGGATGCCGGTCGACTGCTGCGCCGGGTATCCGTTGCCGGTGTGGCCGTTGCTCAGTGTCACGCCGTTCGAGCCGTGCCCGTTGCTGCTGCCACCGGTACCGGAGCCGAGGCCGTTGCTCGTGCCCAGCGAGGTGCCGTTGCTGGAGCCGAGCGGCGGCGGTGCCTGGCCGTTGCCGTTCGCGGTGCCGTTGCTCGGCGCGGGCGGCGGCGTACTGGGCCTGTTGGCGAGCCCGTTCGACGGCGGCGGAGGCGGAGGCGTCGGAGCGCTGCCGCTCCAGCCGTTGCCGGTCGAGCCGTTGCTGTGCTGGGTCAAACCGTTCGAGCCGTTGCCCGGCGGCGGTCCAGCCGGACGCTGCTGCTGCTGCGGGGGAGTGGCCTGCTGCGGCGGCGGTCCCTGCCGGTTGGCGGGCGGACGCGGCGGCTCACCCTGCTGGGGAGCGAACGGGTTCTGCTGGCGTCCCGGCTGAGGCGCGGCCGGCGGCCGCTCCTGGTAAGCGCCAGGAGCGAACGGGGAGTCTTCGTAACGACCAGTGTCCGGTGGCGGGAAACCACCACGCCCGTTCTCGCGCGGTGCCTCCGGCGGGATGCCGCGGCCGTTCTCGTACTGCGCGGGCCGACGCTCGTCAGCCTGGCGCTGCTCGGGGTACTGCCCGTAGCCGCGCTCCTCGGCCGGCAGGAACGGCGGCTTCGGCACGTACGGCTGCTGGGGCACCGGCCCGCGCTCGTACGTCCGTGGCGCGTTCGGCAGCGACGGGGACGGGTCGAGACCCTCCAGGGTCGAGCGGTCGCGCCAGCTGTCGGCGTCGTCGGCGTAGCTGTAGTCCGAGCGGTGGTGCTCCTCGGTTGTCCGGTTCTTCGGTCCGGTCCCGTACGGCGCCGGCAGCTCGTCGTCGGCGTCGCCGTTGGTACCGGCCGACATGAAGTTGTCAACCATGCCCTCATCGTCCCACCGATGCGGAGGGTGAGCGCCACCGGCTGCCGGTGAGGGATCGCTCACAGCGTCCCCGGGCACGCCGGAGCGCCCGGGCAGCTCGTCGAACGGGCTGTCCCAGGGGGCGTCGGAGGAAGGGCGGTTCCGCCAGGATCCACTCAGTTGTCGGCAGCCTTTCGAGCGTCCTCACGCCACGCGTTCGTGATCGGGAGCCGCCGGTCGCGGCCGAACGCCTTGTGGGTGATCTTGGGACCCGGAGGATACTGCCTTCGCTTGTACTCCGCTCGGTCGACCAGCTGGACCACCTTGCTGACCAGCTCCGGGTCGAACCCGGCCCCGACCAGCTCGGCGCTCCCGCGGTCCTGCTCGACGTAGTCGTCGAGCATGTCGTCCAGCAGGTCGTACGGCGGCAGCGAGTCGGTGTCGACCTGCCCGGGCCGCAGCTCGGCCGACGGCGGCTTGGCGATCGCGTTCTCCGGGATCGGCGGCTGCTTGCCCCGCGCGACGGCGTCGGCGTTGCGCCACTTGGCCAGCCGCCAGACCACCGTCTTCGGCACGTCCTTGAGCGGCGCGAACCCGCCGACCGAGTCGCCGTAGATCGTCGAGTACCCGACCGACAGCTCGGATTTGTTGCCGCAGGCAAGCACCAGGTGGCCGTCGGCGTTCGACAGCCCCATCCAGATCACCGCGCGGACCCGGGCCTGCAGGTTCTCCTCGGCCAGTCCGGTCAGCCCGAGGGTCTCCAGGAACGGCTGCACCATCGGCTGGATTGGGATCACCCGGTAGTTGAGACCGGTCCGCGCGGCCAGCTCGGCGGCGTCGTCGCGGGAGTGGTCGCTGGAGTAGATGCTCGGGTTGGAGACGCCGAAGACGTGCTCGGCGCCGATCGCGTCGCAGGCGATCGCGGCCACCAGCGACGAGTCGATCCCGCCCGAGAGCCCGAGCAGCACCGACTTGAACCCGTTCTTGCGCACGTAGTCGCGCAGCCCGGTCACGATCGCGCCGTACATCTCGGCCTCGTCGGACAGCCGCGGCGCGATCGCCGCCGGCACCGCCTCGTACGCCGGCAGCGGCTCCTCGTGCAGCACGGTGTGCACGATCTCGATGCCCTCGTGCTCGGCGACCGGGATCGCCGACGCGGCCGGCAGGTCGAGGTCGACCATCATGCTGCCCTGCTCGAACTGCGGGGCCCGGGCGAACACGGTGCCCTCGGCGTCGGCGATCAGCGAGTCGCCGTCGAAGACCAGCTCGTCCTGGCCGCCGACCAGGTTCACGTAGGCCAGCGCGCAGCCGGCCTCGCGGGCCCGGCGGGTGACCAGCTCGCCGCGGACGTCGTCCTTGTTCGCCTCGTACGGCGAGGAGTTGACGACCAGCAGCAGCCCGGCGCCGGCGGCGCGGGTGACGGCGACCGGGCCGCCGTCCTGCCACAGGTCCTCGCAGATCACCAGCGCGACGTCGACGCCGTGGATCCGCACCACCTGCAACGTGTTGCCGGGAACGAAGTGCCGGAACTCGTCGAAGACGCCGTAGTTCGGCAGGTGGTGCTTGACCGCGCTGGTGACGACCTCGCCGCGGTGGATGACCGCGGCGGCGTTGGTCGGCGAGCCCTTCGGGCGGCCGAGCCGGTCCAGGCCCATCGCCGTACCGGCGGCGCGGTCGAGGTACCCGACGACGACCACAGCCTCGCCGAGACCTTCGTCGGCCAGCCGGGCCGCGAGCGTCTTCACCTTCGACTGCGACGCGTCGACGAACGAGCCACGCAGGGCCAGGTCTTCGACGGGGTAACCGGTCAGCGCGAGCTCGGGGAACGCGACGACGTGCGCACCGCGCTCGACGGCGCCGCGGGTCCAGGACACGATCTTGTCCGCGTTCGCGTCGAGGTCGCCGACCGTCACGTCGAGCTGGGCGAGAGCAAGCCGGAGCTGAGGCACCTGTGCACCCTACTGGTTTCGCGCGGTGCCCCGAAGCGACGCGACCAAGTCTTTACCGGCGACCAAGGTTGCGGCCCTGAATACTTTTCGCCGACGAACGGATCGAGCGCCGCGGATTCACTGAGAACATGACGATCCACCAGCAAGGACCGACCGCTGTCGCCGAGCGCGCGCTGGGCCCGGACCTGGCCCGCGGCTTCATGCTGCTGTTCATCGCGCTGGCCAACTCGCACTACTTCCTCCGCGGGCCCTCGGTGCTCGGCGGCTTCCCGCAGGACGGCTCCGCGGTCGACCGCGGCGTCACCTGGCTGATCGCGACTTTCGTCGACGGGCGGGCGTTCCCGATGTTCGGCCTGCTCTTCGGGTACGGCGTCGCGCAGATCGTTCGGCGCCGGACCGGGACGGCGTGGGCGACGCGCTTCCTGCTCTGGCGGCGCAGCGCGGTGCTGATCGTGCTGGGCTTCCTGCACGCGATGCTGCTGTACGTCGGCGACATCCTCGCGGCGTACGGCGTGCTGCTGTTCCTCGGCGTCTGGGCGATCCGCTGGAAGGACCGCTGGCTGTTCGCCGTCGCGGCGCTGGTGCTCGCACTCACCGCGCTGCCGGGCGACACCTCGCTGTCGATCAGCTCCGACGCACCGGACGCCGCGATGCTGCCGCCGGACCTCGGGTCGCAGTTCGCGCACCGGATCCTGGTGCACCCGGTGATCGCGCTGCTCGGGCCGATCGGCTTCCTGCCGCCGTTCCTGATCGGCCTGTGGGCCGGCCGCCGGCGGATCCTGGAGCGCCCGGCCGAGCACCTTCGGTTGCTCAGGGCCACCGCCGTCGCCGGCATCGCGATCGCCGTGCTCGGCGCGCAGCCGGTCGCGCTGACCCTGGCCCGCGTGATCGACAAGCCCAGCGGGGACGGCCTCACGCTGATCGGCCCGCTGCACGACGCCACCGGCACGATCGGCGGTCTCGGGTACGCCGCGCTGATCGTGCTGATCGCGCACCGGATCCGGCGCGGTCCGGTGATCGAAGCGATCGCCGCGACCGGGCAACGATCGCTGACCTGCTACCTGATGCAGTCGGTGGTCTGGACGATCGTCTTCACGCCGTACCTGCTGGACCTGTCGGACACGTTGACGGTGGCAACGGCAGCGCTGCTCGCGACGGCGACCTGGATGCTCTCGGTGCTGCTCGCCGACCGGATGCGCCGGGCCGGCCACCGCGGCCCGTTCGAGCTGCTGATTCGCAGGATCACCTACCGCACCGGCGTGTCGCGTCGCCCAGCGGTGCGGCGGTGACCGACGATCCGCAGACCAGCCGGAACCACCCGCACGGAGTACGACGTGAACCTCAGCCTTGCCGACCAGCCGACGCTGCCCGACCTGTCGGACGACGAACGCCACCTGCTCAACCTCGTCGCGACCCCCGCGGCGACGCTGCTCGGACTGGTCTCCGACGTCCTGCGCACCCGGCTGTTCGGCGCGGACGGCGCGACCTGGGTAGACCTGTGGCAGACCAACCCGTCCACGGCGCGCGTCGAGTGGCAGGACGGGCCGGAGGTCGCCGAGGTCCTCGAGCACCTGCTGCCGCGGTCCATCGAGGGCACCCTCGAAGGCGTTCCCGGGCTGCGATCGGTGACGAGCGCCGACACACACGCCCAGCTGGTGTGGATCGGCACGACCAGCCCGGTCGCACTACACCTCACCCGGCTCGACGGCTGATCACCAGGAGCCGCCGCCGCCGTCGCCGCCTCCACCACCGGCTCCGGCGCCACCGCTGAAGCCGGAGCCGCTGCTGCCGGCGTCGCCGCCGTACCGCCAGGTGTCGGCGTACGCCGTACCGGCGCCGCTGGCAACGGTTCCGGCCATGAACGCCGCGACCCCACGACGGAACCGGCCGACCCGGAACATCCCGACCGCGCTGAACACGTTGACCGGGTCGCCGCCGTCGATCAGCTCCTCCCAGCGGTCGCCGCGGTCCAGGACCATGGCCCAGGGCAACAACTCGGCGAGCTGCCGGTCGGTGAGGTCGTCGGCGCGGACCTTCGTCAGGTATCGCCGCAGCGAGCGGAGTTCCTGCACCAGCTCGCGCCCGGCCGGGGCGAGCCGGCCGCGCGACGCCGTCCGGCGTACGACGTACAGCGCGACGGCGGCGATCACGAGCACCGCGAACACCAGTAGCCCGTCGACCGGGCGCTCCGAGATCTCGAGGCTGATCCGGCTCGCGACGAACGCTCCGAGCGCGAGGCCGAGCACGCCGAGGAAGAGTGGGACGAAGCGCTGCTTCCGGCCGAGCACCGGCGGTTTGCGCGAGGCCGACGGGAGCTTCGCGAACCAGTCCTTGGTGGCGACCTCGGCGCGCAGCGCGCGGATCATCGCGGTCTGCGCGTCGAGCAGCCGGCGGTTCTCCCGCGCGCGGCGGTGCAGCCGGACGCTGGTTCCGGGGTTGAGCAGCGGGAAGAGCCCCTTGAGCAGCGCGAGGTGGTGGTCGCGGGTCGCGGCGGCCACATCGACCAGGACGACGGTGTTGTCGTCGGACTCGTCGTCGTTCTCGATCCGGATCGCGCCGAGCAGCGCCAGCTCCAGCAGCGTCGCCTGCGTGGCCTCGGCGTCGACGATCGAGCGGGTCAGCAACCGCGCCTCGGCGACGCTGATCGCGGGCGGCTCGCTCACCGGCGTACCGGCCCGGCGGCCGCTCCACCGGAAGAAGAGCAGCAGCCCGCCGGTCGCGAGCACGATCAGCCCGAGGATCCCGCCGAGCGTCTGCAGCAGCCCGGTCGTCGTCATCGACGCCCGGGGCTCGACGATCGGCGCGGCGTTGCTGACCTCGCCCGGGTTGATCGACGCGACGATCGTCAGTTGCTGCCCGAGGGTCAGCGTGCCCTGCGTGTACGTCGCCCGCCCGTCGGCGATCGTCGACCGCTCGCACGGGGTCTTGGCGCCGAGCCCACCGGCGTAGCAGGCCGCACGCTGCACGCCGCCGGGCACCTCGACGGTGACCTCGACCTTCTGCAGCGGCACCTGCCAGTGCCGGCCGGTCGCGTTCCAGTACAGCTCGTCGTGATCGCTGAACGACCGCAATGCGCCGCGCAGCCGGTAGTCGATCACGTACGTCGCGGTCTCGCCGGTGACCGTGTTGTCCGGCGACCCGATCCGGAGCCGCAAGGCCTTGGTCCGGTTGCTGCCGAGCAGCACGTGCTCCTGCTTCAAGGTCGTGTCGGCGCCGGTCGGGCTGCTCACCTTCACGTCGCTGACGTCGTACCGCCGGTTCTCGCGGTCGCCGGCCGGCTCGCGGACCATCAGGTCGCGGAAGATCCCGTGCCGGTCCGACCGCTCGCCGAAGCGGTAGACGATCGTCTCGGTGACCTGGACGGTCCCGTCGCGGTCCACGCGGTAGTTGATCGTGAACGCGTCGACCTGCTCGCTCGCGGTCGGCGACGACGCCGCGAAGACCTGCGGCGCGGGAGCCGCGACCAGCGCGGCACATGACGCGGCAACCACCACCAGGGCCCGGGCCCACCACCGTCGGCTGTTCATGCCTGTGTAGATGCCACCACCCTGAAGCGGGTTCCAGCTGTCAGGTGATTGTGTCGGGATCGATTTCTGCCGTGTACGACGTGATCGAGGTCAGATGACCCTGCATGAACTCGTACAGGTCGCACGACGACACGAACGACGACTGCCACTTGGTGTCGACGTACCGGGCCACCGCCTGGACCGCGACCGAGTCGGCGTTCGCGATCGTCTTGAAGCGCAGGAACTGCGTCGTCGTCCGCGCCAAGCCGGCCAGCGCCGTCTCGCACGCCTGCACGACCTGCTCGTGGCCCTCCAGCTTCGCCGCCCCGACCAGCGTCCAGGTCACCTCCGGGTGCAGGAACGGGTACACCTCCGAGAAGCGGTGCCGCGAGAACGCCTCCGCCACTTCCTGAATCGTCGCCATACCCGAGATCTTCTCAGTTCGATGGCCGAACCGGGCGTGGTGTGTAATGACCAGCGTGACAACGGGTGATGGAGGGCTGCGGCTCGGCCGGGTGGGGAAGACGGTGCGGGTCGTGGTCGCGGTGGTCGGCGTCGTGCTGCTGGTGAACGGGTCGGTGCGGATGTCGGACGACGCCTGGCCGTTCGGGCCGATGTCGCAGTACGCGATGACCGTGCCGGACGACGCCTCGATCACGTTCACCCGGATCCAGGCCCAGACCGACGCGGGGACGTCGGTCGACGTACCGCTGAACATCGAGGGCGCCGGCGTCGCGCGGGCCGAGATCGAGGCTCGGACCGGCGAGATCGTGAAGGACCCCTCGCTGCTGCAGCAGGTCGCTGACGGGTGGGCGCGCAAGCACCCGGACCAGCCGAAGTACGTGAAGCTGGAGCTGATCCGCGACACCACGCAGCTGGTCGAGGGCCGCGTCGACGGGCCGCCGAAGGCCGAGACGCTCGCGACCTGGCAGGTGCGCTGATGCTGACCAAGGCCGCGAACTGGTTCACCCCGACGATCGCCCTGGCGCGGATCGCCTGGCTGCGGACGATCCTCTACCTGTTCGTCATCCTCGACATGCATGCGTTCGTCCGCGACACCCGGCTCAAGGGCGAGCACCCCGGCCTCTACCAGCCGCTGTTCCTGGCCCGCCTGTTCGACCTCCCGAAGCCCTCGGTCGCCAACACGACCACCCTGTACGTCGTACTGATCGTGTTCTGCCTGCTCGGCGCCTCCAACCGGCTGCCGCGGCTGGCCGGCTGGGTGGTCGCTCCGGCGTTCACCTGGTGGGTGCTGATCGGGATGAGCGACGGGAAGGTCGACCACGACCACCTGGCGCTGGTGGTCGCGCTCTGGGTGCTCCCGACGGTCGCGCCGAACAAGAACCGGACCGGCTCGGTGTACGCCGACCAGACCACCTCCGAGGCGGCCGGCTGGGCGGTCCGGTGCGTGCAGATCAGCGTGATCGCGACGTACTTCCTGTCGGCGGTCGCGAAGCTGCGCAGCGCCGGCTGGGTGCTGACCTGGCCGGGCAGCGCGATCCTGACCTGGGCGATCGTGCGCCGGCCGCACCCGGTCGGGGAGTGGCTGCTGCACCACCCGTGGCTGCTGCACGTGATGCAGTGGGTCGGGATCATCGGCGAGTTCCTGTCGCCGCTGGTGCTGTGGCTGAAGGGGCGCTGGCAGCTGTTCGGCGCGCTGTTCTTCATCGGCTTCCACGTCGCGAACACGGCGATCCTGCTGATCCACTTCCTGCCGACCGTGGTCTGCTGGCTGGCCTTCGCGCCGATGGAGCGGATCGTGCCCTGGTTCCAGCGGCGCAGGTCAGGTGGCGACGCCGGAGAGCCCGAAGACGAGCCCGAAGAGAGCCGGCAGGCCCAGCAGCAGCCCGGCGCGTAGCCGGAAGCGGCGGCCGCCCGGGCCCGGCGTACGGACGACGCGGGAGAGCACGGCACCGGCGTACCCGAAGACCAGGGCGGCGAGCAGGATCTGCTTGGTCGGCAGGAAGTCGTCGTCGTGGGTCAGGCCGAGGGTGACCAGGCCCGGGCAGCAGAACGCGAACATGCCGTAGCCCAGCTCCGGGATCGGCAGCCAGCGGCGGCCCAGCACGTCGAGCTCGGCGGGCCGGCGGCGCTGCAGCGACCGGACGAAGCGCCCGGTGCTGAGCAGCAGGTCGCTGATGCAGAGCAGCGCGGCGACGGCCAGCGCGGTGTGGAAAATCGTCTGCACCGGCGCAACCTTAGGCCCAATGCCGCGCGATGTCGCGAGCGGCACGTAACGTCTGCTTAACAGAGCCGGGGCACACTGTGTGAGGCTCCGGAACAGACGCGCTCGAGGAGAGGTGGAACCGCCGATGGACAAGCAGCAGGAGTTCGTGCTGCGCGCGCTCGAGGAGCGCGACGTACGGTTCGTCCGGCTCTGGTTCACCGACGTGCTCGGCTTCCTGAAGTCGGTGGCGGTGGCCCCGGCCGAGCTGGAGGGCGCGTTCGCCGAGGGGATCGGGTTCGACGGGTCGGCGATCGAGGGGTTCGCCCGGGTCACCGAGGCCGACATGCTGGCCAAGCCGGACCCATCGACGTTCCAGATCCTGCCCTGGCGGGGCGAGACGATGGGCACCGCCCGGATGTTCTGCGACATCAACATGCCGGACGGCTCGGCCTCGTTCGCCGACCCGCGGCACGTGCTGAAGCGGACCCTGTCGAAGGCGGCCGACCTCGGCTTCACCTTCTACACCCACCCCGAGATCGAGTTCTACCTGTTCAAGTCGCTGACCGGCGCCCCGGGCACCTACCCCGAACCGGTCGACTCCTCCGGTTACTTCGACCACACCCCGCAGGGGATCGGCAACGACTTCCGCCGCGAGGCGATCACGATGCTGGAGTCGATGGGCATCTCGGTCGAGTTCAGCCACCACGAGGGCGGGCCGGGCCAGCAGGAGATCGACCTGCGGTACGCCGACGCGCTGTCCACCGCGGACAACATCATGACCTTCCGGGTCGTGGTCAAGGAGGTCGCGCTCAGCCAGGGCATCTACGCCTCGTTCATGCCCAAACCGCTCAGCGACCAGCCGGGCTCGGGCATGCACACCCACATGTCGCTGTTCGAGGGCGACCGGAACGCGTTCTTCGAGGGCGGTGCGCAGTACGGGCTGTCCAAGACCGGGCGGGCCTTCATCGCCGGGCTGCTGCAGCACGCGGCCGAGATCACCGCGGTCACCAACCAGTGGGTGAACTCGTACAAGCGGCTCGCGGTCGGTGACGAGGCGCCGTCGTTCATCTCCTGGGGGCACAACAACCGCAGCGCGCTGGTCCGGGTGCCGATGTACAAGCCGCAGAAGGGCCAGTCCAGCCGGGTCGAGTTCCGCTCGCTCGACTCCGCCGCGAACCCGTACCTGGCCTTCGCGCTGATGCTCGCGGCCGGGCTGAAGGGCATCGAGGAGGGCTACGAGCTGCCCCGCGAGGTCGAGGACGACATCTGGTCGCTGACCGACCGGGAGCGCCGCGCGCTCGGGATCAAGCCGCTGCCGAACAGCCTGGCCGAGGCGATCCACGCGATGGAGGACAGCGAACTGGTCGCCGAGACGCTCGGCGAGCACGTCTTCGACTTCTTCCTGCGCAACAAGCGGGTCGAGTGGCAGGACTACCGCAAGCAGGTCACGCCGTTCGAGCTGAACAAGCTGCTGCCCGTCTTGTGAAGTTCAGCCTGTGAAGCCCAGCTTCTGAGGCTCAGCCGATGGTGACCCCGGTGATCGACACCGGGGTCTTCGGCTCCTCGCCCGGCCCGCAGCCGGTCGCCGCGACGCGGTCGATCACGTCCATCCCGGCCACCACCCGGCCGACGACGGTGAAGACCGGCGGCAGCGGCGCGTCGTGGTGCACGAAGAAGAATCGCGGCCCGTTCTGCCCGGCGCCGTCCGGCACCATCGCGACCGTGCCGCGCGGGTACTTCTCCTTGCCGGTCAGCTCCGCCGGGTACCGGAAGCCGGCTTCGGCCGGTCCGCACTCCAGCAGCAGCGGCGTGAGCCGCCCGCAGGGAGCGCCGGTGTAGAAGCCGCCGAGCGCGAGGTGCCCGAAGCTGTGGACCGCGCAGGGCGCGTTGTCCCGGTCCAGCCGCAGCTCGACCGCGCCCGCGGTGGTGGTCACGGTCGCCTTCACCACGCCCATCGTCGGGGCCAGCGAGTACGGCGGCCGCACTGGCGCCGGGGCGCCGGTCCGGTCGTAGCTGCACTTGCCGAAGAACGGCGGTGCGGCCACCTGTGCACTGGCCAGCCAGCCTTCGAGCACGAAGACGAGCGTTGCGACGACGAGAATTGCGACAACCCGCTGCCATTGACGCATAGTGATCACGGTAACACTGAGTGTCGGTTTCGGATGATTTTGTTCTGTTGGTAAATAGTTTCCTGACCAGTCATCAAGGTCGCATGGGATTCGCTCCATGCGTCGTCTGCTGACCTTCCTCGCGCTGCTCGCCGGCCTGGCCGTGGCCGGCACCACGGCCGCGGCCGCGCACGTGATCGCCTCCACCGGCTACGCCACCGTCACCCAGGACGGCAGCCAGGTGACCTTCCAGCTCAGCCTCGAGTACGCCGTACTGGCCCGCGCCGTCGACCTCGGCGAGCCCGCCACCGACGACGGCCAGCGCGCGAAGGCGCTCGACAACGCCAAGCCGACGCTCCAGACCTACCTGCAGGACCGCGTGATCGTCTCCCTCGACGGCGCGGCCTGCGAACCCGAGTTGGCCACCACCTCGGTCGGCAACCGCGCCAGTACGCCGTACGCCGAACTCGGCCTGCGCTTCTCCTGCGCGGGCGACCAGGGCACCTGGCGCCTGCAGTACTCCGTCTTCAGCGACTCCGAGGCCGTCGCCGACGACCACACCAACCTGGTCGAGTACCACTTCGGCAACGACTCCGGCCGGACCGTCTTCGACCGCAGCCACCACGACTTCACCGTCGGGGACTCGACGATCGCGTCGTCCAGTCTGCAGTTCGGCAAGATGGGCGTCGAGCACATCCTGCTCGGCCTCGACCACGTCCTCTTCGTGGTGGCGCTGATCCTCGGCGCGACCAGCTTCAAGAGCCTGCTCCAGGTCACCTCGATGTTCACGATCGCGCACAGCGTCACGCTGGTCTCGACGCTGCTCGGCGGGATCACCGTCCCGGCGATCGTCGTCGAACCGCTGATCGCGCTGTCGATCGCGTTCGTCGCGGTCGAGAACCTGCTCGGCTCCACCCGCCACCGGCTGCCGGTGGTCTTCGGATTCGGTCTCCTGCACGGGCTCGGCTTCGCCGGCTCCTTGCGCATCACCGACCAGGTCAGCCCGGAACTGCTCGTCTCGCTGCTCAGCTTCAACGTCGGCATCGAGACCGGCCAGGCGTTGCTGCTGCTGGCCGTGTTCCCGCTGGTCCTCCTCGTTCGCCGGACTCGACTCTCGGTTCCGGTGGTCCGCTCGGCGACAGGGGTCGTCGCCGCCTTCGGCACCTTCTGGTTCGTAGAAAGGTTCTTCCTGGCATGACGAGCGATCGTCCACCCACCACCCGGTGGCACAGAGTCCTGTACGGCGTCACCGGCGGCCTGGCCGCGCTGGTGATCGGGGTCCCCCTCACCGGGGTGATCGCGGACGCGGTCGACGCGCCCAGCGCGACCATCTCCGGCACGGTCTTCGAGGACCGTGACAACGACAACCGGATCGACAACAACGAGACCCCGTTGGCCGGCGTGACCGTGTCCGACGGTCAGCAGCTGGTCGTCACGGACAAGCAGGGGCACTACAGCTTCAAGTCCGACGTCGAGCGCCGTGACGTCGACCTGGTCTTCGTCACCCAGCCGTCGGGCTACTCGGTGGGCACCGACGACAACATGACCCCGAAGTTCTTCCGCAACCTCGGCCAGCTGGCCGCCGGTGACACCCGGGAGGTGAACTTCGGTCTGCGCAAGGACAAGAAGTCCGCCGACGGCGGATTCACCTTCGGCAACGTCGCCGACCCGCACGTGAACGCGCAGCTGCCCGAGCAGATCACCGAGATCAACTCGACCAAGCAGGACCTGGCCTTCATCCAGGTCAGCGGCGACCTGACCAACTCCGCCACCGACGCGGAGTTCGAGTTCTACAAGTCGTCGACCGCGAACTCGAAGGTCCCGGTCTGGCCGGCCGTCGGCAACCACGAGTACGCCGCCGGGGCGACCTACGCGGCGCGGATCAACAACTACCGCAAGCACGTCGGCCCCGAGTGGTACTCCTTCGACTACAGCGACCGGCACTTCATCGTGCTGGAGAACAACGGCGCCGCGCCGTTCGCCGAGCAGCTGGAGTGGGTCAAGGCCGACCTCGCGCAGAACGTCAAGCGCGGCAAGCACCTGGTGGTGCTCACCCACCAGCCGATGAACGTGCCGTTCGGCTCGCCGTCGGTGTACGACGAGTTCGGCAAGGTGCTCGAGCAGTACAAGGCCGAGCTGATCCTGGTCGGCCACGAGCACTCCAACGACGTGGAGCCGAACAGCGCCTTCGCGAAGACCGCGAAGCACATCCAGACCGTCTCCTCGTCGTACACGATCGACAACTCGCCGCGCGGGTTCCGGTTCGTGAACATGGACAACAAGTCCTTCGACAACCCGTTCCGGATCTACGGCGCCGAGAAGGACCTGACAATCGTGTCGCCGGCGCCGGGCACCTCGGTCCCGCTGGACAAGTTCCCCGGCATCCAGGTGAACGCCTACGACACCACCGACGCGCCGGTGAAGGTCCGCTACCGGATCGACAACGGCGGCTGGAAGCAGCTCTCGCCGACCGGCGAGTTCACCTGGTACGCCGACCTGCCGGGCAACGTGAAGGCCGGTAAGCACACCGTCGAGGTGGAGGCGGCCGACAAGACCAAGGCGACCTGGACCGGGACGTCGAAGTTCACGCTGACCACCGAGAAGGCGATCAAGCCGGTCGCCGGCGCGAACTGGAACCAGCACCACGGCGACGCGTCGCACAGCGGTGTCGCCGCCGACGCGATCGCCGCCGGGCAGCGGCTGGCCTGGTCGTACCGGACCAAGGGCACCTTCCTGACCGGCTCGCCGGCCATCGTCGACGGCGTCGTGTATGCCGGCACCCGCGACGAGAACGGTGAGGGCAACAGCGAGGTGCACGCGGTGAACCTCGCCACCGGCAAGAAGATCTGGAGCTACGACGTCCCGTCGTCGGTGCACGGCAGCGTCGCGGTCTCCGACGGGCTCGTCTACGTCCCGACGCTGCGCGGCACGCTGTTCGCGCTGGACGCCAGGACCGGTAAGCTGAAGTGGCGCAACGACCCGGAGGCCGCGCCGGAGGGCAACAACCAGCGCACGTACGGGTACTACGGCGTGACGGTTGCCGACGGCAAGGTGCTGTTCCCGTTCCAGACCCGGTTCGGCGAGGCGGCCGCGGGCATCCTGCTCGCGCTCGACGCCAAGACCGGGCAGCGGATCTGGGGCTCGCCGATGGCCGGCAACACGATGAGCGACGGCACTCCCGCGGTCGCCGACGGTCGCGTGTACGTCGGCAACCAGGACGGCAGCATCGTGATCGCGTACGACCTGAAGACCGGCCAGAAGCTCTGGACCGGCACCGACACCCTCGGCGGCTGGCAGGACGGCATCCCGACCGCGGGCGGCGGCAAGGTGTTCATCGGGTCGAACAACGGCATCGTCGCGCGCGACGGCGCCACCGGTGGGGTGCTCTGGAGCTACACCAGCACGCACCCGTCGCTGGTCAGCAGCGGCGCGACGCCGTCGGCTGCGGCGCTCAGCGGCAACACCGTGTACATGTCCTTCCCGAGCGGCGCGGTGACGGCGCTGAACGCCACCACCGGCGCGGTGATCTGGGACCAACTGCTGCCGGGTTCGCAGTACCGGGGTGGTTCGTTCACCTCGCCGGCGCTGTCGGGCAACACCCTCTTCGTCGGGGCGAACAGCGGCGGGTTCTACGCCCTGGACGCGCGGACGGGGCAACCGCTGTGGTCGCAGAACATCGGCACCTGGGTGTCGGCGGGACCGGCGGTTTCGGGGAACACCGTCGTCGCGGGTGCGTTCGACGGCAACCTGTACGCCTTCACGCCGGGCGGTACGGCGGCGGCGCCGTGGCCGGTCGTGTCCGGCAAGGTGACGCTGAAGGCGGACGGCGCGCCGGCCGCCAGCACGACGGTCAGCGTGGTCAAGGACGGGACGGCGATCGGCCGCACCACGACCGATGCCGCAGGCAACTACCGGGTCGGGCTGCCGGCCGGCGCGGGCACGTACACCATCCAGGTGGCGCAGCTCGGGTACGCGACGGCGGCGCGCGAGCTCTCGGTCGGCGCCGGTGGCGCGACCGGGATCGACCTCGAGGTCAGCCCGGTGAACGTCGACGCGAGCATCGGCAAGCGGCTGCCGAGCGGCCTGGTCGAGGGGGGACCGGGGGACGTGGTGATCGAGAACAAGAAGCTCGCGATGGCGATCGCCAAGGTCTACAACGACCCGCAGCTCAGCCCGTCGACCACGGGCAAGGTCCTCGACCTCGCCCTGACCGGCCAGCCCGACCAGCTCGACTGGATCAATCTGCCCTACGTCTCGACCGCCGAGCCGGTCGGTGGGAACGCGTGGCAGCAGCTGCAGGTCCGCTCGACCGAGGTGAAGATCACCGAGAACTCCGGCGATCGAGCGGTCGTCCAGGTCACCGGTACGTCGGCCGAGCACCCCGAGCTCAAGGTGGTCACGACGTTCACCGCGACACCCGACGAGTCGTTCATCACCGCCGACACCACCTTCACCAACGGCACCGGCGCGGCCCTGTCGGTCTGGGCCGGCGACGCGATCGACCACGACGGCACCGGCTCCCGCTCGGCCGTCGCCGGTTTCCCGGTCGTCACCAGCGGCGGCCCGTTCAGCCAGATCCCGACCGCGAAGCGCTGGATCGGCCAGAGCGGCACCACCGCGGACAACGAGACCTACGGCCTGGTGTACGCCGCCACCAGCGGCGCCTTCACCGGCTACTCGCAGTCCAACTTCACCATGAGCAAGTTCAAGCTCGACCTGCCCGCGGGCGGCAGCCACACCATCAGCCGCCGCATCGTCGTCGCCTCCAACGGCGGCGCGGCCGACAAGTTCGGCGTACTGGACCAGTTCGCCTACTGAGTTGAGCGGCCGGCTCCCCGCTGCGGGGAGCCGGCCGTTTCAGCTGCTCAGAACGTCTTGTTGTACTTCGTGCCCTTGTAGTACATCTTCACGCCGTCCGGCTTCGACGCGTCGTGCCCGAACGACAGCTTCCCGGTGTAAGTGCTCCCACGCTTGCCGGCGGCAACATCCCGGTACCCGTAGTCCGACGACCCGTTCCGCACCACGTTGTAGCTGATCCCGCTGCTGCAGTTGTTGGTCACGTCGACCACCCACTTGTAGTCGGTCCAGCCGTCGTTGTTCAGCTTGGTACGGACCACCTTGACGCAGGACGGCCAGGTCGCCGCGACGGCCTCGGTGGCAGCGGTGAGCGGGGCGGCGACCAGAGTGGTGCCCAGGGCAAGGACAGCGAGAACGCGCATGGGGATCCTTTCGCAGAATGACGTGGGCCGTCATCCTGGCATCCGGGCGCGTCACCGGAGCTCGGTTCTACTGGGTTGTGGTGAGGGCCACTTCCGGTGGGTTGTCCTGCCAGCGGGCTGCTGCGGTGGAGTGGCGGTACGGCGTACTGAGGGCCGTGGGTGCGACCGGGGTGGTCTCCTCGACGGTGGTGCCGTCGGGGGCGAGGGCCGTGACCTCTTCGAGGGTGAAGAGGCCTACGGGGCGGACGCCTTCGGTGACGACGACGATGCAGCCGGGGACGACCTGTTGGGCTCGGTGGTGCTGGGCGGGGACGAGGATGCCCTCGGCCGCGGAGCGCCAGGCGCCGGGGGCGAAGCGGCGGAGGGCTATGCCCACCTGGCCGTCCTCCGCGGTGCGTGGTGGGAGGAAAGCGGTGGCTGTGTAGTCGTAGTCGTAGTCCGGCTCGGGGGGCCCGGACACTCGCCCGCCCTGCTGGGGCGTCAACCAGACCACCGTGCCCCGAACAGCGAGCGACCCCGTCATCATGACCATGGACCAGATCATGCCCGTCACAGACAGTTTTGGCCAGCCACTCCGTGTGTTGGCCGTGATCCCACCGCAATCCCACCGCGGACAGGCTGTGACCTGTGCCGGGCCCCCGGATGGTGTTCAAGGCGCCGAAGGAGTCGGCCGGTAGCCTGCGGGGGTGGCGGAGTCGCGGAAGGTGTCCAGTGAGGGCCAGCTCGTCCGTCGGGGGTTCACGGACCCCCAGCGCGCCTCGACGATGCTCCAGGAGCTTGATCGTCTGGACGAGCACACCCCGATGTCCACCGAGCAGCTGATCACCTCGCTGTCGGAGTCGGCCGATCCCGACCTCGCGCTGCTGCACCTGCTCGGTCTGGCCGAGGCGCTGCACCAGAACCAGTACGACGTCGCCGCCTTCGCCCGCACGCTCGACATGGACGACGACTTCCGTCGCCGCCTGTGCTGCGTGCTCGGCGCCAGCGAGGCGCTCGGCCGGCACCTCACCGTCCACCCACGGCACTGGTACGACCTCGCCGACCCCGCGCTCGCGGGCAGCAACCCGACCCCGGACGACGTCGCCGCCCGCCTCGCTCTCGCGGTCGACGACGACAACCCGGTCGATGCCCTGCGCATCGAGTACCGCCGCCTCCTGCTCCGCCTCGCGGCCCGCGACCTCGCCGAGGGGCTGGTCGTCGACGAGACCGCCGCGGTCCTCGCCGACCTGGCCGGCGGCGCCCTGGAGACAGCTCTCCGGATCGCGAGGAACGACTACTTCCGCCAGCACCCCGGCGCCGCCGACTGCCGGCTCGCGGTGATTGCCATGGGCAAGTGCGGCGGTCGCGAGCTGAACTACGTGAGCGACGTCGACGTCCTGTTCGTCGCCGAGCCGCTGGAGGGCGAGGACGAGGCCCCCG
Organism: Kribbella sp. NPDC104740; assembly: GCF_055583505.1. Lineage (NCBI taxonomy): Bacteria > Bacillati > Actinomycetota > Actinomycetes > Propionibacteriales > Kribbellaceae > Kribbella > Kribbella sp. NPDC104740. Next base: position 152,109 of record NZ_JBVJNV010000010.1, on the reverse strand, counting down.
CGCTGAAGACCGCGACACACCTCGCGTCGGCCGCGATGCGGATCTGTTCCGCGCACACCGCCGAGGGCACGCTCTGGCCGGTCGACGCCGCGCTCCGCCCCGAGGGCAAGTCCGGCCCGCTGGTCCGCACTCTCGACAGCCACCTGGCCTACTACCAGCGCTGGGCGAAGACCTGGGAGTTCCAGGCGCTGCTCAAGGCCCGTCCGATCGCCGGCGACGCCGAGCTGGGTCAGGCGTACGCCGACCAGATGGCGGGCCTGGTCTGGTCCGCGGCCGACCGCGAGGGCTTCGTCGACGACGTCCAGGCGATGCGCCGTCGCGTCGTCGACCACATCCCCGCGGCCGATGTCGACCGCCAGCTGAAGCTCGGCCCGGGTGGCCTGCGCGACGTCGAGTTCGCCGTACAGCTGCTGCAGCTCGTGCACGGCCGCAGCGACGAGACGGTCCGCAGCGGTACGACGCTGATCGCGCTGGAGCAGCTGACCAGCTCCGGGTACGTCGGCCGCACCGACGGCGCCGTACTGGCCGACGCGTACCGGTTCCTGCGCTCGATGGAGCACCGGATCCAGCTGTACCGGCTGCGCCGCACGCACTCCGTGCCCGAGCACGACGACGACCTGCGGCGCCTCGGCCGCTCGCTCGGCTTCACGAAGAACCCGATCACCGACCTGACCAAGATCTGGAAGAAGCACGCGCTCGAGGTCCGGCGCCTGCACGAGAAGCTCTTCTACCGCCCGCTGCTCGCCGCCGTCGCGCGGATCCCCGGCGAGGAGGTCCGGCTCACCCCGGAGGCGGCCAAGCAGCGCCTGACCGCCCTCGGGTACGCCGACCCGGCGTCCGCGCTGCGGCACATCGAAGCACTGTCGGAGGGGGTGTCGCGGCGCAGCTCGATCCAGCGCGCGCTGCTCCCGGCGATGCTCGGCTGGTTCGCCGAGTCGCCGGACCCGGACGCCGGGCTGCTCGCGTTCCGGACGATCTCGGACACGCTCGGCTCCACCCCGTGGTACCTGCGGCAGCTCCGCGACGAGGGCGCTTCCGCCGAACGCCTGGCGCACCTGCTCGCCAGCGGCCGGTACGCCGTCGACCTGCTGCAGCGCGCCCCCGAGGCGACCGCGATGCTCGCCGACGAGCGTGAGCTGGTCCCGCGGGCGGCCGACGCGCTGCTGACCGAGATGTCGGCCGCCGCCCGAAGGCAGGACAAGCCGGAGGCCGCGGTCGCGGCGATCCGTGCGGTCCGGCGGCGCGAGCTGTTCCGGGTCGCGGCCGCCGACCTGTCGCATCTGCTGGAGGTCGAGCAGGTCGGCGAGGCGCTGACGACGATCACCGCGGCGACGCTGACCAGCGCGCTCGAGGTGGCCCGGCGGACGGTCGCGAAGGGCGGCGAGGAGCCGACCCGGATCGCGATCGTCGCGATGGGCCGGTTCGGCGGTCACGAGATCGGTTACGGCAGCGACGCCGACGTGATGTTCGTGCACGACCCGTTGCCGGGGGCATCGGAGAAGGCGGCGACCGACTTCGCCACCCAGGCCGCGACCGAGCTGCGCCGGCTGCTGTCGCTGCCGGGTGCGGACCCGGCTGTCGCGATCGACGCCGACTTGCGGCCGGAGGGCCGGCAGGGACCGCTGGTCCGCACGCTGGCGTCGTACGCGTCGTACTACGCGCGCTGGTCGGCGGTGTGGGAGGCGCAGGCGTTGCTGCGCGCCGACCCGCTGTGCGGTGACGCCGAGCTGTGCCAGGCGTTCCGGGACCTGATCGACCCGCTGCGTTACCCGGCGGACGGCGTACCGGAGCGGGACGTGATGGAGATCCGCCGGATCAAGGCGCGCGTCGACGCCGAGCGGCTGCCGCGGGGTGCCGATCCGGCGACCCACACCAAGCTCGGGCGCGGCGGCCTCGCCGACATCGAGTGGACCGTCCAGCTGCTGCAGTTGCGGGAGGCGCACCGGGTCGAAGGGCTGCGGACGACGCGGACGCTCGCGGCGTTGCGGGTGGCCGTCGAGGAAGGGCTGTTCGAGCGGCGGGACGCCGACGTACTGCGGGCGGCCTGGCAGCGGGCGTCGCGGATCCGGAACGCGATCATGCTGACCAGAGCCCGGCCGGGTGACTCGTTGCCGCGGGATCCGCGCGATCTCGCCGCCGTGGCGCAGATCTGTGGTTACCCGCCCGGACAGACCAGCAGGTTCTCCGACGACTACCTTCGGTTGACCCGGCGGGCACGGAACGTGGTGGATCACCTGTTCTGGGGTGAGTGACCGCTCCGTGAAAGAACGCTGTAAGCGCCCTCCGCCACGCTGATTCCTCGCAGAGGAACGCTGGGGGCGATCGAGATGAGGGATCTGCCGGGGGCCGGTGCCGCGAGCTTCACGGAGTTCGTGACACAGCGGTACGGCGCGCTGCTGGGTGCGGCGTACGCGTTGACGAGAGACCACGGGCTGGCCGAGGACCTGGTGCAGACCACGCTGGCCAAGTGCTGGCGGACCTGGGACACCATCTACGGCGATGACCCGTACGCCTACGTGCGGCAGGTGCTGGTGAACACCTGCCGGGCGCACTGGCGGGTGAAGAAGGGCAAGCTGGAGTTCCCGACCGACGAGCTGCCGGCCCGGCCGGTGCTGGTCGACCACTACGACCGGATCGAGCGCGACGAGGTGCTGGTTGCCGCGCTGGAACGGCTGCCGGGGCGGATGCGGATGGTCGTCGTGCTGCGGTACCTGGTCGATCTGAGCGAGGCGGAGACGGCGGCCGAAGTGGGGTGCGCGGTCGGGACGATCAAGAGTCAGACCAGCCGGGCGCTGGCGCGGCTGCGGGGTGACCCGGTGCTGCTCGACTACCAGCGGTCCGCGTAGCGCCCTGTACTTTGTACCGGTGGAGACGGTAGACCAGGTGAGGCAGCCGGGCGTGTTCAGTCACGTCCGGCGCAGCGTACGGATGACGGTCGGGCAGCAGCGGGTCTGGGAGACGCACTGGACCGAGTTCGGCCGCAAGCTGGAGGACCTGCCCACCGGGATCCTCGACCTGGACGCTTGGTTCGGCCGCTCCGCGCCCGTGGTGCTGGAGATCGGCTCGGGCATGGGCGAAGCGACCGCACAGCTCGCCGCCGCTGCTCCTGAGGTGAATCACCTGGCCGCCGAGGTCTACCCGGCCGGGCTCGGGCAGCTGATGCTCGCGGTCGAGAAGAACGAGCTGGACAACGTCCGGCTGCTGCACGGCGACGCGCTCGACTTCCTCCGCGACCACGTCGCGCCGGACACGCTGGACGGCGTTCGGATCTACTTCCCGGATCCGTGGCAGAAGAAGCGGCACAACAAGCGCCGGCTGGTGAAGGCGCCGTTCGTCCAGCTGGTCGCGTCCCGGCTGCGACCGGGCGGAACGTTGCACCTGGCCACGGACTGGGCCGACTACGCCGACGAGATGCTCGAGATCTGCGCGGCCGAGCCGCAGCTCGTCAACCAGTACGACGGGTGGGCGCCGAGGCCGTCGTGGCGCCCGCTGACCAAGTTCGAGTCCCGGGCGCACACCGAGGGCCGCGTGTGCCGCGATTTGCTCTACACCAAGGTCACGCCGTCCGGCTGGTGAACGACCAGTGCCCTGACGGGACCGTGTAGACCGCGTATCCGTCGGCCCAGACCGGCTCCCCGGCGTACGGGGCCGGTACGGCGGTGACGTCGGTGACCTGCTCCGCTGGCAGGTGCACCTCGGCAGTGCTGCCGACCGGGACCTGGATCTCGATGTGCAGCACTCGACCGACCTGCCGCCAGGCCGTGGAGACTCGGCCGCGAACGGTGTCGGTGCGCAGCGACGTCTGCGCCGAGCCGGCGCGGGCATCCGGGCGGACCAGGATCCGCTCCCAGGCGTTGCCGAGGTTGCGGGCGCCGGCGACGTTCTCCAGCAGCCATTGCACGACCGTGCCCTGGAAGTAGTGGTTGCGCGAGCGGCTGTCGGCCTCCCAGCGCTCCCACATCGTGTCGGCGCCCTCGTCGTACCAGTAGCCCCAGCTCGGGTACGTGCGCTGCTGCGCGACCTTCGCCGCGACCTCAGCGTGCCCGTACTTCGTCAGCACGGGCAGCAGGACGCCGACGCCGAGGCAGCCGGTGTTCAGGTGGTAGTCGCGGGCCTCGACGTCCTTGACCAGGTTGGTGGCGACCTGTTCGACCACCTCGTCGGGGACCAGGCCGAAGGCGAGCGGGATCGCGTTCGAGGTCTGCCGGTAGTCGGGGTCGGTGGCCGTCCGGTAGAGGCCGGCCGCGCGGTCGAGGAACTCCCGGTTCAGTCCGTCGGCCAGCTCAGTTGTTGCCTTGCGCAACCGATCGAGCTGGTCGTCGGCGCCGATCAGCTCGCCGATCTCGATCACTGCGGTGATCGCGCGATGCAGGTACGCCGTACCGGTGAGCCGCCGGTCCTCCGGGGCCGGGCCGTCCGGGTAGCCGGGCGGGAGCCAGTCGCCGAGAACGCTGACCGACAAGCCGTCCTCGACCCGGGCCAGCTCCCAGTCGACGTAGCGCAGGACGGCGTCCCAGTGCTCGCGGAGCAGCCGGGTGTCGCCGTACCAGCGGTGCATCTCGCGGAGCAGGAACGGGTAGACGGTCGGCCACTCGGTCGCCGGGGCCAGCTCGGTGTAGCCCCAGTCGCTGGTCGGCACGATCACCGGGAGCTGCCCGTCGGCGGTCTGGCTGTCGCGCAGGTCGCCGAGCCACTTGGTGAAGAAGCGGGACAGGTCCAGCTGCGCCATCATCGTCGGCGCGCCGACCTGGGCGTCACCGGTCCAGCCGTTCTTCTCGTACATCGGGGTGTCGGTCGGGATGCCGTGCAGGTTGTTCAGCACGGTCCGGCGCATCGCGCCCTCGGCCCAGGCGTACAGCTCGACGTCGGAGCTGAACCGCGCGGCCGGGCGGACGTCGGAGTGCACGACCTGGAGGGTCAGCTCGGCCGCGTCGGCGCCGGTGACCTGGACGTAGCGGAAGCCCTTGTACGAGAAGCGCGGCGCCCAGCTCTCCACACCGTTGCCGGAGGCAATGAACTCGTCGCGCTGGAAGCGGCCCTCGACGTGCTCGCTGACCGCGACCACCTGACCGTCGGGGGCGAGCGTCTCGCCGTACTGCATCGAGATCGTGCGGCCGGCCGGGGCCTCGGCGCGGAGGTGGACCCAGCCGGTGCTGGTGCGGCCGAAGTCGACCACCTGGGTGCCGGCGTGCGGGCTGGTGATCTCGGTCGGGCGGACCTGCTCGACGACACGGATCGGCTCGTGCTGCTGAGCGCGGAGCGTGCCCTTCGGGGCCGGCAGCTCCAGCGCGGGGGACCAGGTGGAGGCGTCGAAGGCCGCGGTGTCCCAGCCGGGCTGGGCGAGGCGGGCGTCGTACGTCTCACCGGCGTACAGGCTGTCGGAGACGGTCGGGCCGCTGGTGACCTGCCAACTGGTGTCCGAGTGGAGCTCGGTGGTGGTGCCGTCCTCGTGGTCGACGACGAGCCGGGCGAGCAGGCGCGGGTCGCCGGTCCAGGGGGCCTGGTGCCAGCGCCAGACGTTCGGGGTGGTGAGGCCGTAGAAGCCGCGGCCGAGCTCTGCGCCGAGGACGTTGTCGCCGGTGGTCAGGAGGTCGGTGACGTCGTGGGTGACGTAGAGGACCGTGCGGTCGTAGTTGGTGAAGCCCGGGTCGAGCACTGCGTCGGTGACGGGCTGGCCGTTGAGGCGCAGGTCGGCGTACGCGAGGCCGCTGATGTAGAGGCGGGCTCGGGCGACCGGGCTGGTCAGCGCGAACGCACGGCGGAGCAGGGGAGCGGCTTCGGTCGAGGCGCCGATCCAGCGGGCGTCCTGCCAGCCCTCGTCGAGCAGCGCGGTCTCGAACCAGCCCGGCCGGCTCCAGCGGCTCTCGCGGTCGAGGCCGTCCCAAAGGCGGACGGCCCAGTGGTAGCGGGTCCGCGGCTGGAGCTGCGGGCCGTCGTACTCGACCTGGATGGCGTCGCCGCTGCTTTTGCCGGTGTTCCAGACGTCGGCCTGGTCCTCGGTGAGCAGCTCCGGGCTGCTGGCGACAAGCACCTGGTACGCCGTCTGCGCGGCGCCGTGGCCGGGCGCGGTGGCGACCCAGGCGAGGCGCGGGTGCGGCTCGTCGAGGCCGAGCGGCTGCTCGGCGTACTCGACCGTGAGCTTCGCCACGTCGAGGGGTCCACCGGGCGCCCAGCCGTCCGGGAAAGCTGGTGTGGCCACGGGCGGGCTCCTCACGTCAGGCGGTAGATCCCGGAGGACCGTACGTACCTGCCCCCGATCGGGGCAACACCCGTGACCAAATTCGGACAGATCAGGATCGAGGCGTGAGAGCCAGCGCCCACAAGCGGTCCGGGACGAGCTTGGCGAACCGCATCAGGACGGCCATCGGCCACGGGAAGACGATCCGCGCCGACTGGCGCTCGATACCGTCGGCGATCGCCCGGGCGGCCTGGCCGGGCTTGATGATGAACGGCATCGGGAACGAGTTCGTCTCGGTCATCTCGGTCTCGACGAAACCCGGGCAGACGGTCAGGACGTCGATGCCGTCGGGGCGGAGCTTGGCGCGCAGGGCTTCGAGGAGGTTGATCTGGGCGGCCTTCGTCGCGCCGTACGCCTCGGCACCGGGCAGGCCGCGGTAGCCGGCGACCGACGCGATGCCGACGATCATGCCGCCGCCGCGCAGCCTCGGGATCACGGACTCCAGGGTGTTCGCGAGCCCGCGCAGGTTGACGTCGAGGTGCTTGCCGAAGCTGGTGGCGTCGAACTCGTCCATCTGCGCCCAGTAGCCGGCGCTGAAGATCACGATGTCGAGGCCGTCGAGCCGGCGGATCACCGTGTCGGTGGCGCGCAGAACGGAGTCGGTGTCCGTGACGTCGACCGGGCAGACGGTCAGGTCACGCCCGGCGACCTCCTTCAGCTTGTCCTCGCGGCGGGCCGAGATCGCGACCTGCGCGCCGCGCACGTTCAGCTCCTGGGCGAGGGCGGCGCCGATGCCGGACGAGGCACCGACGACCCAGATCTTGCGGCCGGTGAGCTCCATGTCAGGTCCTCCTGGTCAGGGCGAGCTGGACAACGTCGAGGTAACCGCTGCGGAAGCCGGCTTCGGAGTACGCGAGGTAGAACTCCCACATCCGGCGGAAGACGTGGTCGAAGCCGAGCGCCTCGACGGCCGGCGCCTGCGCGGTGAAGCGGTCCCGCCACAACCGCAACGTCCGCGCGTAGTCGGGCCCGAACGCGAGCCGGTCGACCACGGCGAGGTTGCCCGCCGAGCGGTCGATCGCCTGCTCGGACGGGATCAGGCCACCGGGGAAGATGTACTTGTGGATCCAGCCCTGGGCATGCCGGGTCGCCCGCAGCCGGTCGTCGGGCATCGTGATCGCCTGCAGCCCGAACCGCCCACCGGGAACGAGCAGGCGGTCGACGGTCGCGAAGTACTCCGGCCAGTACCGCTCGCCGACCGCCTCGATCATCTCGACGCTCACCACCGCGTCGTACCGGCCCTCGACGTCGCGGTAGTCGCACAGCTCGACCGTCGCCTCGACGCCCGCCTCGGCGATCCGCTTGCGGGCCAGGTCGCGCTGCTCGGTGGACAGCGTCACCGAGGTGACGGTCGCGCCGCGGCGCGCGGCCTGGATCGCGAGCTGTCCCCAGCCGGTACCGATCTCCAGCACGTGCGAACCGTGCTGGACGCCGGCCAGGTCGAGGACGTTGTCGATCTTGCGGACCTGGGCCTGCTCGAGGTCGTCGGTGCCTTCGAAGAGTGCCGACGAGTACGACATCGTCGGGTCGAGGAAGGTCGCGAAGAGGTCGTTCGAGAGGTCGTAGTGGCGGGCGATGTTCGAGCGGGCGCCCTGGCGGTCGTTCTGCTCGGCGCTGGGCATCCGCCGCTCGATCAGCTTGCGGAAGCGCTGCAGCGTGGGCGGGACGAGGGTGCTGAGCTTGCGGGCGAACACGGTGAGCAGCTCGGCGAGGTCGGTGCCGGGGGCGGCGCGCCAGTCGCCGGCCAGGTAGGACTCGCCGAAGCCGATCTTGAGGTCGGCGCCGATCCGGTGGAAGAACGCGTCGGAGACGATCTCCATCGCCGGGCCGCCGCGGCCGAGGCGACGGCCGTCGGGGAGGACGACCTCGACCTGGAGGTCCCGGACGGCGCCGCGCAGAATCTGTCGGGCAGCAGCCGCACGAACAGTACTTCTCGGACTTCTTGCAATGTCTGGCCAGCGCTCGGCGTCGATCATCGGGCCACTCCTTCCGGTGGGACGTGCGGGCGGCGGTGGACCACCGGTAACCGGCGCAGCCACAGCCACACTCCATGGACCCGGATCAGGGTTGCGATCTGGTGGGTGACGAAGGGGTGGCGCGCGACCGTCGCGAGAACAGCGCGCCGCCCGGCCGGCCGCGGCCGCCCCGTGAAGGCCGCGGAGAAGACCCGCCGGTCCTGCTGGTGCAGATCGATCGCGACCGCCACCTGATCGGGGGTGACGCGCAGCGTCACGTCGTACCGGCCGTCGACGGTGAAGAAGGGGGAGACGTAGAACTCCTTGTCCAGGCTGAACCGGTCGGCGGTGGCGAGCTGGGCGTGGCGTTCGCCGTACGTGTTGTGGATCTCGAGGACGACGCAGCGCACGTCACCGGCGGCGGTCAGGCACCAGAAGACCGTCAGCGGGTCGAAGACGTAGCCGAACGTGCGCGCGTTGGCCAGCATCACGACCCGGTCGTCGGCGGCGAGCTCGACGCCGTGCAGAGCGGTGAAGCGCGCAACGTTCTCGCGGATCGAGCGCTGCCCGTCGCCGAGGTGGTCGGACGCGCGGAACGACCCGAGCCAGCCGCGGCGCGGGAGATCGGTGACGTCGACGAGCCACTGGTACGTGCGGTAGCGGAACCGGTGCCGCTTCGGCACCCGGCGCGAGTGGCTGACGTGGCCCGGGACGATCGCGGGCAGGAGGGGGAGCGCTACCACTCGACCCCCAGCCGAGCGGCCGCCTCGACGCCGGAGCGGCAGCCGTCCTCGTGGAACCCCCAGCCCAGGTGAGCACCCGCGAAGGCGAGCCGCGGCCCGCCGGCGTCCTTGAGCGTCGCGGCCGCCGCCACGGACTCCGGGGTGAAGACCGGGTGCGCGTACGTCATCCGGCTGGTCACCTTGCCCGGGTCGACCCAGCCGTCGGGGTTGAGCGTGACCAGGTGCTCGTCGGCGGAGTCCAGGCCCTGCAGGCGGTTCATCCAGTAGCTGACGAGGACCTGCGGCTGGTCGGTGTGGCAGTCGCGCATCCGGTAGTTCCAGGACGATCGCGCCCGGCGTACGGCGGGGAGGACGGAGGTGTCGGTGTGCAGCCAGGTCGGGTTCACCGAGTAGCGGAACGCGGCGAGCAGCGCCTTCTCCTCCGGCGTCGCGTCGCCGAGCAGGTCGAGCGTCGTGTCGGCGTGGGTGGCCAGGACGACACGGTCGAACTCGTGCGTCGCGTCCTGGGTGATCACTTCGACGCCGTCGTCGTGGCGCAGGACCGAGCGGACGGGAGTGTTGGTGCGGACGTCGCCGATGCGGGCGACCACCTGGTCGACGTACGTGCCGGAACCACCCTCGACCGTGCGCCAGGTGGGGGAGCCGCCGACGGTGAGCATGCCGTGGTGGTCGAGGAAGCGGAACAGGTAGCGCGCGGGGTACAGGCCCGCGTCGGCGGTGCCGGAGGACCAGACGCAGGCGACCAGCGGGACGGCGAAGTGCCGGACGAAGTACGGCGAGAAGCGCTTCTGCTGCAGGAACCCGGCCCAGGTGAGGGTGTCGTCGCCGCTGTTCAGGACCGCGCGGGCCTCGCGGTGGAAGCGGGGGACCTCGGCGAGCATCCGGACGAACCGCGGGTCGGCGAGGCGGCGGGGCTGGCTGACGATCGACGCGGCGCCGCGGCCACCGGCGTACTCGAGACCACAGCCGTCGCAGTGCACGCTCATGCTCATCTCGGTCGGCCGGGTGCGGATGCCGAGCTCGGCGAAGAGCTTGAGCAGGTACGGGTAGGTGCGCTCGTTGTGCACGATGAAGCCGGTGTCGACCCGGTGCCGGGCGCCGGCCGAGTCGGTGACGTCGTGGGTGTGCGCGTGGCCGCCGGGCCGGACGTCCGCCTCGAAGAGGGTGACCCGACCCGTCCGGCCCAGCAGGTACGCCGCGGTCAGCCCGGCGACGCCGGATCCGACGACCGCCACTGTCTCGGGTTGACCGTTCATGGTTCGAGCCTTCCGGGTGCATAAGTTTTGAACAACTTCGATGCTGCTCGCGGAAGGTCTTCGGAACTACCTGGTGCCCAGATGGGTCTCGCCACATGGTGAGCGAGGTGTCTCACATACTGAAAGAATACCCAATTGATCGGTTTTCTTTGCTTTCATGGTCGGACCGCAGGCCTCCCGGTGCCCCCCGAGCTAGGTCCGAACGACAGATCGCGATTCCGCCCCGAGTCGCCCGCACCTGAAGGTCACCACTGTGAGGAACAACTTCCGCCGTACCCGCTTCACGGCTGCCGCCGTCGCTCTGCTGGCCGTCGTGGCCGGCTGCTCCCGCGCCGACGGGGGAGAGCAGCCGGTCGCCGCCACCGACAAGGGCCCGGCCGCCGAGCTGCGGCTCGGATACTTCCCGAACGTCACGCACGCCGCGGCGCTGGTCGGGCTCGACCAGAACCTGTTCGGCAAGGAGCTCGGCAGCACCAAGCTGGTGCCGACCAAGTTCAACGCCGGCCCGGAGGCCGTCGGCGCGCTGCTCGGCGGCTCGCTGGACGCCTCGTTCATCGGCTCCGGCCCGGCGATCAACGCCTACGCCAAGTCCAGCGGGTCCGCCGTACGGCTGATCGCCGGTGCGACCTCGGGCGGTGCCCAGCTGGTCGTCAAACCGGCCATCACCAAGCCCGAGGACCTGGCCGGCAAGACCGTCGTCACGCCGCAGCTGGGCAACACCCAGGACGTGTCGCTGAAGAAGTGGCTGGCCGAGAAGAACCTGACCGGCAAGGTCAAGGTCACCAACCTGGAGAACGCGCAGACGCTGGACGCGTTCAAGAAGGGCGACGTCGACGCGGCCTGGCTGCCCGAGCCCTGGTCGTCGCGGCTGGTGCTCGACGCCGGCGCGAAGGTGCTGCTCGACGAGGCCTCGCTGTGGCCGGACGGGAAGTTCCCGACCACGGTGCTGATCGTCCGGACCCAGTTCCTGCAGGAGCACCCGCAGACCGTGAAGGCGCTGCTGACCGGGCTGGTCGCGGCGATCGACTTCAGCACGAAGGACGAGGCGGCGGCGAAGAAGGTGGTCAACGACCAGCTGCTCGAGCTGACCGGCAAGGCACTGAAGCCGGCCGTGATCGACCGGGCGTTCGACAACATCAAGATCACTGCTGATCCGGTCGCGGCGCAGTTCCCGCAGCTCGCCAAGGACCAGGTCACGGCCGCGATCGCCAAGGAAGCGCCGAGCGTCGCGGGGTTCGCCGACCTCGGGCCGCTCAACGAGGTGCTGGAGAAGGCCGGGCAGCCGGCCGTCGACGCCGCCGGGCTCGACGCCAAGTAACCGTTTCCGAGGGGGGAAGCACGATGACTGCAACGATCGAGACCAGGCGGGTGGCGGTGGCTCCAGTGCAGTTCCACGGGGTCGGCAAGAGCTTCGGGTCCGGGAGCAAGGCTGTGGTCGCGCTCGACCAGGTCGATCTCTCGGTGGCGCCGGGGGAGTTCGTTTGCCTGTTGGGCGCGTCGGGGTGCGGGAAGACGACGCTGCTCAACCTGGTGGCGGGGCTGGACCAGCCGACCAGTGGGCGGATCGAGTTGAACTCTTCCCGGCCGGCGGTGGTCTTCCAGGAGGCTGCGTTGATGCCTTGGCTGACGGCCGCGGGAAATGTCGAGCTGCCGTTGCGGATGGCCGGTGTTGGTAAGGCGGCGCGGCGAGCCACTGCTGCTGAGTTGCTCGAGCTGGTTCGGCTGGGTGGGGTCGGGGACAAGCGGCCGCACGAGTTGTCGGGTGGGATGCGGCAGCGGGTCGCGCTGGCTCGGGCGTTGGCGTCCACGACTGATCACACCGGCGCCGGTGCCGGGAAGCCTTCGTTGTTGCTGATGGACGAGCCGTTCTCGGCGCTGGATGCGATCACGCGGGATGTGCTGCAGGGGGAGTTGCTGCGGATCTGGCGGGCGACCGGTACGGCGATCCTGTTCGTCACCCACGACGTACGGGAAGCCGTCCGGCTCGGTCAGCGTGTTGTGCTGCTGTCGTCGCGTCCCGGTCGCGTCGTCCAGGAGTGGGATGTGGACGGGATCGCTGACGAGGCGCGGGCCGTCGACGAGGTCAACACCGCGCTGCGGAAGGTGATCAGCAGCCATGCCGCCTGAGCTGACGCAGGTCCGGGCGGGCTCTGTCGAGGCTGGGCTGGACGCCCTCGACACCCCCGTCGACACCTCGCGGGAGACGATCGCGCGGCGGATCGTCGTCCGGGTGCTGCCGCCGATCGGCGCGATCGCCGTGTTCGTGCTGATCTGGCAGGTGCTCTGGGCCGCGGCGTTCTGGCCCGAGTTCAAGCTGCCCGCGCCGGCCGACGTCGGCGCGCAGATCTGGCAGTTGGTCACCTCCGGCGACATCCTCGAGCTGTTCTGGACGTCGGTGCACCGGGCGGTGATCGGGTTCGCGATCTCGCTGCTGATCGCCGTACCGCTCGGTCTGGCGATCGCCAACATCACCGTCGTACGGCGTGGTGTCGGGCCGCTGGTCTCCGGCCTGCAGAGCCTGCCGTCGGTGGCCTGGGTGCCGGCGGCGATCCTCTGGTTCGGGCTGAACGACCGGGCGATCTACTGGGTCGTCCTGCTCGGCGCCGTCCCGTCGATCGCGAACGGGCTCGTCTCCGGGCTCGACCAGGTGCCGCCGATCCTGCCGCGCGTCGGCAAGGCGCTCGGCGCCGGGCGCTGGGGTGGCATCCGCTACATCCTGCTGCCCGCCGCGCTGCCCGGATTCCTCGGCGGGCTCAAGCAGGGCTGGGCGTTCTCGTGGCGCTCGCTGATGGCCGCCGAGCTGATCGCGACCTCACCCGATCTCGGCGAAGGTCTCGGCCAGTACCTGCACAACGCGATGTCGCTGTCCGACATCTCGATGGTGTTCGCCGGGATCCTGCTGATCTTCGTGGTCGGCGTCGGGATCGAGCTCGCCGTCTTCCGCCCGCTGGAGAACTCGGTGCTGCGGGCCCGCGGCCTGACCCAGGGGAGGAGATGAACCGATTCAGCTGCTGAAACAGCTGTCCGGATGCTGAAATCCAGGCATCTTGGCTGACTTTGTCTGCTTTCCTGGATCGCATGCAGACGATCGCGAACGCGCCCGGAGACGCCCTCACGCGTCGCCGGCACGTCGACCTGCTCCGCGTGAACTCCGCTTGCTGTTGACCTTCGGCGCACTCTCCACCCCCTCGTCCTCTCCTCCGCCCGAAGGAGCAGTTCCGTGCGTCGTCTCATCCTCATCGCCCTGCTCGGATCCGTCGCCCAACTCGTCGACGGCACCCTGGGAATGGCCTACGGCGTCACCGCCACCACGGCCCTCCTGATCACCGGCATCACCCCCGCGGTCGCCTCGGCCGCCGTACACCTCAGCGAAGTCGGTACGACGCTGGCCTCCGGGCTCTCGCACTGGCGGTTCGGGAACGTCGACTGGCGCGTCGTCGCGCTGATCGGCGTGCCCGGTGGTGTCGGGGCGTTCGCCGGAGCGACGTTCCTGTCGAGCCTGTCGACCGAGTCGGCGTCGCTGTGGGTCGCGGCGCTGCTGATCCTGCTCGGCGTCTACATCCTGGCCCGGTTCGCGATGGGCAAGATCCGAGTCGTCATCGAAGGCCGCGTCGGCGGCAAGTTCCTCGGCCCGCTCGGCCTGATCGCCGGCTTCGTCGACGCGACCGGCGGTGGCGGCTGGGGCCCGGTCGCCACCTCGGCGCTGCTCGGCAGCGGGAAGCTGGCGCCGCGGAAAACGGTCGGGTCGGTCAACGCCGCGGAGTTCATCGTCTCGGTCGCGGCGAGCCTGGGCTTCCTGTTCGGGCTGGGCGGCGAGAACATCCCGTACGGCATCGTCGCGGCACTGCTCGTCGGCGGCGTGATCGCGGCGCCGTTCGCGGCGTGGCTCGTGTCGCGGCTGGCGACGCGGTGGCTGGGGGTTGGGGTTGGGCTGGTGCTCATCCTGACCAACGCGCGGACGCTGCTGAAGGGGCTGGAGGTCGGCACGGCGGGGCGGTTCACGGCGTACGGCGTACTGGTGGTGCTGTGGGCAGGCGTCGTCACCTACGGCATCCGGCGGGCGCGGGTTGCTGCTCCTGAGGAGAAGGAGCTGGAAACCGTAACCAGCTAGCCGCGCCGCCACTCTCGCTTGCTGGGAATCGCGCCGTACTGTGGAGACGTGCGATATCTGCCGTTCCTGATCAGCCTGGCCCTGACCGTCTACGCGCTGTTCTCCTGCATCCAGACGCGTACCGAGGACGTCCCCTACCTGCCCAAACTGGTATGGCTCGTCCTGATCGTCTTCGTCCCGTTCGCGGGCCCGATCGTCTGGCTACTCCTGTCCAGGAACGCCCGCCGCCCTGAGCCCCCTGCTCGGCGGGCGCCGTCCGCTTCCCGCCCGGTGGCCCCCGACGACGACCCAGACTTCCTGGCCACGCTCGAACGCTACCGAGACCCCCGCATGGGCGGCTCCGCGCCGCCACCTCCGGCGGATCCCGAGCCCGAGGACAAAACCCCCAAAGACCCGCCGAAGAAAAAGCCGTCCAAGGACAAAGACCCCGGCAAACAAGCGCCCACAGAATCCGACGACGGCAAGAACTAGCTGGCGTGCCCCTTGAGGCCGCCTCGGATTCGGCCGAGAAGGTCCGCTCGGGCTGAGGCCCCGCCGGCCGAAAGGCGGAACACGCAAAGCCGAGTTCCACCTCGGCGGGCGCAACCGCCGCCGCCGCACGCAGCCGCCGCCGCACGCAGGCGCAGCCGCCGCCGCACGCAGGCGCAGCCCGCAGCAGGGTTCGCAGGCGCGCCGCTCCGCAAGCCACAGGTAGCACGCACCCAGCACAACTTGTAGCTGCCCCCGGCCGCAGCGGCCTCAGCCCGCGCGGTCTGTCCGGCCGCATGGTCGCTGGGCTCAGCGGGGCACCCGTGGGTTGAGTGCGGAGCGGCCGCAGCCGGCAGGTGCAGCCTCGGCGCAGCCCAGAGCGGCAGGCGCAGCCAGCAGCAGCCGGCAAGCACAGCCCACCTCGGCCAATGCCCACGACTCCATCGCCTTTTGCCGGCCGCAGCGGCCTCAGCCTCAGGCGGTCTGTTCGGCCGCATGGTCGCCGGGCTCAGCGGGGCACCGGTGGGTTACCCGGGCCAGCCGAGCGACGTGGCGCCGAGGCTGGTTGGCGGCTGCTTGGGAGCGCACCGGTTGGGTGGGCTCGGGGGCAGAAGCCGAACGGGATCGGCGTGGGCAGCGAACCGGGTGGCTGGAGCGGGAGCGAACACACCAGAGTGGAGGGCTCGAAGCCCTTGGCAGGCTGGGGTTTCGCTTCCGCCGGCCGCTCCCTTGGGCGCACAACAGACAGAGCGCGCGCCCAAAGGAGGCCGGTGCTGGTTTGGAGGGGCAACCTCCGGTGACAACTACTACCGGGGTTGGGTCCGGGCGAAAGAGCCCGGAAGACTCGGGGTGGTGCTCACCCGGGGGCCTTAGGCGGACTTCCTGTGCTCGGCGAGGACGACGTTGTTGTCCCGCTCGGACTCCGTGGTGCCGCCCCACACGCCGTACGGTTCTCCGACGGACAGTGCGTGCTGGCGGCACTCGGGCTGGACCGGGCAGGTTCCGCAGAGTGACTTCGCCACCATCTCGCGCGCGCGTTTGCGGACGCCACGCTCCGATTCGGGGGAGAAGAACAGCTCCGGGTTGACGTCGCGGCAAGCGGCTTGCGACTGCCAGTCCCACAGATCCATGAGCGGGCGGGGTAGGCGAGGCATCCCTCTCGACATGGCAACCTCCTTGACTCACCGTGAGCGCGGACGGGCGCTCGGTGAAAACTATGCTCAACTCATGCGTAGTTCAACCCTTGTCGTCTCGAACTTCGGTCGATTCGTTATCGGCCCTTGGCGATTTCCCCCGGATCGCGACCTGAAACGGGCATGATGAACGCCGTGCGACCCGCCTCCGAGACCCTGACCGTCGGGGCCGCGGCGCGCCGTCTGGGGATCGCGGCGCCGACGCTGCGCAGCTGGGAACGGCGGTACGGGCTGAGCCCGAGCGCCCGCAGTACAGGCGGTCACCGCCGGTACGACGCGGAGGACCTGGCGCGCCTGCGCGCGATGCTCCGGCTGGTCGACCAGGGGGTGCCGACGGCCGAGGCGGCGGCCGAGGTCCGGGACCGGACCTACCCGGTCCCGTCACCCACTGTGACTTCCGCCACGTCCGTTGCCGCGGGCCCGGAGAAGGCTGCCACGGCAACATTCCAGCCGCCGCCGAGGGCCCGGCGCGAGCCGGCCAAACCCCCGGCGGACCTGTTCTCGCTGGCGAACGCGATGGACTCCGAGCGGCTCACCCACGAAGTTGCCCGCAGCCTCGACCGGTCGGGCGCGGTCGAGGCCTGGACGAGCCGGCTGATGCCGCTGCTGGTCGAGGTCGGCGACCAGTGGGAGCGAACCGGCGCCTGCGTCGAGGTCGAGCACCTGGCGTCGGACGCGGTCGCCGGCGGGCTCAGGTACCACACGCGGCGCGCGGTCGAGCGGAACCGGCCCGACGAGGAGGAGCGTCCCGTCGTACTGGCCTGCCTCGAGCGCGAGGACCACGCGCTGCCGCTGCTGGCCGTCGCGGCGGCGCTCGCCGAGCGGGGGGTCAAGGTCCGGACGCTCGGGGCGGCAACTCCGGTCGCGTCGCTCTCGGACGCCGTACGCCGGATCAGGCCGGCCGCGGTGTTCGTCTGGGCGAGCACGCCGGAGACGGCGGATCTCGCCGCGCTGCGGACGCTGGCGCGCACGCGGCCGTCGTACGCGCTGGTGGTGGGCGGACCGGGCTGGCAGGAGCTCGGGAAACCGACCGGCTGGGTGAACTCGCTCGCGGACGCGGTGAACGCGCTGGTGACGGCGGTCCGGCCCGGCTAGACGATCGTCGCGCCGAGGATCGCCGCGGCGAGGCCGAGACCGAGGTTGAGGGCGGCGTTGAGGGCCGCGGCCGTCCGCTGACCACCGCGGGCGAGTTGGAGCGTCTCGGCGGCGAACGTGCTGTACGTCGTGAACGCGCCGCAGAAGCCGACGCCGATCAGGAGCGTGGCGGTGTGGCCGGTGACGCCGGTCATCAGGCCGAGCACGAAGCTGCCGAGCACGTTGACGGTCAGCGTGCCCCAGGGGAACGGTTCGGCGCCGTGCAGGATGCGGGCGACGACGTGGCGGTCGACGAGGAAGCGCAGTGGTGCGCCGACGGCGGCGCCGAGGGCGACGAGCAGGAGGGTCATCGCGCCACCCGGTCGCCGGCCCAGACCGCCACGAGTGCGGCGGCGAGGGTGCCGAAGAAGTAGACCAGGGCAACGACCGCGTGGCCGGGGAGCAGGCGGTCGGTGTCGACGGCGAAGGTCGAGAAGGTGGTGAAGCCGCCGAGGACGCCGGTGCCGAGGAAGGGGCGCAGGAGTGGATGCGTTCGCGGGGTGATCCGGGCGAGCAGTACGCCGATCAGGAAGCAGCCGAGGACGTTCGTGACGAATGTTGCCCAGGGAAAGCCGCCTGGTTGGTGCGGCCAGGCCTCGGCGAGCCCGTAGCGGGTGAGCGACCCGACGACACCGCCCGCGGCGATGACCGCGAGTACTTGGACCAGCGGTAGATCTTTGGTCACTCGGCCTCGTACCGGTAGTACTCGTGGGCTCCGTGGGCGACGTCGGTGGTGCCGGTCAGCGCGCGGATCATCATGCTGTGGGTGATCGCGAGGACCGGCCCGTCGGTGCTCGCGGTGTGACGGGCGAACGCGGCCAGGGCTCGGGTGCGGAGCGCGGACAGCGGCTCCCACGGGCGCGGGATGCCGTCGGGCCACTCGCCGCCGTACTCGTCGAGCTCGGCCTGGGCAGCGCGGACGTCGGCGACGCCGCGCCAGGTGCCGGTGCTGTTCGGCAGCCAGTCACGCAGGTCGTAGTCGACCTTCACGCCGAGCGCGAGCCGGTGCCCGATGATCGCGGCGCTCTGCAGGGCCCGCGTGTACGGCGAACTGACCAGGTACGTCGCCCCGATCCCGCTGAGCAGGTCGGCGAGCGCCTCGGCCTGCTTGATGCCCTCGGCGCTGAGCGGCGCCGAGTCGGCCGCCGTACCGGGCCAGCCGTGGCCGTCCACCGGTGAGTAGTCCGGTGCCCCGTGTCGCACCAGGTAGATCTGGATCACGAGCCTGTTCTACCTGACTCGGCAGCTTCCCGTCGCGTACGGCGTGCCCTCACCGCAGATGCCGCGCGCCCGACCAGCCGCGCGCGTGCCCACCGGGCTCGGCGGGGGCGCTGGGCGGCCGTACGGCGTGCTGGACGCCGAACAGTTCGTCGAGCGCGGACCGCTCGTCCTCGTCCGCTGTCGGGTAGTCCAAGCCGGCGAGGCGGGGGAGCGAGGTGGTCTCGGGGCCGCGAAGGTCGTCGAGAGCCTCCGCGCCGAGCCGGGGGACCGGGTTGTGGAAGTCCTCGAGTGGCCGCGTCCCGCGCTCGCTGAGCCGCGGGGCCGGGGGGTGGTGTTCCTCTACCGGTCGCGCGCCACGTTCGCCGAGGGGCGGCCTGGTGTTGAGCTCCGGCGTGGCGGGCTCCGTCCAGCCCTCCAGCCAGTGCACCTCCGTCGCGCCGTGGTGGCCGTGGACCGCGAGCACCGAGTCGAGGTCCGGCCAGACCGCAGTCGCCGGGTTGTTGCCTCGCCACCGCAACGCCACCGAGCCGTCGGTGAAGACGCAGCCCTCGGCGACCACACCGGTCCCGCTGACGCCGCTGAGGTCGCGGTGCCGGACCAGCTCGAACGTCCGCGGCATCACCAGCCCGCTCCGCGCCCGGACCCACCCTGCCGAACCACATCACCGAGCGGACTCGCCACCGTACTTCGACCCCTTAGACGCCTCGACATGTTGTTGCGACCCTCAACGACTTACCTCCCGTCGTGGTTACTGCCGGGGAAGCCTGATCTCAGCTCGTGGCCGCTTCCGTCTCACGCCGCATGAACACGCGGTCGGCGGGTTTCAGGCCGAGCTCGCTCTCCTCGGCGCGGATCGCCAGCAGGCCTGGGGTGAGCTCGTCCTCGGTCAACTCACGGAAGCCCAGCCGTGCGTAGTACGGCGCGTTCCAGGCGACGTCGCGGAAGGTGCTCAGGGTGAGAGCCGGGAGCTGTTGATCGCGTGCGAACTGATCGACGGCGTCCATCAACGCGCGGCCGTGGCCCTGGCGCTGGTGCGTCGGATGCACGCTGATCTGCTCGACGTGCGCGGCGCCGTCGACGAGCTTCGCGAGGACGAAACCGACGGGGTCGCCGCCGGAATCGACGGCGGTCCAGGCCCGGCCGGCGCGCTGGTAGGCGCGGAGGATGTGGAGGGGCGGGGGCGCGTGGTCGGCGATGTCGGTCATGCCGATCTCGCGGAAGAGGACGCCCGCGGCGGTCTCGATCGACTGGAGAGTGGGGAGGTCGCCGGGTACGGCTGGTCTGACGGTCACCCGAGGAGAGAATCATGCTGAGTTCGCCCACGCCACGGGATTCCTTCGGGCGGGTGCTACCCTCTGTCACGTGAAGCGTTGCTATTGGCGGTTTTTTGAGTGGCCGGCCCTGGTGCCGGGTGACTCAGCCGATCGCTGACGCCCCGACGCAACACCCCAGAGCCGGCACGAGGCAAGGACATCCGTCCTTGCCTTTTCTCATGTCAGCCGGCACTGGCTTCGGGTTCGGTCGCCGGCGGAAAGGTCTCCCCGTGATGAACACCCTCCCTCCGCAGCAGGAGCAGCAGCAGGCAGGTCCGTCCCCGGTCGTCGATCGCCGGATCGAGAAGACGGTCCCGCTCGTCACGCCGCAGGCGCTGCACGCCGAGCTGCCGCTGACCGACGACCTCGCCAAGACCGTCGTCGCGGGCCGGGACGCCGTCGCCGACGTCCTGAACGGCACCGATGACCGCCTGCTGGTCGTCGTCGGTCCGTGCTCGGTGCACGACGCCGACGCCGCGCTCGAGTACGCCGAGCGCCTGCGCCCGGTCGCCGAGCGGCTCTCCGACGGGCTGCTGGTGGTGATGCGGGTGTACTTCGAGAAGCCGCGCTCCACGCTCGGCTGGAAGGGCCTGATCAACGACCCGGGCCTGGACGGGTCCGGCGACGTGAACTCCGGGCTCCGGATCGCCCGCAAGCTGCTGCTCGAGGTGCTCGCGCAGGGACTGCCGGTCGGTTGCGAGTTCCTTGACCCGATCACCCCGCAGTACATCGCCGACACCGTCGGCTGGGGCGCGATCGGCGCCCGCACGGTCGAGTCGCAGGTGCACCGACAGCTGTCGTCGGGGCTGTCGATGCCGATCGGGATGAAGAACCGCCCCGACGGCAGCATCGCAACCGCGGTCGACGCGATCAAGGCGGCCGCCGTACCGCACGTGTTCACCGGTATCGCGCACGACGGCACCCCCGCGATCCTGCACACCCGCGGCAACCCGGACTGCCACCTCGTGCTGCGCGGCTCCGACGCCGGCCCGAACTACGACGCCGAGTCGGTCGCCGGCGCCCAGGAGTTGCTCCGTACGGCGGGCCTGCCGGAGCGCGTCGTGATCGACGCCAGCCACGGGAACTCCCGCAAGGACCATCACCGCCAGCCGCAGGTCGCGGCCGAGATCGGCGCGCAGGTGGCCGCGGGCAACAAGGCGGTCGTCGGCGTGATGCTGGAGTCGTTCCTGGTCGAGGGCCGGCAGAACCTGGAGCCGGGGCACGAGCTGACCTACGGGCAGTCGATCACCGACGCCTGCCTGGGCTGGGACACCACCGAGCAGGTGCTCGAGGGGTTGCGGGACGCCGTACTGGCGAGGCGCCAGGCAGGCTGACGAGCCGGGGCCGCGGCGCGCCGCGGCACGCCGTTCAGGTGATCCGCGCAACTTCTCCGGGTTTCTCCGCATCGAGCGTGTGTCGGCAACGATGCCGGCAACCATTCGGAGGGGAAACATCGTGCGGATCACCAAGAAGGCAGTGGCGGGCATCGCGGCACTGGGGCTGGCTGGGGGAGGCGGCGTGCTGCTGATGTCGTCCGCGGACGCGGCGGAGCCGCAGCCGCCGGCGGCGGCGCGTGACGCCGGTGGAGCGATCCCGAACACCAAGGGTGCGGTGACCAACTGGCACCTCGGCAAGGGCAGCGTGTACGGCGACAACCTCGGGCCGGGCATGGTCGAGTGGTTCACGACGGTCTACAACGGGTCGGTGCACGAGATCGGGCTGGACGCGAACCTGAAGAACCAGCTGGCCAACGGCAAGGGCACCGCCGTGACGCTCGCGCCGAAGGCGATCGAGAAGATCGGCGGCTCGTTCGCGGCGAACAAGACCACCGTCGGCGAGTTGAAGCTCCCGGCCGCGGGCACCTACCTGGTCAACACGCAGGCCAAGTTCGACCGTAAGGACGCCGGGTCGGCCGGCTACGAGACGCCGACCACCGAGACCTACCCGAGCCTGGTCGTCCGGTACGGCGCCGACAAGGACGCCGGCACCATCATGGGCAGCCCGGTCTCCAAGGCCGGTTTCGTCGAGCTCACCGGATCGAGCACCGCCACGGTGACGGTCGACGGCCCGACGACGCTGAACGTGTACGGCTTCGGGTACAACGAGGACCGCAGCGCGTTCGGCGGCGGTCAGATCACCGTCGAGGGTCAGGTCACCGCGGTCAAGATCGGCTGATCACGGCAGGCGCCGCCGGAGGTACTCCGACGGCGCCACGCCGTACCGGGTCCTGAAGACCCGGGTGAAGTGGCTGCCGTCGGTGAAGTGCCAGCGGGCGGCCAGTTCCGAGACCGTGGTGGCGCCCGCGACCAGCTCGTCGTGGGCGTGCTCGAGGCGCCGGCGGCGGACGTAGCCCATCACGGACTCGTCGCCGTCGGCGAACGCCCGGTAGAGGGTGCGGACGGAGACGTTCAGCAGGCGGGCCAGGAAAGTGGACGACAGGTCGGGGTCGAGCAGGCGGGACTCGGCCAACTGTCGCGCGGCGTCGGCGAGCGCGGGGAGGAAGGCCGGCTCGCCCGCGACGATGTTGCGCTGGGCAAGGACTCCCTTCAGCAGCTCGGCCAGCGCGTGGCGGGCGTGCCGGAGTCCGGTCTCGCCGAACTCGTCGGCGCTCTCGGTCACCAGCGCCATGTACGACGTGAGCAGCCGCGCCTCGGGGGAGTTGCGGGTGCCGACGAAGGCGCGGTCGCCGAGTGACCGAAACTCGTCGGCGGGGAGCGTGAGTACGTCGGTCCTGGTGCCGGGGGCGATCCCGAAGCGCCAGGGGCGGTCGTTGGAGCGGACACACAGGTCGCCGGGTGCGACGCGGAAGGTGTTGCCGCGGCCGCCGAACGTCCAGCCGCCGGTCACCGGGAGGTGCACGACGACCAGTTCCTCGTGGTGCCGGAAGTGGCCGCCGGTGAAGCCGGTGATGGTCTCGCTGTAGAGGTCCTCGATCACCGCGTCCGCGACCTCGGTGTGCTTGATCCGGATCCGGTAGTCGGCGGCGGCTCGGGTCAGCTCGACCGGTGGGAGCGGGATGACGCCCGCGGACTGCGCGGCCCAGCCGCGTTCCAGGACGTCGACCGGGTCGCCCGATCGGAGCGAGACCGCCAGGTCCAGCTCGACCTGCCGCACAGAAACCCCCACCGGTCGAGTATCACCTGCAGCACCCCGGAGGCCCGTCACCACGGCGAAAACCTGTCAGGCCCGGCGGCCCGGGGAGCGCCGCGCGGCGGCGGCTTGTGGCACGCACGTACCGGCCGGGACGGCACTCAGGTCCAATCCCTGGCCGGCGTACCCGCTCTAGCGTCGGCGGCGAACCTTCCCTGCGTCGAGAAATGCGAGTCCGATGTCTCTTCCCTACACCGAAACCCCCTGCGCGCTGCACGTCCCGGCGGGCAGTGGCAAGAACCGGTGGTTCGCCGGTGACCTCTACCAGGTGCTGCTCAGCGCCGACCAGACCAAGGGCCTGATCGGCATGGTCGAGGCGTCCGTGCCTCCCGGCGCGGGGCCGATTCCGCACTACCACCCGACCGCCGACGAGTCGTTCTACGTGCTCGACGGCGAGCTGGAGTTCCTGAACGGCGACACGACGCTGACCGCGCGCCGCGGCGACGTCGTTCACATCCCTTCCGGGACGCTGCACCGGTTCCGCAACCTCAGCATGGACCATGCCAAGATGCTGTTCCTCTACACGCCGGGCGGCCCCGAGGGCCTGTGGACCGAGGCCGGCGACGAGCCGGTGCCCGGCGTACCGGTGCCGCCGTGGGGGCCGGAGCGGTGGACGCCCGAGGTGCTCGAGGCCGGCGCCCGCTACGGTCACCTGACCCCCTGAGCCGACGGGTGAACTTCACACTCCGGTGCTGAATCGTTCACACTCCGGGATGGCAGCGTCCCGACCATGCAGCCATGCCTGAGATCTCCCGCCGTTTCGTCCTGGGGTCCGCCGCTGGTGGAGCAGCCCTGTCGCTGCTGCCGCCGTCCCTGCACACCGCGATGGCGCAGCCGTTGCGCAAGGGCGGCCTGAACGCCGTCGAGCACGTGATCGTGCTGATGCAGGAGAACCGCTCCTTCGACCACTACTACGGCACGCTCCGCGGTGTTCGCGGGTACGGCGACCTCCGGCCGCTGCGGTTGCGCAACGGCAAGTCGGTCTTCCACCAGCCGGTCGCGGGCGGTGGCGAGGTGCTGCCGTTCTCGGTCCGGGAGGCGGCCGCCGCCGAGGGCCGTGCCGCGAGCGACATCCAGTACCTGGGGGCGCTCGCGCACGGCTTCGGCGACGCCACCCAGGCCTGGGGCAACGGCTGGAACGACGACTGGGTCGCGGCCAAGACGGCCGCGACGATGACGCACTACGAGCGCCGCGACATCCCGCTGCAGTACGAGCTCGCCGAGACCTTCACGATCTGCGACGCCTACCACTGCTCGGTCAACGGCTCCACCAACCCGAACCGCAACTACCTGTGGTCAGGCACCACCGGCTACGAGCCCGGTACGGCGAACCGCGCCGTCACCAACGCGGCGTACGACTACGCGCACCCGGGCTACGACTGGACGGCGTACCCGGAACGGCTGGAGAAGGCCGGCGTCTCCTGGCAGATCTACCAGGAGTGGGACAACTTCACCGACAACGCGGTCGAGTACTTCCAGACCTTCAAGGAGATCGGCCGCCGGATCCTGGCCTACGTACCGGGCGGCTGCCGGACGACCGAGGAGTTCTACGACAAGCTCTTCGCCAAGACTCCTGCCGAGCGGGCGACCGCGCTGCAGCAGCTCGACGCCGCGGTGAAGCTGCTGCCGAAGAAGGAGCAGAAGCTCTTCCGGCAGGCGATGTACCGCTCCGAGCCGGAGTCGCTGGTGCCGCGGCTGCGCGCCGACATCAAGGCCGGGACGCTGCCGAAGGTGAGCTGGCTGGTCCCGTCCGCGGTCGACTCCGAGCACCCGGGCTCGTCGACGCCGGTCGGCAGCGCGAACCTGGTCTACGACGTCCTCGACGCGATCGCGCAGGACCCGGAGGTCTGGTCGAGGACCGTGCTGCTGATCAACTTCGACGAGAACGACGGGTACTTCGACCACGTGCCGCCTCCGGTCGCCCCGCGCCCTGAGTCCGGGAACGACGACGACTGGTTCGGCGGGCGGCCGATCGGGCTCGGCCCGCGGGTGCCGATGACGGTGGTGTCGCCGTGGACGGTCGGCGGGCACGTGAACTCGCAGGTCTTCGACCACACCTCGGTGCTGCGCTTCCTGGAGACCTGGACCGGGGTCAGGGAGCCGAACATCAGCAGCTGGCGGCGGACGGCGTGCGGCGACCTGACCTCGGCGTTCGACTTCGATCGGGGCTACCGGCAACCATCGGTCGACAGGCCGGGCGCGGTGCCGGCGCCGATCGCGCGCTGGAAGCCGAAGCCGCCGAACGACCAGGCGCTGCCGCTGCAGGAGCCGGGCCAACGCCCGGCGCGGGCGCTGCCGTACCAGCCGTCGGTCTCCGGGATGGTTGCCGGCGGCGTCCTGAAGCTGCGGCTGAACAACGACGGGGACGCGCCGGTGCACTTCGCGGTGTACCCGTACGCCGGTGAGCTGGACGCGCCGCAGCACCTCGACGTCCGGACCACGAAGGCGCTCCCGATCGAGGTCGACGGCCCGTTCGAGATCGCCGTCCAGGGCCCGAACCGGTTCTGGGCCGAGCTGGCCGGCACCACCGACGGCCTCGCGGCCGGCCTCGACGTCCGCCTCACCGTTGCCAACGGCAACCTCCAGGTCGACCTGGAGAACCACGGCACCAAACCGCTGACGGTCAAGCTCAAGTCGCTCGGCTACGGCGGCCGCACGATCAGCCAGGACGTCCGCGGCAAGCAGACCCGCTCGCTCACCTGGCCCACCGACAAGGGCTGGTACGACGTGGAGCTCACCGCCGCCGAGGACACGACGTACCGCCGTCGCTTCACCGGGCACGTCGAGACCGGCAAGCCCAGCGTCACCGGCTAGGACAGCCGCACGACTCCCGGTGGATGATCTCCGCCGGGAGTCGCACGGTCTGCGGCGGTGCGTCGGGGTCGTGCATGCGCCGCAGCAGCAGCTGGACGGCGCGCGCGCCGATCGCGGTGGACGGCTGGGCGACGGTGGTCAGCCCCGGGCTGAACAGGTCGGCCCACGCGAAGTCGTCGAACGCCGCGACGGCGAGGTCGCGGGGAACCTTGATCCCGGCGGCCTTCAGCGCGGCCAGCGTGCCGATGGTCATGTTGTTGTTGGCGGCGAACACCGCCGTCGGGGGATCGGCCAGGTCGAGCAGCGCGAAGGTACCCTTGCGGCCGCCGTCACTGGTGGACGCGCCGTCGACGATCAGCGCCGGGTCGACGGTCAGGCCCGCGCGCTGGTGAGCGAGGTGGTAGCCGCGCAGGCGTTCGGCGCTGGTGGACAGGCCGGGGATGCCCGCGACGAGGCCGATCCGGCGGTGGCCGCGCGAGATCAGGTGGTCGACGATCGCGGCGGTGGACGCCTCGTTCTCGACGCCGACCTGGTCGACGCGCAGCTCGGGGTCGATCCGGTCGACCACGACGTACGGGACCGGGCGGTCGCGGAGCAGCGGCAGCGTCAGGTCGCGCCAGCCGTCGGCGGGGGCGATCACCAGGCCCTCGACGTGGTGGGCGAGCAGGTTCGCGATCGCGACCGACTCGTGCCGGGCGTCGTCGCGGGTGTCGACGATGATCAGGTTCAGCCCGGCCCGGGTGGCCTCGCCGTCGATGCCCTGGATCAGCTCCACCCAGTACGGGTTGGAGGCGGCGGTCAGCGCCAGACCGATGGTCCGGTTCGAGCCGGCGGCCAGCGAGCGGGCGATCGGGTGGTGCTCGTAGCCGAGCACGCGCATCGCGCGGACCACCCGCTCCCGGGTCTTCGGCGCGACCAGGCGGGTCCCGTTGACGACGTGCGAGACCGTGCTGACCGACACTCCGGCGGCCTGCGCGACCTCGGTCATCGTGACCATCGGTCGAATCGTCGTCGCTCAGCGTGCTTTGCGCAAGCCTTTGCGCAAAGCCTGCGACCAGTGCGCGGACAGGTCTAGCTTCGCGGTTCAAACCCGCCCGTTCCGATCCCCTGGAGGGCCGATGTCCCGCTCCAGCACCTCGTTGGCCGTGCTCGCCGCCACCGCCCTGCTCGCCACCACCGCCTGTACGGCGACCAAGTCCGGCAGCGACTCCGGAGCCGAGAGCTCCGGCCCGGTCAAGATCGGCCTGGTCACCAAGACCGACACCAACCCGTACTTCGTGAAGCTCCGCGAGTCGGCCAAGGCGCACGCCGCGACCAAGGACTCCGAGGTGATCGCGGTCGCCGGCAAGTTCGACGGCGACAACGAGGGCCAGGTCGCCGCGATCGAGAACCTGGTCCAGCAGGGCGTCAAGGGCATCCTGATCACACCCAGCAACTCGACCGGCATCCTCGGGGCGCTGAAACAGGCCAAGGACAACGGCGTCCTGGTGATCGCGCTCGACACCGAGACCGACCCGAAGGAAGCCGTCGACGCGACGTACGCGACGAACAACGTCACCGCCGGGGAGCTGCAGGGCAAGTACATCAAGGCGACGCTGGGCCGGACCGCGCCGAAGCTGCTGCTGATGGACGGTACGCCGGGCGGCACCGTCGACGAGCAGCGGCACCGCGGATTCCTGCAGGGGATGGGCCTGAAGGACGGCGCGCCGGAGATCCTCGGCGCGGCACCGACCAACGGCGACCAGAACAAGGCGCAGGCCGCGATGGAGAACCTGCTCCAGCGCGACGCGTCGGTGAACGCCGTCTACACGCTGAACGAGCCGGCCGCGCGCGGTGCGGTCGCGGCGCTGACCGCGAAAGGGCTGGCCGGGAAGGTCGCGGTCGGGTCGATCGACGGCGGTTGCCAGGGCGTCGCCGACGTGAAGGCCGGCAAGTACCTGGCGACGGTGATGCAGTTCCCGAAGAAGATGGCCGAGCAGGGCGTCGACGCGGTCGTTGCCTTCAGCAAGGACGGGACGAAACCGAGCGGGTTCCAGGACACCGGCGCGCAGCTGATCACCGACAAGCCGCTGCCGGGCCTGGACAGCAAGGACACCGCGTGGGGCGCCCAGAATTGCTGGGGATGAGATGAGTACGCCGGCAACCGTCAGCCGCAACCGGACGGCTGAAGCGTTCCTGCACAACCCCTCACTCGGGCCGCTCGGCGCGCTGGTCGTCGCGATCGTCGTGTTCTCGGTGACGACCAGCACGTTCCTGTCGGTCGACAACCTGTCGCTCGTCGTCCAGCAGTCGCTGGTCGTCGCGACGCTGGCGCTCGGGCAGACGCTGATCGTGCTGACCAGCGGGATCGACCTCGCCAACGCGGCGATCATGGTGCTCGGCACGATGCTGTTCGCCCGGCTGGTGACCGAGGGGAGCAACCCGGTGCTCGCGCTGGTCGTCGGGTTCGTCGTCTGCGCGGTGCTCGGTGGGGTGTCGGGTGGGTTGGTGACGTGGCTGAACCTGCCGCCG
Source organism: Kribbella sp. NPDC104740 (assembly GCF_055583505.1). Classification (NCBI taxonomy): domain Bacteria; kingdom Bacillati; phylum Actinomycetota; class Actinomycetes; order Propionibacteriales; family Kribbellaceae; genus Kribbella; species Kribbella sp. NPDC104740. Next base: position 124,002 of record NZ_JBVJNV010000010.1, on the reverse strand, counting down.
TTCATCGTGACGCTCGGCATGCTCACCGTCGTACTGGCGGTCGGGCGGTTGTACTCGCAGGGGAACTCCTGGCCGGTGACGGATCCGGTGCTCGGGGTGCTGGGGGACGGCGGGTACCTGTTCGGGCAGATTCGCGTGACGCACGGGATGACGTTGGCCGTGGTGATGTTCCTGGTCGTCTGGTACGCGTTGACCAAGACGGCGTGGGGGCAGCATGTGTATGCCCTGGGCAACGATCCTGAGGCGGCCCGGCTGACCGGGATCCATGTCGGGCGGACCCGGTTCAGCGTTTATCTGATCGCTGGGGTGATCTACGCGTTCGCTGCTTGGCAGGCGCTCGGGCGGATTCCGAACGCTGATCCGAACGCTTTTCAGACCGGGAACCTGGACAGCATCACGGCCGTGGTGATCGGTGGGACGAGTCTGTTCGGTGGGCGGGGGAGCGTGCTCGGGACGGTGGTCGGGGCGCTGATCGTGGCGGTGCTGCGGAGCGGGTTGACGCAGGCCGGGATCGACAGCCTGTACCAGGATGTTGCGACCGGCGTACTGGTGATTGCGGCTGTCGCCTTCGATCAGTTGGCTCGACGGAGGTCGCGATGAGCACGCCGGCGCTGCAGGCTCGTGGGCTGGTCAAGCGCTACGGGCGGGTGACGGCGCTCGACGGCGCCGACTTCGACCTGTACGCCGGGGAGGTGCTGGCGGTCGTCGGTGACAACGGCGCCGGCAAGTCGAGCCTGATCAAGGCGCTGTCCGGGGCGCTGGTGCCTGATGAGGGGACGATCCTGCTGGACGGGGAGGAGACGCGGTTCCACTCGCCGCTGGATGCCCGGCGGGCGGGGATCGAGACTGTCCACCAGACGCTGGCGCTGGCGCCGGCGATGGACATCGCTGCCAATCTGTTCCTGGGCCGCGAACTCCGTCGGGCTGGGCCTGTCGGCCGTTTGCTGAGGCTGCTCGACAAGCCCACGATGCGGCGGCAGGCCCAGGAGCAGCTCGATGCCCTCGGCATCGAGACGGTGCAGCACATCGGGCAGATCGTCGAGACGCTGTCGGGTGGTCAGCGGCAGGCCGTCGCGGTCGCTCGGGCGGCGATGTTCGGGAGCCGGATGGTGATCATGGACGAACCGACGGCCGCGCTCGGGGTGAAGGAGTCGGGTCTGGTCCTCGACCTCATTCGGCGGATCCGCGACCGGGGGCTGCCGGTGGTCCTGATCAGCCACGACATGCCCCAGGTCTTCGAGCTCGCCGATCGCATTCACATCCATCGGTTGGGCCGGCGGGCCGCGGTGGTCCGGCCGGATCAGGCGACGATGAGCCAGGTGGTGTCGCTGATGACCGGGGCCCTTCGTCCCGGGGATCCAGACGCACCACCTGATGTTTCCTAGGTTGCTGGGCCTTCCAGGCGGCGCTGGATTTCCTCGATGTCTTCCCGGGTGAGTTGGCCGAGGATGCGGGCGGCGGAGACGACCGCGAGGGTGTTGTCCTGGTCTGCTGGTTCGGGGTCGGTCTGTTCGTCGACGAAGGGCCAGGAGGCGACGGCGGACAGCATCTCCTCGCGGTCGACGAAGCCGGCGGCGTACAGCTCGAGGTAGCCGCGCAGGGACGGGGTGGTCTCGATGTTCGGTTCGTCCATACCAGGCTCCTGGTCAGCGGGCGATCGGCGCGGTCCGGGCGGCGGTGACGGTGATCAGGTCGGCCGGCGACAGGCCGATGTCGAGGCCGCGGCGGCCGCCGGAGACGTAGACGGTCGGGTGCGTGGTGGCGGAGGCGTCGACGACCGTCGGCAGCGCGCGCTTCTGGCCGACCGGGCTGATCCCGCCGACGACGTACCCGGTGGTGCGCTCGGCGGCGGCCGGGTCGGCCATCACCGCCTTCTTGCCGTCGAGGGCGGCGGCGACGGCCTTCAGGTCGAGCTGCTTGCCGACCGGTACGACGCCGACCGCGAGCTTGCCGTCGACCTCGACGAGCAGCGTCTTGAAGACCTGCTCGGGGTCGAGCCCGAGCGCCTCCGCGGCCTCCAGCCCGTACGACTTCGCGGCCGGGTCGTGCTCGTAGGCGTGCGTGGTGAACGGCAACCCGGCCTTGGTCAGCGCGACGGTCGCGGGGGTGCCTGCGGAGGGTTTCGTCTTCGCCACCCTCCGAGCCTAAGGGAAACAGCCGAGAACGAGCCTCAGGCTGACCGCGGGACCAGCCGGACGCAGCAGTGGTCGGGCGTCGGATGGAGCTCGGCCGACACCGCGGCCTCCGGGTGGGCCGTCGCGATGCCCTCGACCAGGTGCAGGGTCATCGTGCAGACCAGCGACCCGTGCTCTCGGGCCAGCGCGCGGAACGGGCAGTTGGACAGCGCGATCACCGGCCCGTCCTCGTGCGGTTCGAAGCCCTGCCCGGCGAGCGCGTCGGTGATCGTGTCGCCGGGCGCGGCCGAGCCGAAGGCCTGCGCGCGACGAGCGAGCGCCTCGCGCGGCGTACTCGCCGACTCCTCGGCGTCGGTGATCGCGCCGGCCAGCAGGTGCCCGGCGACGGCGTACTGGCGTTCGGGCAGTGAGATCTGGATCTCGTTCTCCGAGCGCTTGTAGAGCTTCGCCGGCCGCCCGGCGCCCGGTCCGGTGCGGCCGGTACGGCGCTCGTAGACGACCGTCAGCAGGCCCTCGGTGGCGAGCCGGTCCAGGTGGAAGGCAGCGGTGTTGCGCGGCAGCGCGAGGGCGCCGGCCGCGTCGTCGCGGCTGACCGGCGCGGCGGCCGCGGCGACGTACTCGTAGAGACGCCGCCGGGTCGGTTCGTCGAGGGCGGCGACCGCTTGCAGGTTGGCCTGTCGGTCCACGGGATGATTCTATCTCCAACTTCGGTTGACAAAACAGTAAACTGATCGCCTTCGATCCATCAGGAGGGGCGTATGACGACGATCCAGACCGAGCTCGCCGAGCCGGCCACGGTGGTGCCGACGAAGCTGCACGTCGTGGGCGGCCGCCCGGAGATCGACCTGCCGGCCGCCGAGCGCGCGGTCGCGGACCTGCTGAAGGCGCTCGGGCGGGACCCGCACGGTGCCCACCTGCAGGACACCCCGCGCCGGGTGGCGAGCGCGTACGCCGAGATGCTGACGCCGCGCGAGTTCGACCTGACGACGTTCCCCAACGACGAGGGGTACGACGAGCTGGTGCTGGCCCGGGACATCCCGGTGCAGTCGCTGTGCGAGCACCACATGCTGCCGTTCCAGGGCGTGGCGCACGTCGGCTACCTGCCGGGGGAGCGGATCCTCGGGCTGTCGAAGTTGGCCCGCGTGGTGGAGCTGTTCGCGCGCGACCTGCAGGTGCAGGAGCGGCTGACCAAGCAGGTCGCCGACTGGCTGCAGGGCCACCTGGCACCGAAGGGCGTGGGCGTGGTGATCGAGGCCGAGCACCAGTGCATGTCGCTGCGTGGGGTGCGCGCGACGGGGTCGAAGACGGTCACGTCGGCCGTGCACGGCACGCTGCGCGAGAACCCGGCGTCGCGGCAGGAGTTCTTCGCGCTGACGGGGATCGCCGGCTAGTCCGTCGGGGCAGGCCAGTGCCTCGGTGGCAACTACTTGAAGTAGTCGCCGGAGAGGCGCGCCCGTCGCCGCCGCTGGGATGGGTGCTGAGTCAAGCCGTTGCCACCGCTGGTGGCGGATGATGGGTGAGGCGGCCCGTGGCCAGGATGTGGGTGACCTCGCCGGGGAGCAGGTCGGTGCCGGGGACGGTCTCCATCTCGGAGACGTCGAGCCAGCGGACGACCGTGGCGCCGCAGTGGCCGTGCACGGCGAGGATCGAGTCGAGGTCCGGCCAGACGGCGGTGGACGGGTTCGCGCCGTGCCAGCGCAGGGCGACCGAGCCGTCGGTGAACACGCAGCCTTCGGCCACCACCCCGGTGCCGGAGACGCCGCTGACGTCGGTGAAACGGACGAGTTCGAAGGTCTGGGGCTTCACCGGCGGACCTCTGCGGTCGCGGTGGCCGGGCGGCGTACAGGTGCTGGTGCCATGGTCCTTTCCCCGGGTCGGCGTGGGTGGGTGCTCGCCACAAACCGGGGACCTGTACTGACAGTCAGCGGGGAAGGACGGTCCGTAGCGACTCATCTTCTTGCAACAAGCTAGGACCAAACCGGCCGGACGCGCCAGAGCCTGTCCGCGTGTCTCGCCGAGCGGTCGGTTATGGCGGACAAAAGGTCGCGCTCAGCGGACGCCTGCCGTGGTCGAATGTCGGAGTGTTCCTGACCATCGCCACCACGTCCAGCGGTCTCGGCGCCCCGGCGGCCGAGCTCGGCTTCCTGCTGCACAAGAACCCGGCGCGACCGCAGTCCGTCGAGGTCACCAGCGGGACGGCCCATGTGTTGTACCCGGAGGCCACCGACGAGGCCTGTACGGCGGCGGTGCTGCTCGAGATCGACCCGATCGCGCTGGTCCGCTCCGGCCGCGGCCGCGCCACCGAGGGCTTCACGCTCGGCCAGTACGTCAACGACCGCCCGTACGCCGCCTCCAGCCTGCTCGCCGTCGCGCTCGGCAAGCTGTTCCGGACCGCGATGAACGGCCGCTGCGACGCGCGGCCCGACCTCGCGGCGCGGCCGATCGAGCTCGCGCTGCACGTCCCGGCGCTGCCGTGCCGGGGTGGTGCGGCGCTGGCCGAGCGCCTGTTCGCGCCGCTGGGCTGGACGGTCGACGCGCGGCCGGTGCCGCTCGACCCGGAGATCCCCGAGTGGGGCGACTCGCGGTACGTCGACCTGCGGCTGACCGGCGTACTGCGGCTGGCGGACGCGCTGAACCACCTCTACGTGCTGCTGCCGGTGCTCGACGACGCCAAGCACTACTGGGTCGGCCCGGACGAGATCGACAAGCTGGTCAAGGCGGGTGACGGCTGGCTCGGCACGCACCCGGACAAGGAGCTGATCAGCCGACGCTACCTCGCGCACCGGCGGAAGCTGACCGACCTCGCGCTGGAACGCCTGACCGAGGCCGACGGGTTGTCGCTCGACGAGGACGTCGTGGAGCCCGAGGAGGAGAAGTCCGAGGTGCGCGTGTCGCTGGCGGTCCAGCGCCGGGAGGCGGTGGTCGGCGTACTGCAGGAGCTGGGTGCGCGGCGGGTGGCTGACCTGGGCTGCGGCGAAGGCCAGCTGGTCGGGCTGCTGCTCAAAGACGGCCGGTACGACGAGATCGTGGCGACCGACGTGTCGGCGCGCTCGCTGACGCTCGCCGAGCGGCGGCTGCACGTGGACGAGATGTCGGACCGGCAGCGCGAGCGGCTGCGGCTGTTCCAGTCCTCGGTGACGTACGCCGACGCCCGGCTGAGCGGGCTGGACGCGGCGGTGCTGATGGAGGTCGTCGAGCACGTCGACCCGCCGCGGCTGCCGGCGCTGGCGCAGGCTGTGTTCGGGGCGGCGCGGCCGGGCGCGGTGATCGTCACGACGCCGAACTCCGAGCACAACGTGCGCTACGAGACGCTCGCGGCCGGCAAGTTCCGGCACCCCGACCACCGGTTCGAGTGGACGCGGGACGAGTTCCACGCGTGGGCTGCCCAGGTCTGTGCGCAGTACGGGTACGGCGTGACGTTCCGGGCGGTCGGGCCGGACGACCCCGAGGTCGGGCCGCCGACCCAGCTCGCGCTGTTCCGGAAGGAGAACGTCTGATGGCGACGATCGGCGTACCGGCGCTCAGCCTGGTCGTGCTGGTGGGGGCGAGCGGGTCGGGCAAGTCGACCTTCGCGCGCAAGCACTTCCTCGGCACCGAGGTGATCTCCAGCGACTTCTGCCGCGGGCTGGTCTCCGACGACGAGAACGACCAGGCGGCGACCAAGGACGCGTTCGCGGTGCTGCACTTCATCGCGGGCAAGCGGCTCGCGGCCGGGCGGCTGACGGTGATCGACGCGACGAACGTGCAGCCGGAGGCGCGGCGCGAGCTGGTCGCGCTGGCGCGCGAGCACGACGTGCTGCCGGTGGCGATCGTGCTCGACCTGCCGGAGAAGGTGTGCCTGGAGCGGAACGCGCAGCGGCCGGACCGGGACTTCGGGGCGCGGGTCGTCGGTCGGCAGCGGTCGCAGCTGCGGCGCGGGCTGCGGAGCCTGCGGCGCGAGGGGTTCCGGACGGTGCACGTGCTGGAGACCGTTGAGGCGGTCGAGGAGGTGACGATCGAGCGGACCCGGCTGTTCAACGACCTGAGGGATCAGGAGGGGCCGTTCGATGTGATCGGGGACATCCACGGGTGCCGAGCCGAACTCGAAGAACTGCTTGGTGAGCTGAACTACACGATCATCAGAGATTCTGATGGTCGTGCGGTTGATGCAAGTTCTTCTGACGACAGAAGAGTTGTGTTCGTCGGGGACCTGGTCGACCGGGGGCCGGACACTCCTGGGGTGCTGCGGCTGGTGATGGGGATGGTTGCATCGGGCAACGCCTACTGCGTGGCCGGCAACCACGAGGACAAGCTGCTGAAGGCTCTCCGCGGGAAGAACGTGAAGACCTCGCACGGGCTGGCCGAGTCGCTGGAACAACTCGCGCACGAGAGCGACGAGTTCCGCGCGCAGGTCGAGCGCTTCATCGACGGCCTGGTGTCGCACTACGTGCTCGACCGCGGCAACCTCGTCGTCGCGCACGCCGGCCTGGTCGAGCGGATGCACGGTCGCGCCTCCGGCCGGGTCCGCGCGTTCTGCCTGTACGGCGAGACGACCGGCGAGACCGACGAGTTCGGGCTGCCGGTCCGCTACCCGTGGGCCCAGGACTACCGCGGCCGCGCGATGGTCGTCTACGGGCACACGCCGACCCCGGAGCCGGAGTGGATCAACAACACGATCTGCCTCGACACCGGAGTTGTGTTCGGCGGCGCGCTGACCGCGCTGCGGTATCCGGAGCGCGAGCTGGTCGCCGTACCGGCTGCGGAGCAGTACTACGCGCCGGCCAAGCCGCTGCACGTGCCGAGTGCGCCGACGCGCGAGCCCGACGTACTGGACATCACCGACGTCACCGGGCGCCGGGTGATCGAGACCGCGACGCACGGGCGGCTCAGTGTCCGCGCCGAGCAGGCGGGGGCGGCGCTGGAGGTGATGAGCCGGTTCGCGATCGATCCGCGGTTCCTGCTCTACCTGCCGCCGACGATGAGCCCGGTCGCGACCTCGCCGGAGCCCGGGCTGCTGGAGCACCCGCGGCAGGCGTTCGAGGCGTACCAGGGCCAGGGCGTCACCGAGCTCGTGTGCGAGGAGAAGCACATGGGGTCGCGCGCGGTCGTGCTGGTGACTCGCGACGACGATGTCGCCGAGAAGCGGTTCGGACTGGCCGGGCGCGGCGCGGTGCACACGCGGACGGGGCGGGCGTTCTTCAAGCCGGATCTGAGTGACGAGCTGCTGCTCGGGCTGCGTTCCGTGGTCGAGGAGGCGGGGCTGTTCGACGAGCTGGACACTTCGTGGCTGCTGCTCGACGCTGAGCTGCTGCCCTGGAGCGCGAAGGCCGGTGACCTGCTCCGCAACCAGTACGCCGCCGTCGGCGCGGCCGCGCGGTCGTCGTTGCCGGTGGCAACGGCTGCGCTGGAGACGGCCGCGGCGGCCGGGCTCGACGTGGGCGAGCTGCTGGAGCGGACCCGCGAGCGGTCGGCGAACGCGGAGCTGTTCAGTGCGGCGTACCGGCGGTACTGCTGGCCGACCGACGGCCTGGAGGGTGTCCGGGTGGCGCCGTTCCAGGTGCTGGCGTCGGAGGGGGCGACGTACCACGACCGGCCGCACGCCTGGCACCTCGGGATCGCGGACCGGATGGTTGCCGCGGGCCCGTCGTTGATCACGGCAACGCGGCGGCTGTTCGTCGACGAGGGCTCGTGGGCCGACGGGATCGCGTGGTGGGAGGAGCTGACCGGCGCGGGCGGCGAGGGCATGGTGGTCAAGCCGGCCGCGAACCTGGTCCGGACCGGCAAGGGCCTGGCGCAGCCGGGACTGAAGGTCCGCGGGCAGGAGTACCTGCGGATCATCTACGGCCCCGACTACACCGCACCGGCCAACTTCGAGCGGCTCCGGAACCGGAACCTCGGCCACAAGCGCTCGCTCGCGCTCCGCGAGTACGCGCTCGGCCTCGAGTCGCTCGAACGCGCTGCCCGCGGTGAACCGCTGTGGCGGGTCCACGAGTGCGTGTTCGCCGTACTGGCGCTCGAATCCGAGCCGGTTGACCCACGGCTCTAGAGGCCGGTCACAGCACGCAGTACGCCGTCCTGGAAGCCGATCACCAGCGTGTGGTCGGCGACCAGGATCGGCGTGGAGAACGTGTTCGCCTTGCTGACCTGGAGGACCGGCTCGGCCGTGCCGTTCGCGAGGTCGATCCGGGTGAGCAGGCCGGTGGTGCCGACCAGCCATGCGGTCCTGCCGTCGCGCGAGATCGCCGGACCGGACTCGAACGCGCGGAGCAGCGGCCGGATCGTCCACCGGGTGGCACCGGTCGCCGGGTCGGCCATCACGACGTTGCCCTGCTCGTCGACCAGCAACAACCCGTACGCCGTGAGGTGCGACGGCGTGTAGATGTAGCTGCCGTTGCGCGTCCACTTGGTGGCGCCGGTCGCCGGGTCGAGCGACATCGCGCTGGAGACCGTCGCGAGCAGCGGCGAGCCATCCGGCAGCAGCTCGACCTCGCCGCTCCAGGCGCCGTAGATCAGCTGCTGGTACGGCGTGGTCTTGTTGGTGATCGACACTGCCCAGAGTTCGGCACCGGTGCGGGCGTCGAAGGCGTGCGCCTTGCCGTCGCCGCCACCGGCGTACACGCGGGTGCCGTCGCAGGCGACCTGACCGGCGAACAGGCCGTTGAGGGCGGCGGACCAGAGCACGCGACCGCGGCCGTCGAGGCAGTGGAGGCGGCCGCCTGCGGTGACGAGGATGCGGTGCCGGCCGTCGACCTTCGTGACGAGCGGGCTGGAGAGGACGGGGGCGTGCAGGTTGGAGGACCAGACGGTCGAGCCCTTCGAGGCGTCGAAGGCGTAGAGGCGGTGGTCGGCGGAGGGGACGAGGACGGTGCGGTCCATCAGCGCGGGTGCGCGGTGGACGGCGCCGATCGTGTGCTTCCAGCGGCGGTTGCCCTTGGGGGAGAAGGCGTGGACCTCACCGGCGGCGGTCGCGGCGACGAAGCCGTCGGGGATGGGGAGGAGTGCGCCCTGGATCGCGCCGTTCAGTTCCTTTGTCCAGGCAACTGTCGGTGCCTTCTTGGCGGTGAGCTTCATCGTGAGCGTTCGGTCGTACGCGGCACCGTCGTTGCCGATGGCCCGGAGCTGCACCCGGTGCTCGCCGAGCGGCAGCGCGGCCGCGTTGAGCTCGCCCTGCCAGGTGTTGTTGCGGCCCTTCACGAGCGGCACCCAGGTCCCCGCGTTGCTCCCGCTGAACACGTTCTGCGGGTACACCTGCGCGATCACCTGCGCAGGCGTGGTCCTGTACGCCGCCGACACGGTGATCGCCTCGCGGGTCGCGTGCAGGTCAGCGTGGTGCGGTTCGAGCACCTCACCCGGGCCGGTGCGGCCGAGCGGAATCGTGGTGACCGCGGTCGACGTCGGCGTACCGGTGGCCGGGACGGCGACCTCGGTGACGTCGAGGCGGCTGCCGTCCGGCGAGCGCTCGACCCAGTAGAAGCTCGGGATCGCGAACGTGTTGCGCATCGCGACCTGGGTCAGGCCGTTGAACGCGGCGACCTGCTGGCGGTGGATGTGGCCGGCGAAGATCGCCCGGACCCGGTGCCCGGCGATCCGGTCCAGGAAGTCCTCGGTGTCGTTCACGTAGTAGTTGTCGGCGCCCAGCGGGTAGTGCAGGAACATCGCGGTCGGCAGCTCCCGGCCGCGCAGCGCGCGGGAGACATGGTCGAGCCCGTCCTCGCCGAACAGACCCGGCTCCTCGAACATCTGCATCGGCGCGAGCCCGACCACGCGCAGCCCGTGCAGCTCGAACGACGACCACTCGGGGCCGAAGTAGCGGCGGTAGGTCTCGAACGCGTCCGGGCTCCAGCGCGACTCGTGGTTGCCGGGCACGTGCTGGATCCGGTCCCACAGCCCGGCCGGGACCGACGCGCGGTACATCGCGAACTCGTCGTCGACGCCGTAGTCGGTGATGTCGCCGCAGTGCAGGACGAAGTCCGGGTGCAGGCCCTGGGCAACGGTCAGCATCCGGTTCAGGTCCTTGGACCGGTCCGGCAGCACGACGTCGGCGTGGGTGTCGGTGATCACCGCGAACTTGAGCGAGGTGGTGTGGTCGTCGCCGTACGACGGCCCGGTGGTGCTGTCGACGCCGTACGGCGAACCGGTGCTGAGCGGGGACGCGGCGGCGGTGGCGGCCGGGAGCAGGGCTCCACCGGCCAGGCCCAGACCGGCCAGACCGAGGAACCGGCGGCGGCTGGGATCAGGAGTCAGGTTTGTACGCACGAATCTCGACCCTGCGCCCGGGGGAAATCGATGTCAACGGGCTGGGCCGAGTGTTGGCCCAGCGGTCCCTGACGGTTCAGGGAAACTACCGCAGAAGTCCGCCCAGTGCCGCGGCGGAGAGCTGGTCGGCCTCCTCGGCGGTCAGCGGCGCGTGCCCGGTGAGCAGCCGGAAGATCAGCGGGCCGAACAGGACGTCGATCGCGGTCGCCGCGCTGATGCCCGGCTTCACCTCGCCCCGGTCGACCGCGCGCTGCCACAGCTCGGTGACCGCGGCGCGCCGCGCGTCCAGGAAGTACTCCCGGATGTACGGCGCCGCCTGCGGGTCGGTCACCGATGCCGCCAGCAACTGCGCGAACACGCGGCCGTGCGGTCCGGCGTAGAAACGACTCACTCGGCGGACCTGCTCGGCGAGGTCACCCCTCGCCGAACCTGTGTCCGGCAAGGGGATCGCGGCGGCCATCTCCCGGCCGAAGGCCTCGGCCGCGATCGCGGTCCGGGACGGCCAGTGCTTGTAGATGGTCGCCTTGCTCACCCCGGACCGCACCGAGATCGCGTCCACGGTCGCGGCCGCGGGCCCACCCTCGGCGAGCAACTCCTTGGTTGCGCAGAGCACCGAGTCCTGCGCCCTGAGGCTGCGCGGGTGCGTCGCCTTGTCAGGCATCGTGGTCCGTGCCGGTCGCGACCGTGCTCATCAGCCGGCGGCCTCGGTGAGGTGGTCGAACTCCGCGTCGGTCAGCTCGAGCCGGGCGGCCGCGATGTTGTCCTCGACGTGGGCGACCGAGGAGGTGCCGGGGATCGGGAGGATGTTGGGGGAGCGCTTGAGCAGCCAGGCCAGTGCGAGCTGGGACGGCGAGGCGTCGTGGTCCTTGGCGATCGCGTCGAGCGGGCCGCCCGGGCGGGCGAGGCCGCCGGTGGCGAGCGGGAACCACGGGATGAAGCCCAGACCGTTCTGCTCGGCGTACTCGAGGACGGGCTCGTCGTCACGCTGGGCGAGGTTGTAGAGGTTCTGCACCGAGACGATCCGGGCGGTCTTGCTCGCCTCCTCGATCTGCTCGACGCTGACCTGGGACAGGCCGATGTGCCGGATCTTGCCCTCCTGCTGGAGCGCGGCCAGCTCGCCGACCTGGTCGGCGACCGGGACCGTGGGGTCGATCCGGTGCAGCTGGAGCAGGTCGATCCGCTCCAGGCCGAGGTGCCGCAGGCTCAGCTCGACCTGCTGGCGCAGGAACGCCGGGAGGCCGATCGGCGTCCACTGCCCCGGCCCGGTCCGCGCGAAGCCGGCCTTGGTGGCGATCACCAGGTCATCGGCGTACGGGTGCAGGGCCTCCTTGAGCAGCAGGTCCGCGGTGAACGGGCCGTAGGCATCGGCCGTGTCGATGAAGTTCACGCCGAGCTCGACCGCGCGCTTGAGCACCCGGACGGCCTCGGCGGGGTCCTTCGAGTCGCCCCAGACGCCGGGACCCGGCAACTGCATCGTGCCGTATCCGAGCCGCCGTACCGTCAGATCGCCGCCGATGGTGAACTCACCCGACGCGGCCGCAACTGCTTCAGTCATCAAAACTCTCCCTGGAGTGAACTGAACGTACAGTTCAGTTACAACCGGGCGGGTGCCGCGTTCATTCCCCGATCTGCAGGGAGATCTTGCCGGCGCCGGGGATGGGGAAGCTCTCGGCCTCGGCGGCGAGGTCGTCGCACTGGGCTTTGGTGAGCCGTTCGGAGAGTTTCACGCTCACGCGGGCACCCTTGCGGCCCCAGGCGCCGACGATCCGGCCGTCGAGCAGGACGCCGTTGGGGTGGAAGGTGTCGGAGGCGGGGGTGAGCGGGCGTTTGCCGGGGCCGACGAAGAGGCCGGTCTTGTCCCGCCCGAGCAGCCGGAGGTCGGGCTCGACCAGCAGCCGTACGCCGCGGGGCTTCGGTACGCCGTCGCCGGGCCGGTCGGCCCCGTCGCGCCCGGAGAAGGCGGGCTCGTCCGCTTGATGGACCCATGCTCGGGTGCCTTCGAGGTCGACCTCGACCAGCTCGTCGGCCAGCAGCTTCCACGTCTCCCGAGCATCAGGCGCCGAAAGCCCGGCCCACCAAGCGAACGCCTGCGGAGTGGTCGGCGCGAAGTTGCGCAGATGCCGCCGCAGCAGCTCGCGCCGAGCCTCGACCGGATCGACCTGCGGCCGCGGAACCTCACGGACCCACAGCGCGCTGGTCGTCCACCGCAGCGCGATCCGCCCGGTCGCACACGCGGGCCGCAGATCCTCCAGCTCGCGACCAGGCCGCCGCGGCTGCTCCTGCGCCTCGCGCCAGTGGGCTCGACGAAGCTCGACCAGCTCCGGCGCCCGCACTTCACGCCCCGCGAGCAGCCGGCAGATCGCCTCTGCGGAGTCCTCCAGCTCCTCGGCGTCGTCCGGCAGGCGGCCGATGGTGAAGACCCCGAAGTCCTTCGCCGGCAGCACGTACACCGCACCCCGAGGGCTGTACGTCTGCATCAGCGCCGGGTCTTCCCACGCCGTCGGCTCACACTCGGCGACCCGAGCATGCAACCCCAGCAGCGCGTCACGCGGCGCCGTGTCCTGCAACCCGGCGTACGCCGCCTCCTCGTACGCCCCCGCAGGCAGCCGAGTGGTCAGGTTGTTGACGAGCAGGCGGTACGCGACCGCCTGCTCGCGGGTGATGCTCAGTTGAGGCCGAGCGCCTTGGCGGCGGCCTCGGCGGCCTCCTCGCCGTACGCCGACGCGAGACGCTTCAGGAACGCCGGGCGGTCGAGCGTGTACTCCTGCGTGCCGACCGTCTCCAGCACCGTGGTCGCCAGCGTGCAGCCGATCTGCGCCGCGAGCTCGTGGTCCAGGCCGGCCGCGCGGCCGGTCAGGTAGCCCGCGCGGAAGGCGTCGCCGCCGCCGGTCGGGTCGACCAGGCCGGGAGCCGGGACCGCGGGGATCTTCGCGAGCACGCCGTCGGCGTTCTCGATCACGACGCCGTCGCCGCCGTGGGTGGTGACCCGGACGCCGACCCGGCTGAGGATCTCGTCCTGGCTCCAGCCGGTCTTCTGCGCCATCAGGCCGGACTCGTACTCGTTGCTGAACAGGTACGTCGCGCCGTCGATCAGCTCGCGGATCTGCTCGCCGTCCATCCGGGCCAGCTGCTGCGACGGGTCGGCCGCGACGGCGATCCCGTTCTCGCGGGCCAGCCGGGTGTGCTTCAGCATGCCGTCCGGGTCGTCGGCGCCGACCAGGACCAGGTCGATGCCGCCGGTCCTGGCGTGGATCTCGGCCAGGTCGATCTCGCGGGCCTCGGCCATCGCGCCGGTGTAGAAGGAGGCGATCTGGTTCGCGTCCAGGTCCGTCGTACAGGTGAAGCGCGCGGTGTGCACGTTCTCGCAGATCCGGACGTGCGAGACGTCGACACCGGCCGCGGTCAGCGCCGCGCCGTACTCGGTGAAGTCGGCCCCGACCGAGCCGACCAGCAGCGACGGGCGGCCGAGCTGGGCCATCCCGTAGCAGATGTTGGCGCCGACACCGCCGCGGTGCACGACCAGCTCGTCGACCAGGAACGACAGCGACACCTTGTGCATCTGCTCACCGACGAACTGGTCCTTGAAGCGTCCGGGGAACGTCATCAGGATGTCGGTCGCGATCGATCCGGCGACGGCGATCTGCATGCTGGGGCACTCCTAGAAGGGGTCGGTGTCGAGCTGACGAACAACCCGTAGAGACTACAGGCGACCGAACACGACGACGAAACGGCGGAAACGGATGGGCAACCAGGTCCAGGTGACCGACCAGCTGCACGACTACATGGTGGCGCACGGGATGCCGCTTGACGAGATCGCCACCGAGCTGGTCGCGGAGACGCAGAAGCTCGGCTCGGCCGCGGTGATGCTGACGACGGCCGACCAGGCCGCCCTGCTGACCACCCTGACCCGGCTGATCTCGGCCAGGCGCGCGGTCGAGATCGGCACCTTCACCGGCTTCTCGGCGCTCGCGATCGCCCGCGGTCTGCCCGAGGACGGCAAGCTGATCTGCCTCGACGTCAGCGACGAGTGGACCTCGATCGGCCGCCCGTACTGGGAGCGGGCCGGCGTCGCGGACAAGATCGAGCTGCGGATCGGTGACGCGCACGAGTCCGCCGCCCAGCTCGAGGGCGAGTTCGACCTGGCCTTCGTCGACGCCGACAAGCCCGCCTACATCGAGTACTTCGAGCACCTGGTGCCGCGGGTGCGGACCAACGGGCTGCTGCTGTTCGACAACACGCTGGCCGGCGGCCGCGTGGTCGGGCTGCACGACGAGGACCCGGTCGACCGCAAGGAGTTCAACGCCCACGTGGCCAACGACGACCGCGTCGACGTGGTCATGCTCGGCATCGGCGACGGGCTGACGCTGGTCCGCAAGCGATGACGAAAGCGGCACCCCGGCTCGCCGTGACGGGCCTGCGGCACCTGTACGCCGACCGGCCGGTGATCGAGGACCTGACCTTCAGCCTCGCTCCCGGCCGCGCGGTCGCGCTGGTCGGCCCCAACGGCGCGGGCAAGACGACCGTGCTGCGCTGCATCGTCGGCGCGCACGAACCGGCGGCGGGCAAGATCCTGCTGGACGGCGTACCGATCGACGAGCGCGCCGAGGTCGTCCGACGCGACGTCGCCGCGCTGCTCGACGACCTCGACTTCTTCCCGGACCTGACCGCGGCCGAGCACCTCGACCTGCTCGCCCGCGCGCACGGCAACCCCGAACCCGAGGACCTGGTCGACACGCTGCTCGACGACGTCGGGCTGCTCGCGGCGGCCGACCAGCTGCCCGGCTCGCTGTCGTCGGGTCAGCGCCGCCGGCTCGCGCTGGCAACGACGCTGGTCCGGCCGCGGAAGCTGCTCGTGCTCGACGAGCCGGAGCAGCGGCTGGACACAGCCGGCGTGGCGTGGCTGGCGGAACGGCTGATCGAGGAGAAGAAGGCGGGAACGTCGGTGGTGTTCGCGAGTCACGACCCGGGCCTGGTGGAGGCCGTCGCCGACGACCGCGTCGAGCTCACCCCGCTGCCATGAGCGCCACCTCCGACGGCCCGGTGGTGTTCGACCCGGCAGACTTCGGCGCGATCCCGCGGTCGGCGGAGCTGCGCCGCTGGATGCGCAAGGTGCGGCGCGGCAAGGCGGACCGGACGATCTGGCAGCAGTTCGAGGACATCTATTTGGTGGTCTTCGCGCTGGCGATGCTGGGGGCGACCGGCGGGAACGTCGTACGGCACCTGAACAACAAGTCCGCGGCGTGCTCGTCGGCGTCGTGCGGCTGGTTGCTGGACACCGTGCCGTGGATCCTGGTGCCGCTGCTGGTCTCCTGGATGCTGCGGGTGCTGCTGAGCGTTGGGCCGGTATCGGCTTCGCGGGCGACCGGGTTCTGGTTGATGGCGACACCTGTTGATCGCGGCGCGTTGCTGCGGCCGGCGTACCGGCTGGTGATCGCGGTGGCCGTGGTGATGGGTGCGCTGGCTGCGGTGATCGGCTTCGCGCTGTTTGGTGCTGGTTGGTCGACTGTCGGAGAGGCGGCGCTGCTGACTGTGCTGCTGCTGGTCGGTACGGCGTGCGCGACGGTGTGGGCGCAGCAGGTGCCGGCGAGAGGGCGGTGGGCGCTGCGGGTGTCTGACGCGCTGCTGGTGGTTGCTGCTGTTCCTGCGCTGATCCTGGCGACGCAAGCTGGAAAGAGTACTGAGCCGAGGACCTTGGCTGTTGTCAGTAGCAGCATTTCTGTGCGGTGGCTGGGGTTGGCTGTAGTAGTTGCTGTTCTTGCTGGCCTGCTCGTTTTCTTCACCGCTCGTACCCTCGCTCGGCTCCCCAAGCAGAGCGTTGTCGCCGGCGGTGAGCTGCTCGCCGGGATGGCCGGCGCCGCGATCACCATGGACGTCAGCCTGCTCGCCGACGTCGTCGCCGGCCGCCACTGGCGGACCGTCGGGCGCCTGAAGTCCCGCCGCGGCCGCGGCGAGCGCGTCCAGGCGATCATCCACCGCGAGTTCCGCCGTGTGCTCCGCTGGCCGCGCCGCCTGATCGTCGGCGCGGGCCTGCTCGTCGTCCCGTACGCCGTCGCCGGCACCGGCTACGACGTGCTCGTCCCGATCGCCGCCGGCTTCGCGGGCTTCGTCGCGGTGCGCCCGCTGATGGACGGACTCCGCTCGGTCTGCCGATCGACGGGTCTGGTCCGAGCACTCGGGATGGATCTCCGCGAGCTGCGCGTCGCGATGTCCGTCGTACCAGGCGGTCTCGTGCTCCTCTGGGTCCTCGCAGCCGGCCCCGCCCTCGGCGACGCGGCCACCGGCTTCGCAGTCGCCGCCGGCATCCTCACCGGCGTCGTCCGCCAGGCCTCCGCCCGCCCCCCGTCGTACGCCGGCCCGCTCGTCGCCTCCCCGATGGGCGCGATCCCACCGGGCCTGTTCTCGCAGCCGATCCGCGGCTTCGACCTCCTCCTGCTCTGCCTGCTCCCGGTGCTGTTCGGCTGGCCACCACTCTGGTCGTTCGTGATCCCAGGCATCGTGCTCGCGATCATGTTCTCGGTCCCACCGAAGACGACCTGACACCCATCGTGACTACACTGCGCTGGACCACAGCTCACAGGGGGTCACGATGGCAGTGCAGGACGCGAGCGGGAACTTCGTCCCGCGCTACCGGAGCCGCGACGTCGCCACGCTGCTGCTCCTCCCCTTCGGCGGGTTCCTGCTGTTCGTGGGCTGGGTGATCGGCGTCGTTCTGCTCTGGAAGTCGGACCGCTGGACACGCAAGGAGAAGTGGCTCGGCACGCTGATCTGGCCGTTCGGCTACCTGTTCGTCACGTTCGCGGTGAACTACTACGCACCGAACGGCTGGACGATGCCGATCTGGCTCGGCATCCCGGTCGCCGTGCTGATCGCCGCGGCGCCGGTCCCGGTGCTGGTGATGCTGGTCAAGAACGCGAACCCGGGGCGTTCAGCTGCGCCTCGCGGATGAGCCATTTGCGTTCGACAGCCGCCGGTACGTCGACCTTGTGGTGGTGCGCGAGCAGCAGGAGCTGACACAGCACGTCGGCGAATTCGAGCTCGAAGGAGTCGCGGATCTCCTCGTCGGACAACCCCTTGGTGCGGGCTCGGCCGGTGACCTGGAGGTAGGACTGGGTGAGCTCGCCGACCTCCTCCTGCAGCTTGAGCAGGAACCAGTCGCTGTCGCGGTCGATGCCGAGGTACTCGCCGTACCGGGCCGAGATGCGCTCGGCCCGGGCGGTCAGGTCTGAGATGTCCACGGGACCTACCCAAGCAGGTCCCGTGGACAGGTTTCACCAGCCGTTGTTGGCGAAACTGTGGCCGAGGATGATCTGGTCGAAGGTGTTGCCGTCGTTGTCGTCGGTGTAGGCGACCGCGACCTCGGACCAGGGGGAGACCGCCACGGCGAGCTGCTCCTGGCGGCCGTCGGTGAGCTGGCTCAGGCGCTGGGCGTCGAGGCGCCCGGTGCTCGAGCCGTCGGGGCCGAAGCCGCGGACCCAGACGTCGAGGTCGGCGGCCTGGGTGGTCCAGCCGACGACGGTGTTCGCCTGGTCGTCGATGCCGATCGAGGGCAGTGTCGCGGCGGCCGCGACCTGGAGATCGGTGTGCCGGGCGGTGCCGGTCGGGGTGAAGGAGCGCGTCGCGGTCGTCGTACCGGACTGCCAGGCGACCGCGAAGTCGCCGTTGAAGTTCGCCGCGACCGACGCGCGGGTCTGCTCGCCGGTGAGCGTGGCGTTCGCCGTACGGCGGGACAGGTTGACCGCGCCGTTGGTGCGCGCGAGCCGGACCAGGCCGACGTCGTACGACGCGTTGGCGTCGGCGTCGTCGTCCCAGACCACGAGCGCGTCACCCGAGGCCGAGACCGCGACGTCGGGGTTGTGGTGCTGACCGGTCGTCGCCGACGCGGTCACCTCCCAGGCGCGGGTGGTCGGGCCGGTGAAGCCGGCGGCCTTGATCGTGGCCGGCGTACCGGTCTGGATGTCCTCCCAGGCGACGGTGAACGCGACCGCCGCGGTCGACGGCGCGCCGTCCGGGTCGACGGCGACGCGCGGCTTGATCTGCTGGCCGTCGGAGTTGCTGTTCGCGCTGCCCGACGCGGTGACCGTCCCGGCGGTGTTCACGACCCGGTACGGGATGTTGTAGTAGCCGTTGCCGTCCGGGTCGTCGGCCCAGACCACGACCGCGTTGCCCTTGTCGTCCAGCCCGACGTCCGGCGTCAGGTGCCGCCAGTTGGTGACGCCGCTGCCGCCCGCGGCTGACAGCTTCTTCTCGTACACGGCGGTGCCGTTGCGGAACAGGCGAAGGTAGATCTCGCTGTGCGCGTTGTCCTCGGGGGCGGTGGTGTCGCGGTCGTCCTCCCAGACCACGGCGACGTACCCGGTGCGGTTGGTCGCGATCGCGGCGACGTCCTGGTCGCCGGTGGAGTCGCTGTTCGCGGTCACCCAGGTCGGCGCGGCGACGGCGGCTTGAGCGGTCAGGACTCCCGTGGCGCTGAGCAGGACGGTGGCGACGGTGATCCCCAGAATCTTCTTCTTCATGGTCGCTTCCCCTCAGACCGTCTGCAGGCCGGGACGGCCCTCTTCGACGACGAACGACTTCACGGTGGTCGCGGCGGCGCCGTGCTCGGAGACCTTGGCCACCGCGCGGAAGTCGGCGCGCATCTGGGTCGGGCTGAACGTGGTCCGGACGTAACCGCGGCGGTTGTTGTAGAACTTCAGCCACGGGTTGGTGCCGACGTCCGGGATCGCGGTCGCGCCGTCACCGTCACCGCTGGAGGTGACCGAGCTGGTGACCAGCTCCTGGCCGATCACCGCCGACGCCGGGTTGTTGTAGTCGGCAACCAAGTTGCTGGCCCAGGCGCGGTGCACGTCACCGGTGAGTACGACGGGGTTGCGCACGCCGCGGTCGACCCAACCCTGCTGGATCCGCGCGCGGGAGGCGCGGTAGCCGTCCCACGCGTCCATGCTCGCGCCGGTGGAGTTGAAGCGGCGCGCGAAGAACACCTGCTGGCCGAGGATGTCCCAGGTGCTGGTGTGCTGGTTCAGGCTGTTCAGCAGCCAGGTCTCCTGCGCGTTGCCGGGCAGGCTGCGGCTGGCCAGGTCGGCGTCCGAGCAGACCTTCCAGCCGTCGCCACAGGCCTGGTCGTTGCGGTACTGCCGGGTGTCGAGCATGTGGAAGCTGGCCAGCTTGCCCCACGGCAGCTTGCGGTACAGCGGGATGCTCGCGCCGCTCGGCGCCTGCGCGGGCCGCAGCGGCATGTTCTCGTAGTACGCCTTGTACGCCGCGGTCTGCCGCGCGGTCCACTGCGCCGCGGTCAGCGACGGCGTGCTGTCGGCGCGGATGTTGCCGGCCCGGTTGTTCTCGATCTCGTGGTCGTCCGGCACGACGATCCACGGCGCGGCCGCGTGCGCGGCCTGCAGGTCCGGGTCGGACTTGTACTGCGCGTACCGGCGGCGGTAGTCCGCCAGCGAGACGATCTCGGAGGCGCCGGCGTGCAGCCGCGGGCGGCCGGCGGTCGCGCCGTACTCGTAGATGTAGTCGCCGAGGTGCAGGATGACGCCCGGGTTGTCCTCGGCCATCCGGCGGTAGACGGTGAAGTAGCCCTCCTCGTAGTGCGAGCAGGAGGTGAACGCCATGGTGAGGTCCCGCCCGTTTGTGCCGGGCGCCGGGGCGGTGCGGGTGCGGCCGACGGGGGAGAGGTGCCCCTGGGCGCGGAAGCGGTAGAAGTAGTCGGCGTCCGGGTTGAGCCCACCGGCGACGACGTGCACCGAGTGCGCGGCGGCGTACGTCGCGGTGACGGAGCCGGAAGCGACGAGGGTCGTGAAGCGGTCGTCGGTCGACACCTGCCAGTCGACGGCGACGTTGGCGTTGGCCATCCCGCCTTGACCGTCGGCGTTGAGCGGCGAGGGAGCGAGGCGCGTCCACAGCACGACGCTGCTGGCGTCGGGCTCGCCGGACGCGACACCGAGCTGGAACGGGTACGGGACGGCGGCGGTGGCGTTGACGACGCTGGAGTACGCGGGCACGGCGGCAGCACCTGCTGCCGCCAGCCCACCGAGCACAAAGGATCTACGACTGATCGGAGTCATGGTCTCACCTTCGGAACGGGGCGGAAAGTTCGCTCCTATGGTGAGACCATGTCCGTAACTTTTCTACAGCGCAGCGTGAACTCTTAGGGGTAATTGACCCACTGGGCGACGTTGGTGTTCGAGTTGGACGGACCGCCCGTGTTGTTGATGACGTGGGAGATCGTTCCGCGGCCGCCGAGCGAGACGGTGACCATGTTGTGGAACTTCACGCCGGCCTTGTTCGGGACCTCGAAGGCGCGGTCGGCGACGATGCTGGCGTCGCTGGTGAAGACGCAGTAGCTGCCGAGCCCCCAGGCCTCGTGCGTGGTGACCGAGTCGGCGACCTTGTAGGCGGCGTACCCGCGGGTGGAGCCGTTCGTCCAGGCGCCCTGGTTCGGCGGGTCGTACGGCATCTCGTTCTGGTAGAAGTACGTCCGGCCGCCGTTGCCGTTCCAGATCGTCTGGTACTTCTGGTAGTGCTCGACGAACAACCCGTACGCCGTGACGTTGTCGCCGTTGACGACCAGGCCGGTGTCGGCGGTGTTGGTGTTCCAGCCGACGCCGAACGAGTGGTCACCGCGCCACAGCCAGGCGTGGTCGAGGATCACGTTGTCGCTGTTGATCCGCAGCGTCTCGGTCGCCTTGCCGACCGCGGAACCGCCGATCCGGAAGTACACGTCGTGCAGCGACGTCGGGTTCGCGCTGTGGTTCGCCGAGGCGCCGGTCTGGCCGACCTCCATCAGCAGCGGCGAGTTCGTCGGCGCGGCGTCGATCAGCAGGCCGGCGATCTTGACGCCGTCGACGTCGGCGACGGTGATCGCCGAGTTGCCGTTGGTCGGCATCACGGTGGCCAGACCGAGGCCGAGAACGACCGTGTCCGGGCGGGTGATCCGCAGCGGCTCCGACAGCCGGAAGATGCCCGGGGTGAACAGGATGTCCTTGCCCGCGGCAAGTTCCGCGTTCAGGGTCGCGCCGGACACACCCGGCTTGGCGATGTAGAACTGGCTGATCGGCAGCGACTGCCCCGCGGGGTTGCCGTTGGTCCAGCCGGGGCCGGCCGAGTTCTGCTTCAGCGCCGGGACGAACACCTGGTAGGCGCCGGCGTTGTCGACGTACAGGTACGGCTTCTCGCGGATCACCGGAGTCTGCGCGACCTTGGTGTACGGCGGGTTCGGGAAGTTGCCGGCCGGTGCGTTCTGCGCGCCGACGAAGACCATGTTCCAGTTCTGGCCGGTCCAGCTGCCCCAGTTGGTGTTGCGCGACAGCCACTGCTGCTGGCTGCCCGATCGGACCTGGCCGTCGACGACCGTGTCGGCCATGAAACCGCCGCTCGACCAGCCGCCGTCGTCCAGCGCGAGGTTGCCCTTCAGGTGCATCCGCCGGTACGCCGACGCCTGGCTGACCGCCCAGCGGTCGAGGCCGCCCGGCGGGTTCACGGCCAGGCCCTCGGCGCCGCGCCAGAAGTTGTGGGTCGCGTTCTGCGGCGGGAACCAGTCCGCCTCGACGTGCACGGCGCCGTTGATGTTCACGCTGTCCGGCGTCAGGCCGAGACCGGCGACCTGGGTGAAGAAGCCGACGTTAGCGCTGACGTTGTAGGTGCCCGGCTTGAACAGGAGGGCGTAGCGCTGCTCGCCGTACTGGTTCTCCTCCTGCTGGTTGAAGACCTGGTCGAGCCGCGACTGGATCTGGCTCTGCGGCATCGACGGGTCGAAGACCGACACGTTCGGGCCGAGGTCCGGTGTACCGGGCGGGTTGGTCGGGGGCGTGCCGTCCACAGGGGTGATCCTGAACGATTGGGCGGCGCTGCCGTTGCAGGCGTACTGCTGCAGCTGGACGCTGTCGGCGTTGGAGGCCGATGGGACGTCGAGGCACTTGCCGCTGTTGCGGTTGACGAGGTGGTAGGCGCCGTCGGCCTCCTCGACCGGGCGGAACTGCTGGTTGGCACCGTTGCCGTAGGCCCACAAGTGGATCAGCGCGCCGTCGGCGGCCGAGACGTTGCTGACGTCAAGCACCTGGCCGGCGGCGTTGCGCGCGTTGATCCGCACGTAGCCGTCGGAGGTCGGCTGGAACTGCCACTGCTGGGCGGCGCTGCTGTTGCAGGTGTACTGCTGTACGGCGGTGCCGTTGGCGGTCTGCGCGCCACGGGCGTCGACACACTTGCCGCTGTTCTTCGCGGTCACGGTGTTCCAGCCGGTCGGCGAGATGGCGGCGGTCGCGGCCGGTGAGCTGACGACGGTCAGCCCGGTCGCTACGACAGCAGCGACCAGCGCCGCCGAGACGGCCGCGAACTTGCGGCCGCGCGGCGGCGGGCGGAGCGGGGCGACTCCAGGCATGGGGGATCTCCTCAAGGTCGGGGCGGGCCGTGCGCGGGTGCGGGAATGCGCATTCGGGCACGGGTGACCTAAGGAAAGCCAAGTTGCTTACTTAATTCAAGAGGTAGCCGAAGGGTTGTCGGATTCCGGAACCGGTTCCGGATCGGTCTGCTGGTTCGCGCCGTTCGGCAGCGCGGCGAGGATCGCGTTGAACCGGCGGACGTAGTCCTCGTAGCGGCCGGCCTCCTGGTTGACCAGGCCCTGGACGCGGCGCTGCAGGTCGGCGTACCGGCCCTCCTCCTGGTCGGTCAGGGCCTGCACGCGGTTGGCCAGGTCGGCGTACCGCTGGGCCTCCGCGGCCTGGAACTTGCGCAGCTCGGCGAGTACCTCGTCGGCGTTTGCCATGTCGTCTCCATCGGGTCCGGCCCGCAGTACGGCGGCCAGGTCGGTACGGAACTTGTTCATCGGGTTGCGGCCCGGGTCGGTCTTGCGCCGGGTGTGCTCACGGTGACCGATCACCGCGAGCGCGTTCCAGCCGTGGAAGTCACAGACCGCGGCGGCGTGCAGCAGCGCCGTCCGGTACGCCGCCGCGGTCATCGCGCGGGCGCCGTCGTACCGGACCTCGTTGCCGTAGTAGTGCGCGTTGCCGTCGACGTTGTCGGCGCCGGGCCGCAGCTCCGCGGTGTAGCCGGCGTAGTTCTGCGCGGTCACCCGGCTGAGCGTGGTCTGCGACCCGCGCCCCGCATGGTTGGCCCGCCCGACCGCCCCGACGTGCAGGTCCCCGTCCATGTCGGTCGACACGTTGCACAACGGCCCCGGAATCCCTTCCTCGGCCCGCCCCCGCACGAACAGGAAGTTCAGGTAGTCGTCACTCTGCGAGTTGCTGCCCGTGTGGTGCACCATCACCCCGCGCACGTCCCCGAACGCCCCCGGCCGCCCCCGCGTCCGCCACCCCGGGTACTCCCGGAACTTGACCCCCCACTTCCGCAACGCCGCCACGGTCTGGTCAGCCGTCATCGGTCGGGCCAAAACACACCTCATCGCCTCACGTCTTCACCGACAGTGGCGAAGCTCGTACCGGGAGTAGTCCCCGCCTGACTCCCAGGTAAACCTCACCGCCCGAGGAACCTACTCACTCCGCGGGTGCGGCGTCGAGGGGCTGGCCGGACAGGAGTGGGAGGAGCTGGTCGCCGACGCGGATGATCTCCTCGCGGTAGGGGGTGTCGGAGAGGATGAAGTGGGTGATGCCCAGGTCCTGGTACTTGCGGAGGGACTTGGCGACGTCGTCGGGGGAGCCGACGAGCCAGGTGGTGCCGGCGCCGCCTCCGCCGTACTTGCCGGGGGCTGTGTAGAGGTTGTCGTCGAGGACGTCGCCGCGGGCCGCGAGGTCGAGGAGGCGTTGCTGGCCCACGGCTTTGAAGCGTCTGGCGTTGGGGCCGTGGGTGTCGCGGAAGTTGGTGTCCCCTTCTAGTTGTCTGGACATCTGCTCGACCTTGGCCTCGGCGTCGGACCAGGCCTCTTCGGTGGTGTCGCGGATGAGCGTGGTGATGCGGAGGCCGTACTCAAGGGGTCTGTGCTCGCGGTCGAGGGTTTGTTGGAGCGCGTTGAGTCTGGTGATGCGTTCGGCGATGCCGTCGAGCGGTTCGCCCCAGAAGAGCTGGACGTCGGCGTCGGTCGCGGCGACGCGTTCGGCGGCGGGGGAGGCGCCGCCGAAGTAGAGGCGGGGGTGGGGGCGGCCTTCCCTGGCGATCGGCCGCGTCGCGACGGTCGAGTCGGTGACGTGGAAGTGGTCGCCGGTGAAGGTCACGTTCTCCTCGGTCCACAGGCGGCGTACGAGCTGGAGGAACTCCTTGGTGCGCGCATAGCGCTGGGCCTGGTCGCCCTCGCTGTCGCCGTACGCCGCGAGGTTGTCCTGGCCGGAGACGATGTTGATCAGCAGACGCCCGTCGCTGAGCTGGTCGAGCGTGCTCGCGGCGGAGGCGAAGTGCGCGGGCTGCCAGTAGCCGGGACGGATCGCAGCGAGCGGCTGGAAGGTCGTCGTACGGGCGGCCAGCGCTGTCGCGACCGTGAGAGTGTCCGGCCGGCCCCAGCCGGTGCCGAGCAGCGCGCCGCCCCAACCGTGCTGCTCGGTCAACCGCGCGAGGTCGGTCAACCGCTCCAGACTGTTGTGCCCGGTCGTCGTGTCGTCCCCGCGATGCCCGGGCTGGACCTGGTTCGGGATGTACCAGAGAAGTTCGAGGCTCATACCAAACAAGTTTATTCCAGCAAACTTACTGGACTTAGGTCGTCTCACGAACGGCGTCGAGGATCGCCGCCTCCACCGGGTACGCCGTACTGCGGTCCTCGAGCGCGAACGGCTCCAGCAGTGCGATCCCCGGCTGGGTGATCATCCGCGCCGTCGTACCGCGGTGCGGCCAGGACGCCGCGTGCACCAGGAACGGATGGCACAGGAACACGTCCCCCGCCGAGCCGGTCGCGTGAACGACCTCCCGATGCGCACTGGCCTCCCCGACCAGCGGCCCCGAAGCAGCCATGTCCATCCCGTCGTCCCCAGCCGGCGCCAGCACCCGCACCGCATCGACGTGCGACCCGACCCGGATCCGCGTCGGCGCATCATCCATCCCGACATCAGTCAGCAGGAACAACGCCAGCAACCCCCGCTCCCGGCTCCGGATGTTCGACCGCCACTCGCTGCCGGACCAGTAACTGGTCTCGATGTGCCACCCGGCGTCCCGCGGATCCTCGTCCGACGGAAACCGCGCCGGGATCGTCCCGCCCATCCCGTCGTGCTTCAACCACCGCCCGGGCCCGATCAACTGGTCGTACGCCGCCCAGAGCGCAGGCGCGGTCCCGGCCGCGGCGAACGGCCCGTCGTTCGGGCTGATGATCCGTATTACGGGCGCCGACCAGGTCGACCGGTCGTCACGCAGTACGCCTTGCTGCGCGAGCTCGGCCCAGACGGCGTCCACACACGCCTCCACGACCTCCCGCGGCACGGCACCCCGAACCGCCACGAACCCGTCGGCCTGAAACGCAGCGATCTCACCGGACGACAACATGCCGAGCACTCTCCGCCGCCGGCCTGGCACCGGCAACCGAATATCCCGCCGTGCCGCTCGGTCAGGCGTGCTGTCTCACCGTTCGGCATTGACATCGTTGTCCCGGGTGATCAGGATACTGAAACGTTTCCAACCTCGGTCGGCCGAGCCGCCCAGAGCCTCGAGGAGATTCGCTCATGATCCTGAGTCGTTTGCTGACTGCCGGTGCGGTGGTGCTGGCTGTCGGGGCAGCGTCGGTGCTGCCCGCTGGAGCTGATCCGGGTGGGGGCGCGTCGGCCACTGCTCGGTCTCGTGTTGCCGCCGACGTGCTGATGAGCTCGTACGAACCGGTGAAAGCCTGGTTCCCCTCCAGCTGGTGGAACTCGGCGGTTGCACTGCAGACCGTCGGTGACTACATGCAGCGCACCGGCGACCGTCGCTACGTCCCGCAGCTCGACAACACCTTCGAGAAGGACAAAGGCGTCTTCCCGGCCGGCTACCTCTCCGGTGACCCGCTGCTCGGGAACTTCACCAGTCGGGCGATCGACGACTCCGAGTGGTGGGCGCTGACCTGGATCCAGACCTACGACCTGACCAAGAATCGCAAGTACCTCGACATGGCCGTCACCATCGCGGAGTACGTCGAGGACTACTGGGACGGCACCTGCGGCGGCGGGGTCTGGTGGGACGCCGAGCGTACGTACAAGAACGCTGTCACCAACGGGCTCTGGATTCGGCTGACCGCCGAGCTGCACAACCGGATCCCGGGCGACCGGCACTGGCTCGGGCGTGCGCAGCAGGGGTGGAACTGGTTCACCGGCAGCGGGCTGATCAACGCTGATGGTCTGGTCAACGACGGGCTCAACACCGGCACCTGCAAGTCCAACGGCGACACGGTGTGGACCTACAACCAGGGTCTGGCGATCGGTGCCGGTCTCGAGCTGTGGCGGGCGACTCGCGACCCCCGGTTGCTCACGACCGTACGACGGCTCGCCGACTCGGCGATGGGCGGGCTGGCGCCGAACGGCGTACTGGCCGAGTCCTGCGAGGCGCCCGGCAAGAGCTGCGACGACAACCAGAAGCAGTTCAAGGGGATCTTCCTGCGCTACTGGATGGATCTGACCGACACCACGCACGACCGGCGCTACCTCGCCTTCCAGAGCCGGCAGGCCGCGACGGTCTGGGAGCATCGCGACGCCGCCGGCCGGCTCGGGCTGCGCTGGGCCGGTGGGGAGCCGAACGTCTTCGACTGGCGGACCCAGGCGAGCGCGCTCAGCGCGCTGATCGCCGACGTACCGGCGCGGCCGCAGGTGCGATCGCTGTCCGCGACGATGACTCCGGCGCAACCCGTGGTGATGGCCACGGGCGAGAGCGCGACCCGGGTCAAGCTGGCCGCCCGTGTCCAGGTGACGGCGCCGGCCGGACAGCGGCTCACCGCTGAGGTCCGGGCCTCCGCGCCCGCGGGGTGGACCGTGTCACCGCGGCGGGCGAGCGTGACCCTGAGGGCGAAGGGCAACGCCGTCCCGGTGCAGGCGGAGGTCCCGCTCGAGGTCGTCATCCCGGCCGGTACGACGGACGGCCACTACCCGGTGACCGTCACCGCATCCGCCGGTCCGCAGCTGACGTTCAGCACCCGAGCCGACATCCAGGTGGCGCGCAGCGTCGACTTCGACACCGGCACCGCGGCCGAACTGCCCTGGCTGTACGACGCGGGCGGCTCGCAGAGCAACGGCGTCCAGAACCGCTTCGCCGACGGCACCGCGTCCTTCACCTACCGCTTCCCGTTCCCCGCGAGCGCCACGGCGGCGTCCGCGACGCTGACGATCGACAACGAGTACGTCGTCGAGGTGAGCGGTGACGGCCGGCAGTGGACGGAGCTGGCCCGCGAGACCGAGCACGCCCACGACGGCCAGAACAAGGCGGTCCGGACGTTCGACCTCACCTCGCACCTCGGCGCGGACAAGACGGCGTACGTCCGGATCTCCGACGCGTTCCCCGACGAGGGCTGGGGCGGCCGGCTGTACCACCTGAGCGCGACGTACGCCGGGTAGCGCGAACGCCCAGGCCGAACCGGCCTGGGCGTTCAGTGCACCAGCGTGCTGATCCAGCCGCCGTCGACGCTGAGCACCTGGCCGGTGACGAACGAGCTCGCCGGGCTCGCGAAGAACAGCACCGCTTCGGCGATGTCTTGCTGTTCACCCATCCGGCCCAGCGCGTACTGCGCGGTGAGGACCTTCTCCAGCTCGGGGTTGTCGAAGATCGCGGCCGACATGTCGCTGCGGGTCACGGCGGGGCGGACCGAGTTGACGCGGACGCCGCGCGGTCCCCACTCGGCGGCCAGCGCGCGGGTGAGGCCGTCGATGCCGCCCTTGGTGACCGAGTAGAGCACCTGGTTGGCGATGCTGCGCTCGCTGCCGATCACCGAGCCGAGGTTCACGATGCTGCCGCCGCCGTTGGCCGCCATGTGCGCCGCGGCCAGCCCGGCCAGCAGCATCGGGGAGCGAGCGTTCAGCGCCCAGAGCTCGTCGGCCTCCTCGGTGGTGAGCTGGTCGGCGGCGGTGAAGTTCTCCGCCGCGGCGTTGTTGACCAGTACGTCGATCCGCCCGAGCTGCTCGACGGCG
Organism: Kribbella sp. NPDC104740; assembly: GCF_055583505.1. Classification (NCBI taxonomy): domain Bacteria; kingdom Bacillati; phylum Actinomycetota; class Actinomycetes; order Propionibacteriales; family Kribbellaceae; genus Kribbella; species Kribbella sp. NPDC104740. The sequence continues at coordinate 95,618 of NZ_JBVJNV010000010.1, read as the reverse complement.
GCGCCGAAGACGGCCGCCGGTGCGGCGGGATCGGTGAGGTCGGCAACGATCACCTCGGTGCCTTCGGGGAGCTCGGAGGCGGTGGCGCGCAACGACTCCTCGCTCCGGCCGACCAGCGCGACGCGGGCGCCGGCGCGGGCCAGCAGCGCCGCGGTGGTCGCGCCGACGCCGCGGCCACCACCGGTGACGACGGCCGTCCGGCCGGCCAGGGGATGGGGCGAAAGTCCTTCGTTCACAGGGGTTTCCTATCGGTTGTGCTGAGTCAGGGACGGCGGTAGGCGCCGTACCACCAGATGCTGCCGAGCTCGCGCGCGAACACCTCGTCGCCGCTGCCGTCGTCGACCTCGATGTGGCGGGCGATCGCCGCTCCGCCACCCCAGACGATGACCCGGCTCGCGGCGGTCGCGTCGAGCGCGGCCGGCGTCGTACCGGCGGCTTGCTCGTCGAGCAGCGTCCGGCGTACGACGTCGTCGAAGCCTTCGAGGTCGGCGGTGTAGAAGTCGCGGACGGCCGGGTCGTACCCGGCGAGCTCGCGGACCGCGGACAGGACGGCGAAGTTGGCCCGGTGCAGCCGGATCACCTCGGCGAAGAACGCCGCGTACCGCGCCGCACCGTCCTCCCCGGCGCCCGGGTCCCACTCGCGCGCGAGCCGCAACGACGACTCCCGGACCGCGTCGGCCAGCTGGATGATCAGCTGCCCCTTGTCCTTGAAGTGCGCGTAGAACGTCGCGCGCGAGACGCCCGCCTCCTCGATGATCTGCCGCACGCTCAGCTCGGTGAAACTCTCACCGCGCCGCAGCAACCGCTCCAGCGCGGCCGGCAGCTCGACGACGGCCGGGGCGTTCCCGCCCCGGCGCTGACGCGTGACAGAAGGCATGTCCACAACCATACAAGGTGTCTGGTCAAGCTGTTCAGGAATGGCAAGAAGAAGCCCCGCCCGGGAGACCCGGGCGGGGCTGCAGCTCAGTACGCGAACTCAGACGTCGTAGTACAGCTCGAACTCGTGCGGGTGCGGGCGGAGCTGGATCGGGGCGATCTCGTTCTCGCGCTTGAAGTCGATCCAGGTCTCGATCAGGTCCGCGGTGAAGACGTCGCCCTCGAGCAGGAAGTCGTGGTCGGCCTCGAGGGCGTCGATCACGGCCGGCAGCGACGTGGGGACCTGGTTGACCGAGGCGTGCTCCTCCGGCGGGAGCTCGTAGAGGTCCTTGTCGATCGGGTCGGCCGGCTCGATCTTGTTGCGGATGCCGTCGATGCCGGCCAGCAGCTGGGCCGCGAAGGCCAGGTACGGGTTGGCCGACGGGTCGGGGCAGCGGAACTCGATCCGCTTGGCCTTCGGGTTCGAGCCTGTGATCGGGATCCGGATGCAGGCCGAGCGGTTGCGCTGGGAGTAGACCAGGTTGACCGGGGCCTCGAAGCCGGGGACCAGGCGGTGGTAGGAGTTCACCGTCGGGTTCGTGAAGGCCAGCAGCGACGGCGCGTGCTTGAGCAGGCCGCCGATGTACCAGCGCGCGGTGTCCGACAGGCCGCCGTACCCGGACTCGTCGTAGAACAGCGGGACGCCGTCGCTCCACAGCGACTGGTGGCAGTGCATGCCCGAACCATTGTCGCCGAAGATCGGCTTCGGCATGAAGGTCGCGGTCTTGCCGGCGTCCCAGGCGGTGTTCTTGACGATGTACTTGAACTTCATCACGTCGTCGGCCGCGGTCAGCAGCGTGTCGAAGCGGTAGTTGATCTCCGCCTGGCCGGCGGTGCCGACCTCGTGGTGGGCGCGCTCGACGAGCAGGCCGCTGTTCTCCAGGTGCTTGGTGATGTCGTTGCGCAGGTCGGCGAAGTGGTCGACCGGCGGGGCCGGGAAGTAGCCACCCTTGTAGCGGACCTTGTACCCGCGGTTACCGCCCTCCTCGACCCGGCCGGTGTTCCAGGCGCCGGCCACGGAGTCGATGTGGTAGTAGCCCTCGTTCGCCTTGGTCTCGAAGCGGACGTCGTCGAAGACGTAGAACTCCGCCTCCGGCGCGAAGAACGCGGTGTCCGCGATCCCGGTCGACTTCAGGTACTCCTGCGCCTTGCGGGCGATGTTGCGCGGGTCACGCGAGTACGCCTCGCCGGTCAGCGGGTCGTGGACGAAGAAGTTGATGACCAGCGTCTTGTCCGCGCGGAACGGGTCGATGAAGGCGGTCGTCGGGTCGGGCAGCAGCGACATGTCCGACTCGTGGATCTGCTGGAAGCCGCGGATCGACGAACCGTCGAACTGCAGGCCGTCCTCGAAGACCTCGGGACCGAACGACGACACCGGGACGGTGAAGTGCTGCATGATGCCCGGCAGGTCGCAGAACCGGACGTCGATGAATGCGACGCCCTCGTCCTTGACGTAGGCGAGCAGCTCCTCAGCGCTGGAAAACATACGTACTCCTCGGGGTGGCTCAGAGATTCACGTCGAACGTAGGGCCTGCCGATTACTCAGCCGTGACCCCAATGTTTCGCGGATGTTAAGCCCAGCGTGTCCGCGCTGACCCACTGGAGATTCGGGGGAGGGCGGTGAGAGCTGCCCAGCCCCTCGTAGGCTAGCCACTATGGCATCATCCGCACAGCCGGGGACAGGACCCGCCGAAGAGTTCCGTTATCCGGGCAACCGCCTCGGGCTGCCCGAGGACGGGCCGGGATCGGTCACCGGCTGGGGGCGCCGGCTGCTCGCGCTGCTGATCGACTGGCTGATCGCCGGGCTGATCGCGTCGGCGATCACCGGGAAGCCGATATGGGCCGGTGGCAACGATTACAACACCGCGCAGCTGGTGACGTTCTTCGCGATGTCGGCGGTGCTCTCCGGCCTTGCGGGGTTCACGTTGGGGCACCGGATCTGCGGTCTGCGGGTGATCCGCGTCGGGGCCGGCGGGCCCGGCTACACCGGTCAGCCGGGGCTGCTGGCGGGGGCGATCCGGTCGTTCCTGATCTGCCTGGTGCTGCCAGCGGTCGTGTACGACCGGGACCGCCGCGGGCTGCACGACCGCGCGGCGAGCACGATCGTCGTACGCCGCTGACCGCATGCTGCCAGCAGCGGGAGATCACGCTGGGTAGCGGCAGACTGGCCGCATGAAGGTGATCTATCTCGCGCTGGGCGCGGTGCTGCTGGTGGCCGGGTGTGGTTCGAACGACGACGCCGGTACGGCGCCCGCGACCACGCCGCCGCCGAGCGCGAGCCCCACGCCGACGCCGAGCCCCACGCCCACCCCGAAGCCGACGCCCAAGCCCAAGCCGATCCCCAAAGCCAAGGACGGCACCAACCTCGCCGCCTGCCGCGACGGGGACTGCAACGTCCAGGTCGGCAAGGGCCGCACGACCATCAAGTTCTCCGGCGGCAAGCTCGTCATCACCAAGGTCGACGCCAAGTTCCCGCACTTCGTGCTGACCGGCGACTACGGCGGCGGCAACGGCACGCTCGGCGCGTCACCGGCCACGTTCGGTGGCGGCGGGCTCAGCGTGATCACCGGGCCGGTCCCGCGCGAGCAGGACCCACCCGGGCTGACCCTGCGCGCGCCGTACGTCGGCAACGGCGGCGCCATCATCGACATCCACGTGGTCTAACGCCGCGTCAGCAGCAGCTGTACGTCATCCAGGTAGCCCGAGCGGAAGCCCGCCTCGGAGTACGCCAGGTAGAACTCCCACATCCGCCCGAAGGTGTCGTCGAAGCCGAGCGCCGAGATCTGCGGCCAGTGCTCGACGAAGCGGTTGCGCCAGATCCGGAGCGTGCGCGCGTAGTCGGGGCCGAGTGAGCGCAGGACCTGCGCGTGCAGGCCGGTGTGCTCGGCGGTGACGTCCTTGATCACCTTGACCGACGGGATCAGGCCGCCGGGGAAGATGTACTTCTGCACCCAGGTGAACGTGTTCCGGGTGGCGAGCATCCGCTCGTGCGGCATCACGATCGCCTGGACGACGGCGACGCCGTCGGGCGCGAGCCGGCGCTCGATGGCGTCGAAGTAGACCGGCCAGTACTTCTCGCCGACCGCCTCGATCATCTCCACGCTCAGTACGGCGTCGAACTCGCCGATCTGGTCGCGGTAGTCGCGCAGCGCGACCTGTACGCGGTCGCTCACCCCGGCGTCGGCGATCCGGCGCTGCGCGAGCAGCGCCTGCTGGGACGCGATGGTGATCGCCGTCACCCAGGCGCCGCGCTGCGCGGCCCGGATCGCCAGGCTCGCCCAGCCGCAGCCGATGTCGAGCACCCGCGACCCCGAGCGCACCCCGGCCGCGTCGAGGATCGCGTCGAGCTTGTGCAGCTGCGCCGGCGTCAGTTCGTCGTACGACGCACTGCCGAGGTCCGCGAGCGGGTCGGCGGTGCCGAAGTACGCCGCCGAGTAGGTCAGCGTCGGGTCCAGGAACTCCGAGAACATCGCGTTGCTCAGGTCGTAGTGCCGGCTGATGTTCTCCCGGGCGCCGGCCCGGTCGTTCTCCTGCTCGCCGGGCTGGGACTTGGTCACCAGCCAGCGCAGCGACTGCGCCCACTTGGGCAGCAGGTGCCGGTTCGCCTCGTTGTTGAACCGCTCGGCGAACGGGACCAGCAGGTCGGCCAGGTCGGTGCCCGGCTCGGGGTCCCAGTCGCCGGCCAGGTAGGCCTCGCCGAACCCGGACCCGGCGTCCTGCCCGAGCCGGTCCAGGAACGGGCCGCTGCGGTGCACCCGCATCGACGGCCCGCCGAGACCGTACCGGCGGTTGTCGATCGCGATCGAGGCCGGCAGGTCCTTGGCGATGATCCGGATCGCCGCCAGCGCGCCGGCCCGGCGGACCGGGTTCGAGCGCGGCGCCGCGAGCCCCGGCCAGGTCGTGGCCTCCGGCTCGTGCACCGCCGGCATCACATCGGTCATTTCCCCTCGCCCCTTGTTCCGTCCTGGCCGCACTCTAAGGCTTCGGGGTGGCTGCACGGTGCGACACGAGGCACAGGTATGACCTTCACGGTAGTCAAACGCCGTCAGCGCCCATCGGTTACCCCCGCGGTTCCGGACCGGACCGCTGTCCCAGGTAGAGGTGGTTGCCATCCGGGTCCTCGGCGCGGGCCTCGCGTTCGCCCCAGGGCTGGTCGGCCGGCTCCTGGGTGATCGTGCCGCCCGCGGTGCGGATCGCGGCGACGGTGGCGTCGAGGTCGTCGGTGTAGAGCCAGAGCGCGATCGGCGGGCGGCCCGGCGTACGGCCGAAGTCCGGGTCGTGCCCCAGCCCCAGCGACGCCTTGCCGAACTGCACGCTCACGTACGCCGGTGCGCCTTGCGGCGGGAACTGGTACACCAGTTCACCGCCGAGGACCTCGGTGTAGAACGGCAGCAGCCGCGGCAGGTCGTCGGTGGTGACGATCGGGAAGATGTCGTCGACAGTCATACAGGCCTCCTCGTTCGGTCAGGATGGACTACCGATCTGACGAACGAGAAGGCCCGAAATCAACAAGTACCGACCACCAATCAGGTGGTCGGTACTTGTGAGGTGTTGACGGGTGACCGGATCAGTCACCAGAGCCGGCTCAGCGGCCCTTCATCGCCTGGCGGGCGCCCTTGAGGCTGGTCGGGACCGGCCCCTTCGGCATCGGCACCTGCGGGCGGACCGCGTCCAGCGCCTTCAGCCGCTGCAGCAGGTCGGTGATCTCCGACGGCTGCAGCGCCTGCGGGAGCTTCATCACGTGCTTGGTGAGCTTGCGGATGTCGATCTCGCCCTCACCCTTGCCGGCCACGATCGTGATCACCGGCGCACCGCCGGCGACCCGGCTGTGCTTCTTCTGCTCGGCGGTCAGCAGGTTCTTCACCCGGCTGGCCTGGCCCTCGCCGACCAGGACGATGCCCGGCCGGCCGACCACGCGGTGCACGATGTCGGCGTTCTTGGTGACCGCGACGGCGGGCGTCACGTTCCAGCCGCGGCGCAGCGTCTGCAGCGCGGAGGCGGCCGCTCCGGCCTGGCCCTCGATCTGGCTGTACGCCGCCTTCTCGACCCGGCGCCCGAACACGATGGTCGCGGCCAGGAAGCCGAGCGCGACGCCGAGCGGGATCCAGATCAGCAGCGGGCCGACCAGGAAGCCGAGCGCTACGAACACGGCGACCACGCCGAGGAAGATCCCGGCGAGCAGCAGCCCGATCCAGGGGTCGGACTTCTTGGTCAGCTGGTACGCCGACCGGATCTGCTTGAGCCGGCTGGTCTTCTCGGCGGGCGCGTCGTTCTTGGCCATCTCTACCTTTGTCCTGTTATGCCTGCGGGGCGTTCATCCGGGATTCGACGGCCTGACGGTACAGCCGCCCGGCCCGGTAGGACGACCGTACCAGCGGACCGGACATCACTCCGGCGAAACCGATCTGCTCGGCCTCGGCCTGCAGCTCGACGAACTCCTCCGGGCGGACCCAGCGCTCGACCGGGTGGTGCCGCACCGACGGGCGCAGGTACTGGGTGATGGTGATGATCTCGCAGCCGGCGCCGTGCAGGTCGACCAGCGCCTGGCTGACCTCCTCGCGGGTCTCGCCCATGCCGAGGATCAGGTTCGACTTGGTGACCAGGCCGTAGTCACGGGCCTGGGTGATGACGTCCAGCGAGCGCTCGTAGCGGAAGCCGGGGCGGATCCGGCGGAAGATCCGCGGCACCGTCTCGACGTTGTGCGCGAACACCTCCGGGCGGGACGAGAACACCTCGGCCAGCTGCTCGGGGACCGCGTTGAAGTCGGGCGCGAGCATCTCGACGCCGGTGCCCGGGTTCAGCGCGTGGATCTGGCGGATCGTCTCGGCGTACAGCCAGGCTCCGCCGTCCTCGAGGTCGTCACGGGCGACACCGGTCACGGTCGCGTAGCGCAGACCCATCTTGGTCACCGACTCGGCGACCCGGCGCGGCTCGTCGCGGTCCAGGGCCTCGGGCTTGCCGGTGTCGATCTGGCAGAAGTCGCAGCGCCGGGTGCACTGGTCCCCACCGATCAGGAAGGTCGCTTCGCGGTCTTCCCAGCACTCGAAGATGTTCGGGCAGCCGGCTTCCTGGCAGACCGTGTGCAGCTCCTCGTCCTTCACGAGCTTCTGCAGCTTCTGGTACTCCGGGCCCATCTTGGCGCGCGTCTTGATCCACTCGGGTTTGCGCTCGATCGGGGTCTCCGCGTTGCGCACCTCGAGCCTGAGCAGTTTCCGTCCTTCTGGGGCGATCGTCACGCCGTCCAGAGTACGCCGGGCCGTTCGGGAGCCTTCCACCCGTAGGCTGGTGATCTATGTCAAGTCCTCAGGAGCCCGGTACGCCGCCGAAGACCGGCACGACGGTCCAGGGCTGGGTCCGCCCCGGACCGACCGCCAAGGAGCAGCGGTACGACGTCCTGCTGGGCCTCCTGCTGGCGCTCGCGGGCGTGATCGGCACCGAGCTGGCCCGCGGTTCGGTCCCGATCCACGTCGAGCTCGGCATCTGGGGCGTCGAGCCGTACGTGCTGAGCGCGGCCGGCGCGCTGGCGCTGTGCTTCCGGCGCCGCTGGCCGATCCCGGTCCTGGGCGTCGTCTCGGCGCTGTTCGTGGTCACCGGCGAGCGGGCGACGTTCGCGTTCACCAGCAACATCGTCACCCAGGCGACGGCGTTCATGGCGATCTACGCGGCGGTCGCGTGGGCCCGGGACCGGCGGCTGATGAAGGTGTCGGTCGCCGTGGTCTTCGTGGTGATGTTCGGCTGGCTGACGCTCGGGTTCGTCCGGGCGCTGCGCACCGACGAGTTCAAGGGCCCCAACGACACGCTGCTCGGGCCGTACGTGTCGTCGGTGCTGATCGCGCTCGGGATCAACGTCCTGTACTTCTTCGGCGCCTACTTCTGGGGCCGGACGTCGTGGGGCGTGGCCCGGCAGCGGCACGAGTTGGAGCAGCAGGCGGCCGAGCTGGCCGCGCAGCAGCAGGCCAACGCGCGGCGCGCGGTGATCGACGAGCGGCTGCGGATCTCCCGCGAGCTGCACGACGTGGTCGCGCACCACATCAGCAGCATCGGGATCCAGGCCGGGGGTGCGCGCCGGGTGATGGAGAAGGACCCGGAGGCGGCGAGGAACGCGCTGAGCGTGATCGAGAACTCCAGCCGGACCGCGGTGAACGAGATGCGCCAGTTGCTCGGGATGCTGCGCGCCGCCGACCCGGAGCTGGACGACGACGATCTCGGCGTACCGGTCGGGAAGGCGCCGCAGGCGGGCGCGGACCGGCTGCCGGCGCTGGTCGTCGAGGCGAGCGGGGAGGGGCTGGAGGTCGGCTTCCACCAGATCGGGCAGCCGGTGAAGGTGCCGGAGACGATCTCGGTGTCGGTCTACCGGATCGCCCAGGAGGCCCTGACCAACGTCCGGCGGCACTCGACCGCCCGGTCGGCGCACGTCACGCTGCGGTACCTCGACGACGCGATCGAGGTCGAGGTGATCGACGACGGGCGGCCCAAGCACGCGCCGGTCGGTTCGCGGCTCGGGCACGTCGGGATCCGGGAGCGGGTCGCGCTGCTGGGTGGCGAGTCCGAGATCGGGCCGCGTCCGGTGGGTGGCTTCCGGGTCCGGGCGCGGATCCCGGTGGCCCTGGGCACAGGAGAGACTGTGCGTCCGGCCGAGGATCGTGAGGGAGCAGCACAGTGAGTGAGTCGCCCATGCGGGTGCTGCTGGTCGACGACCAGGACCTGGTTCGCGCGGGGTTCCGGATGATCCTGTCCGTCGAGCCCGAGATCGAGGTGGTCGGCGAGGCCGCCGACGGCGAGAAGGCGGTCGAGCTCGCGCTCGAGCTGCGGCCGGACGTCGTCCTGATGGATGTCCAGATGCCCGGTCTGGACGGGATCGCCGCGACGCAGCGGATCGTCACGGCCGACGCGGGCAAGGTCGTCATCCTGACCACGTTCGACCGCGACGACTACCTCTTCGAGTCGCTCGGGGCCGGTGCCAGCGGGTTCCTGCTGAAGAACACCGCTCCCGAGGACCTGGTCGAGGCGATCCAGGTCGTCCACTCCGGCCACGCGCTGCTCGCCCCCGAGGTGACCCGGCGGGTGATCAAGCGGTTCTCCGGCGGCGGCGAGCGCGTCTACCGGCCGGACCTGGTGGCTGACCTGACCGACCGGGAGCGCGAGGTGCTCGGGCTGATCGCCCGCGGTCTGACCAACACCGAGATCGCCGGGCAGCTGTTCGTCGGCGAGGCCACAGTGAAGACCCACGTCTCCCGTGTCCTGCTCAAGCTCGGCCTGCGGGACCGGGTGCAGGCGGTGGTGTTCGCCTACGAGTGCGGGCTGGTAGTGCCGGGCGACGACGCCGCCTCCTGAACCTGCGTCACCGCCACCACCAGTACGACGACAGCCGCAACCAGTACGACGACGACCGGCACACCGCCGTACGGCGCGAGCAGTGGCGCCAGCCCGATCAGTACGACGCCCGCCACGCTGGTGCTCAGCCGCAGCGTCGGCCGGGCCAGGATCGTCCGGGTCACGCCCCAGAGCAGCGCGACGAACAGCGCAGCCGGTACGGCGACGGCGTACCCCACCGTCCGGTCGGAGATCGGCAGGTGGTGGCTGGTCTGCTCGACAGCCACCTCCAGCCCGGCGCCGAGTGCTGCGAGTGCTGCGAACAGGCCGAAGTGCCCGTAGCCCCACAGGTAGGACTGGCTCCGGTGGCGCTCCAGGCCGTGGCCGGCGGGGTGCAGGAAGTAGAGCCACCACAGCCCGAACAGCAGCACCAGCCCGCCTGCGGCAACGACTACCAGCGAGCCGCTGAGTTCGGTCGCCCGGACAGCGTTGCTGACGGCCAGCACGCTCTCGCCGAGCAGGATGATGGTGAACAGGCTGTACCGCTCGGCGATGTGGTGCGGGTGCCAACCGGTGTCCCGCCTGCGCTGGGCCCACCAGGGCACGGTGAGTTCCAGCACGGCCAAGCAGACGAAGGTGAGCGTGGTGGTCTCGCCGCTGGCCAGCCGGATCAGCCAGCCGACCTGCAGCACGCTGATCCCCACCGCGTTGCGGACCGCCGTACGACGTTCCGCCGGGTTCTCGACCGCAGCCCGGACCCACTGGACGATCTGGCCGCCGCGCATCATCAGGTACCCGAGCGTGACGAGCCGGAAGTCAGCGTCGGTCGCAGCCGCCGGTACGCCGGCCGCCAGCACCAGGACGCCACCCATCTGCAGCATGGTGAGCAGCCGGTACGGCACGTCGTCGGTGTCGTAGGCGGAGGCGAACCAGGTGAAGTTCATCCAGGCCCACCAGATGGTGAAGAACACCTGCAGGAAGCCGGCGATCTCGTGGTGACCGTCGGCCAGCCCGTGCGCGAGCTCGGCCGCGGCGGCCGCCACGGCGACCACGAAGGTCAGGTCGAACAGCAGCTCGAGCGGACTGGCGACGCGGTGCTGCTCGTCGGGGCGGCGCGGGCGCATCCGGCCCCGGATCACGGCTGCGGGCATGGTTCGGCTCCTGGACTGGTCGGGTCTCACTGCACAGACAGCGCAGCCGGACGGTCTGTGACCGGGGTCGCCCGAAAAAACTTTCCCGGACCGGTCACAGCCGGGCGACCTGCCCTGTCCTTGCTGGTGACCGGGCGGCGCCAGGCCCCCGCGACCGACAGGAGACGGACATGAAGATCGTCGTCATCGGCGGCACCGGGCTGATCGGGTCCAAGCTGATCCGCCGCTTCACCGCGCACGGGCACGACGCGGTGGCGGCCGCGCCGAACACCGGCGTGAACACGCTCACCGGCGAGGGCCTGGACGAGGTGCTGACCGGCGCGGACGTCGTCGTCGACGTGTCGAACTCGCCGTCGTTCGAGGCGGCCGCGGTGATGGAGTTCTTCACCACCTCGACCACGAACGTGCTCGCCGCGGAGAAGAAGGCGGGTGTCGGTCACCACGTCGCGCTGTCGATCGTCGGTACCGAGCGGCTGCCGGACAACGGGTACTTCGCGGCCAAGATCGCCCAGGAGGGCCTGATCGAGGCCTCCGGCGTCCCGTTCTCGCTGGTGCACGCGACCCAGTTCTTCGAGTTCACGCTCGGCATCGCCGACGCCGCGACCACCGGCAACGAGGTCCGGATCGCGCCGGTGAAGTACCAGCCGATGGCCGGCGACGACGTCGCCGACGCGGTCGCGAAGACCGCCGTGGGGGCGCCCTTGAACGGCCGGACCGACATCGCCGGGCCCGAGCGGACCCAGATGGACGACTTCGTCCGGGACGCGCTGGCGCTGGCCGGCGACCCGCGCGAGGTCGTCGCTGACGTGCACGCGACGTACTTCGGCTCCGAGCTGCTCGACGGCAGCCTGGTCCCCGAGGGCGACGCGCACCTGGGCCACATCCGCTACGTCGACTGGGTGAAGGGCCAGGCCGAGCGGTGAGTACGCCGGACGAGGGCGCGTTCCTGCACGACGCGGAGAGTATGTTCGGCGCGCTGCATCACGACGTCGAGGCCGACCTCGGGATGATGACCGCGAACGAACCCGACCCCGGCCTGCCGGTCAGCGAGTGGCTGGTCGACCCGACCGAGGTCGAGCGGGACGAGGTGGCGCTGCGCAGCCTGCTCGGCGCCGTGGAAGCGCTGGAGGGCGACGTACGCCGCCCGGAACCTGTCGAGGAGTGAAGATCAGCCTGTGGACGACACTGCGGTGAACGACGACCTGGACGAGGCGGCCCGCGTCTTCAACGAGCTGCGGCCGCGGCTGTTCGGCATCGCCTACCGGATGCTGTCCAGCGCGACCGAGGCCGAGGACCTGGTCCAGGACGTCTGGCTGCGCTGGCAGACCTGCGACCGCAGCGTCGTCGCCAACCCGGCGGCGTACCTGGCGACCGCGACGACTCGGCTGGCGATCAACGCCGCGACGTCGGCCCGCGTCCGTCGTGAGACGTACGTCGGGCCGTGGCTGCCCGAGCCGGTGGACACCAGCGCCGACCCGCTGCTCGGTGCTGAGCGCGGGGAGGCGCTGGAGTTCGCCGTACTGATCCTGCTGGAGCGGCTGTCGCCGAACGAGCGGGCGGCGTACGTGCTGCGGGAGGCGTTCGACTACCCGTACTCCCAGATCGCGGAGATCCTGCAGCTCAACGAGCCCGCTGTGCGGCAGCTGGTCAGCCGGGCGCGCAAGCGGGTCACCGGCGAGCGCCGTACGCCGGTGGACGGTGCGGAGCAGCGCAGGCTGCTCAGTGCGTTCGTCAACGCGGCCCGGTCGGGGGACCTGGTCGAGCTGGAGAGCCTGTTCGCGTCGGACGTCTCCACGTACTCCGACGGCGGTGGGATCGTCCGGGCGTCCAAGTTCCCGGTGCACGGCGTCGAACGCGTCGCCAAGTACTACCGCTCGTTCCACACCCGCTTCTGGGCCGGCGTCGACGTGGAGTACGCCACGGTCAACGGCCGGTCGTCGGCGCTGCTCAGCCTCGACGGCGCGGTCTTCGCCGCGGTCACCGTGGTCGCCTCCTCGGAGGGCATCGACGAGATCTACTGGCAGATGAACCCGGCCAAACTCGCGGGAGTCGGTGGATGATCGACCGCCTCGTCGCGGCGCTCAGGTCGGGACAGGTGGAGCACCTGATCGCGGCGGACGCCGTGCTGGTCTCCGACGGCGGCGGGCAGGTCGCCGTACCGCTGCAGCCGGTGCACGGTGTCCGGGAGATCGCCCGGGTGATCACCGTGCACTGCGCGCACCCTGCTGCCGACCTGTCCGTCGAGCGTGCCAACGGCCGCCCGGCGATCGTCGTACGGCGTGCTGGGCAGGCCTCCGCCGTGCTCTGCCTAAACGTCGCCGACGACGCCGTGACCAACCTGTGGCTGATCCTCAACCCCGCCAAGCTGACCGCCTGGCACCGGGATCCGTCGCGCGGATGACCCCGCCGGTCACACTGCGGGCCGACGTACGGACGCCTCCGGCTGACTAGCGTTGGAACCACTCCCGCGGTGGGAGTGGTCGGGCTGTTGTTTCGGGCCCGGTCCGGGGGCCGAAGCAGCAGAGGAACGGTGAACGGGATGCTGAGCGTTGCTGGGCTGACCCGGCGGTTCGGTGATCACCTCGCGCTGGACGACGTCACGTTCGACGTCGTCCCGGGGCGGATGACCGGTTTCGTCGGGGCCAACGGAGCCGGCAAGACCACGACGATGCGGATCATGCTCGGGGTGCTGGCACCCTCGGCGGGGCAGGCGCTGTGGGACGGCGCACCGCTGACCCACGCGATCCGCAGCGACTTCGGCTACATGCCGGAGGAGCGCGGGCTGTACCCGAAGATGAAGATCCGCGACCAGCTGGTCTTCTTCGGCCGGCTGCACGGCCTCGACCCGGTGCGGGCGGGGGAGCGGACCGACAAGATCCTCGACCGGCTCGGCCTCACCGAGCGGGCCGGCGACACGCTGGAGACGCTCTCGCTGGGCAACCAGCAGCGCGTCCAGATCGCCGCCGCGCTGGTCCACGAGCCGATCGCGCTGGTGCTCGACGAGCCGTTCAGCGGCCTCGACCCGCTGGCCGTCGACGCGATGGTCGACCTGCTCCGCGAGGAGGTCACGCCGGAGGTGCCGGTGCTGTTCTCCAGCCACCAGCTCGAACTGGTCGAGCGGCTGTGCGACGACCTGGTCGTGCTGTCCCGCGGCAAGGTCGTCGCGGCCGGCTCGGTGGCGTCGCTGGCCGCTGGCGCCAGTTCGACGTACCGGCTGGTGACCGACGTCGACGCGGGCTGGCTGCGTGACGTCCGGGGGATCAAGGTGCGCGACGTAGACGGCTCGTCGGCGCTGTTCGACGTGGTCGAGGACGGTCAGGAGCAAGTGGTGCTGCAGCAGGCGGTGAGTCGCGGGCAGGTGCTCGAGTTCGGGCCCGAGCGCGTGGCGCTGAGCGACGTCTTCCGGGAGGCGACCCGATGAACGCGGAGAAGAACACGTTGCGGCACCCGTGGCAGCTGGTGGCGCTCCGGGAGATCAGTACGAAGCTGCGCGACAAGACGTTCATCGGCTCGACCCTGTTCATGCTCGTCGTGGTGATGGCCGCGGTGATCATCCCGGCGCTGCTGGCCGGGAACGGGTCGCCGGACAAGATCGCCGTACTGGACGACGCCGGCGCGCGGGTCGTCCAGGCGGCCGACCAGTTCAACGGTGACGACGGCCTGGAGGTCACCAAGGTCGCCGACCGGGCCGCGGCCGAGCAGGCCGTCACCTCGGGCGACGCGGCGGCCGCGCTGATCCCCGCCGACAACGGGTACGTCGTACTCGGTGACGACGAGGTCGACTCCGGGATCGGGAACGCGCTGCGCGAGGCGGTGGTCAGCCTCGGGATGTTCGACAACGCGGCCAAGGCCGGGCTGACGCCCGAGCAGCTGCAGGCCGGGACCACGGTCCAGGAGCAGCTGCTGAACCCGGGACCGCTGCCCGAGATCGCGGCGCAGTTCGTGAACATCGGGCTGGCGCTGGCCTTCTACATGACCGCGCTCGGCTTCGGGATGATGATCGCGCAGAGCGTCGTGCAGGAGAAGGAGAGCCGGGTGGTCGAGATCCTGGCCGCCGCGATCCCGATCCGGGCGCTGCTGTGGGGCAAGGTGGTCGGCAACACGGTGATGGCGCTGACCCAGATCGTGGTGATCGCGGGCGCCTCGCTGATCGGGCTGCTGGTCACCGGGCAGGCCGACATCCTCGACGTGATCGCGCCGGTCGCGGGCTGGTTCGTGGTGTTCTTCGTGCTCGGGTTCCTGGCGCTGGCCGGGCTGTGGGCGGTCGCCGGCTCGCTGGCCACGCGGCAGGAGGACCTCGGGTCGACGACGCTGCCGGGGCAGATGATCCTGATGATCCCGTTCTTCTTCTCCGTCTTCGCCGGGGGGACGGCCAAGACCTGGGCGTCGTTCGTGCCGATCGCGTCGTCGATGGCGATGCCGGGGCGGATGCTGACCGAGGACGTGCCGCTGTGGCAGCCGCTGGTGGCGATCGCGCTGCTGCTGGTCGCGACCGTTTTGATCGTGCGCCTCGGGGCACGGCTGTACGAGCGGACGCTGCTGCAGACCGGGCGCAAACTCGGCTACCGAGAGGCACTGGCACTGAAGGCGTCCTGAGTTATCGTCACAGCCAGCCAAACGTTACAGATATTTGGCTGGCTGTGACGTAACCGCAACACGCGTCAACTGTGTACTGCGGCGTAACCTCGACTACGGTCCCAATGCATGAACGTCGAGCTGCGCCACCTGCGGGTGGTGGTCCTGGTCGCAGAAGCGGGGTCGGTCGGTCGGGCCGCCCGCTGGATGAAGGTGAGCCAGCCGAGCCTCACCGCGCAGCTCAAACGGATCGAGTCGGCCTTCGGCGGTGAGCTGTTCGAGCGCTCCCGGACAGGGGTCACGCCGACTCCGCTCGGCCGGTACGCCGTCGATCGGGCTCGCGCGATCCTCGTCGACGTCGACCACCTCTCAGCGACGGTGTCGGCGATGACGGCGGTGGAGACGAGCGCCGTACGGCTCGGTGGTTTCCCGACCGCGCCGATGTCCGGGATCGCGTCCCGGCTGCGCGACCACGGCGAGATCGAGCAGGTCAGCATCGAGGTCGAGTGGTCGACCAGCGTGCTGCTGCAGCAGCTGGAGAGCGGCCGGCTGGACTTCGCGCTGCTGCGCGAGTTCCCGGGGTTCGAGCTGCGGCTGCCGGCGGGTGTGGACGCGTGCACGATCGTCGAGTCCGAGTCGGCGTACGTCGTGATGGCGGCGGATCACCCGAAGGCTGTGGCGACCCGGCATCGTGGGGAGATCGACCTCGCGGATCTCGCGGGGGAGGAGTGGATCGGGGAGCCGCCGGACGACAGCGGATTCCACGTGCTGTTCCGCGCCTCGTGCGAGCAGGCGGGGTTCACGCCGCGGATCGAGCATCACTCGGTGGACACGTCGGTGCTGATGGGGTTCGTGACGAGTGGTCAGGGGGTCGCGCTGATCTCGCCCACGTCGTACCGGATGCTCTCGAGTGATGTCACGACGCGGCCGTTGGCCGGGGATCCGATCCATCGCCGGCTGATGCTGGCGTGGAGCACGGAGTCACCGCGGGCGCAGATGGCGCCGGATGTGTGTGAGATGGCGATTCACGCGTACGACGAGGCATTCGCCGAGCATGCTCGCTGGGGGCAGCATCAGCGGATGCATGTCGCTTAACTTCTTTTACTGAATGCTGTTCTGTCCGAGGATGCAGAACTCGTTCCCCTCGGGATCGGCGAGCACGACCCACGCGGTCTGCTCACCCTGCCCGATGTCCACCCGCTTCGCCCCGTGCGCCACCAACCGCGCGACCTCGGCGTCCTGATCGTCCGGCCGGAAGTCGAGATGCAGCCGGCTCTTCGACTGCTTCGCCTCCGCCAGCCTCACAAAATCCAACCCAGGCATCTGATCCGCTGTCGGCCGGATCTCGAACTCGTCGTCGCTGTCGAACACCACGACCCACCCGAGGGCCTCAGCCCACCACTGCCCGAGAGTCTTCGGGTCGGCCGAGTGAACGATCACCTGTTCCCACTGCAAACTCATCCCGCGACCCTATGTGTTCGCGGGATCAGGCACCCGCGGGCCGGAACTGCCCGACGAAGAACTCGCCGGTGTCCTCCGGGTCGTCCATGCGTTCGCGGTACTGCTGCCCGACCTCTTCCTTGGGCCGCACGAAGGACTGCTGGGTGGGAGCTTCGGGAGCCTTCGGGGTTTCGGCCTTGGGGGCCTCAACCTTGCGCTCTTCTACTTTCGGTTCTTCGTTGACTGGCGGCTCGTCATCGTCATCATTCTTCTCGTTCTTCTTCGGCACCTCGGCAACAGGCACCGGCTGCGTCGCCTCCGGATCCCCGGGCACGACCCGCGTCTGCTCCGAGTCAGCGGCCACAACCTGCGTCTCGTCAGACTCCGGCGCACTCGCCTCGGTCTGCTTGGGCTCCGCAGCAACGACCTGCGTCTCGTCGGCCTCCGCTTGGTGCTGCTCGGCCTGCTGAGGCTCGGGCTCCGCCTGCCCGGTCTCGTCCGACTGGTTGCTCACCGCACCGACAACCGCCGTGTTCTCCCGCTCGACCGGCCGGTCCGCCTCAGCGAACTGCATCGTGTGCTCATCCGCCTGATTCCGCGGCTGCACCGGCTCCGGCTCGTCGTCGAACAGGTCGTCGTAGCTCGTGTTCCCGAAGTTCTGGAACCGGTTCTCCGCCGGCGGATACTCAGCCGCCGCCACCGGCGCCGCGTAAACAGCAGCGACCTCAGCCTCCTGCTGCGCCTGCGCGGCTTCCTGCTCGCGCTGCCGCCGCTCGGCCTCGGCGCGCTCGCGCCGGCGCCGCCGTACCGCCTGGACCATCTGCTGTACGGCGTACACGAGCGAGATCACCGCGAGAACCGGTACCAGACCGTTCAGCGTGTACGCCTTGATCCCGTCGATCATCCCGGTCGTCACACCCGGGATGTCGTTGAGGAAGTTCGTCGTCCGGTTCGGGATCCAGTGCACCGTGTAGATCATCGCGCCGAACGTCAGCGCGGCTCCCAGCGCGGCGGCTCCCGAGAAGTACGAGACGACGGCCCAGAAGATCAGCGCTCCGATGCCGTAGGCAAGCGCCATCTCCTTCGCGTTCAGCTCGAGCCCGCCGTCAGCGGTCAGCACTCCGAACGCGGCCGGCCCCGCCAGCGCCGCAACGATCCCGAGCAGGAAACCAAGGAATTTGGACACGTCCCCACCGTAGCGACGTTTTCCCCACACACAGCGACGACACTTCGGCACCCCACCTACAGACCGTCACGGTGCCGGAAACCCACACCCCACAGGGAACTCTACGGAGTAACAGCCAACCCGTAAGTAATCCCCGAAGGCGCCGGATCCACGTGCTCCAGGTCAGGCGTCCGCTCGTACTCGTCCCAGGCCAGCATCCGATCCAGCTCCCGCCGTACCGACTCCAGCACCTCGGTCACCGGCACGTCCCGCCCGAGCTCCTTGGACAACGTCGTCACATCGGCGTCCGAGATCCCGCACGGAACGATCCGGTCGAACCAGGCCAGATCGTTGTCACAGTTCAACGCGAACCCGTGCATGGTGACGCCCTGCGAGACCCGGATCCCGATCGCCGCGATCTTCCGCTCGCGACCGCGCTCGTCGGCCGGAACCCACACCCCACTGCGCCCCTTGACCCGCCCGGTCCGCACACCCAGCTCGGCGCAGACCGCGATCAGCGCTTCCTCCAGCCGCCGCACGTAATCCACCACGTAAACGTGCGAAGCCAACTTCACGATCGGGTACCCCACCAACTGCCCCGGCCCGTGCCACGTGATCTTGCCCCCACGATCGACGTCCACCACCGGCGTGCCGTCGACGGGCCGCTCATGAGGCTCGGTCCGCTTGCCGGCCGTGTACACCGGCGGGTGCTCGAGCAGGATCACCGTGTCCTCACCGATGCCCTCAGCAACAGCAGCGTGCAACCGCCGCTGCTCCTCCCAAGCCCGCTCGTAGTCGACGGCGTCCCCGCCGAACCCGGCCTCCACGTACTTGATAGCCCTCACGCCATCGAGTGTATGCCTCGCCGTACGCCGCCCAGCACCCACCATCCACAGCCCCGCCCTCGAACCCACGTGCACACTCCCGCGAGCCCCAACCCCAGCCCTGCTTGTGGATAACTCTCCGGCCGCCGCACCCGATTCGTGCACCCTCTTGGCATGGCACTCGACGACATCGCCGGCTACAGCCTGCGCCGCAAACTCGGGTCCGGCCCCACCGGCACCGTCTGGCTGGTCCGAGACCTGGCCTCCGGCCGCCACGCCGTCCTGAAACGCATCCCGACCCCGACCATCACCAACCCAACCACCTTCGAACGAGACCTGACCACCCTCCTCACCATCGACCACCCCCACCTGGCCCGCCTCATCGAGGCCCGCAAGTCCGACCAGGACTGGCTCCTCTTCACCCAACACGTCCCAGCAGGAAACCTCGCCGCCCTCCTGTCCAGAAGAGGAGACCTCTCCAAAGGCGAGTTGGTCACCCTCATCAGCCCCCTCGCCGACGCGATATCAGTCCTCCACCAACACGCTCTCCACCACGGCCGCCTGACCCCCAACAACATCCTCTTCGACGCCGACGGCCGCCCAGTGATCACCGACACAGCCCTCCGCTCCCAAACCCCCACCACCCCAGCAGACGACGTACAAGCCCTCTCCACCCTCATTCAACTGGCAGCCGGCAGCACCGTCATCCCACCCACCCTCTTCACCCAACCAACCCCCCAATCCCTCTCCCGCAACATCCTCACCCTCGCCCCACCCGCGCCGCTCAACCTCGCCTTCCCAACCACAGACCCACCTTCACCCCGACCACCCACCCCAACCCCGGCCCTGCCCACCCAAACCCCACTCCGCCCACCCATCCCACCCACCCGCCGCAAACCCCGCCGAAACACCCCTCACCGAGCCCGCCGAGACAACACCACCCGCCTCAACAAAATCCTCACCACCCACCGAGCCCCCCGCTCCCGCCGAACCACCTACGGCATCCTCGCCGCCACAGCCTTGGCGGCTGTCATCGTCACCGCAGTAGCCATCACCACCCTCGGCCTCCTCAACACCCCCACCACCAACCCCGCCGCAGCCGCCCCCCAATCCCCAACCCCAAAACCCACCCCACCCCTCAAGCCAACCCCAAGCCCCTCTCCTCAAAACTCCTCAACCTCCTGGCACCAAACCCTCGAATCCCTCGACGCCCTCCGAGCCCACGCCTTCCTAACCCTCAACCCAGCCGAACTTGACGCCATCTACCAACCAGGCACCCACCCCTGGACCACCGACCGAGCAGCCATCGCCACCTACAAATCCCAAAACATCCGAATAGCCAACCTCCGCTTCCAAATCCAGCACCTGACCCAAGAACCCACCCCCGGTCCCACAGTCACCCTCCGAGTAACCGACCGCCTCATCTCCGCCACAGCCCTGACCCCCACCGGCCCAACCCACCTCCCACCCGGCCCACCCACCACCCGCCGAATAACCCTCACCCCCACAGGAAAAACCTGGCGCATCACCACCATCACCCCCGCGTGACAGGACACCCCATGCCCACCTGCCCCAACCAACACCCACCCACCGCCAAACCCCTGTCGCCCTTAACCACCCTCCACTTCCAAACCCCCACCTCCCAACTACTCACCGCCATCCCCACAACCACCCCCAGCAATATCCCCCCACGAACGGCCGGCACGACAACTAAGCTCCCTGGCCCTAGCCTCCGGAGGCATTACCTGGGTAGTCCTCTACTCAAAAGACGACGAGGAAATCCCCGGCCTACTCCTCTTCCTCCTCGCAGCAATAGTTGCCCTAAGCATCTGGCTGTCCGACCACCACCAAGCCAAAGAGAAAGCCCACCAACAAACCAAAGCCCCACCCGCCAACCAGCAACCACCCAACTGACCAAGCCCCTAGACACAGCCACCCGCGCCGCAAACCCCAGCCCGAGTCGCCATCCGCATCCAGTAGCTCGAGCCACACACCGCGGCCCTTCCCAACAGCACACCGCGGCCTCTGCCCAGCAACACACGGCGGCCGCCACACAGCGCCAGCACCCACGCCGTGCAGAGTGCCCGCAACACGCTGGGCTCGTCTGCTCCTGCCTCCGCCCCTGCGCCCTGCGCCGCGCCTCCGCCTCTGCGGGGCGCTCTGCCTCGGCGCGGGTGTCCCGCGTGCCATCCCCGCGCCGCTCTCGCAGCCGATGACCCGCTGTACGCCAGCCGACAGATCCGCACTGCGCGGGCATCGCCGCCACCGACGAGTACGTCGTACCGTCCGCTGCCGCTGCCGCTGCCGCTGCCGCTGCCATGCGTGGGCGACCGCAACTCCGGCCACAGCGACGACAGCGTGATGATGCGGCACTGTCGGATGTTGCCAGCGCCGTCCACCTACTCGCGCCGACGCGTCAGGTCGTCCACCGAGGTCGACTCCGAGTGCTGGCTGATGGCCGGCGTCCACGGTGCGTGCAGGCCACCGACCAAAGCCGTGCGATGTCGCGTTCAAGTCCTCGACAGCTGCTCGCTGCGCGCCGGCGTGTGCAGTCCAGCGATCGGAGCTGCTCAGATCTGCGACTGCCGTTGCCTCTGGGCGCTGCTCAGCTATTGCTTCGGGTGGGCCAGCCGAGTCTCGGCGTGATGGCTCGTTGGTGAGCTGTTGCCGGTCAGCTCACGATGCTTGGTGGGAGGGACTGGGGCGGTGCGGCGCTTGTTCAGGTGGACGCCGACGCCGAGCCGCCGGCGGCTCACCGCGAGCCTTCGCGCGCTGCTGTGTGGGGAGCGAATTGGTTCATCTTGCGGGGTTCGCGGGGCTTGTGGGTTAGCTGGTGAAGGCTGCGGCGATGGCTTGTTGCGGGGTGGGGTGGGCGAACGTGAAGCCGGTGGTTTGGAGGGTTGTGGGGAGGGCTCGTTTGCTGCCTAGGAGTTCCCAGGCGAACTCGCCTAGGAGGGTGGTCATCGCTGCCGCGGGGACGGGGAGGAGGGCGGGGCGGTGGAGGTGGGTGGCCAGGGCTTGGGTGAAGGTCTTGTTGGTGATGGGGGTGGGGAGGGTGATGTTGACCGGGCCTTCGACCTCGTCGTGTTCGGCGGTGTGGCGGACGGCGCGGAGCCAGTCTTGGAGGGAGACGACGGGGAAGTACTGGGTGCCGGGGCCTAGGCGGCCGCCGAGGCCTAGGCGGAAGGGGAGGGACAGGAGTTGGAAGGCGGGGGCCTGGCGGGCGAGGACTACGCCGGTTCGGAGGGTGGCTACTCGGCAGCCTGCCTCGCGGGCTGGGGTGGTGGCGCCTTCCCAGACTCGGACTACGTCGGCCAGGAAGCCTTCGCCCAGTGGGGTGGATTCGGTGAGGAGGTTGTCGCCGCAGTCTTTGCCGTAGCCGCCGATTCCTGACTGGGTTAGGAGGGTTGGGCGGGCGTCCAGTTGGGCGGCGGCTTGGGCGAGGGTGGCGGTGGTGCTGACTCGGCTTTCGCGGATGGTCGCGCGGTACGTCGGGGTCCAGGGGCGGCCGATGTTCGCGCCGGCGAGGTTGACGAGGACGTCGGCGTTGTCGAGGGGCTTGAGGTCCAGTTGGCCGGTGGCGGGGTTCCACTGGAGTTCGTCGGGGGAGGACGGCGTACGGCGGACCAGGCGGGTGACTTGGTGGCCGTCGGCAACGAGGTCGCGGGCGAGCGCCGTACCGAGGAAGCCGGATGCGCCGGCGAGGACGTACTTCAACGGGACCTCCGGGGGAGAGGGGGAGGGAAAGAGAGAAGAGAGAGGAGGAGAGGGGAGTACGGCGAGGGGGAGGGGGCGAGGGAGGGCGGAGAGGGGAGAGGCAGCGAGGGGAGGAGGGGGACTGGGGCCAGGGGGCTGGTAATCGGCGGAAAAGCAGCGACCCGCTGCGGGCTGGTGCCCGAGCGGGTCGGCTGGTGGTGCGGCGTACGGATCAGACGTCGAACTGGGCTTCTTCCAGGCGCGCCTTGACTGCCGTCAGGTAGCGGGCCGCGTCGGCGCCGTCGACCAGGCGGTGGTCGTAGGTGAGCGCGAGGTAGACCATCTGGCGGATCGCGATGGTTTCGCCGAGCTCGGGGTGGGTGATGACGACCGGGCGCTTGACGACCGCGCCGGTGCCGAGCATGCCGACCTGGGGCTGGTTCAGGATCGGGGTGTCGAACAGGGCGCCGCGGCTGCCGGTGTTCGTGATCGTGAACGTGCCGCCGGCCATCTCGTCGGGCAGCACCTTGTTGTTGCGGGTGCGGTCGGCGAGGTCGGCGATCTTCTTGGCCAGGCCCGCGATGTTCAGGTCGCCGGCGTTGTGCACGACCGGGACCATCAGGCCCTTCTCGGCGTCGACGGCGATCCCGAGGTGCTCGGCGGCGTGGTACGTGACCTCGCCGGCCTCCTCGTTGATCGAGGCGTTCAGCTTCGGGTACTGCTTCAGCGCGTCCACCGCGGCGAGCGCGAAGAACGGCAGGAAGGAGAGCTTGACGCCCTCGCGGGCGAAGAACTCGTCCTTCTTCGCGTTCCGCAGCTTGGCGATCTCGGTGACGTCGACCTCGACGACCGTGGTCAGCTGGGCGGAGACCTTCAGCGAGTTCACCATGTGGCTGGCGATCGCCTTGCGGATCCGGGACATCTTCTCGGTGGTACCGCGCAGCGGGCTGATCGCGGCCTTCGCGGCCGGGGCCGCTGCAGCCGGAGCGGCGGCGGGGGCCGGGGCGGCCTTGGCTGCCTCGGCGGCGGCGATGACGTCCTGCTTGCGGATCCGGCCGCCGACGCCGGTGCCCTGGACCGAGCCCAGGTCGACGTTGTTCTCGGCGGCGAGCTTGCGGACCAGCGGGGTGACGTAGTTCGGGCCCTCGGAGGAGGCGCCGTTCGAGCTGGCGGCCGGGGCGGCTGCCTGCTGCGGGGCCGGGGCCTGCGGAGCCGGAGCCGCCTGCGGGGCCGGAGCTGCTGCCGGGGCCTGCGCGGCAGGAGCCTGTACGGCGGGCGCCTGCGCGGCCGGGGCCTGGGCGGGCGGGGCCTGCTGCGGCGCGGGGGCTGCAGCAGGAGCCTGCGCGGCGGGGGCGGCGGCCTGCGGGGCGGGGGCGGCGGCCTGCGGGGCGGGCGCCGCGGCCGGAGCCTCGGCGGCCGGAGCCTCCTGCGCGGGGGCTTCCTGCTGGGCCTCGGCCGGGGGCTCCTGCTTCGGGGCCTCCTGGGCGGGGGCCGCGTCGCCGGAACCGACGACGGCGAGCTCGGCGCCGACCTCGACGGTCTCGTCCTCGGCGACCTTGATCTCCAGCAGCTTGCCGGCGACGGGCGACGGGATCTCGGTGTCGACCTTGTCGGTGGAGACCTCGAGCAGGGGCTCGTCGACGGCGACGTCGTCGCCGACCTGCTTGAGCCAGCGGGTGACGGTGCCTTCGGTCACGCTCTCACCGAGCGCGGGGAGGGTCACCGAGGTGCCACCGGAGGCCGGCGCGGATGCGGCCGGGGAGGCCGCGGGGGCTGAGGCCGCTTCGGCCGGAGAAGAGCTGGAGGAGTCGCCCGCCGGAGCGGCCTGCGCCTGCGGCTGGGCCTCGGCCGGGGCGGCCTGCGCCTGCGGCGCGGCCTGCTGCGGGGCAGCCTCGGCGGGAGCGGCCTGCGCCTGCGGCGCGGCCTCGGCGGCCGGAGCTTCCTCGGCCGGAGCCTCCTCCGCCGGCGCTTCGGCGGCCGGGGCGGCGTCGCCGCCGGTGGACTCGCCGGCGTCGCCGATGACGGCCAGCTCGGCGCCGACCTCCACGGTCTCGTCCTCGGCGGCCTTGATCTCCAGGAGGGTGCCGGCGACGGGCGACGGGATCTCGGTGTCGACCTTGTCGGTCGAGACCTCCAGCAGGGGTTCGTCGACGGCAACCGTGTCACCGACCTGCTTGAGCCAGCGGGTGACGGTTCCTTCGGTGACGCTCTCCCCGAGGGCCGGCAGGGATACAGAGGTCGGCATGACGGTCGTTGCTCCTTCGTCGATCGGTCTCGAAGTCAGCCTACGGTGCCGCCGGAACGGGGCGCCGCCGGGTCACGGCGGACACGCCCGTAGCGGCGCACCACCAACTTACTCGTGGAAGTGCAAAGGCTTTCCGGCCAGCGCCAGGTGCGCTTCGCCGAGGGCCTCGTTCTGGGTCGGGTGGGCGTGCACGAGCGGCGCGACGTCGGCCGGGTACGCCTCCCAGTTGTAGATCAGCTGGGCCTCGCCGATCAGTTCGCCGACCCGGGAGCCGACCATGTGCAGGCCGACCACCGCGCCGTCCTTGGCCCGGACCAGCTTCACGAACCCCTGGGTCTTCAGGATCTGGCTCTTGCCGTTCCCGCCCAGGTTGTAGTTCAGGATCTCCACCTCGCCGTACGCCGAACGCGCCTGCTCCTCGGTCAGGCCGACGGAGGCGACCTCCGGCTCGGAGTAGGTGACGCGCGGGATGCCGGCCTCGTCGATCGGGGCCGGGTTCAGCCCGGCCAGGTGCTCGGCGACGAAGATGCCCTGCTGGAAGCCGCGGTGCGCGAGCTGCAGCCCGGGCACGATGTCGCCGACGGCGTACACGCCCGGGACGCTGGTCTGCAGGTTCTGGTCGACGGTGACGAAGCCGCGGTCGAGCGCGACGCCGACCTCCTCGTAGCCGAGGCCGGTGGTGTTCGGGCCGCGGCCGACCGCGACCAGCAGCAGCTCGGCCTCGATCACCTCGCCACCGGCGACGGTGACCCGGACGCCGTCGTCGGTGACCTCGACGGACTCGAACGACGTGCCGGTCTTGAAGCCGATCTTGCGCTTGCGGAAGGCCCGCTCCAGGGTCTTGCTGCAGTCGGCGTCCTCGGCCGGGACGAGCCGCGGCAGCGCCTCGACGATCGTCACCTTGGTCCCGAACGACGTCCAGGCGCTGGCGAACTCGACACCGATCACGCCACCGCCGAGCACGACCGCCGACTCCGGCACCCGGTCCA
Organism: Kribbella sp. NPDC104740; assembly: GCF_055583505.1. Classification (NCBI taxonomy): domain Bacteria; kingdom Bacillati; phylum Actinomycetota; class Actinomycetes; order Propionibacteriales; family Kribbellaceae; genus Kribbella; species Kribbella sp. NPDC104740. The sequence goes on along the minus strand of NZ_JBVJNV010000010.1, from coordinate 70,305 downwards.
GCGTCAGCGCGTGCTCGCTGGCGATCACCCGGCGGCCGTCGATCTCCAGGCCGGGCAGCGAGCGCGAGTACGAGCCGGAGGCGATGATCACGTTCTTGCCCGTGTACGTCGTACCGCCGACCTCGACCGTCGTCGGGGAGGTCAGCCGTCCCTCGCCCTCGATGACGGTGATGCCGCGGGACTTGATCTGTCCCTGCAGGCCCTTGAAGAGGCGGTCGACGACGCCGTCCTTGTACTTGTTGACGCCGCCCATGTCGACGCCCTCGAGCGTCGTCCGGACGCCGAACTGCTCACCCTCGCGGGCGGAGTCGGCGACCTCGGCGGCGTGCAGGAGGGCCTTGGTGGGGATGCAGCCACGGTGCAGACAGGTGCCGCCGAGCTTGTCCTTCTCGACGAGGGCGACGGACTTGCCGAGGACGGCGGCGCGCAGCGCGGCGGCGTAGCCACCGCTGCCTCCGCCGAGGATCAGCAGGTCGTACGTCGTGTCTGCCGTGGTCGTCACAGGTTCCTCCGTGGGTCAACTGGTCAGCGGGCGGTGGGTGCCCCCGGGTCGCGGGGGTGGCCCGGCGTCATCTTGTCATCGCGGGGCCGCTGGGTCGTCTTTGGGCTCGCCGCGGCGCAGCAGCGGTCGCGGAACGCGTCCGGTGAGGGCAGCCACCGCGGGGGTGGTGTCCGGAAACCCGGAGGCGGGCCGCGCAGCAGCGGCGCGGCGCCGGCGGCCGGGCCGAACTTTTCCCGCGAGGGCGGCGTCGTACCGACCGATGTGGGGGCCGCGTGCCGGCCCGGCCCTGGGCGGTGCGGAGGGGTGGCCGGGGCGGCACGTGCTGGATCCGCGACTTATTTGTGGTGATAGGGGACACTTTGTCCATGAAGTGGTTCGGTCGCCGGCAGAGGCCGGGCACGATGCGTAAGTCGGACAACCCCGACCAGGCGCACCTGCGGGAGTTCGTCCAGACCCGGCAAGGGGTCGAGGGCTTCGTCGAGCCGCGCACCGCGGTCACGGAGTACACGATGCTCCTGGTCGCCGTCGACGGTGAGTGGACGCGGCGGCGGGTTCCGTCGGTCGAGTGGGCGCACAACTTCGCGAACAAGCTGGGCATCCCGTCGTACGACGCCGCCGTGGTGGGGTACCCGCCGCGCATGCGCGAGTACAACGCCCGCCAGAAGAAGAACGGCCTCGCCTAGCTACAGGATCGGCACACGCCGCCGCACACCAGCGGTCAGCTCGGTGTCGACAGCGCCCAGCAGCAGCCCCGGCTCCGAGCCCAGCCGCGCGCTGACCCGCCCCAGCGGATCAGCGAGCACGCTCCGGCCGATCCCCAGCGGGTCAGACCCGGCCGGCGCGGTCCACGCCTGGTCACACGCCAGCAGCCAGGCCTGCGCGTCCGACGCACGAGCACGAGTCAGCAGATCCCACTGCTCCTCCTTGCCCGGCCCAGCACCCCAAGAAGCCGGTACGACGACCAGCTCCGCGCCCAGCCGCCCCAGCGCGCTGAACTGATCCGCGAACCGCAGGTCGTAGCAGGTCGCCAGCCCCACCGTCAGCCCGCCCAGCGCGAACGTCACCAGCTCCTTGCCCGGAGCAACCAGGTCGGACTCGCGCGACCCGAACGCGTCGTACAGGTGGATCTTGCGGTACGACGCCTCGACGCCCGGCCCGGTCGCGAGCAGCGTGTTGTGCACCCGCCCGTCGGCCGCCGGCTCGAACAGGCCCGCGACCACGACCACACCGGTCTCCTCGGCGACCTTGCGCAGCCCGGTCGCGAACGGCCCGTCGAGCGGCTCGGCGACCGCCCGCAGATCACTCCCGAACGCGGCCAGCGTGGCCTCCGGCAGCGCGACCAGCTGCGCCCCGGCGTCCGCGGCCCGCCGGACGGCGTTGATCGCGGCAGCTAGATTGGCGACAGGATCGGCACCGGTCAGGATCTGGGCGGCAGCAACCACGATCGGCATCGACTCGCCAGCAGCATTCTGCGCGGTCAGGGATGTCATGAACCCTCCAAGGCTGTATACATTGAGTATGCAATTGAGTGGGGACTCCGGCCGCGACCGCGCCTACCAGTACCTGCGAGGGACCGTGCTCAGCGACCCCGCGGTCTCCGGCACGTTCATCAACGAGCAGGCCGTCGCGACCGAGGTCGGGATCTCCCGGACGCCGGTCCGGGAGGCGCTGCTGATGCTGGCCGCCGAGGACCTGGTCCAGCTGGTCCCGCACCGCGGCGCGTTCGTCGCGCCGGTGCCCGGCCGCGAGATCGCCGAGATGATGCAGGCCCGCGGCGTGATGGAGTGCTGGGCCGCGACCACCTGTCTGGCCGCCGGTACGACGCCGGTCGCGCCGATGTCCGCCGTACTGGAGCAGCAGCGGGCGATCGTCGAGTCCGGCGACGCCAAGGACTTCATCGAGCTGGACAGCCAGTTCCACGCGCTGCTGATCGAATCGGCCGGTAACTCGGTGCTCGGCCGCCTGTACGACAGCCTGCGTGCGCGGCACGTGCTGCTGGGCGTCGTGGCGCTCGGCCGCAGCGCCACCCGCCGCCAGGACGTGCTGTCCGAGCACCAGGCCATCGTGGACGGCCTGGCCGGCGGCGACAAGGCAGCTGCCGAGGCGGCGATCCTCCGCCACCTCGACACCACCGGGGCCATCCTCATGCAGGGCTAGTCGTTGCCGCGGCGTCCTGCGGGCTGGCCGCCGCATCGTCCTGTACGGCGCGGCCGAGCCGCAGCCCGACCAGCGTGACCACACAGGCGACCACGATGTACGCCGCGATCACGTACCCGGTACCGGCCTTGGCCAGGAAGTACGTGAACGCCAGCGGCGCGAGCGCCCCGCCAATCACCCCGGCCAGCGTGTAGGCCAGCGAGCTGCCGGTGTAGCGGAGCCGGGCGGTGAACTGCTCCGAAACGAACGCCGCCTGCGGTCCGTACATCAGCGAGTGGAACACCAGCCCGATCACCACCCCGGGTAGCACGGTGGCCAGCGACGACGCGATGGCGAAGAACACCACGCTCCACACCGCTCCGCCGACCGCGCCGATCGCGTAGACCAGCCGCCGCCCGTACCGGTCGGACAGCCAGCCCGACAACGGGATGAGCCCGACCTGGAACGCCGAGCCGACCAGTACGGCGGTGACCGCCTGGCCGCGGCTCATGTCGAGCTCCTGCGTCGCATAGGTCAGCACGAACACGGCGAACATGGCGTAGAGCACGTCCGGCCCGACCCGGGCCAGGATGGCTGCTGCCAGCCCGCGCCGCTGCGTCCGGAGCACCTCGGTGACCGGTGCGGTCGGCCGGTCGCCGCGCGCCTCCAGCTCCTTGAACACCGGAGTCTCCTCCAGCCTGGTCCGGATCAGCAGACCGAACCCGACCAGTAGGGCGGACAGCAGGAACGCCACCCGCCAGCCCCAGCTCAGAAACGCGTCCTCCGACAGCGCCCCCGCCAGCACAGCCAGTACGCCGTTCGCCATCAGCGTGCCCAGCGGCGGACCCACCTGCGCGGCCGACGCCCAGAACCCGCGCTGACCGGCCTGGCTGAACTCGCTGCTGAGCAGTACCGCACCGCCCCACTCGCCGCCCACTCCGACGCCCTGGACGAAGCGCAGGAACACCAGCAGCGTCGGTGCGATCGCACCGGCCTGGGCGTGCGTCGGCAGCAGGCCGATGAAGAAGGTGGCCACCCCGATCAGCAGCAGCGTCGCGACCAGCACCCGCTTGCGGCCGATCACGTCGCCGAGCCGGCCGAAGAAGATCCCGCCGAGCGGCCGCGCGACGTACCCCACGGCGTACGTCGCGAAGGCCTGCAGGGTCCCGGTCAGCGGGTCGCTGCCCGGGAAGAACAGGTCGCCGAAGACCAGGGCGGCGGCGGAGCTGTAGACGGCGAAGTCGTACCACTCCAGCGACGTGCCGGACAGGCTCGCGGCGAACGCCTTGTAGAGGCTGCGGCGGTCGCCCTGGGCGGCGGATCCCGGGCTGGTGGGCAAAGGCATCGGGTGGACCTCCTTCGGTCGATGCTCCATACTCGTCGTATACAACGTGTTCACGCAAGTGCTGACGGAGGTTTCCAATGTCCCAGGTCCTGCGCTTCACGCTCCCGGACGGTCGGGAACGGGCGATCCAGGTGCGCTACGCGCTCAACGCCGGGTACGCCGGCCGCGACACCGCGCAGGTCCAGCACCACGTCGACGAGCTGGCCGAGCTGGGCGTGCCCGCGCCGCGGCGGATCCCGACGCTCTACCCGCTGTCGGCGTCGCTGGTCAGCCGCCCGGAGGTGGTCCAGGTCGCGCACGGGCGGACCTCTGGCGAGGCGGAGTGGGCGCTGATCGTCGGCGACGGGCCGGACGACCTGCTGCTCACCGTAGCGTGCGACCACACCGACCGGGCGCTGGAGGTGCACGGGGTCGCGTGGAGCAAGCAGACCGCGCCGGACGCGCTGGGGGACGTCGCCTGGCCGCTGCGGGAGGTGGAGGCCGAGCTGGACGGGTTCACGCTCAAGGCGTGGGTGCGGCACGGCGACGACGAGCAGCTGATCCAGGACGGGACGCTGGCGCAGCTGCTGCCGCCGTCGTACTGGGTGAAGGAGCTGGGCGACCTGCTGCGGCCGGGGACCGTGCTGCTCAGCGGGACGATCCCGATGATCGCCGGGGTCGACCAGTTCGCCGACGCGTGGCGGGTGGAGCTCACCGACCCGCGCGGACTGACCAGCCGGATCGAGTACGCCGTGGAGCAGCTCGCCGAAGCGTGGGACTGACATGAAGGCCCAGCACGAGTTCTTCCCCGTCGACCAAGTTGAGTGGACCGAGTCCGGTGGGATCAGCCAGCGAGTGTTGAGCGACGGCCCCGAGGACAACCTCACCCGGATCGCCCGCTGGGCTCCTGGGACCACCACAGATGAGGTGATCAGGCACGAGTACTTCGAGGAGGTCTACCTCCTGGAGGGCTCGCTGACCGACCTCACGCTGCAGCAGACCTTCACCGCCGGCCAGTACGCCGCCCGGCACCCCGGCATGCCGCACGGCCCGTACCGCACCGAAGAGGGCTGCACCATGCTCGAGGTCCGCTACCCAGCCGGGTAGCGGACCTCGAGGCAACGAACGTCAGCTGGCCGCCGCGGCCAGCTCCACCAGCGTGCGGACCGAGTACCCGGTACCGCCGGTGGGGGTGTAGCCCGAGGGGCCGCCGTCGTTGAACGCCGGGCCGGCCACGTCCAGGTGCACCCAGTCGATGCCGTCGGCAACGAAGTCGCCGAGGAAGGCGGCCGCGGCGAGCGCGCCGCCCCACGGCTCGCCGGTGATGTTGGCCAGGTCGGCGACCTTCGAGTGCGAGCGCAGCTTGTCCAGCATCTCGGCCGGGATCGGCAGCGGCCACATCGCCTCGCCGGCCGCGACCGCGGCGTCGACGACCCGCTCGCGGGCGGTGTCGGTGTTCGCGAACGCACCGGCCACCTTGGTGCCCAGGGCAACGACACAGGCGCCGGTCAGGGTGGCCACGTCGACGATCAGGTCGGGTGCGTCCTCTGACGCCCGGACCAGCGCGTCGCCGAGCACCAGCCGGCCCTCGGCGTCGGTGTTCAGCACCTCGACCGTCTTGCCGCCGTACATGGTCAGCACGTCGGACGGCCGGGCCGCCGAGCCCGACGGCATGTTCTCGGCCATCGCGGCGTACGTGGTGACCTGGACCGGGAGGCCGAGCCGCGCGATCGCGAGGGTGGCCCCGACGACGGCGGCGGCGCCGGCCATGTCGGCCTTCATGCTGACCATGCCGGACGCGGTCTTCAGCGACAGGCCTCCGGAGTCGAAGGTGATGCCCTTGCCGACGAAGGCCAGGTGCGTGACCGGCTTCTTCGGGGTGTAGCTGAGCCGGACCAGCCGCGGCGGGTTGGTCGAGCCCTGGCCGACGCCGAGGATGCCGCCGTAGCCGCCCTTGGCCAGCGCCTTCTCGTCGAGCACCTCGACCTTGACGCCGTACTCCTTGGCCAGCTTCTGCGCGTGCGTGGCGAACTCGGCCGGGTGCAGGTCCGACGGCGGCGTGTTCACCCAGTCGCGGACCTGGTGGACCGCGTCGGCGACGATCTGGGCCCGCTCGAGCGCGGCCTTGGCGTCCTTGTTGCGGGCCAGGTCGGTGATCAGCGTCAGGTTGCCCGGGGCGTCGGTGGAGGCCTCGGACTTGTACGCCGTGAACGAGTAGCGGCCGATCAGCGCGCCCTCGGCGACCGCGCGGACGCAGTCGGCGTCGGGGGTCGGCAGCGCCAGCGCGACCGACTGCGTGGTCTTGGCGGCGCGGACGCCGACACCGGCGGCGGTGCGCAGGTCCTCGGTCTTCAGCGCGCCGTCCGGCGCCGTCCCGAGGCCGACCGCGATCAGCGTCGCCGACTTGCCCGGCTTCGGGCCGGGGACCTTGGTGACCTCACCGGCCTTGCCGGTGGCTCCGAGCCCGGACAGCACCTCCACCAGCCGGCCGTCGTACGCGGCGTTCAGCGACTCGGTGCCGGCCGGCAGCGCCACGCCGCCGTCGAGCTTGACGACACCGATGACGACGGCGTCGGTCCGGACGCCGGCCGCATCTGACTTGCTCAGGGTGATGGTGCTCACGAAATCCTCAGTCCTCCTTGACCGGATGGCAGGTGCGCCGGTCGTGACGGTACGTGAAAGCTGCTTCAGCATGCTACGTGGCGGCGGCGGTGGAGATGCGTGCCACACCACGACCGCTGCCCGATCGGGCTCCGCGGGCCGCCGCCGGTCCGGTAGGTTCCGCTGCATGACCAGCTTGAAGAAGTCCCCGCTGCACGAGCGGCACGTCGCCCTGGGAGCCAAGTTCGCCGAGTTCGGCGGCTGGGAGATGCCCCTGGAGTACAGCGGGGTGGTGGCCGAGCACACCGCGGTCCGGACCTCGGTCGGCGTCTTCGACGTCAGCCACCTGGGCAAGGCGACGGTGAAGGGTCCCGGCGCCGCGGCGTACGTGAACTCCTGCCTGACCAACGACCTGGGCAAGATCGGGCCGGGCCAGGCGCAGTACACGCTGTGCTGTGCCGAGGACGGCGGCGTGGTCGACGACCTGATCGCCTACCTGCACGCCGACGACGACGTCTTCCTGATCCCGAACGCGGCGAACACCGCCGAGGTCGTCCGCCGGCTGGCCGAGCAGGCGCCGGACGGCGTCGTGGTGACCAACACCCACGACGACTACGCGATCCTCGCCGTCCAGGGCACGCACTCCGACGACGTGGTCGCCGCGATCGGCCTGCCGACCGGCCACGACTACATGGCCTTCGCCGTCGCCGAGTACGCCGGTACGCCGGTCGTCGTCTGCCGCACCGGCTACACCGGCGAGCGCGGCTACGAGCTGGTCGTCCCGAACGCCGCCGCCGTCGCGGTCTTCGACGCGCTGCTGGCCGCGGGGGAGCAGTACGGCATCGTCCCGGCCGGCCTCGGCGCCCGCGACACCCTGCGCACCGAGATGGGGTACCCGCTGCACGGCCAGGACATCTCGCCCGAGATCACCCCGGTCCAGGCCCGCTCGGGCTGGGCGGTCGGCTGGAAGAAGGAGCACTTCTGGGGCGACGCCGCCCTGCGCGCCGAGAAGGAGGCCGGTCCGAAGCGCGTCCTGCGCGGCCTGCGCGCCGTCGGCCGCGGCATCCCGCGCCCGCACATGACCGTCGCCGGCCCCGACGGCACCCTCGGCGAGGTCACCTCCGGCACCTTCTCCCCGACCCTCAAGAAGGGCATCGCCCTGGCCCTCCTCGACGCCTCGGTCAAGGAAGGCGACCAGGTGACCGTCGACATCCGCGGCCGCCAGGAGGCCTTCGAGGTCGTCAAGCCCCCGTTCGTGACGGTCAACGTCCGCCAGGACTGACTCCGCCGCCGGCTCACCACCCGGGGGCCGATCGGAAGTCGCGGCGCCGCACTCCCACGACAGTGGGCCTGCGGCGCCGCTGCCGTCCCGCACCAGCTGCTGCCGGGGGCGCCCGTCAGCAGCATGCCGGTCAGCAGGGCGAGCCCGGCCGCAATGGCAGTCCATGGTCTGTGCACGCGTCACTCGCTTCCGGGGAGGCTGGGCGGACAGCATGCGGGCGGGTTGTTACCCGGCTCTTACCACCGCACTACGCTGCGTCCGTGGAGTTCCGACTGCTTGGGCCGGTCCAGATCTGGATGGAAGGGCAGCAGGTCGAGCTGAAGCGCAGGCAGGAACGCCTGCTGCTTGCCGTCCTGTTGCTCGAGTCGGGCAAGGCGGTGCCTGCCGACCGACTCATCGAGCTGCTCTGGCCGGAGGAGTTGCCGGGTAGTCCCAAGCGCGCGCTGCAGGTGTACGTCTCACGCCTCCGCGCAGTGCTGGCGACCGGGGACAGCAAGCTGGTCAGCAGCCCGCACGGCTACGCCGTCGACGCTCCGCGCGGTCGCACCGACGTAGAGCTGTTCGCTGCGCTCGTCGAGCAGGCCAAGCCGCTGGAGGATCTGGAGCAGCGCCACAAGCTCCTGACCGACGCACTGGCGCTCTGGCGAGGCCCGGCGCTGGCGGACGTAGCGTCCGAGGACGTACGCCGACGCCTGTGCGCGGGCCTCGACGAATCCCGCTGGGCGGCGCAGGAGCTGCGGCTGACCACCGAGCTGGCTCTGGGACGCCACCGCGAGGTCCTGCCCGAGCTGGCCGAGCTCACAGCCGAACAGCCGACCCGGGAGTCACTCGCTGCGACCCGGATGTTGGCGCTGTACCGGTCCGGTCGCCAGACAGACGCGCTGGCGGCGTACGCCGACCTGGTTCGGCACCTGTCCGACGAACTGGGTGTCGAGCCCGGGCAGAAGTTGCGCGACCTCCAGGTCGCGATCCTGCGCCAGGACGAGTCCCTGGACTTCCGGGAGGCCGAGGCAGGTCCCCGCGAGCTACCTGCCGACATCGGTGTACTGGTGGGGCGGGACAACCTACTGGCTGAGCTGACCGGCGTACTGCGACACCGCAGCGGCCCGCCCCCTGTCGTCTGCCTGTACGGCGCCGCCGGGACCGGCAAGTCCGCCACGGCCGTGCGGCTCGGCCACACACTGGCGGCTGAGTTCCCCGACGGGCAGCTGTTCGCCCGGCTCCAGGACATCAACGGTGAGCCGGTGCCGCCCAACCTCCTGCTTGGACGGCTGCTGCGCTCGCTGGGCATCGAGTCCGTACCGGAGTCGCTGGAGGAGAGGGCAGCGCTGCTGCGTTCCACTGTGGCCGGCAAGGCGGTGCTGCTGGTGCTCGACGACGCAGCGGACGCCGGTCAGTTGCGGCCGTTGCTGCCCGCTGACAGCAGATGTGCCGTAGTCGTCACGTCGCGACGGCCGCTGCTCGGGCTGGAGGACGCGGTCCACCAGGAGATCACCGCACTCGACGACGCAACCAGCGCGGAGCTGCTGGCCGCACTCTCCGGCCGCCCAGCGGAGGAGCTGCAGGAGATCGTCGACTACTGCGTCGGGCTCCCGCTCGCGCTGCGGATCGTCGGGTCGCGGCTGAGCCTGATCCGTGAGGACGTCGCCGACGTGGTCCGCTCCCTGGCCGACGAGACGAGCCGCCTCGACTACCTGGTCGCCGGCGACCGCGCCGTACGAGCCAGCCTCGACCTGACGCTGCGAACGGCGGGCGAGACCGCCCGCCGCCTCTTCGGCTACCTGGCGCTGGTCGGCGCCGACGAGTTCTCGGCCTGGGTCGCGGCGCCGCTGCTCGACCTGGACGAGCATCCGGCGCGAGGGATCCTGAACGAGCTGGTCGCGCTGGGGCTGGTCCAGCCGCGGCGGATCAGCCCACCGACGTACGGGCTGCACGCGCTGGTGCGGGCGCGGGCGGTCGAGGAGCTCAGGACGGTCACCGACCGCGAGACGGTCGAGGTCCGGTACCTGCAGGCGGTGCTGCGGCTGCTGGCGATTGCGGGGGAGACGATCGGTGAGATCCTGCCGCGACGGATGCTGTACGACGCAGGCGAGGGTCGGATGCTCGTCGACGCGGAGCGCGAAGCCGCGCGCGGGGCCGACTGGCTCGCTGTCGAGGCTCCGCTGGTAGCGGCCGCGGTGCGGCTCGCTTCCGGGCACCCGCGGCTCGCGGCGATGCTGGCCATGCGCCTGGACGACTTCCTGGTGCTGCGGGACCTCCGCGAGCTGCGTCAGGACGTTCTGGCGGTGGCCGACGCGACGACCAGCGGCACGGACCCGGAGCTGGAGTCGGAGGTGCTCAAGCGCAGGTTCGGTGCCGAGGCGCAGGCGAACGCGGCGGATGTGCTGGTCGAGATCGGGCAGCGCGCGCTGGACGCCGCGGAGCGGGCCGGCGATCCCGATCTGCGGTCCGGAGCCCTGCTGATGCTCGCCTACCAGGCCGGCGAGGCCGGCGACTACGCGACGACGGTCGCGACCGCCGAGCAGATGCTCACCCTGGTGGACCGGTGCTCGGACCCCGCGACTGTCGAGGCGCGGGCGCTGGATCACCTGGCCTCGGGCCTTGCGGGACTCGGACGGCGCTCCGAAGCGATCGAGGTCCGGCGCCGGCTGCGGGCCGTCAGTCCGCCGGGCTCGCGGCTCCATGCCATCCGGCTGGTGCTGTTCGCCCAGGCGCTGGCCGGCGGCGAGGGGCAGGGAGCCGAGCACCGCGGCGAGCTGACGGAGGTCGTGGCGGAGGCGGGGGAGATCATCGACCGGATCGGCGACGACCTCGGCCGGGCGCACGTGGACATCGTCGAGGCCCGGGTCAGGACGCTCGGTGCCGACTTGGCCGCCGCGGCGGAGCTGCTCGACCACGCCGCGGCGGTGTTCGCCGAGCGACCGGACCAGTGGGGCGACGTACAGCTCCGCAGCGCCCGAGCGTGGCTTGCGGTGCACAGCGGGGATCGCGCCGGAGGCCGGCGGTTGCTGACCGAGGGGATCGCGGCGATGACCGCGTCCGGGTACGTCCCCGGCGTACAGGAGCTGCGTCGCCAGTTGGAACTTGCCGAATCAGGCACTTGATCACCGTCGGTGATGTTTCACCGAGAAACCGGATTCCTGCACTGTCCGTGACAATCTGGCACAAAATGGCCATTGTCGGTGCTGTGCCGCCGCGAATTGTCGATCATCGGTTGCTCAGTGTGAACATTCGTTCCAAATGTACCGCCCTGGTACTCGTTCCGGTAACGATTTGTACACTGCTGCCGGAAGCCGCTGGTTTGGCCGAGATGTGTCGGGCAGGCTAGCGCGCGGTGTGGCGCCGGTCGTTGTCAAGGGATTTCGGCTGCACCTTGCTGCACCTGGTTCCCTGACCGGGGAACGGCGCGATCTACAGACCGTGGCCGGTCCCGTCCCCGGAATCTGGCTGACAGAGCTGACACAGAGCTGACGGAGTGCGAATGAGCATCGGTTCACCCGACTCGACCGTAGGTGTCGAGGACCACCCGTCGTCGGCGGAGCCCGTACGCGACGCGAGTGTGGCGCACGGGAAATCGCCGACGCGGATCGCGATGGACCGGCTCCGCAAGGACCGGGTCGCGGTGATCTGTGCCTGCGTGGTGCTGTTCTTCATCCTGATCGCGATCTTCGCGCCGCTGCTGACGAAGCTCGAGGGCGGTGACATCAGCACGTTCACCCCTGACCTGGTCGACGAGTACGGCTTCCCGACCATCGGAATCACCCCGGACCACTGGTTCGGGGTCGAGCCGAAGACCGGCCGGGACAACTTCGCCCGGTGGGTCTACGGCGCGCGCCCGTCGCTGATCGTCGCGTTCGTGGCGACACTGTTCGGTACCGCTGTCGGGGTGGTGATGGGCCTGCTGGCCGGATTCCTCGGTGGTTGGGTGGACCGGCTGATTTCCTGGATCATCGACTTCGTTCTCAGCCTGCCTTACCTGCTGTTCGCGATCGCGATGGTGCCGATCGTGGAGAACATGCGCGGCGGCTCGTTCAACCTGACCCCGGACGAGCAGGCCTCGACCCGGTTCTTCGTGCTGATCTTCGTCCTGTCGTTCTTCGGCTGGGCGGGCCTGGCCCGGATCATCCGTGGTGAGGTGCTGTCGCTGCGCGAGCGCGAGTTCGTGCTGGCCGCGAAGGCGATCGGCGTGCCGACCCGGCAGGTGCTGTTCAAGGAGCTGCTGCCGAACCTGGTCGCGCCGATCGTGATCTCGGCGTCGCTGGCGCTGCCGGCGTACGTGACGGCTGAGGCAGGGCTCTCGTTCCTGGGCGTGGGACTGATCGAGCCGATCCCGTCGTGGGGTCAGACGATCGCCACCGCGACCAACTGGTTCAAGGCCGACCCGTTGTACCTGTGGCTACCGGTGCTCGGCATCACTGCCCTCGTGCTGGCCCTCGCCCTGCTGGGCGACGCGGTCCGGGACGCCTTCGACCCGAAGACTCGCCGGTAGCCCGGCGTTGCCCCAGCGGCAGAAAAGGAGAAAGACAACAATGCAGTGGAAGCGGATCACCGCTGTCGCGGCGACGGTCATGCTGGCCGCCGTGGCCTGTGGCACCCCGTCGTCGAACAACGGGAGTGGTAACCAGAACTCGGGCGACGCGGGCAAGGCGCAGGAGAAGGCGACCGACCCGACGGTGAAAGGCCCGGCGGCCGAGATCGACGGCGCGAAGAAGGGCGGCACCGTGACGGTGCTGTCGGACGTGACGCCGAGCACCTTCGACCCGACCAACATCTACTACATCGACGGTAACCAGATCGGCAAGCTGATGTACCGGGCGTTGACCCAGTACAAGCTGGACGACAAGACCGGGAAGCCGGTGCTCGTCCCGGACCTCGCCGAGGACCTGGGCACCAAGTCCGCCGACGGCCTGACCTGGACGTTCAAGCTCAAGCAGGGCATCAAGTACATGGACGGGTCGCCGGTCAAGGCCGCCGACTACGCGTACGCGATCAAGCGGTCGTTCGCGCACGACCTGTACGACTCGGGCCCCACGTACCAGCAGCAGTTCTTCAAGGACGGCGACAAGTACACGGGGCCGTACAGCGACGGTGACAACTACGCCGGCGTCGAGACCCCGGACGAGTCGACCCTGGTCATCCGGCTGGCGAGGAAGTTCGACGACCTTCCGTTCTACGCGGCGTTCCCGATGTTCACGCCGATCCCGAAGGCCAAGGACACCAAGCTGTCCTACGAGCAGAAGCCGATGGCGACCGGTCCGTACATGGTGGAGAGCTACACCGCCGGATCCCAGCTGAAGCTGACCAAGAACCCGAACTGGGACCCGAACACGGACCCGGTCCGGCACCAGTACCCGGACAACTGGGACTTCAAGTTCTCCCAGGACCTGCTGAAGGTGCAGCGCCAGGTGCTGGCCAGCAACGGCGCCGACGCGAACGCGCTGAGCTACAGCAACCTGGACGCCAGCCTCGTGCCTGAGGTCAAGGACCAGAGCCAGATCATCCGCGGCGGATCGCCGTGCGACGCGGTGCTCGGCATGGACACCCGCAAGATCCCGCTCGAGGTCCGCAAGCTGATCGCCAAAGCCTTCCCGTACGACAGCTGGCGCAAGGTCCGCGGTCTCACCCCGGACACCGCGATCCCCGCGTCCGGCTACCTTCCGCCGGCCGTCCCGGGCTACGAGAAGTACGAGCTGCCGGGCCTGACCGGAACCGGTAAGGGTGCCGAGGACCCGGCCGTCGCGGCCGAGATCAAGGACAAGCTCAAGGAGCTCGGCAAGGAGAACTTCGAGCTGAGCTACTACTACTCCAACGACGACAAGATCCGTCAGCAGCAGAACCAGCTGTGGACCCAGACGTTCACCGCGGCCGGGTTCAAGGTCAAGTCGGTCGGTGTGCCGAAGGCCAAGATCCGCAGCCTGACCAACGACATGAGCGCTCCGGTCAACCTGGGCCAGGGGCCTGCCGGCTGGTGCTCGGACTGGCCGTCCGGAACCAGCTGGTACCCGGTGCTGTTCAGGTCCGACGCGGTCAAGCTCAACAACAGCATCGGCATGATCCAGGACAAGGCTCTGGACGCCGAGATCGATCGGGTCGCGGCGCTGACCCCGAACGAGCAGCTGAAGGAGTGGTCGAAGATCGACCGCAAGATCCTCGAGGAGTACCTGCCGGCGGTTCCGCTCTACTTCAGCGCGAGCGCGTTCCCGGTCGGCAAGAACATCGGTCACGCCATCAACGACGTGACCCAGGGCATGCCCGAGTTCACCTCGATCTACCTGAAGCAGCCCTGATCGGTTCCGGTCCGCCGGAACTCCTAGCAGTCTGATCATCTGATGGTGGGGTGGTGACCGGACCTCGGTTCGGTCACCACCCCGATCGGTGAGGAGAAAACCCCCGTGCTCTACTTCGTGGCGCGCCGGCTGGTGAGCGCGCTCAGCGTGGTACTGGTCACGCTCATCGCGACCTTCACGCTGTTCTTCGTCGCCCCGACCGACCCGGCCGCGGCGATCTGCGGTGAGCGCAACTGCACCCAGGAGCGCTACAACGAGATCAAGGAGAACCTGCACCTGGACCGACCCAAGGTGCAGCAGTTCGCCGAGTACACGGCGGGGATCTTCGCCGGGCGGACCTTCGAGACCGCCGGTGTCGTGCAGGACTGCAAGGCGCCCTGCCTGGGCTTCTCGTTCAAGAACGACCGGCCGGTGACCCAGATGCTGAAGGACCGGCTGCCGGTCACGGTGTCGCTGGTCGCCGGGTACGCCGTTCTGGTGCTGACGATCGGTGTCTTCGTCGGTTCGATGGCCGCGAAGAGACGCGGCAGCACCGGTGACCGGGTGCTGATGACCAGCACGCTGGTGCTCAGCTCGGTGCCGTTCTACATCGTCGCCCTGATGGTGTCGCTCTACCTCACGATCCTCTACCCGATCCTGCCCCGTGGTGGCTACACGCCACTGTCGGACAACCCGGGCAAGTGGTTCCTCGGGTTGCTGACCCCGTGGCTGGTGATCGGGGTCTACAACTGCACGCAGTACGCGCGCTACTCGCGCGGCTCGATGGTCGAGACGCTCAGCGAGGACTACATCCGTACCGCCCGGGCCAAGGGCCTGTCGGACCGCAAGGTGACCTACAAGCACGCCCTGCGCTCCGGCCTGATCCCGGTGATCACGATCTTCGGCCTGGACATCGCCGGCTCGCTGGCCGGTGCCATCTTCACCGAGCGGATCTTCGACCTGCCCGGCCTGGGCAACCTGGTGCTGGAGAGCCTGCAGAGCTACGACCTGCCGGTGATCATGGGCACCGTGCTGATCGCCTCGGTCATCCTGGTCTCGATGAACTTCCTGGTCGACATCGCCTACAGCATCGTCGACCCGCGGGTGAGGCTGTCGTGAGCACCCCAGTCAACGAGCCCGGGAAGGACAGTTCCACCATGAGCGACTCCGCAGCCGACACCCCGCGCGGGCCGTCGATCGCGACCCGCGAGCGCCGGCAGGCCTCGCTCAACCCCAGCGGCGAGACGCCGTACCTCGAGGTCACCGACCTCACCGTCAAGTTCCCGACCGCCGACGGCCTGGTCAGCGCCGTCAACGGTCTGTCGTACGCCGTACCGCTGGGCCGGACGCTGGCCATCGTCGGCGAGTCCGGCTCCGGCAAGTCGGTCTCCAGCATGGCCGTGATGGGCCTGCACGACCCCAAGCGGACCCGGATCACCGGCTCGATCAAGCTCGGCGGCGACGAGATCGTCGGCCTGCCCGAGAACGACCTGATGAAGGTCCGCGGCGACGCCGTCTCGATGGTCTTCCAGGACCCGCAGTCGTCGCTGCACCCGCTCTACACGGTCGGCAACCAGATCGCCGAGGCGTACCTGGTGCACCACAAGGTCTCCAAGGACGTCGCCAAGAAGCGCGCCCTGGAGATGCTCGACCTGGTCGGCATCCCGAACCCGCAGCGCCGGTTCAAGCAGTACCCGCACGAGTTCTCCGGCGGGATGCGGCAGCGCGCGATGATCGCGATGGGCCTGGTCAACGACCCGAAGCTGGTGATCGCCGACGAGCCGACCACCGCGCTCGACGTCACCGTCCAGGCGCAGATCCTGGACCTGCTGAACAACCTGCAGAAGGAGTTCGGCTCGGCGATCGTGCTGATCACGCACGACCTCGGCGTGGTCGCCGAGATGGCCGACGACGTGCTGGTGATGTACGCCGGCCGCTGCGTCGAGTACGGCACCGCCGAGGACGTGCTGGCCAACCCGCGGATGCCCTACACCTGGGGCCTGCTGGAGTCGATCCCGACGGTGTCGGCGGCCAGCGAGAAGCTGCGCCCGATCAAGGGCCTGCCGCCGAGCCTGCTGAACCTGCCGAGCGGGTGCTCGTTCAACCCCCGCTGCCCCTACCAGGAGCGGGTCAAGGGCGAGCGCTGCACCACCGAGCTGCCCGAGCTGCTGCCGGTCGACGGCGCCGGCGCGCACACGTCCCGCTGCCACCTGCACGACAAGGCCTCGATCTACGAGGCCGAGGTCGCTCCGAGACTGGGCTGAGGAGAGAGATGAGCAACCCTGTGCAAGACACCCCGGCCGCCCGGAACCAGCAGGGTACGCCGCTGCTGCAGGTCCGCGACCTCAAGATGCACTTCCCGATCAAGGAGGCCGCCGGGCTGGGCCGGACCCGCAAGGTGGTCCAGGCCGTCGACGGCGTCAGCTTCGACCTGGCCCCGGGCGGCAGCCTCGGCCTGGTCGGCGAGTCCGGCTGCGGCAAGTCGACCACCGGCCGGATGATCACCCGGCTGCTCACCCCGACGGCCGGCCAGATCCTGTTCAAGGGCACCGACATCGCCCGGATGAAGGAGCGCGAGCTGCGCCCGTTCCGCCGGGAGCTGCAGATCGTCTTCCAGGACCCGTACAGCTCGCTGAACCCGCGGCAGACGGTCAGCAACATCATCAGTACGCCGTTGCGGGTGCACAACCTGGTGAAGAAGGGCAAGGAGCTCGAGCGCGTCCAGGAGTTGCTGGAGCGGGTCGGCCTGAACCCCGAGCACCACAACCGGTACCCGAACGAGTTCTCCGGCGGTCAGCGGCAGCGGATCGGGATCGCCCGGGCGCTCGCGGTCGAGCCCGAGGTGATCATCGCCGACGAGCCGGTCTCCGCGCTGGACGTGTCGATCCAGGCCCAGGTGATGAACCTGATGGAGGACCTGCGCCGCGATCTGGGCATCGCGTTCGTCTTCATCGCGCACGACCTCGGCGTGGTCCGGCACTTCTGCGACACCGTCGCCGTGATGTACCTGGGCAAGATCGTCGAGCAGGGCCCGCGGGAGCAGATCTACACCGCGCCGCAGCACCCGTACACCCAGGCGCTGCTGTCGGCCGCGCCCGACCTGGGCACGATCCGCGGCGTCCCGCCGAAGGAGCGGATCCGGCTGGTCGGGGACGTCCCGTCGCCGATCGACCCGCCGAGCGGGTGCCGGTTCCGCACCCGGTGCTGGAAGGCGCAGGACATCTGCGCCACCCAGGAGCCGCTGCTGGAGATCAAGCCGCGCTCGTCCGGCGGCCAGACCGTGGCCTGCCACTTCGCCGAGCCGAAGGTCGACCTGACCGCCGCCACTGCCTGAGTACGCTCACCCGGCCCCGTCTGCTGCCCGCAGGCGGGGCCGAGTTGTGTTCCAGCGGCGTCCGCTTTTCAGGTCTGCGGAAGGAGCCGAGGCGTGATCACGTGCAAGTAGTTCTGTTCTCCGGTCAGCACCGCCGGTTTGCGCCCTCCTGTGTAGGACATCGTCAGGTGCTCGCTCCCGAACGAGTCGATCGCGTCGAGCAGCAGCTGCGCGGTGAACGCGACCGTCAGCGGGTCGCCTTCGCGGGTGATCGGGAGGGTCTCGGCGCCGGCCGCGTCGTCGCCCGAGCCCGCGTGGACGCGGACCGAGCGTTCGCCGTACTCGAGCCAGATGGGGGTCATCCCGTCGGCGACGACGCTCAGCCGCTTCACCACGTCGCGCAGCGCGATCCGGTCGACGGTGGTGGTGATCGGGGTGTCGTCGGGGACGATCCGCCGGTAGGGGAGGTACGGACCGCTGAGCGTGCGCACCCAGGCCGAGCGGTCGTGGTTGCGGAGCAGGAGGGTTTCCTCGGACAGCGACAGCTGCACCTGACCGCCGTCTGCCGCGAACCCCCGGCTCAACTCACCCAGAGTTCTGGCCGGCACCAACGCCTCGAACTCCACCGGCTCGCTGACCGGAACCTGAGCGATCCCCAGCCGGTACCGATCGGTGGCGGCCAGCTCGACGGCGCCGCCGGAGAAGCTGAGATTGATGCCGGACAGAGCAGGCACCACGTCGTCACGAGCGGCAGAGACCCCGACCTGCTGAACAGCTGCAGCAAACGCGGCTGAATCCGCAGCTGTACCGATTTCCCCTTCAACCGAAGGGTTTTCCGGGTGGTCGGCCACCGGAAGCAACGGGAGTGAATAGACAGCGTCGTGGCTACGGATCACGCATCTGTTGTCGACCGCGCTGAGCGTGACCGGCCCCGGTGGCAGCAGCTTGGTGATCTCCGCCAGCATCCGCCCCGGCACCAGACAGGTGCCTTCGGCATCGACCTGGCAGTCCAGTCTGACCTGCACGGTCATCGCGTGATCGGTCCCGGTGATGACCGTGCTGGAGCCGGCGGTGAAGAGCAGGCCCAGCAGCACCGGCGTACTGGTCCGGTGGGGGAGTCCCTTGGCGACCCAGCCGACGGCCGCGGCCAGCTGCTGCTGATCTGCTACGAGCTTCATCCGCGGCAGCCTAGAAACCCACCCGGTGGAGGAAACCTTCAGCTAGGTCGAAGGGGCGTTATCGGAAGGCGATAACGCCCCTTCCGGTCCGCCGGGAGCCACCGCGACCATCGGACGACCATCGCAGACCCCGAAAGGTTGTGGCCACGGTGAAGGCAGTGCGCGTGCACGAGTACGGCAAACC
Source organism: Kribbella sp. NPDC104740 (assembly GCF_055583505.1). Lineage (NCBI taxonomy): Bacteria > Bacillati > Actinomycetota > Actinomycetes > Propionibacteriales > Kribbellaceae > Kribbella > Kribbella sp. NPDC104740. Next base: position 51,519 of record NZ_JBVJNV010000010.1, on the reverse strand, counting down.
ACCCACCCTCGACGACATCCCCGACCCGGGCCTGCAGGGGCCGCTCGACGTGATCGTGAAGGTGGACGCCGCGGGCGTCTGCCGGACCGATCTGCACATCATCGAAGGGCAGTGGGCCGCCAAGAGCGGGGTCGCGCTGCCGTACGTGATCGGCCACGAGAACGCCGGGACGGTGCAGGAGGTCGGGGCCGCGGTGTCGGCGGTCCGGCCGGGCGACAAGGTGATCCTCCACCCGCTGGTGACGTGTGGACTCTGCCGTGCTTGCCGGGCCGGTGACGACGTGCACTGCGGCGACTCGCTGTTCCCGGGCATCAATACCGACGGCGGCATGGCCGAGTACCTCCGTACGTCGGTGCGCTCGATCGTGAAGCTCGACGACGGCCTGGCGCCGGCCGACGTCGCGGCGCTCGCCGACGCCGGGCTCACGGCGTACCACGCGGTCCGCAAGGCGGTCCCGCTGCTGCACCCGGCCGACCGGGTGGTGATGATCGGCGCCGGCGGCCTGGGGCACATCGGGCTGCAGTGCCTGGTCGCGATGACGCCGTCGAAGGTGATCGTCGTCGACCGCTCCCAGGAGGTGCTCGACAAGGCACTCGCGCTCGGCGCCTACTCCACCGTGCTCAGCGACGGTGGCCAGGTCGAGGAGGTGCTGGAGCAGACCGGCGGCGCGGGCGCCCAGGTGGTGCTCGACTTCGTCGGCGAGAACGGCACCGAGGCCGACGGCGTCGCGATGACCCGCGACTCCGGCTCGTACTTCGTGATCGGGTACGGCGGCAAGGTCGACGTCCCGACCATCGACGTGATCTCCCGCGAGATCAACGTGGTCGGCAACCTGGTCGGCTCCTACAGCGACCTGGCCGACCTGATGGAGCTGGCCGCGCAGGGCCGGGTCCGGCTGGCCACCCAGCAGTACTCCCTGGACGACGCGCTGACCGCGCTGGACGACCTGGACGGCGGCCGGGTCCCCGGCGGCCGCGCCATCCTGACGAGCTGAGGAGATCGCATGTACAGCAAGGACGGCAACAGCTACTTCATCGTCGACAGCCACATCCACGCCTGGGACGCGACCCCGGCCAACCAGGCCAACCGGTACGGCGAGGGCTTCATCAACTGCTTCTACGACTACCACCGCAACCTGTCGCCGGCCGACAAGGTGTGGACGCTGGAGGAGTTCCACAAGCAGTCCGAGGACAGGATCATCAAGGACCTGTTCACCGACGGGTACGTCGACCGGGCGATCTTCCAGCCGACGTACCTGACCGACTTCTACGTCAACGGGTTCAACACCACCGAGCAGGACGGCGTACTGGCCGAGCGGCATCCCGACAAGTTCATCGTCAACGGAGCCTGGGACCCGCGCGACGGCGAGGCCGGCCTGGACAAGCTCGCCGAGCTGTCGGAGCGCTGGAACCTGCGCGGCGTGAAGCTCTACACCGCGGAGTGGAAGGGCGACTCGAAGGGCTGGAAGCTGACCGACCCGTGGTCGTACCGGTACCTCGAGAAGTGCGAGGAGCTGGGCATCAAGAACGTCCACATCCACAAGGGCCCGACGATCTACCCGCTGAACCGGGACGCGTTCGACGTCGCCGACGTCGACGACGTCGCGTCGGCGTTCCCCGGGCTGAACTTCATCGTCGAGCACGTCGGCCTGCCGCGGCTGGAGGACTTCTGCTGGATCGCGACCCAGGAGCCCAACGTGTACGGCGGTCTCGCGGTCGCGATGCCGTTCATCCACAGCCGGCCGAAGTACTTCGCGCAGATCATCGGCGAGCTGCTGTACTGGATCGGCGAGGACCGGATCACCTTCGCCAGCGACTACGCGATCTGGACGCCGGCCTGGCTGATCGAACGCTTCGTCGACTTCTCCTACCCGCCCGAGCTGACCGAGTACCCGGAGCTGACGGTCGCGGCGAAGAAGAAGATCCTCGGGCTGAACGCGGCCAAGCTGTACGACATCGACGTACCGGCCGAGCTGCGGCTGCCCGAATCGGCCGACGGTGCCGTCGGCTCCGAACCGGTCCCGGTCGCATGAGGATCACCGAGGCGCTCGCGACCGTGCGCGACCCCGAGCTCGACGCACCGATCACGGAGCTGGGGTTCGTCGCGAGCATCGAGGAGAACGGCGGCGAGGTCGAGGTCGAGCTGCGGCTGCCGACGTACTTCTGCGCGCCGAACTTCGCCTACCTGATGGTCGCCGACGCGTACGACGCCGTCGCCGCGGTCCCCGGCGTGACGAAGGTGGTGATCCGCCTGGAGGACCACTTCGCCTCCGACGAGATCAACTCCGGCGTCGCCGCCTCCCGCGGCTTCGAAGGCTCGTTCCCCGGGCTCGCCGACGGGGAGCTGGAGGAGCTCCGCCAGACCTTCCGCCGCAAGGCCCACCGCGCCTGCCAGGAACAGGTCGCCACCCGCCTCCTCAAGGCCGGCTGGACGATGCTGACCCTGGCCGACACCACGCTCGGGGAGGCGGACGCGGCGCTCGAGTCGAAGGTCGAGCTGGAGAGACTTCTGAGAAGAAGGGACGACCTGGGCCTCGACCACGGACCTGACGCCGCCCTCCTCGTACAGGACGACGGCACTCCCATCACCGCGGTGGATCTTCCTCTCCAGCTCAGGATGGCGAAGACCACCCGGATCAGCATCGAGGGGAACTCCGGGCTCTGCCGCGGGCTGCTCAGCGTGCGGTACGGGCTGCCGCGGCCGCCGGGTGTCGACCAGGCGGCCGGGTGAAGGCCGCGCGGAACGGCGGTGCGCCCGCGCTGGTTTCAGGGCAGGCTGTCAGGGTGAGCATGCCCGCGCACCCTTTCGACCCACCCGCGGCCACCGGTACGCCGGCCGCCGGGACGGTGCAGTCGGTGTCGCGGGCGCTGAAGGCGATGGAGTTCGTCGCCGCCAGCCGTGACGGCGTCACCGCCAAGGAGATCGCGGCGCATCTCGAGCTCGCGCTGCCCTCGGCGTACCACCTGCTGGCGACGCTCACCGAGTCCGGCTACCTCGTCCACCTCGCGCAGGACCACCGCTACGGCCTCGGCTACCGCGTCCGCCTGCTCGAGCAGGGGTTGCAGCGGCAGCTCGAGGTGCCGCCGCTGATCGCGTCCGCCGTCCGGCGGCTGCATCTGGAGGCCGACGCGGCGGCGTACTACGCGGTGTACCGCGAGGTCGACGTCGTGATCGCCCACGTCGTCGACTCCGAACGGCGGCCGCGGGTGCAGGTGCTCGACATCGGCTTCCACCAGGCGACCCACGCGACGGCGTTCGGCAAGGTGATGCTCGCGGCGATGAGCGAGCAGGCCCGCGGCGCCTACCTCGACCGGGTCGGCCTGCGGCAGTGCACGGCGAGCACGATGACCGACCGCCCGACCCTTGAGACCCACCTCGACCAGGTCCGCCGCTCCGGCGTGGCGCTGGAGATCGGCGAGTTCCAGGACGGCCTGTCCTGCCTGGCCGCGCCGGTCCGCTCGTCGGCGGGCGTCGTCCTGGCGTCGGTGGCGATCTCGCTGCCGTCGGCGGACTTCGCCGCTCGCCGCTGGGCGCTGGAGCGCGCCGTACGGCGTGGTGCGCTGGTGGCGACCCGGGCGGTCAACGCGCTGTAGGAACGAACAGGCCGCCGTCCGGGCGGAGACGGCGGCCTGTCCTGCGGGGGAGGGGATGGATTGGAACGGCGGGCTGCTGCCGATGCAGGGGATTCAGACAGCAGCCCACCGGGCTTCTAAGCTCGGCCGTGCGCCTGGCGGCTGCGGCGGCTGAGCGAGTCGATCGTGACGGCGACCAGGAGGACGCCGGCGGTGACCATGTAGCGGACGCTGGAGTCCAGGCTGAGCAGCGCCAGGCCGTTGGAGATCGACATGATCACCAGCGCGCCGAGCAGTGCCGAGTACGCCGAACCGCGGCCGCCGAACAGGCTGGTCCCGCCGATGACGGCGGCGGCGATCGCGTTCAGGTTGGTGTCGGCGCCACCGCTGCTCTGGTTCACCGCGACCAGCCGGGCTGCCGCGAGCAGCCCGCCGACGGCGGCGAAGGTGGAGCAGGCGGCGAAGACCGACAGGTAGATGAACCGGACGTTGATACCGGCCCGGCGGGCCGCCTCGACGTTGCCGCCGACCGCCATCACCGAGCGGCCCCAGCGGGTCTTGCGGATCGCGAAGTCGGTCGCCATCACCAGCACCAGGAACAGCACGAACATCGACGACACACCACGGTCGCCGTTCAGCACCAGGACCGGGATGAGCAGGACCAGGGCCAGGGCGGCAGCCTTGATCGCGATCATCGACGTCGGGGCCGCGGACAGACCGGCGGCGGCGCGGGCGCCTCGGGCGCGCAGCCGGGTCAGCGCGTACACGGCGACGACGACCGCGACCAGCACGTAGGCCAGCACCGGCGACAGGAAGCTCCGGGTGGCGAACCCGACCAGCGCCGAGTCGAACGGCAGGTTGAGCGAGCCCTCCTTGCCGAGCACCAGCAGCTGCAGACCGAGGAAGCCGAGCAGACCGGCCAGCGTGATCACGAAGCTCGGTACGCCGAACCTGTTGTAGAGCGTGCCGTAGAACAACCCGATCACCAGACCGAGCAGCACGCCGACGACCAGCGAGAGGAACAGCGGCCAGCCCTTGTTGACGAACGTGACACCCAGTACGGCGGCCGCCAGACCGCTCACCGAACCGACCGACAGGTCGATCTCACCGAGCAGCAGGACCAGCACGATCCCGATCGCGATCACGCCGACCGACGTGGTCTGCAGGGTCAGGTTGACCAGGTTGCGGCTGGACAGGAAGTTGCTGTTGGCGATCTGGAAGACCGCCCAGATGATGATCAGCCCGACCACCACCGGGACCGAGCCGAGGTCACCGGTGCGCAGCCGCGCGGTGAACGCCGACACCGCCCCGCTGATCCCGTGGCTGGCGATCAGCCGCTCGTCCTGCAGGTCTGCCGGCAGCGCGGAGCCGTTGGTGGGTACGGCGGGCACGGTGTCCTGCACGGGTGCCTTCGAACCGTCGACCGTCATGATGCGGCCCCTTCCTCGTGCGTCCGGCGCGCCGCGCGCTCGGAGACCGCGTTGTCCGTCGCGCCGGTGATGGCGGCGATGATGTCCTGGGTCTTGGTCTCGCTGACCGTGAAGATGCCGTTGTTGCGGCCCAGCCGCAGCACGGCGACCCGGTCGGCGACGGCCATCACGTCGGCCATGTTGTGGCTGATCAGGATCACCGCGAGACCACGCTCGCGCAGCCGCTCGACCAGGTTCAGCACCTCGGCGGTCTGCGCGACGCCGAGCGCCGCGGTCGGCTCGTCGAGCATCACGACCTTGGGGTCGCCGAGCAGGCTGCGGGCGATCGCGACGGTCTGCCGCTGGCCGCCGGACAGGCTGGCCACCGGGATCCGGACGCTCGGGATCTTCGCCGACAGCTGGCGCAGCAGCTCCCAGGAGGAGCGCTCCATCTCGACCTCGTCGAGCACGGTGCCCTTGCGGAGCTCGCGGCCGAGGTACAGGTTCGCGACCACGTCGAGGTTGTCGCACAGGGCCAGGTCCTGGAAGACGGTCGCGATGCCGAGCTGCTGCGCCTCGGCGGGGCTGCCGACCCGGACCTCCTGGCCGTCGAAGACCATCGTGCCGTCGTCGGCGGTGTAGACGCCGGCGATGGTCTTGACCAGCGTCGACTTGCCGGCGCCGTTGTCGCCGACCAGGGCGAGCACCTCGCCGGCCCGGACGTCCAGCTCGATGTTCTTCAAGGCCTGGACCGCGCCGAAGCGCTTGGAGACACCCCGCAGCGCCAGCACTGTGCCGGTTCCGACGGGGGTGGGTGTGACAGTCATCGATTCAGCTCCTGAGGGGTTCGTTCCCGGCCGTGACCCCGGCGGCACCCCCGGCCTCCTCAAGGCCGGGGGTGCCACCGGGGTGTGGCTGCCTTACTTGAGGCCGGCGGCCGTGCAGGCGGTCGCGAACGACGCGGTGCAGATGTCGGTCACCTTGTAGATGCCGTCCTTGACCACAGTGTCGTTGATGTTGGCCTTGGTGACGGCGATCGGGTCGAGGATCGTCGACGGGACGCCCTTGAAGTCACCGGTCGACTCGGCCTTGCCGCCACCGGCCAGCGCGACGGCGGCCTTCGCGGCGGCCTCGGCCTGCGGCTTGACGGCCTTGTAGATGGTCATCGCCTGGTCGCCGGCGACGATCCGCTGGATCGCGGCCAGCTCGGAGTCCTGGCCGGTGACCGGCGGGAGCGGGTTCACGCCGCCACCCTTGAGGGCCGCGATCGCACCGCCCGCGGTGCCGTCGTTGGCGGCGTACACGCCGACCAGGCCGTTCTTGATCGCGCTCAGCTGGCCTTCCATCCAGGCCTGCGCCTTGTCCGGGCTCCAGTCCGGGGTGTCGAACTCGGCGGCGATCTTGTAGCCGGAGCTGTCGAGCACGCTGTGCGCGCCCTTCTTGAAGTCGGCCGCGTTCGGGTCGGTCGGGGCGCCGTTGATCATGGCCAGGTTGCCGGAGGTCTTGCCGGCCGCCTTCAGGGTGTCGACCAGGGTCTGGGCCTGCAGCTTGCCGACGGTCTCGTTGTCGAAGGAGACGTAGAAGTTCGCGCCCTCGATGAACCGGTCGTACGCGATCACCGGGACGTTCTGGCCCTTGGCGGAGGCGACGACCGCGGCGGCGGCCTTGCCGTCGACCGGGTCGAGGACCAGCACGTTGGCGCCCTGGGTGAGGGCGGCCTCGGCCTGGGTCTGCTGCTTGGCGGCGTCCTGGTCGGCGTTGCTGTAGATCAGCTCGCAGTCGGCGCAGGCGGCCTTCAGGGCCTCGGTGAACAGCGGCCGGTCGAGGGCCTCGTAGCGGGTGGTCTTCGACTCCGGGAGGAGCAGGGCGACCTTCTTGCCGCCCGAGCCGCCGGCCGAGTCGGAGCCGCCGTCGTCCGATCCACAGGCGACCAGCGACACAGCCAGGGCCGACACGGCGATACCGAGGCCGACGAGACGAGTTGGTGAAACGGACATCTGGTGACTCCTTGACGTGAGGGCCCGAGTAGGCCTGAGCAGAGTCAAGCCCTCTGGACGGTTGTCGTCAAGCCTTGAATTCAAGAAATAGAAATATCGTTGTCACAGCGATGCCGTACGGCGTGAGAGCGCTCACCGCGACGAGATCGAGCGCGTGCGGTGCGTTACGCGCGGGCTACGCGGGCGTGACTGAGCACGGAAGCCAGTTCGATGGCTCCCAGTACGTCGGCCGCATCGCCCAGTTCGGCCGGGCGTAGCTCGACCGTCGCCGCCGCGCTCGGGATCGCGCAGCGGTCCAGGGCCTCGCGCAGCGGCGCCATGATCAGGTCGCCGGCCTCGGCCATCTTGCCGCCGACGACGATCACCTCGGGGTTGAACAGGTTCACCAGCCCGGCCACCGCGACACCGACCCGGCGCCCGGCGTCCTCGATCACGCGCCGGCAGCCGAGATCGCCGCCGAGCGCGCGGGTGATCACGTCGCGCAGCCGCAGCGGGCCGTGCGACGCGGCGATCGAGCTGAGCAGCGCGCGGGAGCCGACGAAGGTGTCCAGGCAGCCGCGGTTGCCGCAGCGGCAGATCGGGCCGTTCTCGTCGATGGTCAGGTGCCCGATCTCGCCCGCCGTCCCGGCCGAGCCGCGGAACACCTCGCCACCGAGCACGATCCCCGCGCCCACGCCGTACGAGAACTTGATGTAGCACCCGTGCTGCACGTCGCGCAGCGCGCCGGCCCGCAGTTCGCCCAGGGCGGCCAGGTTCGCCGTGTTGTCCAGTACGACGGGCGCCCGCAGGTACCCGGCCATCGCCGCGGCGACGTTCACCCCGCGCCAGCCGGGCAGGACGGCGTCCGACCCGGCCTCTCCGCTGACCGAGTCGACCGGCGTCGGCAGCCCGAACCCGATCGCGCCGATGTCCTCGACGCCCTGGCCGACGGTCTCCGCGAGGTCGGCGAGCAGCCGCGCGGCGCGTTCCATCCCGTCGTCGGCGATGTGGTCGGCCTGCAGCGGCATCAGCTGCTCGGCGAGGATCTCGCGGCTCTCGGACGCGATCGCGACCCGGACGTCACGCTCGCCGAACGCGACCCCGGCGAGCAGGCCGCCGCCGGAGGCGAGCGACACCAGGACGGCGCGGCGGCCGTTGCGGATGCTGGGGGAGACCCCGACCAGACCGGCCTGGTCGAGCTCCTTGACCATGTTGGACACCGTGGCGGCGGACAGTCCGGAGGCGGCGGCGATCTCGACCTGGGTGAGCGGACCGTGCTGCCGGACAACCCCCAGAACACGCTCACGGTTGGCTTCGCGGAGCGAAGCCTGTGAGCCTGGTGCCGGGCGGGTTGCGTTCATTACATAAAGATAACGGATCGGAGGGATTCCGTCGCCGGAATGCTGATCCTCGGCCCGACCGTGATCGCCATGTGTCCTCGCCGTTACGCGTAGTCCTGCCCGTCAGAACGTCCGCCGCGACACTAATGCACCACCAGTCCCAGCAGGGTCGAACCCTCTGAACGTTCGAACGGGTACTACGTGCTGTGCCCGGAGGACCTCAGACAGTGAGCGCGAGGACGAGCAGTGCGAGCGGTACGGCGAGCTCGATGGTCGCGCCGAGGGTGTCACCGGTGATCCCGCCGAGCGCGGTGGTGGCCCGGCGGGTGGCGGCGAGGGCGAGCATGACGCAGAGCATCAGCGCGAGCGCGATGCCGACGAGGATCGGCCAGGTGGCAACCGCGGGGTCCTCGGCGATGCCGAACGTGAAGACGGCGGGGCCGGGCGCGGTTTGATGAGCGCCGCGGAGGACGCCTGCGGAGGGCTCGTCCGCAACCGGGAAGGTGAGCCACGCGAGGGCCACGAGCAGCGCGAGGGCTGCGACGGTGACGAGCGTGGCGGCGTACGGGCGGACGGTGGCGGCGACCATCGCGCCCAGACCCTCCGGGCGGGCGGACGGGACGCGGGTGCGGCAGGACCAGGGCAGGGTGAGCCGGCTCGCGACGGTGGCGACGAGGATCGCCTGCCAGCCGAAGCCGGCCTGGATGCAGGTCGTGAGCGCGGCGACGTCGATCAGCAGGACGGCGGCGATCGCGACCACCCCGAACGGGCCGATGTCGCTCTGCTTCATGATCCGCAGCTTGGTCTCGCGGTCGCGCCGGCTCCCGAACGCGTCGGCGGTGTCGGCCAGCCCGTCCAGGTGCAGCGCGCCGGAGAGTACGCAGAGTGCGACCACACCCAGTACGGCGGCCAGCAGGTCAGCCTCCGGCTGCAGAGCCTGAGCAGCCGCGACCACCGCCGCGGCCAGCCCGCCGATCACCACACCGGCCACCGGTGCGAGCAGCATCGCCCCGCCGGCCACGGCTCGATCCACCCGCCGAGGCGCCGGGGTGGGGAGGACGGTCAGCGTCCCGAACGCGAGCCGCAATCCGTCAAGCATCCCGGCGCCCTCCCGGCAGCGTCGCGCTCACAGCGCGATCGTCCGGCCGGCGACACACCACAGCACCAGGTCGGACTCCCTGGAGATCATCGCGTTCAAGCGACCCATCAGATCCCGGAACAACCTGGTTCCCGCATCGGCCGGCACCACCCCCGACCCCACCTCATTGCTCACAGCAACAATCTTTCGCGACCCCGTCGACCAGGCCGCCGCCAGCTGGTCGATCCGCCGCTCGACCGCCGGCAGATTCTCCGGATGCTCCCAGATCTCACAAGCGTCCATCGTCCGCGCCAGCCACAACGTCAAGCAGTCGATCAGCAGCGGCGGTCCGTCCGCCTCGAGCAACGGCACCAGCTCGATGGTCTCCACCAACCCCCACGACCCCGGCCGCCGCGCCCGGTGCTTCGCGATCCGATCGGCCCACTCGGGATCCGCCGACCCGTCCCCGCCGGTCGCCACGTAAACCGTGTCGGGAGCATCGGCGAGCAACCGCTCAGCCTCGGTCGACTTCCCCGACCGCGCCCCACCCAGCACCAACGTCCGCACCACACCGCCCGGCGCAGTCCACGAAACCCGTTCCCCAGCAGGCGTCAGTACGTCGTACCGAACCCCGCTCCCCGTCCGCACCCGAGCGACCTCGTACCCCGCGACCGGCGTGAATCCATCGGCCGACAACCGCAGTACGCCGTCCACCGTCGCGCTGTCCCCGGAGCTGACCAGCTCAGCCACGAAGCAACGCCTGACCCGCCCGCAGGAACGACTCCGCCGCCGCATCCGCGTCGCCCAGATACCCCGCGACCATCGCCCCGTCGCGCAGCACCATCAGGTCCGCTGCCGTGTGATCCGGCAGCCCGAGCGGCGCGACCATGCGCCCGAACGCCTTCGTCCACCACGCCCGGTGCGAGTCGACGACCCGCCGTACCGGGCTCTCGGCGTCGGCGTACTCCGCGGCGGCGTTGATGAACGGGCACCCGCGAAACCCCGCCGTACAGGCCATCGTCCGCAGTCCTTCGGACATCATCCGCAGCCCAGCCTCGGCGTCACCGCCGGAGGCCTCGATCACCGCCTCGACACCTTCCCGCTCGGCGGCCGCGCGCCGCTCCAGGTAGGCGACGACGAGGTCGTCCTTGGTCCGGAAGTGCCGGTAGAAGGTCACCTTGGTGGTGCCGACCCGGTCGATGATCTTGTCCGCGCTGACCGCGCGCATCCCGTGCGCGTAGAAGAGCTCGTCGGCGGCCGCGAGCAGTCGTTCCCGCACCGGCTCGGTCATGGTCGGCATCGTACGTGGCCTCCTCGTGGGTTGCGCGAAGCGGGCTGGTGGGGGCATGATCGATAGTAGAGTTACTAGTTAGTCTACCTCTCTCGATCGGAAGCCACTGATGTCCACCGCGACCCCCACCTCGCCCACCACCGCCGTCCCGGCCACCCTGCGCCAGCTCTACCTCGTCCGCTTCGGTTTCGCCCTCGTCTGGGCGCTCCTGCTGCTGGTCAGCGCCTCGAAGCTCGGCCCGCTGAGCGTGACGCTGCTCGTGCTCTACCCGCTCTTCGACGTCGCCGCGGCGGTCGTCGACCTGCGCACCTCGAAGAACCAGGTCCTGGTCGCGAACATCGTGATCAGCGCCCTGGCGACCGTCGGCCTCGCGATCGCGGCGGCGTCCGGGATCCCGGCGGTCCTGCGGGTCTGGGGCGCGTGGGCGATCGTCGCCGGGCTGGTCCAGCTCGTGGTCGCGGTCCGGCGGCGCGCGCTCGGCGGCCAGTGGCCGATGATCCTGAGCGGCGGTATCTCGGTGCTGGCCGGCTCGTCGTTCGCGCTGATGGCCTCCGCCGACGACCCGTCGCTGGCCAACATCGGCGGCTACGCGATCCTCGGCGGGATCTTCTTCCTGGTCTCCGCGTTGCGGCTGCGGCGCTGAGCGGTCAGCGCTCGAAGCTGACCGGTACGTCGAAGGCGGCCTTCCGGGCGGTCCGGCGGAAGGCCTTCAGGACCGGGCGGCCGAGCGCGAGCACCAGCACCGCGCAGAGGATGCCGCGCGGGATGTCCCAGCCCAGCGACGTGGCGACCACGAACAGGAAGTAGCGGTGCAGGTTCTCGGCCAGGCCGTCGCCGGGGATGAACGAGAAGTCGCTGCCGAAGGTCGCGTACGGCCAGAACCACAGGTTCATCACCACGCCGTACAGGATGCCGGCGACCAGCGAGTACGCCGCGAGCAGCAGCAGCTCGAGCCGGCCGCCGGCGCGCGGCAGCAGGCCGGCCAGGCAGCCCACCCAGGCGCACGCGAGCATCTGGAACGGCATCCACGGCCCGACGCCGCCGCTGATCAGGGCGCCGGCCAGCAGTGACACAGCGCCCAGCACGAAGCCGAAGCCGGCGCCGAACGCTCGGCCGGCCAGAATCAGGAGGAAGAAGCCCGGCTCGAGACCTGCCGTCCCGGGACCGAGTGCACGCAAGGCAGCCCCGACAGCAGCGAGCATGCCGAGCAGGGAGATCACCTTCGCGTCGATGCCCGACTCGGCCAGCTCAGCCAGTACGACGGCCACCAGCAACGGCAGCAGCAGGACGAACAGCCAGGGCGCGTCAGTGGTGTGGCCGAGCGCGGAGGCGCCGGCCTGGTCGGTCTGCCAGATCAGCGGCCAGCCGAACGCCAGTACGCCGACCAGCGACGCGAGCAGCAGCGTCGCCGTACTGCGAGGCTTCAGCCGAACGAGTCGGTTCAAGATGCCCTCTCCAGGGCGGTGGCGACTTCACCGACGGTCAGGAACGGCAACGGCGCCAGGATCTTGGCGACCTGCGGCGCGAACGCCGGCGAACCAGCGATCACCGTCGCGGTCTCGCCGTCGCTGACCAGCTCACCGTCAGCCAGCACCAGCACCCGCGTCGCGACCTCCGCCACCATCTCCACGTCGTGCGTGGACAGCACCACCGCGTGCCCGTCGGCAGCAAGCTCCCGCAGGATCTCCACCAGCCGCCGCTTCGCGCCGTAGTCCAGCCCACGCGTCGGCTCGTCCAGCAACAGCAGAGGCGGAGCCCCACACAGTACGACGGCCAGCGCCAAGCACAGCCGCTGTCCCTCGGACAGGTCGCGCGGGTGCAGCTGGTCGTCGATGTCAGGCGCCAGCCGCTCCAGCAACGCCCGGCACTTGCCAGCTGCGACCCGGAAGTCGCTGTCAGCACCAGCGCACTCCTCAGCCACCGTCGGCGCGTAGAGGAGATCAGCAGGCTCCTGCGGCACCAGCCCGACCGCCTTGACCAGCTGCTTCGGCTTCGTACGCCGGGGGTCGATCCCCGCCGCCACCACACTCCCGGAGCGCGGCTGCACGAGCCCCACCAGCGCGTTGAGCAGTGTGGACTTGCCAGCGCCGTTGCGGCCCATCAGCGCGACCACCTCACCGGCCCGCAGCTCCAGCGACACCCCACGCAGCGCCGGCACGCTCCCGTAGCTCACGACGAGATCGTTGCACCGGGCAAGCTCTTCGCCGATCGCGGCGACGCGCGGAGCCGGCCGGTGGTCGCCCAGCCGCTCCCGCAGTACGCCGGCCGCCCGGCGCGCGTCCCGCACCGACAGCGGCAGCGGCGACCAGCCAGCAAGCCGCCCCAGCTCCACCACCGGGGGAGCAACGGGTGCGGTGACCATGAGGTCAGCAGGCAGACCAGTGGACACAGCACCGGAGATCTCGATCACTCTGTCGGCGTACTGGATCACCCGCTCGAGCCGGTGCTCTGCCATCACCACCGTCACGCCCAGGTCGTGCACCAGCCGCTGCAGCGCGGCCAGCACCTCCTCAGCGGCCTGCGGGTCCAGCGCCGACGTCGGCTCGTCCAGCACGAGCACCGCAGGGTGGGAGGTCAGCGCAGCGCCGATAGCCGTCCGCTGCCGCTGCCCACCGGACAGCGCGGTCAGTGGCCGGTCCCGTACGTCGGCCAGTCCCAGCAGGTCGAGCGTCTCCTCGACCCGGCGGCGCATCACGTCCGGAGCCACGCCCAGCGACTCCATGCTGTACGCCAGCTCGTCCTCGACCGTGTCGGTGACGAACCCGGCCATCGGGTCCTGCCCGACGATGCCGACCACGTCCGCCAGGTCGCGCGGCCGGTAGTCCTTGGTGTCGCGGCCGTCGACCAGCACTCGGCCGGACAACGTGCCGCCGGTGAAGTGCGGGACCAGCCCGTTGATCGCCCGCAGCAGCGTGGACTTGCCGGAGCCGGTCCGGCCGATCACCAGCGCCAGCTCGCCCTCGGGCACGGTGAAGCTCACGTCGCGCAGCGCCGGCGCGTCGGCGCCGTCGTACGTGACGGTGACCCGGTCGAACTCGATCATGCGGGCACCAGCTCACGTCGTCGGGTCAGGGGAGGAGCGGCGACCGCAGGGGCCAGCCCGATCAGGATGCCGATCACCGGGAGCAGCGGCACCGGCGGTACGACGAGTGGGCCCGGCAGCACCAGGCCCTCGACGCCGCGAGCCGCAGCGACGATCAGCGCCGCCGCAGCGAGCGCACTGGAGCCGATGACGAGCCACTCCGGCAGCGCCCACGGGTCCGGCCGGTAGCGGGTGCGCGTGACGCGCTGCCGCCCGACGGCCATCGCGCCGGTCGCCAGCAGTACGCCGACCGCCAGCGCGCCCGCGGCAACCGGTGCGGCCATCGCGTCGGTGAGCAGGGAGTAGACGCCGAGCATGATGCCCAGCAGCCCGAGCAGCACCGCGGCGCCGGTGATCCGGCGCTGGCGGCGGGGGACATGCGCTGTCCGGCCGTAGCCGCGGGAGTCCATGGCGGCGGCCAGCTCGACCGAGCGGTCCAGTGCGCCTTCCAGGACCGGCATGGCCGTCGTACGGAAGGAGCCGCGGGTGCGGCCGCGGAGGCGGCGAGCGCCACGGATCCGGCGGGCGTCGGTGACCAGCTGCGGCGCGAAGGTCAGTGCGACCACGCAGGCGACGCCCATCTCGTAGAGGGCCCCCGGCAACGACTTCAGCAGGCGGCGCGGGCTGGCCAGCGCGTTGGCGGCGCCGATGCAGCACAGCATGACGGCGAGCTGGCCGCCGTCGTACAGGGCTGTGACCAGGGCCTCGGCCGTCACCTCACCGCCGAGCTTCACACCGTTGGCCCAGTCGGGCAGGGGGATCTGCGGGAGCGTGAAGAGCAGCGTGTTGCCCTGTGAGCGGGTGGAGAGCAGCGCCTGCAGGACGACGCGGACACCGATCACCACCAGCCCGAGCTTCAGGAACGCCAGGTAGCTGTTGGCCCAGGGGGCATCGCTGCGGCGCGCGGCCACGACGAAGCCGGCCACCGCCAGGATGAGGATCAGCAGCACCGGGTTGCGTGTCCTGCTGGCGGCGACCGCCAGGCCGAGGGCCCACAACCACCACGCCCCCGGGTGCAGAGCCCGGGGGAGAGTCAGGTGGTGGACCGCGCGCACCTGATCAGCTCTGCGTACGCCGGCGAGCCAGCACGAAGCCACCACCGGCCAGCAGCAGTACGACGACCGCCGCGACGACGATGCCGGTCACCGGAGCGCCGCCGTCGTCCTCGGCCGTCGGCGGCTGCGCCGCGTTGGTCGGGTTCGGCGCCGGGGTCGGGGTGGCGGCCGAGCCGACCGCCGGGCCGATCTCCAGCGTGACCGGGGCGTCGGTGGCCGGGACCTTGATGTCCTTCACCGCGGTACCGCAACCGGTCGCCGGGTAGCCGGCGATGCCGCAGGTCAGGCCCTTCTCGATCCGGACCGGGCCGGTCGCGGCCAGCACCTTCGCGCCGTTCGCCTTGGCGTCGGTGACGATGCAGGTCCCGGTGGGCGGCGGCGGGGCGACGCCCGACTCGGAGTCGGCCGGCGTACCGGGATCGACGACGAGAGCGACGCGCTTCTTGCCGGTCTCGGCCGGGGTCGCGCCGCAGATGGTGGCGAAGTCGCCGGCGGCCCGGGGGACGCGCGGCTTGGCACCGCCGACGGCGTACCGCCAGCCCTCGACCGAACCGTCGGCCGGGACGATCTGGTCGGCGCCCTTCTGGGCGAACGCCCACTGGCCGTTGGTCCACTGGTAGTAGCCCCAGAACCGGTAGCCGTCCTCGGCCGCGCGGGCCGGGCCGACGGCTCCGGCCGGGCTTGCCTCCGTCGTACCGGTTGCTTGGGCAGCAGCGGCGGTGACGGTCCCCGCCAGCAGGAGACCCGCCAGCAGGCTGAGGACCAGTCGCAGGGTCCGGTGTGCAGTCATCTCGTGTCCTCGCTCGGGCCGAGAGCCCAGCGAGAGGAGAGGCGCCACCGCGGCGAACACGGGGCCGGCTCCTCCCGCGGTCCTCGGCGGGTCGGTGAGCCTGCTGCCTGGACGCAGTGTTCCGGCTCACCGCCGCCCGGCGAGTCCGGGTGCGGCCTACGGTTGCGGGTCAGCGCCGGCTTCGGACCGGCTTCCCTGCGGCACAGCAGTGGTTCGGCCGCAGCTTATCCTGCTCGGACGCAGCGCCGCCCTTCTCCCGAGTCTGCTGGGGAGAAGAGCGGCGCTGTGTTCTTGCTTACTACTCCTGCGCGGCCAGGCTCATCGGGCCGTAGACCTCGCGCCCGTCCTCGAGCAGGTAGACCTGCGCGACGCCCTGCTCGGCCAGCTCGCGCCAGATCTCACCCAGCCAGCTCTCCGCGTCGCCCTGGGCCGAGAAGTCCCCGGTGCCCAGGTCGCCCGGGTCGGCCGGCTCACCGGCGGCGGTCTCGTACCGCCACGTCCAGCTCACGAGCCCGGCCGGGTCTGCGGCGCGTTCTGCGCGGTCTTGGCCGGGTCCCGCTCGACGACGCTGCCGAGCGCCTCGTCGATCCGCTTCAGCAGCGCGTCCTCGAGCTTCACCCCGGCCGCCTTGACGTTCTCGCCGACCTGCTCGGGGCGGGAGGCGCCGATGATCGCCGAGGAGACGTTCGGGTTCTGCAGCACCCAGGCCACGCCCAGCTGCGACATGCTCAGACCGGCCTCGTCGGCGATCGGCTGCAGCTCCGCGACGCGCTCCAGCACGTCGTCCTTGAGCCAGCGGCTGATCATGTTCGCGCCGCCCTTGGAGTCGGTCGCGCGCGAGCCCTCCGGCGGCTGCTGACCCGGCTTGTACTTCCCGGTCAGCACGCCCTGCGCGATCGGGGAGAACACGACCTGCCCGATCCCGAGCTCCTCCGACGCCGGGACGACCTCGGCCTCGATGACCCGCCAGAGCATGTTGTACTGCGGCTGGTTCGACACCAGCGGGATCCGCAGCTCACGCGCGAGCCGGTGGCCTTCACGGAGCTGGTCGGCGGTCCACTCCGACGTACCGATGTAGAGCGCCTTGCCCTGCCGGACGACGTCGGCGAAGGCCTCCATCGTCTCTTCCAGCGGCGTCTCGGTGTCGAACCGGTGCGCCTGGTACACGTCCACGTAGTCGGTCTTGAGCCGCTTCAGCGACGCGTTGATCGACTCGTGGATGTGCTTGCGCGACAGCCCGGTGTCGTTCGGCCCCAACGGCCCGGTCGGCCAGTACACCTTGGTGAGGATCTCCAGCGACTCCCGCCGCTGCCCCTCCAGCGCCTCCCCGAGCACACTCTCCGCCGCGGTGTTCGCGTAGGTGTCCGCGGTGTCGAACGTCGTGATCCCGGCCTCCAGCGCCGCCTTCACACAAGCCTTCGCCTGCTCGTTCTCCACCTGCGACCCGTGCGTCAGCCAGTTCCCGTAGGAGATCTCGCTGACCTTCAGTCCACTGTTTCCGAGATACCGAAAGTCCATGGGTCCGACCCTACTTCCACCGGCGGACAGCCGCTCGCCGAGGCGGTCAGTGGACGTCGATCACCAGCGTGTGGTGACCGGTGAGGTCGGCCGGTACGACGGTGGCCGGGTGGCCGTCGAGCTGTACGGCGGCTGTGGTGCCTGAGCCGGTCAGGGTGAGGTCGAGGGTGGCGGCGCGGTAGCGGAGGCCGGTCAGGTGGAGGTCGCCCAGGCCGTTCGGGACCGTCGGGCGGACGGTGATGCCGTCGGGGGTGAAGTGGAGGCCGAAGAGGGACTCGTGGATCAGGCGGAGGTACGCCGTGGCGGACCAGGTCTGGTGGGGGAGGGACTCCCACTGGCGGCCCACCTGCCAGCCGCCGTCGACGGCGCCGGTCACCGCGTTGTAGAGCTCGAACAGCTCGTCACCGGAGCCGTGGAAGAGGCGGGTCAGGTCGTCGAGGGTCTGGCCGAAGGTCTGGACGTCGCCGGCGGAGGCGGCGGCCGCGCCCCACAGGCCCATCACCATCGGCCAGCAGATCGCGTTGTGGCGGCCGGGGCGGTCGGCGTCGTACCGGTCGAAGTGGGGCCAGACGTTGACCATGCCGTACGGCTCGCGGTGGGCGCTCTCGAGGATCTGGCGGGTGCGCGACGGCCCGGCGATGCCGAAGTCGACGGCCAGCGCGAGCCCGGCGGTCTCCTGGTGCGGGTCGAGGCCGTCCGGGCCCAAGTAGTAGCCGTACTGACCTCTGGCGGCGTCCCAGAGGTGCAGGTTGATCGCGTCGGTCAGTACGTCGGCCCGGCGGTCGAACAGGGGCTCGTCGCCCAGCAGCGCCAGGCAGCGCAGCGCCCGGACGTACACCGCGTTGGTCGACAGACACTGCAGCTCCGCCGTACCCGGGTAGTCGAGCACGAACGACCCGCCCTGCTCGTCCGACGACTCCACTTCCTCGTACGACGGCAGCCCGCTGATCCCGTCCTGCATCAGCGCCGGGCCACGGTACAGCCCGGTCGCCGGGTCGAAGCGCTCCCGGTCGAGGATGGCCAGCGAAGCCCGCCCGATCTCGTACGCCGCCGCGCCGAACTCCCGGTCGCCGGTGACGGCCACGTGCTGCCACGCGCCGATCACCCAGATGATCTGGTCCCACCACTGGTTGTCCTGGGCGACCACTCCGCGGTCCAGGTCGCAGACCTTCAGCAGCGTCGCCCGGGCCACCTCCGGCGCGAGCAGGCTGGCGGCGTTCCAGCAGTTGATCGCGGCATCCCGCGTCCACGGGTCGTCGTAGCCTCCGCCGGCCCGGACGAATCCGGCGGCGGTGACGTTGACGTCCAGCAGGTTGTGCAGCGCCGCGTCGTACAGGCTGCTCAGGCCGGAGGGCCCGTCGAGGCGAGGGCGCGAAGAGTCAGCGGACACCAGCGGTCAGCTGCTCAGGCCGGCTTCTCGCCGCGGGCCACCATCGGCTTGGGCAGCCGCCAGCGCCGCATCTGCATCGTCCGCCGGACGGCGTAGAACCCGATTCCCCGCGTCCCCTCGTTCGGGAACTTGCGAGCGATCGCGCGCTTCAGGCCGGAGGACAGGAAGAACCAGTCCGCCCCGATGCACGCGATCATCACCAGGAACAGCAGGTTCACCAGCCCGGGCAGCCAGGTGAACACGCCGGAGAAGACGACGCCGAGCAACGAGATCACCAGCAGCACCGGCAGCGCGAACTCCATCACCGACCAGCGGGCGTCGACGTAGTCGCGGGCGAACCGGCGGACCGGGCCCTTGTCGGCGGCCGGCAGGTACCGGTCGTCGCCGGTCTTCATCGCGTCCTGCATCTTGGCCCGCTCGGTGCGCATCTTCTCGCGCCGGTACGCCGCCGCCTCCTTGCGGTTGCGCGGCTTCTTCAGCGCGGCCTTGCGGGAGGCCTCGGCCTCGCGCCGGGTCGGGGTCGGGCGGCCCTTGCCCCCGACCTTGCCCTGGGGCTCCGCGGCGGCGGGCTCGGGGGTTGTCTCGGACTTGCTACGGCGAAACACGGGACCTGGACCTCATTCGGGCTGCGTCAAGGGATCTCGGGGTGGTCCCCGGAGGATCGGACCAGTTTATCGGGGCCGGTCCTGATGGTGTCGTGACCCATGGGGACATAGGGTGGATGACACGCACGCCGGGTCCACTCTCCGGCACAGAAGGGGTACGGATATCGATGAGCATCTTCAGGCGGATGTCGACGATCTTCAAGGCCAAGGCGAACACCGCCTTGGACAAGGCCGAGGATCCTCGCGAAACCCTTGACTACTCGTACCAGAAGCAGCTCGAGCTGCTGCAGAAGGTACGCCGTGGTGTGGCCGACGTGGCCACCAGCCGGAAGCGGGTGGAGCTGCAGGCTTCGCAGCTGCAGGCCCAGTCGTCCAAGCTGCAGGAACAGGCGCAGAAGGCGCTGTCGATGGGCCGGGAGGACCTCGCCCGTGAGGCCCTGACCCGCAAGTCGGGCCTGCAGGGCCAGATCGACGACCTGACCGCCCAGCACGCCCAGCTCCAGGGCGAGGAGGAGAAGCTCACCCTCGCCTCGCAGCGGCTGCAGGCCAAGGTGGAGTCCTTCCGCACCAAGAAGGAGACCATCAAGGCCACCTACACGGCGGCCGAGGCGCAGACCCGGATCAACGAGGCCTTCTCCGGTATCTCCGAGGAGATGAGCGACGTCGGCCTGGCGGTCCAGCGCGCCGAGGACAAGACCCAGCAGATGCAGGCCCGGGCCGGCGCGATCGACGAGCTGCTCGCCTCCGGCGCGCTCGACGACGCCAGCGGCACCAGCAAGGACAGCATCACCCTCGAGCTCGAGCGGATGTCCACCGGTTCCGACGTCGAGAGCGAGCTGGCCGCGATGAAGGCGCAGATCGGCGGGTCCGAGGCGCCCAAGCAGCTGTCCCAGGACGCCCCCGGCGGGGCGCAGCCGGCCCAGCAGCCGGTCCAGCAGGCCGAGCCGGTTCGACCGCAGGACGGAGACGTTCGATGATCGTTCGCATCATGGGTGAGGGTCAGTACCGGCTCGCCGACGAGAAGCTCGAGCAGCTGAACTCGGTCGACACCGACCTGGAGAAGGCCGTCTCGGCCGGCGACGAGGACGGGTTCAAGACCGCGTTCGCGGCGCTGCTGGAGTTCGTCCGCAGCGGCGACCGGGTGCCGGACGACGAGCTGCACGACTCCGACGCGATCCTGCCGCCGGGCGACAGCACGCTGGCCGAGATGCGCGAACTGATCAGCGGCGACGGCCTGATCGCCGGCTGACGCCGACGGTGCCGGTCCGGGTTCCCCTCCTGGCGGACCGCCACCGAGTGTGACCATGCGTGAAGAGGGCCGACCTGCCCGGGTCGGCCCTTTTGCGTTGCCCGCCGTTCATCTTGGAACGATCACTCGCCGGATGTGCTGTTCGAGAGCGGTCACGCGTAGTACTCTCAGCTGAACCGCCGCCGACCAGGTGGCGAACATGCGGCAAACCGCACCGGGGGGAACCGGGGGCGGTGTTCACCGGGGGGTGACAGAGGGTGACGGATAGTGCCGTCGTGGGGGAGAAGTCCAAGGATGGCCTGGCGCCGTTGATCGCGGAGGCGCCGGACCGGCGCAAGCCGGTCTGGGTGGTACCGGACACGGTGCCGGCGATCGTTCCACGCTCGACCTGGGCGACCCGCCCGCCGTGGGTCGCGGTGTACCACTGGGCTGCCATCGGTGGCGACCTGCTGGCCGCGGTGATCGGCGCCTCGGTCGCGCTGCTGACCCGCTTCGGGTACCAGATCGGCGGTGGCTACCTGGTCTTCGGCAGCCTGCTGCCGCTGGCCTGGGTGGCCGCGGTCGCGCTGTCGCGCGGCTACGAGTCGCGCTCGTTCGGCTCCGGCGCGGACGAGTTCCGCTCGATCCTGCGGTCCGGCCTCGGGCTGACCGCCGTCGTCGCCGTCGTGTCGTACGCGACCAAGAGTGAGATCGCGCGCGGTTTCGTCGTCCTGGCGATCCCGGCGACGATGGTCCTCGCCTTGCTTCTCCGGTACCTGCTGCGTCGCGACCTGAGCCGCCACCGCTACCGCGGGCGCTGCATGCGCCGGGTCCTGGTCGTCGGCCGGGACGCCGAGGCCGCCACGCTGAGCGAGCGCCTGACCGAGCGTCCCGCGGACGGGTACCGCGTCGTCGCGGTCTGCCGGCCGCGCGGCGACGCCCGGCCGGGACTGGTGCCGGAGAGCATGGACGAGGCCGACATCATGGCGGCCGTCGACCGGCACGCCGTGGACGTGGTCGCGATCGCGGCCGATCCGGAGCTGTCCGGTCAGTCGCTGCGCCGGCTGTCCTGGGCGCTGGAGCAGCGCGGTGTCGAGCTGATCGTGTCGCCCGGCATCATCGAGGTGGCTGGCCCGCGGATCTCGGTCCGCCCGGTCGCGGGTCTCTCGCTGCTGCACCTGGAGCGCCCGTCGTCGAGCGCCGGCCCGCACCTGCTGAAGAGCATCTTCGACCGGCTGATGGCGCTGGTCCTGGTGATCCTGGCGCTGCCGCTGCTGCTCGGGATCGCGCTCACCGTCCGGCTGACCAGCCGCGGCCCGGTGCTGTTCAAGCAGCACCGCGTCGGCCGCGGCAACGTCCCGTTCACGATGCTGAAGTTCCGCACCATGGTGGTCGACGCGGAGGCCCGGCTGGTCGAGCTGACCCCGGCCAGCGACGGCAACGGGGTGCTCTTCAAGCTGCGCTCCGACCCGCGGGTGACCAGGGTCGGCAAGGTGCTGCGGCGCTACTCGCTGGACGAGCTGCCGCAGCTGCTGAACGTGCTGCGCGGCGAGATGTCGCTGGTCGGCCCGCGACCGCCGCTGGAGGTCGAGGTGGCCAAGTACGCCGCCGACGACACCCGTCGGATGCTCGTGAAGCCGGGGCTGACCGGGCTGTGGCAGGTGAGCGGCCGCAGCGACCTGTCCTGGGACGAGTCGGTGCTGCTCGACCTGCGCTACGTCGACAACTGGTCGATGACGCTGGACCTGCTGATCTTGTGGAAGACCGCACGGGCGGTGCTGAAGGGCTCCGGCGCGTACTGAGCCGGACGGCCGCTGGGGGGCGGCTGTGCGGCAGCGACGTCAGTCGCGCGGGGGGACATCTCGATGGAGGGGAACGGATGGCGACTGAAGACGGCCGGTTGGCCGTGGAACTCGCGACGCGGGCGGGCAGACTGCTGCTCGACCTGCGCGCGACTGGGGGTTCGGGCCGCGTCCTGGGCGCCGAGGGCGACCGATCGGCGAACGAGCTGCTGATCGGCGCGCTGCGGGAGCACCGGCCGGGCGACGCCGTACTGAGTGAGGAGTCGGCGGACTCCGCGGCGCGGCTCAGCGCCGAGCGGGTCTGGATCATCGACCCGCTCGACGGCACCCGCGAGTACGGCGAACCGCCACGCGTCGACTGGGCGGTGCACGTCGCCCTGTGGGAGCGCGGCGAGCTGACCGCGGGAGCGGTCGCGCTGCCGGCCATGAACGTTGTCCACGGCACCGAAGACCCGCAGCCGCTGACCGCCCGTGCGGCCGGCCCGCTGCGGATCGCGGTCAGCCGCAGCCGCCCGCCGGCGCTGGTCGAGAAGCTCGCCGTCGACCTGGACGCCGAGCTGGTCCCGATGGGGTCGGCCGGCGTGAAGGCGACCGCCGTACTGCGCGGCGAAGCCGACGCCTACGTGCACGCGGGTGGCCAGTACGAGTGGGACTCGGCCGCACCGGTCGCGGTCGCACAGGCGGCCGGGCTGTTCTGCAGCCGGATCGACGGCTCGGCGCTGCGCTACAACCAGCCCGACCCGAAGCTGCCGGACCTGGTGGTCTGCCGGCCCGAGGTCGCCGACGAGCTGCTGGCCGCGATCGCCGTACACATCCTGGAGCCCCGATGAGTCCCCGGTACCAGCTGACGCAGCTGGAGACGCTGGAGTCGGAGGCCATTCACATCTTCCGCGAGGTCGCGGCGGAGTTCGAGCGCCCGGTGCTGCTGTTCTCCGGCGGCAAGGACTCGATCGTGATGCTCCGGCTGGCGCAGAAGGCGTTCTTCCCGGCCCGGATCCCGTTCCCGGTGATGCACGTCGACACCGGCCACAACTTCGCCGAGGTGCTGGAGTTCCGCG
Source organism: Kribbella sp. NPDC104740 (assembly GCF_055583505.1). Taxonomy (NCBI): domain Bacteria; kingdom Bacillati; phylum Actinomycetota; class Actinomycetes; order Propionibacteriales; family Kribbellaceae; genus Kribbella; species Kribbella sp. NPDC104740. The sequence continues at coordinate 28,325 of NZ_JBVJNV010000010.1, read as the reverse complement.
ACCGCCGGGTCGCCGAGCTGAACCTGCAGTTGCTGGTGGCAAGCGTTCCGGACGCGCTGGACCGCGGCTTCGTGCAGGCGCCGCCGGACGGGACCCGGAACCGGATCCAGACCCCGGTCCTGCTGGAGGCGCTGGAGAAGCACCAGTTCACCGCGGTCTTCGGCGGCGCCCGCCGCGACGAGGACAAGGCCCGGGCCAAGGAGCGGATGTTCTCGTTCCGCGACGAGTTCGGCCAGTGGGACCCGAAGAACCAGCGCCCGGAGCTGTGGAACCTCTACAACAGCCGGATCCACCTGGGCGAGAGCATCCGGGTCTTCCCGCTGTCGAACTGGACCGAGCTGGACATCTGGCAGTACATCGCCCAGGAGCGCCTCGAGCTGCCCTCGATCTACTACGCGCACGAGCGCGAGGTGTTCGAGCGCAACGGGATGCTGTTCGCGGTCCACGAGTACTGCTTGCCCAAGGCAACCGAGCCGGTGTTCACCGAGACCGTGCGCTACCGGACCGTCGGCGACGCGTCGCTGACGGCCGCCGTACGGTCGGCGGCCGACACCGTCGAGAAGGTGATCGACGAGGTGGCCGGGACCCGGATCACCGAGCGCGGCGCCACCCGGGGCGACGACAAGTTCAGTGAGGCCGCGATGGAAGATCGCAAGCGGGAAGGGTACTTCTGACGTGGACATCCTCAGACTGGCGACCGCGGGATCGGTCGACGACGGCAAGAGCACCCTGATCGGCCGGCTGCTGTACGACACCAAGTCGGTCTTCACCGACCAGATCGAGTCGGTCGAGCGGGCCAGCCGCGACCGCGGTGACGACTACGTGAACCTGGCGCTGCTCACCGACGGCCTGCGGGCCGAGCGCGAGCAGGGCATCACGATCGACGTCGCCTACCGGTACTTCGCGACGCCGCGGCGCAAGTTCATCGTCGCCGACACGCCCGGCCACATCCAGTACACCCGCAACATGGTGACCGGCGCGTCGACGGCCGACCTGGCGCTGATCCTGGTCGACGCCCGCAAGGGCCTGCTGGAGCAGAGCCGCCGGCACGCGTTCCTGTCCACCCTGCTGCACGTCCCGCACCTGATGCTGTGCGTGAACAAGATGGACCTGGTCGACTACTCGGAGAGCGTCTTCGAACAGATCCGGGCCGAGTTCACCGAGTTCGCGGCCAAGCTCGACATCGGCGACCTCACCGTCGTACCGGTGTCCGCGCTGCTCGGCGACAACATCGTCACCCGCTCGGCCGCGATGCCCTGGTACGACGGACCGAGCCTGCTGCACCACCTGGAGAACGTGCACGTGGCCAGCGACCGGAACCTGATCGACGTCCGGTTCCCGGTCCAGTACGTGATCCGCCCGCAGTCCGACAGCCACCGCGACTACCGCGGGTACGCCGGCCAGGTGGCCGGGGGAGTGCTGCGGGCCGGTGACGAGGTGATGGTGCTGCCGTCGGGCTTCACCTCGACGATCCGCTCGATCGAGACCGCCGACGGCGAGGTCGAGGAGGCGTTCGCGCCGATGTCGGTGACGCTGCGGCTGACCGACGAGATCGACATCTCCCGCGGCGACATGATCTGCCGGGTCAACAACGCCCCGACGGTCACCCAGGACGTCGACGCGATGGTCTGCTGGATGGACGACGCGCCGCTGCGGCCGGGCCAGAAGTTCGCGATCAAGCACACCACCCGGACCGCCCGGGCGATGGTGAAGGACCTGCAGTACCGGCTCGACGTGAACTCGCTGCACCGCGATCTGGGCGCCGACCACCTCGGGCTGAACGACATCGGCCGGGTCCGCCTGCGGACCACCCAGCCGCTGCTGTGCGACGAGTACAAGCGCAACCGCTCGACCGGTGGCTTCGTCCTGATCGACGAGGCGACCAACCGGACCGTGGGCGCCGGCATGGTCAACGAGGCGAGATGACGAGCGTCGAGCCCCGGCCGGCCGCCGACGCGGCGGTGCCGGCGATCCGGGTTCTGATGGTGTGTTCCAGCGGCGGCCACCTGGCGCAGCTGATGACGTTGCGGCCGTGGTGGTCCCAGCGGGACGTGTGCTGGGTGACGTTCCCGACCGAGGACGGCAAGTCGCTGCTGGCCGGCCAGCGGGCGGTGTACGCCTACCACCCGACCACGCGGAACGTGAAGAACCTGCTCCGCAACTTCGGCCTGGCGGTCGCCGTCCTGCGCCGCGAGCGGCCGGACGTGATCGTCACCACCGGCGCCGGCGTGGCGCTGCCGTTCTTCGTGCTCGGCAAGCTGGCCCGGATCCCGACGGTCTACATCGAGGTCTTCGACCGGATCGACCACCCGACGCTCACCGCGCGGCTCTGCCGGCCGTTCACCAGCCGGATGCTCGTCCAGTGGGACGAGCAGCAGGCGCTCTACTCCGGGTCCGCCGTCGTCGGGAGGCTGCTGTGAACACGTACGACGTCCTGGTCATCCTCGGCACCGACCACCACCACTTCGACCGCCTGGTCGGCTGGGTGGACGACTTCCTGGAGCTCCCCGGCCACGAGGGCCGCACGGCGCTCGTCCAGCACGGCTCCACGCCCGGGCCACGCCGGGCCAAGGGCGTCGGCATCGTCGCGTACGACGAACTGCAGGCGCTGATGCGCCAGGCCACGGCCGTCGTCTCGCACGGCGGCCCGGCGACGATGCTCGAGGTCCGCAAGCAGGGCCGCAAGCCGATCGTCGTCCCGCGGGACCCGCTGCTGAACGAGCACATCGACCAGCACCAGCAGCAGTTCTCGCGCCGGATGGGCGCCCTGGGCCTGGTCACGCTGTGCGAGGACCGCGACGGCTTCCTGACCGCCCTCACCGGCGTCCTGGCGAACCCGGAAGCGCACACCGTGTCGGCCGAGGAGAACCACCGTGACAGCCTGCAGCTGAGCGCGGCCGTCACCACCACCGGTCGGATCATCGACGCCCTGGGCCGGGAACACGCCTTGAAAACAAGCGTTTCAAAGCATGTAAAGAATGTCATGTTCCGCCCGCGAGAGCGAAACCGAATGCCGGGTGGAGCGTCCGGATAACAGGTTTCGAACACGGTCGGTGACGATTTCGGTTGTTATCTGTCCGTGATCTTACGTTCCGTGAGCTGGCTACGCTCGGTCATGTTAAGAGCGCTCTCGGACATCTTGAGGTCCTCGCCGGGACCTGCGTAAGCTCACCCGCGCCTGGCCCGGCCTGGGGACGTGCGAGGCTCGACCACCGTCGCCGGCGCGCAACGCCGAGTTCCGCCCTCCGGGCCGGCGATCTACCTACCACCCAGCAACAGAGGGCGGAAGTGGGGGAACCACAGGTTCCGCGGAGCACCAGCCCCCGGTGCTCCTTGGGGCGAAGCCGCAGCAGCGGCCGGGTAACACTTCCGACCCGAGCCCGACAGCTAACCTCACAGGCGTGCAGGAAGGACAGCCCCCCATGCGGGACAACCATTCCCGTAGGCATGGCCGACATCGGTCTGCCGTTCCCTCCGACGTACTGAACGAACCGGCCGCCAAAGCAGGCCGGCGGACCCTGATCCCGATCGTGGCAGCGAGCGCCCTGGTGCTGACCACCGCGGGGATCGGCTTCGCAGCTCTGAACGCCGACGAGCCCGCACCCGCCCCGGTGTCGCTCACGGCGACTGCGGACGCCTACGTGTCCACGAAGTCCCCCACCCAGCGGCACGGCTGGTCCACCCGGCTCGTCGTCAAGCAGAACGAGTCCACCAGCTTCGTCCGGTACGCCGTACCGGCCGCTGCCGAGGGGTACGCCCGCAAGGCCACCCTGGTCCTGACCAGGCTGACCGCGAGCAACCCGAGCAAGATCCAGGTCTCCACCGGCCCGGCGAAGTGGACCGAGGCGGTCTCCGCCTCCACCGGTCTGCGCGCCGGTACGGCGATCGCCTCCGCGGCCGACGACGGCAAGTCGAAGGAGCTGCGGATCGACGTCTCGGCCGGAGTCCAGACCGACGGTGCGCTGAACCTGGCGCTGACCCAGCTGGCCGGTCGCGGCGGCTCGGTCTTCGGTTCCCGCGAGTCGGGTGCCACCCAGACGAAGCTGGAGATCAGCTACGTCAAGGGCGACGGCAGCGGTCCGCAGCCGTCGGTGCCGCCGACCACGCCGACGGCTCCGCCCACCACCGGGCCGACCAAGCCGACCACGGCGCCGACCAAGCCGACGACGACTCCGACGAAGCCGACCACGACTCCGACGCAGACGCCGACCAAGCCCACGACGACGCCGACCCAGCCGACCACGCCGCCGTCCACCGGCAACCCGGGCTGCTCGATCTCCGACAAGCTGGTGCCGTCCTGCGGTGCGTTCTTCGGCGCGGCGGCCAACCCGCTGGGCTCGGAGAGCTGGGACGAGGCGCTGACGGCGTTCGAGTCGACGATCGGCCGGACGCTCGACATCGCGCACTACTACAACTCGAGCCCGAAGCTGTTCCCGACGGCCGAGATGATCAAGCGGGCCCGCGAACCCGGTAAGAAGCGGATTCTGCTGCTGAACTGGAAGCCCGAGATGGGCCGCACCTGGGCGCAGGTCGCCGCCGGCGACCCGGAGGTCGACAAGGCCATCGACGCCGAGGCGCAGTACCTGAAGACGACTTTCCCGGAGAAGTTCTTCCTCGGCATCCACCACGAGCCGGAGGAGGAGGTCAAGCCGGCCGCCGGCTCGGGCTACACGGCCAAGGACTACGCGGCGATGTACCGCCACGTCGTCCAGCGGCTGAAGGCCAACGGCGTCACCAACGCCGTCTACGTGATGAACTACATGGGGACACCGCACTGGGGCTCGCAGCCCTGGTTCAACGACCTCTACCCCGGTGACGACGTGGTCGACTGGATCGCGGAGGACCCGTACATCTTCGGTGACGACGCGAACTGGTGGGGTCCGTTCACCACCGGGGTCAACCGTAAGGACACCTACACCAACCCGAGCTGGCCGGGCTTCTACACCTGGGCGACGACCAAGCACCCGGGCAAGCCGATCATGCTCGGCGAGTGGGGGATCGACGAGCAGACCATGCTCGGGATGAACAAGGCCGACGTGCTGCGCAGTGTGCAGGACGGCCTGAAGAAGATGCCGCAGGTGAAGGCGCTGGTCTACTGGAACGAGGCCACCTTCCACACCGTCGGCACGACCCGGCTCGACTCGTCCGCGACCACCAAGGCCGCGGCGCGTGAGGTGCTGAACAGCGGGCTGCTGGCCCGCCAGGTCAAGTAGCGGTACGCCGTACGAAGGCCCCCGTCCACACACCGTGGGCGGGGGCCTTCGCCGTTGCCGTCAGACCTTCTCGAGCACCAGGATCAGCGCCATCCCGAAGAACTCCAGCCGGGACCGCTCGATCGCGTCGGTGACCGGGCGGATCTTGCCGCCCAGGCCGGACCGGTCGAACGGCGGCATGATGTAGTCGACGCCGGTCAGCCGGAAGCCCTTGGCCTCGATCTGCTTCGACAGGCCGCGGACGGTGAACGAGCGGGCGTCGGCGAGCCGCTTGTGCAGCGGCACGATCCAGGGCAGGAACGGCCCGTACTGCGGCGGCCGGCGCTTGCCGGCGACGAAGAACCCGTGCGTCTCGAACGGGAACCAGCGGTTCGGCGACGTGATCAGGAACCGGCCGCCGGGGGCCAGCACCCGGTGGATCTCGCCCAGCGTCAGGTCCAGGTCGGCGACGTGCTCGAGCACCTCGATCGTGGTCACCACGTCGAACGCCTCGTCCGGCAGGTCCAGCTTCTCGCCCGGCATCTGCCGGATCGTCAGCTTGGTTGCCAGCTCGGTGCCTTCGACCTCGGACCGGAAGACCGCCAGCCGCTCGGGCTCGACGTCGACCGCGGTGACCTCGTCGAAACCGGCGGCCAGGCGGCGCGTGTACGTCCCGTCGCCGCAGCCGACGTCCAGCAGGCGTTTGCCGGTCAGCTCGGTCAGTCCGGCGAGCGCGGTGAGTCGCTTCTCGACCCCACGGTCACCCTTGTTGCTCCGATGGGCACCCAAGCCCAGCGCACGTGTCATGCGGATTTCCCCCACCCCTACACAGCAGTACCCAAAGCCCCCCACAGGCTGGTGATTCACCATAACGACCCGGTCGGCCGCTGACAACGATCTGGGGAAATCAACCCTGCAACGGTTGTCACCGGCAGTAGCATCGGGTGATGACTTCGCAACCCCGCAAGGGCTGGACGCGTTGGCTGGTCGGTGCTGGTGGCTGTGCCCTGGTCGCGGCCGTCGCGCTGGTGAGCTGTGCACTGGTCCGCGGAGAGGACCAGCCGTCGAGCCAGCGGACAGCGCCTCCGCCATCGCCGCAGCCGACGCCTGGGTGCACTGTGTCGGCGCTGCTGGTGCCTTCCTGTGGCGTCTGGTTCGGTGCGGCGGCGAACCCGCTGGGGGACGAGTCCTGGGACGAGGCGCTGCCGGCGTTCGAGAGCGTCCTGGGCCGCCCGGTGGACATCGCGCACTACTACAACTCCAGCCCGAAGCTGTTCCCGACCGCGGACATGATCAAGCGGGCCCGCGAGCCGGGGAAGAAGCGGTTGCTGCTGCTCAACTGGAAGCCCGAGATGGGCCGGACCTGGGCCGAGGTCGCGGCGGGCGATCCCGAGGTGGACAAGGCGATCGACGCGCAGGCGGAGTACCTGACGACGACGTTCCCGGAGAAGTTCTTCCTGACCATCCACCACGAGCCGGAGGAGGAGGTCAAGCCGGCCGCGGGATCGGGGTTCACGGCCAAGGACTACGCGGCGATGTACCGCCGCGTCGCCCTGCGTCTGAAGGCGAAAGGCGCGACCAACGCGATCCTGGTGATGACGTACCGCGGTTCGCCGTACTGGGGGGTGCAGCCGTGGTTCGAGCAGCTGTACCCCGGGGACGACGTGGTCGACTGGATCGCCGAGGACCCGTACCTGTTCGGCCCGGACCCGGAGTTCTCCGGCGGGATCAGCCAGGCCGTGAACCGGACCCAGAAGGCCTACCCGACCTGGCCGGGCTTCTACACGTGGGCCACGAGCAAGCATCCCGGCAAGCCGATCATGCTGGCCGAGTGGGGGGTCAGCGACAACCTCGGGGAGGTGAAGCGCAGCGCGGTGTTCAGCACGATGCCCGGGCAGCTGACGGCGTTCCCGCAGGTGAAGGCGCTGGTCTACTGGAACGAGACCGATTTCAAGGACATCGGGGCCACCGAGCTCAAGCCCGGCAGCCAGTCCGTCAACGCTCTCCGTACGGCGCTCAGGTCACCGCAGCTCAAGCCCCCGCCGATCCCGTAGCCGGCTTCAGCGCAGCGCGATCAGCACGTGCCGGCGGCCGACACCGACGGCGGTCACCCAGCTCGGCTCCGGCACGCCGTTCTCGACCGTGACCGGGCCCGGCTTGTTGCGGTCGAGCCGGTCACCGGTGGCGAGCTGACCGCGGCCGTTCGCGCCCCAGGTGAGGATCTCGCCGTTCTGCAGGACGGCGACGCTGTAGCTCTCGCCGGCCATGATGTGCTGCACAGCAAGGAGTTTCGGCTCGCTGCGGCTGCCGTGCACCGGCGTCGCGAACGGCTGGACCTTGACCGTGCCGTTGCCGAGCTGGCCGCCGTTGTTGTGCCCCCAGCCGACGACCGAGCCGTCCTTGAGCAGCGCCAGCGTGTGCTTCTCCGCCGACGAGATCTCGGTCGCTCCGGTCAGCGGCTTGCCCGGGGCAACCAGGACCTCCGCGGGGATGTTCCGGTTGGTCCCGGTGCCGTCGCCGAGCTGGTGGACGTCGTTGCGGCCCCAGGTCACGACCCGCCCGTCGCCGAGCAGCGCGACCGAGTGCTGGCCGCCGATCGCGATCGCCCGTACGCCGGTCAGCGGCGCCTTCCCACGTCCCGTGACCGGGACCGGGAGCTTGGCGACCACCGGCGCCGACGAGCCGAGCTGGCCGTACTCGTTGTTGCCCCAGCCGAGCACGGTGCCGCGGTCGGTGAGCGCGAGCTCGCTGCCGCCGTCGGCCGAGATCGCCCGGACGCCGGTCAGCGGGCCGGTCGCGGTCGGGTTCAGGACGACGCTCGGCGTGGTCGGGTTCGCGGTGGTGTCGGCGTTGCCGCGCTGGCCGGAGTTCGCGCGGCCCCAGACCACCACGGTGCCGTCCTTGCGCAGGGCAACGGAGGTGTTGGAGTCGGCGGCGATGTCGACGACTCCGGTGAGCGCGCCGGGGGCGCCGTCGGGGGCGCGGACCGGGACGGGGACGAGCGAGGCGGCGCGGGTGCCGTTGCCGAGCTGGGCGTCGTCGTTGGCTCCCCAGGCCAGCACGCGGCCGTCCTGCATGAGCGCGAGCGAGTGCTGCTCGCCCGCTGCCAGGCCGATGACGCCGACCAGGTTCGCGCCGTTGCGGTCGACCACGGGACCGAAGCTGGTGCGGATGCCGGTGGGCGCCGACCGACCGAGCTGCCCCGCGTCGGAGAAGCCGCTGGACAGCACCAGCCCGCCGGTGTTGCTGGGCCCCGCCGCCGAGGGCTCAGCGAGCGGCACAGCCTTCGCACACGCGCTGAGCCCGGCGGCGAGTGACATCAGCGCGGCCACCACCAGAAGCGGGCGGCAGGTCATGGGGCCTCCTGGTCTGGACTGAGGAGTGGAGGGAGCGAAGCGACCGGAGCGACGAGGGAAGACCAGGAGATCAAGCCCCATGACCCGCCGAGCCGGAGGCGAGGCATTTGGCACAGTCATGACATCGGCACCGGCTTCGTTTCTTCCGCGGCCGGGATTGCGTCGGCCGGCTGAGGGTTGCGACGGCGCAGCATCGCGGTGAACGCCGTCAGGGCAAGGTGGTCGCGCAGCTTCCACAGCGCGGCCAGGTAGCCGGCGGCCCCCACCGCCAGCACGGCCATCAGCACCCCGTCGGAGGGGTCCGTGGCCAGGTTCAGAACCGTCGGCGGGACGGCGAAGAAGGCGATCGCCAGGCCGCCGACCGTCACCGACAACCGGCTGAACGGCAGCCAGTGCAGGTTCGCCGAGACCTGGATCATCCCGAGCACGTTCCGGACCACGATCGCGGCCGCCCACGCGATCGCCGCGCCGATCATGCCGATCCGCGGGATCAGCAGCAGGTTCAGCGCCAGGTTGACGCCGAGGGCAACCAGCGCGTTGACCAGGCTCAGCCCGCTCCGCCCGGCCATCAGCAGGATCAGGTCGACCGGCCCGCCCGCGGCCGCGAGCAGCGCGGCCAGCGCGAGCACGATCACCACGTCGTCCCCGGCCCGGTACGCCGTACCGCCGAAGACGTGCAGCAGGAACGGCGCCAGCGCCAGGCACGCGAGGAAGAACGGCCACGTCAGCGACATCGTCCACGCGGTGACGGTCTGGAAGACGCGCTTGGTGGCCCGGTCGTCGCCGGAGGAGAGCAGCGCGCTGGTGTGCGGCGCGGCGACCTGCTGGATCGCCTGGGTGCCGAGCTGGCCGATCACGAACAGCCGGGTGGCGACCGTGTAGACCGCGGCCTCGGCGGGGGAGCGGAGCGCGGCGACGAGGACGATGTCGGCGCGCTGCAGGATGCTCTGGCTGATCCGGGAGATCACCCGCGGCCAGGTGTAGACGGCGTACTCGCGCCAGAGGTCGCGGCGGGCCGACGGCGGCAGGCCGGGGCCGGTGCGCGCGGTCAGGCGGCGCTCGATGACGAGGTACCAGGCGATCGCGACGACCGTCGCGACGGCGTACGGGAGGGCCCAGGCGAGCGTGAGTCCGCCGAGGCCGGCGCCCGCGGCGACCGCGACGCCGACGAAGCCGACCTGCAGCAGCGCGCGGCCGATCTTGTCGACCAGGACGGTCGGGCGGATCGTGGTCAGCCCGCGGGTCGCGGACAGGACCGTGTTGGTCACCGCGGCCAGCGGCACGCAGACAGCCAGTACGGCGACCGCCTGCGAGCCCGGCGTACCGCTGCCGTCACCGAGGACGGCGTCGGCGACCTGCGCGCGGAGGACGAGCAGGACGACGGCGACCAGGCTGCCGCCGGCGAACGAGACCAGAGCCGCCATCCGCACGGTGGTGCGGGCGTCGGCGAGCCGGTCCTCGACCAGGAAGTGCGGCAGGAACTTCGACAGCGACACGTCCGAGCCGAGCTCGGCGATCGCCGCGACGATCAGGAACACCGCGGTGAGCGCGAACAGGCTGCCGGCCACGCCGGCTTCCGTCCCGCGCGTCACCACCCAGGTGAGCAGCAGCGTCAGCACCGCGCCGCCGGCGGCTCCCACCAGGTTGGCGGAGCCGCCGCGGGCGATCTTGTTCAGGCTGGCGGGATGCGCACCGGCCGGAGCGGCCACTACACCGATCTCCGCGACGCCGCGTAGCCGGTCTCCTCGTCGTCGGCCCCGCTCTCGGGGAACCACGGCGAGGACTCCTTGCGCTGGCCCTTTTCGTTGCCCTCGGCACCAGCTTTCTCGGTGTCCGGCTCCGGCCGGTCCTCCAGCATGGTCATCTCCTCGGTCCGCTCGTCCACCGCGACGAGCTTCGGCGAGGGAGCCGCCGGCTCCGGAGCGGCGGCGGTCGTTGCCGGCGCGACCTCGGGGGCCGCCACGACCGTCTCTTCGTGCTTGTTCTTGCGGGACTTGCGCGACGACTGGTCGACGACAACACCCACCAACCGCGCCCCACCCCGCGTGACAGCCTCAGCCGCGTGCTGCAGGTCGACCGATGTGGTCTGCCGCAGACTCACCAGCACGATCACGTCCGTGCACAGGTCGGCCAGCGTCAGCGTCTCCGGCGCCGAGGCGATCGGCCCGGCGACCAGCACCCAGCGCGACTCCGGCGTCAGCCCGTCCAGGAACTCCCGCATCTGCGGCGACGCCAGCTTGTCCACCGACGCCGAGAACGTCGGCCCGACCGGTACGAACCGCAGGTTCGGCTGGTACTCGGTCACCACCTCACCCGGCGCGACGACCTCGTTCAGCACGTCAGCAACACCAGCAGTGTCGCCAAGCCCGGTAGCCCGAGTCAGCTCACCACCAGCGTCCACAACAGCAACAGTCTGGTCAGCCCGCGCCAGCGCAGCCGCCAGCGCCAGCGGCGTGGTCGTGTGCGACTCAGCAGCTCCAGCCGGCACCAGCAGCACAGCCCCACCTTCAGGACTCGCCACCCCCAGCACACTCCGCAGCAGCCGAGCCCCATCCGGCAGCCCAGCCGAAGCGTCCACCAGCAACGCGTCAGCGTGCTCGTCAGCAGCCGGCTGCACTGTGCTCAGCACCGGGTACCCCAGCGCCTTCACGTCCTCGACAGTCCGCAGCGTCCGGTCGTTGAGCGCCCGCATCACTGCCAGTACGAGCCCGAGCAGCAGCCCGACCCCAGCACCGGCCACCGGCATGATCCACCCGGGCAGCCCAGCAGCACCGGTCGGCAGGTTCGCCGGGGACAGCACCTGTCCCGGGTCGCCCTGGAACAGCCGCAGGTCGCTGATCTGGTTCTCCAGCTTGGTCGCCTCGGCAGTGGTCGTGGCGACGCGCTGGTCGGCCAGCACGCGGGCCGGCGTACCGGCGGTGGTCTTGTTGAGCGCCTGCAGGTTGCGCTGCAGGGCGGACTGGTTGGCGGTCCGGGCCTTGGTCAGGTTGTTGATCTGGGCCTGCACCGACTCGGCCGCCCGCCGCTCACGAGCGACCAGGTACGCCGAGGCGAACGCGTTCGCGCCGTCGCGGGCCGCGGCCGGGGTGATGTCGGTGTAGGCCACCTCGAGCACCTGCGAGTTCGGCGGGTTGGTGACCGCGAGCTGCTCGACCAGGGCCGCGACCGACGCCTTGCTGCGCAGCGTCGTCTTGGCCAACTGCGCGACCGCGTCGGAGCTGACCAGCTGTGCCTCGGTGCCGAGGTTGGCGAGGTTCTGGCCGCGCGCACCCGGTGCGTACGGGTTGCCGTTGGCCGGCTCGACCAGCACGGTCGCCGTCGCGGTGTACGTCGCCGGCTGCTGCCGGGCGCCGAGGAACCCCAGTGTCGTGCCGACGGCGGCCAGGACCAGAATCACCGGCAGCCGGCGCGCGAGCCCCGACCAGGTGAATCTGCTGCCCTGCACCGGACCTGTCGTCTCCCTCGTCGTGCCGCTCATATTCCCCGCCCTCTCGCATTCGCCCATTGCAGAACTCTGTTCGCCGGGACGACCCCAGATGCGATCGCCAGCGCGAGGTACCCGCGCTTCTCACCAGGCGCCAGCCGCAAGGCCCGCAGGGCCCACCGGCTGGACTCCGTACGGCGCTTGAGCGCGCCGTACGCGACGGCCTTCTGGCCGTAGATCCGGGCCAGCCCGCGCGGGCTCTCCCGGATCACCGCGTGCTTGTCGACCATGTAGTCGAGCGCGTCGATGATCACCGCCCAGCGGGTGGTGAAGAACGACCCCGGGTGCCAGAGCACCTCGACCAGGGGTTTGCTGACCACAGCCACCTTCTCGGCGGCCAGCGCCCGCAGCATCCAGTCGTAGTCCTCGGCGTACCCGCCGGGCAGGTCCTCGTCGACCCAGCCGATCCGGTCGAAGGCGGCCCGGCTGACCACGACGGTCGACGGGTGCGCCTCCATCACCCGGCGCCGGGCCAGCTCGGTGACCGTGACGTCGGCCGGCGTCGGGACCCGGACGTGGGTCTGGTCGCCGATGGTGATCTCGATCCCGCAGACCGACAGCCCGGCGCCGGTGGTGGTCAGCATCGCCACCTGGGTGCCGAGCTTGTCCGGCCGCCAGCTGTCGTCGTCGTCGCAGAACGCCAGGTACTCGCCGCTGGACGCGGTGACGCCGCTGTTGCGGGCGCCGGCGAGGCCGGGGGAGCGGGTGTTGGTGACGACGTTCACCCGGCGCTCACCGGCCTGCCCGGTCAGTGGCAGGTCGGCCGCCAGCGTGGTCTCGGGCTCGCTCTGGTCGTAGACGACGACCAGCTCGACGGGACCGGCGTAGTCCTGGGCGGCGATCGACGCGAGCGCCTTGCGGAGCAGCTCGGGCCGGTTCCGCGTGGCGACGACGACGCTCACCGAAGGAGCAGTGGGCGATGTACTCATGAGGTGCTCCTTCTCAGCACGGCTGGTACGAACCGGTTCGACCCGGACAGCAGAACGATTCCCTGGACGGTGGCCCCGACCTCGGCGATCCGGTGCACGGCCTCGGCCAGCGCCTGGCGCCTGGTGCGCGGGGTGACGATCAGTACGACGTTGCCGGTCATCCCGGCCAGTACGGAGCCCGGCTCGCTGGTGACACCGTTGCTGGTGACCAGCACGGTGCTGGCGCGGGCCCGGGTCCGCGGGACCGGCACGGTGTCGACAGGCAGCACGCTGTGGTCAACGACCCAGGCCCGTCGTCCGTGATGCCGCAGTGCGGCGGACAGCTGGTCGGCCGCGGCGCGTTCGAGTTCCCCGGGCGGCCGGTCCGGTGGAGCGACCATGACAGTGCCCGTCCCCAGACCCAGTACGCCGGCGGTGATCGGGTCCCAGCTCCGAGCCCCTGGTCCGCCGGTCTTGTGCAGCTTGAGCTGGACCACGGCGCTGTCCGGCACCAGGTGGGTGACGTCCTTGGCGCTGCCCAGCCGGGACGAGCGGAACGCCGCGATCAGCAGGCCGCCGAGTCCGCCGAAGACCATGCCGGCCACCGGCGGCACCAGCGGGTTGACCCGCCGGGCGCTCGTCGTACCGCCGACGCGGACGACCTGGCCGGGGTACGCGCTGGTGACGCGGACCTGCCGCGACTCGGTCTGCCGGGCGGCGATCTGGGCCGCGATCGCCTGCCGGGTGGCGCGCTGCTCCGCGAGCTTGGCCGCGGTCGGGCTGCCGGTGATCAGCGTGCCGTCCAGCCGGGCGTTCAGCGTCGCGATCTGCTGGCCGATCAGCTCGACCCGGTGGTCGCGACGGTCCTCGAACTCGGCGCGGCGCAGCTTCAGGTACTCGGTCGTCATCGCGACCGCGCCCTTCTCGGCGGCCCGCCGGTTGGTGGACACGTACGTCACCTTCAGCACCTTGGTGGTCGGCACCGCCGAGATGTGCACCTTGGTGTTGATGTTCTTCTCGCCGGTCGCCCGCCGGGCCGCGTCCAGGATCGGTTCCGAGACCAGCCGGGCCGCCTCGGTGTCGATGGTGAACCACTTCGCGCCCTCCTCGCCCTTGCGGGCCAGGTAGAGCGGCGCGTCCGCGACCAGCACGGCCGAGGTGGACGAGTAGACCCGCGGGGTGCGGACGGTCCAGGCGACACCGGCGGCCGCACCGAGCAGCGCGCAGACGGCAACGGCCACCGCGCCCCTGCGCATCGCGCGCAGGTAGGCGGACAGCTCGACGGCGTCGTCGCGCGCCGGGCGGCCGGGCTTCACAGCCGCCAGCTCGGTGTCTGGCCGAGGATCACCGACAGCTCGGCGTCGGAGGAGTCGAACCGCTCCAGCAGCGAGGAGCGCAGCGAGTCGGCCATCGGCTTGCTCGGCCGCGCGTTGGCCTGCTCGACCTTCGCCGGGTCGTGCACCGGCAGCCCGAGCCACTCCTGCAGCCGGGCGAACTGCTCGACCGGCTCGGCGAAGAAACGGTTCGCGTCGATCACGAAGACCTGCTCCGGCGAGAGCGCCTGCTGCAGCCGGACGATCTGCTCGGCGTACCGGCCGCGGCCGACGTAGGCGTGGTGGCGGTGGTGGAAGCTCTGGTACGACGGGTCGGCCTGGATCCGCTCGACCTCACCGGCCAGCCGCTCGTCCTCCAGCGCCAGCGCGGTCTCGAAGTCCTCGGTCTCGAAGCCGCGGGCCTTCTCGTGCTTGTACGCCGAGAACGCGCGCTCGACCGGGTCACGGACCAGCGTGACCACCTTGACGTCCGGCAGGTGCCGCGCGATCCGCTCGGCGGCCAGCGGGTGGAACATGTAGTACCCGCTGCTGTCGAAGGTCATCGGCCGCCCGTACGCCCGGGTCCGGGCCGCGGCCACCGGCGCGACCGGGAAGTGCCCGCGGTACCACGACCACGGGTGGTCGTAGCCGATGTCGAAGTACCCGATGCCCTTGTGGAACAGGGGCCGCACGATCGCCGGGTGGTCGACCAGCAGCCGGTACAGCGTCGTCGTACCGCAGCGCTGGGCGCCGGCGACGATCAGGTCCGGCAGCATCCGGACGCCGGAGGTGGCGCGGCCGACCGCACGGGTGGCGGTGCGGATCGCCTGCTGGGCGCTGTCCGGGACGACGTCGCGGGTGGATCGCAGGACGGCGGTGCTCCTGCCGGTCAGACCGGTGGTCATCGGACTCCCTTCGCGGCGGCGATCCGCCGGCTGTGCCGGTCCAGTGCTTGCAGCACGGTCCGGGTCGTCGGACGGATGACGTCCCCCTGGTCGCCCTGGCTGCCGATCAGGTAGCGGGCGGTGAGGGACGCGAGGTACAGCCCCGCCAGCAGCTCCTGCTCAGCCGGTGGGCAGTTCGGGTGGTGGGTGAACGGGCTGGTCAGTGCGGTGTCCAGCACGGCGTCGGAGAAGCCCTCAGCGCGCGTGCTGGTGTGCACCACGTAGTGCACCCGGTCCAGCCCAGCCGGTACGCCGGTGGCGAAGCGCTCCCAGTCCCACAGCTGCAGCCGGCCGCCCTTGTGGTTCAGGTTCCACGGCGCGAAGTCCCCGTGCCAGGCGGTCAGCCGGACCAGGTCGTCACCGCGGCTGCGTTCGATGCGCTCCAGCGACGCGTCGTACGACGCCCGGTGGCCCTCGTCCTCGATCTGGTCCCCGGTGGCGCGCAGGTCCTGCCAGTACGCCGTACTGGCGAGCTCCGCCGAGCCTTCGTCGTACTGGTCGTAGAGCTCGTCCAGCGGTTCCAGCGGCGGCTGCAGCAACGCGCCGGCGCCGGGCCGGACGGTGGTGTCGAGTGCTGAGATGACCAGCAGCTCCAGACCCTTCCAGCTGCCGCGGTGCAGCAGCCGGGGGATCTCCAGCAGCTGCCAGTTGTGCTCGGCGAGCAGAGCGAGGTTGGCGCCCTCCTGCCGGACCAGACCGGCGGTGAGCGCGGAGTCGCCGACCTTCACGTACGCGACGCAGCGGCCGCGCCAGTCGAAGACCTGCAGGATCGGCTTCTGGTTGGCCCGCAGCGAGCCGACGCCGAGACCGACGACGACCTCCGTCCCGAGGACGCCGGACAGGTACTGCTCGACCGACTCACCGGCGACGGCCGGCAGCGTGATCCGGATCCGGTCGGCCAGCAGACCCTCGGCGCGAGCCCGGAGTGCGACCGATCCGATCAGCCGGACCGCGCGCTCCTTGCTCGACAGCGCGCGGCTGAACCGGCGCAGCCCGCTGGCCGCGGCGGGGGGGGGGGGGGGAGGGGGGGGCGGGGGGGGGGCGGGCGGCGAAGGAACGAAGACGGTGTCCTCCGCCCCCATTGTCCTCCAGTTGTCGGGGGCGACCGCACACGCCCGCCAGGGCGAA
>NZ_JBVJNV010000010.1:0-11990 GCF_055583505.1 Kribbella sp. NPDC104740 | reverse complement strand
CGGGAGTGCGACTGTTCTCGGAACCCAGACCGGGGCTTATTTTCGCGACAATGATCGGTTAACCTGGGACGGCCCGCTGTCGGCGCCCCCCGTCCCCCCGGCCGGGACCAGCAGCCGCGGCGCCGAGCGCGACGGAACGAAGATCAGGTCCTGCGTCCCCGTGGTCCGGCGGCGGCCGCGGACGACCTCGACCGTCCGGCCGGGCCAGAGCCGCTCCACCGCACCGACCAGCCGGTCGGTGGTGACATCGGCGATCAGCGTCATTCGGTCGTCACCGCCTTCGCCTCGCGCTCGTCGCGCCACATCAGGCCGAGCGCGATCATCAGCGTGAACAGCGGCGAGCCGAGCGTGTCGTAGACCAGGATCTCGATCAGGAAGAACAGCAGGACCGCGCAGCCGATCATCGCGATCGGCTCCCGGCTGCGGATGTTTCGCGCGAACCGGACCAGGAAGAAGGCCAGGAACAACGCGGTCCCGAGCAGCCCCTGGGTGAACACGACCAGCCACAGGTGCCCCTGCGTCCCGAACGGCGGGACCGCGCAGGCCGGGCAGCCGAGCGTCGCGCCGCCGGCGATCGAGCCGAAGCTGCCCTCGACGTCGCGGGTGTTGCCGAAGCCGATCAGCGGCGAACCCTTCACGGTCGACTCGACGGTCTTGAAGGCGAGCTCGCTGCGGCGGTCGTTGCTGTGCTGGTGGGCGAGCCGCTCGCTGATCATGTTCGGCAGCGGCGACAGCAGCGCGGCCACCACGGCCACCACGGCGACCGGAGCCAGCCACGCCATCGCGTTGAAGCCGCGCAGCCGGATCACCTGGACGACGGCGTACAGCGCGCCGACCACGAGCACCGCCCACAGGCCACGGTTCAGCGAGTACACGACCGGTACGGCGGCCACCACGAGCACCGGCCAGCCGGCCAGCCGCCGCCAGCCCGAGCTGCGCCCGAACCACCCGTACAGGAAGAACGGCAGGTAGAAGGACAGGTTCGCGCCCCACGAGTTCGCGTAGGCGTACGGCGCCCGCGGCCGCGGCTGGGCGAAGCCGAGCACGTTCTGGATGTCGGCGGTGGCCGGGTGGATCAGCGCGCGCAGGAACTTGTTCGCCCCGACCGAGTGCGGCAGCACCAGCTCGAGGAACGAGCTGAACTGCAGCGTCGGCGCGAGCACCCCGAGCAGGCCGCCGAACGCGGTCACCACGAACATGTAGCCGAGCAGCCGGACCACGCGCTCGGTCGGCAGCTGCGCCTTGCTGGTGTTGCCGACGTACAGCAGGACGATCGTGACCACCAGGTACCAGCACAGGCGGTACACGTAGGTGAGGACCGTGCCGCCGAGCGGGCCGGTGGTGCTGTACGGCGCGTCGCTGGTCAGCATCGTCGCGCTGACCAGGACCACGGCCAGGAAGCCGATCCACCAGCCGAAGCCGCGCGGCGCGATCACCGTCCGGCGGCTGATCAGCGACCAGGCCATCGGGACCGCGGCGATGAAGAAGATGAACTCGGTCAGGCCGAGCACCCACCACAGCGGAAAGCCCAGGAACAGCACGGACAGCGGCCACCCGGCCCACCAGCGACGGCGCTGTCCGGGCGCCGTGCCGGCCCCCGCCGCGGCGACGTTGTGTGACGACAAACCGATTTCCCCCACCCGTGCTCCCGAGCACCTGCGACCCCGGCCCCCCGGCCAAGCTGGTGCTCTCCCCACAAGGAGGATAGGGGCAGGAGAACGGATCGCCAATGACCGGTGACGTTTTCGGCACCTGTCCGTGACGAACCGGGGGCGGTGCGGGGAAGCCGAGCGGCCGTTTTGATCACCCTCCGTGACGCCGGCGTGGCCTCGGGTTCACTTATCACAACGGATCGACGCTCCGGCAACTGTTTTGTGGCCGAAGTACTGCGGTAGCAGGTCCGAAGGTGTTTACTGTGCGACCAAGGGGACCTGGAGCGCTGGGGGGTGTGCCAGGCAAGGGTTGTGCCCGGCACCGCCGTTCGGCGCGCTGCGGGGCGGGGGGAGTTGACGTGCGCAAGTCCTATTTCTGTGTGCTCATGGCGCTGGTGACGGCGTTGACCGGATGCCTGGTGTTCCTGGGCGGTCCGGCCACTGCTGTGCAGGTCAGTCAGGACCAGCTGGTCACTGACGACCCGGCGAACTGGACGCCGAACGTGCTGGACGGGTCGGTCAAGACCATCCAGCAGTTCGGCAACCGGATCCTGATCGGCGGTGAGTTCACCCAGGTCCAGTCCCGCGACGGCACCACGACGTACCCGCGGACGAACCTGGCGGCCTTCAACGCGACCACCGGGGAGATCGACGCGACCTTCGCGCCGAACCCGGACGGCGAGGTGACCACGATCATCCCCGCCGGTGACGGTGTGAACGCGTTCGTGGCCGGCTACTTCAACAACATCAGCGGCGGCGGCTCGCCGAGCGTGGCCAAGATCAACGCCACCACCGGCGCCCGCGTGTCGGGCTTCCACTTCCCGCGCATCGACGGCCGGGTCCGCGACATGCGGCTGTCCAACGGCCGGCTCTGGATCGCCGGCCTGTTCGCCAACTACGAGGGCCACGCGCAGGCCGCGCTGGCCACCGCCGACCCGGTCACCGGCGACTACGACCCGTACATGAACCTGCAGATCGCCGGTCTGCACCGCGGCGGCGTGACGACGGTGATGAAGATCGACATCACGCCGGACGGCAGCAACCTGGTCGCGATCGGCAACTTCGACACCATCTCCGGGGTCAAGAAGCACCAGGTGTTCATGCTGAACCTGACCGGCCCGAGCGCGACCGTCGAGAACTGGCAGACGAACTTCTACAACACCGCCTGCTCGAGCTCGTTCACCACCTACATGCGTGACCTGGACATCTCGCCGGACGGCTCGTACTTCGTCATCTCCACCACCGGCGCGTACGGCGGTTCGCTGACCGCCTGCGACTCGACCGCGCGCTGGAACACCGCCGCCCGCGGCTCGGACCTGAAGGCCGCGTGGATCAACAACACCGGTGGTGACACCACGTACGCCGTCGCGATCACCGGCTCGGTGGTCTACACCGGCGGCCACGCCCGCTGGCAGAACAACCCGTTCAGCGCCGACTCGGCCGGCCAGGGCGCGGTCTCGCGGCCCGGTATCGCCGCGCTCGACCCGATCAACGGCCTGCCGCTGTCGTGGAACCCGACCCGCGAGCGCGGCGTCGGTGTCTTCGACCTGCTCGCGACACCGACCGGCCTGTGGGTCGGCTCGGACACCGACCGGATCGGCAACTTCGAGTACCACGCCAAGATCGCGTTCTTCCCGCTCGCGGGCGGCACCACGATCGCGCCGAACAACACCCCGACGCTGCCGAACAACCTGTACATCGCGGGCCGGCGGACCGGGAACATCATCTTCGTCACCTGGGACAACACGGTCGGCCGCTCGTCGTTCAACGGCACCACCGCGAGCGCGCTCGCCACGGTCCCGAACGGCGGCCTGACCTGGGGCAACAACCGCGGCGCCTTCATGCTGAACGGCCAGCTGTACGCCGGCTGGTCCAACGGCGTCTTCGACAAGCGAAGTTTCGACGGCACCACGTTCGGCACCCCGACCCCGGTGAACACCGGTGACCAGATCACCAACATGTCCACCTGGCACGGCGAGGTGCAGAACATCACCGGCATGTTCTACGACTCGGGCCGGATCTACTTCACCCGCTCGGGCCAGAACAACCTGTACTACCGGTACTTCACGCCGGAGTCCGGCGTGATCGGCGCGAACATCTTCACCGCGACCGGCAACGTGACCGGGCTGAACTTCTCGCAGGTCAACGGCATGGTGCTGGCCGGGAACACCTTGTACTGGGCGCAGTCCACGGACGGCACCCTGCGCAAGATCACCTTCAACTCGGCGACCGGCGTACCGACCGCCGGCACGGCGCAGACGCTGAGCACCGGCGGCATCGACTGGCGGGCCCGGACGCTGTTCCTGTACCAGGACCCGACCGGTCAGGGCCCGAACCAGCTGCCCACCGCCCAGGCGGCCGTCGGCTGCACGGACCTGAACTGCGCGTACTCGTCGGCCGGCTCGGCCGATCCCGACGGCACCATCGCGTCGTACGCGTGGACCTTCGGTGACGGCGGGACGAGCACCGACGCCAACCCGTCGCACCGGTACGCGGCGGCCGGCACCTACTCGGTCGGCCTGACCGTCACCGACAACCGGGGCGGCACCGCGACCAAGACCCAGAACGTCGTCGTGACCCACGTGAACACGTTGCCCACCGCAACGTTCGGGGAGAGCTGCGACAGCCTGACCTGCGCCTTCGACGGCTCCGCGTCGAGCGACGTGGACGGTCCGATCACGAACTACGCGTGGAACTTCGGCGACTCCATCACGGGCAGCGGCGCCACGCCGTCGCACACCTACGCCGCCAGCGGCACCTACACGGTGACGCTGACGGTGACCGACAACGAGGGCGGCACCAAGGCGACCTCGCACCCGGTCACGGTGACCCGGATCAACCAGGGCCCGGCGGCGAGCTTCACGACGGACTGCACCGACCTCGCGTGCGGGACGAACGCGGGCGCCTCGAACGACCCGGACGGCACGATCACCGACTACGCGTGGAACTTCGGGGACAGCGCGACCGGGTCCGGAGCGACCGCCTCGCACACCTACGCGGCGGCCGGCACGTACACGATCAGCCTGACCGTGACCGACAACGACGGCGCGACCGCGTCGACCACCCGGACGGTGTCGGTCGTCGACCCGGCCCGGTCGATCGACTTCGTCGGCTCCAGCCGGGTGAACGGCAACGCCGCGAGCTTCGCCGTCACGGTACCGGCCGCGGTCACCGCCGGCGACGCGCTGCTGCTGTTCTTCGCCGACAACGACCCGGGGCCGACGGTCACCGGTCCGGCCGGCTGGACGCTGGTCGACTCGGTCGCCTCCACCAACCAGGTGGGCCGGCTCTGGCGGCGTACGGCGACCGCGACCGACGCGGGCAGCACCGTGGCCGTGACGACGTCCGCGCTGACCAAGGCCGACGCGACCCTGCTCGCCTACCGCGGGACAGCGGCCAACCCGATCGCGGTGTCGGCCACCGGCAGCGAGACCGTCGCCCAGGCGGCGCACACCGCGCCGGCTCTGACGTCGGCGACGGTCGGCGGCAAGCTGGTCAGCTACTGGGCGGAGAAGTCGTCGGCGACGACGACGCTGACCGCTCCGGCCGGCACCACCGCGCGAGCGAACAGCACGGGCGCCGGCTCCGGCCGGATCACCGCGCTGGCGGTCGACCGCACCGACCCGGTGGTCCCGGGTGCGGTTCCGGGGCTGACCGCGACGGCCGACTCGGCCAGTGCCCGGGCGCTGATGTTCAGCGTCGTCCTGGCCCCGAGCTGATCGCGGACCACGCCAAGAGCAAGGTCTTCTGGGGAGGAGAATCGTGCGGAAGAGCTGTTCAGCACTGCTGGCACTGGCGATGGGGGTCGCCGCGTGCCTGACCGGAGTACAGGGGGCGCAGGCCGTCCAGGTCCCGCAGGACCGGGTGGTCAGCGCCGACCCCGCCAACTTCACACCGAACGTGCTCGACGGGTCGGTCAAGTCCATCGTCCAGGTCGGTAACACGATCCTGATCGGCGGTCTGTTCAACCAGATCCAGGCGGCGTCCGGCGGGCCGGTGCTGGCGCGGCGGAACCTGGCCGCGTTCGACGCGACCACCGGTGCGATCAGTACGACGTTCGCCCCGAACCCGGACGGTGAGGTCACCACGATCCTGCCGTCCGGCGACGGGTCGACGGTCTACCTCGGTGGCTCGTTCAACACCGTCGGCGGCGCGTCGTCGGTGAGCACCGCCCGGATCAACGCCACCACCGGCGCCCGGATCACCACCTTCGTCCCGCCCACGCTGTCCGGGCGGGTCAAGGACATGCGGCTGGTCGGGAACCGGCTCTGGCTGGCCGGTACGTTCACGCACATCGCGGGGCACCTGCAGCCCGCGCTGGGCACGGTGAACGCGACCACCGGCGCGTGGGACCCGTACATGGGCCTGTCGATCGCCGGCGTCCACAACGGCGGCAACACCACCGTGATCAAGATCGACACCACGCCCGACGGCAGCCAGCTGGTTGCCATCGGCAACTTCGATACCATCTCCGGGGTCAAGCACCACCAGGTCTTCATGCTGAACCTGACCGGTGCGACCGCGGCGGTCGAGAACTGGCAGACCAACTTCTACAACACCGGCTGCTCGGCGTCGTTCCAGACCTACATGCGTGACCTGGACTTCTCGCCGGACGGTTCGTACTTCGTGGTCTCGACCACGGGCGCGTACGGTGGCGCCGGCACGGCCTGCGACTCGACGGCCCGCTGGAACACCAGCGCGCGGGGGAGTGCGCTGAGCTACTACTGGCTGAACAACACCGGCGGTGACACCACGTACGCCGTGGCCGCCACCGGCACCGCCGTGTACGTCGGCGGTCACCAGCGCTGGCAGAACAACCCGTTCGCGGGCGACCGAGCGGGCCAGGGCGCGGTCTCGCGGCCCGGCATCGCGGCGCTCGACCCGGTGAACGGCCTGCCGTTCTCCTGGAACCCGACCCGCGAACGCGGGGTCGGCGTCTTCGACCTGCTCGCGACCTCGACCGGCCTGTGGGTCGGCTCGGACACCGAGCACCTCGGCCAGAACTTCGAGTACCACCCGAGGATCGCCTACTTCCCGCTGGCCGGCGGCACCGTCGTACCGGCCAACAACACGCCGGTCCTGCCGAACAACCTGTACCTGGCCGGGCCGCGCAGCCCGGTGGCCGACACGGTCACCCGGACGTCGTACGACGGAACCACCTTCGGCGCACCGGCCGCGGTGCCCAACGGCGGGATCAGCTGGGGCACCTCGAACCGCGGCGCCTTCATGCTGAACGGCGTCCTGTACGCCGGCTGGTCGGACGGCTCGTTCAACCGGCGGACCTACGACGGCAACAGCTTCGGCGGCGCGACCGCGATCAACACCGGCGACCTGCTGGTGACCATGACGACCTGGCACAGCGAGGTCGCCCAGATCACCGGGATGTTCTTCGACACCGGCCGGATCTACTACACGCTGTCCGGCCAGTCGAGCCTGTTCTACCGGTACTTCACGCCGGAGAGCGGCGTGGTCGGCGCGACCCGCTACACCGCGACCGGCAACACCGCGGGGGTCAACTTCTCCCAGGTGCAGGGCATGTTCGTGACGCCGACCGGCTTCTACTGGGCCAGCTCGGCCGACGGCGACCTGCGCCGGGCGGGCTGGTCGCAGGCGACCGGCGTACCGACCGGGTCGTCGACGACGGTGTCCACCGGTGAGTGGCGGTCCCGCGGGCTGTTCCTGTTCCAGGGCATCCCCGCGCCGCCGAACCAGCTGCCGGTGGCCCAGGTCGGGATCAACTGCAGCAACCTGGACTGCACGTACTCGTCGGCCGGGTCGACCGACCCGGACGGCACCATCCAGTCCTACCAGTGGTCGTTCGGCGACGGCGGTACGGCGACCGGGCCGAGCCCGACGCACACGTACGCCGCCGCCGGCACCTACACCGTCACGCTGACGGTGACCGACGACGACGGCGGCACCGGGCAGCGGACGCAGAACGTGTCCGTCACCACCGGCGGCGCCAGCCCGGTCACGTTCGTCGGCGGCGCGGGCGTCAACCTGAACAGCAACGCGTTCAACGTGACCGTCCCGGCGGCGACACCGGCCGGCGCGCTGATGCTGCTGTTCTTCAGCGACAACGACCCGGCGCCGACGGTGAACGGCCCGGCGGGCTGGACCCAGGTCCAGACCGCGAGCTCGACCAACCAGCAGGGCCGGGTCTGGCGCAAGACCGCGACCGGGACCGACGCCGGGTCGGTGGTCGGGGTGACCACGTCGTCGCTCACCAAGGGCAACGCGACGCTGGTCGTCTACTCCGGCGTCTCCGGTACGACGCCGGTCGCGGCCTCGGCCGCGGGCAGCGAGACCGTCAATCGGACGACCCACACGACGCCGACGGTGGCGTCGTCGGTCGCCGGCGCCCGCCTGGTCAGCTACTGGGGCGAGAAGTCGTCGGCCACGACGACGCTCACCCCTCCGGCCGGTCTGACCGTCCGGAACGCCAGTACCGGCAGTGGTTCGGGCCGGGTCACCGCACTGACCGGTGACAGCGGACCGTTCGGGCCGGGCACGCTCGGCGGCCTGACCGCGACGGCGGACTCGTCGTCCGCCCGGGCCTTGATGTTCAGCGTCGTGGTGGCCCCGGCGCCGTAAGGAACGCAGCGGGGCAACCGGTGGGCCGGCGCTCTTCCCGCGGAGCGCGAGCCGGTCCACCACCACAGTGGCGGTTCCCGGGTGGGGGGAAGCGCGGGGCGACCCGCGCGCCGGCCGGGGCCGTGGGTCCAGGGGGTCCGTGATGGCGTTACGCCGTTTGCCGTTGGTCGTACTACTACTAGCTCTGATCGGAGCGCTGCTCTCGGCCGGAGCCGACCGTGCGGCCGAGGCGGTGCAGCTGCCGCAGTCCACGATCGTCAGTGCCGACCCGGTCGACTGGACACCGCACGCGCTGAACGGCGAGGTGCACGCGCTGATCCAGGTCGGGAACCGGGTGATCGTCGGGGGGACGTTCACCACGATCCGGTCCGCGACCAGCTCGACGCAGATCAGCCGGCGGTCGATCTTCGCCTACAACGCCAGCACCGGCGCGCTCGACAACACCTTCCTGCCGACGGTCAACGGCGCTGTCGAGACCCTGGCGGCGGCCGAGGACGGTCAGTCGATCTACATCGGCGGCAGCTTCACCTCGGTGAAGGGCGTCAGCCAGCCGCGGCTCGCGCGGGTCAACCTCACCGACGGCAGCCTGGTCACGACGTTCCGGCCGACCGTCAACCGCACGGTGTACGACGTCAAGCTCGCCGGCGGCCGGTTGTTCCTCGGCGGACTGTTCACCTCGGTCGGTGGTCAGGGCCGGACCGTGCTGGCCGCGGTGAACGCGGACACCGGCGCGGTCGACCCGTTCCTGGCCCTCACCTTCGCCAACCCGGTCCGCGGTGCCGAGCTCCAGGTCAACAAGCTCGACATCACCCCCGACGGCAGCAAGCTGGTGGCCATCGGCAACTTCTCGCTGGTCGGCGGGCAGCGCCGGGTGCAGATCGTGATGCTCGACCTGACCGGGCCGTCGGCCGCGGTCCGGAACTGGTACACGCCACGCTTCGAACCGAACTGCTCCGACCAGTTCTGGACCTACGTGCACGACGTCGACTTCGCGCCGGACGGTGCGTACTTCGTCGTCGTCACCACCGGCGGTACGCCGCCCGACCGTCTGTGCGACTCGGCCTCGCGCTGGGAGACCAACGCGGTCGGCACCAACCTGCAGCCGACCTGGATCAACTACACCGGCGGCGACACCCTGTGGAGCGTCGCTGTGACCGGAGTCGCGGTCTACGTCGGCGGCCACCAGCGCTGGCTGAACAACACGAACGGCAGCAACTCCGCCGTACCGGGCTCGGTCTCCCGCGAGGGCCTGGCCGCGCTCGACCCGCTGAACGGTTTGCCGTACTCGTGGAACCCGACCCGGACCCGCGGGGTCGGCGTCTTCGACCTGACCGCGGTCCCCGGCGGCCTGCTGATGGGCAGCGACACCGACCGGACCGGCCAGAACTACGAGTTCCACGGCCGCCTGGCGATGTTCCCGAACTCGTCGCTCACCCCGCCGCCGGGCTTCACCGGTCAGCTCCCCGGCCCGGTCTACCGGCTCGGCAGCACCACCACCGTCCGCTCGTACGACGGAATGACCGCCGGCGCGGCAACAACCGTCAGCACCGGCACCGCCAACTTCACCAACGCCCGCGGCGCCGTGATGATCGACGGCAACCTGTACGCCGGAACCACCGACGGCACCCTGACCCGGCGGACCTTCAACGGCAGCACCTTCGGCCCGTCGAGCAACGTGAACCTGCGCGGCATGACCGCCTTCGCCAACGACCTGCGGAACATGACCGGCATGTTCTTCGGCAACGGCCGGCTCTTCTACACGCTGGCCGGCCAGTCGTCGCTGTACTACCGCTACTTCACCCCGGAGAGCCAGATCCTCGGCGTCACCAGGTTCGTGGCCGCGGGCAACATCTCCGGCGTCAGCTGGAACCAGGTGTCCGGGATGTTCCTGTCCGGCAACCAGCTGTACTGGGCGACCAGCGCCGACGGCAACCTGCACCGGGTGAACTTCGCCAACAACGTTCCCGTCGCAGGCACCGCCGTGGTGACCAGCGGCCCGGGAATCGACGGTCAGGACTGGCGCTCGCAGGGCACGTTCCTGCTCGCCGGAACCGGTCCGGTGCCGAACCTCCGGCCGTCGGCCGCCTGGACCGGCTCCTGCGACCTGCTCGACTGCGACTTCTCCGGGCTCACCTCGAGCGACTCCGACGGCGCCATCACGGCGTACGAGTGGGACTTCGGCGACGGTACGACGGCCAGCGGGCCGACGCCCGAACACACCTACGCGGCGCCGGGCTCCTACACGGTGACGCTGACGGTGACCGACGACGAGGACGCGACCGGGACCGACAGCCGGCCGCTGACCGTCTCCGACGTGGCCAACCCGGTCGAGTTCGTCGGGGCGAACGCGTCGAACCAGAACGCGCTCACGCACTCGGTGACCGTGCCGCCGACGACCAGTGCGGGTGACGGGCTGCTGCTGTTCTTCACCCAGAACTCGACGGCGGCGCTGACCGGTCCGACCGGTGTCACCGGCTGGACGCTGCTGCGGACCGTGAACGGCGCCGGCTACGTGACGCGGGTCTGGCAGAAGGTTGCCGGGGCCAACGACGCGGGCCAGACCGTGTCGGTCAACGTCGGGTCGTACAGCAAGGCGGGCCTGACGGTCGCGGCGTACTCGGGGACGAGTCTGTCCGGTCCGGTCGCCGCCTTCGACTCGGCCACCGAGTCGGTGACCCGGTCGACGCACACCACGCCGGTCGTCGACAACACCGTGCCAGGAGCCTGGCGGGTCTCGTACTGGACCGACAAGTCGTCGGCGACCAGCGCGTGGACGGCACCGGCGGGGGAGCAGGTCCGGAGTACGTCGTTCGGTTCGCCGAGCGGGCACATCTCGACGCTGCTCACCGACCGGGGTGCCGCCGTACCGACCGGCGCTCAGGGCGGACTCGCCGCCGTCGCGAACAGCTCGAACTCCACGGCGAACATGTGGACACTGTTGCTGCGGCCGCGGTGACGCCGGGCCCGGCTACGCTGCCGACAGGAGGTGGACAGATGCCAAGGACAACGAAACTCTGGCCCGCGGTGGCTGCCGCGCTGCTGCTGGCCGGCTGCGGTACGGCGGCCGGCGACTCCGGCGGTGTCGACCCGGCCGCGGCCACCGACACCCCGCCGCGGCCGCAGCTCCTGCTCACCTTCGACGACCAGCAGCCCGGCCCGGCGGCCGGGAAGGAGATCCGCAGCGACGGCTCCGCCGCGGCGATCGTCGACCTGCTCGCGGTGAACAAACCGGTCGCGGAGTTCGAGAAGGGCCGCGAAGACGGGGTGGCGCTGCGCTTCCCTCCGTACGCCGGGACGTCGAAGGGCTCGTTCGCGGCGCTCCGGGTGGAGCCGGAGGAGTGGCTGTCACCGGGCTCGTCGGAGTTCACCTTCGGCGCCGACGTCCGGCTCGACGGTCACTCCAGCGGCAGCGAGATCGACAACGGCGACAACGTGCTGCAGCGCGGTTTGTTCGCGGACTCGGCCCAGTTCAAGATCCAGGTCGACAAGCACCGCGCGTCCTGCGTGGTCCGCGGCACCGACGGCGCCGTGGTGGTGAAGTCCAAGCTGACGCTCGACCCGGCCAAGTGGTACCGGCTGTCCTGCCACCGGCTCGACACCACCGTCACGCTGACCGTCACCGACCTCGGGGGGGGGGGGGGGGGGGGGGGGGGGGGGGGGAAAAGGGGGGGGGGGGGGGGGGGGGGGGGGGGGGGGGGGGAACCCCCCCCCCCCCCCGCGTCCACCTCCGCCCCGAGGTGGTCA
>NZ_JBVJNV010000009.1:126360-316795 GCF_055583505.1 Kribbella sp. NPDC104740 | reverse complement strand
GGAGAACAGACAAACGAAAAACGATCCAATGCAATCAGAAACAAATCAAACTGACTTGAATCCAGAAAAATTACAAAGGAATCCAATCACAAAACCATGAACCATGGCCCGTGAATGGGGGTTAATGCTAAATTTCGGCATTGACTTTCGGCACGCTGTTGAGTTCTCAAGAATCGGACGCTCACCGCGCTTCACACTTTCGAGCGAAGCTCCGGGGCAACCTGCGTAACTTTACTGTTCTGTCCGAGCCCGGTCAAATCGGCCTCTTTCGTCCCAGTCTCTCTGCGTGTCTCAGCGACCGAAACCCGCTTGCGCGTGTTTCAGCTGCCAGGACTTTCAGGGAGTTTGTTGAACCGACCGGCCGCTTTCGCGTCCCGCACTCGCTCCAACAAGAAGAACATTACTGACATTCACGGTGAAGATGCAAATCGGGGTCTGGCCCTTGTCCGGACCTGTGCTGAGCACTCCCCGACCACATCGACGCGACGTCGTAGCCGTCCCTCTGGTCCCACCTGTCACTCGCGTCTCCGCGAGGCCGGCCCTCGCGTCACCGCCAGGTCCACTCTCCATAGTGCCCTACCCGTTCAAGCGAATATCCCTGAGACGGGTGGTGGGGGGGGGGGGGGGGGGGGGGGGGGGCCCCCCCCCCCCCCCCCCACCAAGTACCGCACCGCCCAGCAGACGCCTCTCGGCGAGTGGCCGCTCGTAGCGGCTGAGTGTGAGGCCCGGGGGTCATGTACCAGGCGGCATCAGATGTAACCGGTCCCCCACCGGACCTATTCCCGCCTCTGCCCACGTCCCTCAGCGCCCCCCTCAGGAGATCCGCACGCACTCCAACTGCTCCCCGTTCTGCTCGAACACCAGCCCGCGCTCCTCCATCCGGAACCGAGCGCCCACCATCGAGCTCCCGAGCATCCCGCCACCCATCGGCACGAACCTCATCCCTTCCTGACCGTCGAACGTCACCTCGACGCCACCACCCAGCCGACGTACAGCGAACCCAAACCCCTCCCGCAGCCGATACGTCCCCACCAGCCCGTCGAGCACCTCATCGCCGGGGAGGTCCCACTCGTCCAGCGGTTCGTCGTACCCACTCCACCCGTACGCCGACGCGAGCGCCGCGAACGTCCGCTCCACCACCCACATGCCGTTGTCGCCGTTCGTCATCACCGCGGCGCCGAACCCAGACTCCCGATCAGCCAGCAAATGGCACTTGAACCCCCTGTTCCCGCCGCTGTGTCCAAACCTCACACCGCCGGCGCCGAGGAACATCCCGAGCCCAAGATGATCCAGTCCCCCAAGCCGAGCACTGGCCCGAACCTGCGGAGTCAGCATCTCCCGCCCAAGCTCTGGCGACAGCAGCGCAGCATCAGCACCGGCGTACGCCGCCTGCACCGCCAGCGCGAACCTGCACAGATCAGTCGGCGTTGTCCACAACCCGGCGGCCGCCAGCTCCGGATAGCTGTGCCACCGCCCCGGAATCGCGCGCCCCTGCTCGTCGTGCGCAGTCGCAGCTCTCCCGTGAAGCTCTTCAGGCAGCGGCTGCGCGTAATCGCTGTCGCTCATCCCCAATGGCTCGAGCACGAGCTCACGCATCAGCTCGCGGAACGGCGTACTGGTCACGTCCTCCAGCACCTGCTGCAGGACAACCGTCCCGCCACCTGAGTACCGGAACTGCGCCCCGGGCACGGTGTCCACGCGCACGCCGAAGGTGTTGGTCGGTCCCACCCCGTTGAGGATCTCCACAGTCGACGGCAACACCTCGCCGGCGCCGTACCCAGGAAATCCCTGCATGGTCAGCCCAGCGCTGTGACTAGCCAACTGCCGCAACGTCACCACCGGCTGCCAGCTCCCGGTCCGCGGCACCCGCCACGAAGTCAGCCACCGACTGACGTCCTCGTCCAACGCGAGAACCCCACGATCCACCAACCGCAACATCGCGAACACCGCGACCGGCTTACTGATCGAACAGGCCTGAAACAGCGTCCGCGCCGACACCTCCGCCGAGCCGCCTGTGTCCACAACCCCAGCGGATCCGCTCCCTACCACCGCACCACCACTCAGTACGGCCCACCCAATCCCCGGCACCCCGAACTGCTCCAACTCCTCAGCGATTCGCTCGCGCAGCCCATCTCCCACAACCACTCCCCAAGCTCGACTCCCTGGAGCGTAGGACGCCCACGGCCAACCACGGTCGGAAACCAGTACACCGATCCGCAGTCCGCCGGCATTGCGCACGAGGCAGCGGATCCCCGACCAGGTGGATCTGACACGCGAGCACCGGCCACGAATGCCAGGCATTCGTGGCCGGTCGAGCTCGTGTGGAACGGAGAACTACTTGGACGGCTGCGGGGCTTCGCAGTCGATCTTCGGGTTGGCGCCGATGTAGTTCAACGGTCCGGCGGCGATGGTGACCAGCGTGGTCCCCACCTTCGCGCAGGTGGCGTCGGAACCTCCGAAGTAGTTTCGCTGCGCAGCGGCCGCGAGGCCGATCAGCAACCAGACCACAACAACGATCGTGATGACGCGGGACCCGGTCGTAGAGGCTCTACGAGTGCGCATGTCCACCTCCTGGCTGAGCACACCCCCGTGGATCCACCCTCTGGTGCCCGCCGGTGACACAGCGAAAACCCCAGGCCCGCCGACCTGTTCGGCGCCGCCCTCAAACCTCCTTGAAGTCGTGGTGCGGCTTGATCCGGGTGTTGATGAACCGCCCGACGCTGTCGGACCGAACCAGCCCCGCGTACGTGAACTCCGAGACCTCGAAGTACTGGTACACGTCGCCGCTCACGAACTCGACCTCGAGCGTCCCGTCCGACCACCCGACCGAGCGCACGCTCGACGAGTTCACCGGCTTGCGCCGCATCCCAGCCCCTTTCGTACGCCGTACTCAGGGTGCCGACGGTTGTTGTCCGAGCGCACCCAGCTCGATCCGGGTCAGCAGCCGGGCCAGGTCGTTCACCGCGGCATTCAGCTCGCCGATGGACGTCTGGTCCAGCGTGATCCGTGGCTCCTGCACGCCGAGGTTAGCCGCGAACCGCGTCAACGCGTCGGGCGAAGCCTCGGCGAGCATGTCGTCGAGGATGCCCTGCAGATGCTGGGTCGGCACCTTCTCCGGGCGGTCCTTCCACTTCGTGACCGTCCGCGGCGCGACGCCGAGCCGCTCGGCGAGCGACTCACGGGTCATCCGGAGCGCCAAACGCAACGCCTCGACGTGCCGGCCGGTCCACTGCTCGATCACCATCATCACGCAACTCCCTCGCAGGCTCGGTGACTGTCTGCAAGAAAAGTACGAGGATCCGGCCGCCTCGGAGGGGCCGAAAAGTTCCCTGTGGATACCGGTTGAGGTCCTGGTCCGGGCACCCGCCCCGCCGTTCACTTGATCCATGAACAGCACACCGACGATCAGCCGCCACCTCGACCGCCTCACCCCCCAGCCCCCACGCCGCTTCCACCTGGTCCGCCACATCGACGTCTCCGGCGTGAGCGGCACCGGCATCGTCGCCGAAGGAGTCGAATGGTCCGACAACACCGTCACCTTGCGCTGGGGTGGGCCATATCCCACCACCACCGTCTGGCAGGACGGCATCCCAGCCCTCCTCACCATCCACGGCCACAACGGCGCCACCACGATCCGCTGGCTCGACCCGTGATCTGGTGGGGCCGTCTCCAACCCTGCTCGGGGACGGCTCCACCAGCTTGTTCGTCAGTCCGGGAAATATTCGCTGTACTCCGGAGTAGCGGATGGACTGACCGAAGGCCTCGCGGTAGGCCACGCGCTCGCAGGCGCAGCCGGCGGAAGCTGGCCTTCGATGGACGGCGGCGCCGGCGGTCGTTGGTCGCCACTCGACGAATCGATGGGGCCTGCTGACGAACCGACGGGACCTGCTGCCGCATTGGGTTGGTCGACGCCCGCAGCGGCCTTCAGCCAGCCAGGAGGCGACGACGTCGAGTGCTGGGCGGGAGGCTGCTGCGCCTCGGGGTGATCCAGTTGTGCGTCTTCCACCTGGGTGTCCGCGGATGGCACTTGAGGGCTCGCCGAGTGCGCTCGCGTTTCTGTCCAGGTGTCGGTAGAGGCCACACGGGTCTCGTCGAACGGCACGGGGGTGTCTGGCGGCCCCGTCACGCTGTCGGTCGACTCCGCGGTCGTGGTGTCCGTCGCCCCTGTCCCGGAGTCCGTCGACCGTGCTGCCCTGTCTGCATCCCTTGCAGGCCGGTCGGAGCGCTCCTCAGCGTCGTCTGTCGTCGGCGCCTCATCGGGTTCGTCAGAGCGGTCGGCGGCTTCCTGGTAGCTCTCGGCATCTGGTCGTGATATCGGCGCTGGGAGTTCGTCGCTCCCTGGCGGAGGGTTCGGGACAGGCGACGGCGAGACGGTGTCCGCATCGGATCGGTCGCGGATCTGTTGAGCTCGGTCGGGGCGTTGGAAGGTGGTCTCGATTTCGGCCAGGTAGGAGGCCTTCAACAGTCTCTCGGAGCGGGTGTGGCCGTCGAGGAATGTCTCCACTGCGGCATCGAAGTCCGAAACACCCCGGGTCGGCGGTTCCGCGCGGACCCACGTCGCTCGATCCGGTCCGTTGCTGCCCAGAGTGTCGAGATCCCACCGAGATTCGCTGTCCCTCGCCACAGGCAAGGACGGCACTCTGTCATTGGCCATCGCGGAGAGCTGGCTGAAGGTTGGGTAGAGGCCGGCGCAGCGCTCGAGGTCCTCCGGATGTGCCGCCAACCACCAGGCGGTCGCCGTACCGGGCGAAGCCAGCACCTCGTCGCGGAAGTAGCGACTGCGGTCGCGGCGGAGTTCGTACTCGCGGTCGATGGTTTCCTGCTCACGACGGACCGTGCGCAAGCGGTCCAGCTCGTCGATGAGCTCGGACGGCAATGTGATGTGGACGTCCTCCGCCCAGACCCTGACCTGCCGTTTCTCGTCCATCTCGGGATAGGCAAGCAGCGTGGTGAGATGCTCGGTCGGGGCGTGGATGCTGGGACCACAGTCGGCGACGGCACGGCGAGCCCGACGCAGCAGGGTCTCGATCGCCAGCCCTGTCTGATCGTCCTCCGCCGTACCGGACGACAGCGAGACCCAATGCACCTCGGCCGAGAAGAGATACCTGTACTCCGGAGACGCCGATGGCAGGCGTATCCCGCGCAGCAACGTTGACTGACTCACCGACACGAGAAGTGTCTCGTCTGCGCCATCCGCCGGCTCCGGAGACATCGGGGCAGCAAGAGCGGTCGCGTCCCGATGCCCGACGGCAAGAGCCACCAGGAGCAGCACTGCCGGCGTAGCGACAGCCAGTCCCCATGCGGGCGCACCGAACAGCAGCGCGGCAAGGTTGGCGGTCAGCATTGCGGCCGCGGCGAGCAGCCATCTGCTACTCAGCTTCATGACGGACTCCTTTGGTATTCAGGAAACGGCCGGGGGCAATCGGCAGAGCTCGATGGATGGCGCCCGCGACCGGCGTGACCGCAGCGCTGTCTGGATCACGGCGTACGGACCTGGACTCTCCAAGCCAGGCATGGTCCATCGCGAAGAGTGCGGCCAAGCGAGCGACTTGGCCGTCACAGAGATCGATCAGCAGCGACAGCACCGCAGCTGCACGAAGTTCATCGCCGACATCGACGAGCTCGTAGTACTGCTGCAGCCAAGGGGTGGTCGCGGACATCCATTCGACCTCATCGAGTTCGGCGAGTGCGATGCGCCAAGCACGGACAATTCGTTCAGCCAGTCGCGGCATCAGCGCCGGGGCCCAACGGTCCCAAGCCCGCGCCGAACGCTCCGGCGAAGCGACGACGCAGCACAGGTCAGGATCGAATCGGTCTCGGTCGGTCAGTACCTGGAGAAACTGTTCGAGTGCTCGGTTGTCCGTGCAGAGGCGGATCAGGCCACCCCGCGCCTCAGACTGGATCACGTCGCGGTCGGCCAGCCATCGGAGACGGATCAAGGCCTGCCTCAGATGACCTGCGGCGATGACGTCCGTGCAGAGTTCGACCAGGATCCGTCCCAGTCCAACCTTCAGGTCAGTCGACCGCGACCACTTGTAGATTTGCGAGCGCGCGTCCTGCCCGGCGCGCTCGTGCCGCAGCACTTGAGCCATGGCGTGCGCTGCTAGCCGACCCGGCTCATCGCCTCTCCCATTGTCCGGCCAGCTCTGGACGATGTCGTACAGCTCGTTCATGCGACCGGTTCTTGCCGCCTGGTCCGCGAAGCGCAGAACAACGGCCAGGCGATCCTGCGAGCGAGCGGCAGTCCAGAGGGGCGAGGAACCGATCCACACCCCGAACCCCTTGCGCAGGTCCGGATAGGCGTCCCAGAAGTGCGTGAGCACCGCCGTTCCAAAGGTCAGGCGGGCGAAGCTCACGGTTCCGTCCGGGGCCAGCTTGAGGGTATCTCGGAACCCCCGCAGCCGATCGGTGAATCCTTCCTCGGCGAGCCGGTGACGATCGCTGTCGACGGTGTAGCCGAGTGACTCCTGCAGACACAGTTCGGCGTCGAAGAGCGCATCTGCCTTGCTGTCCTCGAGCATCGCCGCGGTCAGCAGCAGAGTCCGCTGTTCCACTGTCTCCAGGCTGCCGACCAGTTTGACGACTTCTTCCTCGTGGTCGGCCGAACCGGCGACAGCACTGGCGAACCACGGCGAGTCGTCGTCGAACTGCTGCCGTGTCTCCACCAGAAGGCTCGCAGTTTCAGCGACTCCACGCAGCGGCATCCGCGACAACGCCTCGGCGTCCTCGGCTTCGACCTTCGAGCGGAGGAGCTGTAACCCTGCGGCACCGAGATGCCGTGTCAGCACCAGCCACGGTTCTGGGCGGACGATCTGGACCAGATGAACTCTCAGGTCGTCATGCAACCCGTTGTCGGACCGGTCGGGAATGAGGACGACAAGATGTGCCCGCTGCCGTTGAACCATCCCGACACAGCGGCGTAGATCGACGTCCCACTGGGCAATGCCGATGTCGTCCTGCGTCGATAGGTCCAGCAACAATCTGTCGCCGGCCGTGATATCGCCGGCCGTCAGCCTCTCGTCACCGCGCAGATCATCGCCGGTCAGCAGACGAAGCGCCCCCACCTTGTCTGGCTGTGGGCAGAGCAGCATCTTCGCTGCGGACCGCCTGCCGCTCCCTGGCTGTCCGCTCAGCACGACCGTGCTCCCGGCGGGCCGGAACCGTTCCGTCAGCTGCGCGAACCCGTCCGGGGGCACGAACACCGCACGCAGCAGTTCGATGTCGTCGGCCGTTGCCCACACGCCGATCTGTTGCCGCAACGACGGACCGCTGCTGAACTTGTCCAGCGCGCCGACGATGACCGAACCTCCGCTGACGAAGACCTGGGGCCCGCCTCCGCTGTGGTTGTTCTGAGGGCCATCACCATGGTTGACGAACTGCGAGCCGTGCCCGCTGTGCACCGCGCCGGACGGATCGGTGATCACTGATCCGACATCGCCCGAGAGATCTCCGGCACCACCTCGTCTCCCGTTTCCGGCCCTCTCGGCTGGGCCGTTCCCATCCGGTCGCGCCAGATCACCGGTTGTCATCGCTGCTCTGGGGATTGAGATCCACCGCTGAGGTACTGATGACCGGTTCCCGTGTGAGTCGGCCCGGTCGGATCGGTGACGATCGAGTGGACCGTACCGGTGATGTTGCCGATTCCGCCTCGCCTGTTGCTGCTGTGGTCGTTCGCCTGGACCGTTGGCGTCCGAGGCGTTGAACGGTCACCGGACTCCGACTGACTCAGCTCAGTCTTCGCCGTGTCCTCGATCCGGCGGAAGCCGGAGGTCAGCAGGTCTCCGGACGGGAGCGGGACCCGCAAGTACGCCAGACCTTGGTACTTCTTGACGGTGACAGGTGCCTCGACATACAGACCAGGATGTTCGTCGGTGTACCCGCTCACCACCGCGTCCTCAAAGGCGCGAGAGGACACGATCGCGGCAACATGGGTGGTGTCCCCCGAGCGGTTCAGCAGATCCCGCACCGGTTCACTGTCCAGCAACCGGTGCAGCTCGACCCGAGTCGCCCCAGCGCCGTCGGAGACCAGTCGTTGACCGGAGTCCGTGACCGGTCCGATCGTGATGCTCACCCGCATACGGATCGGCTGGAAACCGGCCGCCGCCATCGCTCTGCTGCGGTCTGCCAGCTCGCTCTGCAGAGCATCCAGGAACGGGTTCAGGAGGAACGGCAACCGATCGGACGGCAGACCGATGGCGTAGCCGTCACCGGTCGAATCTGCGAACGTCTTCTCGTTCCAGATGTCCGCGAGACTACAGCGCGCGAACGCGCTCTGCAGGATCTCTGGGATGTACGCGTTCAGGTAAGCCTGTTGACGCCCGCTCGCGCCGCTGTAGTCCTTCATGTCGACAACCAGCAGTGACCGGTACGGCGGGAGGTCGCGAACTCCCACGAGACTGGGGTCCTGAGGGATGGTCATGGTGTGTCTCCTCTGATGGCTGGGGTGGCGAGATCCAGGATTTCGGGAGCAGAACTGCGGCATTGTCCGGAATCGGACAAGGGGGGCGTGAGCTGAGCCACCTGCTGGCCCGTCGGGACGGGCAGAGACGTCAGGAGTCCGCCCACTCGGTGAGGCGGCACAGATCGGCAACGACCAAGCGTGGTCCCGGCGCCAGAGCGCCGGATTCGCGAAGCTTGGTCAGTTGATCGGTGATCGTGCTGCGGGCCATCCCCAACGCGGTGGCCAGTTCTTCCTGGGTGAGAGGGATGTGACTCGGATCGACGGGGCCCTCAGGTGCGAAGCGGACCAAGTCCACGAGGAGACGTGCGATTCGACGTACGGCGCGACGATGAGCCAGGTCGACCTGGCGGCGTACGGCCTGCTCGAATTTGGTGGTCACATAGCGACGGAAGGAGTCATGCAGATCGCGGCGGCTCAGGAAGCGCTCGAATTCGGCCTGGCCGAGAAATCGCGCGGTGCACCTGTCGATGGCCACCACGCTCGCTGTACGGGTGCCGTCACTATCCGCCGCGAGCTCGCCGAGAAGATGTCCCCCGCCGCGAACAGTGAGGACCAGCTCGACGCCGTCAGCGGCGCCGGCCAAGAGCTTGACCCGCCCGGACTCCAGGACGAAGAGAAACCCGCCCGAGTCACCTTGTCGAAGGATGGTGCGTCCGGGTTGGAAGCTACGGAGGGTTCCTTCTGCAAGTAACAGGCGCCACTCGTCGGGGCCGATCAGTGCGTGGAAGGTGCCGTCCGTCGCCGCCATCGATCATCTCCGCGCCTCGGTCCGTCAGGGCCACCCAAAAGCCTCACACGGATGACGGACCGTAGTTGCGGGACGCGTGTCGTCCGATCAGCCGTGCTCGGGGTGGGGTGGCTTCTCGGCGAAGAACTGTTC
This sequence comes from Kribbella sp. NPDC104740, assembly GCF_055583505.1. Lineage (NCBI taxonomy): Bacteria > Bacillati > Actinomycetota > Actinomycetes > Propionibacteriales > Kribbellaceae > Kribbella > Kribbella sp. NPDC104740. The sequence goes on along the minus strand of NZ_JBVJNV010000009.1, from coordinate 307,454 downwards.
GCGGTAGTTCGCCGGGTGGTCTTCCTCGGGGTGGTGGTTGAGGGCGGTCGCCAGTTCGGCGATGGACTTGTCGGCGACGGTGAGGTGGGGCTTGGGGTGCTCGGTGGGGAGCTCGTCGGTGTTCGCCACGGAGGAGAGCTGGGCCAGGGTTTCCAAGAGTTCGACGGCCTTCTCGACCTCGCCCGGGTTGTTGACGAGCCACCAGACGGCAGCGGAGCCGGGGCTCGACAGGACCTCGTCGCGGAGGTAGGCGCGCTCGTCGCGTTCCATCCGGCGCTCGAGGAGCGTCCGCTGCTCGCGGCGGTGGAGGGCGGCGAGGACCTGCAGGTGCTTGCTGTCGGCCTCGGGGAGGCGGAGACGGACCTCCGTCGCCCAGGTCCGGACCTGGCCTCGGTCGTCGAGATCCGGTTCGCCGAGCAGGGCCGCCAGGCGGTGCTGGTTGAGGCTTTCCTCCGTCGGTTGCTGGCCGGCGGTGAGGGCCTTGGCGCGGCTGAGCAGGGCGTCCACTGCGACGCTGCTGAGGTCGCCGTGGCGGGAGCCGGACAGGACGGTGGTCCAGTGCACGACCGCGGAGAAGCTGAACTGGAAATCGGGAGATGCAGAAGGGAGGCGGACGTCGGCGATCGTGCGCGTCGGCGGGAGTGAGAAGACCGGATCGTGGTCGACGTGCGACGCGTGCAGGCTCGCCGGCGGCGTCACGGGGGCCTGGACAGTGATCGGGGCCGGCTTGGACACCGGTTCGTTGTAGAGCACCGCGACCGCAAGAAGGAGGAGCACGGCGACCATGACGGCGACCCAGCCCGGCAGCCCCACGACCAGAGCCAGGAGATACAGGAGAGCAACCACCGCGGCGGAGAGCAGGAGGGTGTTCTTGTCGAGCTTCATCAGGGATTCCTTCAACGCAAGTACCGGCCGGCGTACCCGGCTGGAGGAGTCCCCGCTGTTAGGTCCTGGGCGGTCGGTCAGAGGCACGAAAAGTCTCACACGGTCGACGGACGGTAGCGACTGCTTCGCGTGTCGCTTCTACTCCGTGAGAACCGGACAGGATCGGACCACACGGGCGGCTCGGTTGAACAGCCCAGAACTGGACCGATTTCAGACAGATGTTGCCCGCGTGTCAGCCGGTCAGAGAGCGGAGGGCACGGCGGGACGGGGTGAGGACGACAGGCTTGTACGGGCAGCGCGCGTCGGTGAGGGTCTCGTACGCGCTGATCGCGCGGGTCGCGGCGTCCCAGCCCTGTTCGGCGGGGCTCTTGCCGAGGCCGCGGTTGCGGATCAGGGCGCCGTAGAACGCCGAGCAGAACACCGTCGCCTCGTACCAGCCGACGACAGTGCTGGTGCCGATGTAGGTGATGTCGTCCTGCAGGCAGTCGCGGATCGCGCGCTGCCACTTGCCGATGCCGGTCTTGCAGCCGTCAGCGATCACAACGCCGCTGGAGATCCCCCACTGCCGGTCCAGGAACCAGTCCGCGAGAGCGCTCAGCGACACCTGGGTCTGGCCGTCCGTGGACAGGAACGACGGCTCCTCGCTGTGGTCCCCGTGGGCCATCACATGCAGGACCGTGGACGGGGTGGTCAGCGCCGAGAACGCGGTCTCGTGATCTCGGGTGCGGACGAAGTTGACGTCGATCACCGGTTCGTTCCAGCCGGCGTTGACGTTGCCGACGACGCCCTGGACGAACGTCATCGACGCGTCGAAGGAGCTGTCCAGACCGAGGTCCACCAGCGTGATCAGTCGGTTCCGCATCCCCAACCCCCTCGCATCCCGGGGCCTGCCTCAGTGGCCCGGGAATCATCATCACCCAGGATCCCGACAGTTTCGCCGCGGGGTCGGTGGATACCGTTGGCCGAGACCCGACCAGCCAAGGAGAAGTCCGATGAGTGCTGCCCCGACCGTCACGTTGAGTCACGGAACCGCGATGCCGCGGCTCGGGCTCGGTACCTCGCCGCTGAACGACGACGACGCCGAGCGGGCAGTCGCGACGGCGCTCGAGCTGGGCTACCGGCTGATCGACACGGCCGAGAACTACCGCAACGAGGTCGGTGTCGGTCGGGCGCTCAAGGGTGCGCCGCGCGACGAGGTGTTCGTGACGTCGAAGTTCAACCGCCGCTGGCACAGCGTCGAAGGCGCACGGACCGCGTTCGAGGCGAGCGCGGAGAAGCTCGGAGTCGAGTACCTCGACCTGCTCCTCATCCACTGGCCGAACCCGGACCAGGACCAGTACGTCGACGCCTGGCGCGGCCTGATCGAGCTGCGAGAGGCTGGCCTGGTGCGCGCGATCGGCACGTCGAACTTCAAGCCGTCACACCTGCAGCGCCTGATCGACGAGACCGGCGTAGCTCCCGAGGTCAACCAGATCCAGTTGAGCCCGATCTGGACCAAGCAGGAGAACCGCGACTTCCACGCCGAGCACGGCATCGTGACCGAGGCGTGGAGTCCGCTCGGCAAGGGCAGCGACCTGCTGGACCGGCCGGACGTCGTACAGATCGCGAAGGACCACGGGAAGACGCCCGGGCAGGTCGTGCTGCGGTGGGAGATCCAGTTGGACGTCGTACCGATCCCGAAGTCGGCGAACCGGGAGCGTCTGGCGCAGAACCTCGACGTGTTCGACTTCGCGCTCACCGAGGAGGAGCTGGCCACGTTGTCGGCCATGGACGGGACGGGGTCGACGCCTGCGGACTCGGACCGTACTGGTCACTGACAGCACGTCCTCGGCGTCGGAGGCCGAGCCGAGCATCTCCGGTACCAGGCGCAGGTCGCGGCTGATCAGCGTGAGGCGGAGCGACTCGGCGCCGAGGCGATCGTGGAGAGCAGGTTGCGGTGAGTGACGAACTTGTTGGTCGCGGGGCCTAGGAGGTCGCGGGATCCACGAGGCCGCGGCGGTCAGGAGGTCGTGGCGCCTAGGAGGTCGCGGCGCTCAGGAAGTCGCGGGGTCCAGGACGTCGCAGGGTCGTGGAGGCTGGAGCGCTCAGGTGGTTGCGGGGTCCAGGAGGTCTCGGCGCTGAGGAGGTCGCGGGGGACCAGGAGCTTCCGGTAGCGCGGGCGCATCCGGCGCAGGTGGGCCCTACGCAGCTGGACTTCGTCCGCTTCTCGCCGGTCGGCCAGAAGTACGAGCGGCCGGGTGTGACCGCGATGAGGCGGAACGCTCACGCGCCGCGGGTCTGGGCGGCTTTCAGGCGGCGAGCCAAGTACGGGGCAGTGGCGCTGGTTTTCGATCTGGCGAGTTCGGTCGGAGTGCCGGTCGCCACGACCTGGCCGCCGGCAGTGCCGCCGCCTGGGCCCAGGTCGATCACCCAGTCGGCGGCTGCGATGGTGTCCAGGTCGTGCTCGACCAGGACGACGGTGTTGGCGGCGTCGACGAGTCGGTGGAGTTGGCGGAGCAGCAGGGCGATGTCGGCGGGGTGGAGACCGGCGGTGGGTTCGTCGAGCAGGTAGAGAGCATGGCCGCGGCGGGCTCGCTGCAACTCGGTGGCGAGCTTGATCCGTTGGGCTTCGCCACCGCTGAGCTCGGTCGCCGATTGGCCGAGTCGGAGGTAGCCGAGGCCGACGTCGCGCAGGGTCTCGAGGCTGCGCGATGCCGAGGGGACGTCGGCGAGAAACTTCGTCGCAGTGTCGACCGACATCGCCAGGACCTCCGCGATGTTCTTGCCGCGGTACGTCACCTCCAGCGTTTCGGCGTTGTACCGGGCACCGTGGCAGGTCGGGCAAGGCGCGTAGGTCCCCGGCAGGAACAGCAGCTCGACAGCGACGAATCCCTCGCCCTGGCAGGTCTCGCAGCGGCCCTCGGCCACGTTGAACGAGAACCGGCCCGCCGCGTAGCCGCGCTTCTTGGCCGTGTCCGTTCCGGCGTACAGCTTGCGGACGGCGTCGAACAGACCTGTGTACGTCGCAAGGTTGGAGCGCGGCGTCCGGCCGATCGGGCGCTGGTCGACGAGCACCAGCCGGTCGAAGGCCTCGAGCCCGGAGACGTCGTCGATCTCGAGCTCAACGGCTGAGTCATCGGGCTCCTCCGGTGTCTGGCCAAGATGCCGGCGGACGACTTCCGCGAGCACCTGGGTCACGAGTGTGGACTTGCCCGAGCCCGACACCCCGGTGACGGCAGTGAGGACGCAGAGCGGAATCTCGACCGAGACGTCGCGCAGGTTGTGCCGCGTGACGCCGCTCAGGTGAAGCCGGCCGTGCGGGGTCCGGGGACTGTGGTCGAGCGGCTCGGCGCGCCCGAACAGGTGCCGGCTGGTGATCGACTCCGCCACGGTCTCGAGGCCGGCCACCGGACCGGAGTACAGAACCTTGCCACCGCCTTCCCCCGCGCCAGGGCCGATGTCGACCACCCAGTCGGCACGCCGTACGACGTCCAGGTCATGCTCGACGACGAAGAGCGAGTTCCCGGCGGCTTTCAGCCGGTCCAACACGTCCAGCAGCGGCTCGGCATCGGCCGGGTGCAGGCCCGCGGACGGTTCGTCGAGCACGTAGACGACACCGAACAGTCCGGACCGCAGTTGCGACGCGATCCGCAGACGCTGTGCCTCGCCGGGCGAGAGCGTGGTCGAACGGCGCGCGAGGCTGAGGTACCCGAGTCCGAGGTCGAGCAGCACCGCGATGCGGGCGACGAGATCGGCACAGATCCGTACGGCGGCTTCAGTCGTCTCGCCCGACGTCGCAGTGGACGTTGTGGCGTCCGCCTCGGCCAGTTCCGCGACCGGACGGAGCACCGTGACCAGTTCGTCGAGCGGAAGCGCATTCAGGTCGGAGATCGAGTGACCGGCGAAGGTCACGGCCAGTGCTTCCGGCCGCAACCCGCTGCCGTGGCACACCGGGCACGGCACGCTCCGGACGAACCGCAACGCCCGGTCGCGCATCTGCTGACTCTTGGAGTCGGCCAGGACGTGCATGATGTGTTTGCGCGCGCTCCAGAACTTCCCGTTGTAGCCGTAGTCGACGCGGTCGCGCTCGGGCTTGATCAGGACCGACGGCTGCTCGTCGGTGTAGAGCAACCAGTCCCGGTCCTTCTTGCGCAGTTTGCGCCACGGCCGGTCGATGTCGATCCCGAGACCGTTCACGATGCTGCGAAGGTTCGCGCCCTGCCAGGCGCCCGGCCACGCGGCGATCGCCCCGTCGCGGATGCTCAGCGACGGGTCCGGGACGAGGAGTTCCTCGGTCACGTCGTGGACCACGCCCAGGCCGTGACAGTTCGGGCACGCGCCGGACGCGGTGTTCGGTGAGAACGCCTCCGCGTCGAGACGGTCCGCGCCGGGTGGATAGGTGCCGGCGCGGGAGTAGAGCATCCGGAGCAGGTTCGAGAGTGTGGTGATGGTGCCGACGCTGGATCGCGAGCTCGGTGCGCCGCGGCGCTGCTGGAGGGCGACGGCCGGTGGGAGCCCGGTGATCTCCTGGATGTGCGGTGCCCCGACCTGCTGGAGGAGGCGGCGGGCGTACGGCGCGACCGACTCGAAGTACCGGCGCTGCGCCTCGGCGTACAAGGTGCCGAAGGCAAGCGACGACTTGCCGGAGCCGGAGACGCCGGTGAAGGCAACGATCGCGTCGCGGGGGAGGTCTACGTCGACGGAACGCAGGTTGTTCTCGCGCGCGCCGCGGACCCGCACGAACGCGTCGATCGACTGGTCCGTCACGAACCTTCAGTACCCGATCGGTCCGGCGGGAATCGGAACGCACTGCGGCCCCCGGGGGATGTGGGAAGTTCCCGGGGGCCGTGGTGCTATCAACTGGGTGGCCGGTGAGGGCCGGGTGGTGGGGCGTTGGAGCCCCGCCGGGGCTGCGGCGCCGGGTGGCGCCGCAGCTTGAGGGTCGGCTGCGGCCGGAGGTGCTGCCGCAGGTTGAGTCGGCTGCGGCTGAAAGTGCTGCCGCGGGTTGGATCAGCTGCGGCTAGAGGTGCTGCCGCGGGGTGGATCAGCTGCGGCTAGAGGTGCTGCCGCGGGGTGGATCAGCTGCGGCTGGAGGTGCTGCCGCAGCTTGAGGGTCAGCTGCAGCCGGAGGTGCTGCCGCAACCCTCGCAGACGTAGCAGGAGCCGCTCGGCCGCATCTTGGTGCCACAGGTGAAGCAGAGCGGGGCGTCGACCGAGGTGCCGGTGATGAGTTCGAACATTTCGGCGGTGGTGCGGACCTCGGAGGTGACCGGCTTGGCGGCCGCCGCGTCGATCGAGGCGTCCTCGACGGCGGTGGACTTCTCGGCGACCGGCTCGACGGCCTTCAGGGACTCCGCCTCGGAGATCTCGACGGGGGCCGGTTCGTAGGAGCCGGTGTCGAGCTGGCGGGAGCGCTCGTCGGCGGAGTAGATGCCGAGGGCGGAGCGCTCGTCGAAGGGCAGGTAGTCCAGGGCCAGGCGGCGGAAGATGTAGTCCATGATCGACTGCGCCATCCGGACGTCCGGGTCGTCGGTCAGGCCGGCCGGCTCGAACTTCAGGTTGGTGAACTTCTGGACGTAGGTCTCCAGCGGTACGCCGTGCTGCAGCGCGATCGAGATCGCGATCGAGAAGGCGTCCATCACCCCGGCCAGGGTCGAGCCCTGCTTGCCCATCTTGAGGAAGACCTCGCCGAGGCCGTCGTCGGGGTACGAGCCGGCGGTCATGTAACCCTCGGCGCCGCCGACCGAGAACGACGTGGTCCGCGACGGCCGCGACTTCGGGAGCCGCTTGCGGGTCGGGCGGTACTCGACGATCTTCTCGACGATCTTCTCGGCCGCGGCCTCGGTCGACTCCGCGGCCTTCTTGGCCTTGGCGTCGGCCAGCGGCTGGCCGACCTTGCAGTTGTCGCGGTAGACCGCGAGCGCCTTCAGGCCGAGCTTCCAGCCCTGGAAGTAGACGTCGGCGATCTCCTCGACCGTCGCGGTCTCGGGCAGGTTCACGGTCTTGGAGATGGCGCCGGACAGGAACGGCTGCGCGGCCGCCATCATCCGGACGTGGCCCATCGGCTTGATCGCGCGCTCACCCATCGCGGTGTCGAAGATCTCGTAGTGCTCGGTCTTCAGGCCCGGGGCGTCGACGACGTGACCGTGCTCGGAGATGTACTCGACGATCGCCTCGATCGTCTCCTCGGTGTACCCGTACTGGCGCAGCGCCCGCGGGACGGTCTGGTTGACGATCTGCATCGAGCCGCCGCCGACCAGCTTCTTGAACTTGACCAGCGAGAAGTCCGGCTCGATGCCGGTGGTGTCGCAGTCCATCATGAAGCCGATGGTGCCGGTCGGGGCCAGCACCGAGGCCTGCGCGTTGCGCCAGCCGTTCTTCGCGCCGACCTTCAGCACGCCCTCCCACGCCGCGGTGGCGTGCTTCTGGACGTCCTTGTCGATCGCGTGCACGGTGCGGATCGCGTCGTTGGCCGCGGCGTGCTTGCGCATCACCCGGGTGTGCGCGTCCTTGTTGCGCTCGAAGCCGTCGTACGCGCCGACGATGCCGGCCAGCTCGGCCGACCGCTTGTACGACGTACCGGTCATCAGCGAGGTGATCGCGCCGGCCAGCGCGCGGCCGCCGTCGGAGTCGTAGGCGTGGCCGGTCGCCATCAGCAGGGCGCCGAGGTTGGCGTAGCCGATGCCGAGCTGGCGGTAGGCGCGGGTGGTCTCGCCGATCGCCTCGGTCGGGAAGTCGGCGAAGCAGATCGAGATGTCCATCGCGGTGATGATCAGCTCGACGGCCTTGACGAACTTCTCGGAGTCGAACATGTCGTCGTCGTTGAGGAACTTGAGCAGGTTCAGCGACGCGAGGTTGCAGGACGAGTTGTCCAGGTGCATGTACTCCGAGCACGGGTTCGACGCGGTGATCCGGCCGGTCTCCGGCGTGGTGTGCCAGTCGTTGATCGTGTCGTCGTACTGGATACCCGGGTCGGCGCAGGCCCAGGCGGCGTGGCTGATCTTGTCGAACAGCTCGCGGGCGTCGACGGTCTCGATGATCGAGTTGTCGATCCGGGCCCGCAGGCCGAACTCGCCCTTCTCCTCGACCGCGCGCATGAACTCGTCGGTGACCCGGACGGAGTTGTTCGCGTTCTGGTACTGCACCGAGGTGATGTCGCGGCCGCCGAGGTCCATGTCGTACCCGGCGTCGCGCAGGACGCGGATCTTGTCCTCCTCGCGCATCTTGGTCTCGACGAACTCCTCGATGTCGGGGTGGTCGACGTCGAGCACGACCATCTTGGCCGCGCGCCGGGTGGCGCCGCCGGACTTGATGGTGCCCGCGGACGCGTCCGCGCCGCGCATGAAGGAGACCGGGCCGGACGCCGTCCCGCCGCTGGACTGCAGCAGCTCCTTGGACGAGCGGATCCGGGACAGGTTGAGGCCGGCACCGGAGCCGCCCTTGAAGATCAGGCCCTCCTCCTTGTACCAGTTCAGGATCGAGTCCATCGAGTCGTCGACGGCGAGGATGAAGCAGGCCGACACCTGCTGCGGGGACGTCGTACCGACGTTGAACCAGACCGGCGAGTTGAAGCTGAAGTACTGGTGCAGCAGCATCCAGGTCAGCTCGTGCTCGAAGATCTCCGCGTCGGCCGGGGTGGCGAAGTAGCCCTCCTCCTCGCCGGACTTGCGGTAGGTCTTCACGACCCGGTCGAGCAGCTGCTTGAGGCTCCACTCGCGGTTGTCGTGCCCGACGGCGCCGCGGAAGTACTTGGTGGTGACGATGGTCGAGGCGTTCACGCTCCAGTAGTCGGGGAACTCGACCCCGCGCTGCTCGAAGACGGTCTCACCGGTCTTCCAGTTCTGCTGGACGACGTCGCGGCGCTCCCACGTCACGTCGTCGTAGGGGTGGACGCCCTCGGTCGTGAAGATGCGCTCGATGGTGAGTCCCGCCGGCGCGCTCTTGCGCCCGCGGAACCCGGCCGTCGACCTCTTGGTCGACCCCGAGTGGCCGGTCACCGTCTCTGTCATGGTTGCTCCTCGCCCTGTGTCTGCGGTCTGTCGGGACCGCCCCGTTGGTACTTCCCGGCGCCTGTACGGCGTACTGCTGGTGGTGCTGGTTACCGCAATCCCCGTTACGTCTGTGGAGCCACGCCCTGCGGCGCGGGCTCGGTGCCCTGCGGTTCCTTCTCGGCCCGCAGCAGCGCGATCTCGGTCTCGAAGTCGTCGGCCGACTCGAACTGCCGGTAGACGCTCGCGAACCGCAGGTAGGCCACCTCGTCGAGCTCGCGCAGCGGGCCCAGGATGGCCAGGCCGACCTCGTGGGCCGGCACCTCCGGCGAGCCGCCGCCCTTCAGCGCGTCCTCGACCTTCTGGCCGAGTCGCGACAGCGCGTCGGCGTCCACCGGCCGGCCCTTGCAGGCCTTGCTCACCCCGCGGATGACCTTCTCGCGGCTGAACGGCTCGGTCGCGCCGGAGCGCTTCACGACCGTCAGCTGCATCTGCTCGACGGTGGTGAACCGCTTCTCGCAGACCGGGCACTGTCGCCGGCGGCGGATCGCTCCGCCGTCTTCGGCCACCCGGCTGTCGACGACCCGGGAATCGCTGTGCCGGCAGTACGGACAGTGCACGGCGAATCACTCCTCCCGTGGGGGCGCCGAACGCGACGCTGTGGATCGAGCTGGGGACAACCTGTGTACGACTTGTGGGTAACCAACCACTACCTGTGGAAAATTACACCCGTGTAACCACTACATCTAGGGATGCTACGTCGCTGCTCCGACAGTTTGCAAGAACGCTGAAATCCCGCGCGCGTCTCTTTGTTCCAACACCCGCGCGGCCTCGTGTACTCCCGCGTGGCGCCGTAGCAGAGGCCCTCCGGAGGCGCAAAATACGGCGCTCCGGAGGGCCTCGGGACGGTGGCGTGTTCTAGCCAGCCGGGGGTCGGCAGAAGTCGAAGTCGCAGCCCTGGTCGGCGCCCAGCACGTGCTCGTGGAAGAGGCGCCGGTAGCCGGTCGCCGGGGTGGGAGGCGGCGGAGGCAGCTCGGCGCGGCGCCGATCCAGCTCGTCGGCGGCGACCAGGAGGTCCAGCCGCCCCTCGGAGACCGACAGCCGGATCTGGTCACCGGTCCGGACCAGTGCCAGCGGCCCACCGACAGCCGACTCCGGCGTCACGTGCAGCACGATCGTCCCGTACGCCGTACCGCTCATCCGCGCGTCCGAGATCCGCAGCATGTCCTTCACCCCGGCGCGCGCCAGCTTCCCCGGGATCGGCAGGTACCCGGCCTCCGGCATGCCCGCGCCGAGCGGCCCGGCGTTCTGCAGCACCAGTACGTCGGACGCCGTGACGTCCAGCTCCGGGTCGTCGATCCGCTCCGACAGGTCGGCCAGCGAGCTGAACACCACCGCCCGGCCGGTTGTCTCGAACAGCGCCGGGTCCGCCGCGGACCGCTTGATCAGCGCACCGGACGGCGCCAGCGAGCCCTGCAGCCAGACCAGGCCGCCCTCAGCCCGCGACGGCGAGTCCAGCGGCCTGACAACCTCTCGGTCGACCCACACGGGCCCGGCGCCGAGCCGCTCCCCCAGCGTCTCGCCGGTGACGGTCAGCGCGGACAGGTCGAGCAGGTCCCGCAGCTCGTGCAGGACGGCGGGCAGACCGCCCGACGCGTGCAGGTCCTCCATGTAGTGCGCGCCGGTCGGCTTCAGCTCGACCAGCACGGGTGTGGTCGCGCTGAGCTCGTTCAACTCGCCAGGGTCGATCCGCAAACCCAGGCGCCCGACCATGGCGGTCAGGTGGATCAGGGCGTTCGTGGAGCCGCCGATAGCCAGCAGCACGCGCAGCGCGTTCCGGACCGACGCAGCGGTGACCACCTGCGACGGCGTACGGCGCGCCAGGGCGATCTCCACAGCAGCAGTACCGGTGGCCTCGCCGATGCGGAGGCGGTCGGCGTGGACGGCCGGTGCGGTCGCGCTGTCGGGCAGTGCCATCCCCAGTGCCTCGACGATGCAGGCCATCGTGGACGCCGTACCCATGACTGCGCAGGTGCCCGCTGTGGTGGCCAGGTTGCGTTCGACGCGGTTGATCTCGGCCTCGTCGACCTCACCGGCGCGGTAGCGCGCCCAGAAGCGGCGGCAGTCAGTGCAGGCTCCCAGGCGCTCTCCCTGGTAGCGGCCGGTCGACATCGGGCCGGTGACCAGCTGGATCGCCGGGCGGCCGGCAGAGAACGCACCCATCAGCTGAGCCGGGACGGTCTTGTCGCAGCCGCCGACCAGCACCACCGCGTCCATGGGCTGTGCCCGGACCAGTTCCTCGACGTCCATCGCCATCAGGTTGCGGTAGACCATGGAGGTCGGCTCGAGGAAGCTCTCCCCCAGCGAGACCGTCGGGAACTCCATCGGCAGGCCACCGGCCGCGATGATGCCGTTGGCCACCGACCGGATCAGCTCCGGTTGCGCGCGGTGGCAGGGGTTGAAGTCGCTGGTCGACGTGGCGATACCGACCACCGGGCGGTCCAGCGACTCCGGCGACCGGCCGCTGGCGTGCAGGAACGTCCGGCGCAGGTACTTGGAGAACTCCCGGTCGCCGTAGCTGACCAGACCGCGGTAGATGCCGCTCTCGTCGCTCATCCGGCCAGCACATCATCACGCAGCTCGACACCTGGTGTCCGGGCCAGGTGCTGGAGGAGGACCCGCAGCATCTCCGGCGGTGGGACGGCGCCCGGCGTACGGACGGCGTCGGAGGCGATCAGGCCGCGGCGGAGCAGGCTGTGCTTGCGGAGCCCGAGCGCGATCCCGGACTGGAACTCGAAGTTGACCAGCGGGAGGTAGTCGCGCCAGACCTCGCGGGCCCGGTCGAAGCCGCCCTCGGAGTACGCCGTGACGCAGGCGAGCAGACCTTCGGGGACGGAGAAGCCGGTCATCGCGCCGGCCGCGCCGACCGCGAGCTCGTCGAGCAGGCAGGTGCCACCCAGGCCGCCGAAGACGGGGATGTCGAGAGCGGCCGCGAGGGTCGCGACGGCGGGCGGGCTCGGGGAGGACTCGGACTTCACAGCGACGACCTGCGGCACCGCCCGGACCGCGTGGACGAGATCGGCGGTGGCGATCGGGATGCCGGTGATCACCGGGTAGTCCTGGACGACCAGCGGGCGGTCGGTCTCCTGGGCAACGGTCGCCAGATGTTTGCCGAGGGCATCGGGGTCGGGACTGTTGACCTGGATCATCAAGCCGGTAAGGCGGTCCGCGGCGGCCGGTACGACGTTGGCCGCCTCGGCGAGAACGTCGTCGAGGGCAAGCGAACTGATGCCGAGGACAAGCGGCAGGTTGCAGGCGGCAACGACGGTGTCGACGACCGTACGGCGCTCGGCCGGGGTCAGGCGGGCGGCTTCGCCGAAGACGCCGAGGACCGTCAGGCCGGTGGCGCCGAGGCGCTCGTAGTGGGCGGCTTGGCGGGCCAGGGACTTGGTGTCGACCGCCGTACCGTCAGGGGCGAACGGGGTGGCCAGGACACCCCACACGCCGGGGGCCAGACTCATGGAGCTCCTTTCGTCGTGACCGCGGTGGCGACCGTGTAGGCCTCCAGGCTCTCGGTGCCGCCCTCGCGGCCGTAGCCGGACAGGCCGACGCCGCCGAACGGTGAAGCGGCCGAGGCGAGGGCGACCTCGTTGAGGCCGATCATGCCGACGTCGAGACCGGCGATCGCGGCGTCGGCGCGTTCGGTGCTCGCGGTGAACAGGTAGCCGGCCAGGCCGTACGGGACGGCGTTCGCCTGCTGCAGCCCGTCCTCGAGGGTGGAGAACGGGAGCAGCGGGAGGATCGGGCCGAAGGGTTCGTCGGTGAGGACGGACGCGGTGGGCGGGATGTCGGTGAGGACGGTCGGCGGGTAGAAGAAGCCGGGGCCGTCGGGCCGGACGCCGCCCGTGCGGATCTTGGCGCCGCTGGAAGAGACCAGCGCGGAAACAGCGTCGCGGCGGCGGGCGTTGGCGAGTGGGCTGAGGTTCAGACCTGAAGCGCGCTCTGCAACAGCATCAACAAAGGTGTTGTACACAGCTTCTTGGACGAAGACTCGACTCGGTGAGATGCAGACCTGGCCCGCGTTGCGGAACTTGGCGCGGACCAGGGCGTCAGCGGCTCGGCCCAACTGCTCCGCGGTGAGGTCGTCGAAGATCAGGACCGGGGCGTGGCCGCCGAGTTCGAGGGTGAGGGACTGGAGGTGCTTGGCCGAGAGGCCGACCAGGGTCTGGCCGACCGGGACCGAGCCGGTGAGCGTGATCTTCGCGATCACCGGTGAACTGATCAGGTGCTCGGACACCGCCGGAGGATCGCCGGTGATCAGGTTGACGACGCCGGGCGGGACCCCGGCGTCGTCAAGTGCCTGGACCAGCGCCGCCGCCGTACGCGGTGCTTCGACAGCGGGACACAGCACGATGCTGCAGCCGAACGCGACCGCGGGCGCGAGTTTGCGCGCGGGCAGCGATGCCGGGAAGTTCCAGGCAGTGAACGCCGCGACCGGGCCGACCGGGCGCCGCTCCACCCAGGAGCGGCGACCGGGGGCCGTCGGCAACAACCGTCCGTACGAACGCGCCGCCTCGCCGGCGAACCAGCTGAAGTACTCCGCCGACTGCCGGACCTCGGCGAGCGACTCCTCCAGCGGCTTGCCCTGCTCCTCGGTCAACACAGCCGCGATCGCCTCAGCGCGATCGAGCAACAACCGGCCAGCCTGATCGAGCACCGCAGCGCGCTCGGCGGGCGCCGTACGACGCCAGACCTCGAACCCGGCAGCCGCCGCGGCCAGCACGTCGTCCAGGTCGGCAGCGGAGGCGCCAGCGACCTCACCGACCACCTCCTCGGTGGCCGGGTTCAGGATCTCGATCACCCGGCCGTCCGACGCCGGCCGCCACTCACCACCGATGAACAGCACGCTCAGGCCTCCCGCAGCACGATCACGCTCAACGACGGCAACGGCAGTTCGACCTCGGCCTTCCAGACGCCGTCGACCGCCACCGTCGAGTCCTCGGCGAACCGCTCCAACCCCTGCCGGTCCCGAATGGTCGCCAGCTGCTCCGGCGACGGATCCTGCGGCGCGCCCAGGTCCTGCCAGACCGTGTGGCTGTTGCTGTGGCTCCGGTCGATCCGCCAGTGCTCGACCGTCCACTCCCCCGCCGTCAGCCCGGACACCTCCAGCTCCACGGCCGTCGGCTCGTCGTCCTCGAGGTACTGGTCGTCGGCATGCCGCCACACCAGTACGGCGACGCTCCCGTCCGCCGAGCTCCGCGACGCGATCACGTCGACCTCCTCACCGAGCCCGTTGCCCAGCGCACCCAGATCCGCCGTCTCGACGAGAGCGTCGGACGAGGCCTCGAGCCGCCGGTCGCCGAGCTTCGCGAACGCCCGGTACCCGTTCATCAGCGGCTTCTCCAGCCCCGACGCGGTGACGAAACTTCGCGTCCCCTCGAAGTACCGCTCGCCCTCCATCGAGAAGCTCCAGGTCGTCGCCTCGGCCACCTTCGCGGTGTGCCGCTCGTTGAGGGCGAGCACCTTCTTCATCAGCTTGGCCTGGAAGACCGGGTAGTACTCGGTGTTGCGGTAGCCGAAGTTCGCGTTGTCGTAGATCCCCCAGTGCGCGGGCACCGAGGCGTCGCACTCGTCGACGATCGCCGGCAGCCCGGCGTACGCCGGGAACTCCTCCATCACGGCCAGCATCCGGTCGATCTCGCGCAGCATCTTGGTCGTCGACGGGGACTGCTTGACGGGCGCGGCCGCGCCGATCGGGCCGTAGACGCGCCACGGCGAGAACGCCGAGCCCTTGGTGTGGAACGAGACGAAGTCGAGCGGCAATGAGCGGTCCGAGCACGCCTGCAGGAAGCTCCGCATGAACGCGACGCCCTTGTCTCCACCGGTCACCGTCGGACCGCCGACGCGCCCCGACGGAAGCACGCTGCGGATCGCCGCGGCGGTCACGGCGTACAGGTCGTGGAACTCTTCGGGCGTGCCGCGCCAGTAGAAGATGTCCGGCTCGTTCCACAGCTCCCACAGCCAGCTCGACACCTCTTCCTCGCCGTACCGATCGAGGCAGTGCTGCGCGAGCGCGGCGACCAGGCCGCCCCACTTGTCGTAGTCCTTCGGCGGGTACGACCACAGCCCGGCCTCGTACTCGCTGTACTGCGTCGGGCTGCTCTCGAAGGCGAACTCGGCCTTCGCGTGATCGGGGACCAGGGCAAGCGGTGTGAACGCCAGCTCCACCAACGGGTGATGGCCCGCGGCAACGATCGTGTCGTAGGTCTGGTCGGCAATGGTGAAGTCGTAGTACGGGTTGCCGTCGGCATCTTCGTGGTAGACGTTGCCGCTGCCCCAGTGCGGCAGGCCGAGGCCGGTGCCGCTGTTGAACACGTAGTGCGGCCGGACGTGGTACGGCGTCTCGGCGAAGCCGCCGATCGTCTGCAGGGTCCGGCGGCCCTGCGGGGTGTAGGTCCAGTTGATCTCGTCGTACCCGAGGCTGGCCCACGGCCGGTCGAGCAGCCCGAGGTCCGCGGTCGCGTCGACGCTGACGCGGGCCCGGCGGACGTGCGCGGCGCCGGGGTCCGACGGCGTGTACGGCACCTCCTGGACGCCGCTGCGGGAGCTGTTCTGGTCAGGCAGATCGGTCTCGGTGGTCATCTCAACCTTTCAGTCCGGTGCTGCTGATGCCCTGGATGATGAAGCGCTGGGCGAAGAGGAAGACGAGCAGAGGCGGTGTCACGGCGAGGATCGTCGAGGCCATCACGACGCCGTAGTCGATGTCGCCGTACGCCGACCGGAAGGTGACCAGGGCCAGCGGCAACGTCTGCATGCCGGGCGAGCTGGTCGAGATCAGCGGCCAGAGGAAGTCGTTCCAGGCGCCGAGGAAGACCAGGATCCCGAGCGTCGCGAGGGCCGGCCGGATCAGCGGCAGCACGACGTGCCGGTAGGTCTGCCAGGCATTCGCGCCGTCCACCCGGGCTGCGTCGGTGAGGTCGTCGGGCAGGTTGACGATGAACTGGCGGATCAGCACGACGCCGAGCAGCGACACGATGTGCGGCAGCGCGAGCGCGCCGTACGTGTTGAGCAGGCCGAGCTTGTTGAACTGCTGGAACAGCGGGACCAGCACGACCTCGCTCGGGATCAGCATGGTGACCAGCAACAGGCCCAGTACGACGCTGTTGCCGCGGAACGGCAACCGGGCCAGTGCGTAGCCGGCCATCGAGCAGACGATCAGAGCAAGCACTGTGGCGCTCACGGCAACGACCATGCTGTTGAAGAAGGCAACGAAGATGTTGACCGCACGGCCGCCGGGGTCGACGAGCATGCTCCAGTTCGCGGTCGTTGCCTCGGTCGGCCAGATCCGGTTGCCGTTGGCAGTGGATCCCTCGAACGACGAGGAGAGGGCCCAGAGCAATGGCAGCGCCCAGAGCAGCGCCATCACGATCGAGATACCGGTGACGATCCAGCGCTTAGCCATGGCTGGCAGCCCTCCTGGTCAGGACCTGCTGGACGATCGCGACCAGCAGGATCACCAGCGCGAGGACCCAGCCGATCGCGGCGGCGTACCCGGTCCGGAAGTCACGGAAGCCGGTCTCGTAGAGCATCTGGAGCACCACGCGGGTGCTGCCGCTCGGGCCGCCGGCGGTCAGCAGGTAGACCTGCTCGAAGACCTTGAACGAGTCGATCAGCCGGAGCAGGATCACCAGGCCGAGCACCGGTGCGATCCCCGGCAGCGTCACGTACCGGAACTGCTGCCAGGCGCTCGCGCCGTCGATCCGGGCCGCCTCGTAGAGCGGTTTCGGGATGTCCTGGAGCGCGGCCAGCAGGATCAGCAGCGGGAAGCCGACGCGCCACCAGAGCGTCAGCAGCACCACGGCGCCCATCGCCTGGCCGGGCTCGGTGAGCCACTGCTGGGCCGGCAGCCCGAACTTCTCCAGCACGGTGTTGAGCGATCCGTTGACCGGGTTCAGCACCAGGTTCCAGATCAGCGCGACCGCTGCCCCGGGCAACAAGTACGGCGAGACGAACGCGGCGCGCAGGATGTTGCGGCCGGACAGATCGCGATTCAGCACCAGCGCCAGGATCAGCCCGACCGCGATCAGGATCGGCACGTTCAGGACGACGAACAGCAGCGTGTGCCCGAAGGCGGCCCGGAAGTCGCTGTCGCGGGCCAGGCCGAGGTAGTTGTCCAGGCCAACGAAGCCACCGGTGCCGTCGGCAACGTTGACGTCCGTCGTACTGAGGAACAGGCCGCTGACGATCGGGACGGCCCAGAGCAGCAGGTAGAGGATGGCGAACGGGGTCAGGAAGAGGATCGCGGCGCGGCCGCGGGTGCGGCCCTTGACGGTCTCGACCTTCGGCCGCGTCCGGGCCGAGATCCTGGTGGTCGCGACACTCATGACGGCTCCTTCATCGTCACCGTGGCGCGGGCCGCGGCCCGGCGCAGCTCGTCCTCCACCTTCGCGCCCTGGTAGACCACGTCGTCCATGGCGTCGTTGAGGTACTGGTAGGCCTGGTTCCAGCGGTACGCGTACGGCGCGAAGCGCGCGTGCTTGGCCTGGTCGATGAACACCGACATCTTCTGCAGCAGCGGATCCTTGCTCGCGGCAACCGGTGCGACGGCGGCCTTGCTGGCCGGGGCCTGCGCACCGGCCCAGTCGACACTGCCGTTCTTGACCAGCCAGCCGATGAACTTCTGCGCCTCGGTCCGGATCCAGTCGTCGTTGTTGCGCTGCTTCGGGATGCAGTAGATGTGCGAGGTCGCGACCACGGCGCGCGGCCCGTCGAAGAACTGCGGCAGCGGCGCGACGTCGAGCTCGGTCCCGCGCTCCTTGTTCGTCTTCAGCAGCTGCGCCAGGCCCCACGGGAAGGTGAAGGTCATCCCCACCTTCTGGTCGCTGAACAGCTGCCCGACCTGTACGCCGGTGATCAGCTGCTGCGGCTCGACCTTGTACTTGTGCACCAGGTCCTGTTCGAAGTGCGCCGCCTCGATCCCGGCGTCGCTGGCGAACAGCGCCTGGCTGCGTTCGTCGATCAGGTCGCCGCCGGCCTGCCAGTTCAGACTGAGCCACGGCATCCAGACCCCGGTCTCGCGGACGAAGCCCCACGGGCCGATCTTCTTCAGCGCCTGCGCCGCGGCGAGGAACTCGGCGCCGTTGGTCGGCGGCTTGTCCGGGTCGAGCCCGGCCTTGGCGAACAGCTGGCGGTTGTACCCGAGCGCCTGCGGGCCGGTGCTCATCGTCACGCCGTACAGCTGCTCGTCGATCTGGCCGAGCTGCCAGGTGCCGTCGATGAAGTCGTCGGTGCTGAGGCCGAGGTCGCCGAGGTCGATCGAGTGCAGGAAGCGTTTCAGCGGCGGGATCTCGTAGCTGTGCAGCGCGACGATCGCCGGAGGCGCGCCGGCCAGCGACGCGGTCAGGATCTTGGTCAGGTAGTCACCGCCGTACGCCGGTGAGCTGAACCGGATCGTCACGTCGTCCTGCGACTTGTTGTACCGGTCGACGATGGTCTGCATCAGACCGCCGTCGCCGCCGGTGTAGAAGGTGGTGAACTCGAGCACGCGACCGCCCCCGCGGGTCGTGTCGTCGAACGGTGAGGAGCAGTTCGCGAGCGCTGTGCTCGCGGCTCCTGAGGCGGCCAGCGCCAGCAACCGGCGCCGGGACAGTGTGGGCAGCACGGAGCTCTCCCTCTGACGGAGCGGTGTCATGAGCGGATCGGCCGGCCTCGCGCGGGGCCGGCGGGCGGTGAGGAACCGGGCCGGGATCTCCGGCCGCTGCCTCTCCCCGTGGCGTGTTCTACGAGTTAGCCTGATCTCGGCGTTGTCAAAAGTCAATGGTTAACAATCGACCATTTACACCGATGTACTCAGCACCGATGGAGGAATCGTTGTGGCCGGTCCCCTCGACCAGCTCGCCCTGCAGACCGAACGCAGCCCCGCGCTGTGGGCCACGGTCGTGCCGGCGATCCGGCAGATGATCGTCACCGGCGCCCTCGCTCCCGGCGAGCACCTCCCCGAGGGCGAGCTGGCGAAGGCGTTGCAGATGAGCCGCGGCCCGATCCGCGAGGCCCTGATCGAGCTCGAGCGCGAAGGGCTCGTCGTACTCCGGCGGCATCGCGGCGCGCAGGTGATCACGCTGACCGCGGAGGACGTGGAGGAGATCTACACGCTCCGGCTCAGCCTGGAGCGGCTGGCGATCGAGCGAGCGCTCCCCCGGCTCGGCGCCGAGCACCTCGCCGCGATGGACGAGGTGCTCGAGCAGATGCGAGCGCTCGGGCCGGACTATGCGCCGCAGACGGCGCTGGATCTCGATCTGGCGTTTCATGGAGTGCTGTACGACGCGGCCGGCCACGCGCGGCTGGACCGCGCGTGGCAGCAGATCCGGAGCCAGGTGGCGATGTTCCTGCACTCACGGCACGTCGTACGGCGGGATTTCCATGAGATCGCGTACGCCGAGCATCAAGCGATTCGGGATGTGTTGGTCGGGGGTGATCCGGCGGCTGCGGCGGGGGTGATCGAGGATCATCTGATGGGGTCGTACCACCGGTTGATCGAAGCTCGGCCGGAGAGCTAGCTCAGGGCCTGGGCTTCGGCGACGATCTGGGTGCGACGCTCAGCGGAGAGGCTGGCCTGAGTGCGGGCGTAGACCGCCAGTACGGCGTACTGGCGTTGACCCAACAGCGTCGTCATCGTGGAGATGGCCGACTGGCTAGCACCTGAGGTGAGGATGAGGTTGGCCAGGCCGGTCTGGGTGGCGACGATGTGGAAGCGGGACTCGGCGCTGTCGGCCTTGATGACGTGCTCGCCGGTGGCGAGGGTCGTTGTGTCGACCAGAGCGCCGTTCTCGATCGGCTTGCCGTCGAGGGTGATCGTCGCGGGCCCGCTGACGGCGATCCGCAGCTGCTGTGCGCGATCAACCTTCTGACCTGCGGCAGGGCTGAGCACAACCGGCTTACGGCGCTGCAGGAACGCCGAGTTCCACCCGTACAGCTCCGCCGGGCGATTCGTGATGATGCCGTCGACGCCCGCCTTCTCCAGCGCGTCCCACCGAGTCGCGTCGTCGACCGTCCACACGTTCACCGCGACGCCCAGCGCGTGCAGCTCGGCGACGATGCCCGGGCGGGTCCGGAACGCGGCGTCCGACGGGTTGTACGCCGCGAGCCCGAGATCCTTCGCGATCGCGACCGGGTCGGGGTCGAGCGTGCTGCGCAGCAGCCCGAGCGGGAGCTCCGGCGCCAGCTCGTGCATCCAGCGCAGGTGCTGCGGCTCGAAGCTCTGCACGAAGACGCGGCTCGCCATCGAGCGGCTGCGGATCTCGGTGACGATCCGCGCGACCGACTCCCGGGTGTGCGCGCCCTTCACCTCCAGCAGCAGGTTGCCGCCGCGGGTCTTGAGGCCGTCGAGCTGCTGCCCGAGCGTCGGAACCCGCTGCCCGGCGAAGGCGGGCGCGAACCACGAACCCGCGTCGAGCCCGGCGACCTGCGCCGCGGTCAGGTTCCGTACGGCGCCGGTCCCGTCGGTCGTCCGGTCGACGGTGTCGTCGTGCAGGATCACCGGTACGCCGTCCTTCGTCGGCTGCACGTCGTTCTCGATCCACTCCGCGCGCGCCCGGCGGGCGATCTCGTCGGACGCGGCCGTGTTCTCCGGCGCCGCGCTCGACCCGCCGCGGTGCGCCCACACCCGCAGCGGGTCACCGGCCTTGCGGACGAACGACTCCTTCGCGAGCGGCGTCACCTTCAGGTCGTCGAACGACACCGTCGCGCCGTTCACCAGCAACGCCTGTACGCCGGTCGTGCTGCGGTTGACCATCGTGGTGCGTAGGGCCTCGCGGCCCTCGACGTACCAGGTGGCCCGCGCGCCACGGACCTCGACCGCGACGGCGACCTCCTTGCCGACGCCGACCGTGATCGGCGCGGCCGCGGTGTCGGTGACGTTCCAGGTGTTCGCCGGGGTGCGCTGCGCGAACTCCAGGCCGTTCGCGGCGGTCGCGCCGTTGCGCATCGTCGCGATCGACCACGGGACGGCGCCCGTCGGGGCGAGGTCGAGGCCGAAGGCGACCCAGCGGCCGGCGTCGACCGCCGACTCGAAGCGCAGGTGGCTCTCGATGCGGAAGTCGGTGAGCGGGGTGCCGAAGGTGATCCGGCTGAGCTGGCTGGCAGTGGCCGACGTACCGGTGAGGCGGCCGTTCTGGACCTTCCAGGTGCCGTCGACGACGGTCCAGCCGGCGGGGAGGGTGGTGCCGTCGAAGGTCTCGTCGATCGTGGGCGTGAGCTGCTCGATGGTCGGCGACGTCTGCTGCGCGGTCGGCTCGGCGACCGGTTCGGCGACGGCGGTCGGGGCGGTGAGGACGGCGGTCACGGTCGCGCTGGTGACCAGGGCGGCGAGGACAGCCCGGGGGCGGCGGGAGGTGAGCTTCATGCCACCCGACCGTAGAAAACTCACGCGAACGGAGCCAGAGCCGGTGATGAACTGCCCACCAACGCGCGGTGGAGCGGGCGATAGGTGAGGATGGCGGCATGAAGCCGGTCATTCTCGACGTCGACACCGGGCTCGACGACGCCTGCGCCCTGCTCCTCGCCGCCCGCCACCCCGGGCTCGACCTGAAAGCCGTCACCTGCGTCGGCGGCAACGTCGGCCTGGACGAGGTCGTGGTCAACACCCTCACCGTCCTCGACGCGGCCGGGCGACCCGACGTACCGGTGGCTCGCGGTGCGGCCCTTCCCTTCCTGCAGCCGGTGCACACCGCACCGCACGTCCACGGCAAGGACGGCCTCGGCGACCTGGACTGGCCGAAGTCACCGCGTACGCCGGACGCCCGGCACGCCGTCGAACTCCTGCGCGACGTACTGCTGGAAGCAGCGTCGTCGGGCGAGCTGATCACGCTGATCCCACTCGCCCCGATGACGAACATCGCCCTGCTGCTCCGCACCTACCCGGAGGCAGCGCGCGGCCTGCGAGAGATCGTCTTCATGGGCGGCGCGGCCGGCATCGGAAACGCCACAGCCTCAGCAGAATTCAACATCTGGACCGACCCCGAGGCAGCCGCGGTCGTCCTCGCAGCATCCGGCGAGCTCGGCGTGCCGGTGACGATGTACGGCTTGGACGTCTTCTACGACGTCCAAATCACCCTCCCCGAGGCCGCAGCCCTCGCAGGCTCGACGTCGGGCAACTTGGCCCACCGCCTGATCGAACGCCGCGCCGAGCTCTACCGCGCCCCTCAAGCCAGCATCGGCGACGGCGGCGCCGTCTGCGCAGTCATCGACCCAGAGGGCCTGACCACCCAGGAGTTCCCACTCCGCGTAGAACTCTCCGGCAGCTGGTCCCGCGGCCGAACCATCGTCGACACCCGAGACTGGACAGGCGACCTCACCTCAGACCCGCATGGCGCTTCCCCGACGGTCGTTCGCGTCGCGACCGCGGTGGACAGCCGCCGGTACGCCGACCTGTGGCTGTCGACGGTGAAGTAAGAGCTGGTACGCCCGGTCGAACGCCTGCCGATAGGTGCTGACTAGCGGACGGGGACGTCCAGCGTCTGCCCGGGGACCACATCGGCAACCGTGCGGAGGTTGTTGAGGTCGGCGATCTGTTCGACGACGACCGCGGGGTTGTCCGACGGGTTGGTGGACTGGGCGATCGACCAGAGGGTGTCCCCGGCGCCGACCTGGACCTGGACGGTGCGGGTGAACTGGGGCTCGGGGTCGAGGGCGCCGGCGATGCGGAGGCCGAGGACGGCGATGGCGGCGCCGAAGATCAGGATCGAGAGGGTGGTCAGGACGGCGCGGCCGCGGCGGGTGAGCTGCAGGGCCGACGGTTCGATCTCGGCGACCTGTTGGCGGCCGGCCGGGCGGTGGACGCGGGTCGGCGCGGGCACCAGCTGCAGGCGCGGGCGGGGATCCAGGTCGGTGCCGGAGCAGGCGCGGACGCCGAGCGGGTCGGACGTCGTACCGTCGATCCGGCGGCGACGCCGAGGCGTCGTCGGGGCGGAGACTTCCGCCGACCGCCGGGCAGGCGTGGGCATCGCGGGAGGCTGCAGCTGGGCGCCCGTGGTGGGGGCTGCCTGCTGGGCTTGTGCTGCCAGAGCCGCTGTGCTCATCGGATCCTCCAGACCCTTTGCCAGACCGTGCCGTGCTGTCGTTCTTCGCTGTCGATCTCTGTCTATCGGGCGGCTCCGACAGTTTTCGTTCGAAGCCGTTCCCGAACACCTGTTCGATCGAACGTCTGTACGAATGATTAACCGCCGGCCACCCGATCCGCAACTGTTCCAACCAGGACACGCCGAGGAAATTCCCGCCCTATAACCCGACACACGAACAAACGTGCGAACCGACACGCCTTCGAACAGATGTTTGAAGAATCTCAGGATTCGGTCTAACGTCGTGCTCACGCCGATCACGCAAGGCCGAGCCGAGCGACGTTCCGGCGCCGGCCCCCGACCCGAGGAGTGACCACCGATGGCCAGGACGAGCGGTTCCAGCAAGGGCAGCGGTTCGAGCAAGGACAGCGGCACCGCGCGCGGTGCCACCGAGCCGACCGTTTCCGAGCTGCCCGACGGCCCGGCCGACGCGACCGGCCTGACCCCGCGCCAGCGCCGGGTGCTGGACGTCATCCGGGACTCCGTCGACAGCCGCGGGTACCCGCCGTCGATGCGCGAGATCGGCGAGAAGGTCGGGCTGACCAGCTCCTCCTCGGTCTCCCACCAGCTCCGCGTGCTCGAGCAGAAGGGCCTGCTCCGCCGCGACCCGAACCGGCCGCGCGCGATCGAGGTCCGCTATCCGGGCGAAGTCGCCGACGCGGCGCGTCGCAACTCGCTGGGCTCGGTGCGGCAGACGTCGTACGACGAGACCGGCGCCGGTGACGCGCACCCGGCCGCGGTCTACGTCCCGGTCGTCGGGCAGATCGCCGCCGGTAACCCGATCCTGGCCGAGCAGGACATCGAGGAGGTCTTCCCGTTGCCCAAGGCAATGGTTGGCGAAGGCACCTTGTTCATGCTGAAGGTCAAGGGAGAGTCGATGATCGAGGCCGCGATCTGCGACGGCGACTGGGTCGTCGTGCGTCAGGAGCAGACCGCGGAGAACGGTGACATCGTCGCTGCCATGATCGACGGCGAGGCGACCGTGAAGACGTTCAAGAAGACCGCGAACGAGGTCTGGCTGCTGCCGCACAACCCGGCGTTCGAGCCGATCGACGGACACAACGCGACGATCCTCGGAAAGGTCGTAACAGTTCTGCGGCGTGTCTGACATCTCAGACGGCGCGCGAAGTCGGGCGTGTCGTGTCAGCATTGAGCTATGACGACTGTCTATGACTTCAGCGCCAAACGGATCGAAGGCAATGAACAGTCTCTTGCCGACTTCCGCGACCAGGTGCTCCTGGTGGTGAACACGGCGTCGCAGTGCAGCCAGACCCCGCAGTACACGGGTTTGCAGAAGCTCTACAAGAGTTACCGGAAACAAGGCTTTTCGGTTCTGGGCTTCCCCTGCGACCAGTTCGGCCACCAGGAGCCCGGCGACGAGAACGAGATCGCGAACTTCTGCTCGACGATCTACCACGTGACGTTCCCGATGTTCGCCAAGATCGACGTGAACGGGTCGAAAACCCTGCCGCTGTACAACTGGCTGAAGCGCGAGGCCGGTGGGCTGCTCGGCGGGCGGATCAAGTGGAACTTCACCAAGTTCCTGGTCGGGCGGGACGGCACGGTGATCGCGCGGTATGCGCCGACCGCTACGCCGGAGAAGCTCGCGGACAAGGTCGAGGCGGCGCTGGCGATGCCGGCGCCGAGTCGGCAGCAGGAATCCAGCGACTGATCAGCTGTTTGATCGGTGGGATCGATTCCCTACGACAGAGAATGTCTCAGTGTCGCAGGGGATTCGGTGCGAGGAGCCTGGTGACGCTCGCGTGGTCGCGCCGCGAGACCCAGCGGCGAGTCGGAGTTCGGCGGGTGGTGAGTCGATGTGGGCTGTGCGGCGAGGGCCGGTATTTGTTGGAGTAGCACGCCGATAGCTGGTCCGCGCGGTGCTTTGGCTGATGAGTCCACTCAGCCGCGTGTGGCGAACCGGCGCAGTTGGTCTGATGGGGTACGCCGGGCGCCGGGGTCGCGTCCTCCAACCCGCGCATGAACTCACCGGTCGGCGTCAGCGTCGGGTTCAACGCGGTCAACAGCCGCGTCAAGGCGCTCGCTCGCATCGGGGTTCGGTGCAATGGGGCCTGCGCCAGCCCGAGGTCGAGATCCGCAAGCCGACGTCGCCGATGCTGCCGATGCCGGTCAGGGCAGGTAGGTGCGCGGCGACCTTCAGTGCCGCCGTACCGTCGAGTGCGCCGTACCGCCGATTGCGCCGGCAGGCGGGGGCCGGTACTTGCTGTGGTTGATGGGCTGATCAGTCGCGGGTCACTGAGTCCGGGTCGATGTCGAGGCGGAGGCCTCGCCAGACCGGATGCCGAAGGCGGCCGTCGGCGGCCCAGCCGGAGTAAGTGACCTCGGCGACCAGGAGCGGGTCGAGCCAGTGCGCGGCCCGGCGGTCGGTGCCCGGGATGCTCGACGCGTCGAACGGCGGGCTGTCGATCTCCAGACCGGCGAGCTCGGCGCCGAGCAGGTCGAGCATCGCGAAGTCGAGCCCCGAACCGACCTTGCCGATCAGGACGAGGGTGCCGCTGGCGTCGTACGCCCCGCAGTACAGGGAACCGATCCGGCCCTCGCGGTTCCCCTCCCCCGGGTGCCAGCCACAGAGGATCACGTCGCGGGTCTGGACCGGCTTCACCTTGATCCAGTCGGAGCTGCGTCTGCCCGGGAGGTAGCGCGAGCGGCGCCGCTTCGCGACGACACCTTCGAGCCCGGTCGAAGCTGACAGGTCGAGCGCTTCCTCGCCGTCCGTGAACGCCGCCGGCACCTCCCAGAACGGATCCTGCAGCTCCAGCGACTCGAGCAGCGCCCGACGATCGTCGTAGGTTGCCTCCAGCAACGACTTCCCGTCGAACCGCAGGATGTCGAAAACCCGCACCGACACCGGCACCTGCAGAATCAGCTGCTTGAGCTGCCGCGGATCCCGCACATGCATCCGCCGCTGCAACAACCCGAACGAGGGAGCCCCGTTCTCGTCGAGCGTGACGATCTCCCCATCCAGTACGGCGGGCAACTGCAGCCCAGGATCATCAGCCAGCCCAAGCAGCTCCGGATACCCCGCAGACACATCCCGGCTGTTCCGCGACCAGAGCCGGCAAACCCCGGCGTCGACCTCCGCGATCACACGGATCCCGTCCCACTTCAACTCGTACGCCCACTCGGCACCGGACGGCATCTTCCCCAACGCCGCCATCATCGGCAGCACAGGCGGCCCTCCAGACGGACTCACCGGCCGACGCTCCCCACCGGCTCCGCCCCGCGCCGCCGAGTGCCTGTGCGGTCCGTACTCCCCAGCAGCCCCGCCTCGCGCCGCCGAGTGCCTGTGCGGTCCGTACTCCC
Organism: Kribbella sp. NPDC104740; assembly: GCF_055583505.1. Classification (NCBI taxonomy): domain Bacteria; kingdom Bacillati; phylum Actinomycetota; class Actinomycetes; order Propionibacteriales; family Kribbellaceae; genus Kribbella; species Kribbella sp. NPDC104740. Next base: position 281,164 of record NZ_JBVJNV010000009.1, on the reverse strand, counting down.
CAGCAGCTCCGCCTCAGACCGGACGGGGATCCGACGGTCCGCACTCCCCCGCGCCCTGGCCTCGCGTGACGCCAGGCTCCAACCGCCCGCGCTCCAGCGCAGTCGGCCCGGCGCAAGCTGTTGCGGCTGGCAACGGCTGGGGCCGGCCGGGCGCAAACCCGGAGTACCGAAGCCTGCGCTGGCCACCAGCCCGACCTCGCGGGCCCGCGACACGCACCGGCCAACGCGCCGCAGCAGCTCATGCTCACGCCGGACCGCGATCCAGCGGCCAGCACAGCACCGTCGCCCGCCCATCGCAAGCTGCTGCGGCTGGCAACGGTTGGGGCCTGCTGCGCGCGAACCCGGAGTGCCGCAGCCGGCGCTGGCCACCAGCCCTGCCCGGAGCCGCTGCGGAGCACAGCAGGCGGCGACCTGCAGCAACTCAGCCTCGCTCCGGCTGGCGCTGTGACGCCCTAGCGGATCGCTTGCGGGCGGGCACTGGGTGCTGCAGTCAGTGCGCACCCGTGGCTCGGCTCGGTCTGGGGCCGGGAGCCGGCAACCGGCGCTCCCCCGCGTCGCCGCGGTGCTGTGAGTGGGGCCGCCGGGCGGGGCGGGCTTGTGGGGAGCTGGGCGGCGGTGGTTGGCGCTGCCTGGCGGGCTGGTCTCGCTGTGGGGTGGTGTGCTGGGGGTGGTGGTGCTCCTCAGCGGCCCGGTTGCGGGCGGATGCGGGGCGCTGCGGCCGGCGCGCTGCCATGGCTCGGTTCCGTCTGGGGTCGGGAGCCGGCGGCCGGCACTCCCCCGCGGCGCGGCCGCCGCGGCACGGCGGGTGAGGGCGCCGGGCGGGGCGGGCTTGTGGGGAGCTGGGAGCCGGTCGGCGTTGCCTCGCGGGCCGGGCTCGGTTGGGGGCGGTGTCGTGTGGGTGCTCCCCGGCAACTCCTCCTCTAGCCGCCCACGACCCCAACGGCTTGCACTCCCCCGCGGCACGGCCGCGGGCGTGGTGCGGGTGGGGGCGCCGGGCGGGGCGAGGGGGGTGGCCGGGAGGGGCACGGTTACTCCTCTTGGAGTCGTTTCAGGGCGCCTAGGACTTTCTCACGATCGGCGGTGGGCCACATGGGGGGCAAGGAGGCGCGCAGGAAGGAGCCGTAGCGGGCGGTGACGATGCGGGGGTCGAGGACTGCTACTACGCCGCGGTCGGTGGTTCGGCGGATGAGGCGGCCGGTGCCTTGGGCCAGCAGGAGGGCGGCGTGGGTGGCGGCGACGGACATGAAGCCGTTGCCGCCGGCCTCGTCGACGGCGCGTTGGCGGGCGGCCATCAAGGGCTCGTCGGGGCGGGGGAACGGGATGCGGTCGATGATGACCAGGTTGCAGGTGGAGCCGGGGACGTCGAGGCCCTGCCAGAGAGAAAGGGTGCCGAAGAGGGAGGTTTCGGGGTCCTCGATGAACTCCTTGGAGAGTTCGTTCAGGTGGGCGTCGCCTTGGCAGAGGATCTTCAGGTCGGTGGCGTCGCGGACGGCGGCCGTCGCGGCTTCCGCGGCTCGGCGGGAGGAGAACAGGCCGAGCGTCCGGCCGCCGGCGGCGGTGACCAGGTCGACGATCTCCTCGAACTGCTTCGAGCCGAGGCCGTCGCGGTGCGGCGGCGGGAGGTGCTTGGCGACGTACAGGATCGCCTGCTTCTCGTACTCGAACGGCGAACCGACGTCGAGACCGCGCCACGGCAGCGGGCCGGTCTCCGACGAGTCGTCCAGCTCGGGCATCTCGTCGTCGCCGGCCAGCTTGTCGGCCGGACGCAGGCCGACCTGGCGCGCGATCGCGTCGAAGTCGCCGCCGAGGGTCAGCGTCGCCGACGTCAGCACCGCCGTACGGTCCTTGAGGACGAGCTCGCGGAGCAGGCCCGCGACGGTCAACGGCGCGATCCGCAGCTCCTTGCCGAAGCGGTCGCGGTCGATCAGCCAGACGACATCGAGGTCGTTCAGCGCGGCGACGCGTTCGGCGACGTCGAAGATCTCCTTCACCGCGCCCTTCGACTGCCGCTTCGCGCCGTCCGGGTCGTCGTCCTTGTCATCGGACTTCTTGTTCAGGTCGGAGTACACCGCGCGGGCCGTGTCACGGACCATCGCGGCCGCTTCCAGTACGGCGCCGTTCGCGGCCTCGATGCGGCCCTCGCGGGTCTGGTCGAGGGCGGCGCGCAGGGCGTCCGAGGCGTCGATCAGGTCGTCGGCGTGGTCGTCGTCGACGAACCGGCGGGCGCGTTTGGCGGCGCGCTCGACCATCTGCGGGGACAGCTCGTCGCCGGCGGCGCCGGTCACGCGGGCCGGGAGCTCGTGGGCCTCGTCGACGATCACGACGTCGTGCTCGGGGAGGACCGTGCGGTTCTCGAAGGCGTCGATGGAGAGAAGTGCGTGGTTGGTGATGACGATGTCGGCCTTGCGGGCCTGCTCCTTGGCCTTCTCGGCGAAGCACTCCTCGCCGTACGGGCACTTCTGCGCGCCCAGGCACTCGCGGGCGGCGATCGCGACCTGCTGCCAGGCCTGGTACTGGTGGGAGGGCGCGTGGTCGCGGTCCCCGGCCTCGCCGTCGAGCAGCTGCTGCTCGGCCCAGTCGCGCAGCTCGACGACCTGCTGGCCGATCGGGCCCGCGGGCGGTACGTCGACGAGCATGCCCTCGTCGTCCGGGGCGCCTTCGCGGATGCGGTGCAGGCAGGCGTAGTTGTTGCGGCCCTTCTGGATCGCGTACGCCGGGCGGCGCGGGAGGAGCTTCTCGGTCGCGTCGAGGAGCGCGGGGACGTCGCGGTCGACGAGCTGCGACTGGAGCGCGAGAGTCGCCGTCGAAACGACTACGCGGCGGTTCTCCGCGGCGTGGACGAGGGCGGGGACCAAGTAGCCGAGGGACTTGCCGGTGCCTGTCCCGGCTTGGATGAGGAGGTGCGAGCCGTCGTGCATGGCGGCGTCCACCGCCTCGACCATCGCGACCTGGCCTGGTCGGGTCTGTCCGTTGACCCCGGAGACCGCGGCTTCCAGCAACTCGTGCACATCAACACCCACCGCAACACCCTAGCTGGGCGGGCGGACAAGTTTTGCCAGTTGTGGTGGGGGCTGTGGAGAAGGTCGGTGCCTGCTGGGTTGGCGGGGAGGTTGGCACGGGGTGAGGCTGCCGCAGCTGGAGAGAGGCTGGAGTCGCTCCAGCTGGGTGCCCCTTGAGGACGGTGGGGATGCGGCCGAGGAGGTCGGCGGGGGCTGAGGCCGCGGCGGCCGGAGAAAGATTGGGAGTTGTTCGAGCCGCGGGAGGTGACGTGCGGGGCGGTGTGCGATGTGCGGTGTGCGGTGTGCGGCGCGGTGCGCGAAGGCGGAGTGCGGGGCGGAGCGCGGCGCGGAGCGCGGGGCGGAGCGCGGCGCGGAGTGCGGGGCGGAGCGCGGCGCGGAGTGCGGGGCGGAGTGCGGGGCGGAGTGCGGGGCGGAGTGCGGGGCGGAGTGCGAAAGCCCCCGATGCTGGGCATCGGGGGCCTTCGGGGTCAGACGACGGCGCCTCGGTCGGGCTCGCTGTCTCGGTCTCGTTGGACTCGTTTGGGGCGGGGCGGCGGGGCCGGGTAGCGCTTTTCCAGCTCGACCAGCAACGGAGCTGCGGTGAGGTTGGAGGAGTAGGTGCCTACCAGGATTCCCAGGAGGAGGGCGAGGGCGAAGTCGCCCAGGGAGTCGCCGCCCAGGAACAGGAGGGCGGTGAGGATGAAGAGGGTGGAGATGCCTGTGTTGATGGTTCTGGGGAGGACGTTGATGATGGCGGTGTCGATGACTGGGCCCAGTGCCTCCGTCGAGCGGGCGTTGCGGGTTTCCCGGATTCGGTCGAAGACGACGACCGAGTCGTTGACCGTGTAGCCGATGATGGTGAGCATGGCGGCCAGGAAGATGCCGTCGATCGGTTTGCCGGTCCAGGCGAAGACGCCGACGACCACGGCCACGTTCTGGAGCAGGGCCAGTACGGCGCCGGCGCCGAAGGTCCAGCGGAAGCGGATGGCCAGGTAGATGAGCTGGGCGAGGAGAGCCACGCCCAGGGCGATGAGGGCCTTGTTGCGGAGCTCGTTGCCCAGGGACGGGCCGATGCTTTCGTTGCGGATCAGTTCGGTGCCGCCGCCGATGCGGGAGATGGACTCGCGGATCTTCTCCGCCTCGTCGTTGCTGATGGTGGCGGTACGGACGGTGATGTCGTCGGTGCCGGAGGACTGGACGACGGCGTTCGGGTAGCCCGCTTCGGAGACCGCCGCGCGGGCCTGGTCGGGCGTGATCGGCTGCGCGGTGCTGACCTCCAGCAGGCGCCCGCCGGTGAACTCGATACCGAGGTTGAGGCCGCGGATCGCGACGCCGGCGACGCTGACCACGATGGCGATCATCGTGATCACCAGCCAGCGGCGGCTGTGCTTCATCAGGGCGGGGCTCTTCGCCTCCAGCCAGGTGCGGACGCGGCCGTGGCCGGCGATGCCGCTCAGGGCCGGGCGGTTCAGCACGAACTTGCGCGACACCGCGAACTCGGCGAACACCCGGGTGACGACCAGCGCCGACAGCATCGACGCGATCACACCGATCGACAGCGTGACTCCGAAGCCTCGTACCGGCCCGGCGGCCAGGAAGAACAGCAGACCGGCCGCGAGCAGCGTCGTGACGTTGGAGTCGGCGATCGCGGACAGCGCGTTCTGGAAACCGCTGCGCAGCGAGCGGCGCAGGCCGTCGGTGCGGCCGCCGATGAAGTCTTCCCGGGCTCTCTCGAAGACCAGGACGTTCGCGTCCACCGCCATACCGATCGCGAGCACGAAGCCCGCCAGGCCGGGCAAGGTGAGGGTCGCCCCGATCGCGGTCAGCGCGGCGTACGACATGCCGGCGTAGGTGACCAGGCCGATCACGGCCATCAGGCCGACCAGCCGGTAGACCATGACGATGAACAGAGCGGTCAGCGCGACGCCGATGATGCCGGCCAGCGCGCTGGCCTGGATCGCGTCCTTGCCCAGCGACGGGCCGACCACGCGCTGGTCGATGACCTCGACCGGCAGCGGCAGCGCGCCGCCGGAGATCAGCGCGGACAGGTCCTTGGCCTCGGCCTCGGCGAAGTTGCCGGTGATGGTGGAGCCGTTGCCGGGCAGACCGATGTTGCACAGGGTGGTGCCGCCGTTGGGGTCGACCTGCGGCGCGGTGAGCACCTCGTTGTCGAGCACGATCGCGATCAGGCGGCCCGGCGTACCGGCCGGCTGGCAGGCGGCCTTGCCGGTGATCTGGGACCAGACCTTGCCGCCGTCGTCCTTGAAGTTCAGCTGCACGATCCAGCCCGCGGCGACCTGCTGCGGGTCGAGCACGGCCTCGGCGCCACCGACCTTGTCACCGGTCATCGCCGGCTTGGCCAGCTTCAGTACGCCGCCGCCACCGCCCTCGTTCGGCAGGTAGAGGTCACCGGCGGCCGCGTTCGGCGGCTTGGAAGCGACCTGGTCGAGCACCTCGTGGAAGCTCAGCTGCGCGGTCTTGCCGATCACCTCCGCGGCCTCGCGCGGGTCCTGGACACCGGGCAGCTCGACGATGATCCGCTTGTCGCCCTGCCGGGTGACGCTCGGCTCGGCGACGCCGAGCGCGTCGATCCGGCGGCGCAGCACCTCGAGCGCCTTGTCGGTGTTCTCCGCGTTCGCCTTGGCCGTCGGGGAGTCGCTGGTCTCCAGGACGATCTGGGTGCCACCCCGCAGGTCCAGGCCGAGCTCCGGCTTCGCGGTCAGGACGGTGTACGTCGACGCCGCGAGGACAAGGAACGCGAACAACGCGCGGACCAGGGACGACCGGTTCACTACGAGCCTCCGGGAGATGGGCACCCTGGGTACGGGTGTCGTGACGCAGAGCAGACCACGGTGCGTGGAACGCACAGTGTACGGAGCCGACCAAGTCACCGGCCAGAAAGCATTTGCGGCCGATTCAACGTTGCAGAGCAGGGAAACGGCCCACTCGTGCCATGGCATCAGCGGGCAGCAGAACTGATTGACGCGTCAGGTGAGCACGCCCTAACTTCTCGTCACATCGCTCGCTCCGTAACCGCTCCAGGACCGAGTGTGATCACCCCTCCGCCCCGGTGGGTGACCGAGTTCCCCGAGGAGGAACCGTGCGTCGTATCCGCCTTGCCCTCGCCGCCGTCGTCGTACCGGCGATCGCCCTGACCACCGCCGGCACCGCCGGTGCCGCTCCCGCCCCCGAACCGGGTGGCCGGATCATCCTGGTCCAGAAGGCGCCCGCCGAACCCGGCACCAGCGCCGTCAAGGACACCTACATCGTCGAGCTGAAGCAGGGCGCGAAGCTGAAGAGCTCGCTCGGCATCGCGCCGCAGCGCACGTACAGCAGCGCGGTCAACGGCTTCACCGCCAAGCTCACGCCGACCCAGCTGGCGACACTGCAGAAGAGCCCCGAGGTGGTCGCCATCTCCGAGGACGTGTACGTCGCGAACGCCCTCGACACCACCCAGAACAACCCGCCGTCGTGGGGCATCGACCGGATCGACCAGCGCAACCTGCCGCTGTCGCGCTCCTACACCTACACCCGGACCGGCACCGGCGTGCACGCCTACATCATCGACTCCGGCGTCGACCCGAGCCACCCGAACTTCGGCGGCCGGGCCAGCTTCGACTTCAACGGCCTGGACAGCAACAACACCGACTGCAACGGCCACGGCACCCACGTCGCCGGCACGATCGGCTCCACGTCGTACGGCGTCGCCAAGAACGTCCGGCTGCACGGTGTGAAGTGGCTGAACTGCAGCGGCGGCGGTACGGCGTCGGCCGCGATCGCCGCGGTCGACTGGGTCACCCGCAACGCGGTGAAGCCCGCCGTCGCGAACACCTCCTGGAACTTCAGCGCGAACACCACCCTGGAGAACTCACTGCGCCGGATGATCAGCTCCGGCGTCTTCCTGGCCACCTCGGCCGGCAACACCGGCGCGAACTCCTGCAACCTGCTGCCGCGCAAGATCGAGACCGCCCTGGTCACCGCGGCCAGCACCAACACCGACGCGCGCGCGTCGTACTCGAGCACCGGTTCCTGCGTGGACGTGTACGCGCCGGGCTCGGCGATCGTGTCGACGCTGCCGGGCAACACCACCGGCTCCTACAACGGCACCTCGATGGCCACCCCGCACGTCGCGGGCGTCGCGGCGCTCTACCTGCAGACCAGCCCGTCGGCCACGCCGGCGACGGTCAAGTCCTACATCGAGGCCAACGCGACCCCGAACGTGGTCAGCGGCGGCTCCACCGGCGGCACGGTCAACCGCCTGCTCTTCAGCAACGGACTCTGATCGTCTGAGTCAGCCGCCGTACCGTGCTGCCACCACAGCCGGTACGGCGGCGCAGCTGTCACTCGGGAGCGTCCAGACCGTTCTCGATCGCGTACCGGACCAGCTCCGCCCGGTTGTGCAGCTGCAGCTTGCGCAGCGTGTTCTGCACGTGGTTCTCCACCGTCCGGTGCGACAGCACCAGCCGCAACGCGATCTGCTTCGCGGTGAGCCCCCGGGCGACCAGCCGCAGCACCTCGGTCTCCCGCTCGGTCAGCTGCGGCACCTCCGGCCCGGCCCCGAGCCGCCGGTACTCCCCCAGCAGCAGCCCGGCCAGCCCGGCCGAGAAGACCGCGTCCCCCTCAGCAGTACGCCGTACGGCGTCGTCGAACTCCTCCAGCGACGCCGACTTCACCAGGTACCCCGAGGCGCCGTTCTTCACAGCAGCCAGTACGTCGCTCTGCTCCGCGCTCGCCGACAGCACCAGCACCCGCGTGTCCGGCAGCGCCTGCGTGATCTCCCGGGTCGCGTCCACCCCCGACCCGTCGCCGAGCTGCAGGTCCATCACCACCACGTCCGGCCGGGTCGCCAGCGCGATCTTCACCGCCGACGCGACGTCGGACGCGGTCGCGCACACGTCGTACCCACGGGTCCCCAGGTCGCGCGCAACACCTTCACGCCACATCGGGTGGTCGTCAACGATCATCACTCGGGTCATCTCGACACCGTCATCTCCCACTCGGTTCCTTCGCCCGGCGCTGTCCGGACGAAGACGCTGCCGCCCAAGTCGGTGATCCGGCCACGGATCGACTGACTCACCCCGAGGCGCCCGTCACCGTGCGCCGCCTCGAGCCGGTCCGGTGTGGTCCCCGCGCCGTCGTCGCGCACCGACACCATCACCTCGCTGCCGAGATCCTCGACGACGACCCACGACCGCGCATCAGGACCAGCATGCTTCACGACGTTGCTCAGCGCCTCCTTGACCGCGGCAACCAGTTCACCGACCACCCCGACCGGCAGCACCACCGGCCCGGCCGGTACGACGACGTCGACGCGCGTCGTGGCCAGCGGCAACAACGCGCCGCACAGGTCGATCTGGCCCGTCCCGGCCGGCGCCGGCCGGGACGCCATCAGCGAGCGCAGCGCGACCTCCTGCTCGGCCGCCAGCGCCGCCAGCTCGACGGCCTCGCCGCCGATCGCCGTACCGCGCCGCTGGACCTGGGCGAGCACCTGCAGGACGCCGTCGTGGATCGACCGGCTGAGCCGCAGGCGCTCCGCCGCCGCGCTCTCGGCGGCGATTGCCTCGCGCAACCGGATGTTCGCGCGCCGCATCGTCGTCGCGGCGTACCCGACGACCAGGCCGGCGACCAGCAAGAGCTGCACGTTGGCGAGGATCTTCGACACGTTCTCCACACCACGCAGCGAAAGCAGAGCGAGACTCACCGTGACCGCGCCGACCAGTCCCCCGTCGCGACCGCGCGCGATCGCCAGCGCGAGCACCGGGCCGGCGGCCCAGACCGAGGTCAGCACCGACGCTCCCGCGCGGATGTCGAGCAATGGTTGCGCGAGCAACGTCGCGTACATGCAGCCGATCGTGACCACCAGGTCGACGACCGCCAGCCGGGTGGTCCGGAACCGGCTGTAGCCCACGCAGACGATCGCCGTCCACACGCCCATCACCGCCAGCTGCAGCAGCGCTCCCGACGGCCGTGCGATGCCCGTCCAGCGCACCCAGACGCCGAAGCAGGCGAAGCCGAAGGTGATCACCCGGAACACCACCAAGGCCCGCCACAGTGGCTGCAGCAGGTCGGCCCGGTCGGAGTTCACCGTCACAGTCTGCCAAGGCACCGGGCCGCGACGCTGCGTCGTCGTACTCCAGTGATCTGAGTGGTATTACCCGGTGCCCAGGTGCAGGATTCCCCGCACTAATCCGGAAATTTGATCAGAACCACTTCAGCATCGCCCGTTTTCCCCGTACTCTCGCGCAGAAGTTCCACGCTCGGGGGAGCACGTGGTCACGCTGCGTCAAGTCACAAACCACGCGTAGCGGACCTTTCACACGCAGGAGGGGAATCGTGCGCAAAGTATCTGCCGGGCTGTTCAGCCTGGCCCTGGCGGCGACGATCGGGCTGAGCTTCGCTCAGTCCGGGACCGCCGCATCGCCCCAGGAGGGCCCGGCCGTCACCGCCAACGAGCAGGCGACGTCCGACGAACTGCCCAGCCCGCTCGAGGACAAGCGCCGCGAGCTGCGCCAGGAAGCACTGACCAAGGTGCTGAACGGCTCTGCCAAGACCGAGAAGCGCGGTGGCAGCACCGTCGTCAAGCTGGGCCAGAAGACCGCCGCCGCGAAGGGCATCGAGGGTCAGCGGGCCAAGGGCTCCAAGGCCAAGGTCGACCAGTACGTCGAGCTGGGCCGGGAGAAGACCGACCGGATCTTCGTCGTGCTCGCCGAGTTCGGCAACGAGCGGCACCCGAGCTACCCCGACCAGGACACCGCACCGAACGTGCCCGGTCCGACGACGTTCGAGGGCCCGCTGCACAACGCGATCCCGGAGCCGGACCGCGCGGTCGACAACTCGACCGTCTGGCAGCCCGACTACAACCGCAAGCACTTCCAGGACATGTACTTCGGCTCCGGCAACTCGGTGAAGAAGTACTACGAGAAGCAGTCCTCGGGCCGCTACTCGGTGTCCGGCACGGTCACCGACTGGGTCAAGGTGAAGTACAACGAGGCGCGCTACGGCCGCTCGAACGGCTTCCCGTGCACCGGCAACGTCTGCAACAACACCTGGGCGCTGGTCCAGGACGCCGTCAACCAGTGGGTCGTCGACCAGAAGGCGGCCGGCCGGACCACGGCCCAGATCAAGGCCGACCTGGCGACGTTCGACCAGTGGGACCGTTACGACTTCGACGGTGACGGCAACTTCAACGAGCCCGACGGCTACATCGACCACTTCCAGATCGTCCACTCCGGCGGCGACCAGGCCGACGGTGACCCGCACCAGGGTGAGGACGCGATCTGGTCGCACCGCTGGTACGTCGGCGTCAACGGCGGCCCGGCCAACAACCCGGCCGGCGGCGCGCAGGTCGGCGACACCGGCCTGTGGGTCGGCGACTACACGATCCAGCCGGAGAACGGCGGGATCAGCGTCTTCGCCCACGAGTACGGCCACGACCTCGGTCTGCCGGACCTGTACGACACCTCCGGTGCGGCGGTCGAGAACGGCGTCAACTGGTGGTCGATCATGGCGCAGAGCCGGGTCGGCAAGCCGAGCGACGGCGGCATCGGCGAGCAGGCGGCCGACTTCGGCGCCTGGGAGAAGCTGCAGCTGGGCTGGCTGGACTACGAGATCGTGAAGGCCGGCCAGAACAAGACCGTCGACCTCGGCCCGCACGAGTACAACTCGGCCAAGGCCCAGGGCCTGGTCGTCACGCTGCCGAAGAAGTCGGTCACCACGCCGCTGCAGCCGCCGACGGCGGGCAGCAAGTCGTGGTGGAGCGGTGAGGGCGACGAGTTCACCCACACCATGAACCGCCAGGTCGCGATCCCGGCCGGCAGCACCTCGCTGACCTTCAAGGCGAACTGGCAGATCGAGGACTGCGACACCACGGCGTGCGACTACGCCTACGTCGAGGTCAACGACGGCACCGGCTACAAGCCGATCGCCGGCAACATCACCAAGGCGGCCGAGGGCAACGGCATCGACGGCGAGAGCGGCGGCTGGGTTCCGGCCACCTTCGACCTGTCGGCCTACGCCGGTAAGACGGTCGGCCTGCAGTTCCGCTACACCACCGACGCCAACACCGGTGGCTACGGCTTCTTCGCCGACGAGATCAAGGTGACCAACGGCGCCACCACGGTGCTCGACTCGGGTGCCGAGGCCTCGCCGGAGGGCTGGACGCTGAACGGCTTCAGCTCGGTCGGTTCGACGATCACCACGCAGTACGACAACTACTACCTGGCGTCGCACCTGAACTACGTGTCGTACGACGCGCACCTCAAGACCGGCCCGTACAACTTCGGGTTCGGTGCCGCGCTGCCCGACAAGGTGGAGCACTTCCCGTACCAGGACGGCCTGCTGATCTCGTACTGGGACGCCTCGCAGGGCGACAACAACACCAACCAGCACCCGGGCGAGGGTCTGATCCTGCCGATCGACTCGCACCCGGCTCCGATCAACCGTCTCGACGGTCAGGTGTGGCGTCCGCGGATCAGCGGCTACGACGCTCCGTTCGGGCTGGAGAAGGCGGACTCGTTCTCGCTGCACGTGAACGGCTCGCCGAGCTACATCCGCGGCCAGGACGGCGTGAAGACGTTCAACGACAGCAAGTCCTACTGGGACGCGGCGCAGCCGCAGAACAGTGTCAAGGTGCCGAACAACAAGGTGAACATCACCGTGGTGTCGCGGACCGGGACGACGATGAAGGTCAAGGTGTCGGCGCGCAACTGATGCGCTGAGACCACGAAGGGCCCCCGGGGAAACCCGGGGGCCCTTTCGTTTGCGGCAGTGCTAGATCGACGCGACCTGGTACGGCGCCAGCTCGCCCGCGAGCTGCGGGTGCACCCGCGCGGTCAGCCTGGTCCCGTCGCCGGTGTGCTCGAGGGTGTCGACAGCTCCCTCGGAGTGCACCCGGGAGACCAGGTCGCCCCGGTCGTACGGGAGCAGCGCGTCGACGGTGATGTGCGGCTGCGGCAGCGACGCCTCGACCAGCGCCTTCAGCTTGTCGATGCCCTCACCGGTCCGGGCCGAGACCACGATCGCACCGGTCTCGCGGTGCAGGATCGGGGCCAGCGTCAGCGGGTCGGCCAGGTCGCCCTTGTTGATCACGATGATCTCCGGGACGTCGACCGCCCCGATCTCCGCGAGCACCTCGCGGACGGCCTGGATCTGGGCCACCGGGTCGGGGTGCGACCCGTCGACCACGTGCAGCAGCAGGTCGGCGTCGGCGACCTCCTCCAGCGTCGAGCGGAACGCCTCGACGATGTCGTGCGGCAGGTGCCGGACGAACCCGACGGTGTCGGTGAACGTGTAGACCCGGCCGTCGGACGTCGTCGTCCGCCGGGTGGTCGGGTCCAGGGTCGCGAACAGCGCGTTCTCGACCAGGACACCGGCGCCGGTGATCGCGTTCAGCAGCGAGGACTTGCCGGCGTTGGTGTAGCCGGCGATCGCCACCGACGGCACCGAGTGCCGGCGGCGCTCCTGACGCATCGTCGAGCGGGTGCCCTTCATCTCCTTCAGCTCGCGGCGGAGCTTGGAGATCTTGGTGTTGATCCGGCGCCGGTCGGTCTCGATCTTGGTCTCACCCGGACCACGACCACCGATACCGCCACCGGCCGCACCGACGCGGCCACCGGCCTGGCGGGACAGGTTTCCACCCCAACCACGCAAGCGCTGCTTCATGTACTGCAGCTGGGCCAGCTCGACCTGGGCCTTGCCTTCCTTGCTCTTCGCGTGCTGCGCGAAGATGTCCAGGATCAGCGCGGTCCGGTCGACCACCTTGACCTTGAGCCGGTCCTCCAGGTTGCGCAGCTGCGCAGGAGCCAGCTCACCGTCGGCGATCACCGTGTCGGCGCCGAGCGCGGCGACCAGGTTGCGCAGGTCGGCCACCTTGCCGGAGCCGATGAACGTCGCCGGGTCGGGCTTCTTGCGGCGCTGGATCACGCCGTCCAGCACCTCGGAACCGGCGGTCTCGGCGAGCAGCTTCAGCTCGGCCAGCGAGTTGTCGGCGTCCTCGGCGCTGCCCTCGGTCCACACCCCGACCAGCAGGACGCGCTCCAGCAGCAGCTTGCGGTACTCGACCTCGCTGATGTCGGTCAGCTCGGTCGACATCCCGACCACGCGCCGCAGCGAGTGGCGTTCCTCGAGCTCCAGGCCGTCCAGGCCCGGGCCCTCGTCGTCGTAACCCGTCGACGAAGTCTCCTCGTCGTCGAGCACGTCGTCCTGGCTCAGGTCGAGGTCGACGTCGTTGATCTCTTCGTATGCGTTCGAATGGGTCGTCATATACCTTCCATCGTGGCACGGCTCACCCGTACGGGCGACCCGATTACTACTCTCAACGACCCCGTCACCCGGTGAATTCCCGTTCAGGCAGGAAGCCAGCCCCGGTCGAACTCACCACGCGCGTGCACGACGGCCGGCCCGCGCAGCTCCAGGTGGTTGTCGGCACGCCACGTCACCGCCACCTCACCACCCGGTACGCCGACCCGGTACGTGACCGGCCGCTGCTGCCTTGCCGCCAGCGTGGCGGCCACGGTGACCGCGCAGGTCCCGGTCCCGCAGGAGCGGGTCTCCCCCGCCCCACGCTCGTGGACGCGCATCTGCACGTCGTACGGGCCCTGGCGGACCACGAACTCGACGTTCACACCGGCCGGGAAAGCCTCTTCCGGCGACCAGGCGGGCTGGTCGACCAGGTGCCCCGGCTCGCGCAGGTCGTCGACGAAGGCGACCGCGTGCGGGTTGCCCATGTCGACGGCGACGGCCGGCCACTGGTGCCCGTTCGCCTCGACGACGACGCCGGCCGGTCCGACGACCGGCTCCCCCATGTCGGCGGTGATCGTGCCGTCGTCGTGGACGACGACCTCCTTGACGCCGGCCCGGGTCCCGATCCGGACCGGCTTGCCCGCCGTCAGACCCTCGTCGACCAGGTACCGGACGAAGACGCGGATCCCGTTGCCGCACATCTCCGCGGTCGAGCCGTCGGCGTTGCGGTAGTCCATGAACCACTCGCCGCCGTCCTCGACGTACGACTGCTTCGAGCCCTCGATCACCCGCAAGACGCCGTCGGCGCCGATCCCGGCGTACCGGTCGCAGAGGAACCGGACCAGCTCCGGCTCCAGGTCGCCGTGCACCGAGCCGTCCGGGTCCGGCAGCAGCACGAAGTCGTTCTCGGTGCCGTGACCCTTCAGCCAGGGAAAAGTGCTCATGCGCAGAGCTTACTCAGTGGGCTCGTAGCAGGTCTTGATGAACTCGATCCAGATCGCGTGCGGCCAGCCCTTGCCGGCCGGCGGCGGTACGTCGATGGTGGCGCCCGGCTGGAACTCCATCGCGGCCGACAACGGCCATCCGACCGTCAGCGAGGGGAGCGGATCGTCGTCGTTCGTCACCGGCTCGGTCTGCCGGGGAAACTGTCCCAGCCGGAACTTGCGCACGTCCGCGTTGATCGTGCCCGGACCTGGCTCGAGCACGGTTCGTTCGATGCTGTACTCCAGGACGACCTGAGCACAGGTCGTCGGCCCTGCGCCCGGTCCCGAGCCGGTGGTGGCCACCTGGGCGTCGCCGGCCGGTGGCAGCGCCAGGATCCAGCCGCCGGCGCCGACAGCCAGCGTGGCCGTCGCCGCCACCAGGGTCGCGCCGCGCCGGCGCCGGCTCCGCCGTCCGCGGGCGATCGCCCCGGCCAGCTGCTCCTCGGTCGGCGACTGCTCAGGTCCGGCGGCTTCGTCGAGCAACGTCTTCAGATCGGTCATCGCACACGCTCCAGTTCGTCCAGCGGTTCGTCGATGAGATCGCGGAGCTTGCCGAGCGCCCGGGCGGTCTGGCTCTTGACCGTGCCCTCGCTGCAGTCCATCAGCAGGGCGACGGTCGCCACGTCCAGGTCCCGGAAGTAGCGCAGGATGACGACCGCCCGTTGCCGTCGGGGCAGCCGTCCGAGCGCGTCGAGCAGGGTGAGCCGCACCGCGGGATCCGGCCCGGAAGCCGGTACGGCGTCCAGGAACTCCTCCACCGAGGTCTCCCGGCGTCGCCAGAACCGGCGCCGTTCGTCGACGAAGACGTTGATCAGGATCCGGTCGGCGTACGACGCCGCGCCGTCCTCCTGCCGGACCTTGCCCCAGTGCACGTAGAGCTTGGTGCACGCGGTCTGGACCAGGTCCTCGGCCCAGTGCACGTCTCCCCCGGCCAGCAGCCGCGCGGTCCGCAGCATCCGGCCGTAGTGGCCGCGCAGGTAGTCCGCGTACTCGTCGTCCCGGTTCATCGAACTCCACTCCGTCGTGATCTCACCCTGAACTACAGGCCGGGCGACGGATCGGTTGCGCGTAGATTTCGGTGCGTGCAGATCGCGTACTTCTGGGAGCGGGACGACGCCGAGGCCGTCGCCGGGCAACTCGGCGGCGAGGTGCGGCGGGAGCGGTTCCACGGCGAGGACGACGACGAGGACCACCCGTGGGTCGTGCTGCTGCCGGCCGACGCAGACACCGAGCTGGTCGAGGCGCACGACGGCTGGCTGGAGCCGGCCGACGAGCAGCCGGCTCCGGAGCCACCGCCGTTGCCTACGGCACCGAAGCGGTTGAAGAAGGGTTAACGGGGCCAGAGTTGGTGAACCGTCGCGGCTGATCCGCCGCCGCGGCGTTTCGGTTCGGCCGCGGCCAGGTAGCCACCGCCGGGGAGGAACTCCAGTGCCGCGACCGCGCCGATCTCGGCGGCCGAGGTGAGCGCGTCACCGGCCAGTACCAGCTTGTGCCCGTACGGCGTGAGCTGGTCCTCGTAGGCGTCGATGAACGCCGGCTCCGCGGTCACGTTCGCGGTGTTGCGCTGCGAGGCCCGCGGTGCGGCGACCGCCTCCGGCAGCGTCATGCCGCGATCGAGCCGGTTGGTCAGCGTCTGCAGGACCGTGGTGATGATCGTCGAACCACCCGGCGAACCGAGCGCCAGGAACGGCTTGCCGTGCTTGAGCACGATGGTCGGCGACATCGACGAGCGCGGCCGCTTGTTCGGCTCGATCCGGTTCGGGTCGGCCGGGTCCGGGACGGCGCTGAAGTCGGTCAGCTCGTTGTTGAGCAGGAAGCCGCGGCCGGGAACGGTGATGCCCGAGCCACCGGTCTGCTCGATGGTCAGCGTGTACGAGACGACATTGCCCCACTTGTCGGAAGCGACCAGGTGCGTGGTCGACAGGCCCTCGGTGTCGGGGTGCTCGGCCTTGCTGACACCGGGCGCGCACGCGGCGTACGAGCCGTCCGGCGATCCCGGCTTGACCGGTTTCACGGCCGCTTTCTTCGGGTCGATCTGGCAGGAGCGCTCGGCGCCGAAGCCCTTCGAGAGCAGCTGCTTGGTCGGGACGTCGACGAACTTCGGGTCCCCGACGTACGCGCCGCGGTCGGCGAACGACAGCGCCGACGCCTCGAGGTAGTTGTGCAGGGCGTCCGGTGTCGACAGCCTGGACAGCTTCTTCGGGGCCAGGATGTTCAGCGCCTCGCCGACCGTCGTACCGCCGGACGAGGACGGCGCCATGCCGTACACGTCGAGCCCGTCGTAGCTGACCTTCGTCGGGTCCTGCTCGAGCACCTTGTACTTCGCGAGGTCGGCGGTGGTCAGGTGCCCCGGGAACATCGGCAGCGTCGCCCCGGCAGCTTTCGGCGGCGTCTTCACCACCTTCGAGATCTCGGCCGCGAGCGGGCCGCGGTAGAACGCCGACGGGCCCTCCCGTCCGATCAGGTCGTACGTCCTGGCCAGCTCCCGGTTGCGGAACACCGAACCGACCTGCGGGGCGTCGCCGCCGGGCAGGAACAGCTTGGCGGTCGGCGTGACCTGCGCGAAGCGCGCCTTGTTGTCCAGCGTCTGGCTGCGGAACGTCGCGTCGACGACGAAGCCACGGTCGGCGAGCTCGGTGGCCGGCTTGATCGCCTTCTTCAGCGACAGCGAGCCCCACGACTTCAGCGCCGAGTCCCAGGTCGCCAGCGTTCCCGGTACGCCGACCGAGACGCCGGCGGTGACGAGCTCGGCGAAGGGGTAGGCCTGGCCGGTGGCCTTGTCGACGAACGCGTCGCCGGGCATCGCCGCGGGCGCGGTCTCGCGGCCGTCGATCGTGAACACCTTGCGCTGCTTGGCGCTGTAGTAGACGAAGTAGCCGCCACCACCGATGCCGGCCGAGTACGGCTCGGTGACGCCGAGCGCGGCGGCGGTCGCGACGGCCGCGTCGACGGCGTTGCCGCCGCGGCGCAGGACGCCGATGCCGACGTTGGTGGCCTCAGGGTCGACCGAGGCGACGGCGCCGCCGAAGCCGATCGCGGTCGCGTTCTTCACGGGTGGCTTCGGCGCGTGGTGCTGGTTCTGGGCGGTGGGGCTCGCCTGGGCGGGGACGCCGCCGGCGGTGAGGCCGGTCAGGACGAGCGCTCCCGCGGTCAGCGACGCGGCCAGTTTCTTCGGTGTCACCGGGGTCCTCCGCAGGGGTTCGGCGTACAGGGACAGGCCCTGCCTACCCGAACGGAGAGTGCCGCGCCAGTTCTGGCGCGTCAGGAAACCGTGCAGGAGTCCAGGAAACGGCGGACCAGGTCGTCGTTCCAGTCCTGGTGCTCGATCGGCAGCTTGGCGACCAGCCAGCTCTGACCGAGCCGGACCTGACCGACCTCGCGGCCGCCGGTGCTGCCGACGTGGAAGACCTTGCCGCCGGTCTCGACCGCACGGATCCCGCTCAGCGGCTGCGGCTCGGCCGCCGCGAACAGCTCCAGCTGCATCGCCGTGTCGGCGGTCCGCGCGCTCGGCGGCGTCAGCACGACGCGCTTGGCCGCGGCCTGCGGCGCGGCCGTCCAGCCCGCCGGGGTCAGCTTGCAGCCGATCGCGTTCCAGGGCTTGGCGTTGCCGACCAGCTCGACGGCGGCCGCGGAGTACGTCGACATCGTCTCGTCGCTGTCCGCGGCCGAGGGCGCCGCCGAGCCGGCGGTCGCCGGCTGCTGCGGCTGGGTCTGCGCCGGGGCCGTCGCGTCGGTGGCGACCTCCGCCTCGCCACCGCCCCACCACTTCACCTGGTGGCCGACGGCCAGGACGGCGGTGGTCGCCGCCGCCACGCACAGGACACCGGTCGCCCGGCGGCGCGCCCGGATCCGGAACAGCGCCCGGCGCCCGCGGCGTACGTCCGCGTCCACGTCCGCCGGTGGCAGGCCGTCGACCGCTCGGTCGGCGAACTGCTCCAGCAGCCTCTTCACGTCGTCCACGTCAACTACTCCCGGTCGCAGGGCCCGAGGCCTGGTCGTCGGCCATCAGGTCCTTCAGTCTTTTCAGTGCTTTCGCGGTCTGGCTCTTCACGGTGCCCTCGGTGCAGTCCAGGATCCGTGCGCAGGTGGCCACGTCGAGGTCCTGGAAGTAGCGCAGCACCAGGACCGCGCGCTGCCGCGGTGCCAGGTCCAGCAGGGCGCTCCGGACCGCCATCAGGTCGGCATGGTCGGTGACGTCGGGCTCCCGCGGTTCCAGCGGGTCCGCCGTCACCAGCTCGGGGTGGCGGCCGGCGCGGCGCCGCTCGTCGAGGAAGGCGTTCACCAGGATCCGGTGCGCGTACGGCCCGGCACCTTCGTGCCGGATCCGGTGCCAGTGCACGTAGACCCGGGTGCAGGCGGTCTGGACCAGGTCCTCGGCGGTGTGCACGTCCCCCGCGGTGAGCAGCATCGCCGTTCTCAGCAGTCTGGTGCGGTCCGCGAGCACGTACTCGCGGAACTCGGCCTCACGGTCACCCCCTCGCATCGACAGCCCCCACGGCATGTCTGATCACTACATGCAGTCGCGAGCAGTTGCCCGGTGCGGTAGCTCGCCGTGCTGGAGTGAAGGCCTCGATGCTCTTCCATCGTGGCCTTTGCTCCAGTGCGGCGAGGTGCCGTGCCGGGTGACGCGCAGCACGCATGTAGTGATCAGACATGCCGTACGCCCTCTTCCACTGTCCCTACGTCCGCGCTGCCCTTTTGGTTGCCTTCGAGGACCTGAATTGCCCGATCGACCAGGTCGGGTGCGTCGTACGGCAACCAAGTGATCCGGGGGTCCTTGCGGAACCAGGAGTCCTGGCGGCGCGCGAACCGGCGAGTCTGCTGCGCGGTCTGCTCGCGGGCCTCGGCCTCGGAGATCTCGCCGCGGAGCAGGGCAACGACCTGCGGGTAGCCGAGGGCGCGGTTCGCCGTCCGGCCGTCGAGCAGGCCGTGGTCGAGCAGCCCGCGGACCTCGTCGACGAAGCCCTGCTCGAACATCCGGTCCACACGGCGGCCGATCCGCTCGTCGAGGACCGGGCGCGGTACGTCGAGCCCGAGCTGAACAGCGCCCGGGTAGATGGAGGTGTGCTCGGGCAGCGTCGCGGCGTACGGCTTGCCGGTGATGTGGATGACCTCCAGGGCGCGCACGATCCGGCGGCCGTTGCTGGGCAGGATCTGCCCGGCCGCGGCTGGGTCGAGCTCGGCCAACCGCTGGTGCAGTACGCCGGAGCCGTGCTCGGCGAGCTCCTGCTCCAGCCGGTCGCGCACCTCCGGGTCCGTCCCGGGGAACTCGAACACGTCGAGGATCGCCCGGACGTACAGCGCCGAACCGCCGGCCAGCACCGGCAGCACCTGACGGCGCAGACAGTCGTCGATCGCCGCCCGCGCGAGCTGCTGGAACTCCGCGACCGTCGCGGTCTGGGTGATGTCGAGGATGTCGAGCAGGTGGTGCGGTACGCCGGCCCGCTCGGCCGCGGTGACCTTCGCCGTACCGATGTCCATCCCGCGGTAGACCTGGTAGGCGTCGGCGTTCACCACCTCGCCGCCCAGGTGCTTGCACAGAGCAACGGACAGGTCGGACTTGCCGGCCGCGGTGGGACCGACGACGGCGACGACGAGTGGTGCGGGCATCGGTCCAGTGTGACAGTCCCGGCGCCCGCTGTAGCGGAGGCGTGAACGTTGGGACAAGAGGGACGGGTGGGGGCTTGTGGAGAACTCCTCCGGGCGGTAGGAACGGAGAGCAATCACCACGACCCGGGGAGGACCCGCAGTGACCAGTCAGTTCGAGGAAGAGACCGCTGCCGCCAAGGACGCCGTCGAGAAGGGCCCGCAGCTGAGCGGGGGCGACGTGGAGCTGAAGAGCGGCGGTGACGTCGAGCGCGGCGGGAAGGGTGGCAAGGGCGAGTCCGGCGGGGACGTGGACAGCGGTGGGGACGTCGAGAGTGGTGGCGACGTCGAAAGCGGCGGGGGAAACTGAACAACCTCCCACATCTGGGGCCGTTCAGGTGCGAAGATCCCGCTAGCTGTCTGTAAGCAGTTCACTACGCAAGAACGGGAACCCCAAGATGGGCATCTTCGACAAGTTCAAGGGCAAGGCCGAGGACCTCAAGGACAAGGCCACCGACCTGGTCGACCAGCACGGCGACAAGGTGGGCGACGGACTCGACAAGGCCGGCGACTTCGTTGACGAGAAGACCGGTGGCAAGTACGGCGACAAGATCGACCAGGGCGTCGACGTCGCCAAGGACCGTCTCGACGGTCTGGACGGGCAGGACGACGACATCGAGAACAAGCCGAACCCGGCCTGATTCTCCGGCGTACGACGAAGGGCCGCGGGGTCTCCCGCGGCCCTTTCGTTTGCCTGTCCCCAGCGGCGTCTAGGGTTTCCGGCGTGGAGCGATTCAGGGTGGTGCCGGCGGCGTACGTGGTCCTGCGGCGGGGCGACGAGGTGCTGATGTTGCTGCGGGCCAACACCGGCTACATGGACGGGTTCTGGGCCGTCCCCGCCGGGCACGTCGAGCAGGGTGAGTCCGTGCTCGCGGCGGCGCGGCGTGAGGTGCTGGAGGAGGTCGGGGTCCAGATCGCGCCCGAGGACCTCGTCCCGCTGACCGCGATGCACCGCACCGGCGGCAACGGCGAGTGGATCGACGAGCGGGTCGACTTCTTCTTCACCACCACGCGCTGGACCGGCGAACCGCGCTCGATGGAGCCCGGCAAGGCCGACGGGCTCGCGTGGTACCCGCTCGACCAGCTGCCCGATCCGGTCGTGCCGCACGAGGCGCGGGTGCTGGCGGGTGTCCGCAAGGGCAATCTCCCTCCGGTGATCGCCCAGGGCTTCACCGACTGACGCCTGCTGTTCACCGAGCCACCTCTACAGTTCCTGCGTTGTCAGCGACGTTCGTGGAGGCTTCGATGGAACAGCAGGACGGCACAACCCGGCGGCGGCTGCTGCAGGCGGGGGCGCTCGGCGCCGGCGCCGCGGTGATTCCCGGGGCGGCTTCGGCAGCTCCCGCGGCCGCGAGCACCAGCGGCGGCAAGCCCGACACCGAGGACCTGCGGTTCACGCTGGCCGTCGTACCGGACACGCAGTACCTGTTCGATCTCGACCGGGGCGACAGCGCACCGCTGGCCGCGAGCTTCGAGTACCTGATCGACAACCGGGGCGCCGAGAACCTCGTGTTCACCGCGCACCTCGGCGACGTGGTCGAGAACGCGCAGGCCTCGGAGTTCGCCCAGGCCGACCCGGTCTTCGGCCTGCTCGACCGCGCCCGGGTGCCGTACAGCGTGCTGGCCGGCAACCACGACATCGACGCCTCGAAGGACGACCAGCGCGGCGATTCGCCGTACCTGCACGTCTTCGGGCCGCAACGCTTCCGCCGGATGAGCACGTACGGCGGCTCGACGCCCGACGGCTACAACTCGTACCACGTGTTCCGCGCGGCCGGCCGGCAGTGGCTGCTGCTCGCGATGGACTGGCGCCCGTCCGACGCCGGCTTCGCCTGGGCCCGTCAGGTGATCGCGGCGCACCCGCGGCTGCCCGTCATCCTGACCACCCACGACCTCGTGTACGCCGACGCGGGCGACCCGGTCGCGCACCTGTCCGACCACGGCAGCCGGGTCTGGGAACAGCTTGTCGACGGCAACGACCAGATCTTCCTCACCCTGAACGGCCACTACTGGCCGTCCGGCCGGGTGGTGAAGCAGAACGCCGCCGGCCACGACGTGCACCTTCACATCACCAACTACCAGGACCGGTACTACGGCGGCAGCGGCATGATCCGGCTGTACCACTTCGACCTGGCCCGGAACGTGATCGACGTCGAGACGATCTCGCCGTGGATCCTCGGCCAGAACCCGGCCCGGCGGAGCCTGCTCGCCGAGGGCGAGATCGAGCTCACCGACGACACCAACCGGTTCAGCGTGCCGATCGACTTCGACCAGCGCTTCGCCGGGTTCGCGCCGGTGCCGGTGCGGCCGGCGCGGCCGGCGGCGAAGCTGGTGATCCCGGGGACGGTCGCGTACTGGCGCTTCGACGGGCCGGTCGCGTCGCGGGTCGTCGACCACTCGGGGCGTGGGAACCACCTGACGACGGCGTACCTGCAGGGCGGTGGCGGGTTGAGCGCCTCGACCGAGTTCCACCCCGAGCAGCCCGGGCACGCCAGCTGGGTGTTTGCCGGCGGCAAGAAACCGGCCCGCGGCGGCTACCTGACCACCGCGGCCGACGCACCGCTGAACAAGCTCACCTTCCGCGACGGCTACACGATCGAGGCGTTCGTGAAGCTCACCGACGACGGCGCCGACCACTCCTGGATGGGCCTGCTCAGCCGGATGGGCACCGGCGCGGACGCGGGCAAGACCGGCAGCGACCCGTCCGAGCCGGTCGTCAACCTCGCGTTCTCCGGCGGCCGCCAGGCCCAGTGGGCGGTCTACCCGCTCGACCGGAACGACACCTTCACCAACTGGGGCCACGAGCAGCGCGCCGGGGAGTGGTTCCACCTCGCGGTGGTCAACGACGGCCGCCACACCACCCTGTACGTCGACTCGTCCGAGCTGCTGCGCAACCCGTCGACCCGCTCGAACGGCCTCGCCACCGCCAACCGCCCGTGGCTGGTCGGCGCCAACCACTACGCCAACACGATCGAGCAGGCCTTCGCCGGCCACCTCGGCGAGCTCCGCATCGTCGACCGCCCGCTACTTCCCCGCGACTTCCTCAGCGCCTGATCCCACTTTGAGCACCGCTCAGCCACGTTTGCGGCGGAAAATTGGCTGGCCGGTGCCCAAAGTTGCGGGCGGAGGGGTGCGCGGTTAGAGCATCGAGCGGATGAGCTGGTCCTGGTCAGGCAGCAGGGCCAGCTCGTCCCCGGTCAGCGTCCGGTTCCGACCGCGGGACGCGAGTGCGGCCGGCAGCTGCGGTCGCGGGTCGATCGAGCTCGCCAGGTAGCTGCTCAGCGCCTCCCGCAGCAACGGCGAGAGCTCGGCGTATGCCGGATCGAGCGCGACCTGGGCGAAGATGATCGCCGTCATCGCCACGTCGAACTCCGCCGGTCCTTCGGTCGCGTTGCGCCAGTCGATCACCACCGGGCCGTCGGCGGTCAGCATCACGTTCTC
Source organism: Kribbella sp. NPDC104740 (assembly GCF_055583505.1). NCBI lineage: Bacteria > Bacillati > Actinomycetota > Actinomycetes > Propionibacteriales > Kribbellaceae > Kribbella > Kribbella sp. NPDC104740. The sequence continues at coordinate 257,856 of NZ_JBVJNV010000009.1, read as the reverse complement.
CGGATGCAGATCGCCGTGCATCACCACCTGCCCGGCCGTCCCGCTCGGCGCGGGGATCGCCTGCAGCCGCCGATGCAGGTCGGCGTGCAGCTCCCCCAGCTCGACCGGATCCAGCTGCCCGGCCCGCGCGGCGTCAGCCAGCGTCGGGCCGTCGAGCCGCTCGATCACCATGTCGGCCCCGTCGACCCGGGCGACCGCCGGAACGGGATAGCCGTGCTGGCCCACCCAGCGCATGAAGTCGGCCTCGTCGCGGACCGGGTGGCCGTCGCGGTATCGGCGGAGCACCCACAGGTCGTCTAGAAAGTAGACGTCGGCGTCACGCCCGGACGCGAACGGCTCGGCATCGGCCGGAAGCATCAGCCCTCCGTGACTGGGTGGGGTGGGAGGAGCGGGTCGCCCCGGAGCCGACCGGGCAAGCCCGGCGGCGCACGGCGGGCGTCAGCCCACCTGGCAGCCGCCGGTCACCGGCTCCAGCGGGGCCGGTTTGCCGATGGTCGGCAGGCCGAGCATCACGCCGGGGGTCGCGGCCGGAGCGTCCTGGAGGCGTTCCCAGGCGTCACCAGCCCGCGTACGGCGTACAGAACCGAAGACGTCGGCGACCAGGTGATGCGGGGCGCCGTAGGTGACCTCGACCGTTGCCATGTCACCCGGTCGCGGCGCCTCGACGCCCTCGGGGAGCGCGAAGTGGACCAGGCGGTTGTCGCGGGCGCGCCCGGACAAGCGGTGCGTGGTGGCGTCCTTGCGGCCCTCGCCCTCTGCGACCAGGACCTCCAGCGACTTCCCGACCAGCGCCTTGTTCTCCGACCAGGCCATCTCGTCCTGCAGGGCGACCAGCCGCTCGTAGCGCTCCTGGACGACCTCGCGCGGGACCTGGTCCTCCATCGACTCCGCCGGCGTCCCGGGACGCTTGGAGTACTGGAAGGTGAACGCGCCGGCGAAGCGGGCCTGCCGGACCACGTCGAGCGTGCCCTGGAAGTCCTCCTCGGTCTCACCGGGGAAGCCGACGATGATGTCGGTGGTGATCGCCGCGTCCGGCATCGCCGCCCGGACGTCTTCGATGATTTTCAGGTACCGGTCGCGCCGGTACGAACGCCGCATCGTCTTCAGGATCTGGTCCGATCCCGACTGCAGCGGCATGTGCAGCGAGTGCATCACGTTCGGCGTCTCGGCCATCGCCTCGATCACGTCGGCGGTGAAGTCGCGCGGGTGCGGCGAGGTGAAGCGGACCCGCTCCAGCCCGTCGATCGCACCGCAGGCCCGGAGCAGCTTCGAGAACGCGTACCGGTCGCCGAACTCCACGCCGTACGAGTTGACGTTCTGGCCGAGCAGCGTCACCTCGAGCACGCCCTCGGCGACCAGCGCCTCGACCTCGGCCAGCACGTCACCGGGACGGCGGTCCTTCTCGCGCCCGCGCAGCGCCGGCACGATGCAGAACGTGCAGGTGTTGTTGCAGCCGACACTCACCGACACCCAGGCCGAGTACGGCGACTCGCGCCGCGTCGGCAGCGTCGACGGGAAGACGTCGAGCGACTCCAGGATCTCGACCTGGGACTCCTCGGCGATCCGGGCCCGCTCCAGCAGCACCGGCAGCGAGCCGATGTTGTGGGTGCCGAACACGACGTCGACCCAGGGCGCCTTCTTGGTGATGGTCGCCTTGTCCTTCTGCGCCAGGCAGCCACCGACGGCGATCTGCATGCCCGGCTTCTTGGCCTTCACCGGCGCCAGGTGGCCGAGGTTGCCGTACAGCTTGTTGTCGGCGTTCTCGCGGACCGCGCAGGTGTTGAAGACGACGACGTCGGCCTGGTCGCCCTCGGGCGCACGGACGTAGCCCGCGTCCTCCAGCAGCCCGCGCAGGCGCTCGGAGTCGTGGACGTTCATCTGGCACCCGTAGGTGCGGACCTCGTAAGTACGCATAACAGCCACCAAGAGTACGTCGCGAGGTGGAGTTTTCCCTACCTGGGTCGGGCCCTTCGCACCCCTGACCGGAACCGGCCGCGACGCCACAGTTGAAGCCATGAACAGTTCTCGCCGTCAGTTCCTCGCCCGTTCCGCCGTCGCCGGTGCCGCTGTCGTCGCGGGCGGCACCTTCGCCTCCTCCCCCGTCGCCGCGCTGGCGACGGTGGGGACCAACCGGATCACCGCGCTCACCGGCGTCACGGTGATCGACGTCGCCACCGGACACCGTGCCAAGCGCCAGACCGTCCTGATCAGCGGCGACCGGATCATCGCGGTCGGCCGCAACCTGCCCGTCCCGCGCGGCGCGACCGAGCTCGACCTGACCGGGAAGTTCGTCATCCCGGGCCTGGCCGACATGCACGTGCACAGCCTCGGCGACGAGCACGTCTCGCCGCCGCTCTACCTGGCCAACGGCCTGACCACGATCCGCGAGATGGCCGCGCCGGACCCGATGCTGTACGACTGGCGCGACCGGATCGACGCCGGCACGCTGCTCGGCCCGCGGATGGTCGTGGCCAGCCAGATCATCGACGGCGACCCGACGCTGTGGGACCCGAACCTGCTGCACGTCCTGGTGGTGAACGACGAGGCGTCCGCGCGGGCCGCCGTACGGCAGGTGAAGGCCGAGGGCGCGGACTTCGTGAAGGTCTACTCGCGACTCGGGCCCACGGCGTACCGGGCGATCCTCGACGAGGCGCGCCGGCAGGGCCTGACCGTGCACGGGCACGGGCCCGACCAGGTCTCGGTGCAGGAGGTCAGCACCCGCGGCCAGCGCAGCATCGAGCACATCCACGCGCTCGCGCTGTCGGTGTCGAGCCGGGAGGCCGAAGTACGCCGGATGCAGCGCGCGATCACGATCGAGACCGGCGACTACAACAGCTGGTTCCGGCAGGTGCACCCGATCGAGTGGATCGCCGCGAACTCGTTCAGCAGCGCCCGCGCCGACGACGTGTTCGGACTGCTGCGCCGCAACAAGACCCGCGTCACGCCGACCCTGACCATGCACAACGTGCTCGACATGCCCGACCACACCGGCCTCGACCCGGCGACCAGCAAGTACCTGAGCGCCGACTCGATCGGCACCTACGAGTACGTCCTGGCCAACCTGTACTCCGCGAACCGCCCGCCCGAGGAGGTCGCCCGGCAGCGCCAGATGTGGGCCTACCGCCAGCGCTTCGTCCGCGAGCTGCTCGACCGCGACGTACCGATCCTGGCCGGAACCGACACCGGTACGCCGTGGATGGTGCCCGGCTTCGCGCTGCACCACGAGCTGGAGCTGCTGGTCGGCGCCGGAGCCACCCCACGCCAGGCGCTGCACGCCGCGACCGTCGAGCCGGCCCGGTTCCTCGGGATGAGCGACGACCTCGGCTCGGTCGCGCCACGCAAGATCGCCGACCTCGTCGTACTGGACGCCGATCCGCTCGCCGACATCCGCAACACGCGGCGGATCCACACCGTGATCACGCGCGGCCGGGTGATCTCGCCGCAGGCCCGGCGGCGAATGCTCGCCGATGTCGAGGCCGCCGTCGCGCGACCGCCCGCGGGCCCGGCGCTGGCGGCCGGAGGCTGTTGCGGTGCCTGAAACTACAATTGGTAGTTCCGCTCTCACTTCTGGTAGCAGCCGTCGCAGATCGTTACCTCCGCGGAATCCCGTGGCCGTGCGAGGCAACCCCCGCCTCGGCTAGGTTCACGCCATGAGCGATTCCGTCACCTCGACGAACACCGTTCCGGTCAGCACCGGCCTGGTCGCCCTGTCGGGCGTCAACAAACACTTCGGCGACCTGCACGTGCTGAAGGACATCAACCTGTCCATCAGCAAGGGCGAGGTCGTCGTGGTGATCGGGCCGTCGGGGTCCGGCAAGTCGACGCTGTGCCGCGCGATCAACCGGCTGGAGCCGATCGACACCGGCACCATCACCCTGGACGGGCAGCCGCTGCCCAGCGAGGGCAAGGCGCTGGCCAGGCTGCGCGCCGACGTCGGCATGGTGTTCCAGTCGTTCAACCTGTTCGCCCACAAGACGATCCTGCAGAACGTCACCCTCGGCCCGTGCAAGGTCCGCAAGCTCGACCAGAAGGTCGCCGAGCAGCGCGCGATGGAGCTGCTCGAGCGGGTCGGCGTGGCCAACCAGGCCCAGAAGTACCCGGCCCAGCTGTCCGGCGGCCAGCAGCAGCGGGTGGCGATCGCCCGCGCGCTGGCGATGGACCCGAAGGTGATCCTGTTCGACGAGCCGACCTCGGCGCTGGACCCGGAGATGATCCAGGAGGTCCTCGAGGTGATGGTGGACCTGGCCCGGCAGGACATGACGATGGTCGTGGTGACCCACGAGATGGGCTTCGCCCGCTCGGCGGCGAACCGGGTGGTGTTCATGGCCGACGGCGAGATCGTCGAAGAGGCCGACCCGGAGACGTTCTTCACCAGCCCGACCTCCCGACGCGCCCAGGACTTCCTCGGGAAGATCCTCAAGCACTAGACGCCCGCCGGCCCAGCGGCCGGTCGCAACCGCTCCACAACACGAAGGGGATCCCACATGAAGATGCGCACCCTCGTCGCCTCAGTAGGCGTCGCGGCGCTCGCGCTGACCGTCGGCGCCTGCGGCAAGGACGGCACGCCGGCCGCGAGCGGTGGCGGCGGCAGCACCGGCGACTCCTGCGGTGAGCCGCACAAGTTCGATGTCGCCAGCGGCATCGACGTCGCCGGCAGCCCGGCGTTCGCCAAGATGAAGGCCCGCGGCAACGCGGTCGTCGGCGTCAAGTTCGACCAGCCGAACCTCGGCTACAAGGACGCCAACGGCAAGCGCTGCGGTTTCGACATCGAGATCGCCCGGATGGTCTCGGCTCAGCTCGGGCTGGACCCGGACAAGATCGAGTACAAGGAGATTCCGTCGGCGAATCGGGAGACCTCGATCGGCGGTGGCGAGATCGACTACTACGTCGGCTCGTACTCGATCACTGACAAGCGCAAGAAGCTGGTCTCGTTCGCGGGCCCGTACTTCGTCGCCGGCCAGGACCTGCTGGTCCGCAAGGACGACACCTCGATGGACGCCGGCAAGGACGGCCTGAAGGGCAAGAAGGTCTGCTCGGCGACCGGTTCGACGCCGATCCAGAAGGTCAAGGACGAAGGCCTGACCGAGGCCTCCAACATCTCGGAGTTCAAGACCTACTCGGAGTGCGTCTCGCAGCTGCTCGACAACAAGACCGACGCGGTGACCACCGACGACGCGATCCTCAAGGGCTACGCGGCGAACTCGCCCGACGAGCTGCGCGTGGTCGGTAAGCCGTTCAGCACCGAGAAGTACGGTATCGGTCTCCCGCTGGCGGACAAGGCCCTGCGGGACAAGGTGAACGCAGGCCTCGAGGCCTCGTTCTCCGACGGTACCTGGAAGGCCCTGTACGACGAGACGCTCGGCAAGTCCGGCTCCGCCGCGACGCCGCCGTCGCTCGAGAAGTACTGATCCACCGCCCGGCCACGGCGTTCGGCACCACCGGCGCCGTGGCCGGACTGCGTTCTCCCGATCTTCTGGAAGGTCACGATGCTCTCGGTCCTCACCGACAACGCCGAGCTGTTCCGGGATGGTTTCTGGACCACCCTGCGGCTGTTCGTGGTCGCCGGCCTGCTCAGCCTGGTGCTCGGCACCGTGCTGGCCGCGTTCCGGGTCTCGCCGGTTCCCGCGCTCCGGGCGATCGGCACCGGCTACGTCAACACGCTGCGCAACACGCCCCTGACGCTGGTGTTCGCGTTCCTGGTCTTCGGTGTGCCGAAGATGCAGATCAACCTGCCGACGTACTTCTGGTCCGCGGTCGCGGCACTGACCATCTACACCGCCGCCTTCATCTGCGAGGTGGTCCGGTCCGGCATCAACACCGTGCCGCCCGGTCAGGCCGAGGCGGCCCGCTCGGTCGGGATGACGTTCTTCCAGGTGCTGAGCATCGTGGTGTTGCCGCAGGCCTTTCGGGCCATCGTGCCGCCACTGTCCAGCGTGCTGATCGCGCTGCTGAAGAACACCACGATCGCGGCCGGCTTCTCGGTCCTCGAGGCGGGCGCGATTCCCGCCGTGATGGCCGAGCGCGGTGAGAACCAGATCCTGACGCTGATCTGGATCACCATCGGCTTCCTGATCCTGATCACTCCCCTGGTCTTCCTGCAGCGGTGGGCCGAGCGACGGACGGCGGTGGCCTGATGAGTGCGGTTCTGTACGACGTACCCGGGCCCCGGGCGAAAGCGCGCAACCGGATCCTCAATCTGGTGGTGGCGCTGGCCGTGCTCGGCGCGGTCGCCTGGGTGATCTACCGGCTGAACGCGACCGGCCAGTTCCAGGCCCGGCGCTGGGCGCAGTTCCAGTACACGGCGATCCAGAAGGAACTGCTCACCGGCCTGCTGAACACGCTGCGCGCGGCCGGTCTGGCCACCGTGCTGGCGATGCTGTTCGGCGCGATCTTCGCCGCCGCGCGGATCAGTGACCACGCGATCTTCCGGGTGCCGGCGACCTTCGTCGTCGAGCTCTTCCGGGCCATCCCGCTGCTGATCCTGATGTTCTTCTTCTACTACGGCAACCTGCAGTTCGAGCTCGGGCTGTCGCCGTTCTGGGCCGTCGTGTTCGGCCTGACGCTGTACAACGGCTCGGTGCTGGCCGAGATCTTCCGGGCCGGCATCGCGGCGGTTCCGAAGGGACAGCGCGAGGCGGCGTACGCGACCGGCCTGCGCAAGAACCAGGTCGTCCGCCTGATCCTGCTCCCGCAGGCGATCAGCGCGATGCTCCCGGCGATCGTCAGCCAGCTGGTCGTGCTGCTGAAGGACACCGCGCTCGGCTTCATCATCACCTACAACGAGCTCCTGTTCGTCGGCAAGCAGATGGGCGGCCGGCAGCAGTTCGGCTTCCCGTTCATCCCGACGTACATCGTGGTCGCGATCATCTACATCGGCCTGTGCTCGCTGCTGTCCCTGCTGGCGAAGGGGCTGGAAGGCCGCTCACGCCGCCGCCGCAAGGTCACCGGCGCCCCGCCCCCCATCGCCCCCCTCGACGCCAGCGAGGCCTGACCACCCAAACCCCGGCCCGGGTTGGAGCCACTGCGACCCGGGCCGAACTCTGTCCGACGACATCAGCAGTCGACGAGACCCACGTAGGTGTCGTGCGGAAAGGTCTCGGGAATCGACCAGGAGTCGATGCCCGGCTTGACGCTCACGCAGTCGTCCCAGTCCTTCTTCCACATCACCTTCACCGAGATGTCGTGACCGCACCACGTGGACAGCCGGACCTTCGAGTGCGGGTTCGTGAAGACCGTCGGGTAGGCACAGTCGACATCGGAGACGGCTGGCCCGGCGGACGCCGTCGCGCCGGTCAGACCGGCCATCGCCACCGCACAGCCCGCGACGGTGGCCAAGGAGAAGAGCTTCTTCATGCCGATTCTCACAATCAGTGGTCGATCAACTACGGATCGCACCAGTGAAGCACTTGATTGATCATCGGTCAGCCGGGCTGCAGCTTGTTGCAACGAACTTTGTTGCCTTCGGCTACTGCCCGGGCGACTACACGGTCTCGCCCGGTGACGTCGGCGTGGAGTCCAAGCCGGACTGAGCGCGGGTTTGGGACGAGGCTGTGCACGGACTGTGATCTCGATCGGGCCGGCACCGCCTAGCTTGAGGCCGAGAGCAACCACTGGGCGTAGCGGAGGGCATTCCGATGAAGCCACTGATCGCAGCCGTACTCGTCACCGTCGCCACCGTCGTGCCGGTCGCGCCGGCCGCCGCGGCGCCGGCGGCCAAGTGCGGGGCTCCGGTGCTGAAGGTCTGGTACGACTCCGACCAGACCGGCTCCTGGGCGAACGCGTGGTTCGAGCCGGCCGCGGGGTGCAAAGGGCAACGGGTGTCGGTGACGGGGCACATCTTCTGTGTGGAGGGCACGCCGCACAACGTGTACGCCGAGATCAAGTTCGGCGTCGCCCCCTTCGACACACCGTGGGTGGTGCTGCCGAAGACGTGCAGGGCGTTCACCGCGGACGCCATCACGATCCCCACCCGGGCCTCGGACAACTGGGCCTGGCGCTACGGCTACCAGCCCTGATCTGAAGGAGACCAGCTCATGCACAGATCACTGATCGCGGCCCTGGCCCTCACGCTCGTGGCGACGAGCAGCGTGCTCGCCGCTCCCCAGGCCGCCGCCGACGAACGGTACGTCGGCAAGAAGTGCGTCACGCTGACGCCCGGCGGCTTCGACAAGTTCACCGTGTGCGACACGCAGTACGACAGCATGCAGATCAGCAACCGCCGGACCCACTTCATCACCGCCACGCCGGTCAAGTGCCCGCTCTGGGGTCTGAACACGCGGCTGCGCGCGGCCACCGGCAGCGTCAGTGACGAGGACACGCAGTACGGCGTGTCGTGCCGTCAGCTCGCCGCGGTCGTGGCCGGTACGAAGAAGTCCAAGGTCGGGGTTTCGGTCAAGTCGTTCTTCACCGACGAGACGCAGCCGATCGCGTCGTACGGGTTCGATCCGTTCTGAGGTCTCCGGGCCGGGGTGGCGGCCGCCGCGACACGGCGCCACCCCCGGCGGAGGGGGCCGGGGGTGGGCGGGCCAGTTGGGTCAGCAAGCTCAGTAGATGTTGGAAGGCCGGACCATGCCCTCGGCGAGGTCGCCGAAGCCGGGGGCGATGATGGCGCCGGGATTGACCAGGGTTTCCTCGACGACGGCGGTCTCGGTGGTGATCAGGAGCGCGGCGATGGAGGCGGCGCTCTCCAGGGCCGAGCGGGTGATCTTGACCGGGTCCATGACGCCGAAGTCGAACATGTCGCCGTACTCGCCGGTGAGGGCGTTGAAGCCGTGGCCGAGCGGGAGCTCGGCGACCGTTTTGACCACCTCGTCGCCGTCGTAGCCGGCGTTGATCGCGATCCAGCGCAGCGGTTCGGCCAGGGACTGGCGGACGATCTCGCGGCCGGCCAGGGCGTCGCCGGTGAGTTCGAGCCGGTCCAGGGAGTCGCGGGCCTGAGTGAGGGCCGAGCCGCCGCCGGCGATCACGCCCTCCTCCAGTGCGGCCCGGGTCGCGGACAGTGAGTCCTCGACGCGGTGCTGCTTCTCCTTCAGCTCGACACCGGTGGCCGCGCCGACGTGGATCACGGCGACCCGGCCGGCGAGCCGCGCGATTCGCAGCTTCAGGTTGTCCTGGTCGTGCTCGTTCTCGGTGCGCTCCAGCTCCTTCTCGAGCTGGTGCAACCGCGCCTCGACCAGCTCCGACGCGCCCGCGCCGCCGACCAGCGTCGTACCGGCTTCGGTGATCGTGATCCGGTGGCAGCTGCCGAGATCCGCCGCGGTCACCGAGTGCAGGTTCACCCCGGAGTCCTCGCTGACCACCCGACCACCCAGTACGGCGGCCAGGTCCTCCAGCTCGGCGACCCGCCGGTGCCCGAACCCGGGAGCCCGCACGACGACCGACCGGAACGTGTCGTGCACGTTGTTGCTGACCAGCATCTGCAGCGCCGGCCCCTCGACGTTCTCGGCCAGGATCACCAGCGGCCGCCCGGACCGGGTGACCGCCTCCAGCGTCGGCATCAGGTCCTGCAGCTGGCTGATCTTCTGGTTGGTGAGCAGGATGAACGGGTCCTCGAAGACCGTCTCCATCCGCTCCTTGTCGGTCACCATGTACGGCGAGACGAAGCCGTGGTCGAACTCGATGCCGTCGACGACGTTCAGGCTCAGCCCGTACGCCGGGGACTCCTCGACGGTGACCACGCCGCTGGTGCCGACCCGGCTCATCGCCTGCGAGATCACGGCGCCGATCTCCGGGTCGTCGTTGGCCGACAGCGTCGCGACGTACAGCAGGTCGGTGTCGCCGCCGATCTCGCAGGTGCGGTCGTGCAGCGTCTTCACGACGACCGCGACGGCCTCCTCGATGCCGCGGCGCAGCTGCATCGGGTTGGCACCCTCGTCGACGGCGCGCAGTCCTTCGCGGACCAGCGCCTGGGCGAGCACGGTGGCGGTGGTGGTGCCGTCGCCGGCGACGCCGTTGGTCTTCATCGCGACTTCCTTGACCAGCTGCGCGCCCATGTTGGCGAACGGGTCGCGGAGCTGGATCTCGCGGGCGATGGTGACGCCGTCGTTGGTGATGGTCGGCGGTCCGGTGAGCTTCTCCAGGACGGCGTTGCGCCCCTTCGGGCCCAGTGTCACCTTGACGGCGTCGGCGAGCGCGTTCACGCCCTGCTCGAGCAGCTGCCGGGCGTCGGTGGCGAAGCGGAGGTCCTTGGCCATGGCGGATCCCTTTCCTCAGGCGACCTGGACCGGCGCGGCGCCGATCGGCCTGTCGGTGTCGTCGGCAACGATCCGCAGCTCGGCGGGGACGTCGAGGTCGTACAGCTTGGCGGCGTTCAGCCCGAGGATCTTGCGCTTCACATCCGGCGTGAGGACGCCGTACTCGGACTGCATGTCCTCGGGGATCTGGAAGTCGACGAACTTCTCGACCAGCCACTTGGGCTGCCAGATCGCGTAGTCGCTGGCGAAGGTGATCCGGTCCTCGCCGATCCAGTACAACAGCTCGCCGATGATCTGCGCGAAGTACTTCGGCCGGCTGTGGATGAACGGCATCGCGACCGCCAGACCGCCGTACACGTTGGGCTCCTGGGTCGCGATCCAGCAGAAGTCCTCCAGCCGCGGCAGCCCGACGTGCTCCACGATGAAGTTCAGCTCGGGGAACATCGAGGCGGCGTAGTCGATGTCCTGTACGTCGAAGGCGTCCCGGTTCAGCGGGTAGATGGTCGGGCCCTTGTGGACGTGGATGTTGGTGATGCCGAGCTCGACGCACTTGCGCAGGTACGGCTCGGCGGACGGGTCGGACAGCTTCCAGCCCTTGGAGTCGCCCTTCCACTCGGCGGTGTAGAGCTTGACCCCCTGCAGGTTCCAGCGGGCGTGCAGCTCCTCGAGCTTGTCCAGGCCCTCGGCGCCGTCGCGCGGGTCCCAGGCGCCGTTGGTGATGAACTTGCCCGGGTGGTTCTCCATCACGGCGCCGTCGCGCTCGGTGGTGTTGAACCCGTCGACGTAGAAGTCGGTCAGGTACGTCGGCTGGAAGATCGCCTTGTCGACGTACCCGATCTCGAACAGGTCGTGGACAAGGTCGTCCTCGGAGTACGCCCCGAACTTCTCGGTCGTCCAGACGTACTCGGCCGGCGACAGGTTGCGGTGGTAGTCGTAGAAGCAGGCCGTGAACCCCTCGCCGTAGCGGTTGCGGTTGTTCTCCGGCCGGCCGTTCCAGAAGTGCACGTGGCTGTCGACCACGTAGTACTTCTCGCCGTTGTGCTCGTACATGGCTCGCCTCCCTGGCAGGCAACAGCCTGGGCCCCGGCGGACCGGGGCCCAGGGGGATCAGCTGGGGACCTCGACCAGGTCGAAGTCGATGTACTCGGCGGCTTCCTCCGGGCTGGAGAAGAGCATCGTCCGGTCGTCGAAGTGCACCATCCGCCCGTAGTGGGTGGACATGATCTCCTCGAAGTCGGACTGGTCGAAGTCGGCGCCGAGCGCCTCGGAGATCTCGGCGAAGTCGAAGGTGAGCTTGCCGACGCCGTCGACCCGGATCATCGACGGGTACTCGGTGATCGTGACGTTGGCCTTGGCCCCCATGATCTGGGCGACCACGTGACCGTTCTGGTTGTTCATCAGCGTCACGCCGCACATGTTGGAGAAGCTGCGGTCGGCCGCGCCGAACTCCTTGCTCGTGCTCACAGGTCCAGCTCCTTCGGGATCTCGAGGTCGAGGTCGGACAGCACGCTGCGGAAGCTGTCCTTGGCCGCGCTGAGCGAGTCGGCGAAGGTGATCACCTTCTCGTTGGGCTGCGACCAGATCGGCTGCAGCTCGTGGGCGGCGTGCAGGCTCTGCGGCACCCAGGTGGCCAGCCACTCGCCGAGCAGCGCCTTGTTCGCGTCGCCGTGCTGGGCGTCGCGGGTCAGCATCGAGAACAGCGCCCGGCTGTACCCGAGGTCGCGGCTGTAGTCGTTCTCGCCGGCGCCGACGATGGTCGGCGTGATGTAGTCGCCGTTGCGGGCCGAGATCTGCATCAGCAGGTCGGACCGGAACAGCACGCCGACCAGCGACTCGAAGACGATGTTGGTGGCGAACAGCGCTTCGCCCCAGTCGCCGATCGCGGTCAGCCGTTCGGCGTTCTCGCGGACGCCCTGCCAGACCGGGTCGCGGTGCCAGACCTCCTTGTGCACCGAGCCGTCGAAGTCGATGTCGGACTCGGCCAGGTCGAGGTTGAACAGCGCCAGGTCCTGGGCGAAGCGCAGCTTGTGCGCCGCGTTCACGGCCATCGCGTTGTTGATCATGTTCGTCGGCGCCGAGCGCTGGGCGGCGGTGAACACGTGCATGCCGAGCCCGTTCTCGGCGTGCATCCAGGCGCCGAGGTTGCGTTCGATGAAGCGCGTCCAGGCCGGGTTCCAGTGCGCGTACGCCTTGGCCCGCTTGGCGTTCTCCAGGCTGAGCGAGATCTGCCGGACGACCGCCGCGTTGTTGCGGTAGATCGTCTTCTCCCACTCCTCGTTGGGGTCGCGGAACCGGTGCCAGTCCGACGACTTGAGGCCGGTCCAGTCCTGCGGGTAGCCACCAGGCGCGTCCGCGAAGCCGTAGATCCAGCCCTGCGACAGGTGCCGCTCGGGGTCGGGCTGGACGTCGAACGTGACGTCCTCGTACGTCGTCGCCCGCGCCTTGGCCGGCTTGTAGTAGTTGTAGCTGCGGCTGGTCGAGCTGGGGAACGTGAGCGCACCGGCCTCGGAGTCGGTGAACTCCGGGTGCGGGAAGCTCCGTTCCTTCGTGTCTGCCATCTCGTCTCCTACTCCGCCACCGAAGTGGTGAACTTGTCGTAGTGGATGTGCTCGCGCGGTACGCCTTGCATCTCCAGCAGGTCGATGGCCGCGTCGACCATCGGCGGGGGGCCGCACAGGTAGGCGTCGCAGCCGGCCAGGTCCGGCTCCAGCCGCTGCACCACCTCGGTGACGAAACCGGTGTGCTCCCAGTCGTCGGGCCAGCTCTCGGACAGGCAGCCGACGAACGCGAAGTCGGACAGCTGCGCGCCGAGCGCCTCGATCCGGTCCAGGTAGAACAGGTCGGTCTCGGTCCGGGCGCCGTAGTAGAACCGCACCGGGCGGTCGATCCCGTCCCGCACCGCGTGCCGCAGCAGCGCCAGGATCGGCGCCATCCCCGCTCCCCCGCCGATGCACAGGATCGGCCGGTCCGACGACTTCTTCAGCGTGAAGGTGCCGTACGGGCCGTCCAGCTCCAGCGCGTCGCCGGGTTGGAGCTGACCGTCGAGCAGGCCGGAGAAGTGCCCGCCGGGGTACTTCTTGATCAGGAACTCCAGCGGCTGGTCCGGCAGGTTGGCCATCGAGAACGACCGGTGCGCGTCGTGCCCGGGGATCGCGATGTCGGCGTACTGGCCGGGTTTGAAGGTGAAGCCGGCGGGCTCGACCAGGTCGAGCCGCAGCGACACGATGTCGTGCGTGACCGGCTCGATCGCGGCGATCGTGGTCCGTAGGTGCTGCAGCGGTACGGCGTTGCGCAGTTCCTCCTCGTCGTAGTTGATCAGCTCGACGGTCAGGTCGGAGTACGCGTGCGACTTGCAGAGCAGGATGTAGCCCTCGTCGCTCTCGTACTCGGCCAGCGCGAACGTCGAGTACCGGTCCATCTGCACGTCGCCGTCCAGCAGGAACGACTTGCAGGCGGCGCACTGGCCCTCCTTGCAGCCGTGCATCAGCGCGATGCCCTGCCGGAACGCGGCGTTCAGGACGGTCTCGTCCTCGTCGACCTCCATCTCGAGGTCGACGGGCTCGAACCGTACGACGTGCTTGTCACCCATCGACGACTCCTGTCCGGGGCTCGGGCGACCGGTGGCGGCGAGTGGTGCCAGGGTTCGCCGCCACCGATCTGCCCTGGGGGTGGGTCAGACCTTCGCGGGACGGCCCGCCGGCCCCCCGGCCTTGTACGCCGCGACGTGGGCCTCGCGGTCGGCGTCCGACATCTCGTTGAGCAGGATGTTCGGGCTGGCGAAGTTGATCCCGCGGACGTCGTCCAGGGTCCAGAGCTTCTTGGGGTCGTCCAGGTCGAGGTGCGGCTGCGGGATCAGCGTCTTGCCGTCGTCGCGCACGTAGCCCAGGTCCTGGATGATGTCGGCCAGGTCCCGGTTGTGGTGCAGCGTCTCCCACTCCCGGTGCCCGGTCAGCCGGCCCATGTTCGGCGTCGGCCGGCCCTCGTACTCCGGCCGGAACGCCTTGATGTCGGTCCAGGCGCAGGTCTCGGAGCAGTAGGTGCGCCACTGGCCGTCGACCTTCTCGGTGACCATGTCCTCGCGGATCAGCGCCGGGACCATGCAGGTCCAGCACCGGTGCGGGTACTCGTAGTCGACGTTCTCGAAGGCGATCGGCTTGTTCCGGCCCGGGTAGCGCAGGCGGTTGTAGTTCTCCCACCACTTGCCGTACTTGTTGTACCAGCCCGGGTACTTGTGCTCGAACCACTCGAAGTCGGCGTCCGTCATCGGGTCGATCCGCCAGTAGTTGACCGGCCAGCCGGTGGCGAAGAACTGGGCCACCTCGTGCACGTAGCCCTTGTTCCAGATCCGGTTCCAGGCTTCCTCGACCAGGTCGTGCGGGATCTTGAGCCCGTACTTTTCCAGCGGGATCAGGTAGCTGCGGTAGTAGTCGTCGTAGATCCAGCGGCGCCACATCTCGGCGTACGAGTCGCGGTCCTTGCGCCGGTCCTTCGTGCCGTACTCGATGAAGGTGCCGATCGCGGCGTCGACGACGCAGTGGTTGTTCCACCAGGCGTAGCGCAGGTCGCGCTCGAGCAGCTGCCGGTTGTCCTCGTCGGCCAGTGCCATCAGCAGGATCGAGTACCCGTTGCTGATGTGCCGCGACTCGTCGGACTGGACCGAGTGGAACACGGTCGGCAGCAGGTAGTCGCCGTTGGCCGCCGCCTCGTCGGGCATCGCCACGAACAGCGTGTTGGTGAACGCGGTCTCGGCCACCACCGTGAGGTAGATGTTGGCCGCGGTGATCGCGTCACCGGTGATGAAGCCCTCGCCGAACTGCCGGCCGATGGTGCCCGCGTAGTTGTTCGCGAACGCCTTCTCGGTGATGTCGAACCCGGCCGGGTCGATGTAGTGGTTCATGTACAGCTTCTTCAGGTTCATCTGGATCGTGGAGTGCCGGACCTCGTCGATCATCTGCACCGCGAGCCCGTTGTGGATCTCCGGGTTCGGGACGGCGTCGATGGCCATCGGCATCGCCCGGGCCGCGGAGATCTCCGGGAACGGGATGATCGACAGGAACAGCTTCTGCCACTCCATCCAGCGCTGCTGGACCTGGCGGAACATGTTGCCGCGGATGGCGCCGTCCATGGCGCCGAAGACGCGGTTGTCCTTCTCCTCCTCCATCGGGAAGTAGGACCGCATGATCTGCTTGAGCGGGTCCTTCTTCGGAGCTTTGTCGAAGCTGTAGTCGGTGCCGAAGCGTGTCGCGGGAGTGGCGAAGGTGGGCTCCCAGGACAGTTCGGTGATCTTGGCATGGGCCTTGCTCAGACTCTGCCTGCTCACGGTCTGCCTCCTCGGTCGGGGGTCGTTCAGGCGGCGTCGGGGCGCCGTGCACCGATCAGACACCGGCCGAGGCCTTGCGCTTGTCTCAATCTGAGACGGACGGTGGTGGCAGCCGCCCGTAGCCTGGGTGCAAGCCCCCGATGCTGAGAGGCGCCGCCTGTGGACTCACCGGACGACCGTCACACCGCCCACGGCGGCAGCCTGGTCCTGCAGCGCGCCCGCGACCGCTTCCTGTCCTCCGGTGCGTTCGACCCGCTGGTCCGGGAGCCGATCCAGGCGTCCTGGGTGCGGTCGTCCCGGCTCCGGGTCGACACCGACCACCTCGACCCGACGTACCTGGGACCGATCGAGGAGCCGTCCGCGCTCGCGCTCAGCGCGACGCCGGTGCTGACCGCGCTGGCCGAGGAGCTCGCCAACGAATCGGTGAGCATCATCCTCACCGACGCCCAGGGACTGGTGCTGCAGCGCACCTGCGCCGACCAATCGCTGGTGCGGAAGCTGGATCGCGCGTCCCTGTCCCCCGGTTTCAGCTACGCCGAGGAGCAGGTCGGCACCAACGGGATCGGTACGACGCTGGAGGCCGGCGTCCCGACGATGGTCACCGGCAGCGAGCACTTCACCGGCCGCCTCGGCGGCTTCGCCTGCGCGGGCGCGCCGATCCACCACCCGATCACGGGTGCGCTGCTCGGCGTATTGGACCTGACGTCGTCGGTGGCACACTCCAACGCGCTGCTGATGTACTGCGCCCGCTCGACGGCGCAGAAGATCGAGCAGCAGGTGCTGGCCCGGGCTGGTGCGCGGGAGCTGGCGCTGTTCCGGGACTACCTGGCAGCCTGCCAGCATCCGGGGAGCGGGGTGTTGGCGCTCAGCAAGGACCTGGTGATGATGAACGCCCAGGCCCAGCAGCGCTTCGACCCCGCGGACCAGGCGGCGTTGCTGGCGCGTTCTGCCGACGCTGCCGGGGAGTCGTCGCCGGTGACGCTGGTGACCGACCTGCCGAGCGGGCTGGTCGCCCGGATGGACTACCGGCCGGCGTTCAGCGGCGCTGAGCTGGCCGGCGGAGTGCTGCGGATCCAGGTTCAGTCAGGGCTCGACTCGGCGGCTCCGGCCGTCGTACCGGTGATGCCTGGGCTGGCGGGGACCAGTGCGACGTGGCAGCGGGTCTGCCACGCGGTGGACACCTCACGGAAGAGCGGGTCGTGGGTGGTGCTGGAGGGTGAGGCGGGCGTCGGCAAGATCGCGCTGCTCCGCTCGGTCAACCAGCTGCGCAACGGCTCCGGGCACTTCCGGGTGATGGACGCGTCGGAGGTCGGTCCTGGTTGGCTGGACACGATCGCTGAGGAGCTGGCGGCGGGAGCAGGTTCTCTCGTCGTACGGCGTGCGCACCTGCTCGACGCGGAGACAGTGGGCGGGCTGTCCGACCTCCTGCTCGAGTACGCCGACCAGCGGCGCGGTGTGTGGGTCGCGCTGACCATGCGCAGCGAGCCGCGCAACGCAGCCGTCGACGCGCAACTGCTGCCACACTTCGCGCACACCATCGAGGTGCCACCGCTGCGGCACCACCTGGAGGACATGCACAAGCTGGTCCCCCACCTGCTCGGCCGACTCAACCGGGGCAACCAGCTGACGATCTCCTCGTCCGCACTGGCGCAGCTGATGCGTCTGCCCTGGCTGGGCAACGTGGAGCAGCTCCGGCGAGTGCTGCTGCGCGTAGCTCAGCACCGGCGCTCCGGGACGATCCAGCTCGACGACCTCCCCGGTGAGTGCCGTGCCACGACACGGCGCCGGCTCACGCAGCTGGAGTCGCTGGAACGCGACGCCGTCGTCAAGGCGCTGGTCATCCACCGCGGCAACAAGGACAAGGCCGCCAGCGACCTGGGCATGTCCCGCGCGACGATCTACCGCAAGATCCGCGACTACGGCATCGTGCTGACGATCTGAAACTGCGTTGCGTGCTTGGTGACCGGCCGGGAGACTTTCCGGATGGCTACTGACGGGCGCGGCGGGATCGATGCGGGGCTGGTACGGCGACTGGTGAAGGCGCAGTTCCCGCAGTGGGCCGAGCTGGCTGTGGAGCCGGTGAAGGTGGACGGGTGGGACAACCGGACGTACCGGCTCGGGTCGTCGATGACCGTGCGGCTGCCTTCGGCGGCGGCGTACGCGGATGCTGTGGGCAAGGAGAACGAGTGGATCCCGCGGCTCGCGCCGTACTTGCCGGTGCCGGTGCCGGAGGTGCTGGGCAACGGGGTGCCGGGTGAGGGGTACGCCTTCCACTGGTCGGTGCGGCGGTGGCTCGACGGGGAGACCTCGTCCGTGGAACGGATCTCGGACCTGACCGCGTTCGCGGTGGCGGTCGGGGAGTTCCTGGTCGCGCTGCAGGGATGTGACGCGGCGGGTGGTCCGGTGCCGGGTGGGCACAACTTCCACCGGGGCGGGCCGCCGGCGTACTACGACTCCGAGACCCGGGCTGCGCTGGTCGCGCTGGAGGGTCAGGTCGACGTCGAGGCTGCTTCGGCGGTCTGGGAGGCCGCGCTGGCCAGTCGCTTCGACGGGCCGCCGGTGTGGTTCCACGGGGACATTGCCTCGGGCAACCTTCTGGTACGGGACGGGAAGCTGTCGGCGGTGATCGACTTCGGGACGTCGGGGGTGGGCGATCCGGCGTGCGACCTGGTGATCGCGTGGACGATGTTCTCGCGTGAGAGCAGGGAGGCGTTCCGGCGTACGGTCGCTGCTGACGCCGGGACGTGGGCCCGGGCGCGCGGGTGGGCGCTGTGGAAGGCGCTGATCGTGCTCGCCGACGGGCGTGACGTGGAGATCAACAAGTTGGTGATCGACGAGGTGCTCGCCGATCACCAACTCTCTCTTTAACGAAGAGTGTTGAAGGACTCTCGAAGAATCTCGATGGCTTCGGTCGTCTCCGGCTCGGTCAGCGTCATCGGCGGCGCCATCCGCAGCACATTCCCGTAAAGACCACCCTTGCCCACCAGCAGACCGCGGTTCTTCGCCTCCTGCTGGAGCTTCGCGGTCGTCGCCGCGTCCGGCGCGTTGTCGCCCGGCTTCACGATCTCGGCCGCGAGCATCAGCCCCTTCCCGCGCACCTCGCCGAGCTCCGGGAACTCGTCCGCGATCCCGCGCAGCCCGTCCGCCAGCTGCGCGCCGCGCTTGGCCGCGTTCGCCTGCAGGTCGTGGTCGAGCAGGTACTCGATCGTCGCCTTCGCGGCGCTGGTCGAGATCGGGTTGCCACCGAACGTCGACAGCGAGTTCGCGCTCAGGCTGTCCATCAGCGCCGGCGTCGCCACCACACCACCGATCGCGAACCCGTTGCCGAGCCCCTTCGCGAACGTCATCGCGTCCGGGACCACGTCGTGCGCCTGGATCCCCCAGAAGTGCTCGCCGGTGCGCCCCCACCCGGTCTGCACCTCGTCGGAGATCAGCAGGATCCCGTACTCGTCGAGGACCTCCTTGAACGCGGCGTACAGGCCGTCGGGCGGCGACGAGAACCCACCGACGCCCTGGATCGGCTCGACGATCAGGCACGCCACGTCCCCGGCGGTCGTGGTCGCGATCACCTCGCGCAGGTCCTCGACGCAACGCTGCACGTACTCCGCGTCCGGCAGGTCGCGGAACGGGCTGCGGTACCGGTACGCACCCTGCAGGTACTGCACGTTGACCGGCGACAGACTGCTCGCCGACCAGCCGCGGTTGCCGGTGATCGCGACCGTGCCGAAGCCGCGGCCGTGGTACGAGTTGCGCATCGCCAGCACCTGGTTCGACCGGCGCTTCTGGGTCGCGAACAGCAGCGCGGCCTCGTTCGCCTCGGTGCCGGAGTTGGTGAAGAACACCTTGGCGTTCTCGATCCCGGACAGCCCGGCGATCTTCTCGGCCAGCTCAATCTGCCGGCGGATCAGGTACACCGTGGAGGTGTGCGCGACCCCGCTGCCGAGCTGCTCGCGGACGGCGTCGGAGATCTCGGCGATGTCGTAGCCGATCGCGTTGGTCAGGATGCCGGCGAAGAAGTCCAGGTACTCGTTGCCTTCCCCGTCAGTGACCCGCCGGCCCGCGCCCCGGACGATCTCGATCGGCTCCTCGTAGTACAACGACAGCCAGTCCGGCATGACGGCCTTGTGACGCTCCCAGAGCTCCGCATGTGTCATGTCTTAGCAATACCTCATCTTCGGGTTGTCCGACAGTGTCCTAAGGTTCTGCGGGTGACGCAGCCGAGCATCCCGCACGTGGACATCGAGTCCCTGGCCCACTTCGACCAGGTCCTGGCCGCCGGAGCGACCGCGATGACCGGCTGGCGGGTCCAGTCGGTCGACCTGTCCGGGCGCACCGCGCAGCTGCTCGCGCTGACCCCGGCCGGCTCGCTGTTCCTCGGCTGCGCACTGGAGGAGCCCGCCGCGGCCTGGATCCGCGACGGCGGCGGCCTGCTCTTCCCGGCGATCCCCGAGCTCCCGTTCGACCCCTATCGCGGCACCCTGTACGACGCCGACGAGCTGTACGCCGGCCTCGACGCGGGCTACGACGCGACCCCGGACGCCCGGATCTACGCCTGGTCCCGGCAGCACGACGAGAAGGGCGACACCAGCCGTACCCTCGCCGCGGCGCTGCACGACCACTCGATCGCCGACGCGCTGCACGAGCTGCCCGACGGCCGGCCCTGGATCGGTGTGATGGGCGGCCACGGGATCAAGCGCGGCGATCCGACGTACCGGTCGGCCGTCGAGCTCGGCCGCTGCCTGACCCGCTCGGGGCTGACCGTCGCCACCGGCGGCGGTCCGGGCGCGATGGAGGCGGCGAACCTGGGCGCGATGCTCTCGGCGTACGACTCCTCGGCGGTCGATTCAGCTGTGGAGGCACTGGCCGCCGTCCCCTCCTTCCGCCCGTCCATCGCCGCCTGGGCCGCGGCCGGGCTCGCCGTACGGCGTACGTATCCCGGCGACGGCGGTGTGTCGATCCCGACCTGGTTCTACGGGCACGAGCCGCCGAACGTGTTCGCGTCGTCGATCGCGAAGTACTTCTCCAACGCCCAGCGCGAGGACGTCCTGCTCAGCCGGGCGCGCGGCGGCATCCTCTACCTGCCCGGAGCGGCCGGCACCGTCCAGGAGATCTTCCAGGCGGTCACGCCGAACTACTACGGCGACCCGTCCACCCAGATCCCGATGGTGCTGGTCGGCATCTCTCACTGGACAGCTGAGCTACCGGTCTGGCCGTTGCTGCAGTCGCTGGCCGGCGGCCGCCCGATGGCGTCGTCCATCCACCTGGTCGACACCATCGAGGAGGCCGCGGCGCTGGTCAGCTAGGCGACTTTCTCCGGGGTGAACTGCATCCGCGGGTTGGCGTACGCCTCCTGCGACTCGACGAGCTGCAGCTCGCGCTCGCCGGACTCGTGGGTGCGGGTGAGCAGGTCGAACACGCTCGACGTGGTCCGGGCCAGCGCGTCCGCGAGGTCGCCCGTACGCCGGTAGTGCGCGGTGAACAGCGCAGCCGTGACGTCGCCCGAGCCGTTCGCCTTCATCGGGATGTACGGCGTACGGACGATCCAGGCGCCGCTGTCGTCGACGGCCAGCATCTCGATCGTGCCGTCCTCGCGGTCGGGGCGCTCGACGCTCGTGACGAGCACCGTGCGCGGGCCGGTCGCGCGGGCCAGCTCGACCGAGGCCAGCGTGGACTCGAGCGTGTCGGGCTCGGTGTTGGTCAGGAAGCCCAGCTCGAACTGGTTGGGCGTGATGATGTCGGCCGCCGGGACCACGCGGTCGCGCAGCAGCACCGGGATCGCCGGCGCGACGAAGCAGCCGGACTTCGCGTTGCCCATCACCGGGTCGCAGGAGTAGACGGCGCTCGGGTTCGCCGCCTTGACCTTGTCCACAGCCTCGAGGATCACGTCCGCGATCCCCTCGCCGCCCTGGTAGCCGGACAGCACCACGTCGATCTGCGGCAGCACGCCGCGGTCCTCGATGCCCTGGATGACCTCGCGGACGTCGTCCGGGCTGATCATCGGTCCACGCCAGGCGCCGTACCCGGTGTGGTTGGAGAAGTTCACCGTGTAGACCGGCAGCACCTCCACCCCGATGCGCTGGAGCGGAAAGACGGCGGCGGAGTTGCCCACGTGCCCGAAGGCCACGGCGGACTGGATCGAGAGGATCTTCACCGCTCGATCATGCCACTCGGCGCTGCCGCGGATTCTGTCGGTCGGGTGCTCTAGGTTCTTCCGCATGGTGGATTTCGTGCTGGTACCAGGAGCTTGGCTGGGGGCGTGGGCCTGGGACGACGTCGCTGAACGGCTTCGCGCCGAGGGGCACGAGGTGGTGGCGGTGACGCTGACCGGGCTCGCCGAGCGGCACCACGCCGACTCGGCGCAGACCCCGCAGGCGCAGCACGTCGCCGACGTCCTGGAGGTCGCGGGCGGGCTGTCCGACGTCGTACTGGTCGGCCACAGCTACTCCGGCATCCCCACCGGCCAGGCGGCGGCTGCGCTGGGCGACAGGCTCCGGCACGTGGTCTATCTGGACTCCAACATCCCCGTCGATGGCCAGTCCTTCGCCGACGGCTGGTCGCCGGAGGGCCGCGCCTGGCTCGCCGGCCAGCTGGCCGAGTCCGGCGGCTTCTGGCCACCGCTCACCGCGGAGGACTACGCCGGGCAGGATCTCACCGACGCCGAGATCACCAAGCTCGTCGAGCGCTCGACACCGCACCCCGGGCGCGCGCTGACCGAGCCGGCGGTGCTGCCCCGGCCGATCACCGAGCTGCCCACGACGTACGTGAAGTGCCTGATGGACGGCGCGACGCCGAGCGCCGCCGTACTGGCGCACCTGGAGTCGCCGTCGTGGGAGCTGACCGAGCTCGACACCGGCCACTGGCCGATGTTCTCCCAACCGAACGAGCTCGCGAAGCTGCTGCTGGCTACGGCGTGAGCCAGCCCTCGACCTCTTCGAGAAAGAGGTCGACCTCCATCACGTCGTAGCCCTCGCGGAAGCGGACCGGGGAGAACTGGACCCGGCTGACCTCGTCGCGGGTGACCGGGTGGTCGACGGGGAAGCCGTTGACGGTGGCCATCACGCGGTCGACGAAGTCGTCGACCTCGGCGATCTCGTAGCCCTCGCGGAGCTTCACGAGGGTGAAGCGGGGAGTCTCACGCTGTACGGCGGTCGGGGTGCTGCTCGACGGCTGCGCCGCGGCGGCGCTGGCCGGGTGCACTGCGGCAGTGCTCGGCGGCTGGTTCCCAGCCGGGCGGTCGGCCAGACTCTGCGCTGCCACGTCGAGGAACGCGTCGACGTCCTCGATCGCGTAGCCCTCGCGGAAGCGGACGGGCGTGAACGCTACGTTGCGAACATCGGCGGCGCTGACCGGCTCGACCCCCGGACGGCCCTCGACCGTCGCCTCGATGCGCGCCACGAAGGCGTCCACCTCGGCGATGTCGTAGCCCTCCTGCCACTTGACGCGGCGGAAGAGCGGGGCCTCCATCAGCTGTTGGCGGCGGCGAGCTGGCCGCAGGCGCCGTCGATCTCCTGGCCGCGCGTGTCGCGGACGGTGACCGGGATGCCGCCGGCCTGCAGGCGGCGGACGAACTCGCGCTCGTCGGCCGGGTCGGAGGCGGTCCACTTCGAGCCCGGGGTCGGGTTCAGCGGGATCAGGTTGACGTGCACCCAGCCCCAGTCGCCGCGGGCGGCCAGCTTCTCGGCCAGCAGGTCGGCGCGCCAGGCGTGGTCGTTGATGTCGCGGATCATCGCGTACTCGATCGAGACCCGGCGCTTGGTCTTCTCGGCGTACCCCCAGGCGGCGTCGAGGACCTCGTCGACCTTCCAGCGGTTGTTGATCGGGACCAGCTCGTCGCGCAGCTCGTCGTCCGGCGCGTGCAGCGACAGCGCCAGCGTGACCGGGATGCCCTCGGTCGCCAGCTGGTTGATCCGCGGCACCAGGCCGACGGTCGACACGGTGATCCCGCGGGCGGAGATGCCGAGGCCCTCCGGCGACGGGTCGGTGAACCGGCGGACAGCGCCGATGACGGCCTTGTAGTTGGCCATCGGCTCGCCCATGCCCATGAAGACGATGTTGTTGACCCGCCCCGGACCGCCCGCGATCTCGCCCCGAGACAGCGCCCGGGCGCCGTCGACGACCTGCTCGACGATCTCGGCGGTGGTCATGTTCCGGGTCAGCCCCGCCTGCCCGGTGGCGCAGAACGGGCAGGCCATCCCGCAGCCGGCCTGGGACGACACGCACATCGTCGTACGGTCGGTGTAGCGCATCAGGACGGACTCGACGAGCGAGCCGTCGAGCAGCTTCCACAGCGACTTGCGGGTCTGCCCGTTGTCGCACTCCAGGTCGCGGACCTTGGTCAGCAACGGCGGCAGCAGATCAGCGGCCAGCTTGTCCCGGGTCGCCGCGGGCAGGTCGGTCATCTCGGCCGGGTCGGAGACCAGCCGGGAGAAGTAGTGGTTGGACAGCTGCTTGGCCCGGAAACCGGGCTCGCCGAGCGCCACCACCGCGGCCTTGCGCTCCTCCCCGCTGAGGTCGGCCAGGTGCCGCGGCGGCTTCTTGGCACGGCGCGGTTCATCGAAAACGAGCGGGAGGGAGGTAGTCATCGCCCTCGATTGTCCCTCGCGGCCGACCGCTTTCACAAATTCACACCGGTGGCACCGGTCACTACCCGGCAGCGGTCAGATCGCTACCGGCGGCGAGTTCCTCCACCGCTCGCCGTACGGCGGGCAGCACCGGCGACGCGTTCTCCGGCAGCCAGACCATCTCCGTCGCCACCCGCTCCCCCGCGATCGGCACGAACACCACGCCGGTACGCCGCAAGCTCGACGCCGACCGCGCCAGCCGCGTCACCCCGACCCCGGCCGCGACCATTCCTAGCAGCACCTGGACGCTCGCGTCGCGGTGCACCACCTTCGGCTCGAACCCGGCCGCGCGGAACTCCGCGTCGTACACGTCGTGCCAGGGCTGCCACGAGCTGCGCGGCGTCAGCAGCCACGGCTCGTCGGCCAGGTCCCGCAGGTCGAGCTGTTTTTGGTCAGCCAGCCGGTGCCCTTCCGGCAGCACGGCGCAGATCTCCTCGGTGACCAGCGTGGTGCTGGCCAGGTCGTCGACCAGCGGCGGCCGCGTGAACGCCACGTCGTACCGGCCGCTGCGGACGCCCTCGACCAGCGGGCCGATCGTGGTCTCCTCAGTGGCGAGCTGCAGGTCGGGGAAGCGCTCCCGCAGCGCCCGGACGACCGGTGGCAGCAGGTAGTTGGCAGTAGTCGCCAGGAACGCCAGCCGGAGCAGGCCGATCTCGCCACGCACAGCGCGGGCTACGACAGCCATCGCCTGGTCAGCTCGCTCCAGCACCGCCCGCGCCTCCGGCAGGAACAGCGCACCCACCTCTGTCAGCGCAGTGCCCCGGCTGTCCCGGTCGAACAGCTTGGCGCCGACCTGCCGCTCCAGCAACGTGATCTGCTGCGACAGCGACTGCTGAGCGATCGTCAGCCGGGCAGCGGCGCGGGTGAAACTCGACTCCTCCGCTACCGCGACGAAGTAGCGCAGCTGCCGCAGCTCGGGGGTCACAGGCCCAGGCTACTGCTGCGCCAGGCAGCCGGTGTTGGTCCCGCACGGGGGTCCGGACGAAGACTCGAAGCATGGAAAACAACAACAAGGTTTGGCTGATCACCGGCTGCTCCACAGGGTTCGGACGCGAACTGGTGCTCGCCGCACTGGCTGCGGGCGACCAGGTGATGGCCACTGCCCGCCGGCCCGAGACGCTGGTCGACCTGGCTGAGCGTGGCGCTTCGACGGCGGCCCTGGACGTCACGGACCCGGCATCGATCGAGGCGGCGGTGCAGGCGACGCTGGCGGTCTTCGGCCGCATCGACGTACTGGTGAACAACGCCGGCTCGATGGTGATGGGCGCGATCGAGGAGGTCGGCGTACGGCGGTTGCGGGAGCAGTTCGACGTGGTGTTCTTCGGGGCTGCCCAGGTAGTCGAGGCGGTACTGCCGGTGCTGCACGCGCAAGGGTCGGGGACGATCGTGCAGATGAGCTCGCTGGGCGGGCTGAAGACGTACCCGGGCTACGGCGCGTACAACTCGGCCAAGCACGCACTGGAGGGGTACTCGGAGGCGCTGGCGACTGAGCTGGCTCCGCTGGGCATCCGGGTGCTGATCGTCGAGCCGGGAGCCTTCCGTACGGAGTTCAACCGCAACAAGGTCACCACTGAGGCGCTGGAGGTCTACCGGGAGACCGCTGGCGCCACCCGGGCGGCTACCGTCGCGCTGCTCGATTCGGAGCAGAACGACCCGGTCAAGGGCGTCGCGGCGATCATGAAGGCGCTGGACAGCGGCAACCCACCGCTGCGGCTGCTGCTGGGAAACGACGCGGTGGATGGGTTGCGGGAGCACCACGAGGCTCTGCTGGCGTCGGTGACCGAGTGGGAGGAGCTCAGCCGCTCCACAGCAGTGTGACTCGCGCGGCT
The DNA here is from genome assembly GCF_055583505.1 of Kribbella sp. NPDC104740. Classification (NCBI taxonomy): domain Bacteria; kingdom Bacillati; phylum Actinomycetota; class Actinomycetes; order Propionibacteriales; family Kribbellaceae; genus Kribbella; species Kribbella sp. NPDC104740. The sequence continues at coordinate 231,893 of NZ_JBVJNV010000009.1, read as the reverse complement.
CGGCTGATCCGCGTGCTGGTCATCCCGTACGCCGGGGTGCCGGCGGAGACGCGGGCGCTGTTGTCCACCCGCTCTGAGCTGGTGGTCCGCACCGTCCACCACAACGCCGGCCCGACCGCCGAGCTCGCGATCGCCCTGACCCTCGCCGCCGCCCGCGCGATCGTCCCCGCCGACCAGGCGATGCGCACCGGCGACTGGACCCCACGCTTCGTCCCGCCGAACCCGACGATGGTCCTCGGCGGCCATCCCGCGCTCGTGGTCGGCTACGGCGAGGTCGGCCGCCGCGTCGCCCGCGCGCTGACCGGTCTCGGCATGCGGGTCTCTGCAATCCGCTCGGCCGACACCGCGTCCGTCGACGGCGAGGTCCAGCTCCGCCCGCGCTCGTCGCGCAGTCGCGGGTCGTCGTACCAGCTGTGCCTGGATCGCCGGCCACCGAGGGGCTCTTCGGCCCGGACCTGATCGCAGCACTGCCCGAGCCGAGCGTCCTGGTCAACGTCGTCCTGAGCCCGCACCGCGGCGGCACCTTCAGCCTGCGCGAGGTGCGAGACCTGCGCCTGCAGCACGTCGCCGCGGTGCTCGAGGAGCTGGCTCAGGCCGCGTAGCCCTTCGGTGGGATGAGCGTCGCGAGCTGGTTGAACGTCAGCCAGTACGTGGCCGTCGGGGCGAACCCGGCCGGGTCGGCGATCAGCACGGTCATGTCGGCGGTGTCGTAGCCGATCACGGTGAAGTAGTGGTAGATCGTGTAGTTCGGGTAGCCCGGCGGGTGGTTGCTGGCCGGCGCCACGATGTTGGCGACGATCGGGTAGTTGTTGTCGATGTCGAGCACGATGTCGCGCCAGAGCAGGTCGCGCTGAGCCTGCGTAGGCGGATCGTTCGGCATCTCCTTCGTCTCGTACCAGCCGGTGCCGACGTGGTTGTTGAGCACCCGCGTCACCTGGCCGATCCAGTCGGTGCCGTTCGTGGTGGTGGGCAGCTCGTTGGCCAGCTGCTGCTGGCTGGGCGGAGAGACCCGGGCGGACAGAGCGATCCGCGTGGCCGCCGGGCCACACCAGTAGCTCGTCTCCTGGTACTGGAAGTCGACCTGCAGCGTCTTGGCGGTCAGGGTCTTGCTGGCTCCGCTGGGGACCGCCTTGGTGGCAACCGGGTCGGCTGCCACCGCAGGACCGGCCGTCGGCATCAGCAACGCGCCGGTGAGCACCAGCCCGCTGAGTACGGCTTTCGCTTTCCTCATCTCAACTCCTCACTGTGGCCCCCCGATCACCCACAGTGCACTCGGTTCGGCGGCAGATGTAAAGGAGTTACCGACGATTTGCTGAGATCGGTGCTTCCTTTCCACCAGGAATGCCAAAGCTTGACCGCGCGGTTGGACTCTGCATCATGAGTCCCTCGCTGCGCGGTGTCCCCCTGTCGATCCTCGACCGCTCCCGGACCCGCGCCGGCGAGACCGAGGCGGAGACTCTGCGCGGCACGGTCCGGCTCGCGCAGGAGGTCGAGAAGCTCGGCTACCACCGGTTCTGGGTGTCCGAGCACCACAGCGTGCCCGGGGTGGCCGGCTCGGCGCCGACCGTACTGGCCGCGGCCGTTGCCGCCTCGACGTCGCGGATCCGGGTCGGGACCGGTGGGGTGATGCTGCCGAATCACCGGCCGCTGGTGGTGGCGGAGCAGTTCGGCGTACTGGAGTCGCTGTATCCGGGGCGGATCGACATGGGTCTGGGGCGGTCGGTCGGCTTCACCGGTGGGATCCGCCGGGCGCTGGGCGTCGAGAAGGACGCGGCGGAGGACTTCGTCGAACAGGTGCGGGAGCTGCTCGGGTACTTCACCGGCAAGCAGCAGACGCACCCGCAGGTGCACGCACGTCCTGGCGAGGGGCTCCGCGTACCCGCGTTTGTGCTGGCTGTTGGTGAGGGCGCCCAGCTTGCCGCCTCGCTGGGGCTGCCGCTGGTGATCGCCGGGGCTCGCGGTGAGGCGGCGCTGCTGGACTCGGTCGCTGGCTATCGCGCGGGCTTCACACCGTCGGAGTGGGCTGAGTGGCCGTACGTCGTACTGGCTGCTACTGCGGCTGTCGCTGCAACAGCTGAGGCCGCGCGGGAGCTGCTGTTGCCAGAGGCCTGGTCGAGCGCCTATTCGCGGACGCGCGGGGTATTTCCACCGCTGGAGCCTGTCGATGCCCAGCGCGACATGACCGAAAAGGAGCGCGGCTTCTTCGAGCAGTCGCTGCAGGGCCAGATCTACGGCACACCATCCGAGGTGGACGTCGCGCTCGGCGGCCTGGTCGAGCGGACCGGCGCCGACGAGGTGCTGATCACCACCAACACCTACGACCGCGCCGACCTGCTCGAGAACTACCGCCTGCTGGCCGAGCTCAGCCGCTGATCCGCGCGAGCAGACCCTTCCGTACGCCGGGCCACTCGTCGGCCAGGATCGAGAACACGACCGTGTCCCGCCAAGTGCCGTCGGGCTGCTTGATGTGCCGGCGCAGCACGCCCTCACGGGTCGCGCCGAGCTTCGCGATCGCCGCCTGCGAGCGGGTGTTCACCAGACTGGTCTGGATCTTGACCCGGTTGAACCCGCAGTCCTCGAAGGCGTGCTGAAGCATCAGGAACTTGCAGGACGGGTTGACCGCGGTCCCCCAGACAGCCGGCGCGTAGCCGGTCCAGCCGAGGTGGACGCGCTCGTTGGCCAGGTCCACGTCGCCGAGGCTCGTCGTCCCGACGACGGTGCCCTCGGCACCGAGCTCCGAGTCCTTCGCCAGTCGTACGACGTACGCCGTCCGGTCCTGCGTCGACTTGGCCCACTTGGCGCGCATCTGCTCGACGTCGGCCGGGCGACCGCCGGGGCCGCCGCTGAAGCCCGCGGCGTACACGCGCTCGTCGTCGATCGCGGCGTACAGCTGATCGGTGTCACTGGCAACGAAGCGGTCGAGGCGTACGAGGTCGCCGACCAGCGGGCGGCCGTCCGGAGCGATGGTCATGGCACCAGCCAACCTCCGGAGCGGCAACCGGTCAAACCAGTAAGTGGAGCAGCAGCCAGACGGCCGGAGCCGTGGCCAGCAGGGAGTCGAGCCGGTCCATCACGCCGCCGTGGCCCGGCAGCAGGTTGGACATGTCCTTGATCCCGAGGTCGCGCTTGATCATCGACTCGCCGAGGTCGCCGACCGTTGCCGTCAGCACCGCGATCGCGCCGACGATCGCGCCGACCCACCAGGCGCCGTCGAGCAGCCAGACGACCGACCCGATCCCGGCGCCGATACAGGCCAGCGTCGAACCGGCGAAGCCCTCCCAGGACTTCTTCGGGCTGATCGTCGGGGCCATCGGGTGCTTGCCGAACAGCACACCGGCCACGTAGCCGCCGACGTCGCTGGCCACCACGACCAGGAAGAACGTCACCACCCGCTGCGGCCCGTCGTCGTCCGGCTGGACCAGCAGGACGGCGAACCCGGCGAGCAGCGGGATGTAGCCGAGCAGGAACACCCCGGCGGTGACGTCCCGGACGAAGCCGATCGAGCCGCCGGGCATCCGCCAGAAGATCGTCGCCAGCGCGGTCAGCGCCATCGCGGTGAGCAGCGCCATCGGCCCGCCGAAGTACGCCGCGACCAGCATCGCGGTCGTCCCGGCGAGCACCGGGATCCGCGGGATCGTCGCCCCGCTGGTCTTCAGCGCACGGATCATCTCGTCGACGGCTACCAGCACCGTCGCCAGCACGACCAGGACGAACAGCGACTTCTGCCAGAACAGCGACCCGATGATCACCGCACCGAGACCGACTCCGACACCGATCGCGGCGGGCAGGTTCCGCCCGGCGCGGCTCGGCACGGAGGGGCTCTGGTCGAGTCCCATCACACCTCGAGCAGTTCGGCTTCCTTGTGCTTGAGCAGCTGGTCGATCGAGTCGACGTACTTCTTCGTCATCCCGTCGAGCCGCTTCTCAGCACTCTTGCCTTCGTCCTCGCCCGCTTCGCCGTCCTTGACCGACTTGTCGATCTGGTCCTTGGCGTGCCGGCGGATGGTCCGGACCGAGATCTTCGCGTCCTCGCCCTTGGTCTTGGCGACCTTGATGTACTCCTTGCGGCGGTCCTCGGTGAGCTGCGGCATCGAGACCCGGATCACCGCGCCGTCGTTGCCCGGGTTCACGCCCAGGTCGGAGTCGCGGATCGCCTTCTCGATCGCGGCCATCGCGCCCTTGTCGTACGGCGAGATGAGCACGGTCCGCGGGTCCGGGACCTGGAAGCCGGCCAGCTGCTGCAGCGGCGTCGGCGAACCGTAGTAGTCGGCGACGATGTTGGAGAACATCGACGGGTGCGCGCGGCCGGTGCGGATCGCGGCGAAGTCGTCCTTCGCGACCTCCACGGCCTTCGCCATCTTCTGCTCGGCTTCGCGGAGTGCTTCGTCGATCACGACATTCCTCGCTTCCTCGGGGCCGCGTCGGTGCGGCCGCTCAAACCCTACGAACGCTGGCGGACCAGCCCGCGGACGTGGGCCCGCGTGTCGAACGATCCTAGTACCCGGCCGACCGGACGTACCCTATCGGGCGCCCGGCCACTGACCGCGCTACTGGCCTGGGGAGACGACGGTGCCGATCTTCTCGCCGCGCACGACCCGGGCGATGTTGCCCTCCTCGAGGCCGAAGATCACGATCGGCAGCGCGTTGTCGCGGGACAGGCTGATCGCGGTCGCGTCGGCGACCCGCAGCCCGCGGGCCAGGAAGTCGTCGTACGAGAGCTGGTCGAACTTCACCGCGTCCGGGTTCGTCTTGGGGTCGGAGTCGTAGACGCCGTCCACACCCTGCTTGCCCATCAGCAGCGCTTCGGCGCCGATCTCCAGCGCGCGCTGGGCGGCGACGGTGTCGGTGGAGAAGTACGGCATTCCGGAGCCGGCGCCGAAGATCACGACCCGGCCCTTGGCCAGGTGCCGGTCGGCCTTGCGCGGGATGTACGGCTCGGCGACCTGACCCATCGTGATCGCGGTCTGGACCCGGGTCTCCACGCCCAGCTTCTCCAGGAAGTCCTGCAGCGCCAGGCAGTTCATCACGGTGCCGAGCATGCCCATGTAGTCGGCACGGTTGCGCTCCATGCCGCGCTGCTGGAGCTCGGCGCCGCGGAAGAAGTTCCCGCCGCCGACCACCACGGCGACCTGGACGCCGGCCCGGACCACCTCGGCGATCTGCTTGGCGATCGAGTTCACCACGTCGGGGTCGACGCCGAGCTTGCCGCCGCCGAACACCTCCCCCGACAGCTTGAGCAGCACCCGGTGGTAGGCCGGATCGAACGGCGAAGAGGCCGGATTCGTCTCGGTACCCAGGGTTTCCGTCACGATTCCGGCCTCCTCGTCGATGATGCTGTGCTGTCTCGTCCTAACCGGCGACGGTCAGGCGCCGACCTCGAAGCGGGCGAACCGCTTCACGGTCACGCCGGCCGCGTCGAGAACGGCCTTCACGGACTTCTTGCTGTCCTGGACCGACGACTGCTCGGTCAGCACGACCTCCTTGAAGAAGCCGTTCACCCGGCCCTCGACGATCTTCGGCAGGGCGCCTTCCGGCTTGCCCTCCTCGCGAGCGGTCGCCTCGGCGATCCGGCGCTCGTTCTCGACCGTCTCGGCCGGGACCTCGTCGCGGTTGGTGTAGAGCGGGCGCATCGCGGCGGCCTGCATGGCAGCGCCGCGGGCGGCCTCGACGTCGTCGCCCTCGAACTCGACGAGCACGCCGACCTGGGCCGGGAGGTCGGCGGCACGCTTGTGCATGTACGCCGTGACCTTGCCGTCGAAGACGGCGACCTTGCCCAGCTCGAGCTTCTCGCCGATGACCGCGGCCAGGGCCTCGATGTTCTCGGCGACGCTCTTGCCGTCGGTGAGCTTCTCGTTCAGCAGGCCCTCGACGTCGCCGACCTTGCTGGCGGCGGCGTGCGCGACGATGTCGGCGGCGAGCTGCTGGAACTGCTCGTTCTTGGCGACGAAGTCGGTCTCGCAGTTCAGCTGGACCAGCGCGTTCTCGGCGGCGGCGACCAGGCCGTTGGAGGCCGAGCGCTCGGCGCCCCGCTTGGCGGCCTTGGCGGCGCCGTGGATGCGCAGCTCCTCGATCGCCTTCTCGAAGTCACCGTCGGTGGTCTCGAGCGCCTTCTTCGCGTCCATCATGCCCGCGCCGGTGGCGTCGCGGAGCTTCTTCACGTCAGCGGCGGTGTAGTTCGCCATTCCTCGTTCTCTCGATCTAGTCGGTGCGATCAGCTGGTGGGTCGCCGCCCGGCGGCATCGCCGGGCGATCGGGGTTCCACACTCGGAACCTTGTCGATCCTGAAGCTTGTACGGATTCCGGCCGGGCCTTCCGGTCCCGGGGTCGTTCCCGACCCCGATCCGTTCGGCCGTTCGGGTCCGTCCGGTTCGGGGCCATCTCTGACCCCGATCCATCCGGCCGTTCCGGGACCGTTCGATCCGGAGCCATCGCTGACCCTGGTCCGTCCGGTCCGGCTGTTCCTGACCCGGGCCTCGCGGTCCGGGCCGTTTCCTCCGTAGCCTTCCGGGTCCTGCCTGGCCCGGGCCACCGTTGTCCTGCCCGCCGGTCCGGGACCCTCGCGGGTCCCGGCGGCGTACCAGGTCGTCCGGCAGCCCGGATCGGGATCAGGCCTCGGTCTTCGGCGCCTCGTCGGCAGCGGCCTCGGCCGGAGCCTCGGTGGCCTCGGCGGCAGGCGCCTCGGTCGCGGCGGCCTCGGCAGCCGGCGCCTCGGCGGCGGGGGCCTCGGCAGCAGCCGGGGCCTCGTCGGCCTTCGCCGGGGCGGCCGCGGCGGCGTTCTGGCTCTCCAGCAGCTCGCGCTCCCAGGCGGCCATCGGCTCCTCGGCGCCCAGCTCCTCACCGGCGGCGGCAGCGCCCTGACCGGAGCGGGCCATCAGCCCGTCGGCCACGGCGTCGGCGACGACGCGGGTGAGCAGGCCGACGGAGCGGATCGCGTCGTCGTTGCCCGGGATCGGGAAGTCGACCTCGTCGGGGTCGCAGTTGGTGTCCAGGATGCCGATGATCGGCAGCTTGAGCTTGCGCGCCTCGTCGACGGCGAGGTGCTCCTTCTTGGTGTCGACGATCCAGACCGCGGACGGGACGCGGCCCATGTCGCGGATACCGCCGAGGGTCTTGAGCAGCTTGTCGTGCTCGCGACGCTTCTGCAGCAGCTCCTTCTTCGTCACACCGGAGGCGGCGACGTCGTCGAAGTCGAGCAGCTCGAGCTCCTTGAGGCGCTGGAGCCGCTTGTTGACGGTCTGGAAGTTGGTGAGCATGCCGCCCAGCCAGCGCTGGTTCACGTAGGGCATGCCGACCCGGGTCGCCTGCTCGGCGATCGCTTCCTGGGCCTGCTTCTTGGTGCCGACGAACAGGATCGCGCCGCCGGAGGCGACGGTGCTCCGGACGAACTCGTAGGCGCGGTCGATGTACGACAGCGACTGCTGCAGGTCGATGATGTAGATGCCGTTGCGCTCGGTGAGGATGTAGCGCTTCATCTTCGGGTTCCAGCGACGGGTCTGGTGCCCGAAGTGCACGCCGCTCTCGAGCAGCTGCTTCATGGTGACGACGGCCATGACGTGGTTCTCTCCTGTCGCGCCCCGCACGGGTTACCCGTCACGGTGACGCTGTCTCGGTTGTTCCGCGGCGGACCGGGTTTGGTCCGTCGCGCCTGACGCCCGCGCGAACCCCACCCCGGCGAACCGGGACCAAGAGGATTCGGATGTGTGCAGACGTGCGAAGTCGCCCCACCGAGGTGGGACGCCACCAAAAGTCTACGCGAGAACCCCACCCCTGGTCGAACCGGCCCCCACCCCGTCCACAGCCCCCAACTCACCCCCGCGTTTCACCCCTCCCACCTGCACATTCCCCACATGACCCCGTTCCAGCCCCCACCCCCCGCAGACGCCATCTGGCCCCTCACTCCCCAACCCAGAATCGTCCACCCCTACGCCCCACCCCCAAAACCCTGGCTCCCCGGCCACCGAGGCGTAGACCTCGAAGGCACCCCCGGCCAAAAAGTCCTGGCCGCCACCCCTGGCACCATCACGTACGCCGGCCCCGTAGCCGGCCGCTCCGTCGTGGTCATAACCCGAGGCCCCCACAGAACCACCTACGAGCCGGTCATCCCGACCCTCCCCCGAGGCACCCAGGTAACCCAAGGCCAACCCATAGGCACCCTCTCAGCAGCCGCCTCCCACTGCACCCCCACAACCTGCCTCCACTGGGGCCTCCTGGAGGGACCGACCTACCTCAACCCCCTAGCCCTACTCCCCACCCAACCGATCCGCTTACTCCCCGCGGACCCGCCCCAGCCCCACCTCGCCGGACCACCCCAACCCAACGCAGCGCGGCAGGTCCCACCCAACGCAGTGCCACCACTCCCGACCACCCCACCAACCACCGAACAACCAGCCCGAGAAGCCAACCCCCTGGCCCCCACCCTGCTGGTCGCCGTCACAGCCCTACTAACCATCACCGCAGCAGCCCTCATCAGAAACCACTGACGAAAGATGCCCTCAGCTCCCCGGAACCCGCGCCTGCCAAGCGTCCTCGTCCTTCGACCGCCGCTCCACCCCCGCCGGAAGCTTGCCCTTGGCAAGATCCGTCAGCGTCGTGTGCTCCAGCACGTCCCGCAGACTCGCCCGAGCAGCGATCCACACCCGCTGCAGCACCACAGCCCGCTCGTTGTAGTCAACGCTCTCCGGCCGCACCCCGGAGATGCTCACGATCGGCCCGTCCACAGCCCGCATCACATCAGCCACCGAGATCTCGTTCGGATCCACAGCCAGCTTCCACCCACCGGACTGCCCCCGCTGACTCGTCAGCACGCCGGCCCGCCGAAGATCAGCCAGAATCCCCTGCAGGAACCCGTGGGGTATCCCCTGCTGCCGGCTGAGCTCCTCCGCCGACACCACCGAGGGATCGTTGGCGACCCAGCGCTGAGTGATCTCGATCAGCGCCCGCAACGCATAGTCAGATTTAGCCGAAACCCGCATGGCCCGCAGTCTGCCCCATTCCCGTTCCGCCCGCCCATCACCCCGCCGCTTCCCCATCCACAGGAGGCGACCTCAAGCCCGCGGATGAGCCTGCTCGTACGCCGCCCGCAGCCGCTCACTCGACACATGCGTATAGACCTGCGTCGTAGCCAACGAAGCATGCCCGAGCAGCTCCTGCACACTCCGCAAATCAGCCCCGCCTTCGAGCAGATGCGTAGCAGCCGTGTGCCGCAACCCGTGCGGCGACAGATCCGGCGCCTCCACCGCCCCGATCCGCGCATGCACCACCCGCCGTACGGTCCGCTGATCGATCCGCCCACCTCGCGCCCCGAGGAACAGCGCGGCCCCGCTCCCGTCCCGCACCAACTGCCCCCGCACCCCCAGCCACGACTCCAAAGCAGCCCCAGCCGGTACGCCGTACGGCACCGACCTCTCTTTACGCCCCTTACCAAAGACCCGAACCACGCGCCGTTCCCTATCGACTTCATCCAGATCGAGAGCGCAAAGCTCTCCAACCCGGATCCCGGTCGCGTACAGCAGCTCCATGATCGCCAGATCCCGCAGCCCGACAGCGCTCCCGTCATCCGCCGCGACCGCGGCAGCATCGAGCACAGCTCGCGTATCCGCCTGCCCGAGCACCCCCGGCAACGTCTTGTGCGCCTTGGGACTGGCCAGCAACGCCCCAGGATCGGTCGCGATCCGCCCGGTCCGCTGCGCCCACGCGGTGAACACCCGCGCCGCCGTGGCCCGCCGGGCCATCGTGCTGCGCGCCTTGCCGAGGCTCTGCTGCTTGGCGAGCCAGGATCGCAGCCCACGAATGTCGAGCGTGCCCAACTCATCGTGACCAAGCCGATTCAAATGATCGATCAAATCGGCGACGTCTCCCATGTACGCTCGGACCGAATGATCGCTGAGGCCTCTTTCCGCCGTCAGATGCCGTTCGTAGTCAGCCAGTAACGCAGCGAGTTCCTCGGGTACGGAACGCGCTGGGCCGACGTCGTCCGGTGCCATGGTTCGACCATGCGTGAGTGGCCCCGGCATCGCAAGCAGCCGCGCGGTGGCGACACGAAGGAGGTCTGGCCCGTAGTCCCCAGGTCGACTACTGTTCGGCCCGATTGCCCTAGTAGCAACGGAGGCACCCCTGACCATGGCCCCCTCAGCGAACGGACAGACCGTAGGCCGGCGCCTGCCGGTCGAGTCGGCGTTCACCCGAGTCGAGGAGGCGCGGCACCGACTACCGCGGCTGTTCGGTCGACGCGACCTTGTCGTGCTCGGCCTCGGTGTGATGATCGGTTCCGGCATCTTCAGCCTGAGCGGCAAGCAGGCCGCGAACGTGGCCGGCCCTGCCGTGATTCTGTCGTTCGTGGTGGCAGCGCTCGTCTGTCTGCTGGCAGCCGCGTGCTACGCCGAGCTCTCGTCGACCATTCCCGTGTCCGGCAGCGCCTACACGTTCAGCTACGTCACCTTCGGTGAGATGTGGGCGTGGCTGGTCGGCTGGGCGCTCGTCCTCGAGCTCGTCACCGCCGCCGCGATCGTCGCCCGTGTCTGGTCCGCGTACTTCCTGGCCACCTTGAACGGCTTCGGCGTCACCCTGCCCGACGGGCTGGCCCAGTTCTTCGGCCCCGAGGCGAAGGTGAACCTGGTCGCCCCGCTGCTGATCCTGCTGCTGACCGCGATGATCGTCACCGGCACCAAGCTGTCGGCCCGGGTCCTGACCGTGGTGGTGGCAGCCAAGGTCGCGGTCATCCTGCTGGTCGTGGTGGTCGGCGCGACGCACATCAAGATGGAGAACTTCAAGCCCTTCGTCCCGATGGAGCGTCCGGCACCGGCCACGGCGAATCCAACGCTCCTGGGCTGGATGCTCGATTCGTCGTTCGGCTCGTTCGGCATGATGGGCATCTTCACGGCCGCCAGCGCGATCGTGTTCGCCTTCATCGGGTTCGACCTGATCGCCACCGCGTCCGAGGACGCCCGCAGCCCGCGCAAGACGGTCCCGCAAGGCATGCTGCTCGGCGTCGTCGTCGTCACCGTCCTGTACGTCGCGATGGCGGTCGTCCTGGTCGGACTGCGGCCGTACGGTCAGCTCGGCGGCGGCGCTCCGGTTTCGGAGGCGCTGGAATCGGTCGGGGTCGGCTGGGCTGCGGACGTGGTCAATCTCGGGGCGCTGCTGGCGATGTCGACGGTGATCATGGTGGTTCTGATCGCCCAGAGCCGCGTGCTCTTCAACATGGGCCGTGACGGTCTGCTGCCGAAGAGCCTGGGCCGGGTCAGCCGGGTCTACTCCTCGCCCGCTCGCGCCGCCACGGCGGCGGGCGTTGCCGCCTTGCTGCTCACGCTCTACCCGAAGGTGGTCGAGCTCGAGGAGCTGCTGGTCATCGGAGCCCTGTTCTGCTTCGCGTTCTGTGCCGTCGGAGTCCTCCGCCTCCGCCGTACCGAGCCGAACCTGGAGCGCGGTTTCCGCGTCCCGCTGGTGCCGCTGATCCCGCTGCTGTCGCTGGCCGCGACGCTGTGGCTGATGCTCAACCTCAAGACCGGCACGTGGACCAAGTTCGGCATCTGGATGCTGATCGGCCTGGCCATCTACGGCTTGTACGGCCGCTGGCACAGCCGCCTGGCGAACGAGGAGAGCTGGGACTTCGAGATCGGCGACACCGATCCGGGTACCGGCGGTCTGCAGCCGGTCCGCCACGAGAACAACGAGCTCCGCGCGGTCCGCAACCCACCGAAGTCCAACCGCGGCAAGCACATGCGCAACTGATCCAGCACCACCTGAACGCCGGCCGGCCCCTCGGGCCCGGCCGGCGTTTTCGTTTGTCCACAGCTGCGAAGTCGCCTCAGAATCCGCCCCGAATCCCGGCATGTTCTTTGTCGGAGGTGGTCATCGATGCGCACCAAAGACGCAGTCGGGCAGTACGGCGAACAACTCGCCGCGGAACATCTCAGCGACCAGGGCTTCGCGATCCTCGCGCGCAACTGGCGCTGCGACCAGGGTGAGATCGACATCGTCGCCCGGGACGGCCGCGCGCTGGTCGTCTGCGAGGTGAAGACCAGACGCGGCCTCGGGTACGGGAGCCCCCTGGAGTCGATCACCTATCGCAAGCTCAGCACCCTGCGCCGGCTGGTCGGCCGCTGGCTGCAGGAGCACGAGCTGCACCCGCCGGAGATCCGGATCGACGTGATCGCCGTCCTGGTCCCACCAGGCGGCGGCAAACCAACCGTCGAGCACCTGAGAGGAGTCGGCTGATGTCTCTCGCCCAAGCCTGGTCGGTCGCTCTCGTCGGCCTGGAAGGCCATCTCGTCGAGGTCGAGGCCGACATCGCCCAGGGCCTGCCGAAGACGACGCTGATCGGCCTGCCCGACGCCTCGTTGTCCGAGGCAAGGGACCGCGTCCGCGCCGCCGTCATGAACAGCGGCGAGCGGTTCCCCGACCGCAAGGTCACGATCGGCCTGTCCCCCGCGACCCTGCCCAAGACCGGTTCGCACTACGACGTGACGATCGCGTGCGCCCTGCTCGCGGCCAGCGGTGTGCTCCCGATCGGCGAGCTGCGGCACTGCGCGATCATCGGCGAGCTCGGCCTCGACGGCCGGATCCGCGAGGTCCGCGGCGCCCTCGCGATGACGCTGGCCGCGGCCCGCGCCGGCTTCACCCGCATCATCGTCCCCGAGCTCAACGCCGGCGAGGCCCGCCTGGTCCCCGACATCAGCGTGTACGGCGTGCGCTCGCTGCGCCAGGTCCTCGCGATGATCCGCGGCGAGGAGATCCCCGACGAGGACCCACCGCGCGCCGAACCCCGACTGATGTCGGAGTCCCTCACCCGCGTCCCCGAGGTCGACCTCGACGACGTCCTCGGCCAGCGCGAAGGCCGCCGCGCGATCGAAGCGGCGGCCGCGGGCGGCCATCACCTGTACCTGTACGGTCCACCCGGCTCCGGCAAGACGATGCTCGCCGAACGCCTCGCCGGCCTGATGCCCGACCTGGGCACCGACGACTCCCTGGAAGTCTCCGCCGTCCACTCGCTAGCCGGCCTGCTCACCAACGACGCCGAGCTCGTCACCCGCCCACCGTTCATCGCGCCCCACCACACGGCGTCCCTGGTCAGCCTCGTCGGCGGCGGCTCCGGCGTCCCACGCCCCGGCGCGATCAGCTGCGCCCACCGAGGAATCCTCTTCATCGACGAAGCACCCGAGATGCACCCCCTGACCCTCGACACCCTGCGCCAGCCGCTCGAATCCGGCTTCGTCGAAGTCCACCGAGCCGCCGCGGTCGCGAAGTTCCCGGCTCGCTTCCTCCTGGTCCTGGCCGCAAACCCCTGCCCCTGCGGCCAATCCGGCACCCCCACGGGTATCTGCAACTGCACACCACAGATCCTCAACCGTTACCGCCAACGCATCAGCGGCCCGATCAAGGACCGGATGGACATCCAGCGCCAGATCCTCCCCGCCGCCCGCGGCATCGGCACCGCCGCCGACACCCCCGAGTCCACCGCCGACGTGGCAGCCCGAGTCCGCGCCACCCGAGACCGCCAGTCCCACCGCTACCAAGACACCCCCTGGCGCCTGAACAGCGAAATCCCCGGCCCGGTCTTGCGCCGCGAGTTCCCCCTCGACCCCACCAGCCAGTCCATCCTCGAATCCCACTACGCCGAAGGCCGCCTCACCGCGAGAGGCCTAGACCGCGTAGTCCGCCTCGCCTGGACCCTCACCGACCTGGCCGGCCTCCCAGCCCCCACACCATCCCTCACCCACGAAGCCTTCCAACTCCGCACCGGCTCCCCACTCACCCCACTCGAAGACCTCCGCCCCCTCAGAGAGCCCATCCCGCAATGACCCACCCCTCAAACCCGATCCCGCTAGGCGCCCAGCCTCCCGCCCACGACTCCACTCCAACCCGCACTCCTTCTACCTCCTCCGTCGTTCCGCTCACCCCACCGATTGCCCAAGGCAACGCCCCCTCCACAGCCCTCGCCCCTCCGGCCCCTTCCGACGAAGACCGACTGGCGAGAGCGGCGCTGTCCCGAGTGATCGAACCCGGCGACCCCACCACCCAGAAGACCTTCGCCGACCTCACCCCACTGGAGATCTGGGACCTCCTCCGTAGCAAAGCCCCCGGCGTCGAACGCTGGTCCTCCCGCGTCGCCGTCGTCTCCCCCGAAGCCGACCTCACCCGAGCCCACGCCGCCGGCGCCCGCTTCGTCATCCCCGGCGACGCCGAGTGGCCCGACCAGATCGAAGTCCTCACCGACGCCGGCCAGCAAGCCCGCCGCGGCGGCACGCCGTACGGCCTTTGGATCAAAGGCCCCGCCAACCTCCGCCACCTGCTCCAGTCCTCGGTAGCCATCGTCGGCGCCAGAGCCTGCTCCTCGTACGGCGAACACGCAGCCGCCGAGCTCGCCGGCGGTCTGGGCGACCGAGGCACCACCGTCGTCTCCGGCGGCGCCTACGGCATCGACGCGGCAGCCCACCGCGGCGCCCTGGCCAGCACCGGCACGACCATCGCCGTCCTCGCCTGCGGCGTCAACGTCAGCTACCCCCGCAGCAACTCAGCCCTCTTCAACCGCATCGCCGCCGAAGGCCTCCTCGTCAGCGAACTCCCACCCGGCTGCTCCCCCACCAAACTCCGCTTCCTGTCCCGCAACCGCCTGATCGCCGCCATGACCCAAGGCACCGTCGTCGTCGAAGCCGCCATCCGCAGCGGAGCCCTCAACACCGCCACCTGGTCCGAACAGTGCGGCCGCCCAGTCCTGGCCGTCCCCGGCCCCATCACCTCGAGGATGTCGGACGGCACCCACCTCCTGATCCGAGAACGCAACGCCACCCTCGCGACGTCAGTAGCAGACATCCTCGAAGCCATCGCACCCCTGGGCCACCAACTCACCCAGTACCCGCACGCCCCGACCACCCCCGAAGACGCCCTCACCCACGACCTCCGCCGAACCCTCGACGCCGTCCCGGTACTCCGCGCAGTCCCCGCCACCCGCATCGCCGCCACCGCCGGCCTCGACCGCACCACCGTCCAGCAATCCCTCGAAACCCTCACCGAAGCCAACCTGATCACCCACGACGAGTCCGGCTACCGCCTCTCCCCCACCCAACGGCGCGCACCGTGAACCAGCACTGCCGATTCCCCGGCGATTGTTACCTTGAAGGTATGGAACGAGTCGAAACCCGAGCGCTTGAGTACTTCGTAGCAGTAGCCGAGGAACTCCATTTCGGCCGAGCCTCCGACCGCCTGGGCATCGCCCAGCCCCCACTCTCCCGAGCCATCAGCCGCCTGGAACGCCGCCTAGGCGTCCAACTCTTCGAACGAACCAGCCGCCGAGTAGCCCTCACCGACGCTGGCAGCACGTTCCTCACCCAGTCCCGAAAAGCGCTCAGAGCAATCGACACCGCCGTCCTCAGCGCCCAACGCACCGGCCGCCCCCACCGCCTGGTCATCGCCACCCGCCCAGGCGTAGGCCCAGGCCTGCTCGCCAACACCCTCCGCGCCTACCGCCGCCAACCCGGTGCCGCCGAAGTCCAAGTGATCTTCACCCAAGACCCCCTCCAAGAGGTCCACACCGGCACCGCCGACGTAGCCCTCATCTGCGGCCGTAACGACCTCACCGATCTCACCACCACCCAGATTGCTGAGGAACAAACAGTCGCCCTCCTCCCCACCGACCACCCCTTGGCCACCCGCCCCTTCATCACGACCCACGACATCACCACCGACCCCACCTACCGCCCCGCCTGCGCCCCCACCGACACCCTCGACCAACTAGTCGAAGAGGTCTCCCTAGGCCACCGCATCGTCACCGTAGGAGCCACCGCCACCACCCGAACCGGCCCCCAGATCGCCGCAGTCCCAGTCATCGACGCCCCCACCACCCACCTAGTCCTCGCCTGGCACCCCGAAAACCCACCCACCACCCGAACCTCCTTCACCCGAACCACCCAATCCACCGCCGCCACCCACCCCAACCTCCTCCCCCACCCAGCCGCCACAGCCTGACCACCCGCACCCCGCACCCCGCACGCCGCACGCCGCACGCCGCACGCCGCACGCCAGCCACCTCATAGTCAGCCTCGCCAATCCCCCAGCGCCCACCAGGCGCCGAAGCAACTGCGCAGGCTAGAGCTGACACCAGAGGCGCTCTCACCACACCGACCTCGCGACCCACCCCACGTTGCCAGAAGCAACCAACTTCTCGCCCACCTGGCGCCACGCACTCGCGGACAACCCACCAGCCCCTGCCCGGCACGCGTACGAACGCGCACTGCCGCACCACGGCCTCCACCGCAACAGCTACCGCCACCCAGCCGAACCTCCTCCCCCAACCAGCCGCCTCGGCCTGACCACCCGCGCGCCGTACGCCGACTCCAACACCGGCCGCCAGACTGTCAGCCTCACCAACCGCCCAGCGTTCATCAGACGCCGAGGCAGCTGCGCGGGCTGGAGCTGACACCGGAAGCGCTCTCACCACGCCGACCCCACGACCCACCGCGTTGCCAGAAGCAACGAACCTCGCCCACTTGGCACCGAGCGATCACGGACCATGCACCGGCAACAGCCCGGCGCTGAGGTCAACGCGATCTGCCGCGCCACCGGGCTGCGGGCTGCCGGCCGCAGCAGCGCGGTCATCGCAACCAGCGCCGCGGTACGGCGAACCTGGCGCGCGCGGCCAGCGCCGCCAGCGCGGCGGGAGCGGCGGCGATACGGTCAGCGCCGCCAGCCCGGCGAGCCTGACCAGCCTTGAGCCGAGGACGAACGCGAGCTGCTGCTCCACCACGACCACCGCCGCCACCACGACCACTGCGGGCAGCCCGGTCAGCCCGGCGGCCGCGGTCAGCAGTTGGGGTGGTGCGGCGGGCGCGGCCGGTACTGCGAGGCCAGCGAGCGGTGCAGGCCGGCTAGCGCGGAGGTGCGGCGGGTGCTGCCAGCGCAGGCAGCGCCGGCAGAGCGGTCACCGCAACCGGCGCCACCACCGCGATCGGCGGGGCGGTTAGTCGAGTGCTGCCAGCGCGGCGGCACGGCCAGCGCTGCGATTCGGCGGATGCGGCGGTTCGGCGGGGGCGGCAGGTGCTGCCGCGCGGTGGCTCGGCCAGCGCGAAGGCTCGGCCAGCGCTGCGGTTCGGCCATTCGGTGGACGCGGCGGTTCGGTGCACGCGGCAGGTGCTGGCGGCGCGGCGGTCCCGGTCGTCTACGCTGCGGCCCCGCCGGCCGAGCCTCGCTGGCCTTGCGGAGCACGAACCGGGTCTGCGGCAGCGGGTCCTCAGTGCGGCAAGCGCCGCCAGCCATCACAAACAGCGCGAGCTTGGCGGCGTGCCTGCGAAGTGGTTTAGAGGTTGAGGCCCGTGGTGGTGCCGCCGTCGGTTACCAGTTCGGTGCCTGTGACGTAGGTGCTTTGTGGGGAAGCCAGGAAGAGGATTGCGGCGGCTTGTTCTTCTGGTTGGGAGACTCGGGAGAGGGGGATGTTGGCTGCGTGGTTGGTTTTCCAGGTGGTGCGGGCGGACTCGGTGGTGAGGCCGGCGGCGGTGAGGGCGGTGTCTACTGCGGGGGTGTCGGTGCTGCCGGGGGACATTGCGTTGACTCGGATGTTGCGGGGGCTCAGCTCTCTGGCCCAGCTGCGGGCGAAGGAGCGGACTGCTGCCTTGGAGGCGGAGTAGACGCTGAGGCCCTCCTGGTGGGTGACTGAGGCGATCGAGGTGACGAGGACGATCGAGGCGCCGTCGTTGAGGAGCGGGAGGGCCTTTTGGACGGTGCTGAGGGTGGCTTTGACGTTGGTGTTGAAGATGCGGTCGTAGTGGTGCTCGGTGATGTCTTCGAGGCGGACGAAGTCGCCGACGCCTACGTTGGCGACCAGTACGTCGAGGCGGTGGCCGTCGGCGCGAATCTGGGCGTAGAGGCGATCGAGGTCGGCTGGGTTGGCTACGTCGCCCTGGACTGGGATGGCGCCTGACTTGGTGGCTGCGGTGTCGAGTTCGGGCCGGCGGCGGCCAGTGATGTAGACGGTCGCGCCTTCCTCGGTGAAGCGCTGTGCGGTGGCCAGGCCGATACCTGCGGTCCCGCCGGTGATCAGGGCGACCTTGTTCTGAAGTTGTCTCATGCAACAACTCCATCAAGCGACGACTGGGCGAACAATGACGGTTTGGGTGGGGCAGCAATACCCGGCGGGTATCGGTGGGTGCGGGATGCTGGGGAGATGGACGATGAGGTGGCGGCGGGAGCTGACCAGACGCTGGTGGGCGGGCGCAACAACGGTGGGGTCGTGCGGCGTGGGGAGACCGTACGGCGAGAGGTTGGCGCGGGTTCGCCGGTCGTGCATGCGTATCTGCGGCATCTGGAAGTAGTGGGGTTCGAGGGGGCGCCGCGGGTTCTGGGTGTGGAGGATGGCGTGGAGGTCCTCAGCTGGCTGGCGGGTGAGGTGCCGGCGGATCCGGAGTGGACGCCCGGTAAGGGGAACCCGTTGACCGCTGCGATGCGCTCGGAGGAGGCACTCGCCGAGGTGGGCCGCCTGTTGCGGCGGCTGCATGAGGCGAGTGCGGGGTTCGTGCCGCCGGGTGGGTTGGGCGCCGGTGAGGTGATGTCGCATGGAGACCTGGGGCCTTGGAACACGGTGTACCGCGACGGGCTGCCGGTTGCGTTCATCGATTGGGACGCGTGCGGAGCCAGTACGCCGCTGCTGGATGTCGCGGCGGCGGCTTGGGCGTTCGTGCCGCTGGCTTCGGAGCAGGAGCTGGTCGAGACCGGCTTCGAGGAGCAGCCGGATCTCGGGCGGCGGCTGCGGGTGCTTGCCGATGCTTACGGGTTGGAGGACCGGGCGCGGCTGGTGCCGGCCTTGGTTCAGGCGAAGCTCCGGGCCGCGGGGCAGGTCGAGGGGTGGGGATTGGGAGCGCGGGACTCGGCGGTGTCGCTGGAGTTCTACGCGCGGGAGCTTCGGTGGTTGGAGACGAAGACCGAGGAACTCGAGCTGGCGCTGCGCTGAGGGACGTGCTGCACGCGGAGCTGTCCAGGGCGACGTACTCGCGGACGATCAGTGCGGAGAAGCCAGGGCGCGCGGAAGCGCAGGACGGCGTACGGACGCAGTCCTGCGGATGACCGCGCGCTGAGCCGGGCACCCCGAGGAGGACCGCCCGGTGCTCAGCGCGGGTCAGCGGCCGAAGTCGGAGTCCTTGGGGACTTCCAGGTCGGACTTGGCGAGCTCTTCGATGTTGACGTCGCGGAAGGTGACGACCTTGGCGTTCTTCACGAAGCGGGCCGATCGGTAGACGTCCCAGACCCAGGCGTCGGCCATCGTCACTTCGAAGTAGACGTCGCCGCCTTCGGTGCGGACCTTGAGGTCCACGGCGTTGCACAGGTAGAAGCGCCGTTCGGTCTCCACGACGTACTTGAAGATCCCGACGACGTCCTTGTACTCCCGATAGAGCTGAAGCTCCATATCGGTCTCGTACTTCTCGAGGTCGTCAGCACTCATCGGCTCTCCACTCCGGTGGGACTGGTCACATTCTGTCCCATATCGGGCCGCAGACTGCGGCGGACATTCTCGAATCGGCGGCGATGTTGTGGACACGGGCCGTATTTGTCCAGTGCCGCCTGGTGCTCAGGCGTGCAGTAGCCCTTGTGGACCGCGAAATCGTACTCCGGGTAGACGGTGTCCCAGTGCGCCATGATCCGGTCGCGGGTCACCTTCGCGATCACTGACGCGGCAGCGATGCAGGCGGCGACGCGGTCGCCCTTCCAGATCGCCAGGCCCGGTACGCCGAGACCGTCGACGCCGAAACCGTCGGTCAGCACGTACGACGGCCGCACGTCGAGGCGGAACAGGGCCCGCCGCAGCGCCTGCACGTTCGCGACGTGCATGCCGAGCCGGTCGCACTCGTCGGCCTCGATCGACACCACCGACCAGGCCAGCGCGCGGGCGCGGATCTGGTCGTAGCAGCGGTCGCGGGCCTTCGCGGTGAGCAGCTTCGAGTCGGCGAGCTCGGGGATCTGGCCGCGCTTACCGTCGGGCAGGATCACGGCCGCGGCGACCAGCGGGCCGGCGCAGGGTCCGCGGCCGGCCTCGTCGACGCCGGCGATCGGGTCGAGCCCGACGCGGCGCAGGGCGCGCTCGTAGCCGTACAGGCCCGCGTCGCGGCGGATCGTGCTGCCGCGCGGGAGAGCGCTCATCCGAGTCTCCCCGCAGGGCATGGGCGAACACCGCCATGGGAGGCGGGACGACCAGGTACGGCGCTGGCGAGCGGGGTGGCGAGGTCGCTGGAGCTGGCGGTGGCCGGTACTTGAAAGACGTCGCCGGACCTCGCGCTGGCCGGTACCCGGAAGAGGTCGCCGGACCCCGCGGTGGCCGGCACCCGAAAGAGGTCGCCCGACCCCGCGGTGGCCGGTACCCGGAAGAGGTCGCCGGACCCGGCGGTGACCGGCACCCGAAAGAGGTCGCCGGACCCGGCGGTGGCCGGTACTTGAAAGAAGCTGCCGGTGGCCGATGCTCGGAAGGAACTGCCGGTGGGCGGGTGTGCGGTGAGTGGCACGGGCTCCGCCTACTTGGGGGGTGGTGTCAGCGAGATCGACGGCTTGGCGGGCGGTGGGCCCGCGGGGGCCGGGATGGATTTGAACGTGTCGGGGACGCCGAGCTTGGTGAAGTTGCTGGCGGGCCAGACGACCAGGATGGCGCGGCCGGTGACCTTGTCGAGGGGGACGAAGGCGGCGTCACCGGGGGCGCCGCCGTCGGGGCCGGTGTCGCTGAGGTGGACGCGGGAGTCGCCCGACTCGGAGCGGTGGTCGCCCATCACGAAGATCTTGCCGGCCGGGACGACGACCTGGAACTCCATCGCGGAGGGGGCGTCACCGGGGTACAGGTACGACGACTCCTCGAGGGGCTGGCCGTTGACGAGCAGGCGGCCCTTCTCGTCGCAGCACTCCACCTTGTCGCCGGGCATGCCGATCAGGCGCTTGATCAGGTGGCCGTGGCTGGAGTCGGGAAGCAGGCCGACGACCTCGAAGAAGCGGCCGATCGAGCCGCGCTTCTGGCCGCTCTCCTCGGTGCCGAGCCAGCCGCCCGGGTCCTCGAAGACGACGACGTCACCGCGCTCGACGTCGGTCAGCTTCTCGACCACGACCCGGTCGCCGACCAGCAGCGTGTTCTGCATCGACTCGCTCGGGATGATGAACATCTGCCCGACGAACGCCCGCAGGATCGACGAGACGATCAGCGCTCCGACCACGATCAGCACGAACTCGCGGGCCGCGGCCGCCAGCCCCGAGCGGTGGGTGGGTTTGTCCGGCGTCGCCTCGGTCGATGTATCGGTCACTTCTTCAGCCCCGGCTTCTTGAAGGTTTCCGGAGGACGCAGCATCGTCATCCGGTCAGACGGCCAGATTACGCAACAGGCCCGGCCAACCACGTTCTCGATCGGCACGAACCCGCCACCGGGACCCCCCATGTGGGCGCGCGAGTCGGCCGACTCGGCGCGGTTGTCCCCCATCACCCACAGATGACCAGGCGGTACGACGACGTCGAACGGCTGCAGCGACGGCTTCGCGTCCTTCAGCAGGTACTCCTGCTCGTCGAGCGGGATCTTGTTGACCAGGATCCGGCTCGACCGGTCGCAGCAGAACACCCGGTCGCCGGGCAGGCCGATCACCCGCTTGACCAGGTGTCCCTCGCCGCTGCGCGGCAGGATGCCGACGAACTCACCGACGCGGCGCAGCGGACCGGGGGTCTCCTGCTCCTCGTTCAGCCAGTTGCCGGGGTCCTTGAAGACGATGATGTCGCCCCGGTCGACGTCGCGGTGCAGGTAGCTGACCTTCTCGGCCAGGATCCGGTCGTTCGTCGTGAGCGTGTCGTACATCGACTCCGAGGGGACGTAGAACGCCTCGGCGACGAAAAGCCGCAGAACGACCGTGATGACCAGGGCGAGCACCGTCACCGTGGTCATCTCGATCAGCAGGCTCAGCAGCGGGTTGCGCTGCTTGAGCCTGCGATGTCGTCCTTTGCTGCGACGTGCCCTCTTGGCTACCGGGCGAGCGCGAGTCGCAGTGCTCGGCGCCATACCTGACCGTCGTCGCTAGGACTCAGACGTCCCGCTTCTCCTTGATCTTGGCGGCCTTGCCGCGCAGCTCACGCAGGTAGTACAGCTTGGCGCGACGGACGTCACCGCGGGTGACGACCTCGACCTTCTCGACGATCGGGGTGTGCATCGGGAAGGTGCGCTCGACACCGACGCCGAAGCTGACCTTGCGGACCGTGAAGGTCTCCTGCAGGCCACCACCCTGGCGGCGGATCACGACGCCCTTGAACACCTGGACGCGGGAGCGGCTGCCCTCGACGACCTTGACGTGCACGTTGACCGTGTCGCCGGCGCGGAAGGAGGGGATGTCGTCACGCTTGCTCGCGTTGTCGAGCTCGTTCAGGACGTTGGTCATCAGGTGTTCGCTTTCTCGCGCGTGCCACAGGTCACCCACGAAATAGGTGGTGAGAAGCTGAAGGATGTCGCTGTGCGATGGTCACCCCCTGTGGCAGGAGCACCGCACTGGCAACAGCGACCAAGTTTGCCACACGGCCCCGGTCGCGGCGAAATCACCGGCGGCGGCGCCGCTTGGCCAGCAGCACGAACTCGATCTTCGCGGTGTGCGGCTCGCGCCGTACCTCTCGGTAACCGGCCTTGCGGTACAGCCCGAGGTTCCGCTCGCTCTCCGTCCCGGTGAACAGCTCGTACGCCGTGACCTCGGCCGGCGCCGTCTGCTCGGCCACCTTCAGCAGCCGCGTCCCGACCCCGCGCCCCTGCCAGTCCGGCGCGACCATCAGCCGGCCGACCCGGCCCACCGAGCCGTCCACGGCCAGGTGCACCGACCCGACGATCCGCGTCCCGGCGACGGCCTTCCAGACCACGCCCTGGCGGATCCGCTCAGCGACGCCCTCCACCGGCTCGAGCAGCGGCGGGATGGTGAAGTCGTCGTACGCCAGCGCCTCGGACAGGTACGCGGCCCGCTGCAGCGTGAGCAGCTCCCCGGCGTCCGACTCAGCAGCAGGCAGTACGTCGACCAGCGCGGCCGCGTCGTCCTTGCCTGCGACCACACCGCCCCAGGCGGCCAGCAGGTCCGGGCGGCGCTCAGCAGTACGCCGTACGGCCTGGTCGTGGCGCCACTGGGCGATCAGGGCGTGGTTCCCGGACAGCAGGACGTCCGGTACGTCGTGGCCGCGCCAGGAGGTCGGCTTGGTGTACACCGGGTACTCCAGCAGGCCGTCACCCGAGTGGGACTCCTCGGCCAGGGACTCCGGGTTGCCGATCACACCGGGCAGCAGCCGGGCGACCGCCTCGACCATGACCAGAACGGCGACCTCACCGCCGTTCAGCACGTAGTCACCGATGGAGACCTCGTCGACGCGCATCCGCTCCCCCGCGTACGCCGCGACGCGCGCGTCGATCCCCTCGTACCGGCCGCAGGCGAAGGCGAGCCACGGCTCCGCGGCTAGCTCGTAGGCGAGCTCCTGGCTGAACGGGCGACCAGCAGGCGTCGGCACGATCAGCCGGGGCTGAGCCGGACCGTCGAGAGGCGCCACGCTGTCCAGCGCCTCACCCCACGGCTCCGGCTTCATCACCATGCCGGCGCCACCTCCCGACGGAGTGTCGTCGACGGTGCGGTGCCGGTCGTGGGTCCAGTCGCGCAGGTCGTGCAGCCGGACGTCCAGCAGGCCGCTCTTCGCCGCCTTGCCGACCAGACTCAGGTCCAGCGCGGCCAGGTACTCCGGGAAGATCGAGAAGACGTCCAGCCTCATCAGCCGGCGTCCGGCTCGGTCGGGACCACTTCAGCGCCGTCCGGGTCCAGCAGGCCGGGCCGGTCGGCCACCAGCACGAACCCAGCGCCCAGGTCGATCTCCGGGACCAGCTCCTCGACCAGCGGCACCAGTACGGCGTTGCCGCCCGGGCGGCGGATCTCCAGCAGGTCCTGCGACGGCAGGTGCACCACGTCGATGACTTCGCCGGCCTCGGCGCCGTCGGTGGTCCGGACCTTCAGCCCGACCAGCTCGCGGTCGTAGTACTCCTCCGGGTCCTCCGGCCGCTCCTCGTCGCCGATCTCGGCCTGGACGGCCAGGTTGCGCAGGAGCTCGGCGGCGGTCCGGTCCGGGGCCTCGGCGAACTTCACCAGCAGCCGGCCGCTGTGCCAGCGGGTGGACTGGACGGTCAGGGCCCGGGCGGGCTTGCCCTCCGTCATCAGGACCGCGCCGTCGGCGAACCGGCGGTCCGGCTCGTCGGTCCGGACGATCATCCCGACCTCACCCTTGATCCCGTGTGCCCGGCCGATCCGGCCGACGGTCACCAGCACCTGCGTGTCCCTCTCTGCTTTCCACGGCCCCCAGCGGGCCGACGTACCGAAGATAAGGCGAAGGGCCGCACCCAAGGGGTACGGCCCTCCAGAGACTGCTCGAGATCAGCGGCGCGGGCGCCGGTTGAGCTCGTCGACGAAGTCGATCCGGACCGACTGCTCGGAGCTGAGCGCCCCGACCACGGTCCTGATCGCGGTCGCCGTCCGGCCGTTGCGGCCGATCACCTTGCCGATGTCGTCGGGGTGCACGTGCACCTCGAGGGTGCGTCCGCGGCGCAGGTTGCGCGACCGGACGTTGACGTCGTCAGGGTTGTCCACGATGCCTCGGACCAGGTGCTCCAGCGCCTCGGTCTCCATCATGGTCAGGCCTTGGCGTCGTCGGCCGGCGCGGCCTCGGCGGCCGGGGCCTCGGCCTCGGCGGCCTCCGCCTTCGGCTCCTCGGTCTTGGCCTCGTCCTTGGCGGCGTCGTCCTTCTTGTCGGCCTTCTTGGCCGCGGACTTCTTCGCGGTGACGGCCTCGGTCTTCAGCGTGCCGTGCGCCTCGGCGAGGGCCTCGTTGAAGATCTCCTGCTTGTCGCGCTTCGGCTCGGCCACCCGCAGCGGCGCCGGGGCCTCCAGGCCCTTGAACTTCTGCCAGTCGCCGCTGGCCTTGAAGATCGCCTCGACGGCCTCGGTCGGCTGCGCGCCGACGCCCAGCCAGTACTGCGCCCGCTCCGACTCGACGTGGATGAACGACGGCTCGGTCTTCGGGTTGTACTTGCCGATCTCCTCGATGGCGCGGCCGTCACGCTTGGCGCGGGCGTCCATCACGACGATGCGGTAGTGCGGCGCACGCTTCTTGCCGATGCGCTTCAAACGGATCTTGACTGCCACGTTTGTGTGGTCTCCCTTGGGAATACAAATGGGTGAGCTGCACGCCGTCGTGGGGACAACGGAGGATGGCTCGATGGGCCGGCCGGCGCGTGGAGTTAGAGGGCTGCACGACATCCGGACGGACTCAGCCTGACATTCTGCCAGATCAGGCGCCCGCAACCCAATCCGGGTCAGGCCCGGAAGGCCGCGAGATCCGGCAGCCGGTCGACGTACCCGTCGAGCAGTTTGCCCGCGGTGTTCACCGAGTCGATCAGCGGGTGCCAGGCGAACGCCCGCAGCGCGGTCGCCCGCGATCCCGAGGCGGCCGCCTCGATCGTCGAGCGCTCGACCGCCTTGACCGCGCTGACCAGCCCGGCCTGGTGGTCGGTGAGCTGGGAGACGGTCAGCGGCCGGGCGCCGTTGGCGTCGACCGTGCACGGGATCTCCACCACGGCGTCGGCGTCCAGGTGCTCCAGCGTGCCGCGGTTGCGCACGTTCAGGATCAGCGAGGCGCGCTCGTTGTGGGCGATCGCGCGCATCAGCGACAGCGCGACCTGCTCGTAGCCGCCGGCCGACATGTCGCGCTCGTCGCGCTCCCCGGCGTCCGCGACCTCACGGCTCTCCACCATGTACGTCGACTCGCGCTCGGCGCGGGTCTTCTGCCACAGCTCCAGCGCGTCGCCGGGGCGGCGGCCGGTCTCGGCGTAGAAGTCGGACTGCTGGTCGAGCAGGAACTTGCCGCGGGTCTTCTCCACCGACTGGACGGCGGCCAGCGTCTCGCGGGCGAAGTAGTAGTAGTGCAGGTACTCGTTCGGGATCGAGCCCAGCGAGCGCAACCACTCGACGCCGAACAGGCGGCCCTCCTCGAAGGCGCCGAGCGCCTCGGGGTCGGCGAGCAACTGGGGCAGGCGGTCGACGCCGTCGTACTCGAGCCTGCGGAGCCAGCCGAGGTGGTTGAGGCCCGCGTAGTCGTAGAAGGTCTGATCAGCGTCGAGACCGAGCGCGAGCGCGGCGCGGCGGCCGAGGCCGGACGGTGAGTCGCAGATGCCGATCACGCGGTCGCCGAGGTACGGGAGCATCGACTCGGTCACCATGCCGGCCGGGTTGGTGAAGTTGATCACCCAGGCCTCGGGAGCCAGTACGGCGATCCGCCGCGCGATGGCAGTTGCCACCGGCAACGTTCGCAGGCCGTAGGCGATCCCGCCCGCGCCGACGGTCTCCTGACCCAGGACACCGAGGTCGAGAGCGACCCGCTCGTCGACGGTGCGGCCTTCGAGGCCGCCCACGCGGATGGCGGAGAAGACGAAGTCGGCACCACGAATGGCTTCGTCGAGATCAGTCGTCGGAGAAACCGAAGGAGCATCAGAAAAGGAAGCAGCTTGTTGCTTCAGTACTGCGGTGATCGCGTCCAGGCGGTGGTGGTCGGTGTCATAGAGCGTGACCGACGTGATCCGGCCTTCACCGCGATCCGACAGCAACGCCTGGTAGACCAGCGGGACGCGGAAACCGCCGCCGCCGAGGATGGTGAGTTTCACGCCAGTACCACCTGCACTCCCGCTTCGGTCAGTTGGGCGCGGGTCTTCTCGTCCGCGCCGGGGTCGGTCACCACGATCGCCAGCTCCGCCGGGTCGCAGACCTTCGCGACGCCGTGGCCGGGGAACTTGGTGCCGTCGGCCAGCAGCACCACCCGGTCGGCGGCCTGGATCATCGCGCGCTTGACCGGGACCTCGATCATCGTGCTGTCCATCACCCGGCCGTCGGGGCGGACCCCGCTGGTGCCGAGGAACAGCGTGTCGACGTGGATCTGGCGCAGGCTCTCCTCGGTCAGGTACCCGACCAGGGAGCGGTAGCTGCGGCGCAGGAACCCGCCGAGCACGATCAGCTCGATCTGCTCGTCGTTCTGCAGCTCCTCCAGGACGGCGAGGTTGCTGGTGACAACGGTCAGGGACCGGCCGTGCAGCTGCTGCGCGAGCCGCAGCGCGGTGGTCCCGATGTCGAGCAGCACGGACTCGCCGTCGGAGATCAGCTCGGCCGCCGCGCGGGCGATCCGGTTCTTCTCGTCGGCGTGCACCGCACTGACTTCGGCGAACGGCTCGTCGCCGCCGTCGACGGCCAGCGCCCCGCCGTACACCCGGGTCAGCCGGCCCTGCTCGTGCAGCTGCTCGAGGTCGCGGCGGATCGTCGCCTCGCTGACCCCCAGCTGCGCGGCCAGCACTTTGACGCCCCCGGCCCCGTCGGCCTTGAGTGCACGCACGATCTGGTCCTGACGCTGCTTCGGCAACACGGAGAGACCGTATCACGCAAACTCCGTCACACTCACGCAACAATCTGCACGGGTATTGCGCGGTTTGCTCGAAAGGACCACACTGTCTGCACGAGTTTGAGCGACAGTGCAGGAGTGTGCCGAACATGAGCGAGCTGGATGTGGTGGTGTCCGGCCTGGTCTTCCACGACCTGGTGCTCGGCCTGCCCAGCGCGCCCCGCTCCGGCACCGAGGTCTGGGCGACCGACTCGGCCGAGAGCCCCGGCGGGATCGCGAACTTCGCGGTCGCGCTGGCCCGCCTCGGACTCCGCACCGGACTGGCCGCGACCTTCGGCGCCGACGATCTCGGCGACCGCCTCCGCGACCGGCTCACCAACCACGAGAACGTCGACCTGACGCTCTCCCGCAGGCTCGACGGCTGGCAGACCCCCCTCACGGTGGCTCTTGCCTACGACAACGACCGGGCGCTGGTCACCCGGGGTACCCCTCCCCCGCTGTCGGCCGACGAGCTGATCACCACGCCGCCGGCCGC
This sequence comes from Kribbella sp. NPDC104740, assembly GCF_055583505.1. NCBI lineage: Bacteria > Bacillati > Actinomycetota > Actinomycetes > Propionibacteriales > Kribbellaceae > Kribbella > Kribbella sp. NPDC104740. Next base: position 203,973 of record NZ_JBVJNV010000009.1, on the reverse strand, counting down.
CCGCGCGGTCGCCGCCCACATCGGCCCCTGGCCGAACGAGTGGCTGGCCACCTCGAAGGCGGCCGGCAGCGTGGTGTTCGCCGACGTCGGCTGGGACCCGTCGGAGCAGTGGGACCCGCAGGTCCTGGACCAGCTCCAGCACTGCGACGTGTTCCTGCCCAACGCCGGCGAGGCGATGAACTACACCCGGACCGACACTCCCGACCAAGCGTTGACCGCGCTCGCCGAGCTGGTCCCGCTGGTGGTCGTGTCGAACGGGGACCAGGGCGCCCTCGCCCTCGACGCCGTGACCGGCGAGCGGATCGCCGTACCGGCTCTGAAGGTTCCGGCGGTGGACACCACCGGGGCGGGTGACGTGTTCGCCGCCGGATTCATCGCCGCCACGCTGTGGGGGCTGCCCCTGGCCGAGCGGGTCCGGTTCGGCGCGCTGACCGCGGCCGTCTCCGTCACCCGGTACGGCGGGGCCGACGCGGCCCCGACCTGGGCCGATCTCGCGGCCTGGCACCAGCACCACCCGGAAGACCAATCCCTTGCCGCGCTCCTGGAAACCCACGGATCCCCCCAGGGCGCACCCATCGGAAGCGCGACGTCGCGCGACCAGTCAGGAAGGTAGAACCATGGAGCTCTCCCGTCGCACGCTGCTCGCTGGGAGCTTCGCCGCGGTCGTCGCCGCGGCCACCGGCTGCTCGTCGAGCATGGACGCCGGCGCCGGCAAGAAGAACGGAGGAGGCAACCTGGCACTGTGGTGCTGGGGCGGCGGCCTCGGCAAGTCCGTGCTGGACGACACCATCGCGCACTTCCCCGACCAGCACATCAAGTACTCCGAGATCGGCGGCGACTTCAAGCAGAAGCTGGTCACCACGCTCAACGGCGGCACCGCGATCCCCGACATCACCGGTCTGAAGGGCGAGGACATCGCCTCGCTGCTGCCGCAGGCCGACCGGTTCGTCGACCTGAAGTCGGTCGGCGCGGACTCCGTGCTGAGCGAGTACGTCGAGTGGAAGGTCAAGCAGGCCACCACGCTGGACGGCAAGGTGATCGGGCTGCCGATCGACATCGGCCCGACCGCGCTGTTCTACCGCGAGGACGTCTTCGCCAAGGCCGGTCTGCCCAGCGACCCGGCCAAGGTGGCCGCGGAGCTGAAGACCTGGGAGGACCTGCTGGCCGCCGGGCTGGAGCTGCGCAAGGCCAACCCGAAGGCGCCGATCGTCGCCGACGCGACCGACATGTACGGCACGATCATCAACCAGGGCACCGACCGCTACATCGACAAGGACAACAGGTTCATCGGCGACCAGGACCACATCCGCCGGGCCTGGGACCTGTCGGTGAAGGCGATCACCACCAAGGTCGACGGCCGCACCCCGGGCGGTACGCCGGACTGGAACGCCGGTCTCGACCAGGGCACCGTGCCGACCGTGGTCGGCGCCGCCTGGGTGGCGCTCGACATCAAGGCGGCCAGCAAGACCGGCGTCGGCAAGTGGCGGGTCGCGCCGACCCCGAGCGGCCCGGCGAACTTCGGTGGCTCGTTCCTGGCCATCACCAAGAACTGCCCGGACCCGGCGGCCGCCTTCGAGGTGATCAAGTACCTGCTCAGCCCGGACAACCAGGCCAAGGCGTTCGCCGACGCGCAGATCTTCCCGGCCACGCCGGCGGCGTACGAGAAGCCGCAGCTGAAGGCTCCGGACCCGTTCTTCGGTGGCCAGGTGACGATCGACGTGCTCGGCCCGGCGGCGGCCGACGTCCCGATCGCCTACGAGTCGCCGTTCGACTCCGCGCTCGCCGCCGCGTACACGGCCGCGCTGAAGTCGGTCCAGGCCGGCAGCAAGTCGTCGGAGGCGGCCTGGCAGCAGGCGGTCTCGCAGGCGAAGCAGATCGGCAAGCGTCAGGGCGTGCAGTGACGCTGACCGCGACGGCCCCGCCCCGGTCCGCCGGTACGGCGGGCTCGGGGCCGCGGCGCAAGAGCATCTGGTCGTACTGGCGGTACTACCTGGCGCTGTCGCCGTTCTACATCCTGTTCGCGGTGTTCGGGCTGTACCCGCTGGGCTCCACGATCCTGCTGGCGTTCCAGAAGTGGGACGGCCTCGGGCCGCGCACGTTCGTCGGGCTGCAGAACTTCCGGTTCCTGCTCGAGGACAGCACGTTCTGGCTGTCGCTGTGGAACACGCTGGTGCTGTTCGTGATGTCGACCGTGCCGACGCTGGCGATCGCGCTGACGCTGGCGGTGATGCTGAACTCGGCGATCCGGTTCAAGGGCGTCTACCGGATCGCGTACTTCATCCCGAACATCACCTCGCTGGTCGCGGCGGCGATCTTCTTCGCCGCGATCTTCAGCACCAACTTCGGCCTGATCAACTCCGGGCTGCGGGCGCTCGGGCTGCCCACCGAGGACTGGCTCGGGCAGCCGTGGGGGATCAAGATCGCGGTCTCGGCGATGATCGTGTGGCAGTGGACCGGCTACAACACGATCATCTACCTGGCCGGGCTGCAGGCGATCCCGACCGAGCAGTACGAGGCGGCGAAGGTGGACGGCGCCGGCCCGCTGCGGACGTTCTTCTCGATCACGCTGCCGCAGCTGCGGCCGGTGGTGCTGTTCACCGTGATCATGTCGACGATCGGCGGTTTGCAGACGTTCACCGAGCCGCAGGTCATGGTCGGTGAGACCGGTGGCGCCGACCAGAGCGGCCTGACGACCGTTCTGTACTTCTACAACACCGCCTTCCGGGCCAACGACTACGGCTACGCCGGGGCGATCGCAATCAGCATCTTCCTGCTGGTGCTGCTGTTCACGGCGATCAACTGGCGACTGCTGCGCGGAAGGAGCTCCGAATGAACCGGGGTCGCGGGATCGCCCTGCACGTCGGGCTGGCGGTGGCCGGGCTGCTCTGCCTGTTCCCGTTCTTCTGGACGCTGGTGATGGCGACCAACACCACCGCCGACATCTACCGCTACCCGCCGAAGTTCACCTTCGGGTCGCAGTTCGACGACAACGTCCGGCACGTGCTGGAGAACGTCGCGTTCTTCTCCTCGATGGCCAACACGGCGATCGTCGCGATCAGTACGACGGTGCTGGTGCTGTTCTTCGACTCGCTGGCCGCGTTCACGTTCGCCAAGTTCCGGTTCCCGGGACGGCAGGCGCTGTTCGTGATCATGCTGGCGACGATGCTGCTGCCGGCGCAGCTGTCCGTCGTACCGCAGTTCCAGACGATGATCGCGTTCGGCTGGGTGGGATCGCTGAAGGCGCTGGTGATCCCGGCCGCGGCGAACGCGTTCGGCATCTTCTGGCTGCGGCAGTACTTCCAGAACTCGATCCACAACGAGCTCATCGAGGCCGCGACGCTGGACGGCTGCGGCTTCTTCGGCGTGTACCGGCACGTGGCGCTGCCGTCGGCCCGGCCGGCGCTGGCGTTCCTCGGCATCTTCACCTTCGTCGGCAGCTGGAACGACTACTTCTGGCCGCTGATCGTGCTGACCAACCCGGACCACCTGACTCTCCAGGTGGCGCTGTCGTCGCTGAACCGGTCGCACGGGGTCGACTACAGCATGGTGATGACCGGCGCGCTGCTGGCGATGATCCCGCTGATCATCGTGTTCATCGTCTTCGCCCGGCAGTTCATCAAGGGCGCCACCGAAGGCGCTGTCCGCGGTTAGAACTGAGCGACCGCGGCTGTCCCGAGCCGCGGTCGCTCAGAGCCGGGACATCAGCAGGCCCGCTCCCGGTCCGGTCAGTTCGGCGCGGTCGACCGGCCGGCCGTTCAGCACCCGGAGTACCGTCTCCGCCGAGCCGACCGCCTCCGGCCCCTCGCCGTACGACCAGTCGTAGCCCTCGGCAACCAACGTCAGCCCGGCCAGCCGCTTGCGGGCGCTGCCGCCGACCACGACGGTCAGCGGCCAGCGCAGCCCGACCGAGGTGTCGGCCGCGATCCGGAAGGCCTCCGGCGTGATCGTCACGGGCCGGCCCAGCGGCCGCCGGATGTCGATGCCGTGGACAACCGCCTCGACCACGCCCGCCGGCACCGGTACGCCGCTGGGCAGCGCGCCCGTCCGCGCGTTGTCACGCAACTGCGCGAGGATCGCCTCCGGTCCGGCCTCGGCCGCCGTACGGCTCTGCTCGGCACTGGCCCGGTTGAGCCGGAAACCCGAACGGGCCAGCGCGACCAGCGTTGCGGCCATCGGCGTCACCGGCGCCCACGCGAGGTGCGCGGCGACCTGCTGCACGGTCCAGGCACCGCAGAGCGACGGCGTGGACCACTCGGCCGGCCCCAGGGTCTCCAGCAGTTCGATCAGGCCCAGCCGCTCGGTGCGGATCAGCTCGTGCAACTCCCCCATACCCGGCAGTGTGGCACCGGCCGACGGCAGCCGGTAGAGCTCGACCGGGCGGTAGGGTGCGGGAACTGGAGCAGGCCGGAGTGCGTCGGAAGGTGCGACATGGTGGGGAAACGGGGACGCGTGATCGGGCGGGTCGGTCCGGGGATCGTCGGCGAGGTGATGTTGCCGGTCCGCGGTGCCACCGAGGCCTTCTACGCTTACCCCGCGACCGACGAGGTCATCGAGGTCGGGACACCGGTGGTGGTGGTCGACTTCGATCCGCCCCGGACGGTCTACGTCGCTCGCGCCATCTGATCCGCAACACGTTCCCTTGGAGGGGAAATGCTCTGGACGTACCTGATCATCGGCGCGATCGCGCTGGTGGTGCTGCTGATCCTGTTCCGGATGGTCTGGCGGGTGGCGGAGCCGAACGAGGCGCTGATCATCTCCGGCCTCGGCGCGCACTCCAGCGTCGAGCAGGTCAACGAGACGCTGGGCTTCAAGATCGTCGTCGGCCGTGGCACCGCGGTGCTCCCGGGCTTCCAGACCGTACGCCGGTTGCCGCTCGACATCCGCGCGACGCCGCTGACCGTCACCTGCGTGTCCAGCCAGGGCATCCCGCTGCACATCAAGGGCGTCACGGCGTACAAGGTCGGTGACGACTACGGCTCGATCGCGAACGCGGCCCGGCGGTTCCTGGAGCAGAGCGACGAGCAGGTGATGGGCACCATCCACGAACTGTTCGCGGGTCACTTGCGGGCGATCGTCGGTTCGACCACGGTCGAGGAGATGCTGCACGACCGGGAGACGCTGACCACGAACATCCGCGGCTCGCTGGCCGGCGACATGGAGAAGCTCGGCCTGGTGGTCGACTCGCTGCAGATCCAGGAGATCGACGACGAGTCCGGCTACATCAAGAACCTGGGCCGCCCGCAGGCCGCGGCGGTCGAGGCCGCGGCCCGGATCGCGCAGGCCGAGCGGGACCGCGAGGCCACCGAGCGCGAGCAGGTCGCGGCCGCGGCCAAGGCGGCCGCCGTACGGCAGAGCTCGATCGCGCAGGCCGGGTACCAGGCCGAGGTCGACCAGGCGAACAGCAAGGCGTCGCAGTCCGGCCCGCTGGCCGAGGCGCTGGCCCGCCAGGAGGTCGTGGTCGCCGAGACCGAGACCGCGAAGCTGAACGCGTCGCTGGCCGAGAAGCAGCTCGAGTCGAGCGTGCTGAAGCCGGCCGACGCCGAGGCGTACAAGCAGCGCACGCTGGCCGCGGCCGCCCGGGACGCGCAGATCGCGGCCGCCGAGGCGCAGGCTCGCGAGGTGACGCTGCGCGGTGAGGCCGAGGCGAAGGCCACCGAGCTGACCGGTAAGGCCGAGGCGGCCGCCGTCCAGGCGAAGGCGATGGCCGAGGCGGCCGGTATCAAGGCGCGCGCCGAGGCGCTGGCCACGAACACCGACGCCGTCGTCGCCCAGCAGCTGGCCGAGGCCTACCCGGAGATCGTCCGGGCCGCGTCCTCGTCGTTCGACAAGGTCGGCAACATGGTGGTGCTGAACGGTGCCCAGGGCATCGAGGACACCCTGGTCAAGACGATCACGATGGGTGGTTCGGGCTTCGCCCTGGCCAAGCAGCTGATCGACTCCCTGAGCACCAAGGAGCAGCCCACGCTGGAGCCGGTGAAGGACGAAACGGCCTAGCCTTTCGACCGTAGGTTAATCAGTAACGGGATCTGTCGACTTTCTGTTCCTCACTGGCCAGTGGTGCGCTAGCTTGAGCCCATCACTCCAGGCGTCACGGACATCACCGCCCGTGACCGGTCGCTTGAGGGACTGATCATCGTGCTCAGACGGACTCTCGCTGTTCTGGCCTCGCTCCTGGTCGGTGCCGCCACGCTGGTGGCGGTACCGACCGAGGCGCTGGCCGCCCCCAACTTCAAGGCCCCGTTCCCGTGTGGTCAGCGCTGGACCTACAGCCACCACTCGGCCGAGGTCCGCCGCGCGCTCGACTTCGTCCGCGCGGACGGCGGCACCACCAACAACACGCCGGTGCTGGCTTCGGCGGCCGGCGTGGCCACCCGCTACTCCCAGCCGTCCGGCGCCGGCAACTACATCGCCATCGATCACGGCGGCGGCTGGAAGACCTACTACTTCCACCTGAACGCGTACTCCGTGCCCAGCGGCGCGCAGGTCGCGCAGGGCCAGCAGATCGGGCTGACCGGCAGCACCGGCAACTCGTCCGGTCCGCACATCCACTACGAGCAGCTCTACAACGGCGTCGGCCAGAACATCGTCATCAACGGCCAGGGCCTGGCCTACCCGGGCTCGTACAACCAGTACTTCCTGACCAGCGACAACGGCTGTGGAGGGGGCGGCGGTACGCCGTTCATGACCTGGGGCTCCGGCATCCGGATCCGCAGCGACGCGCGGCTGGCCGCTCCGGTGGTCGGCACGCTGCCCGGCCCGACGCAGGTGTTCGTGCTCTGCCAGAAGCAGGGCGACACGGTCAACGCTGAGGGCTACACCAACAACTGGTGGTCCAAGCTGCGCGACCAGAACGGCTTCATCACCAACATCTACATCGACCATCCCGCGGCACAGCTGCCAGGCGTGCCCATCTGTTAGCCGCCCCGGGCCCGGATCCCCTGCTCAGGCAGGGGATCCGGGCTCTTGGTCAGGCGGTGTGGAGAGTCAGGCCGTACGCGCCGAGGATCTCGTTGACCGGCTGGAACCAGGTCTCGCCGCCGCTGGAGCAGTTGCCCCAGCCGCCGGACGTGACGCCCTGGGCCTGGTCACCGGTGATGAACGAGCCACCGGAGTCCCCGCCCTCGGCGCAGACGCTGGTCTTGGTCGCGCCGTAGAACAGCTGGCCGTTGCCGTAGTTCACGGTCTCGTTCTTGGCCAGGATCGTGCCGCAGTGCCAGTGCGTGGTCGAGCCGCTGCGGCAGACCGACGTACCGACAGGTGCTTCCCAGGAGCCGCGGACCAGCTGGTCGCTGACCTGACCCCAGCCGAGGACCACCGGTACGGTCCACCAGCCGCTGTCGACCTGGACCCAGGCGTAGTCGTTGCCGGGGAAGGACGAGCCGCGGAAGACGCCCTGGTTGGAGCCGTCCCAGCCGCGGGTCCTGGCGCCCGCGCCGGAGCAGTGGCCGGCGGTGACGAAGCCGCCGTACACGGAGAAGCCGATCGAGCAGCGGACGTTGCCGGTGTAGTACGGGTCGCCGCCGACTGTTCCGGCGGCGAAGGTCGTCGGGGCTTGGGCGGCGACCTCCTTGACGGTGATCGGCGTGGTTCGGGCGAGCCTGTTGACAAAGGCATCCGTGGCGGCGGATCGCTTGCCTGCTTGGAGGTTGACGACGATCGTGCCGGATTTCGCGTCGGTCGACCAGCCGCTGACGGCCGCGGGGACTTGGCCGGCGACCTTGTCGACCGCTGCTTTCCGCCGGTCCAGCTCGGTGGCGGACAGCTTCACCTGCGCGGCTTCGGTGCCGGTACGGCGTACGGCGTCTGCCGCGGCCGGGGTGGTGACGCCGACGACGAGCTTCTCGCGGGCCGCGTCGTACCAGGTGCCGCCGAACGCTGCGCCGGCTGCCTTCTGGGCAGCGGGGACGAGCTTGGTGGCGGCGGACTCGGCGCGGAGGCGCTTCCGCATCTGCTGCTCGGTCAGGCCGAGGTCCTTCTGCATCGCTGTCTGCTGGCGCGGGACGGCCAGCTGCTCGGCCGCTGACGCCTGGACGGCCGACGTCTGGGCGGCCGACGCCTGGACCGGGACGGCCAGGACGGTGGCGACCAGGGCTGTGGTCACGAAGATCTTCACGGGACTCTCCTCACCTCGGGGCGGTTGGGGTGCGGTGAGAGCGCTCTCGCGACTCAGCGTGCTGGATCGCGCACGAGCCGTCAAGGGGTGGAAGACCTACGTTGTCAGGGCAAACGCTTACAGCCCGAGATGGGCCAGGACGGCGAGCACCCGCCGGTGGCCGGAGTCGGTCGGCGGCAGGTCGAGCTTGAGGAACACGTTGCCGACGTGCTTGTGCACGGCCCCTTCGCTGATCACCAGCTTCTCGGCGATCGCGACGTTGCCGAGCCCCTCGGCCATCAGCGCGAGCACCTCGCGCTCGCGCGGCGTGAGCCGGTCGAGCGGGTCGTTGCGCTTGACCATCAGCTGGCTGACGACCTCGGGGTCGAGCACGGTGCCGCCCGCGGCGACCCGGCGTACGGCTTCGAGGAACTCGTCGACGCGGGAGACGCGGTCCTTGAGCAGGTAGCCGATGCCTTCGCTGCCGGAGGCGAGGAGCTCGGCGGCGTACACCTCCTCGACGTACTGCGAGAAGACCAGCACGGGCAGGCCGGGCCGCTTGCCGCGGGCCTCGATCGCCGCGCGCAGGCCCTCGTCGGTGAACGTCGGCGGGAGCCGGACGTCGACGACGGCGATGTCCGGCGGGTCGTTGTCGACCAGCGTCGCGAACTCGGTCGCGTCGCCGGCCACGCCGATCACCTCGAAGCCGGAGTTGCCGAGCAGCAGGCCGAGGCCCTCGGCGAGGATCGGGTTGTCCTCGAGGATCACGACCCGCACGGCAGGATCACCTCGACCGTCGTCGGCCCGCCGATCGGGCTGGTCAGCTCCAGATGTCCGTCGATCGCTTCCACACGGTGCATCATCCCGCGCAGCCCGCTCCCCCGGCCGAGCAGGTCCGGCTGGTCGCCGACCCGGGCGCCGCCGATGCCGTTGTCGGTGATCGCGACGTACAGGTCCGTACCGCGCCGCTCGAGCTGCACCTCGGCCTGGCCGGCGGCGGAGTGCTTGGTGATGTTGGTCAGCGACTCGGCGACCACGAAGTACGCCGCGGCCTCGACAGCGGCCGGTACGTCGCCGAGCGCGCCCATCCGCAGATCGACCGGGATCGGGCAGCGCGCGGTCAGTGCCGCGACCGCGCCGGTGAGCCCGCGGTCCTGGAGGATCGGCGGGTACATGGTCCGCAGTACGCCGCGCAGCTCGGTCATCGCCTGCTCGGCTCCGTCCCTGGCGTCGTCGAGCAGCTTGGCGGCCTTCTCGGGGTCGTCAGCCATCAGCTGCTTGGCCACACCGATCCGCATGGCCAGCGAGACGAGCTGGGCCTGGGTGCCGTCGTGCAGGTCGCGCTCGATGCGGCGGAGCTCGGCGCCGTGGGAGTCGACTGCTCCGGCGCGGGTCCTGGTGAGCTCCTCTACTCGCTGGGTCAGCGCTGCCGTCTCCAGCTCAGCACTGCTCGGGGCCAGCATTCGTCGTAGGCCCCGGGCGTAGCTCCTGGCTGCCAGCGGAGCACCCCAGCCCAGCACCCACAGGCTGGCCGCTACCTGTGCCGGGCCGAGCAGGAGCGCGTCCAGCCAGCTGTTGACCGGCAGACCCATCAGGCTGAACTCACCGGGCTGCAGCTTCCACAGGAACATGCTGAGCAGCCCGCTGGGCGCTCCGAAGAGCGCGATGGTCGCCACGAACAGACCGGGGATCGCGAGCACAGCCATCGGCAGCACCCGGAGACTGCGCCGGAACGAGCGGTCCTTCACCAGCGTGGCCACGTCGCCCGGCTGGCGGGGTACGGCCCGTGGCAGCGGCTGCTCCTGCGGCAGCCCGAGGTACCGGGTCGCCTTGTCCCGCTCGGCGTTGGCGAACTCGACCAGGCCAGCAGTGATGCCCGGAATCGCCCAGCTCAGCAGCAGGCCGATCGGAGTCGCCGCCAGAGCGACCATGCCGTACAGGTACCGGGCGTACAGGTACCGACAGGCGGGCCAGCCGCGGGTCAGGATCTTCGTGAGCATCGTGCCTCCATCGTCGTCAGCACCGATCCTCCGCCGCCGACCACCCTCGCGTCGGTACAGCAGGCTCTACTCTTCCACCGGGCCCTGACTAGATGATGGCAAAGCCCCCTGCCGTGTTTCCACGACAGGGGGCTCGCTCGGGCGTTTCTAGCAGACCGGTACGCCGGGCAGCTGCGCTGCCGGGTGGTCGATGTAGATGTTCGACATGTAGCCGCCCTGGTCGCGCAGCTTCGACCACCAGTTGTTGCTGGTGCCCTCCGCGTTGACCACGTCACCCTGCTTCTGGCAGGTCACGTAGACCTGTGTCGGGCCGGGCAGCGTGGTGACGATCGAGGCAGTCAGCTTCGCGTCCGAGCGGACCCGGACGCCGCTGCCGTAGGTGGTGAAGTTGTACGTCGGCGGGTTCGGGTTGCCGCCGTTCACCAGCTGCATGTAGTAGGTCCAGTTCCAGTTCGGACCGGGGTCGGTGTGGTCGTTGCCGGGGATCTCGTTGTGGCCCTTGATGTACGAGCGGGTCTTCGGGATGCCGCGCCGCTCGGCGATGTTCTTGGTCAGCGCCGCCGAGGCCCGGTACATCGCGTCGGTGAACCAGGACGGCTGGTCGACGAAGCCCTCGTGCTCGATGCCGATCGTGTACGGGTTGGCGCTCCGGACGTGGTACGCGGTGTCCTTCTCGGCGACCATCTGGGTGATCTGGCCATCGCTGGAACGGACCACGTAATGCGCGCTGACCTGCGAGGACGCGTTCTTGAACCAGCTGATCGTGCCGGCGTACGAGCCCTGGGTCACGTGGATCACGATGGTGCTGATCGCGGCGGTCCGGCCGACCCGGTAGTTGGCGCTGTTCGCCGGGTTCCAGATCGCACCCGGGTAGTCGGCGGCCTGGATCGAGGCCGGCGTCCGGGTACCGAGCGGCGCGACGTTCGCGTACTTGCCGCGCTGCGGCGTCACCTTGACCGGCTGCGTGGAGACACCTTCCGCGCCGACACCGAGGCCGATGATCCGGTAGACCTCGTCGGTGTAGAGGCGCGCGGTCGGGCCGTCGGCGGAGTGCGAGTACTTCGCGACGATCTCGTACCACTTGCCGATGTCGCGCCGAGCCTGGCCCTGCAGCCCAGCCTGGTCGGCGTACGAGTCGAGAACGGCGGCCGCGCCGCGCACGTTCGCGTCCTTGGCGAGCTGCTCGACCGGCAGCCCGGTCAGCTTCGCAGCCTCGAACATGGTCGGGTTGCTCGGGTTGCTGGCCAGGTGCATGACGCCGTACCCGTTGGCCTGACTGGGCTGACCGTCGTGGCCGTCGAGGTGGGACTCGGCGTAGCCGATGCCGACGAGGAGCTCACGGGGTACGTCGTACTGGGCGGCGGCGGTCTTGAACGCTTCGGACAGCGTCGAGGTGGAGCCAGTCTCGACCGGGGGCGCGGCGTTGCTGGGAAGAGCACTGAACGCGAGCGCGCCGGCAGCGAGCACGGCGGTCAGCCTGGGGATGCTGGGGTGCATGGGCGGGAATCCTTCCGAGGGGCGGCGGAGGTTTCCCTCACGGTAGGGCAAAAACTTCCGGCCAGACCAGAGGTTGAGTGAACTTTTTCCCGTCACGGGGTGAACTGACGCGCTCACGCAGTAGCACTGCTGTGGACAACTCCAAGCCATCCACGCCTCCACTTGTAAACTCAACAAGGAAAGAACAGGCGGCGGCGGCTTTGGCCACGCCATCGACTCCGGGCTTCCTGACCGGCAGCGCGCTAGCAGCTGAAGGCCACCTGCCCACGCACCGCTACCGACTCAGCACCACCTGACCGCGCAGGACGATCAGCCGCGGAGCGTCGAGCACCCGGGGATCCGCGCGCGGGTCTTCGTCGTACACGACCAGGTCGGCGGGCGCGCCCGGCGTCAGCTCCGCCGGTACGCCGAGCCACTCGCGCGCCGCCCACGAGCCGGCCGCGAGCGCCTGCTCGCCGGTCATCCCGATCTCGGTCAGCGCCCGGATCTCGTCCGCGACCAGGCCGTGCCCGAGCACCCCGCCGGCGTCGGTGCCCGCGTAGACCGGGACGCCGGCCTCGACCGCGTTCCGCAGGGTCTCGTGGCGGCGGGCGTACAGGTCGCGCATGTGGGCGGCGTACTGGGGGAACTTCGCCTCCGCCTGGTCGGCGTACAGGGGGAAGTTGTCGAGCTGGATGATCGTCGGGACGACGGCGACGCCGCGGGCGGCCATGTCGTCGAGCAGTTCGGGGCGCAGGCCGGTCGCGTGCTCCAGGCAGTCGATGCCTGCGGCAAGCAGATCGGGGAGCGCGTGCTCACCGAAGACGTGGGCGGTGACGCGGGCGCCGAGCTCGTGGGCGCGGGCGATCGCGGCGTCGAGGACGTCGGCCGGCCAGCACGGCGTCAGGTCGCCGGCGTCGCGGTCGATCCAGTCGCCGACCAGCTTCACCCAGCCGTCGCCACGGGCCGCCTCCTGCTCGACGTACGCGACGAGCTCTTCGGGCTCGATCTCCCAGCCGTAGTTGCGGATGTAGCGCTTGGAGCGCGCGATGTGACGGCCGGCGCGGATGATCTTCGGGAGGTCTTCGCGGTCGTCGATCCAGCGGGTGTCGGCGGCGGAGCCGGCGTCGCGGACGAGCAGGGCGCCGGCGTCGCGGTCGGCGATCGCCTGCTCGACCTGGGTCTCTTCGTCGACCGCGCCGCGCTGGTCGAGGCCGATGTGGCAGTGCGCGTCGACGAGGCCGGGGACGATCCAGCCGCCGGTGCTGAGCGTCGTCACGTCACCGGTACCGGGTTTGTCGACGATCGTTCCGTTGCTGAGGTAGAGGTCCCGGCGTTCCCCGTCCGGAAGGACTGTGCCGACCAGCTTGATCACCGTCATACCGCCGACCGTAACCGGCGGGGCCGGGTCGTGCACCCAGGGGGTTGATCCCTCGGTGCGGCAGCTCTGCTCGAAGCAGCCCGAGTCCGCGCGACACGTCCCGGGCCGCGCGGACTCGAGGTGAAGGGTCAGCCGCGCACGCCGCGGTTACTCGCGCGAACTCCTTCCAACCATCAAGTCCGCGCGACTCGTCGCGGGCCGCGCTGACTCGAGGCGAAGGGGTCAGCCGCGCACACCGCGACAAGCCGCGCGAACTCCCCGTCAAACAACAAGTCCGCGCGGCTCCTCAGGAGCCGCGCGGACTTGTCCACAGCAGGTGGGATCTACCCGTGCGAGCCGCTGCCCTGCGTGCAGGGCGTCGGGTTCCCCTCGGTCGCGCACGGCGAACCGCTCGGGGTCTCCGACGGCGACGGGGTGTCGGACGGCGTGGGAGTCGGGGTCGGCGTGGGAGTCGGCGTCGGGGTCGGCGTCGGCGTGTCCTCGGTGGGCGTCGGCGTCGGCTTGACCGTCGGCGGCTTCGTCGGCCGGGTCGGGCGGTCGGTCGTCGGCGGGGTCGGGTCAACCGGCGACGGGATCGACGTCTGCATCGGCTCGGTCGGCTTCACGGTCGCCTTGGTGTCGTCCGGTACGTCGGGGACGTCGCGCGGGTCGACCTTGCGCTCGGCGTTGCCCAGCGGCTTCGCGGCCGACAGGTTGCCCTTCGCGTTCGGGATCAGCACGGCGCTCTTGCTGTACACCCGCATCCAGCGCAGCACGGTCGCCACGAAGTCCTTGGAGTGCTGGTACCGCAGCAGGGCCGCGACCAGGTCGCGCGGGCGCTTCAGGTCGTCGCCCTCGGAGCACAAGTAGACGGCGACCGTGGTCACCGCGTCGTACACGTTGTTCGGGTTGCGGAAGCTGTCGCCGTTGCCGTCGGCGCCGAACTCGCTCCAGACGCCCGGGACGATCTGCATCGGGCCGACCGCGCGATCCCAGACCCGGTCGGCGTCGTACCGGCCGCGGTCGGTGTCGGGGATCTTGCCCAGGCCGGCCCGGCCGTTGAGCACCGGGCCGAGCAGCTTGCCGCGGGTGGTGCCGGCGACGTCGACGCGGCCGCCGCTGGCGTGGTTGGACTCGACCTTGCCGATCCCGGCCAGCAGGGGCCAGGTGAGGCCGCAGTTCGGCCGGACCACGGCGAGATTCGCGGTGGCGCGGCGGTAGGCGGGGAAGACCCCGCGGGGGATGCCGTTCACGGCGTTCGGCCGGCCGGGACGGACGACCGAGCGGCCGTCGGTGGCCCCTTGGACGGGGACGTCGGCACGGGCGGGCTTGTCCGATCCGATCCGGCCGTCCACTCCGGGACGCTGCGGAACGATCATCGTCAGTTCGTCGAATTCACCGCTGTTCAGTCCGGCTCCAGGCGATGGGGCGACCGGGCTGTCCGCCGCGAGCTGGCCGGAGGCACCGGCTCCGCCCGAGGCGACTGTCACGATGGCCCCCACCAGGAGGGGGGCCGTGCACAGTGAAGCGATGATTACTTTGACCCGACGGTTTCCACTACGGGTTAGGCGCATAGACCCCTCAACGATCGATGCGCCAGAAAGTTATCGAGATCTGACGGAAAGTTAACGTAGCCGTCGGCCCGTCAGCCGGCGGGCGCTCGGCGGACGGGTGCACGGTGCTCGATCGTCGTCCGAGTACCGTACAGGTCCGTCCGCGTACGGCGTTAACCGGGTACGCCGGTTGCCCACAGCCCGAGACGCTGAGGCCGCTTTGCGAGCCCTCGGCACGGAACTACCGCGCCGATGACCGGCATCTACGCCTCCGCGGATCTCCGCGCCGGATAGCCGGCCTCACGCCTCCACATCTCCGCGCGGGTGGCCGACCTGCACGTCTCCGCGCGGAGTGCCGGCCTGCAGGCCTTCACTCCCCCGGGCCTCTACTCCGAGCGGCACCGCATTCCCTCACCTGCCGCCCGCGCAGCGTGTGCGGTGCGCGCCCAGCGGCAGGCCCGGCCGAACTCAGTTGGCGGGCTTCGGGGCCTCGTCCGGCGTCGCGTTGTTGTCCGGCGCCTCGGTCGCCGCGCAGTTCGGGTCCGGGGTGGGGGTGACCGTCGGCGTCGGCGTCGCGGTCGGCGTCTCCTCCGACGTACAGGTCGGCTCGCCCGTGGGCGGCGGCGTGGTCGTCGTCGGGGTGTCCGTCGGCGTGGGAGTCGGCGTCGGGGTCGGCGTCGGCGTCTCGGTGTCCTGGGTGTTGGTCGGCGTCGGCGTGGTCGGGGTCAGCGTCGGCGGCGTCGGCTTGGTCGGCGGCTTCGGCGTGTTCGTCCACGGCGGCAGCGAGGTCGGCGACTTGGTCGGCAGCGGCGACGACGGCGAGTTGGTCGGGGTCAGCGTCGGTGACTTGGTCGGCTGCGTCGGCCGGGTGGTCGGCTGCGTCGTGGTCGTCGTCGCGCTCGGCTTCGGCGTACTGTCGTCGTCGCCCGGGACCTGTCGTGGGTCGTCGTCCTGCTGCACGTTGCCGTCGTCACCTGACGGCGGGGTGATCACGTTGTCGTCGTCCGGCGTGGTGATCGTCGAGTTGCTGTACGACTTCATCCAGCGCAGCACCGTGGACACGTAGTCCATCGAGTGGTTGTAGCGCAGCACGGCCTCGACGAGCCCCTGCGGGCTGCTCAGGTCGGCGTTGGCCGAGCACAGGTAGTCGGCCGCGGCCCGCGAGGCGTCGAACACGTTGTGCGGGTTCTTCACGCCGTCGCCGTTGCCGTCGGCCCCGAAACCCTTCCAGGTGCCCGGGATGAACTGCATCGGCCCGACCGCCCGGTCCCACTGCGCGTTGCCGTCGTACTGACCGCCGTCGGTGTCCGCGATCGCGGCCATCCCCGGCCCGCCGTCGAGCACCGGCCCGAGGATCTGTCCACGCGTGTTGCCCGCGGCGTCGACGCGGCCGCCGGAGGCGTGCGCCGACTCGACCTTGCCGATGCCGGCCAGCAGCGGCCAGGTGATGTGGCAGCCCGGCTTCAGCGCCGCGAGGTCGTTCGCCGCCTTCTGGTACGCCGCCAGCACCGTCCCCGGAATCCCCGAGACGGCTCCGCTCGGGCCGATCACCGGCTGCTGGTTGTTGTTCGTCGTCCCGGTCACCGGGACCTCGATCGTCGACTTCTTCTCCGACGGGATGCTGCCGTCGACACCGGGCTGGTTCGGCACGTCGTCGACCAGGGCGTCGAAGATCGAGTCCTGGCGCGGCTGGCTGAGCGCGTGCGCGTCGACCACGAAGGTGTTCGACGGGCCGCCGGCGACGAACACGGCGACCATCGCGGCCGGCGGGGCAAGACAGATCCACGTCGCGGTCAACTTGCCCCGCCACGTGTCGAGATCCTTGAACTGCCGCCTCATCCGAACCCGTTTCCTCGACGTGTTCTGCAGTACCCCCGTGCTCCGGGCGCAGGGACGATCTTAACCGGTGACCCGTCAGGCACAACCGGTCACGGTGAGTCCCCACTGCCCGAACAACCGCTGCCGGCGCTCGTACGACGTACTGGCGCCCGTCGTACCGCCGGCTCCCCCGCGAGGCGAAACCCCGCAGGATCACCGTACGTCACCACCACCGGCGGCCGCACCCTCCGCCGAAGAATTGGCTACTTGTTCTTGTCGTCGCCGTCGAGCAGGTTCTTGAACGCGTCCGGGAGCTCGAAGTTGCTGTTGCCCAGCTGACCACCGAACGCGGCCGGCAGCTCACCCGGAGCGGCCGGCTCGGCCGGCTGGCCCGGACCCTTGGCGCGCTTGGCCGGGTTCCCCGAGCCGCGCTTCGGCTTGCCCTTCTTGGCCTGCTGCTTGCCCTTCTTGCCGCCGCCCATCCCCGGCATGCCCGGCATCCCGGGCATCCCCGGCATGCCCTTGCCGCTGGCCATCGCCGACATCATCTTGCGGGCCTCGAAGAACCGCTCGACCAGGCCGCTGACGGTGGCCACCTCGGTCCCGGAACCCTTCGCGATCCGGGCCCGGCGGGAGCCGTTGATGATGTGCGGGTCGTTGCGCTCGGCCGGGGTCATCGAGTGGATGACCGCCTCGATCCGGTCGATCTCGCGCTCGTCGAAGTTCTCCAGCTGGTCCTTGAACTGGGCCGCGCCCGGCAGCATCCCGAAGATCTTGGTCAGCGGGCCCATCTTGCGCACCGACTGCATCTGGGCGAGGAAGTCGTCCAGGGTGAACTCCTTGCCACCCTTCTTCTGCAGCTTCGCCGCGGTCTTGGCCGCCTGGTCGGCGTCGAAGGTCCGCTCGGCCTGCTCGATCAGGCTCATCACGTCGCCCATGCCGAGGATGCGGGACGCCATCCGGTCGGGGTGGAAGACGTCGAAGTCCTCGAGCTTCTCGCCGTTCGAGGCGAACATCACCTGGCGGCCGGTGACCTGCGCGATCGACAGCGCCGCACCACCGCGGGCGTCGCCGTCCAGCTTGGACAGGACGACGCCGTCGAAGCCGACGCCGTCCAGGAAGGCCTGCGCGGTGGTGACCGCGTCCTGGCCGATCATCGCGTCGACGACGAACAGGATCTCGTCCGGCGTGACCGCGTCGCGGATGTCCGCGGCCTGCTTCATCAGCTCCTCGTCGACACCCAGCCGGCCGGCGGTGTCGACGATCACGACGCTGTACTGCTTGGTCCGGGCCTCGTCCATCGCCTGCTGGGCGACCTGGACCGGGTCACCGACCCCGTTGCCCGGCTCCGGCGCGAACACCGGTACGCCGGCGCGGTCGCCGACCACCTGGAGCTGGGTCACCGCGTTCGGGCGCTGCAGGTCCGCCGCGACCAGCATCGGCGTCTGGTGCTTGACCTCCTTCAGCCACTTGGCGAGCTTGCCCGCCAGCGTGGTCTTACCGGCACCCTGCAGACCGGCCAGCATGATCACCGTCGGCGGCCGCTTCGCCATCCGCAGCTCACGGGTCTCGCCACCGAGGATCTTGACCAGTTCCTCGTTGACGATCTTGATCACCTGCTGCGCCGGGTTCAGCCCACCGCGCACCTCGGCCCCACTGGCCCGCTCCTTGACGGCAGCGATGAACTCCTTCACCACCGGCAACGCGACATCGGCCTCCAGCAACGCGATCCGGATCTCCCGGGCGGTCGCGTCGATGTCGGCGTCGGTCAGCTTGCCCTTGCCCCGCAAGTTCTTGAACGCACCAGAAAGCCGATCGGAAAGCGTGTCGAACACAGCAAAGTCCGTTTCTTCAGTCCAACCCAGACAACTCGACGAGTCTACCGGCCGGTCCGGGGCGCCCGAACCTGTGGATAACTCCCACGCCCGGTCGGCCGGAGCGGCTAGCGTTTTGCTGACACGACCAGACCAAGGGAGCACCGGTGCCACTCGACATCGCACAGTTCAACTCGGCGTACACGGAGGCACGCTTCCAGGTGGAGGAGCACCAGGCCGACATTCCCACGGAGCAGGCCAAGCTCCGGACCTTGATCCCGGACGACGCCGCCGCGGAGGACCGTGACTGGGCCGAGTACCTGGTGACTTCCCTCGCCGAGCCGCCGGAGCCGCCGCGAGAGTGGAGTGAGCTGTACCACCAGGCCGGGGCGGTGGCCGAGGCGGCGTACGCGCAAGGAGGGACAGCAGAGGAGAAGATCGCGGCGATCGAGCAGGCGCGCCGCGAGATCTTCGCGATCGCCGACCGGGCCGCCGACGACGAGAGGCCGCACATCCAGGCGATGACCCGGTCGCTCGAGCACATCGAGAACGCGCTGCGGAACCCGAACTGGCCGGCGGATCCGCCCGCGACGACCGACTGATCGATGAGCCCAGGCGTGACACTCGTCCCGCGCGGCTCCGCGGTCTACCGCGAGTTCGAGCGGCTGTACCGCCTGGCGCAGGTCCTCCGGCCGACGGTCGCGGACCGGTGGAACGGCGAACTGGCGGTCATCGACGACGACACCTGGGGCTCCTTCGATCCGGGCTCCGGCCGTATCAGCCTGTCCCGGGAGCTGGTCCTGCGTCACCTCAAGGGATCGGGGTACACGACCAGCCCCGACGAGCAGGCGCAGGCGCTGACGACGGTTCTGCACGAGGCCACGCACGCCCAGATGCCCACCGACGCTCCCGACGAGCCGAACGCCGTGCGGAGCAAGCACTCGCTCGGGGTGATGGAGGGGTTCGCCGAAGTCCGTGCACTGAGGGACTTTCGCGCTTTCGCCCGACTGACCGGGTACGCCGGGCTGACGCTGCCGACGCCGCACTATCCGGCTGTCTACACCGCGGTCGCGGAGTTGATGAAGGAAGCGGCAGGGCCGCGGAGGACGTTCGCCGACCTGATCGCCGAGGGTACGCGCGGGCCCGGGGTGATGCACATCGATCAGTTCGCGAACGGGGTGCTGCTGAATCGGCTGCACGACTTCGTGCCGGACCGAGCTGAGGATCGGCTCGCGGTGCGGGCGGCGCTGATCGAGGCGATGATGCACCCGCGGTGGCCCGATCTGAAGGGCGCGCGGCACGCGAGCATCGGGGAGGGGGTGGCGAACGACATCCGCTCGGCGGTGGACGCGAAGGTGGACGAGATCCGGCGGCACTACCGGGCGGCGCCGGGGGTGGTGTTTCCCGCGGAGGGGGCGAACGCGGAGGTCGTGCGTGTTGCTGAGGGCAACAAGTTGGCGGCGTTGCCGCCGCCTGTGGCGCGGGATCGGGTGGAGGGGCCGGTGCGGGGCGGGTGGGTGCCGGACGTGAGGGCTCCGGCGGGCGGGCCGGATGGTGGCTCCGCGGGGAGGGCCGCGGCTGCGGGTGAGGTTGCGGCGGAGTCTGCGGTTGGCGGCGCTGTCACGAGGGGTGCTGACGAAGCTCGCGGGGAGGCGGCTTCGGGTGGGGTGGAGATGCGGTTTTTGGATGGGGTTGCGGGGGCTGCCGGGGCTGTGCGGAAGGTGCCTGTGTTGGGGCAGGGGGTTCGTGGGGTGGGGGCGGACGGGCGTGGGCGTGGAAGTGAGGGGCGGTCGGGGGTGGAGCGTTGACAGGGGGTGGGGTGGATGTGAGGGTTAACCGCTACGTGACTGATTAGCGGTTAGGAGTGGCGTGTGGTGAAGCGGCGAGTCGTGGTGGATGGGCCTTCGAACTTGGGGTTGCGGCCGCCGGTGGTGGGGGCGGTGCCGGGGTGTTACAAGTTGGCGGGGGCGGTTCGGGATCTGGGGTTCTTGGGGCGGATCGGGGCGGTCGACGGAGGGTGTGTGACGCCGCCTCGGTATGACCGGGGGGACTGGGCTCCGGGGGACGGGGTGTTCAACGCGGCGGGGATTGCGGCGTACAGCTTGCGGGTGGCTGAGCGGGTGGGGCGGCTCATTGACGACGGGAACTTCGTGGTGCTGCTGGGTGGGGAGTGCAGCAATCTGCTCGGGCCGGCGGTGGCGTTGCGGCGGCGGGGGCGGTTCGGGGTGGTTTATCTGGATGGGCATTCGGACTTCAGGACTGTGGAGAACTCGGGGCAGGTGGGGGCGGCCGGTGGGGAGGCGTTGGCGTTGGTCACCGGGCGGGGGCAGGGGGATTTGACGGATCTGGAGGGATTGTCGCCGTATGTGCGGGACAGCGACGCCGCGTCCGTGGGGATTCGGGAGGACGACTCGGATCGGGAAGAGATGGTGGCGGCGGGGATCGGGGTTTGGCCGGCGGCTTCCATCGGGGACGGGACCGCGGGTGAGGTGTTGGAGCGGATGCGCGGGCTCGACGGGTTCTGGGTGCATCTGGATGTGGACATCCTCGACGCCTCGGTGATGCCGGCGGTGGACAGTCCGGATCCGGGTGGGATCGGGTACGACGAGCTGGTGGCGTTGCTCAAGCCGTTGGTGCGGGCCGAGGGGTGCGTGGGGATCGACATCGGGATCTTCGACCCGGATCTGGATCCGGACGGGAAGTACGCGGTGGAGCTGACGGATGCGCTCGTCGCCGCGCTGACGTGAGGAAGGCCCCACCCGGGCCGCCATGCGCGGGTGGGGCCGACAGTGGCGAGCCGAGAACTCGCTACTGCTCGACCGGGGGCTGCAGCCACCTGACAGCTGCCGCCGGTCGAGGACCGGTCGGCTGACCGACCGAGAACAGGTCAGCCGGACCGGCGTCTGGGATCTTCAGCGCTCGTCGCATCGAAGGAGATCGGCGCCCCGATGGACGTCCAGGGCGATCAGGGCGATCAGCTGAAGGAGACCGGAATGTACACGTCGCCGGAGCGGTCGTTGGCGGCGAAGTGGTCGCGGCGGGAGACGATCGCGCAGGTGATGTCGGGGTCGGCGCAGTCCAGGCCGGGGCTGGTTTCGGCGATCCGGATCTGGGCGGTGAAGGTGCCGTTCGCGGCGATCGGGTACGACGCGCTGCCGCCGAGCGGGTTGTTGGTGACCCAGGCGGACGGGCCGACCGTCGTACCGCCCTGGCCGTCGCCGCCGGCGCACGGGCTGGGCTTGGTGCCGTAGCTGTAGTCGGACGGGACCGCGCAGAGCGCGACGTAGTACCCCTGGCTCGGGCTGTACCCGCTGCCGGTGACGGTGATCGTCTCGCCGGCCGCGGCCAGGCCGGTCGCGTTCGACGCGGTCAGGGTCTTGCCGAGGTTGCTGGCGCTGCCGGGCGCGGCGTGGGCGGGGGTGACCAGACCGGCGGCCAGCGCGGTGGCGGCGGCCACGGTCAGGACGGTACGACGGATCATCGGGGCGCAATCCTCTCGTCTGAAGTTAGGTTAGGTTTACCTAACTAACACGCTCAGACTAAGGCCCACCCGGCCGGGAAAGCCAGCCTCATTCCCAGACCGCGGGCAGCCCGTGCGGTGCCGCGTGACCGAGAACACGCCGTACGCCGGTCGGCCAGACCTGCAGCACGATCAGGAACTCGTACGCCGCCTCCGGTGTGCGTCGCATCGGCTCCAGGCAGAGCCGCGCGAGCGGCGCCGACTCGGTTGCGCGCTCGCCCAGCGCCGCGATCGCCGCGTCGGCGACGATCTGGTCGTCGCGGGTGAGGTACTGCCACATGACCGAGTGCCAGACGACGGTGACGTGACCTTCGGAGAGCTCGAGGTTGCGGAGGAAGGAGAGCGCGTCCTCGCGGTGGACGTCGGCGGGGACCGCGCGGGCGACCTCGAGGGCGCCGCGCAGGCGGGCCAGGCGCTCGGTCATGTCGGGCCAGACGTACGACGTGAGCGTGAGTGCGCCGTCTGCGGTGAGCGGGTTGACGGGGTTGATGTCGCTGCCGACGCGTTCGGCGATGCGGAGATCGGGTGCGGGGACGATGGGGCGGCCGGACCAGGCGTCGGTGAAGACGACGGGGCTGTCGGGTGCACCGAAGATCGCGGGGGTGTCGGTGGGGCTGACTTGGGAGCTTTCGGGGGCGGGACCTGGGCGGGAGGCGGGGGTCGGGTCGGTGGTGCTGACCTGGGGGGTTTCGGGGGCGGGACCTGGGTGGGAGGCGGGGGCCGGGTCGGTGGTGCTGACTTGGGGGGTTTCGGGGGCGGAGACCTCGTACCGGAAGTGGTCCGGGCGCAGGTTGAGGCCGCCGCTGGCGCCGATCTCGAACAAGCGGATCGGAAGCGGGACAGCCTCGTGGAGCCGGAGGAGGCCGCCGTACAGGGCAGTCGAGCGGCCGACCTCGTTGGTCTGCGGGGGTTGGGTCAGCAGGCTCTGCAGTTCGGCGCCGCGCGACAGGAGGACCTGTTCGAACGCCTCCCAGCCCAGGACCGGGTCCCACTCGCCGCCGGTGCTCGGGTAGAAGACGGCGAGCTCCGGTGCCTCGCCGGCGAGCACCAGCCGGTGCACCGAGCCCAGCAACCGCAGCGCTAGCGCTGACGGTCCCGGGTCCTGCTCGTGCCCGGCGAGGACCCGGGTGCTGACTCCGCCGAGCTCGTAGTCGTCCACGAGCCGGCGGAGCAGGTCGGCGTACAGGGGTGAGCCGAGCTCTTCGCACGCGGTCGCCTGCAACTGGAACGCTTCTACGACATCCACACTGCAGACACTAGGAGGTCAAGCGATCGAGCACTGTCTTGGCGGTCACTCGCGCGTCCTCTTCCTCCAGCGGCGAGCCGTGGGAGTCCGTCAGGTAGAACACGTCGACGCACTCGGCGCCGAGCGTTCCGACGTGCGCGGAGCGGATGTCGGCGCCGGTAGCCGCGATGGCTGCAGTCACGTCGTAGAGCAGACCAGGGCGGTCGTGCGCTCGCACCTGCAGGACAGTCGCCGTCTCCGAGACGCCTGGCAGCAAGTCGACCCGAGCAGCCGGGCCGCGGGAGACCGACGAGTCCCGGGCGGTCAGACGGCGTACCAGGTCGCTGCTGTCGCGCAAAGCCACCGCCAGCCGGTCCCGGAGCCGCACGGGATCAGGAGCAGACCCGGCGACAGTCCACGACGAGATGCCGAGGCCCTCGACGGAGGTGATCACCGCGGACCGCACAGCGAGTCGCTCCACAGCCAGTACGGCGGCAACCGTCGACAGCGTCCCCACCTGGTCAGGCACAGCCACGTTGACCCGCAGCTCTCCAGCAGACACCGACGACACCGCAACACCCAGTCGTCCAACGCCAACCACCTGATGCAGCTCCGGCAACGGCAGCGGCGGTGCCTCGCTCCACAGCGACGCCCCTCCCCCGGACAGCTCCCCACGCACCCGCCGGGCCAGTTCTCCCACCAGCCGCATCCGCCACGGCGACGAGGCAGCAGGGCCAGCAGCGCGCGCGTCGGCGTACGTCAGTGCCTCCAGCAGATCCAACGTCTCGGTGTCCCCGACGATCCCCACCACCAGGTCCACAGTCATCGGGTCGTCCAGGTCCCGCCGCGTCGCCACCTGCGCCAGCATCAAGTGCTGCCGGACCAGCAGCGTGATCGTTGAAACATCGGACGAGTCAAACCCCAGCCGCCGAGCCACCACCGCAGCGATGGCAGCACCGGTCACGCTGTGGTCGCCCTCGACCGCCTTGCCCAGGTCGTGGATCAGCGCGGCGACCAGCAGCAGGTCCGGACGCCGTACGTCGCGCACCATCGTGGACGCCTCGACACAGGTCTCCAGCAGGTGCCGGTCGACCGTGTAGCGGTGGATGGCCGACTGCGGCGGCCGGAAACGCACGCTGTCCCACTCCGGGAGCAGCCGGGAGATGTACCCGGTCTGGTCCATCGTCTCCCACACCTCGAGCAGTCCCGGCCCAGCACCCAGCAGCGCACAGAACAGCCGCCGGGCCTCCCCCGGCCACGGCTCCGACAGCTCGGCAGCGGTAGCGGCAAGCCGTGCCGACACAGCAGGCGACAGCACCAGCTCCCGCTCAGCAGCGACCGCGGCAGCGCGCAGACCGAGCGCAGCGTCCCGCTCCGGCCTCGCATCGGGCATCAGCACGACCTCCCCCTCGTGCTGGCCGACGCCCTCGTCCAGCGCGAGCAGCAACGGCCCACCCGTACGCCGGCGCCGTGAGCGAGGCGGTCTGGCCACCAGGCTCTCGATCCGCCGCCAGGACACGTCGCACACGTGCGCGAGCGTGCGGCCGGTCGAATAGACATGCCGCAGCAGCTCGTCCCGCCCCGAAAGCCCAAGCCCGGCAGCGACTTCGCGACCGACATCAGCAACCAACCGGTCGGTTGCCCGACCGGCAGCAGCGTGCAGTTCGTCCCGCACATCGAGCAGATCCAGCCGGCACCGCTCCACCACCGGGTGCGGTACGTCGACCAACCACGACGCCACCAGCGCCCGCAGCACCACAGCGTCCCGCAGCCCGCCGTACGCCTCCTTGAGGTCCGGCTCGGCCAGGTGCGCCAGCTCCCCCACCGACGACGCCCGGGCGCGACAGGCCTGAGCCAGCGCCGGCAACCGCGCAGCAGCCGTACGCCGCCAGTCGGCCATCAGCACCGCCCGCAGCCGCAGCGTCAGGTGCGAGTCCCCCGCGACGTGCCGCGCGTCCAGCAACCCCAGCGCCACCCGGATGTCGTCAGCAGCCGCCTGCCGCGCCTGATCCAGGGTCCGCACGCTGTGGTCCAGCCTGGTCCGCGAGTCCCACAGCGGGTACCAGATCTGCGCGGCGAGCTCGTCCACCCGTGGGTACCCCTCGACGTGCACGAGCATCACGTCGAGATCGCTGTACGGCGACAGCTCCTCGCGGCCGTAGCCGCCGACAGCGACCAGCGCGACGCCCTCGGCAGGAACGCCGAGAGCGTCGCAGGCCTTCGCGAGGAGCAGGTACAGCAGCGCGTCGGCCTCCTCGGCCCGCGCGCGCCGCTGAGCTGCGCGATCCACCATCTACAGTGCGTCTCCGTCGACCTCGCCGGTGCGGACGCGGACGATCGTCTCGACCGGGGTCACCCAGACCTTGCCGTCGCCGATCTTGCCGGTCTGCGCGGCTTTCACGATCACGTCCAGCACGTCGCCGGCGTCACCGTCCTCGACGACCACCTCGAGCCGGACCTTCGGGACCAGGTCGACCTCGTACTCGGCGCCGCGGTAGACCTCGGTGTGGCCCTTCTGCCGGCCGTAGCCGCTGGCCTCGGTGACCGTCATCCCGGTCACGCCGAAGGTCTCCAGCGCGGTCCGGACGTCCTCCAGCTTGTGCGGCTTGACCACCGCGGTGATCAGCTTCATGCGTTCGCACCTTCCTTCTCAGCGGCGTCCTTGGTCGGAGCGTCATCTTCCACCACCGGCGCCGGTGTCCGGACCATCGTCGCCGGGCCGCGCAGCCCGGAGCCCGCGGCCAGGAAGTCGTACGCCGTCTCGGCGTGCTCGACCTGGTCGACACCGGTGACCTCGTCGTCCTCGGTGATCCGGAAGCCGATCGTCTTGTCGATCAGCTTGGCCAGGCCGAAGGCGACCACGAACGAGTAGACGCCGACGATCAGGTTGGCCAGCGCCTGCCGGCCGAGCTGCCCGGCCCCGCTGCCGTAGAACAGGCCGTCCACCGCGGACGGCGCCGCGGCCGAGCCGAGGAAGCCGATCGCCAGCGAGCCGACCAGACCGCCGACCAGGTGCACGCCGACCACGTCGAGGGAGTCGTCGAAGCCGAGCTTGTACTTGAGCGAGACCGCGAACGCGCAGATGCCACCGGCAACGACACCGAGGATCAGGGCGCCGACCGGGGTGACCGCGCCGCAGGACGGGGTGATCGCGACCAGACCGGCGACCGCGCCGGAGGCCATACCGAGCGTGGTGGCCTTGCCGTGCCGGATCCGCTCCACGACCAGCCAGCCGATCACGGCGGCGGCGGTGGCGACCTGGGTGTTCACGAAGGTGACGGCGGCCGTCGTACCGGCGGTCAGGGCGGAGCCGGCGTTGAAGCCGAACCAGCCGAACCACAGCAGACCCGCACCCAGTACGACGAGCGGCAGGCTGTGCGGCCGCATCGGGTCCTTGCGCCAGCCGACCCGCTTGCCCAGCACGATCGCCAGGGCGAGCGCGGCCGCACCGGCGTTCACGTGCACCGCCGTACCGCCGGCGAAGTCGATCGCCTTGATCCCGGTGCCGATGAAGCCGCCACCACCCTCGCCGTCGAGGAACCAGACCGAGTGCGCGACCGGGAAGTAGACCAGCGAGGTCCACAGCGCCACGAACACGATCCAGCCCCGGAACGAGGCCCGGTCGGCGATCGCGCCGGAGATCAGCGCCGGGGTGATGATCGCGAACATCAGCTGGAAGCCGACGTAGGCCAGGGTCGGGATGGTCCCGCTGACCGCGTCCGGGGCCATCAGGCCCTTCAGCCCGGCCACCGAGAAGTCGCCGATCACCCCGCCGTGGTCACCGCCGAAGGTGAGTGAGTAGCCGACCACCACCCACAGCACCGTGACGACACCGATGGTGATGGCACTCATCATCATCATGTTCAGCACGCTCTTGACGCGCACCATGCCGCCGTAGAAGAAAGCCAGGCCCGGTGTCATCAGGAACACCAGGGCGGCACTGACCAAGACCCAGGCGGTATCGCCGGCGTTGATCTCCATCAACGTCATCCCTTCCATCGATCTGTGGTGGCCCGCGTCCTCATCGAGGAGTTCTCCACAACGCCGGGAAGCCCACGCGGCGCCACACCGACACGGTGTCGGCGCGCGGTTTCAGCCGATCGGTCCGGATGTTTCGGGCGTGTGACAAAGCGGTCGGTCAGGTGACATCCAGGTGACATCGCGTCATGTGTGGCACTCTGGCCTGACCACACGGGCCGCAGCCGCGCCACTGCGACCGTCCGAGCTGGGGACACCAACGATGGGAACGAACAGCGGGGAGAAACCACGCCGGGGCCGGCCACGGGACCCGGACGCCGAACCGAGGATCCGGCGGTACGCCGTGCAGCTGCTGCTGGAGCGCGGCTTCGACGGCATGACCGTGGACGACGTCGCGGAGGCGGCGGGTGTCGGCAAGGCCACGATCTACCGGCGGTGGGCCAGCAAGGAACAGCTGGCCAACGACGCGCTGGCCGACATGTTCGACGTCGAGATCCCGGACGCCGACACCGGTTCGATCGCGGGTGACCTGCGCCAGGTCTACCGCGACGCGCTGGCGTTCGTGAACCGGGCCGAGGGCGTCGCGCTGGTCCGGCTCGCGGTCACCGAGATGAACCGCGACGAGCAGTTCGCGGTCTTCTACCGCAACTTCCTGCAGCGCCGGGTCGACCAGACCGAGGCGGCGCTGAAACGGGCCCGGGCGCGCGGTGAGAGCGTCCGGGACAGCGCCGACGCGGTGCTGATGGTGCAGTGGCTGGCCGGTGTGCTGATCATCCGCGCGATGACCGGGGAGCCGATGCCACGGGTCGAGGAGGCCGATCACCTGGTGCAGATGACGATGCGCTGCATCGTCGAGTAGTCAGCCGGCCAGTCCGGGGCCGACCGCAACGGACCGGACCTTGAGCTCGGCGACCCGCCGTACCTGGCCGGTCTCCAGGCTCCAGGCCAGCACCCAGCCGGTCACCGTGAACAGCACGGTGTCGTCGTCGTACCAGCCCAGTACGGCGCAGCAGCCGCGCTCGCGGACGGCGTCCGGTACCGGCAGCCCGGTCGGCGCGGGCGTGGCCGGTGGCGTCTCCCCCAGCACCAGCAGCCGCGACGGCCTGCTGTCCACCGCGGAGACGGCGGCAACCACTTGCGGGCGCGAGGCAACCGTCTGCACCTGCGGCAGGATGTCCGACACGAACATCCGGGCGGCCAGGTTGCCGTCGGAGAACGTCTGACCCGTCCACCTCTGCACCGGCAGCTGCAGCGGGCTCTCCGCCGTCCAGCCACGCAGATTGGACCGCATCAGCACCACCTGGGAGGTGATTCCGTCCAGCCGGTACGGCGCTGTGGCGGCGTCCGGGTCGACGCTGGCCTGGAAGTCCCGGACCTCTTCGGCAGCACCGGGCGCCACCCGGTAGGTGCGCCGTCCGCTGCTCACGAGCATCAGCTCGCGGTCCCCGAACCAGGAGACGCTGCGGATGTCCTGGTCGGGCAGCGGGATCCGCCGTACCGCCGCAGTGGTCGTCTCGACCACTACGACGGCACCTGGTTGGGGGAAGGCCACCAGACGCCCACTGAGAGCTACAGATCCGGCACTGAGAGGTGCGCCGGTGGCGATCGGAGCCAGGTCGAGGTCCACCTCGGACCACCGGGCTGTGCTCGCCAGCAGCAGCGGCCGGAACCTGTCGCCGTTGCGGGCGAGCACTACCGCCGCCACCTGGTCGATCGGCCGCTCGGTGAGCGGAGACGGGTTGTCGGGGTAGTCGAGCTCGCCGCCCATCGGGGTGATCATCCGGTTCAGGTACGGCTCGCTGCCGCCCTGCGGCGCGATCCAGAAGTCCATGCCCGCGATCTGACCGGCCGGCGGCACGTACCCCGGCGGGTGCGTCGGCCCGGTGTCTGGCGGGTTCAGCCCGAACGACGGCCGTTTGACCGCCACCAGCACGCCACCCACCAGCAGCACCAGTACGACGAGCGCAGCCACGAGCACCTGGCTCCGCCGGCGCTTGCGACGGATCGCCAGGCCCCCGGTCCAGGCGCTGTCGGCCAGGTCCGGTTCCGGCAGCTCACCGATCGCCCGCTCCAGCAGGGGTCTGACGTCCTCACGCCTCATCGCCGCTCCACCGGGTTCCGCCAGTCGCCCAGCCCGAGGCCGGTGCGGAAGCGGCTGAGCGCGGTCTGGCCGTGCCCGTGGACGGCGGTGTGGGACAGGCTGAGCAGGTCGGCGATCTCGAACTCGGTCAGCTCCTCGTAGTACAGCAGCACGAAGACGGTCCGCTGCACCGGAGTCAGCTCAGCCAGCGCTGACAGGGTGGTGTCGTCGCTGGGCGGCGCCGGCCGCGGCGGGTGCAGGCGCGACAGGGCCGGCTGGTAGAGCAGCCGCTGGACGAACACGTCCGGGTCGTCCGGCCGCCCCCACACCATCGCGAGCCGGCTGAAGGCGTGCAGGAGCAGGGCTTCGGCCCGCGCCTGGTCGCCGTAGACGAGGGCGGCGGTTCGCAGCCACCTGCCCTGCCGCGCATCGACGTACGAGGCGAAATCGGGGTCGATCGAGTCGCGCATCCACCCTCCCGCCTCTATTCAACTCCTCAACTACTGCGTGCGGCCACAGCCAACCGGGTGTCTTCTCCGACCAGATCGCCGTTGATCGCAGCACCGGCCGAGAATCCAGCAGCCGCCGAGGTGACCACCTGGCTCATCGGGTCGGTCACGTTGCCCGCTACCCAGACGCCGGGGACGCTGGTCGTCCCACCCGGCCCGGCCTCGACAGCGGTCCCGATCGAGATCCCGCGAAACTCCCGCTCGACCGCCTTGAGGCCCAGCTCGTCCAGGAAGTCAGCACGCGCCCGCAGGTAGCTCTGCACGGCCAGCGCCTGTCGCGGGATCACCCTGCCGCCCTCCAGCCGTACGCCGGTCACCTGGTCGTCGCTGACCTCCACCTGCTCCACAACGCCTTGCACCACAGAGATCCCGCGCGCGGCGAGCTCCTCCCACTCCTGCTCGGTCGGCTGCGGCCCGGTGTGAAGGAACAGCGTCACGTCGTCGCTCAGCTGGCGGAACATCATCGTCTGGTGGATCGCCGCCGGCCCAGTCGCCAGTACGCCGATCGCCTGGTCCCGCACCTCCCAGCCGTGGCAGAACGGGCAGTGCAGTACATCCCGCCCAAACCGCTCCGCCAGCCCCGGTACGCCGGGCAGCTGGTCGGTCAGCCCGGTCGTCACCAGCAGGCGCCGCGACTCGTACGCCCGGCCGTCGGCCGTCTCGACCACGAAACCGCCGGCCGCGGAACGCGCCGACACGACCGTGCCGTCGACCACCTCACCGCCGTACCCGGTCACCTCCTGGCGGCCGAGCGCGGTCAGCTCCAGCGGCGGGATCCCGTCGCGCGTCAGGAAGTTGTGCACCCCGTCGGCGGGGGCGTTGCGCGGCTCGCCCTGGTCGATCACCAGGACCGACCGGCGGGACCGGACCAGGGGCAGCGCCCCGCTCAGCCCGGCCACCCCGCCGCCGATCACGATCACGTCGTACATCTGCGTCTCCTTCGCTAGGTCTGTCCCCAGAATCGGCAGAGTTCTCGAAAATGACAAAGATCTTTGCCAAGATGGCAAGGTGAACGACTTCGACGACGTGCTCGAGGCGGTCGGTCCGCGGTTGCGCCGGCTGCGTCAGGAGCGCGGGACCACGCTGACCGACCTCGCGACCTCCACCGGCATCTCGATCAGCACGCTCTCCCGGCTGGAGTCGGGCCAGCGGCGCCCGACGCTGGAGCTGCTGCTGCCGCTGGCCCGGGCGCACCAGGTCCAGCTGGACGAGCTGGTCGACGCTCCTCCGACCGGTGACCCACGGATCCACGCCCGGCCGATCAAGCGGCACCACGGCGCGATCGTGATCCCGCTGAGCCGGCGGCCGGGTGGCCTGCAGGCCTTCAAGCAGATCGCCCCGGCCGGCTGGCCCGGTGGCGAGGTGAAGCAGCAGACCCACGAGGGCTACGACTGGGTGTACGTGCTGTCCGGCGAGCTGCGGCTGGTGCTGGACGACCAGGACTTCGTCCTGAAGGAGGGCGAGGTCGCCGAGTTCGACACCCGGATCCCGCACTGGTTCGGCAATCCCGGTCCGCGGCCGGTGGAGATGCTGTGTCTGTTCGGTCCGCAGGGAGAGCGACTGCACGTACGCGCCAAGTCACAGTAGGCTGCCGTCGGCCCGGCAGTAGGACGAGAGGAAACACCTGTGAGCGTCGCGCTCTTCACCCTCGGCGGCACGATTTCCGTGGCCGGCGGCTCGAACCGGTTGACCGGTGCCGAGCTGACGGCGGCAGTGCCGGGGCTGGCCGAGCTGAGTGCACCCCTGGAGGTGCAGGACGTCGAGTCGGTGCCGAGCGGAAACCTCACGCTGGCGACGATGCTGGACGTCGTCGACGCAGCCTCCAAGGCCGTCAGCGCCGGTGCTTCCGGTGTGGTCGTCACCCAGGGCACGGACACGCTGGAGGAGACCGCGTTCGTGGTCGACCAGGTGTGGCCGCACCCGCACCCGTTCGTGCTGACCGGCGCGATGCGCAACCCGACGCTGGCCGGTCCTGATGGCCCGGCGAACCTGCTGGCCGCCGCACGCGTCGCCTGCTCCCCCGCTGCTCGAGACCTGGGCGCTCTGGTGGTGTTCAACGACCAGATCCACGCCGCCCGCTGGGTCCGCAAGACGCACAGCACCAGTACGGCGACTTTCGCGTCGCCCAACGCCGGTCCGATCGGCCACCTGGTCGAGGACCAGGTGCGCATCCTGGCCAAGCCCGCGCGGCAGGACGGCGTACCGGGTCGGCCGGAGGCTGCTGACCTCGACGCTGCGCGGGTGGCGCTCTACACCGTCACGCTGGACGACGACGGGCTGCTGCTGGAGGGGCTGGCCGACACGCACCAGGGTCTGGTCGTTGCCGGCTACGGCGTCGGCCACGTGCCGTCAGCGCTCGCTCCGGTGCTCGGTGCGCTGGCTGAGCGGATGCCCGTCGTACTGACGTCGCGGACCGGTGGTGGCTCGGTGCTGCGCAGCACCTACAAGGCCGTGGGCTCCGAGTCGGACCTTCTCAACAGGGGCCTCATCGACGGCGGCTTCCTCGACCCCTACAAGGCGCGGGTGCTGCTGAAGTTGCTGCTGGCAACAGGTGAGGGCCCGGACGAGATCACTGCGGCTTTCGCGCAGCACCACTGACCGCGGCGGCCTTCAGCGTCAGGTAGTCCCGTTCCGGCAAGCTCGTCGTACGCCGGGCCGCTGCGCGGAAGTGCTCCGCAGCGGCCTCGCTGTCACCCCGCATCTCCTGCAGATGCCCCCGTACGGCGTCCAGCCGGTAGTGCCCGGCCAGCGGCTCGTCCAGCGGCTCCAGCACGGCCAGACCCGCGTCCGGCCCGTCGACCATGGCCACTGCGATTGCCCGGTTGAGGGTCACCATCGGGTTGCCGGACAGCTGCTCCAGCAGGTCGTACAGGCCGAGTACCTGTGGCCAGTCGGTGTCCTCCGGCTTGTCCACCTCGTCGTGCAGCGCAGCGATCGCCGCCTGCAGCTGGTACTCCCCCAGCGGCGGCCGACTGAACGCGTCGACCGCCAGCGCGACCCCCTCGGCGATCAGCTCGCGGTCCCACCGCGAGCGGTCCTGCTCGGCCAGCGGGATCAGCTCGCCGGACGGCCCGGTCCGCGCGTCCCGCCGGGCATCGGTCAGCAGCATCAGCGCGAGCAGACCGGTGACCTGGCCGTTCTCCGGCAGCAGCGCGTGCACCATGCGGGTCAGCCGGATCGCCTCCGCCGCCAGGTCGCTGCGGTGCAGCTCCGGACCGCTGCTGGACGTGTAGCCCTCGTTGAAGATCAGGTAGAGCACGTGCAGCACGTTGCGCAGCCGTTCGTCGTCCTGCGCCAGCTCGAACGACGCGCCCTTGAGCTTCTGCTTGGCCCGGCTGATCCGCTGCGCCATCGTCGACTCGGGCACCAGGTAGGCCTGCGCGATCTCGGTGGTGGTGAGCCCGCCGACAGCACGCAGCGTCAGCGCGATCGCCGACGCGGCGGTGAGGTCCGGGTGGCAGCACATGAACAGCAGCCGCAGCGTGTCGTCGCTGTCCTCCACCTCCTCAGCCGGTACGTCGCGCTGCGCGGCCAGCTCCTCGCGCTTGCGCCGCGCCTGCTCCTGCCGGATCTCGTCGATGACCTTCCGGTGCGCGGTCTGGATCAGCCACGCCCGCGGGTTGTCCGGTACGCCGTCACGCGGCCAGGTGCGCGCAGCGGCGAGCAGCGCCTCCTGCACCGCGTCCTCGGCCGCGGCGAAGTCACCAGTACGCCGTACGACGGCACCGACCACCCGGGGCGTCAGCTCGCGCAGCAGGTACTCCAGCTCCATGCTGCAGGAACCTACCGCCTACGGGTGCCGCCGAACGCGCTCCGGGCTCGCTGTCTCCAGCGGTACGTCGACGGCCGGGATGAGGCCCAGGTGTGTGCTCTGACGGGACAGCGTCGCGTCGAACAGCCACTCGGTCGCCGTACGGATCCTGTTGCCCGGCATCGAGAGCAGGTGGTAGCCGCGGGTCACCGCCTTGGCCGGCAGCCCGCCGAGCGGGATCTGCAGCGGGTTGGCCGCCGCGTCGATCCCACCGAGGTCCACCACGAAGCCCAGGTCCTTGTGCACGTAAGGCTTGCGCTCGCCGGTCCCGAACGAGGCGGCGACGTTGTGCGCGGCCCGTCGGCCCTGGCGCTCGGCATGCTGGGCAGTCATCGGCGTCACCTCGCCGGGCCGGGTCAGGTCCGGTACGGCGGCCGCGTCACCGCAGGCGAACACGTCCGGGTGTCCCGGCACGTTCAGGTACTCGTCGACGACCAGCCGGCCCTTCTCGGTCTTCAAACCGAGCCCCTCGACCACCGGGTCCGGCCGAACGCCCACGCACCAGACCAGCGACATGGTGGCGATCTCGGTCTGGTCGGTCAGCCGGACGCAGTCCTGCTTGACCTCCTCGACCGACAGGCCCATCCGGACCTCGACACCACGCTTGCGCAGCACCTTGTCGGCCGTGCGGGACAGGCGCTTGTCCAGCTCGGGCAGCACCCGGTCAGCGATGTCCAGCAGCATCCAGCGCATCCGCTGGTCCCGCAGCCGCGGCCGGTGCTTCTTGAGCAGCTCGGTGAACAGCACGCCGTGCGCAGCGACCTCTGTCCCGGTGTAGCCGGCTCCGACCACGATGAACGTGCAGAGCGCGTCCCGCTCGTCCTGGTCGTCGGTGGCGTCGGCCAGCTCGATCTGCTGGATCATGTGGTCGCGCAGGAACACCGCCTCCGGGATGCCCCGGAAGCCGTGCGCGTGCTCGGCGACACCGGGGATCGGCAGCAGCTTGTTCACGCTGCCGGCGGCGATCACCAGCCGGTCGTACTGCACCGAGCCGGCCTGGCCGGCCGGGTCCTCGTACGACACCGTCCGGCTGTCCAGGTCGAGCCCGTCCACCTCGCCCAGCACCAGCTGGACGTCCGGCAGCGCCTCGGCCAGCGACACCGTCAGCCGGCGCGGCTCCAGGATGCCGGTGGCCACCTCCGGCAGCAGCGGCACGTACAGGAAGTAGTCGGTCGGGTTGACCAGCACGATGTCGGCCCGGCCCTTGCTGACCCGGCACAACGTCTTGGCCGCGTGGAACCCGGCGAACCCGGCGCCCACGATGACGATCCTCGGTCGGCTCATGTTTCTTGATACCAGATCGGCGCCGGTTCAAACGGGCCGAGCGAGAACCGGTACTCAGTCGAGCAGCGCGTCCACGAACTGCTCGGGGTCGAACGGCGCCAGGTCGTCGGCGCCCTCGCCGAGCCCGACCAGCTTCACCGGTACGCCGAGCTCACGCTGCACCGCGATCACGATGCCGCCCTTGGCGGTCCCGTCCAGCTTGGTCAGCACCAGGCCGGTCACGTTGATCACCTCGGCGAACACCCGGGCCTGGGTCAGCCCGTTCTGCCCGGTGGTGGCGTCGATGACGAGCAGCACCTCGTCCACCTCGGCGGTCTTCTCGATCACCCGGCGGACCTTGCCGAGCTCGTCCATCAGACCGGTCTTGGTGTGCAGCCGCCCGGCGGTGTCGATCAGCACCACGTCGGCCTGCTGCTCGATGCCCTGCTTGACCGCGTCGAACGCGATGCTGGCCGGGTCGCCGCCCTCCGGGCCGCGCACGGTCCGGGCGCCGACCCGCTCGCCCCAGGTCTGCAGCTGGTCGGCCGCGGCCGCGCGGAACGTGTCGGCCGCGCCGAGCAGCACCTTCTTGTCCTCGGCGATCAGGACCCGGGCCAGCCGGCCGACGGTGGTGGTCTTGCCGGTCCCGTTGACGCCGACCATCAGCATCACCGCGGGCTGGTCGTCGTCCCGGTCCACCTTCAGCGACCGGTCCAGCGACG
The DNA here is from genome assembly GCF_055583505.1 of Kribbella sp. NPDC104740. Lineage (NCBI taxonomy): Bacteria > Bacillati > Actinomycetota > Actinomycetes > Propionibacteriales > Kribbellaceae > Kribbella > Kribbella sp. NPDC104740. The sequence goes on along the minus strand of NZ_JBVJNV010000009.1, from coordinate 168,752 downwards.
GGTCGACCAGCGTGATCAGCTCCTCGCGGAGGATCGCGCGGGCCTGCTCACCGCCGACGCCCTCGACCCGGACCCGGGTGCGCAGGCGCTCGACCAGCTCCTGGGTCGGGGTGACACCGACGTCGGCCGTGATCAGCGTGGTCTCGATGTCCTCCCACGTCTCGTCGTCGAGCTTGTCGCGGGACAGCAGCGCGAGCAGGCCCTTGCCGAGCGAGCCCTGCGAGCGGGCCAGCCGGGAGCGCAGCCGGACCAAGCGGCCCTGCGCGGACTCCGGCTTCTCCAGCGTCGGCAGCTCGGTGTCCTCGAGCGTGCGGGTGGGGGTGTCGCGCGGCTCCTCGGCGTCCTCGCCGACGGTCGGCTCCGCCGTCTCGATCGGCGCGGTCGGAGTGGCCGGCGGCAGCTCACGGGTCCGGCGCCGGGCAACGACCAGCCCGGCGGTTCCGGCCGCGACCAGGACCACGACCACCGCGACGATGACGATCAGGGCGGCGTCGGCGAGCATCGGGACAAGCTGAGGAGTCAACACGGTTCCCCATCTTGGCAGATGCTCAAGCCAGAACCACGATCGGTCGCGTTGGGTGAGGCGCCAGCTCCGGGCGGTGGGTAAGTAGTACGACGGTACGGCGGCCCGCCGCGCGGTACAGGTCGGTCAGCAGGCTCCGGGCGGTCTCCTCGTCCAGGTGCTCGGTCGGCTCGTCCAGGACCAGTACGTCGTGGTCGGCCAGCAGCAGCCGGGCGAGCGCGAGCCGCTGCCGCTCTCCGCCGGACAACCGGGCGCCGTGCTCCCCCACCATCGTGTCGAGCCCCTTCGGCAGGTCGTGCACGAAGTCACCGAGCCGGGCTCGGTAGAGCGCGTTCCACAGCTGCAAGTCGCTCGCACCGGGCTTAGCGAGCAGCAGGTTCTCCCGGATGCTCGTGTCGAACACGTAGCTCTCCTGCGTCAGCAACCCGACCTTCGTCCGCACCTGGTCGCTGTCCAGCCCCCGTACGTCGGAACCGCCCAGCAGAACCTCACCGCCGCGCGGCTCCAAGAAGCGGAGCAGCACCAAGGCCAGCGTGCTCTTGCCGGACCCGCTCGGACCGGTGATCACCACCCGGCTCCCCGCGGGCAGGTCCAGATCCAGATCGCGCAGCACGTCGTCCGGCCCGTAGCCGGCCCGCAGCCCCCGGACCTGCAGCCCAGACCCCACCGGCATCGGCAGCGACTCGACGGGCTCAGCCACCGGCACCGGCGTACCCAGCAGGTCCTCGACCCGCTGCAGCGCAGCGCGCACCCGGATCGCCAGCTGCGCAGCGAGCGGCACCCCGCCCAGCACGTCAGCCAGCGCCAGCGGCGTCAGCACCAGCACCGCGTAGACCGGCCCCGACTCACCAGTCCCGAGCACCAGCCCAGCGATGCTCGCCGCCCCGACGCACAGCACCAGCAGCGCGCCGCCGAGCCCAGTGCTCCACGCAGACCGCTGCTGCGCCGCCGCCAGCCGCCGGTCCGCCGTTTCGAACGACGCCAGCACCTGCTCGACCGCCCCGAACGCCAGTACGTCGCCCGCGGTCTGCAGGTTCTCGGTCGCAGCCGCCGCGACCTCACCGCGATGCCCAGCCATCATCCGCTCGGCCCGCGCAGCACTGGCCGCCGTCAGCCACGGCACCACCGTGCACGCGACCAGCACCGCCACAGCCACCGCAGCACCCGCCACCGGCAGCAGCAACACCAGCAGCCCAACAGTCGCCGTCGCCGTCACCACCGCGACCACTAAAGGCAGCAGCACCCGCAACCACAGGTCGAGCACCGCATCGATGTCCAGCACCAGCCGCGCCAGCAGGTCCCCGCTGCGGGTCGACGCCAGCCCGACAGGCGCCAGCAGCTCCAGCCGCTCGGTGATCCGCGCCCTGGTGTCGCCCAGCACCCGGTACGCCGCGTCGTGGCCGGCCAGCCGTTCGACGTACCGGAAGACACCGCGGCCGACGCCGAAGGCCCGCACCGCCACGATCGCCACCAGCAGCGTGAGCACCGGCGGCTCAGCAGAGGCCTTGGTGATCAGCCACGCCGACGTGGCCAAAAGCCCGACCGCCATCCCGGACCCGAGCACCCCGGCCAGGACAGCCAGCAGCAGCCGTAGCCTCACTCCACGCTCCGGCATCACCAGCAGGCTCATACCGGCACCAGCTCCCTCGTCACCGACACCACTCGATCAGCCGCCTCCATCAACGCAGGCCGGTGCGCGACCAGCAGTACCGTCCGCCCGGTCGACCGCAGCCCAGCAACCACAGCAGCCTCGGCCATTGGGTCCAGCCCAGCCGTCGGCTCGTCCAGCAGCAGCACCGGCGCATCGGTCACCAGCGCCCGAGCCAGCGCCACCCGCCGCCGCTGCCCACCCGACAGCAACTGCCCCTGCTCTCCCACCGGCGTTTCCAGCTCCAGCTCAGCAGCCCCTGCCGTGTCCAACGCCGCTCGCACCTCAGCATCGGTCGCCGAGGGCCTGCCCAACCGCACGTTCTCCGCGATGCTCCCGACCCGCAGCCCCGGCCGCTGCGGCACCCACCCGAACTGCTGCCGCCACAAGCCCATGTCGAACTCGTCCATCGCGCTCCCACCCGCCACGATCACCCCGGACTCCGGGACGACGAACCCGAGGATCGCCGCCAGCACGGTCGACTTCCCCGCACCGCTCGGCCCGGTCAGCGCGACCACCTCCCCCGGCCACAGGTCCAGGTCGAAGCTCCGCAGCGCCGACCGGTCGGCGTACCCGACGGTCACGTCGTGCAGGTGCAGCCCGGTCGTCCGCAGGTCCGGTACGTCGGTCCGGTCGCCCGCCAGCGGCAGCGGCGTCTCCAGCACCCGGAACACCTCTTCGCTCGCCGCCACCCCGTCCGCACTCGCGTGGAACTGCGCACCGACCTGCCGCAACGGCAGGTAGGCCTCCGGCGCCAGGATCAGCACCAGCAGCGCCGTCTCCAGCCCGAGCTTCCCGTCCACCAGCCGCAGCCCGACCCCGACGGCGACCAGCGCGACCGAGATGCTCGCCAGCAGTTCCAGCACGAACGACGACAGGAACGCCAGCCGCAGGCTCGCCATCGACGCGACCCGGTGCTCCTCGGTCACCCGGCGTACGGACTCGGCCTGGCCCTTGGCGCGGCCGAACAGCTTCAGCGTCGCGAGCCCGGAGATCACGTCGGAGAAATGATGAGCCAGTACGGCGTGCGCCCGCTGCCGCCGCCGGCTGTACGCCTGCGTGGCCCAGCCGACCAGCGCCATGAACACCGGGATCAGCGGCAGCGTCACCACCACCGTCGCGGCGGCGACCAGGTCACCCGTGGCCATCCAGCCGATGACTCCAGCGGGCACAGTCGCAGCCAGCACCAGCTGCGGCAGGTACCGGGCGAAGTACGGGTCGAGGTCGTCCAGCCCTTTGGTCAGCAGCGTCGTCAGCCGGCTGCTGCGCTCGCCACTGAGCCAGACCGGTCCCAGCTTCAGGGAGTGCTCCAGCACCTGTCGCCGCAGCGTCGACTTCACCGCAGCCGCCGCCCGCTGGGCAACGACCTCCTGCAACCAGGTCAACGCCGCCCGGCCGGCGACAACCGCCGCCAGCAACCAGGCCACCTCACCGACACCAGAGCCGTGCAGCACGACACCGGAGATCCCGCGGGCGAGCAGCACCGCCTGCACGATGACCAGCGCCCCCGTGGCGACACCGATCAGCACCGACCCGACCAGGAACAGCCGGGCCGCCTCGGCCCGGCGCAGCAACCGCGGATCGAGGGGCTTCATCAGACGCCGACGATCACGCGCTTGCGGAACACCCAGTACGTCCAGCCCTGGTAGAGCATCACCAGCGGCGTGAAGATCGCCGCGACGACGGTCAGGATCTTCAAGGTGTACGGCGTGGAGGCGGCCGCCGCGGTGGTCAGCGTCGAGCCGGGGTCGAGCGTCGACGGCAGCACCGCGGGGAACATGGCGACAAAAAGAGACGTCACCGTCAGCGCGATCGCCAGCGCGGTCCCGGCGAACGCCCAGCCCTCCCGGCGCAACCTGTTCGCGACCAGCCCACCGACGAGCGCCAGCGCAGCCAGTACGGCGATCAGCACCGACCAGCGGTCGCCGCGGAGCTGCTGGGCCCAGGCCAGGAACCCGACGGCGAGCACAGCCGCCACCAGCCCGGTCCACCCGGCCAGCCGGTTCGCCCGCTCGCGCAGCTCGTCCGTCGTACGGAGTGCCAGGAAGATCGCGCCGTGGGCCACGAAGACGGCCGTGAAGGTCAGACCGCCCAGCACCGCGAACGGGCTCAACAGGTCACCGAACCCACCGACGAACTCGTACGACGCGTCCAGCGGGATGCCGCGAACCAGGTTCGCGAAGGCGATCCCCCACAGCAGTGCCGGAGCCAGCGACCCGATCACGATCAGCGTGTCCATCCGTGACCGCCACGGCAGGTCGTCGCGCTTGCCGCGGTACTCCAGCGCGACCCCGCGCAGGATCAGCGCCACCAGGATCCCGAACAGCGGCAGGTAGAACGCGCTGAACAGCGTCGCGTACCACTCCGGGAAGGCCGCGAACGTCATCGCGCCGGCCGTCACCAGCCAGACCTCGTTGCCGTCCCAGACCGGCCCGATCGTGGTCACCACCGCCCGCCGCTCGGGCTCGTCGCGGCCGAGCACCCGGAGCAGCGCGCCGACGCCGAAGTCGAAGCCCTCGAGCACGAAGTAACCGATCCACAGGAACGCGATCACCATGAACCAGACCGTCGTCAGTTCCATCGTCATCCCCTCAGTACGCGAAGGACAGGGGCTTGGCCTCGGCCGAGCCGTCGTCGGAGTCGGGCCCGTCGGGATCCTCAGGCGCCGGAGAACCGGCCAGCCCCGCCCGGATCGACTTGAACATCAGCTTCACCTCGACCACCGCCAGTACGCCGTACAGGAGCGTGAAGCCGATCAGGCTGGTCAGCACCTCCGCGGTCGTCGTCCCCGGTGACACTCCCGCCGACGTCGGCAGCAGCCCGAACACCAGCCACGGCTGCCGCCCGGTCTCGGTGAACACCCAGCCGAAGACGTTCGCGAACAGCGGCAGCAGCGGGAGCGGCAGCGCCATCCAGATCAGCAGCCGGTGCGGCTCGCGGCCCTTCCGGGTCATCCACAGCAGCAGCGCGGCCAGCGCGACCGAGGTCATCCCGACCCCGATCATCAGCCGGAAGGTCCAGTAGGTCAGCGGGACGTTCGGGTTGTACGAGCCGGGGCCGTAGAGCTTCTCGTAGGCCTCCTGCAGGTTGTTGATGCCCTGCACCTCGCCGTCGAAGGTCCCGGTGGCCAGGAAGGACAGCAGGTACGGCACCTTGACCGAGAAGATCTCCTTCGAGCCGTCCAGCGTCCCCACCGTGAAGACCGAGAACGCGGCGGGCTTCTCGGACTGGTAGAGCGCCTCGGCCGCCGCCATCTTCATCGGCTGCACCTCGGTCATCACCTTGCCCTGCTGGTCGCCGCTCAGCGCCACGCCGGCCCCGGCGGCGATCACGATCACCGCGCCCAGCCTCATCGCGGTCCGGAACGCCGCGGTGTCGACGCCCGGCCGGCGGACCAGGTGCCAGATCGCGACCCCGGCGACGAACGCGCCGCCGACCATGAACGCGGCGAAGATCGTGTGCGGGAAGGTGACCAGGACGACCTTGTTGGTCAGCACCGACCAGAAGTCGGTCAGCTCGGCGCGGCCGCGCTCGGCGTTGTAGCGAAAGCCGACCGGGTTCTGCATCCAGGAGTTGGCCGCCAGGATGAAGTACGCCGACAGCTGCGTGCCGAGCGCGACCATCCAGATGCAGGCCAGGTGCACCTTCTTCGGCAGCCGGTCCCAGCCGAAGATCCAGAGCCCGATGAACGTCGACTCCAGGAAGAACGCGAGCAGCCCCTCCAGCGCCAGCGGGGCGCCGAACACGTCGCCGACGAAGCGCGAGTAGTCGCTCCAGTTCATCCCGAACTGGAACTCCTGGACCAGCCCGGTGACCACACCCATCGCGATGTTGATCAGGAAGAGCTTGCCGTAGAACTTGGTCAGCCGCAGGTACTTGTCCTTGCCGGTGCGCACCCAGGCGGTCTGCAGGCCGGCCGTGATCGCGACCAGCGAGATCGTCACCGGCACGAAGAAGAAGTGGTACACGGTGGTGACCGCGAACTGCCAGCGGGCCAGGTCGAGCGTGTCCATCGGGGCCCCTCCCGAAGATCTACGACGTTACGTAGTAGATGCTAGCGCAGATCTACGACGGGATGTAGTAGATGCCGCCGACGATCTACTACAACCTGTAGTTATACTGGTCACGTGACCACCGACCCGAAGGCTCCGCGACCGCTCGGCGAGCTCGAGCGGGTGGTGATGGAGCAGCTCTGGGCGGCCGAGGGCGCGCTCACCGTGCGGGAGGTGCACGAGCGGCTCTCGCTCACCCGCGACCTGGCCTACACCACCGTGATGACGGTGCTGGACCGGCTGGCCAAGAAGAAGCTGACCGAGCGCGAGCGCGACGGCAAGGCCTGGCGCTACAAGGCCTCCGCGCCGCGCGCCGACCTGGCCGTCGACCTGATGCGGGACGCGCTCGACCAGGCCGGCGACCGCCGGGAGGCGCTGGTCCGGTTCGTCGGCCAGGTCTCCGACGAGGAGGCCGCGCTGCTGCGCGAGGCCCTGAGCAAGCTCGAGGCGCGAGAGGGGTGATCACCCCGATCCTGCTCGCGGCACTGGCTCTGGTGCTGACCGGGCCGGCCCCGGCGTTGCTGGCTCGCTCCAGCTGGCCGTACCGGATCCCGCGCGCGGCAGTAGCGCTCTGGCAGGCGCTGGCGATCGCCGCCGTACTGGCTGCGCTCGGCGCCGGCATCTCCCTGTCCTACTCGACAGCCGGCGAGCCCGGCGAGCCGCGCTTCGACCCGTCGTCCCCACGCGATCTGGCCGCGGCCGCAGTGCTCGCGCTGACCGCCCTGGTCGCCATCAGACTCCTGTACGCCGCCGGCCGCGTCGCCGTCGGCACGCGCGCCCGCCGCAAGCGCCACCGCGACCTGGTCGACGTACTGGCCACACCGGACGGCCTGATCCCCGGGCTGCGAGTGTTGGCCGAAGAGACGCCGCTCGCCTACTGCCTGCCCGCGATGCGCGGCTCCCGTGTCGTGGTGTCGGTGGGCGCGCTCGACCGGCTCGACGAGAGCGAGCTGCGCGCCGTACTGGCGCACGAGCAGGCGCACCTGCGCGCCCGGCACGACCTGGTGCTGGAGGCGTTCACGGCGCTGCACATGGCGTTCCCGCGCTGGGTCCGCAGCGACGTGGCGCTGGAGCAGGCGCGCACGCTCGTCGAGCTGCTCGCCGACGACGACGCCCGCCGCCGCAACGGCCCGCTCCCGCTGGCCCGCGCACTGGTCGCGCTGGCCGGCTCCCCGGCACCCGCCGCGGGCATGGCGATGGCCAAGTCCGCGACGGTGCTGAGAGTCCAGCGTCTGGCCGACCCCGAACCGCGCTTCCCCCTGCTGTCGGCGGCCACCTACGCGACGGCGGTCGCACTGCTCGTGCTGCCCACCGTCACCGTCGCCGCTCCCGTGCTGAAGGCGCTGGCCGAAGCCGTCCGCTGACGCCTTTTGTTGCTCGAAGCAACTACTTACCCGAAGTGCTTACCCTCACCTCGCGCCACCGCCAGCAGCACGAGCCCCGAAAGAACCAGCAGAACAATCATGGTGAAAACGAACGTCAGCACTGACCTACAACTCTCCCCGCCTGGAATGCGAACAACCTCACTGGTGATACGCACCTAGTCTTCCAGAAGTTCCCCGAAAGCCTTGGCCACCTCGTCGACCGGCCACGCCAACGTGTCCGGAGTCACCACCAGCTCGACCCACGACCAGCCCGGGACGTCGGCCGGCTGCCAGGTCCAGGTCAGCGACTCGCGCGTCGCCTCCATCCGGCGCACGGCGGCCCGCTCCATCTTGTCGGCCGGGCGCGGCGCGTAGACGCGGAACGAGTTCGTGTGCGGCGGCTCGGGGAAGACCCGGTAGCCGGTGGCCTGCAGCGCGACGGCCAGCTCGACCGCACGGTCGTGCAGGTCACCCATCAGCGGCAGCACCGAGCGCAGGCCCTCGCGCGCGGCCACGGCGTACGGGAAGAGGGTGTAGGGGTTCGCGCCGAGCCGGCGCTGCCAGCGGCGGACCTCCGCGATGACGTCGACCGGCCCGGCGACCGATGCCCCGGCCAGGCCGCCCAGGCCCTTGTAGAACGAGACGTAGACGGTGGTGGCCAGCTCGGCGATCTCGGCCAGGCTGTGACCGAGGTACGGCGTGCTCTCCCACAGCCGCGCACCGTCCAGGTGCAGCGGTACGCCGCGCGCCGTACAGGCCTCGGCGAAGATCACCAGCTCGTCCCAGGTCGGCAGCACGTACCCGGCGTCGCGCAGCGGCAGCTCCAGCGTCACCGCCGCCAGCGCACCCGGTACGGCGGCCAGCTCGTCCGGCCGCGGCTGCCGCGGCTCGGAACACAGCCGCTCGATCCGGAGGTGGTGCACCTCCTCCAGCGCGTTCAGCTCGTGCACCAGCAGGTGTGACAGCCCGTGGACGGCGACCCGCTGCGTACCGGCCCGGTCTGCGAAGACCCGGAGCACGCTCTGCTGCGCGGCGATCCCGGTCGGCATGAAGACGGCCGCCGGCTTGCCCAGCAGCTCGGCGACCTCCGCCTCCAGCAGCGCGACCTCACCGCCACCGCCGTAGCTGTCGCGCTGCTCGTCGGTGGCCACGTCGGCGAGCCGGCGGAGCGTGTCCGCCGCCGACGGCCGCCGCCCGGTGAGCCAGCGGGTGGACTCGGCCGCGGCGGCCTTACGGCGTACCTTCAGGTCTTCGGAGGAGTCAGCCACGCGTCCATCCTCTCCCTTGCGGCAACCGGGTTTTCAGACCTGGGTGGTGACGAGGTGCTCCCCTGCGACCGTCCGGATCTCCACCGAACGCACCTGCTCGACCGGGACCAGCACACCGCCGCTGAACCGGCTCCCCTCCTGGGCAGCCTTCTCCGACACCGTCCAGCTCCCCGCCGTCCACGTCCGGCCGGAGGTGTCGGTGACGAGCATCTCGCACTCGGCGCCGGCCTTCAGACCGGTCAGCTTGACCACGACCCAGCTCCAGCCGGTCCGCGGCTCCACTGTCGTGGCCATCGTCGTACCGGTCGCGGCGTCGGTCGTGCTGACCTGCTTGGACCCGGCCGGGGTGTCCTCGGCGACCACCTGGTCGACCGACTGCCGGCCGATCGCCACACCGCCGCCGAGCGCACCGGCGACGACCACCGCGGCAGCTGCCGCCAGCAGCCACGGCCTGGCCCTTCGCCGCGAGGCGGTCTCGACCTGCTGCGCCGGGAGCGCCTCAACAGAAGTCGTCCGGGCAGCCCGCAGCGTCCGCTGCAGCAGCAGGTCCCCGTCGGCCGGCGGCCCGTCCAGGAACGCCTCCGGCGGAACCTCGCCGAGGAACTCCTTCATCTCCTCGAACTCGGCCAGCTCGTCGCGGCACTCGGCGCAACCGGCCAGGTGCTGCTCGACCTCACGGGCCTCGTCCGGCTCCAGCGAACCCAGCGCGTACGCGCCGAGCTGGGAGCGGTCGTGCCCGCCTTCGCTCGTACTCATCGGGCCACCTCCGCTCCGGTTCCGCCCAGCACGCTCCGCAGCGCTCGGAGGGCGTAATACGATCTCGACTTCACGGTACCGGGCGGGACGCCCAGCTCCTTGGCTGCCTCGGTCACGGTCCGGCCGCGGTAGTACAGCTCGACCAGGACCTCGCGGTGCTCCGGCGTGACCTGCTCCAGCGCCTCCAGGACGACCATGCTGTTCACGACCGACTCGGAGTGGTCGCCCTGCACCGGCGGCAGGTCCTCCACCTCGGCGACCTCGGCCGGCCGGACGGCGCGCGCCCGGGCCCGGTCGGTGACGATGTTGCGGGCCACGGTCAGCAGCCAGCCGCGCACCGAGCCCTTGCCCGACACCAGGTCGTCGGAGTGCTTCCAGGCCCGCAGCAGGGTCTCCTGGACGACGTCCTCGGCGGCGGCCCGGTCGCCGGTCAGCCGGGTGGCGTACGCGAGCAGGCTGCGGCCGTGCTCGGCGTACAGGGCGCGGATCAGCTCCTCGCCACTGCGGTCCGGCTCGCCCACCGCGGTCCTCCCGGCCTCGATGCTCGCGGTCGTTCGTACGATAGGCGATGCCGCCCGCCGGACGGGCGCAGGGCCCGCCGGCGGGCCCTGCAGCGCGTGTCCGATGGACATGACCGCGGCTCAGTAGCCGCTGTTGCCGGAGTCGCTGCCCCCGGCCGGAGTGGTGATCTTCTTGCCGTCGGCACCGACCACCCACCACTTGCCGAGCACGCCCTGGCCCTTGCCGTCGCCTGCCTGGGTGTCGGGGGCGTACTGGTACAGCGGCAGACCGGCCAGCGTGACCTGCTTGCTGCCGTCGGTCCGGGTCACCGTGCCGACCAGCGAGGCGTCGATACCGTCCAGCTGCGGCGCGGCCGTCCCGGCCTTCACCGGCGGCCAGAGCGCGGCACACTCGCCGTCACAGTTCGACTTCGACGGTGACGCGGTGTCGTTGTCGAACACGTACAGGGTGCGCTGGTTGCCGTCGACAACGACCTTGCCGAAGTTCGCGACGTCCGCCGTCGCCAGCTTCGGGGCGGAGCCGGCGTCCGGCGTACTGGCGGTGCTCTGGCTCTGCGGGGCGGCAGCCGGGGTGTCGTCACCGCCACCACAGGCGGTCAGGGCCGCCAGGCCGAGTACGGCGGTGGCGGCGGCAAAGGCGAAACGCTTCATGGGTCCTGCTCCTCGGAATGGGTGTTTGTCAACACCCTCCACACGGACAGATCCCCGGACCGGTTCAGCGGGGTTATCGTCACGTCATGAGCAACGACATCCCTGCCGCGGTCCAGCGCGCCCTGGACGCCATCGACCAGCTCGACGCCGACGCCTTCGTCGCCGCCTTCCACGCCGACGGTTACGTCGACGACTGGGGCCGCAAGTTCCAGGGCCAGGACCGGATCCGGTCCTGGAGCGACGCCGAGTTCATCGGCAAGAACGTGACCTTCGCCGCGACGTCGGTCGCCACCGCCGGCAACCCGGTCACCCTGCTGACCCAGGTCGGCGGCGACGGTTTCAACGGCCCGTCCCACTTCACCTTCGACGTCCAGGGCGACCGGCTCGCCTCGATGACGATCACGGCCTGAACAGGATCTTCCCGGTCCGGCCGGCTTCGCGGGCGTGCTCGAGCGCCTTGCGGAAGTCGGCCACCTGGTACGTCGCCGCCACCTCCGCGCCGAGCACTCCGGAGGCGACCAGCGCCGCGAGCTCGGTGTAGGTCTTGTCGAGCTCGGCCTTCGGCGCGGTGCTCAGCCAGTTGACGATCCACAGGCCGCGCAGCGACAGCTGGCGGTAGATGTAGTCGCCGAGCCCGACCACCGGCGGCTGGCCGGTGACGCTCGAGTAGCTGACCACCGTGCCGCCGAACTCGACGGCCTGAGCGAGCGCGCCGATGGTGTCGTCGCCGGTGCCGTCCAGCGCGAGCTTCAGCTCGGCGCCGTCCAGGCGGTGCTTGATCCGCCCGGCCAGGTCCTCGCCGTCGACGACCACCAGATCGGCGCCGAGCTCGCGGAGCTTGGCCGCCGCCTCCTCACGCCGTACGACGCTCACGGTCTTCAGCCCGAGGTGCTTGGCGAGCCCGATCACGTACTGCCCGACGGCCGAGTTGCCGAGGTTCTGCCCGACCCAGTCGCCCGGCTTCAGCTCGACGAACTCCGTCAGCAGCTTGTACGCCGTCAGCGGGTTCACCCCGACCATCGCGAGCTGCAGCGCGTCGCCCTCGTCCGGGATGACGACCAGGTTCGCGGCCTCGACCACGACCTCGTCGGCCCACGTGCCCTGCTGGTAGTTCGGGACGATCAGCACCCGCTTGCCCGCCAGCTCCGGGTCGTCGGCCCGGACGACGCGACCGACCCCCTCGGTACCGAGCGCGAACGGAACCTGCGCCTGGTAGCCGTACATCCCGGCGGCGATCATGAACTCGACCGGGTTGACCGCGGCCGCCTCGATCCGGACCAGCGCCTCCCCGGCGCCGACCGCCAGGTCCGGCGCCTCGACCAGCTCGATGTTCGTGTCGATGTCGCCGATCGCGTTCAGAATCAACTGGCTCACAGCTGTGCTCCTTCGGTGATGACGACCATCCGGAACCGGGCCTCGCCGGACAGCATCCGCGCGTACGCCGTACCGGCCTGCTCGAGCGGAACCGTCTCGACCAGCGGCCGGACGTCGTGCGCGAGGGCGAACGCGAGGTTCTCCTCGTTCTGGCTGGGGCTGCCGGTGAGCGAGCCCTGGATGGTCTGGTCGTTGAAGATCAGCGACATCCCGACCTCGACCGGGTCGCTGGTGACACCGACGACGACCAGGCGGCCGTGCAGCGCGAGCCCGCCGAGCAGCGCGGTGATCGCGGCGCCGCTGGTCCCGGTCGCGATGACGACGTCGGCGCCGCCGAGCTCCTGCAGCGCCTGGGCCGGGTCGACGGCCGTGCTGTCGACGTACTCGTCGGCACCGAGCTTCAGCGCCAGGTCGCGCTTGGACTCGCCGCGGGCGATCGCGACGACGCGGTAGCCGAGCTTGGCGGCGTACTGGACGGCCAGGTGGCCGAGACCGCCGATGCCCTGGACGGCGACCAGCGCGTCGGCCCGGGCGGCGCCCTTGCGCAGGCCGTTGAACACGGTGATCCCCGCGCACAGCAGCGGCGCGGCCTCGGCGGCCGAGATGCCCTCCGGTACGGCGACCAGGCCGCTGGCCCGGACGGTCATGAACTCGGCGTACCCGCCGTCCACGCTGACACCGGCGATCGGCTGGTCGGTGCAGAAGACGAAGTCGCCGCGGCGGCAGTTCGCGCAGACCAGGCACGGGCCGGCGTGGAAGCCGACACCGACCCGGTCGCCGATCGCGCGGCCGGTGACGCCCTCGCCGAGTGCGTCGATCCGGCCGACGACCTCGTGACCGGGGACGACCGGCGTACCGGGTGGCAGCGCGCCGAGCAGGTTGTGCACGCCGGCCTCGTCGCTGTGGCAGATCCCGCACGCCTCGACGGCGATCCGGACCTGCCCGGGCGGCGGCGCGGTGAAGGGTTTGTCGACCAGGGTGAAGACCCCGTCGAGCGCCTCGACGGCGCGATAGGCTCCAAGACGGTCGGTCATCTTGCGCTCCTCGAGAGAAGCCCCTCGGTCCGAGGGGCTGGAAAGATTACGGCTTCAGCAGGCTGTCGAAGGTGAGCGCGAAGAACACGTCGAAGGCCGCCTGCGACTTGTCGGCGCGGGCCTGGATGAGCGTCCCCTCCCAGGCCGACAGCAGGTAGCGGGCGACCTGGTCGGGCCGCAGATCGGCGCGGATCTCGCCGGCCTCCTGCCCTTCCGCGATCGCCTTGGCGAGCAGGTCGCTCCAGCACCCGAGGCCGTGGTTGACGGCGGCCCGGATCGGGTCGCTGTGGTCGACGATCTCGGTCCCGAAGTTGCCGAGCAGGCAGCCGCGGGCGATCCCGAACTGGACGATCTCGTCACGCAGGAACTCGAAGTGCTTGCGGATCCGCTGCACCGGAGGCACCGCCGGGTCGGACAGATCGGTCAGCCGCCGCTGCTCGCCGTACCGCTCGAGGGCGACGATCGCCAGCGCTTCCTTGCTCGCGAAGTGGTTGTAGAACGACCCCTTCGGAACCCCGGCCCGATCCGTGATGTCCTTGACCGCCGCCGCGTTGAACCCCTTCTCGTGAAACTGGGCCAGCGCCGCGTCGACGATCTCCTCCCGCATACTCCTGCGTGCCATGCCACCAATATGACCGGTCGTCTCATGGAAGTCAAGAACTCAATCAACCAGCGCTGACCGGCGGCGCTACGCCGGTTCGGTCTCCCGGATGCGCTGGGAGATGACCGCCGAGACGCCGTCGCCGCGCATCGTCACGCCGTACAGGGCGTCGGCGACCTCCATCGTGCGCTTCTGGTGGGTGATCACCAGGAGCTGGCTGTTCTCGCGCAGCTCCTCGTAGATCTCCAGCAGGCGGCCCAGGTTGGTGTCGTCGAGCGCGGCCTCGACCTCGTCGAGGATGTAGAACGGCGACGGGCGGGCCTTGAACAGCGCGACCAGGAACGCGACCGCGACGAGCGAGCGCTCACCACCGGACAGCAGCGACAGGCGCTTGACCTTCTTGCCCGGCGGGCGGGCCTCGACGTCGATGCCGGTGGCGAGCATGTCGCTCGGGTCGGTCAGGACCAGGCGGCCCTCACCGCCGGGGAACAGCCGGCTGAAGACGTGCTCGAAGGCGACCTCGACGTCGCGGTAGGCCTCGGTGAAGACCTGCTCGACCCGCTCGTCGACCTCCTTGACGATGTCCATCAGGTCCCGGCGGGACTTCTTCAGGTCGTCGAGCTGCTCGGCGAGGAAGCGGTGCCGCTCCTCCATCGCCTCGAACTCCTCGAGGGCGAGCGGGTTGATCCGGCCGAGCTGGCCGAGCGCGCGCTCGGCGGACTTGAGCCGCTTCTCCACCTTGGTCCGGTTGAAGGGCTCCCCCGGCCGCTCGACGTCCGGGTCCTCGCCCTCCTTCGGCGGCAGCGGCGGGACCAGCTGGTCCGGCCCGTACTCCGCGACGAGCTGCTCGACCTCGGTGCCCAGCTCGCCGAGCGCCTTCTCGTACAGCTGCTCGAGCTTCATCTTCTGCTGGGCCCGGGCGAGCTGGTCGCGGTGCACGGTGTTGGTCAGCTGCTCCAGGTCGGAGCTCAGGTTGCGCGTGGAGGAGCGAGCCTGAGCCAGCCCCTTCTCCCGGTCGGCGCGCTGCGCCTGGATCGCCGAGCGCTCGGTCGCCGCGAGCTGCAGCGAGCTCTCCAGGCGAGCCAGCACGTGCCCGGCGGCCAGGTGCACGGCCTGCGCCGCCTCCGACTGCCGCGCCCGCCGCGACGCCCGAGCGATCGCCCGGGCCCGCGCCTCGCGCTCCTGCCGGGCCGCGCGCTCCAGCGAGTCGGCTCGGCCGGACAGCGCCCGCGCCCGCTCCTCGGTGGTGCGCAGCGCCAGCCGCGCCTCCATCTCGGCCGCGCGGCCGGCCTTGGCCGCCTCGCTGAGCCGGTCGCGCTCGGTCGGGTCCGGCTCGTCGCCGCCGTCCTCGTCGAACATCTCCGCGTCGCTGAGCCGCTGCTCGAGGTCGGCGAGACCGGACAGGTTCCGGTCGCGCTCCTCCTCGGCCGCGGCGATCGCCTCGGCCATCCGCTGCGCCTCGCCGCGCGACGCCTTGGCCATCGACCCGAACTGGGCCAGCTGCTCGGCCACGGCCGCCATCGCCGCGTCCGACTCGTGCAGCCGGGCCAGCGTGATCTCGACGTGCTCCTTCTGCGCGCTGCGCTCCTGCTCCAGCGCGGCCAGCTCGAACCGCAGCCGCTCGCTGCGCGCCGTCGCCTCGGTGAGCTTCTCGGCGGCCTCGTCGACCGCGGACTGCACCTCGATCAGGCTCGGCGCGGCGTCGGACCCGCCGTACGCGAAGTGCGCACCCAGTACGTCGCCCTGCCGGGTGGTCGCGGTGACGTCGGGCAGGTGCTGGACCAGGGACTGCGCAGCGGCCACGTCGTCGACGACCGCGACCTTGCGCAGCAGCCGGCGCAGCGCCGGGCGCAACTGCTCGGGGCAGTCCACGACCTCCACCGCGTACGTCGCGCCGTACGGCAGCTGCGGCCAGGACGACTGGTCCTCCGCGGGAGCGTCGCCGAGCAGCATCCCGGCGCGGCCGAGGTCGTGCTCCTTCAGGTGCCCGACGGCTTCGACGGCGGCGGCGGTGTGCGTCACGGCGACCGCGTCGGCGGCCTCGCCGAGGGCAGCCGCGATCGCGGTCTCGTACCCCGTACGGACGCTCAGCAGCGCGGCGACCGAACCCATCAGCCCGGTCACCTGCTCGGAGGCGGCCAGCAGGGCGCCGGCGCCGTCCTTGCGGTTCAGGCCGATCTCGAGGGCTTCCTTGCGGGCGGCCAGACCGGTCCGCTCCCGCTCGGCGTCGCGCTCCTCGGCGCGGACCTTGGTGAGCCGCTCGTCCATCTCGTCGAGGACGCTCTGCGCGGCCTCGAACTGGTCGTCGAGGCCCTTCTCACCGGCGTCCAGCCCGGCGACCTGGGTCTCCAGGGCGGTGAAGTCGTGCTGCGCCTTCGCGGCGCGCTGCTCGGCCTCGCGCTGGTTCGCGGCCAGCCGGCCGATCTCGGACTCGGCGGCCGACGCACGGCTCTTCAGCGCGTTCACCTGGCCGGTCAGCCGGGCCAGGCCCTCGCGGCGGTCGGCGGACGCCCGGATCAGCGCGGCGATCCGGCGCTCCTCCTCGGCGTGCTCGGCCTCCAGCTGCTGGCGGCGTTCGATCGACTCGGCGAGCACCTCGGAGTGCGCCTCGACCTCGGCCTCGATCTGGGCCTCGGTCTCGCGGACCCGGGCCGCCTCCAGCTCCAGCTCCTCGGGGTCGCGGCCGGCCCGCGGCTCGTCGGCCTCGTCGTTCAGCGACCGGATCCGGTCGGCGGCGATCCGGGCGGTGCCCTTGATCCGCTCCCCGAAGCCGGACAGCGAGTACCAGGTGTCCTGGGCGGCCTGCAGCGCCGGCGCGTCCTCGCGCAGCGCCTCCTCGAGGTCGGCCTCGGTCTCGCGGGCCTCGCGCAGCGCCTCCTCGATCTCGGCCCGGCGCTGGGTCATCGCGGCCTCGTCCTTGAGCTCGGCCTCGAGCGCGGACTGGGCCTGGACGATGTCGTCGGCGAGCAGCCGGGAGCGGCCGTCGCGGACCTCGGCCTGGATCGTCACCGCGCGCCGGGCCACCTCGGCCTGCCGGCCGAGCGGCTTGAGCTGGCGGCGGATCTCGGTGATCAGGTCGCCGAGGCGGTGCACGTTGCCCTCGGTCGACTCCAGCTTCCGCAGCGCCTTCTCCTTGCGCTTGCGGTGCTTCAGGACGCCGGCCGCCTCCTCGACGAAGCCGCGGCGGCCCTCGGGGGTGGCGCGCAGGATCGAGTCGAGCTGGCCCTGGCCGACGATGACGTGCATCTCGCGGCCGATACCGGAGTCGCTGAGCAGTTCCTGGACGTCGAGCAGCCGGCAGTTCTGGCCGTTGATCTGGTAGTCGGAACCGCCGTTGCGGAACATCGTCCGGGAGATCGTCACCTCGGCGAACTCGATCGGCAGCGCGCCGTCGGTGTTGTCGATGGTGAGCACCACCTCGGCCCGGCCCAGCGGGCTGCGGCCGGAGGTGCCGG
The DNA here is from genome assembly GCF_055583505.1 of Kribbella sp. NPDC104740. NCBI lineage: Bacteria > Bacillati > Actinomycetota > Actinomycetes > Propionibacteriales > Kribbellaceae > Kribbella > Kribbella sp. NPDC104740. The sequence continues at coordinate 151,505 of NZ_JBVJNV010000009.1, read as the reverse complement.
CGAAGATGACGTCCTCCATCTTGCCGCCGCGCAGCGACTTCGCGCCCTGCTCGCCCATCACCCAGGCCAGCGCGTCCACGACGTTGGACTTGCCGGAGCCGTTCGGGCCGACGATGCAGGTGATCCCTGGTTCGAAGTTCATCGTCGTCGCCGAGGCGAACGACTTGAAGCCCCGGAGCGTCATGCTCTTCAGGTACAAAGCCTTGCTCCCAACCCGTGAAAGGACAGCCGGTATCCGTTGGAACCGTCGTAACTGCCGGTGACGCTGCGGCTACCCGGGGGAAGGTGTTCCAGGCCCGAGTCTACGTCGGCCGGCCGCGCGCTCGGTGCAGGCGCTCGGTCCGGCGCGGAAAACGCAAAAAGTACGGCGGAGGCCCGGACGTGGGCCGCCGCCGTAGCCTGGATCCGCGACGGATCCAGGCTCAGGTGCTGCGGACGGTGCGAAAGCTCCCCGGGACCGGACGGTCCCGGGTCAGCTGGTACTGACTGGTCTGTCGCGCTGGTCAGACGTGGGCAGGCTCGTTCAGTGCCTCGTCCACGGTGAGCAGCCGACCGTCGTGTACGGCTGCGACCAGGTGGTCGTTCTCCGCCTGCAGCCGCATCACGTGCGCCTCCAGGTCCGCGACGCGCCGGTTGAGCAGTCGAACCTGCTCGAGCAGACGCGGGTCAGTGCCTCCAAGATGCCCTAGAAGAGCCTTGGCCATTGTGCTGTCCTCCGGAAGGGTTTTTCTGGCCGGTAGCGCCCCAGGTCCGAGGAGCGCTTCTCAAAAGATGTGCCGTCTTTCAGGGTGACACCCACTGAGCCAAGGGTCAACCTGGGGTACGTCAAATCACCGTTCAGTGCTCACCACCGGGCGTGTCGCGGCACCGGCTGGCACTTCGGGCAGCGGAACGAGGAACGGTTCATGAACGGTTCGCGCCGGATCGGGCGGCCGTCGCGCGGGCACGGCGAACCCTCCTGGCCGTAGACCGCCAGACCGCGCTCGAAGTAGCCCGATTCCCCGTTCACGTTGACGTACAGGGCGTCGAAGCTGGTGCCGCCGACGTCCAGCGCCTCGGCCATCACGGCCTTGGCGTGGCCGAGAATCTCCTTGGCCTGTTGGGGTTTCAGGGTCTCGGTGGCCTTGGCGTAGTGCAGCTTGGCCCGCCACAACGCCTCGTCGGCGTAGATGTTGCCGATCCCGGAGACCACCGTCTGGTCGAGCAGCGCCCGCTTCAGGCCGGTCTTGCGGCGGCGCAGCTTGGCCGCTGCCTCGTCCAGGTCGAACAGCGGGTCGAACGGGTCGCGGGCGATGTGCGCGATCTCGGCCGGCAGCTCGGCGCCGCCCTCGGCGTACGACAGACCACCGAACATCCGCTGGTCCAGAAAACGGACCTCTCCGCCGGTGTCGGCGAACCGGAACCGGATCCGCAGGTGCTTCTCGTCCGGCGTCCCGACCGGCTGGACGCGGAACTGGCCGCTCATCCCGAGGTGCGCGAGGACGGCGTCACCGGACTGCAGCGGGAGCCACAGGTACTTGCCGCGACGGGCCGGAGCCCCGAAGGTCTGGCCCTTCAGGGTGGCGACGAAATCGTCCGGCCCGGCGAGGTGCCGCCGGACCGGACGAGGGTGCAGTACGTCGACGGCGTCGATCGTCCGCCCGGTGGTGAAGTCCGCGAGTCCGCGGCGAACGACCTCGACCTCAGGAAGCTCAGGCACCTCAGGGCTGCTGGGAGGGATCGATGCTGTCGGGATGAGCCGCGCGCAACGCCTTCCAGGCCGTCTCGGCCGCCTGCTGCTCGGCTTCCTTCTTGCTCCGGCCGATGCCGTGACCGTAGGTGTCGGAACCGATCCGGACCCGCGCCTCGAAGGTCTTGGCGTGGTCCGGTCCGGACTCGGCGATCACGTACTCGGGGACGCCGACGCCGAGCTGGGCGACCAGCTCCTGCAGCGACGTCTTCCAGTCCAGACCGGCGCCGAGCCGCGCCGACGACTCCATCAGCTCGTCGAACAGCGTGTGCACGACGCCGCCGGCCACCTCGAACCCACGGTCCAGGTAGACGGCGCCGATCAGTGCCTCGACACAGTCGGCCAGGATCGACGACTTGTCCCGGCCGCCGGTGGCCTCCTCGCCGCGCCCGAGCCGCAGGTACTTGCCGAGCTTGAGGTCGCGGGCGACCCCGGCGAGCGCGCGCATGTTGACCACGGCGGCGCGCAGCTTGGCCAGCCGGCCCTCGGACAGGTCCGGATGGTTGCGGAACAGCGACTCCGTGACGATGACGCCGAGCACCGAGTCCCCGAGGAACTCCAGCCGCTCGTTGGTCGGCAACCCACCGTTCTCGTACGCGAACGAACGGTGGGTGAAGGCGTGCTCCAGTAGTTCGTCAGCCAGCGATACGCCGAGCCGCTGGTTCAGCTCGGCGTAGAGCCCCGTCTCGTTGACCGAATTCACTGGGTAGGTGCCGTTTAGCTCTCGACGACCTGGCGACGCTCGCCCTTCGCGCCGTACTGGCCGCAGGTCGGGCAAACGGTGTGCTGCAGGTGCTTCGCGCGGCAGGCGGGGTTCACGCAGGTCACCAGCGACGGGGCAGTGGTCTTCCACTGGGCCCGGCGGCTGCGGGTGTTGCTGCGCGACATCTTCCGCTTCGGAACGGCCACGGTTATGACTCCTCGGTTCGGCCGGAGGCTCGAGAACCCGGCCGGCTTGGTGTGCGGTTGCTCTGTAGTTGTACTGCCCCCGTACCGCGGTACGGGAAGTTCTGAGGTTACTGGTCCGGCCGGTCGTCCTGCGCGACCAGCCCGCTGAGAGCCGACCAGCGAGGATCGACCGCGTCCTCGTGCTTGTGCCCCGGCGCGTCGTCCAGCCGCACCCCGCACTCGGGGCACAGACCGGCACAGTCGTCGTTGCACAAGGGCGTGAACGGCAGTGCGAGCACCACCTGGTCCCTCAGCGCCGGCTCGAGGTCGATCAGATCGCCCTCCATCCGGCTGGCCTCGTCGGGCTCGGCGTCGCTCTCCGGGTAGACGTACAGCTCCTGGACGTCGGCGAGGAACTCGTCCTCGATGTCGACCAGGCACCGCGCGCACTCCCCGACCAGCCGGCCCTGGGCCGTCCCGGTCACGAGCACCCCTTCGACCACCGCTTCCAGTCGTAGGTCGAACTGGATCGGGTCGCCTTCGGGTACGCCGATCACGTCGATCCCGAGATCGGCCGGTGCCGGAACCGTGAAGGAGACTTCGCGCTGGGACCCGGCGCGGCGAGACAGCTCGTGGGTGTCGATCACGAGTGGGGACCGCGGGTCCAAGGCGCTCAGAACATCCCTTTCAGGCGTGGGCAGGCAGAATCTCGGTCTCAGCGAGACCGATGGACAACATTACCAACTCCGGCGCCACTAGCCCAATTCGGGGTGACACTGGAGTTTCGCGGCGAGTCGGACGTGAACGGCGGGTGGCAGGAAGGCGTCCACCGGACCGCCGAGTCTCGCAATCTCCTTGACCAGGCTCGACGACACGTAGCCGTGCTCGGGCGCGGTCGGCAGGAACAGCGTGTCCAGGCCGGTCAGCCGCCGGTTCATCTGGGCCATCCGCAGCTCGTAGTCGTAGTCGCTGCCCGAGCGCAGGCCCTTCACCACCACCTGCGCGCCGACCGCGCGGCAGTAGTCGACGAGCAGCCCGTCGAAGGTGTCCACCCGCACGTTCGGGTACGGCGCGGCGATCTCGGTCAGCATCCCGACCCGCTCGGCGGCGTCGAACATCCGCTGCTTGGACGGGTTCACCCCGGCCGCGACGATCACCTCGGTGAACGCGGCCGACGTCCGCGCGATCACGTCCAGGTGGCCGTTGGTGGGTGGGTCGAACGTGCCTGGGAAGACCGCTCTACTCATGGCGGTGACCGTACCAAAGCCGGGCCTCGCCGTACTTGCGGTCCCGCAGCGCGGCGAACCCCTCCGGCCACTCCCACGGCTCCCGCTTGCCGCGCTCGACCACCACGACCGCGTCCGCGGCCAGCCAGCCGTGCTCCAGCAGCGCCACCAGCACGTCCTGCAGCGCGTCGGTCTCCAGCTTGTACGGCGGGTCGGCGAAGACCAGGTCGAACACCTCGCCCGCGTTGTCGCCCTGGGCAACCTTCTCGACGGGCCGGGTGAGCAGCGTCGCGCCCGGCAGCCCGACCACGCGGATGTTCGCCGCGATCACCTCGGCGGCCTTGCGGTCCTGCTCGACCAGCACGACGCGCGCGGCGCCGCGGGACAGCGCCTCCAGCCCGATCGCGCCGGACCCGGCGTACAGGTCGAGGACCGCGAGGTCCTGCATGCCGCCGAACTCGGTCTCCACCGAGGCGAACATCGCCTCCCGCACCCGATCCCCGGTCGGCCGCGTCCCGGTCCCGGCCGGTACGGCGATCCGCCGCCCGCCCGCGACCCCCGCAATGATCCGGCTCACCGCACGCCCAGCTTGCTCATGTTTTCTCCAGGTACTCAGCCGCCTCGGACTCCAGCGTCTCCGCCACGAACGCCTTCAGCGCCGGGTACTCGGCGAGTGAGGCGTCCACCGAGACGATCGAGTTCGCCACATGCCGCGCGGCGTAGATGACGTCCTCGTCCCGCAGCACGCTCAGCAGCTTCAAACTCGTCCGCCGCCCCGACTGCGCCACGCCCAGCACGTCACCCTCGCGCCGGTTCTCCAGATCGATCCGCGACAGCTCGAACCCGTCGGTGGTCGACGCGACCGCGTCCAGCCTTTCCCGCGACTTCGACGCCGGCCAGCTGTCGGTGACCAGCAGGCACAGCCCCGGAACCTGACCCCGCCCGACCCGGCCGCGCAGCTGGTGCAGCTGCGAGATGCCGAACCGGTCGGCGTCCATGATCACCATCGTCGAGGCGTTCGGGACGTCGACGCCGACCTCGATCACGGTGGTCGCGATCAGCACGTCGGTCTCGCCCGCGGCGAACTTGGTCATCACCGCGTCCTTCTCGTCGGCCGGGAGCCGGCCGTGCAGCACCGCCTTGCGCAGGTCCGGCAGGACGTCGTCCAGCACCTCGGCCACCTGCAGCACCGAGATCGCCGGCCGCGGCTTGCCCTTGGCCTCGGTCTCCTCCTCGGCACCGGCCGCGAACTCGCCCTCCTCGTCGGCGGCGTTCTTCACGTCGTCGCCGATCCGCGGGCAGACGACGTACGCCTGGTGGCCCTTCTGGACCTCCTCGCGGACCCGCTCCCAGGCGCGCTCCAGCCAGGCCGGGCGCTCCTTGGCCGGGACCACCGACGACTTGATCGGCGACCGCCCGGCGGGCAGCTCGGTCAGCGTCGACACCGACAGGTCGCCGAACACGGTCATCGCGACCGTGCGCGGGATCGGCGTCGCGGTCATCACCAGGACGTGCGGCGTGTTCTCCCCCGACTTCGTGCTCAGCGCGGCCCGCTGCTCGACCCCGAACCTGTGCTGCTCGTCGACCACCACCAGGCCGAGGTCGGCGAACTGGACCTTGTCCTCGAGCAGCGCGTGCGTCCCGACGACGATCCCCGCGGCGCCGCTCGCGGCGTCCAGCATCGCCGTACGCCGGGCTGCCGCGTTCAGCGAGCCGGTCAGCAGCCCGACCTTGGTGGCCCGCTCGGCGCCGCCGAGCATGCCCTGCTCGGCCAGCTCACCGAGCATCTTGGTCAGCGTCTTGTGGTGCTGGGTCGCCAGCACCTCGGTCGGGGCGAGCAGGACGGCCTGGCCGCCCGCGTCGACCACCGACAGCATCGCCCGCAGCGCGACGACGGTCTTGCCGGACCCGACCTCGCCCTGGAGCAGCCGGTGCATCGGGTGCGCCCGGGCGATGTCGGCGAAGATCTCGTCGCAGACCTCGGCCTGGCCGGCGGTCAGCTGGAACGGCAGCCGCGCGTCGAAGTCGTCGAGCAGCCCACCGGCGGTCCGCTCGCGCGGGACGGCCTTGAGCGCGTCGGTGACGGCCCGGCGCTGGGCCAGGATCGTCTGCATCACCAGCGCTTCCTCGAACCGGAACCGCTTCTCGGCAGCCTTGATGTCGGCCTCGGTCTCCGGCAGGTGGATCTTCTGCAGCGCGTCCCGGAGGCCGATCAGGTCCTCGTTCTTGAGGATCAGCTCGGGGATCGGGTCGTCCAGCTCCTCGAGGTTGTCCAGGACGATCTTCAGGCTGCGCTCGATGGTGGCCGTGGGCAACTTCGCGGTCGCCGGGTAGAGCGGCCGGAACGGCTTGGCCCGGCGCTCGATCTCGGCCTCGCTGAGGTCCTCCTCGTCGAGGATCTCGGTGCCCGGGCCCTTCAGCTGCAGGGTCTCCCGGAACTTGGTCACCTCGCCCCAGAACAGCGCGGCGGTGCCCGGGGTCAGCTTGTTGGCCAGCCAGGGCTGGTTGAAGAACGCCAGCTCCAGGTCGTTGCGGCCGTCGGTGACCACCACCTTGGTGATCGTCTTGTGCCGGCGGAACTTGTTCACCTCGTCCGGGCGGATCTCCTGCTTGGAGTCCAGCGACCGCACGGTGACCTTCTTCACCCGGCCGTTCACGGTCGCCTGGTCGCCGACCTCCAGCTCGTCGAACGGCGTCAGCTCGCCCTTCTTCAGGTACCGCCGCGGGTAGTGCCGCAGCAGCTCGCCGACGGTCTCGATCCCGAGCACCTCGGTGAACGTCTTGGCCGTCCGGGCGCCGACGAAGTCGCGCAGCTTCCGGTCGATGTCTGTCTTCATTCCACCCCGATCAGCAACGGGTACCGCTCCTGCCCACCGTCGTACACCATCACGTCGACATCTTTGCGGTGCCGGCGCACGTGCCGGACCACCGCCTCGACCAGTTCGGCGTCCGCCTCGCGGCCGCTGACCACGGTCAGCAGCTCGCCGCCACCGCCCAGCAACCGGTCCACGACCCCGGTCGCGGCCGTGGTCAGATCCTCGGTGATCAGCGTGAAGTCGCCGTCGACCACACCCAGCGCGTCGCCGATCCGGCAGGTCCCGGCCATCGTCCAGGCGTCCTTGACCGCGATCGTGACCGCGCCGTGCCGGGTCTGCCCGGCCGCGGCCGACAGGTGCACGACGTCGTCGTCGAAGCTGCGCTCGGGGTCGTGCACGGCGATCGCGGCCAGTCCTTGAACCTGCGCGCGGGTCGGGATCACCGCCACCCGTACGCCGTCCTGCCGCGCGGCGGCCGCCGCGGCCTCGGCGACCGCGATCGAGTCCTTGTCGTTCGGCAGCAGCACGATCTCCGGCGCCTTCGACTGCTCGATCGCGCGCAGCAGCTCACCGGTCGAGCAGCGGCGGCCGGGACCACCGCGTACGACAATCGCTCCCGCCTCGCCGAACAGCTCGGCCAGCCCGTCACCGGCGGCCACCGCGATCACCGCGCGCCCGGGGACCGGCGCGTGCGGCGCGAGGTCCGCGAAGTGCGTGACCCGGATCCGGTGCGGGCGCCCGATGCCGATCCCGAGCTCGATCACCGCGCCGACGTCGTCGGTGTGCACGTGGACGTTCCAGAGCCCGTCACCGCCGACCACCACGACGGAGTCGCCCAGCCCGGTCAGCGCCCGCCGCAGCTCGCCGATCGGCCCGTCGTCGGCGTCCAGCAGGTACATCACCTCGTACGCCGGCCCGTCCGGGCCCAGCTCGTCGGCCGTCTGCTGCTCGGGCACCACGCGGTGCGGCACTCCGGTGGTCTGCGCGGGGCCGCGGCCGGACAGCACCTGCTCCATCGCGCCGAGGATCACCACCAGGCCCGCTCCCCCGGCGTCGACCACTCCCGCGCGCTTGAGCACGTCGAGCTGCTCGGTGGTCTTGGTCAGCGCCACCCGCGCGGCGGCGACTGCAGCCAGACAAACCTCAGCCAGATTCCTCCCGTCGTCGGCAGCCACCTGCGCGGCGTCCGCGGCAGCTCTCGCAACGGTCAACATGGTGCCTTCGACCGGCTGAGCCACCGCACCGTAAGCAGCGTCGGCGGCGAACCCGAGAGCGTCGGCGAAAGCGGCAGGTTCTCTCTCGGTAGCCAGGTTCTCCATCAGCCGCAGCCCGCAGGCGCGCACCAGCTGCGACGTGATCACCCCGGAGTTCCCCCGCGCCCCGAGCAGCGCACCCCGCCCGAACGCCTGGACCGCCTCCGCGAACGTCAGCTCGCCCTCCGGCAGCGCGTCGCAGGCGGCCTCCCAGGTCAGGTACAGGTTGGTCCCGGTGTCGCCGTCCGGGACCGGGTAGACGTTGAGATCGTCGATCTCCGTCCGCGCCCGGCCCAGCTCGACGAGCGCCGTACGGGCCCAGCTCCGCAGCACCCCGACCGTCAGCTCATCCACGCCCGGAAGGTTATCCGGTACCGACCACCCGCTTACCATGTGTTGTGCTCGCAACTGCTCCGGTGCTGTTCTCCGTCGACCGCGATTCCTACGAGCTCGCGGTGCGGGAGATCCGGGAGGAGTTCGGCCGCGAGGTCCGGATCGAGCGGGTCAGCGCCGACCTCGGCCGGATCACCGGCAACGCCCCGCCGGTCGCCGACCTGGCCGCGGCCTGTGACACCGGCCGGATCGTGTTCGTCCGGCACCTGACCGTCGAGATCGCGAGCTTCCCGCCGGACGACGTACCGCCCGCGCACGAGCTCGCCGAGCTGATCCTCGCCGAGCTGCCCAAGCATCCCCAGGCGCTCGCCGTCCAGACCTGGACCGACGGCGCGGGCACCGGCGGCACCTACTACCACCTGCTCGACGAGGCGCTCGGCGCTCGCGGGATCGCGGTCTCCCGCTCCGATCAGGACGTCGTCGTCTCCTGCTTCGTCTCCCAGCGCCAGGTCCTGATCGGGCTCAACCGCCTCGCCGACAGCCTCGCGGACTGGCCGGGCGGCCGGATGCGGCTGGCCCGCTCCGACGACCGCGTCTCGCGCTCGGAGTTCAAGCTCGAGGAGGCGATCCGGACCTTCCACCTCGGCCTGAAGCCGGGCGGCAAGGGCCTCGACCTCGGCGCCAGCCCGGGCGGGTGGACGCGGATCCTGCGCCAGTACGAGCAGGAGGTCTGGTCGGTCGACCCCGGCGCGCTCGACCCGCGGCTGGACCCCGACCGCCGGATCCACCACGTCGCCACCACGGCCGGCGAGTTCTTCCGCCGCAACGACGTGCGCTTCGACGTGGTCGTGAACGACATGCGGATGGACCAGGTGATGAGCGCGCGGGTGATGCTCGACGCCGTACCGCACCTGCGCCGCGGCGCGCTCGCCGTCGTCACGCTGAAGGGCGGCGGCCGCAACCCGCTGGACGCGGCGCGGCGCGGGATGGAGGTCCTGAGCAAGGAGTACGACGTCCTGCACGCCCGCCAGCTGCACCACAACCGCCGGGAGATCACTGTGGTCGCCCGCGCTCGGTAATCCCCGCGCCTTCACCCCACCGACGCGACTAGGGTGCCGCCATGTCCCAGCCGACCATGACGCTGCTGATCGGCCTGCCCGGATCGGGCAAGACGACCCTGGCCAAGCAGCTCGAGACCGAGCGCAGCGCGCTCCGGCTGACTCCTGACGAGTGGATGAGCCCGCTCTTCGGCGCCGGTGAGCACGAGGGCCGGCGCTGGGTGCTGGAGTCGGAGCTGCTCTGGAGCGTCGCCGCCCGGGTGCTGACGCTGGGGACCGACGTGATCCTCGACTACGGCTGCTGGTCGCGCGACGAGCGCGAGCTGTTCCGCGAGCGGTCCGTGGAGCTGGGCGCCCGGACCGAGATGATCGTGCTCGACCTGCCGCTCGACGTGCTGTGGAAGCGGCTCGACGCCCGCAACCAGGTCGCCCCGGCCAACACCTTCCACATCACCGAACGTGAGCTGCGGTCCTGGGACGAGCTGTTCGAGCGGCCCACCGCCGACGAGCTGGCCGGCTACGACACCGCCGCCGTCCACCAGAACAGCTGACCTCGGCCCGCGGCCGCCGTACAACAGCAGTAGGCGCCCGGGACATCCCGGACGCCTACGAGGCCCTGCACGGAGACCGGCTCTCAGGGAGCCGGAAGAGTACTAGCCGACGACGCGCTGGACCTTGCCCGCCTTGATGCAGGAGGTGCAGACCTTCAGCTTGGTCGGGGTGCCCTTGATGACCGCCAGGAACGGCTGAATGTTGGGGTTGAACCGCCGCGGCGTACGCGCCTTGACCCGGCGGATCATCGCGCCCTTACCCAGCCGGGCAACACTGTTGCCGAACGTCGGCTGCTTGCCGCAAACATCGCACTTCTTAGACATGATTCTCCGTGGTCAAGGGTGTTCAGGGTCGTACGCCGACAGACCATGTTACACAGCGTCTGTGGAGCCGACCAAACCGGTCAGTCCGCCGTGAGCCAGGCCACTTCCTCGTCGGTGAGCTGCACCGACAGTCCCGGCAGTGAGGTACGGGTCTCGCTGATCTGCCGCGGCCCGATCAGCGGAAACACAGGATACGGCTGATGGAGCAGCCACGCCAACGCGATCGCCGTCGGTTCGACGTTCTTGGCCTTCGCGAGCTCCCGCGCGCGGTCCAGCCGCTGGAAGTTCTCGTCGGAGTAAAAGCAGCGCACGAGCTCCTCGTCCGAGGTGTCCTCGGGCTTCGCGCGACCGGTGAAGAAGCCGCGGGCCTGGCTCGACCACGGGAACAGCGCGACCTGCCGGTCCCGCAGCCACGCCTGCGACTCGTCGTCGCTGACGTGCCGGCAGCCCTTCCACGGTACGTCGTACGCCCGCGCGAGGCTGAGGTGGTTGCTGAGCAGCGTCAGCGGCTGCTTGCCGTTGGCCTTGGCGTACTCGTTGGCCTCGTCGAAGCGCGCCGTGGTCCAGTTCGACCCACCGAACGCCTTGATCCGGCCGGCCCGGAAGTGCTCGTCCATGACGTCGACGAACTCCCCGACCGGGATCTCCTCGTTGTCGCGGTGCATCAGGTACAGGTCGACATGGTCGGTCTGCAGCCGCTCGAGGCTCTCGCCCAGCTGCCGGGTGATCGACTCGGGGTCGCAGTGCGGGGTGTGCGCGCCCTTGCCGATGACAACCACCTCGTCGCGGTTGCCGCGGGTCTTCATCCACTGCCCGAGCAGCCGCTCGCCACGCCCGCCGCCGTAGATGTACGCCGTGTCGAACGTCGTCCCGCCGCGCTCGACGAAGTCGTCGAAGATCGTCGCGGCGTGCGGCAGCGTGTTCTGGTTGTCGACGCCCATCACCAGCCGGGAGACCTGCTTGTCCAGGCCGGGCACGGTCCCGTACGTCATCGGGGCGTCGTCGCGCCGGGCCAGCGGGCGGCCGGTCGCGGTCGGTACGGCGGCGTCGTCGCGCTCGCTCGCGTACTGCTGGCCGATCAGCTTGCGCCACTCGTCCTGGACCTCGAGGTTGCCCAGGGTGTCGGCCCAGGTCATCTCCGGGGCCTGCCGGGCGGCGATCCCGGCCGCCACGGCGTCCGCCTCGGCGGCGTAGATGAAGGCCGGCTCCGCGGAGATGTCCCGCGGTTCCTGCCCGATCTTGTGCACGGTGACGTGGGTCGGCTTGCCGTCGCCGCCGAACCACGGGTCCTCGACGACGATGAACCCATCGCTGCCGAGGATCTTGACCAGCGGCTCGTCCTTCAGCCGGACCCCGGTCTGCACCTGCGCGGTGAGTCCGCTGTCGAAGAACAGCGTCGCCACCGCCCACTCGTCGACCCCGGTCTCACCGACGTGACCGGCCGCGGTGACCGCGGCCGGGTCGGCGTACGGCGTACCGGTCGCCGCGCCGGCGATCAGCCGGGCGTACGAGACCGGGTACCCGCCGACGTCGAGGATGCCGCCGCCGGCCAGTTCGTCGGCGAAGATCCGGCTCTCGGCCCGGAACTGGGCCTGGAACGCGAACGACGCCTGGATCTGGTGCACGGCCCCGATCTCGCCGTCGCGGATCAGCTGGGTGACCAGCTTGGTCTGCGGCAGGCACCGGTACATGTACGCCTCCATCAGGAAGACGTCGTTGCGCACCGCGGCCTCGATCATCGCCGCCGCCCAGGACCGGTTGATGGCCAGCGGCTTCTCGCACAGCACGTGCTTGCCGGCCTCGGCCGCCTTGATCGCCCACTCCGGGTGCAGCGGGTGCGGGGTGGCGATGTAGACGGCGTCGACGCCGGCGTCGGCGAGCAGTTCCTCGTACGACGCGTGCCGGTTCGGGATCGAGTACTTGTCCCCGAACGCGTCGGCCGACTCCTGGCTGCGGCTGCCGACGGCGGCCAGCACCCCGGTGGACGAGGACGGGATCTGACTGGCGAACCGGGACGCGATGTTGCCGGTGCCCAGCACTCCCCAGCGAATCTTGTCTTGTGACACGTGTGCCCCTTGTGAAGTGGTCGATCAGAATTTCATGGCGCCGGCGGCGATGTCGGCGATGAAGTGCCGGCCGCCGATGATGAAGACCCCGATCAAGGGGATCACGCTCATCAGGGCGCCCGCCATCACCATGCTGTAGTCGGTGCCGTACACACCGTTCAGCTGCTGGAGGGCGACCTGGAGGGTGAGCCGGTTGGGGTCGGTCATCACGATCAGCGGCCAGAGGTAGTCGTTCCAGACGTTGATGAAGGTGAAGATGCCGAGAAAGGCCAGACCGGGCCGCAGCACCGGCAGGCCGACGGTGAGGTACTGCCGGAAGAAGCCGGCGCCGTCGACCTTGGCGGCCGAGATCAGTTCGTCGGGGATCGCGCCCTTGGCGTACTGGCGCATCCAGAAGATCCCGAACGCGTTCGCCGCGCCCGGGATGATCAGGGCCTTCAGGGATCCGATCCAGCCGAACTCCGCGAGCGTCACGAACTGCGGGACCAGCGCGAGCTGGGACGGGATCATGAAGGTGACCAGCAGGATCCCGAACAGCAGGTTCCGGCCGGGGAACTCGTACTTGGCGAACGCGAACGCGGCCAGCGAGTCGAAGAACAGCACCAGGACGGTCACCCCGAGGGAGGCGAACAGCGTGAGCAGCATCGCCCCGAAGAAGTCGATGTTGTCCAGCACGTTGCGCATGTTCTCCAGCAGGTGCGACCCGACCAGCAGCTTCGGCGGGTAGGTGAAGATGTCCGGCGTCGTGTTCGACGCCATCACCAGCATCCAGTAGAACGGGAACAGCGAGACCAGGACGCCGAGCAGCAGCACGACGTGGCTGGTCACCTCACGGACTCGTTCAGTGCGCATCGGCGTACTCCTTCCCGGCCTTCTCCGCGGCGATCCTGCGCTGCGCGCGGCGGGCCGCCCGCTTGGTGATCCGTTCGTCGTCGTTGCCGCCGATCAGGCGCCAGTTGATGATCGAGAAGAGCACGATCAGGATGAACAGCGCCCAGCCGACGGCCGCGCCGTACCCGAACTGGTTGGCGCCGAAGGCGTTGTCGTACAGGTAGGACACGATCGTCAGACCGCCGTCGCCGGGGCCGCCGATCGAGCCGCTGGCGCCGAACAGCACCTGGGACTCGGTGAAGATCTGCAGCCCGCCGATCGTCGAGGTGACCGCGGTGAACAGGATCACCGGGCGCAGCAGCGGGACGGTGATCTGCCAGAACTGCTGCCGCTTCGAGGCGCCGTCGACCTTGGCCGCCTCGTAGATGTCGGACGAGATCGCCTGCAGGCCGGCCAGGAAGATGATCGCGTTGTAGCCGGTCCAGCGCCAGGCGACGATGGTGGCGATCGCGATCTTGATCCCCCAGGGCTGGCTGAGCCACTCGATCTTGTCCAGCCCGATCGAGGTCAGGAACGCGTTCAGCAGCCCGAAGTTGTTGCTGAACACCGAGCCGAACACCATCGTCACCGCGACCACTGAGGTGATGTTGGGGATGAAGTAGGCGATCCGGTAGAAGCTGCGGAACCGGGTGGCGTTGTGCAGCGCGTTCGCGATCAGCAGCGCCAGCAGCAGCATCGGGACCGTGGAGAGCACCCAGATGATCAGGGTGTTGGTGATCGACTTCCAGAACGTCGGGTCGGTGAGCAGGTAGCTGTACTGCTCCAGCCCGACCCACTTCATCTGGCCGATGCCGTCCCAGGAATGGAACGACAGCCAGATCGAGAAGAACACCGGGAAGGCGCCGAAGATCGCGAACAGGATGAAGAACGGCGACACCGCGGCGTACTGGGGGAAGGCCTGCCGGAACTTGTTCGGCGGTTTGCTCGGGCCGTCGTCCTGCGTGGTGGTGAGGGTGGCGGGACTCCGGAGTGCGTCGCTGACGGCCATCTCAGATCGCCCCCACCCTGGTCAGCTCGCGTTCGATCTGGTGCTGGGCGTCGCGCCAGGCCTGGTCAGAGGTCTTGGCGCCGATCTCCACGTTGACCAGTTGGTCGGACAGCGGGTCGTTGATGATCGAGTCGTACGGGCTGAAGTAGGTGCCGGGGTACTGCTTGGCCGACTCCGCGAAGACGTCGACGATCTTCTGGCCGCCGAAGAACTCGTCCGGGTCGTTCATCTTCGGGTCGTCGTAGCTGGCCGGCGTGGACGGGAACAGCACCGGGTCGAGGAACGACTGGGCCTGGCTCTTGGCCGACTCCAGCCAGGTGATGAACGCGAACGCGGCCTCGGGGTCCTTGCAGTACTTCGTGATCGCCAGGAACGAGCCGCCGCGGTTGCCCGGCCCACCAGGTGCCGGGGTGACGCGCCACTGCCCCTTGCTGTCGGGGGCCGCGTTCTTCGGGCCGAGCTGGGCCCACCAGACCGCGCCGACGAAAGCGGCGAGCCGGCCGTTGGTGATCACCGCGTTGGCGTCGGTGCTGCCGTTCTGCGCGTTGGCCGACAACCCTTCCTTGACCACCTGCACCGACAGGTCCCAGGCCTCCCGGATGTGGTCCTGGTCGCCGATGTACTGACCGTCGGGCGTCATGTAGCGCTGCCGCAGCTGGGCGAGCCGGTAGGCGTACGTCGACGTGATGTTGTCGGTGATCACCGCTCCCGGCACGGCCTGCTTGAGCCTCTTGCCGAGCGCGATGTACTCCGGCCACTGGGCCACCGCGGCGGCCACGTCACCGGGCTCGGTCGGCAGGCCGGCCTTGTCGAAGATGTCCCGGCGGTAGAACAGCGCGGTCGGGCCGGTGTCCATCGGGAAGGCCATCATCCGGTTGTCCGGGGTGATGCCGAGCTTCCACTTCCACTCCAGGAAGTCGCCCTTGACCTTGTCCGCGCCCAGCTCGTGCAGGTCGATGAACTGGTCGGCGTTCGGGAAGTACGTCGCGACGTCGTCGTTCAGGCCGACGATGTCGGGGACCATCGACTTGCCGGCCAGCGAGGTCAGCAGCTTGGTCTTGTAGTCGCCCCCGATCCGGGTCAGCGCGATCTTCTTGCCGGTCGCGCCGGGGATGCCCTTGGCCGCCTGGGCGATCAGGTCGTCGTTCACCGAGCCGGTCCAGGCCCACAGGCTGAGCTCGTCGTGGGCCCCGAGCGAGCTCCGGGAGCCGCACCCGGTGAGGCCCGTGGTCGCGGCGGCGGCGCCGCCCGCGGTCAGGGTCAGGAACTTCCGTCTGGTCAGAGTCATGCGCCTCACCGGGCTCTCTGTGTTCGATTGCGCCAGAAGTTGTTCACAAGTGTTCAGACGGCCTCAAGGTAAGCGCATACCAACTGAACCGGTCAAGGGGTCAGGTCCCCTGTGCCTGAATCGGCCAAACCGGCTGGTTGGATGGTGGTATGCGTATCGATGCCGTGCTGTTCGACGCCGACGGCGTGATCCAGGAACCGACCGTCGACTGGCAAGCCACGCTGGCGGCCTTCGTCGGCCCCGGCCGGTCGGCCGACGAGTTCGTGCTCGACCTGATCGCCTCGGAGGCCCCGTCGATCGCCGGCCAGGGCGACTTCCACGATGCCGTGGCCGCCGTACTGGAGCGCTGGGAGGTGACGACGCCGATCGCCGAGGTGCTGGGGTTGTGGGAGCGGTTCGCCGTCGTACCGGAGGCGATCGCGGTCGTCCAGGAGCTGCGCGCGGCCGGCGTACCGTGTCATCTGGCGACGAACCAGCAGTCGTACCGGCGCACGATCATGAACGACGAGCGCGACTACGGGCAGTGGTTCGACCGGTCGTTCTACTCCTGCGACCTGGGGCTGGCCAAGCCGGACCCGGCGTACTTCAAGACGATCCTGCGCGCGATCGACCTGCCGCCGTCGGCGGTGCTGTTCGTCGACGACAACGAGCGGAACGTGGAGGGCGCGCGCGAGGCGGGGCTGCATGCCGAGCTGTTCCACCTGTCGAGCGGCGTACCGGTACTACGCGGGCTCCTGCACTCGTACGGGCTGCCGGTCGCGGCTGACGAGCCAGAGGATCGTCAGCAGGGGTAGGGGGATCAGGAAGGCGGTCCTGAGGTCGAGCCAGCCCGCGAGCGCGGCCAGCGCGGTCGGCGCCAGCAGGATCGCCGTACCGGAGGCCAGTGCGCCTAGTGCTGCCAGGCGGGCTGGGTTGATGCCGGGGATGGCGACGAGGGCGGCGATGTTGAGCGGGTAGAGCGGCGCTACGCCGAGGCCTGCGATGAGGAGGCCTGTGGCTACTGCTGCTGGATGGTTGAACAGGCAGACCAGCAGGGTGCCTGTGGTTGCCAGTAGCGCTGCTGGGACCAGCGGCGACCAGCCGCGCCAGTGGATCGGGCCGATCGATCTGCCGGTCGCCATCCCGATCGGGAAGGCACTGCCGAGCAGCGCTGCTGTGGACATCGGTACGCCGGTCGCCGCGAGCCGGGCGACCGCCCAGACGACGAAGCAGAACTCGACAGCTACTGCCAGCACGACGCGCAGCCAGCCTTTGAGGACTTGACCAGCCGGCGCCCGGTCAGCCTCCTCATGAATCGGAGCGTCCCCGGACCCGGCGAGCGCCGCCAGCACCAGCAGCGGCGGCACGGCGGCGAGTAGTGCGATCCGCCCGGTGGTGCCGAGCGCGTCGACCCCTCCGATCGCCAGCGGGGCAAGGATCCCGGTGGCGCTGGAGACAGCGTTGACCCTGGTCAACCGAGCCGCGGCCGTCGGCCCGTGCAGCAGCAACGGCGCAACGAGGACGAGCAGCGCACCGCCGACGCCGATCAGCAGCCCGCCTGCGACCGCCAGCGCGAACCCGTGCGCGAGCGCCAGCGCTGCTGCGCCTACTGCACACAGCAGCGAGCCGGCGCGCAGAACGGTCCCGATGTGAAAGCTCCGCAGCAGCAACGGCCCGATCACGGCAACGATCAGCAGCCCGACGGCGAACGCGGAGGACAGGATCGCCAGCTGGTCGGTGGATTTGTCGAGGTCCCTCGCGAGTACGGCGATCGAAGCGCCCAGCCCGGCGAGCAGAAAGCCGAGCGCCGAGAGCGCCAGGCCGATCCGCAGATCAATCCTGTTCACAGCAGTGCTGCGAGCTGGTGCAGGTCCGTCAGCGCGAGGTCACCCTGCAGCCCTTTCAGCCCAGCGGTGTGAGCACCCGCCGCCTTGCCGGCCGCGAGCCCGACCTCGGCATCCTCCACCACCAGACAGTGCTCCGGCTGCACGCCCAGCAGCTCTGCACCGCGTAGATACCCCTCAGGATCCGGCTTCCCGTGCGCAACGTCCTCGATCGTCACCAGCACCTTCGCCTCGATCCCCGCCGCCCCCAGCCGCGCCTCGGCAAGCCGCTGATCCGCACTGGTGACAACCGCCCACGGAATCCCCCGCCGCTCCAGCAGCGCGAGCAACTCGTGCGCCCCAGGAGTAGGAACGACATCCGCCAGATCGTCGTACTGGAGCTCGTGCTGCCGCAGCGCCGCCTCAGCCCGTTGATCCAACTCGAGATCCGGCCGAACCCGAGCGACAACCGACGCAGCCGGGCTCCCGTGCGCAACAGCAAGCACCTGCCCCGCATCGACGCCGTACTCAGCCGCCCACGTCGTCCAGGCCCGCTCGACCGCGGCATCGGAGTCGACCAGCGTGCCGTCCATGTCGAACAGCACCGCGTGGATGTCCCGTGGATTCACAGCCGCCTCCATTAAGCTCGTCCTCCGAGGATAACCTGGAGATGATCGTGAGCAGAAGAGGCCAGTGGCAGACCGCGTCCGACGTCCTGTCCCTGGTGAGCCGTCAACCCGGCATCACCCGCGCCGCCGTCGCCAAGACCCTGAGACTCAGTACCGGTTCTGCGACCGAGGTCACCGCCCGCCTCCGCGACCTGCAACTCCTCAGCGAACTCCCCGCTCCCATCCAGGGCCGAGGCCGCCCGACCACCGTCCTCACCGCACATCCCCAGGGCCCGGTAGTGCTAGCTCTGGAGATCCGCCAAGGCGGCTGGCGCAGCGGCGTAGTCGCCCTCGACGGCTCCCTCCAGCAGCTCCCACCCCGCCAGCACCAAGCCCGCCGCCCCGCCCCCGTCCTCGCAGCACTCCGAGAGTCAGTCACTGAAGCCGCCAGCCAGTACGGCGACCGCCTGCAGGCGGTAGCCCTCGCCGTACCAGGCACCGTCCGCGGCCAAGAGCTACTGCAAGCCTCAACCCTCTCCTGGAACGACGTAGACCTCTCCCCAGTAGTCGAGGGCACCGGCCTCCACCTGCTCGCCGGCAACGACGCCACCCTCGCCGGAGTAGCCGAAGCCCGCACCGGCGCCGCCGCCGGAGCCGGCACCGCTCTCCACCTCATCGTCGAGGTAGGCATCGGCGGCACCCTCCTCCTGGACGGCGTCCCCGTCGCCGGAGCCAGCGGCACAGCCGGCGAGTACGGCCACACCCCGTACGGCGACCGCTCAGTCCGCTGCCCCTGCGGCGCCCGAGGCTGCTGGGATCTCGAGATCGACGGGAGAGCGCTCGCCCGCCACCTCGGCGAGCCGGAGCCGGAGGATCCCTACGAGTATGCGGACACCCTTCTCCAGACTCGCGGATCTCCCGCTGTCCAGGCTGCCCTCAACTCCGTCAACGAAGCTCTCGGCGCAGGCATCGCCGGCCTCGTCAACGTGCACGACCCTTCAGTCATCACCCTCGGCGGCCTGGCCGTGCCCCTCCGCGCCGCGGCACCAGCAGCCTTCGCCGCGGCGTACGAGGACAACCTGATGACCTTCCACCGGACCTCTCCCCCACCGGTCCTCGACGCCGCCCACCCCACCGACGGCGTCCTCCGCGGAGCCGGAGCCCTCGGCCTCGACCATCTGACATCAGAAGAATCTTTGACCGTCTGGGCCGCCACGCACTAGCCCGCGTTGATGTCCTGCTCGACAACCTCTGTTTCTTCAGTGGTCTCTTCGACCACCGGCTTCGGCGCCGGCACGATCGGCGGCTCGACCTCCGCGAGGATCTCGATGATGTCGTGCCGATGATGCTGGATCTCGTGCGCCGTGTGCCGAACGATCCAGCTCAACGACCGCGGCGCCCGCACCGGGTAGTTGTACAACCCCAGCCGCCCCAACTCCTGCGGCGTCAGCACCCGCGCCGCCGCGCCAAACTCCCGCGCGAACTTCATCACCGCCGCCCCGACCTCGACCGGGTTCTGGAACTCGTACTTCTCCTGCTTCACCCGCCCGGTCCGGTCCATCGGCGCGTACACCGGCCGGTCCTCCGCCAGACACTGCGCGATCCGCAGCCGCTGCACCTCCAGCACGTCCCGCACGTGGCACGCGTACTCGATCGCCGACCACACCTCCGGCTCCGGCCGCAGCCGGACCACATCCGGGTCCGGCCCCGCCGCCGCCTTGGTCAGCGCCATCGCCGCCTCCGCGGCCTGGCGGACCAGCAGCGTCACGGTGCCCTGCAGGTCACCCGTGCCGTAGTTGAACCCGCACTGCTCACACAGCCCGTCGACCGGCGGCTGCTGCTTGCTCACTGACCACTCCCTCGGAACTGCCATGCGTGATCCACCGGCCCGATCCCTCCACCCAGGGCGAACCCGTGGGCGACCGCACCGCTGATGTACTCCTTCGCCGCACCTACTGCCGACGGTACGTCGTACCCGCGGGCCAGGTACGACGCGATGGTGCTGGCCAGCGTGCAGCCGGTCCCATGCGTGTGCCGGTTGTCAGCACGCGGCGCACTGAACTCCTGCCGGACACCGGGCCCGTGCAGCACGTCAGTAGCCAGGTCACCGTCATCATGCCCGCCCTTGACGAGCACCCAGGACGCACCGGCGTCCAGCAACGTCTTGGCGGCCAGCTCACGGTCCTCCAGCGTCCGCAGCTCCACACCAGCGACAGGACCCAGCTCGGTGAGGTTCGGCGTCAGTACGGTCGCCAGTGGCACGATCTCCGACCGCACAGCCTCCATCGCCTCAGCACCCAGCAGCGGGTCGCCGTGCTTCGACACCGCCACCGGGTCGACCACCACCGGCACCTCCGGCGGCAGCGTGCGCAGCAGCGCGGCAACGACTCGCACCATGTCCGCGGAGGCGAGCATGCCGGTCTTCACCACGTCGACGCCGATGTCGTCGACCACGCTGCGGAACTGCGCCTGCACCTGCTCGGCCGGCAGCTCCCAGGCGCCCTGGACGCCGAGGCTGTTCTGCGCGGTGATCGCCGTGAGCACGCTCATCCCGTGCACGCCGTTGGCCAGCATCGCCTTCAGGTCGGCCTGGATCCCGGCGCCACCACCGGAGTCGGACCCGGCGACGGTGAGCACTCTGGGCGGGGCGGACGTCATCTGTGTTCTGCTCCTAGCTCGTGAAGTGGGCGTGACCGGCCGGCGACTCGAACAGCTCGCCGTCCACGGTGACGGTCCCGGCCGGGCGATTCTCGTTGCCCTCAGCAACCGTGCCGACGACGGTCCAGCCGTCCGGGACGTCGGCCGGCTCGAAGGTCCCGACCAGCGCGTGGTCCTCGCCCCCGGTCAGCACGAACGACAACGCGTCCAGCCCGGTCGCCGCGGCCACCGCCTGCAACGGCTCGGCGATCGCCAGCGCCGCGGTCCGGACGTCGATCACCACCTCGCTCGCCTCGGCGATGTGCCGCAGGTCGGCGATCAGGCCGTCGCTCACGTCGCACATCGACGAGGCGCCGGCGATCGCGGCGAGCGGGCCCTCGGCGTACGGGGGTTGCGGGCGGCGGTGCGCGTCGACGACGGTCCGCGGCGAGCGGAAGCCACGCGTCAGTACGGCGTACCCGGCCTCGGCCCAGCCGAGCCGGCCGGCCACCGCGAGCTCGTCGCCGGGACGGGCGCCGGAACGCAGTACGGGCCGGCGGCCGTCGAGCGACCCGAAGGCGGTGACGGACACGATGATCTTGTCCGACTGCACGGTGTCACCGCCGACGATGCTCGCGCCGACCAGCTCGGCCTCGTCGGCCAGGCCCTGGTTCAGCTCGACCGCCCACGCCGTCGGCAGATCCGCGGGCCCACCGAACCCGACCACCAGGGCCGTCGGCCGAGCACCCATCGCGACCACGTCCGCCAGGTTCTGCGCCGCGGCCTTGCGTCCCACGTCGTACGCCGAAGACCAGTCCTGCCGGAAGTGCCGCCCCTCGACGAGCAGGTCGGTGGTGATCACCATCCGCCCGTCCGGCACCGCCACCACGGCCGCGTCGTCCCCCGGCCCGACCAGGACGTCCTCACTCCTGGACAGCCCCCGGGTGACGGCCGCGATCAGCCCGAACTCCCCGGTAGTGCCCAACGTCTCTGTCACGTGTTAGACCTCCCATATCGCCGACTGGAGTCTAGGCGGTACGGTGACGTGGCAACGACGAGTACGCCCGGCCGCTCTGCAGTACTGTGACCGGTGCCCGCTGAGGACGACTGAGTGGAGAACGACGTGGTGGTCCAGGCCTACATCCTGATCCAGACCGAGGTCGGCAAGGCCGCCGACGTCGCAGCACAGATCGCCGAGGTCCAGGGCGTCACCCTGGCCGAGGACGTCACCGGCCCGTACGACGTGATCGTCCGCGCCGAAGCCCGCAACGTCGACGAACTCGGCAAGCTGGTCGTCGCCCGGGTCCAGAACGTCCCCGGCATCACCCGCACCCTGACCTGCCCCGTCGTCCACATCTGACCATCAACCGGCCCACCCTGACCCCCGCACCGGCCGGTCAGCACCACAAGCACGCCGTACGGTCCGAGCAGCGCGCCCTCGCCACAGTCCGCGCAGGGCGCGCCGCCAGAGTCCGCGCAGGGCGCGCCGCCACCATCCGCGCAGGGCGCGCCGCCAGAGCCCGCGCAGGGCGTGCCGCCATCCTCCGATCGGCGGTGCGCGCCACTGCGGCGACGGCCCTCCTGGCCGCCCTCACCGCCTGCGGCTCCGACCCGGTCCCGATCGCGGTCCCCGCCCCGGCCCCCGAGGTCAGCGACGCCTGCGCCCCCCTCATCAAGTCCCTCCCCGCGAAGATCCTCGACACGGATCCCCGCTCGACGACGCCGGAGAGCCCGCTGACCGCGGCGTACGGCGACCCACCCATCGAAATCACCTGCGGCGTCTCCCCACCCGCCGGCATGGCCGAGGCCCAGTCCCAGTGCTTCGAGGTCAACGGCGTCGGCTGGTTCGCCAAGGAAGCCTCGAACGGCGTCATCTTCACCACCATCGGCCGCAAGCTGTACGTCGAAATCGCCGTCCCGAAGAAATACACCCCCGAAGCCAACGCCCTCACCGACGTCTCCGACACGATCAAAACCCACAACGACCTCATCACCCCCTGCACGTAGCAAATCGGAGCTACCGCATCCAGCCGCGTGACAACCTCCCGGCTGGCCCTCCGTCCAAAACGGAGCTTCCGCATCCAGCCGCCCGACAACCTCCGGACTGGTCCTCCGTCCAAAGCGGAGCTGCCGCATCCAGCCATGCACCCACCTCCGCGCTGGCCCGTCATTCGAAAGCGGAGCTACCGCACTCAGCCCCGCGACAACCTCCGCGCTGACCCGACGTCCTACCCGGAGCTACCTCGTCCCGCCCCGCAACAACCTCGTGGGACACCCTGTGTCCGAAAGCGGAGCTGCGCTCCAGCCAGGCAGCATCCACGCGCCTCGGCTCAACGGAACTATCGCGCCGAGCCGCCCACCAACCGAGCACGGAGGCCATCCGGCCCGAAAGCCGGTTAACCGCACTCAGGCGCGAGTCCGAACTCCGCGGGCGCCATCTTGTCGAACAGATCGACCGGCCGCCCGGCAGGACTGACACGGATCTGCTGGAGCCAACACCCACCACTGATCAACCCCCATCACACTGGGCCGATCAGCCTCGTTCAGGCGGGAAGGCCGGCGCGTGGCGCCGGTTGATCAGTGGTGGGCGTCGATCACGCCGCTCCACCACTCACCAACCCTCGCCCGCCCGCCGGATCCGCACCCGCCCGAGCGGGGACACAACACTCGCCGTCAGCCGCGCGACACTTGCTAAGTGCTGCACGTCCGCTGGCTGAACGTGCCACCTGCTGCCCCACCCTGGGTTCTACCCCGTCCTCGGCCCGCCAGAGACCCGGAGCGACTCGAGATGGGTCCACCACCGGTTCAGCCCGGGTTTGGTGCACGGGGCTGGATGCGGTAGCTCCGCTCGCCGACGCCCACCACCGATCAACCCCCGCCACACCGCGCCAATCAGCCTCATTCAGGCGGGAAGTTCGACGTACGCCGCCTCTTGCACGGTGGTGGGCGTCGATCACTGTCACTCCACCACTCACCAACCTCACACCCGACTGCCTGAAGGCACGCATCCGAGCGGGGCATACCGGCAGCCGAGCTCCAGCGCGACACTTACTGAGTGCTGCACGTCCGCTAATCCGAGCGCTCCCACGCGCGGCCCCGTGCGCGAAGTGATGCTCCCCCCTGCACCGCCGGGCGGAGCAGGAGACCGATCCACGGCTGAAAGCAGAAGCTCCGTATTTCCTCCGATCACTCATGTCCGGTTCCGCGTGGGGGCGTCGACCTACTGGGTGAGAGGCGCCACAGTGGTGTCACTCGCTACCCGAGGAGATGACATGAAGTACATGATCCTGAGTTACGCGTCGCAGACCGACTACGACGGCATGGCCGGGAAGGACACCGGCAAACCCGCCTGGACCGAGGCCGACTTCATGGCGATGGGCGCGTTCATGGAGAAGTTCAACGCCGACCTCGCCGAGTCCGGCGAACTGGTGGAAACGCGCGCACTCGCAGCACCGGTCCTGACCCGGCGAATCGGGTCGAAGGACGGCGAGTCGGTCGTCACCGACGGCCCGTACGCCGAGACGCAGGAGGTACTCGCCGGCTACTGGATCGTCGAGTGCGACTCCTTCGACCGCGCGGTGGAAATCGCCTCACGCCTCGGCGACACTCCCGCGCCGGAACACGTGCGGGCCACGGCGTACGCCGACATCCGCCCGGTCGTCGAAGGACGCGACGACATGCTCGCCTGATGAACCCCCACCCCGCGGACCTCCCGCCCACCGATCGCCCGGCCCCCACCGAGCCGACCGGCGGCGCGGGAGCCCCCGCCGGACCGACCGCGGACGCCTCCACCAATCCGGTCCGCGATGCAGGAGCGCCCGCCGAATCGAGTGCAGACGCGGAGGCCGTCACCGAGCCGATCGGTCTCGCGGGAGCCGTCGCCGAGCTCGACAGTCACGCGCCAGCGCCCAGCGAGACCGCAGGAGATGCGGGAACGCCCGCCGGGCCGACTGCAAGCCCGGGAGCACCCGCCGACCGGGGCGCGGGCGCACAAGTCGAGCCGACCGCAAGCGCGGGATCTCCGGCCGAGCCGGACGCTGGTGCGGAACTGCCCACCGAGCAGCGCGCGGTTGCGGGGAGGCCCGCCGAGCCGACCACCGATGCGGCTGCACCCGCCGAGCCGATCGGGCGCGCGGGAGCCGCCGGGCCGGACAGCGGTGCGGCAGCGCCCAGCGAGCCTGCGGGGGCGCCCGCCGGGCCGGCTGCAGGTGCGGAAGCACCCGCAAAGTCGGGCGCGGAAGTACCGGTCGAGCCGACCGCAAGCGCTGATGCTCCGGCCGAGCCGTTCACTGGGGTGGGAGCGCCGAGCGAGCAGGGCGCAGGTGCGGGAACACCTGCCGAGCCGACCGCAGGTGCGGCTGCACCCACCGAGCCGGACAGAGGTAGACCAGCGCCCGGTGAGCCCGAAGGACATGCCGGAATACCCGCGGAGCCGGCCGCAGGTGCGGGCGCACCCGCAGCGCGGAGCGCGGGAACGCCGGCCGAGCTGGCCGCCGATGCAGGAGCGACATCCGAGCAGGGCGCAGGCGCGGGAGCACCGGCGGAGCAGGGCGCAGGCGCGGGAGCACCGGCGGAGCAGGACGCAGGTGCAGGAGCACCGGCGGAGCAGGACGCAGGTGCAGGAGCACCGGCGGAGCAGGACGCAGGTGCAGGAGCACCGGCGGAGCAGGACGCAGGTGCAGGAGCA
>NZ_JBVJNV010000009.1:0-126262 GCF_055583505.1 Kribbella sp. NPDC104740 | reverse complement strand
CACCGGCGGAGCCAGCCGTCGGCGCGGGAGCACCGATCGAGGACCTCCTCCGGCAGCTTGCGCCGCGGGTGCTTGGGGCTCTCGTTCGGCGGTATGGGCACTTCGACACCGCGGAGGACGCTGTGCAGGAGGCCTTGCTCGCGGCGGCGAGGCAGTGGCCAGTGGAAGGGCTGCCGGACAACCCGCGAGGCTGGCTGGTGACCGTGGCTTCGCGGCGGCTTACCGATTTGTTGCGGGCCGAGCAGGCTCGGGTGCGGCGGGAGCAGCAGGTTGCGCAGTGGACGAGTGTGCCGCAGGAGCCGGTGGCTGATTCTGATGACACGTTGATTCTGCTGTTTCTTTGTTGTCATCCATCGCTTTCGGCGTCGTCTCAGATCGCGCTGACGCTTCGCGCAGTTGGCGGTCTGACCACGAGTGAGATCGCGCGGGCGTTTCTGACGACCGAGGCGACGATGACTCGGCGGATCACTCGGGCCAAGCAGACGGTGAAGGCGAGTGGGGCGCGGTTTTCGTTGCCGCCTGATCATGTTGATCGGCTCGGTGCTGTGCTGAAGGTCGTCTACCTGATCTTCAACGAGGGGTACGCCAGTACGTCGGGCGCGCAGTTGCATCGGGTCGAGTTGGCTGCGGAGGCGATCCGGCTGGCTCGGATGTTGCACGAGTTGCTGCCGGACGATCCGGAGGTCGTCGGGCTGCTCGCGTTGATGCTGCTCACCGACGCGCGGAGGCCGGCGCGGACCAGCGCGTCGGGTGAGCTGATCCCGATGGACGAGCAGGATCGCGGGCTCTGGATCCGGTCGGCGATCGACGAAGGGATCGCGCTGATCAGCGCGGCGCTCCCGCGCGGTCCGCTCGGGCCGTATCAGCTCCAGGCCGCGATCGCCGCCGTTCACGACGAGGCGCCGACTGCCGCTGACACCGATTGGCCGCAGATCGCTGCCCTGTACGGCGTACTGCTGCAGCTCACCGACAACCCGATGACTGCGCTTAACCACGTCGTCGCCGTCGCGATGGCCCAGGGCCCCGAGGTCGGTCTCAAGCTGCTTGCCACGATCGACACCGACGCCAGGCTCACCGCCGACCATCGCCTGTACGCCGTCCGCGGGCACCTGCTGGAGATGTCCGGCAACCCGACGGCCGCGCGAGCGGCGTACGAACGGGCGGCTGAGCTCGCCACGAGCCTTCCGCAGCAGCGCTACCTGAACAAGAAGCTCGCCGGTCTCTGACCCCCAAAGAACTGTTTGACAGTCGAAGGAGAGGCGAGGCATCCTTCCCCCCAAGACTTGTTGGGGAGTGAGGACGCGCGATGACGGACGACGACATCAAGGAGCTGCGCGCCGGGGCGCACCCGGTACGGCTGCGGATCATGTCGCTGCTGACCGGCACAGCGATGAGCGCCGCAGAGGTGGCCCGCGAGCTCGACCTCACCCACGCCAACGCGTCGTATCACCTGCGGTTGCTGCTCGAGTCCGGCGCGATCGTCGAGGCCGGCGAGGAACGCATCCGCGGCGGGGTCGCGAAGCGCTATCGCTATCCGCACGAGCACCGCGGTGAGCGCCGCAAGCACGGCGTCACCCAGAGCCGGGTCGCCGAGCTGCGCGCTCTCGCCCGTGAGGTCGAGCGCCGCCTGCGCTTCCGCAAACGGGCCGGACGCAACCACTTCAGCGACATCGAGGCCTGGGTCACGCCGGAGGTCTCCGACCAGGTCCGCGCGCTGCTGATGGAGGCGTCGGCACTGATCCACGACAGCAACCAGCCACCCCGTACGCCGGGCACAGTGCACGTCAGCGCCACCTCGTGGATCTTCGAGATGACCCGGAGGACCAAGTCGTGAAAGGCGCCCTCGCCCCGCTCCGCGAGTCGAACTTCCGCTACTACTGGCTGGCCCGCCTGATCGACCGCGCCGGTACGACGATGGCCGGCGTGGCGCTCGCGTTCGCGGTGCTGGAGGTCAGCAGCTCGGCCTCCGCCCTCGGGACAGTGCTGGCCGCGCAGAGCATCCCGCTGGTCGTCTTCCTGCTCGCGGGCGGCGTACTGGCCGACCGGTTCGGTCGAACCGTGGTGATCCAGGTGACGAACGTCGCTTCCGGTCTCAGCCAGCTCGCGATCGCAGTGCTGGTGATCACTGGCACCGCGGAGATCTGGCACCTCGCGGTGCTCTCAGCAATCAGCGGGACGGTCACCGCCGCCCGGATGCCGGCGCTGGCCGGAGTCCTCCCCCAGCTGGTCCCCCGCGACCAGCTCAAGCCGGCGAACCTGGCTGTCGCCGTACCCGAGAACGCGTTGATGGTGCTCGGGCCAGCGGTCAGCGGCCTGCTCGTGGTGGCTGCCGGGCCCGGGTGGGCGCTTGCGGTCGACGGTACGACGTACCTGATCGCTGCACTCGTCCTGACCCGCGTTCGCATCCCGCGTCCGGTGGAGGGTCGGCAGCGCAAGGGTGTCGCCGCCGATCTGCGCGAGGGCTGGACATACGTCCGCTCGACCCAGTGGTTGTGGGTGGTGGTCGCGGCGTTCTTCCTGCTGAACGCGATTGTCAGCGGCGCGTTCGCCACGCTGGGCCCGGTGCTTGCGACGCGCACCGACCTCGGCGAGGCCGGGTGGGGGCTGATCCGCTCGACGCAAGCGGTCGGCTTCCTGGTCTGCTCGCTGATACTGATCCGGCTGACCCTGCGCCGGCCGCTGCTGTGGGGCATGATCGCGATCGCCGTCCAGGGCGCGCCGATGCTGGTCCTCGGCTTCCAGCCGCTGCTGGTCACCGCGATGATCGCGGCGTTCGCCGCCGGGGTCGGCAGCCAGATCTTCGGCCTCGGCTGGGACTTGGCGATGCAGGAGCACGTGCCGGACGAGATGCTGTCGCGCGCGTACTCCTACGACATGCTCGGCTCGGTGGCGGCGATCCCGATCGGTCAGCTGGCGTTCGGGCCGCTCGGGTTGGTGTTCGGCATCCAGCCGGTGATGATCGTCGCCGGTACGGCGTACGTCGTGGTCGCGCTCCTGCCGCTGCTGTCCCGGTCGGTCCGCGAGCTGCCGCGCGCGACGACGGTCAGCGTCTGAGCCCACGCGGAGGGAGGCGGGGGTCAGCGGCTGAGCCCTGCGCAGAGGCAGGCAGCGTCGAAGTCCTGCGCGAGCAGCTGGAGTTCCACGGTGTGGTCGACCATGAGATCGAGCTGAGCGTCGCCGACCTGCTGGAGCGGCCGGTCGTGGGGTCAGCGTCTGAGCCCCGCGCGGAGGCGGGTGAGGGCTTCCTGGGCTCGGCTGCGGGTGCCCTCGTCGATGCCGTGTTCGGAGAAGCGGGCCTCGCGGTACAGGGACGCGAGGAGGTGCAGGTCGGCCGGTGGGACGTCGCGAGCGCCCAGGACCCGGACGGTGAACTCCGACGAGGTCTCGGCCGGGGTGCGTGGGATGCCCGCCTGGGCGGCGTACGACTCCAAGGCGGCCCAGCAGCGGATCACGGCGTCGGTGGGCGCGGCCGAGCTGATCGCCTGGAGGCCGGCGTCGAGGGCGGCTTCCAGCTCCTCGTCGCGGATCGCTGCGACCCGGCTGAAGTGGGCGTCACGCTCGGCTCTGGTCCGCTGCTGGGCGCGGTCGGTCACCTTCAGGAAGACCACGCGGGCGATCACCAGCAGCGTCACAGCCAGTACGACGCTCAGCAGGCCTGTCACCAGCCAGTCCCACCAGCCTGGCGTGGGAGTGGGGACCGACTCCGGGCGCTTCGGTGGCGTCGGCGTACCGCGCGGGGTCCGGAGCGGCGCCGGCGGACCGTCTTGGTTCTGCCAGGGCCGGACGCTTCCGGCCGCGGCCGCGATCACGATCAGTACGCCGGCGGCGAGCCCGCCGAGGGTCAGCCACAGTCCACGTGTACGCCGCAAGTCGTCCCCCGTCCCCAGGGGCACCAGTGTGAGGGGACGGTGGGGCCAAGTCGGCCCGCCGGCCCGTCGGTCGAGTCACCGAGGTCGCACGGTAGCCCGAGTCGCCCGAGCCTGCTTGGAATCGCAGGAGTCCCCCTGCGTCGCCGGAGTCTGCATGGAGCCGTCGGCGTCGCCGGAGTCCCGGGAGTCGCCCGAGTCGGCCCGGGACCGCCCGAGCCGCCGGACTCTGCCCGGCAGCGCAGCAGCCGGCACCGCGGTCGGGACCTGCCAACCGCCCCTGAGCGACCGCCTCCGGGGTCTGCAGGACCACGCCGATGCGCCGTCCGCCGCCTGAGCGCCGGTACGCCGCCAGACCTGCGCCGGTCGACTCCGGCTCAGTGCCGACGAGCACCGCCGCCCTGAGCGCCGGTGCGCCGGTACGGGCGGGGAGCGGTGGGTGGCGGGGCCGAGTGCTGGCCGCTCGGCGGGGTGGCCGGCTGTGGCGGGAGGTTCCAGCCGGAGTTGCTCGGCTGACCGCCGGCCGGCGGCTGGTCGCCGCCTGCGCGCCTGCGCCGGAAGGCTCCGGCTCAGTTGTCGAACAGCATCGCCGTAGTACCGGCATCCACGAACAGCTCGACGCCCGTGATCGACCGGGCCTCGGGTGACAGCAGGAAGGCGACCGCGTTGCCGATGTCGATTGCCTCGACCGCGGTCGGGAGCATCTGGTGGTCGGCGACGAAGTCGGCGAGCAGGTGCTCGCGGCCTCGGGCCTCGACCGCGCCGGGGTGGACGATGTTGCAGCGGATGTTGTGGCGGCCGTGGTCGCGGGCGATGCCGCGTGTCAGGGCGGCCAGGGCAGCCTTTGTCGCGGCGTACAGGGTGAAGGTCTCGGCAGCGCCGGCGGCGTGGACAGAGCCGATGTTGACGATGCCGCCGCCGCCGTTGTCGAGCAGGACCGGTACGACCTCGCGGATGCAGGTCCAGGCGCCGCGGTAGTTGATCGCGTTCAGCCGGTCGAACTCCTCCGGCGTTGCCTCCGTGCCGAGCTTGCGCAGCCCGATGCCCGCGCTGTTGACCCAGGCATCGATCCGCCCGTACGCCGCCACGGTCGCCGCCACGACCTCCCGGACCGAGTCGGCGTCGGTGACGTCCAAGCGCATCGCCACCGCGGTCGCGCCGCCCGCCTGCAGCTCCTCGACGACCAGTTCCGCCGCGGCGAGATCCTGGTCGGCGACTACCACGGTCCAGTCCTTGGCAGCCAGCGCTCGGCAGATCCCGCTGCCGATCCGTACCCCGCCGCCGCCCGTCACGACACACACCCGCATCCCTGCGCACCCGCTTTCATCGATTGCCGTTCGCGATGGCGACGACGTCCTCACCGCGCTCCTCGAGCACGGCGTCCGGGTCGTCGCCCGGACACCCGGGCCGCTGACGGCCCGGCCAGGCCGACCGCGCTCAGCCGACACCCGAAGGTCCGGCCAGGTCGTCCGCACTCAGCCCACACCCGAAGGTCCGGCCAGGTCGTCCGCACTCAGCCGAACCCCGAAGCCCCGGCCAGGCCGTCCGCACTCACCCGACCCCGAAGGCCCAGCCACACCAACCGCACTCACCCGACCCCGAAGGCCCGACCACACCGACCACACCGACCTCGCCGACCGCCCGAAATCGCGCTCATTCCATCAGACCTCCTCCCCACCCACCCACCCGCCCCGCCCGCGCAATCACGAAGACGAACAGCCCAACCATCACCCCAGCCCCGACCCACATCGCCTGCTGCCACCCCTCCACGAACGACTCCTGCGCGGCTCGGATCACCGTGTCCGAACCGCCCGCGACAGCGTTCGCCACTCCCTGACGCGCAGCCGCCGCGACGTCCCCCGGTACGCCGTCCAGCCGCGGATCGATCGCGGCCCGGTACCCCGCGGACAGCACGGCGCCGAGCAGCGCGACCCCGAGCGCGGTGCCGAACTCGCGGGTCACGTCGTTGAGCGCCGAGGCGACACCTTGCCGCTCGCGCGGCAGCGAGCTCGTGATCGCCTCGGTCGACGGCGTCATCGACAGCCCCATCCCGAGTCCCATCGCGAGCATGCCGGGCAGCACGGACAGATAGCCGCGATCGGCGGACACCAGGCCCGCCATCAGGGCCAGGCCACCGGCGCCGAGCAGGACGCCGGTCGCCATCGTCGCCCGGTTCCCGATCCGCGTCGCCAGCCGCGGCGCGGCCGCGGAGGCGACCATCATCAGCAGCGCCATCGGCATCATCGCCAGCGTCGCGCTCAGCGCGGACCAGCCGAGCACGGCCTGCAGGAACGGGAAGAACACGACCAGGATCCCGGCCTGCACCCCGAACACCACGAGCAGCGTCACCGACCCACCGGCCAGCCCACGTTGCCCGAACAGCCGGACGTCGAGCAGCGGCGCGGCCTGCCGCAGCTCCCACAGCACGAAACCGACCGCGGCGACGAGACCACCGGCGAGCGCGGCCAGCGTCAACGGTTCGGTCCACCCGTGCACCGGACCTTCGTGCAGCACGTAGATCAGCCCGACCACCGCGACGACCGACGTGAGCGAGCCGACGACGTCGAAGCGGTGGGCGGCGTACTCACGGGAGTTGGGTACCGCCCGTACGACGAGCGCCGCCGAGACCAGGACGAGCGCGATCGGCAGGACGAACAGCCAGCGCCAGGTGGCGACGTCGACCAGCAGCGCCGACAGGTACATCCCGACGATTCCGCCACCGCCGGCCACCGCGGTCCAGACCCCGATGCCCTTGGAGCGCTCGGCCTCGGGGAAGGTCGAGGTGATCACCGCGAGCGTGACCGGCATGATCATCGCGGCGCCCACTCCGGACAGCAGCCGGGAGGCGAGCATCAGTTCCGCCGTACCGGCCAGTCCGGCGGCGACGTTCGAGGCGCCGAAGACGGCCAGGCCGGCCAGCAGCACGGGTTTGCGCCCCCACCGGTCCCCGAGCGCGCCGAGCGGGAGCAGCAGCGCGGCGAGGCTGATCGTGTAGAGGTTGATGAACCACAGCACCTCGGTCTGGGAGGCGCCGAACTCGACGGCGAGCTGCGGCTGGGCCACGTTCAGGCCGGTCACCGAGGCGACGACGGCCATCAGCGCGACACAGACCGCGATCAGCACCGTACGGCGCTGGGCCGGGTCGTCGACGGTCGGGCCGGCGTCGACGGCGGGCGGGAGGTGGGTACTCACGGAGGTCCTTTCAGCGAACGGCTGGTACCTCCCGATCGTGGCCAGGGGCAATCGATCCGGCAAACGTTGTTGCCGAATGGCAAACTGGCGGCATGGACGAAACCATCGATCGCACCCTCGGCGCGGTGGGCCCGCGGCTCAAGACGCTGCGGCAGCGCCGCGAGGTCACCTTGAGCGACCTGTCCGCGCAGACCGGCATCTCGACCAGCACGCTGTCGCGGCTCGAGGCCGGGCTCCGGCGACCGACCCTCGAGCAGCTGCTGCCGCTGGCCCGGGCGCACGGGGTCACGCTGGACGAGCTGGTCGACGCGCCGCCGACCGGCGACCCGCGGATCAACCTGCGGCCGATCCCGACCGACGACGGCCGGACGATCCTGCCGCTGACCCGGCGGCCGGGCGGCATCCAGGCCTACAAGTTCGTGCTCCCGGCCGGGCGCGACGACGCCGAGCCGGACCTGCGCACCCACGAGGGCTACGACTGGGCCTTCGTCCTCAACGGCCGGCTCCGGCTGGTGCTCGGCGAGCACGACCTGATCCTCGAACCGGGCGAGGTGGCCGAGTTCGACACCCGGACGCCGCACTGGTTCGGCGCCACCAGCTCAGGTCCGGTGGAGTTCCTCAGCCTGGTCGGCAAGCAGGGCGAACGCGCCCACGTCCGCGCTGCTCCCAAGCAGCGCGGACCGAAGTGAGGCGTACCGCCGTACGGCCGAAACCGGGCCGCAGCGTCAGCGCAGACCGGTGGGCCGCGTCTGCGCCAGCGTCAGCAGGCGGTCGACCAACGCCGGGTAGTCCAGCCCCGACGCCGCCCACAGCCGCGGGAACATGCTGGTCGGCGTGAACCCCGGCATCGTGTTGATCTCGTTGATGATCACCCGGCCGTCGCCGTCGAGGAAGAAGTCGACCCGGGCCAGCCCCTCCGCCTCGATCGCGTCGAAGGCGGTCAGCGCCTTCGCCCGGATCTCCGCCACGACCTCGTCGGGAAGGTCCGCCGGCACCGAGAGCGCCGTGTACTCCTCGCCCTCCGGCAGGTACTTGGTCTCGAAGTCGTAGAAGTCGTGCCCGCCGCCGGAGATCGCGATCTCGCCGCAGACGCTCGCCTCGGGCAGGCCGCCGTTCAGCCCGCCCAGTACGCCGACCTCGATCTCGCGCGGCGTCTTCACCGACGCCTCGACGATCACCTTCGGGTCGTGCGCGCGGGCCTCGGCGATCGCGGCGTCCAGCTCATCGGCCGACGACACCTTGCTGATCCCCAGACTCGACCCGCCGCGCGCGGGCTTCACGAAGACCGGGAAGCCCAGCTCGGCCACAGCGGTCCGGCAGGCGTCGGGGTCACGCAACCAGTCGCGGTCGCGGATCACGACGTACGGGCCGACCTCGAGGCCGGCCGCCGCGAAGACGACCTTCATGTAGTGCTTGTCCATGCCGACCGCGCTGGACAGCACGCCGGAGCCGACGTACCGGATGTCCGACATCTCCAGCAGGCCCTGCAGCGTGCCGTCCTCACCCCAGGGGCCGTGCAGCAGCGGGAAGACCACGTCGACCTCGCCGAGCGTGCTCGGCACCTGATCGGGTTCGGAGACCACCAGCTCGCGGTCGGCGCCGAACAGCACCGGCGCCGCCGTCACGTCCACCTCGGGCAGCTTGCCGTCGGTGATCGACAGCCGGTCGGGGTCGCCGCTCTCCAGCACCCAGTGTCCCGAGGTGGTGATCCCGACCGGAACCACCTCGTACTTGTCCCGGTCGATCGCCTGCAGCACGTTGGCCGCGGTCACGCAGGAGATGGCGTGCTCGCTCGACCGCCCGCCGAAAACCACAGCGACGCGGGGCTTGCTTTTTTCGTCCCTCGAGAACTCACTCACCGGCTCGACGATAGCGCTAGCACGGCCACGGCTTGACCGGGGTTTGGTAAAGATGTCTTCAGATTGCTGTCAGTAGCGCCCGTTCGGAGCGCAGTTCGCGGGGCATGTTCCAGCCCAGTACGGCGCTCACGCGGCCGCCGGAAACGTAGTGGGCGAGGAACTTCCGGGCCGCCGGATCGCCGGCCACGACGGCCATCCGCGCGTCGGGCGGGACGACGCCGTAGACCTGGATGCGGGCGTCGTACTGGTCGGTCCAGAAGTACGGGACCGGGTCGAACTCGACCTCCTGCCCGAGGATCCGGCGAGCGGCCCAGACCGCTTGCTCGGTCGCGTTGAACCGGTGCTCCAGCCGCAACGGCGTCCCGAACCGCGTGCTCGTCCAGCGCGCGACATCGCCCGCCGCATGCACTCCAGCCGGCGCTTCGTCGCACAACACGCCGTCCCCGCACGGCAGCCCGGACGTATCCAACCAGTCGGTTACCGGACGGGACCCGACAGCAACCAGCACCGCGTCCGCCTTCACCACCGAGCCGTCCGACAGCTCGACGCCCTCCACAGCCGACTCCCCGAGGAGCCGCGTCACACCAGACCCACCAACAACCCGTACGCCGTTCGCCGCATGCAGCTCAGCGAGCATCCATCCCAGTTCAGCGCCCAGCTGCACAGCGAGCGGCGCCGGAGCCAGGTCGACCAGCGTCACCTCGCAGCCGAGCTGCCGGGCCGCAGCAGCCGTCTCCGACCCCAGGAACCCAGCTCCCACGACCACTACCGAGTCAGCGTCGACCAGCGACTTCCGCAACGCCACAGCATCGTCCAGCGTCCGCAGCACATGTACGCCGGCCAACTGGTGCCCGTCACTGAGCCGTACAGGCTGCACGCCGGTCGCCACAACCAGGTGATCCCAGCCGAGCGCCTCGCCGGTCGACAAGGCCACCTCCCGCCGAGCCAGGTCCAGCCCGGTAGCGCGGGTAGCAAGCCGCAGGTCGATCCCCTGCTCGGCGTACGTCGTACCGGCACCGAAGCTGGTGCGCTCAGCCGGCCAGCTGCCGAGCAGGACCTGTTTCGACAGCGGTGGCCGGTCGTACGGGAGGTGCGGCTCGTCACCGATCACCGTGATCGCTCCGGTGAACCCCTCTCGCCGCAGCGTCTGTGCGGTCGTGGAGCCCGCAGCTGAGGCTCCGACGACGACTACCCGTTCCATTACTCGCTCAGCACGATGGCACGGGCCGGACAAAGCAGCGCGGCCTCACGGGTTGCGGCGTACTCGTCAGCACCAGGCTCCCGCAGCAGTACGGCGACGCCGTCCTCGTCGCGCTGGTCGAAGACCTCCGGCGCGGCCAGCACGCACTGCCCGGCCGCGACGCAGCTCTCCTGGTCGATGTCGACGTTCATCAGTTCGCCTCCCAGGTCACCGGCAGCGCGGCCAGGCCGTAGACCAGCGCGTCGTGCTTGAACTCCAGCTCCTCGAACGGCACCGCCAGCCGCAGCCCGGGGATCCGCCGGAACAGCCGCGTGTAGACCTCGATCAGCTCGACCCGTGCGAGCTGCTGGCCGAGGCACTGGTGCGGCCCGAAGCCGAAGGCCAGGTGCGCCGACGCCTTGCGGGTCAGGTCGATCCGGTCGGCGTCGGGGAAGACGCTGGTGTCCCGGTTGCCGGCGGTGATCGCGGCGATCAGGTACTCGCCCGCCTTGATCGTCTCGTCGCCGATCGGGATGTCGTCGAGCACGTGCCGGAACAGGCCGAACTGCACGACGGTCAGGTAGCGCAGCATCTCCTCCACAGCGGCCGGGGCGATCTCCGGGTGCTCGCGTAGCTGCTCCAGCTGATCAGGGTTGCGCAGCAAGGCCAGCGTGCTCAGCCCGATCATGTTGGCCGTCGTCTCGTGCCCGGCGATCAGCAGCGTGATGCCGATCGACACCAGCTCGGGCACGGTCAGCGGCGTGCCCTGGTCCTCGGCTCTGGTGATCAGCCGGGTCAGCAGGTCGTCAGCAGAGCGGTCCTCGTGCTTGGCCAGCACCAGCTTGGCCATGTACTGCTGGATCTCCTCGCTGGTCTCCATCTGCTCCTGCGGGGTCCGCTGCACCGAGAGCAGCAGCGCTGACCAGTGCTGGAACTGGTCGCGGTCGGCGTACGGTACGCCGAGCAGCTCGCAGATCACCAGCGACGGGATCGGCAGCGCGAAGTGCTCGACCAGGTCGACCGGTCCGCCGGTGGCGAGCAGCCGGTCGAGGTGCTCCTCGACCAGGTCGACGATCCGCGGCCGCAGCGCCTGCACCCGCTTCACGGTGAACTCCGCGGTCAGCAGCCGGCGCAGGTGCGCGTGGCGCTCGCCGTCGTTCTGCAGCACCGAGCCGGAGTCGACCTCACGCTCCAGGTCGGCGTGCGGCGACATGTGCGCCGAGGGCGCCGAGCGGGAGCTCAGGTTCGGGTTGCTGAGCACCTCGCGCACCTCGTCGTACCGGCTGACCACCCAGGCGTCGACACCGAGCGGGGTGGACACCTTGGTGGGCTGCGGCCCGGCCAGCAGGTCGGCGTACCCGGTGGCGGGGTCGAACGGGCAGCCGCTCGGCCGGGTGTGCGGAAAGTCGGTCATCGAACCTCCAAAGCTGGAAGTGACTACCATATGACTGTATGTGTTGCTTTTCAAAAGGAAGTAAGTTGGGCAGATGGGACTGCGTGAGCTGAAGCGGGAGCGAACCCGCCGGCTGATCTCGGACAAGGCTTTCGAGCTGTTCAGCGACCACGGCTTCGGCCGGACCACGGTCGAGCAGATCGCCGCGGCCGCCGAGGTCGGGCCGAGCACGCTCTACCGCTACTTCCCGACCAAGGAGACCCTGGTCATCGAGTTCGTCGAGGACTCACTGTTCGGCGCGATCGACTGGCTGCGCGAGCAGCCGGCCGACCTCGAACTGCCGGTCGCGCTGGCCCAGGTGATCGACCGGGTCCTGGACCGGATGCAGAGCAACCCCGACCGCGTCCGCACGGTCTACGAGTTGGCCGAGCAGACCCCGTCGCTGAGCGCCCACCTGACCGACGCGATCTGGCGCTGGCGCAAGGACCTCAGCACCGAGCTCGTACGCCGGTCCGCCGGCTCCGCGCTGACCGCCAAGCTCGCGGCCGGGACGACGATGAACGTGATCGAGATCGTCGTCGAGACCTGGGTCGGCGACCCCGCCGGCCCGTCGATCAAGGAGCTGGCGCGCGAAGCGCTGCAGCTGTTCGAGGACCGAGGCATCCCATTGCCGTCCGCCATCCGCTGACCTCCGCTGCCCTTCCCCTGCGCGATCTGCCGCCCGCTCGCGTTCCCCTGCGCCACCTGCTGCCCCGCTCGCCCTCCCCCGCCACCCCGCTGACTCTCCCCCCGGCCCGACCCGGCCGACTCCGCTTGCGACAATCCCCGCATGACCCCTGAGCTCGATCCGTCCACCGTCGTCGTGCATGCCGGGCGCCCCGAGCGGGTGCCGGACGCGCCGCTCGGTGAGTCGCCGGTCTTCAGCTCCACCTACATCGCGGGCGGCGACCGCGGCTACGGCCGGTTCGACAACGACGCCTGGGCCGCGCTCGAGCAGACCCTGGGCGAGCTCGAAGGCGGTCGCGGGCTCACCTTCGCCTCCGGCATGGGCGCGGTCGCGGCGATCTGCGACCTGATCCCGGTCGGCGGGCGCGTGGTCGCTCCGCAGCACGCCTACAGCGGCGTACTAGGTCTGCTCGACCAGCAAGCGGCTGCCGGCCGGCTGCAACTCCACCGGGTCGACATCGCCGACACCGACCAGGTCGTCGCGGCAGCAGCCGGAGCCGACCTGCTCTGGATCGAGTCCCCGACCAACCCGGCGATGGAGGTCGCGGACCTGCCAGCACTCTGTACGGCAGGACGCGCGGCCGGCGCACTGGTCGTTGTCGACAACACCTTCGCCACCCCGCTGCTGCAGCGCCCGCTGGAGTTCGGCGCCGATCTGGTGATGCACTCGGCGACCAAGTTCATCGCCGGGCACTCCGACGTACTTCTCGGCGCGATCATCACCGCGAACGACGAGCTGTGGACGACGCTGGAGTCGAAGCGCCGCAACCTCGGCGCGATCCCCGGCCCGATGGAGGCCTGGCTCGGGCTGCGCGGCCTGCGCACGCTCGCCCTCCGGCTGGAGCGCGCGCAGTCGAACGCCGCCTTCCTCGCCGAGCGCCTGCGCGAGCACCCGCGGGTCAGCCGCGTCCGCTACCCCGGCCTCGCCGACGACCCCGGCCACGCCCGTGCCAAGGCGCAGATGTCGGGCTTCGGCGCGATCCTCGCCGTCGAGCTCGGCGGCGACGGCGAACTGGCTCAGCGGGTCTGCGAGTCCACGAAGCTGTGGGTCCACGCCACCAGCCTCGGCGGCGTCGAGTCCATGCTCGAACGCCGCCGCCGCTGGCCCGCGGAGGTCCCGACGATTCCGGTCGACCTGATCCGCATGTCGGTCGGCATCGAGCACCCGGGCGACCTGTGGGCCGACTTGGAACAGGCGCTGAAGGCCTAGCCCGCCCCTGCGGGCGGGGGGAGAGGTGGGGCGGAGTAGATGCGGCAGGGGTCGGTGGGGCAGGGGTCGTTGGGCGGAGTAGGTGCGGCAGGGGCAGGTGGCGCAGGGGTCGGTGGGGCGGGGGCAGGTGGGGCAGGGGTCGGTGGGGCGGGGGCAGGTGGGGCAGGGGTCGGTGGGGCGGGGGCAGGTGGGGCAGGGGTCGGTGGGGCAGGGGTAGGTCGGGCGGGGCTCAGGGCTTCCTGGCTCGCAACACCGGCGCTCCGATCACCGTCAGCACGCACAGCACCGCCGGCAAGATGAACGCGATGTTCAGCGGCATGAAGTGCGCCAGCCCACCGATCAACGCCGGCCCGGCCAGCAACCCGACGTACCCAAGCCCAACAACCTTCGCCATCAACGCCCCCGAGGCCCGCGGATCCAGGTTCCCCGCCGCCGTGAACAGCTGCGGCACTCCCCCGGCCAACCCGAGCCCGAACAACGCCCACCCGACCAGCCCAACCGCGACCCACGGGCTCAGGATCACGATCGTCAACCCGACAGCAGCCAGCGCAGCGCCGTACCGCACGATCGCCATCGCCCCGATCACCGCGGCGACCCGGTCCGTCGCGAACCGCCCGACCGTCATCGCGACAGCAAACGCGCCGTACGCGTACGCCGCCGTACTGGTCGAAGTCCCCAGCACATCCCGGAACTGCAACGCAGCCCAGTCGTTCGCAACCCCCTCCGCGAGCATCAGCCCGAACGCCAGCCCGCCCAGGGCCCACACCAACTTCGCCGGCGGCTTACTCGAGGGCGCTTCCTCATGGGACTCCGGCACATCAGCCTCGATCAAGTACCGGCTCGTCGCCAGCGACACGACGACGAGCAGCACCCCACAAGCCCCCAACGTCACCTCGGTCGGTACGCCGGCCCGCAACGTCATCGCCCCGATCAGCGCGGCGATCGCCCCGCCGATCGACCACATCGCGTGGAACGCCGCCATGATCGGCCGCGGGTAAGCCCGCTCGACCACGACAGCGTGCGCGTTCATCCCCACATCCAGCGACCCGTTCGCGAACCCGAGCAGCATCAGCGTCAACCCAAGCGTCCACCACGAGTCGGTCAGCCCCGGCCCGAACAGCGACACCCCCAGCAACGCCGCCGACGCCGGCACCAGCCGGCGCTGCCCGACCCGATCAGCCAGCGGCCCGGCAACCTGCATCCCCAAGAACGCGGCGCCACCGAGCACGAGCAACAGCAGCCCGAGCGTGCTGTGCGTGATCCCGGTCGCGTGCTCGATGTTCGGGATGTGCACCACCCACAGCCCGATGGCGAAACCGTTGATGCCGAAGTACACCCAGGTCGCGATCCGGGCCGCTCGCGGCGGCGCGGCGACGATCGTGCTCACAGAACGTCCTCCACAGCTGAGCCGGCCACCTGGACGAGGACGCCGCGCTCGGCCAGCGCGGCCCGCTCGTCCTGCGGGGCCGACGGGTCGGTGATGATCAGGTCGGGACGGTCGGCGGCGCAGACGAACGCCAGCGCCGCGCGGTCCCACTTCGCGCCGTCCACCAGCGCGATCGAACGGGTCGCCACGGCCAGCGCCTGCAGCTTCACCTCGGCGTCCCCCAGGTCGTACGCCGTGAGCCCGGTCTCCAGGCTGAACGCGCACGGGCTGAGCACCGCGACGTCGAAGCGCAGCGCGCGCAGCGAGGCCAGCGTCAGCGGGCCGACCAGCGCCTGCTCGCCCTTGCGCGGTTCGCCGCCGGGCAGCAGCAACCGGATCCCGGGGTTGTCGACGAGCTCCTGGGCGACCTGCAGCGACAGCGGCATCACCGTCATCGTCCGGCCGCGCAGCAGCCGCGCGACCTCGAGCGCCGTCGTACCGCTGTCGAGCACGATCGAGTCGCCGTCGCGCAGCTGGTCCACGGCCGCCGCGGCGATCGCCTGCTTGGCTTTGACCGCCGCCGTCGAACGCGCCGCGAACGGCGGTTCGAGACCGGCCGGCATCGCCGAGACGGCGCCGCCGTGGACGCGTTTGAGCACGCCCTGCGCGGCCAGGTAGTCGAGGTCGCGGCGCACGGTCATGTCCGAGGCACCGGTGAGCTCGACCAGTTCGGCCACCGCGATCCGGGCCGAGCCCTGCAGCCGTTCTACGATGACACGCTGACGCTCGGCACTCTTCACGCCGTCGAATCTAACATTTCTCCCTGTGCGTTCAAACATTCCGCCTGTTGATATGGACTTCCCCCTGTGATGATCGATGAGGTACGGCGGGCCCGCGTCGCGGTGGCCGTCGTGTTCTGCGTGCACGGCTCGGTGACCGGCTCGTTCGCGACCCGGGTGCCGTGGATCCAGGACCACGCCGGCGTCAGCCCCGGCCAGCTCGGCCTCGCGCTCGCGTTCCCGGCGCTCGGTGCGGCGCTCGCGATGCCGCTGGCCGCCCGGGTCAGTCACCGCTTCGGCTCTCGTACGGCGTTGCGCGGACTGCTCGCGCTCTGGACGCTCGCGCTGGTCCTGCCCTCGCTCGCGCCGAACCTGCCCGCCCTCTGCGGCGCCCTGCTCGTGTACGGCGCGACCGCGGGGATGGCCGACGTCGCGATGAACGCGCTCGGCGTCGAGGTCGAGCACCGGCTGGAGAAGTCGATCATGTCCGGCCTGCACGGGATGTGGAGCGTCGGTGCGCTGATCGGGTCCGGGATCGGCACGGTCGCCGCGCACCTCGACGTGAACGCACAGCTGCACCACCTGGTGATGGCCGGCGTCCTGACCGTGCTCGGCGCGATCGCCTGCCAGTACGTGCTCAACCTGCGTCCGACCGAGGAGGAGGAAGCGCCGCCGCGGTTCGCGCTGCCGCCGAAGTCGGCGCTGCTGATCGGCGCGGTCGGCTTCTGCGCGGTCTTCGCCGAGGGCGCGAGCCTGGACTGGTCGGCGGTCTACCTGGAGGACGTGCTCACCACCTCGGCCGGGGTCGCGGCCGGCGCGACGACGGGCTTCGCGCTGACGATGGCGATCGCGCGGCTGGTCGGCGACGCGGTGGTCGACCGGTTCGGCGCGGTGCCGACGGTCCGGGTCAGCGGCGTGATCGCGACGCTCGGCGGCGTACTCGTCGTACTGGCTCCGCACCCGGTCGTCGCGATGACCGGCTTCGGACTGCTCGGCCTCGGCATCGCGGTCGTGGTCCCGCTCGCCTTCGCGGCCGCGGGCAAGTCCGGACCCAACCCCAG
This sequence comes from Kribbella sp. NPDC104740, assembly GCF_055583505.1. Taxonomy (NCBI): domain Bacteria; kingdom Bacillati; phylum Actinomycetota; class Actinomycetes; order Propionibacteriales; family Kribbellaceae; genus Kribbella; species Kribbella sp. NPDC104740. The sequence continues at coordinate 109,630 of NZ_JBVJNV010000009.1, read as the reverse complement.
CCAGGCGATCGCGGGCGTCGCGACCGTCACATACGCGTCCGGCCTGGTCGCGCCGTCGATCATCGGCGGGATCGCGCAGGCCAGCAGCCTGACGCTGTCCTTCATCGTGGTCACCGTCCTGGCGACCGGCCTCGCGCTGTTCGCGCCCGTCCTCGCGCCTCGCCGCAAGGTCACCGACGCCGCCTAGGCGCCCTGCTTCACCGTCTCGATCAACCCGTACGACGCGCGCGCGGCCGCGTCCGGATCGCCGTTCGTGATCGCCTCGAACACGTCGAGGTGCGCCGCGCGCAGCCCCGGATGCTCGGGGAAGGCCGCGCTCTGCTCGATCGACTCGCTCAGCAGACCGCCCATCGCGGCGTACAGGCGCACCAGCACCGGGTTCCCCGAGGCCTCGACGATGCCCTGGTGGAACGCGGTGTCCGCGGCCACGAAGGCCGCGAGGTCGCTCGCGTCGTGGGCGGCGTCGCGGGCCTCGAGCGCCGCGATCAGCGCCTTGATCCCGTCGGCGCTCGGGCGCTGCGCGGCCAGCCGGGCCGCGGCCGCCTCGATCCCGGCCCGGGCGTCGAAGACGTGGTCGAGCGACGTGACCTCGTCGCGCAGCAGCACGCCACCGATCTCGTCGGTCGCGCGCACGTAGGTGCCGTCGCCGACGCGCGGCTCCAGCAGCCCGGTCAGGCTCAGCGAGCGCAGCGCCTCCCGCACGGTCCCCCGGCTGACGCCGAGCTCCGTGGCGAGCTGGTGCTCGCCGGGGATCCGCTCACCGCGCGGCCACTCGCCGGACTCGATCCGCCCGCGGAACTGCTCCGAGACCTGGATCACCAGCGGAACCTGCCGAATCAATGACATAGTGTGTAAATGTAGGACATCTACAGGGATGAGGGAAGCACCAGTGGCTCAGTCCGCCGCACCGGCCGTCCGGCAGTACTCACCAGTGATCACCGCGACCGCCTTCGTCGTGGCCCTGAGCCTGCGCCCGGCGCTCACCGCGGTCGGCCCGGTGCTCCCCCGGATCGGCGTCGACCTGCACCTCGGCGAGGGCGTGCTCGGCCTGCTCGGCACGCTGCCGCTGCTGGCGTTCGCGTTCGCCTCCCCGCTCGTGCACCTGCTGTCGCGCCGGTTCGGGATGGAGCGGACAGTCTTCGTCTCTCTGCTCGTCCTGGCCGTCGGTACGGCGGCCCGCCCGTACACGGGTCTGGCCGGCCTCTGGATCGGGACCGTCGTGGTCGGCGCGGCGATCGCGGTCGGCAACGTGCTCGTCCCGGTCATCCTGAAGCGCGACTACGCCGCGAACGTGTCCCGCGCGACGGGCATCTACACGGCGTTCATCACCGGCGGCGCCGCGGTCGCGTCGCTGGTCGCCGTACCGATCGCGAACGCGGCCGGCTGGCGGCTCGCGCTCGCGATCTGGGGCGGGCTCGCCGTCCTGGTCGCGCTGGTCTGGCTGCCGCGGACGATCTCACCGGCGCCGGTCCCCGCCGCGCCCGCGACCGACGACGAGAACCCGCCGGTCAGCGTCTGGCGGCAGCCGATGGCGTGGCTGGTCACGTTCTTCATGGGCCTGCAGTCGACCAGCTTCTACCTGCTGGTGAACTGGCTGCCGACGATCGAGATCTCGACCGGGATCTCGGAGAAGACCGCCGGCGTGCACATCTTCCTGTTCCAGGTGTTCGGGCTGATCGGCGGCCTGAGCATCCCGTGGCTGATGCGGCACCCGACCGACCAGCGCCCGGGCACGATCGCCGCGAGCGTGCCGATCCTCACCGCGCTGCTCGGGCTCCTGCTGGTGCCCGACCTGGCGCTGCTGTGGGTCGTACTGGCTGGGCTCGGACAGGGCGCGGCGCTGGTCGCCGCGCTGTCGCTGATCAGCATCCGCGGCCGCAGCCACCACGAGACGACGCAGCTGTCCGGCATGGCTCAGTCCATCGGGTACCTGCTGGCCGCCGGTGGTCCAGTGGCCGCAGGCTTCATCACCGAGCACACGGGTGGGTGGGACACGACACTGATCGTGTTCGCGGCCCTGGCGACGATCCAGCTCGCCCTGGGCTTCGCCGCCGGCCGCGACACCCGCCAGGCGACCCCCAACAAGTAGTTGCCACCGCCACGGGCTCAAGTAGCCGTGGCGGTGGCGGGCTGACTATTTGTCTGTTGCAAAGGCTGCATCAAACGCAGCCTCGGGCTTGTCGAACGCCAGGTTCCGAATGACGTTCACAGCCTCAGCCGCGCCGACCTTCCGCTCCATCCCGGCGTCCTCCCACTCCACCGAGATCGGCCCGGCGTACCCGATCGAGTTGAGGACCCGGAAGCAGTCCTCCCAGTTCACGTCGCCGTGGCCGGTGGAGTAGAAGTCCCAGCCGCGGCGCGGGTCGCCCCACGGCAGGTGCGAGCCGAGCCGGCCGTTGCGGCCGCCGCCGACCCGCATCCGGGTGTCCTTGCAGTCGACGTGGTAGATCCGGTCCTTGAAGTCCCACAGGAACGCGACCGGGTCGATGTCCTGCCACACCATGTGCGACGGGTCCCAGTTCAGCCCGAACGCCTCGCGGTGCCCGATCGCCTCCAGGGCCAGCGTCGTCGTCCAGTAGTCGTAGGCGATCTCCGACGGGTGCACCTCGTGCGCGAACCGGACGCCCTCGGCGTCGAACACGTCGAGGATCGGGTTCCAGCGGTCGGCGAAGTCCTGGTAGCCGGCATCGATCCGCTCGGCCGGGACCGGCGGGAACATCGCGACGTACTGCCAGATCGACGAGCCGGTGAAGCCGATCACCGTGTCGACACCGAGCAGCCGGGCCGCCCGCGCGGTGTTCTTCAGGTCGTCGGCCGCGCGCTGCCGAACCCCCTCCGCGTCACCGTCGCCCCAGACTCGGCCGGGCACGATCGCTTGGTGCCGGAAGTCGATCGGGTCGTCGCAGACCGCCTGGCCGACCAGGTGGTTCGAGATCGCCCAGACCTTCAGGTTGTACTTGTCCAGGATGTCCTTGCGGGTCTGGACGTAGTTCGGGTCGTCGATCGCCTGCTGGACGTCGAAGTGGTCACCGGAGCAAGCGATCTCGACGCCGTCGTACCCGGCCGACGAGGCGAACTCGCAGACCTCCTCGAACGGCAGGTCGGCCCACTGGCCGGTGAACAGGGTGATCGGGCGTGGCATCCGCGGTGCTCCTCAGCTGGAAGTGATCTTGTACGGCGTACTCAGGCGTCGACGTCGACCCACGCGGAGTCGGCGGCGGCCGACCGGAGAACGGCGTCGACCAAGCGGGCAGACCGTGCGCCGGCGGCGAAGTCCGGAAGTCCGTCCGGACGATCACCACCGCGCACGGCCGCGTAGGTGTCCGCGACGAACGAGTCGAACGCGTCCTGGTAGCCCTGGGCGTGACCGGCGGGCAGCCGGTTCACGCGGGCCGCCGGCGGGCTCAACGTGTCGGGGTCGCGGGTGAGCAGCTGGCTGGCCGCTCGATGGCCCACCCAGAGGCGGTCCGGGTCCTCCTGGTCGAAGCCGTAGCTCGACTCGGTCCCGGAGACCTCCAGGTACAGCCGGTTCTTGCGGCCGGCGGCGACCTGGCTGACCACGACCGTGCCGACGACGCCGGCCTCGGTGCGGAACTGGGCCGTCGCCAGGTCCTCGGTCTTGACGTCCACGCCACCACGCTGCGACCTGACCGTCCGGGTCTGCGCGCTGACCTGGGAGATCCGGTCGCCGGTGACGAACTCGGTCAGGTCGCACCAGTGCGAACCGATGTCGGCGAACGTCCGCGACGGACCACCGGCCGCGTCGTCGACGCGCCAGTTGTCGTCGTCGACGCCGGCCAGCCAGTCCTGCAGGTAGCTGCCGTGCAGGCTGGTGATGATCCCGGCATCACCGGCTGCCACTCGCGTCCGCAGCTCGCGGACCATCGGGTGGTAGCGGTAGACGAAGGGCACGGTGGCGACCAGCCCGGCCTCCTGCGCGGCCGCGACCAGACCGGTGGCGTCCTGCGCGTTGGTGGCCAGCGGCTTCTCGCAGATGACGTGCTTGCCCGCCTCGAGCGCCTTCAGGGTCACCGCGAGGTGCGTGCTGTTCGGCGTACAGACGTGGACGAGGTCGATGTCCGCGGCCAGCAGGTCGTCGAGGGTCGCGAACCCCTCGTCGGCACCGGTGGCCTCGGCGGCGGCCTTCGCGCGGTCCGGCGTCGAGCCGATCGCGCCGACCACCCGCGCACCACCGACCAGCGCGGACCGGCCGTGCACCCGGCCCATGAAGCCACCACCGACGATTCCGACCTTCAGCTTGTCTGTGGACACGCTCGGGACGCTATGTGACACTTTTGAACCCTGTCAAGCAAAAGTCCAGCGACGGCCGACGAAAGTGCGAGCACCCCGATGAGCGACCTCGGCACCACCGCCGGCGAGGCGGGCCCGCTGCTGCGGCTGCTGCTCGACGGCCGGCCGCGGACGCGCGCCGAGTTGATCGACCTGAGCGGCCTGGCGCGATCGACGGTGACCGGCAGGATCGAGGCACTGCTGGCCAGCGGGCTCGTCGTACCGTCGGGCGAAGCCGCGTCGACCGGTGGCCGCCCGCCCGCTCGCTTCCGCTTCAACCCGTTGGCTCGCTTGGTCCTGGCCGCGGACGTCGGCGCGACGCATCTCTCGATCGCCCTGACCGACCTGACCGGAACGATGATCGACAGCCGCACGCTGCCGTTGAACATCGCCGAAGGTCCCGAGGTGGTGCTCGGCGCGATCGTCCGCGAAGGCCTCGCGATGCTCGCGGCCGCGGGCCGCTCCCCCGCCGACCTGGCCGGCACCGGCGTCGGCCTCCCCGGTCCCGTCGACCACCGCACCGGGCGCCCGAACCACCCGCCGATCATGCCCGGCTGGGACTCGTACGACGTCGTCGCGCGGCTGTCCGCCGACCTGCCCGGCCAGGTCCTGGTCGACAACGACGTGAACATCATGGCGCTCGGCGAGCACAGTACGACGTACGCCGACGTCGAGCACCTGCTGTTCGTGAAGGTCGCCACCGGCATCGGCGCCGGCGTCATCAGCGGCGGTCGCCTGCACCGCGGCGCGCAAGGCGCGGCGGGCGACATCGGCCACGTGCAGACGCCGGGCCGGGCCGACCTCTGCCGCTGCGGCAACACGGGGTGTCTGGAAGCAGTGGCCTCGGGTACGGCGATCGCAACTGCTCTGACCTCAGCAGACATTGCTGCAACTTCAAGCCGCGATGTCGTGGACCTGGTCCGCTCTGGCAACCCCACTGCAACTCAACTGGTCCGCGAAGCCGGTCGTCAGATCGGCTCTGTCCTCGCCACCGCGGTCAGCCTGCTCAACCCCTCGGTGATCGTCGTCGGCGGCTCGCTCTCCCTCGCCGGCGACAGCCTGCTGGCCGGCATCCGCGAGACCGTCTACGCCAGATCGTTGCCCCTGGCCACCACCGAGCTGCGCGTCGTCGCCTCGACAGCCGGCGCCCAGGGCGCCCTCCACGGCGCCGCCGCCCTCGTACTGCAGCACACCCTCACCAGCTGACAGCGAGCTCATCCACAAAGGCCATCGCCCGCTCCAGCTCCGGCCCCCGCCGCGCGAACCTGAACCCGTGCCGCCGCCCCCAGTACACACCCCGCACCAACTGAAACCGCGCCCACATCCGCACCCGCTCGGGATCAACCTCCGCCGCCTCGGCAAAGATCTCCAGCTCCCGCAGCAACGCCTTCACCGCATCGTCCGCCCCCAGTAACACCCGCAGCCGCGACCGGAACAGCATGCTCCCGTCGTACGCCGGATCCCCGACCCACCCCTTCGGATCGATCGCCAGCCAGTCCTCCCGATCGCCCCGCAGAATGTTCCGCGGATGCAGATCCCCGTGCACCACCAGCTCCGGCTGACGACGCCCGATCTCCTCCACGACGGCAACCGCCGCATCCACCACCGCACCTGGCAGCACGTCCGGGTACGCCGCCGCCCCAGCACGAAGCTCGTGCACCCAGCCGTCGACCTGCTCCTCCAACCGCGGCCACCCCCGCGGCCCCGGAACGGCCAATCGGCGACTCAGCCTCCCCGCCACCGAGGCGATCTGGTCCCCGTCCTCGAGCTCGGCCAACTGCTCGGGCCCGGCCCGCTCCAGCAGCATCGCGAACCGCGCGTCATCCCGCTCACGCAGCAGAACCGCGCCCTGCCCTCTCCAGAGCGCGAACGCCTCCGGCTCGGACCTGTTCTCCGGATGCGGGAACGAAACCTTCAGCACTGCAGCGCCGTCAGTACGCCGTACCGGCACAACCAGCCCGACGCCGCCGTACCCGACCTCGCCATCGGCAACACAACCCCACCGCGCCAACAGCTCGTCGACAAGCCCAGGCAACTCAGCCAGCCAAGCCGTCCCGGCCTCGCCCTCCCGATCGATCGTGGTCCGGACGAAGCCGCCCGGGATCACCCCCAGCGCTCCGACTTCGCCGACCGTGAGACCAGGCTGAACAGCATGTCCTTCGGCGTCATCTCCCCCGCGACGACCTTGGTCACGTGCTCAGCGATCGGCATCTCCACGTCATGGTGATGCGCGAGCTCGGTGATCGACGAGCACGACTTCACGCCCTCGGCGACCTGACGGGTCGCCCCGGCGATCTCCGCGACAGTCATCCCCTGCCCGAGCTTCTCGCCGAACGTGCGATTGCGCGACAACGGCGAAGAGCAGGTGGCGACCAGATCGCCGAGCCCCGCCAGCCCTGAGAACGTGTGCTCGTCAGCACCCAGCGCCCCACCGAGCCGCGCGGTCTCCGCCAGCCCGCGCGTGATCACCGAAGCGCGCGCGTTGTCACCGAACCCGAGCCCGACCGCCATCCCGACGGCCAGCGCGATCACGTTCTTCGTCGCACCCCCGAGCTCGCAGCCGACCACGTCGTTGTTCGTGTACGGCCGGAAGACTGGCGAGTGGCACAGCTTCTGCAGCCGCGTCGCCGTTCCTTCGTCCGCACACGCGACGACCGCCGCAGCCGGCTGGCCTTCGGCGATCTCCCGCGCGAGGTTCGGCCCCGAGACGACCGCGATCCGCTCCGGCCCGGCGCCGGTCAGCTCGGCGATCACCTCGGACATCCGCTTCGTCGTACCGACCTCGACGCCCTTCATCAGACTGACCAGCGGTACGGCGGGCGGCAGCACGCCGGCCCAGTCCCGCAGGTTGTCGCGCAACGACTGGCTCGGTACGGCGAGCACGATCGCCTCGGCACCATCGGCCGCGGCGGCCGGGTCGTGGGTCGCGGTGATCGCCTCGGGCAACCGCAGCCCCGGCAGGTAGTCCGGGTTCTCGTGCCGGCTGTTGATCGCCTCGCACAACGACTCCCGGCGCCCCCACACCGACACCTGGTTCCCCGCCTGCGCCAGCACGGTGGCGAACGCCGTACCCCAGGAACCCGCCCCGAACACCGCGACCTTGGTCATCCGTTCTCCTCATCCTTGGACTTGCGGAGGTCGAACAATTCCTTCGGCGGGGTCTCCCCACGCAGCTCGCCGAGCCCGGCGGCGACCGTCTTCATGATCACCTCGGTTGCCTCGTGCAACAGCTCGTTGGTGATCTCGCGGCCCCGGAACGCGTCCAGGTCGACCGGCGGCCCGGCCTTGACCAGCATCGTCTTGCGCGGCAGCAGCCGGACCCGCAGCTTGTTGCCGTACGACTGGAAGACCTCCTGCGCGCCCCAGTTCGCGATCGGGATCACCGGGCAGCCGGTCATCAACGCGATCCGGGCGGCACCGGTCTTACCGGTCATCGGCCACAGGTCGGGGTCGCGCGTGATCGTGCCCTCGGGGTAGACGCCGACGCACTCCCCCCGCTCGACCGCCGCGACCGCGTCCCGGAACGCGTCGGCCGCCTGCGCGGACTCGCGGTACACCGGGATCTGCCCGGCCGCGGTGATGATCCGCCCGGCGATCGGCAGCTTGAACAGCGACGCCTTGCCGAGCAGCCGCGGGATCCGCCGGCACTCCCAGATGTAGAACCCGAGCACGAACGGATCGAAGTGCGAGATGTGGTTCGTCACGAACACCACGCCACCGGTCCGCGGCATGTTCTCGCGGCCGCGGAAGTCGGGTTTGGTGAAGACCAGCATGAACGGTTTGACCAGCGCCACCACCAGCCCGAACCAGAACCCGCGGCGCGGGCGTGGATCGTGTTCCGGGCTGTTCACTGCTGCCTCCTGCGGGTCGTCGCCGTACGTCATGGGAGAATCCTGCCTGATGGAAGACGTACAGGTCGCTCCCTGGATCCTGGTGATCCCGGTGAAGCGTACGGCGATCGCGAAGAGCCGGCTCGCTGCGGCCTACCCCCAGCACCGTCCGGAGCTCGCCCGCGCCTTCGCGGCGGACACCACCACGGCCGCGCTCGCGTCGCCGCTGGTGCGCGCGGTCCTGGTCGTCACCGACGACCCGCAGGTCGCCGCGGACGTGACCGCGGCGGGGGCGCGCGTCGTACCGGATCTTCCGCTGACCGGCCTCAACGAAGCACTCGAGCACGGTGCTTCGATTGCTGCTCTCGAGTTCCCGGGTGCCGGTGTCGCGGCGCTCTCGGCTGATCTCCCCGCGCTCCGCCCCGACGAGCTCACCGCCGCCCTCGCGGCCTGCGTCGCCGACCGCTCCTTCGTCATCGACCAACCCGGCACCGGTACGACGATGCTCGCGGCCGCGCCCGGCATCGCCCTCGATCCGCGCTTCGGCGTCGGCTCCGCCCTGGCCCACCAGGCCTCCGGCGCGGTCCCGCTGGCGCTCCCGATCCCGTCGGTACGCCGTGACGTCGACACCGCCGCGGATCTCGCCGACGCGATCCAGCTCGGCGTCGGCCCGCACACCGCCGACGTGCTGTCGATCGTCCTCGGCGCCGCGACGGGCTCCGAGGGTCTCGCCTGTTAGTGCAAGGTGATGAAGTGGACCGCGGTGATCGCGATCCCGTGGCCTGACCCGCTGGTCTCGACCCGCACCCGCTGACCGACGCGCAGGAAGCGGACCGGCGTACCGGCCAGCTCGTCGGCGCTGAACGGCAGCTCGACACCGGTGTCGGTCAGCACCGCACCGGACCTGGACGCGTCGTCGTAACGGCTCACTGTCGCCTGCATGGCTCCACGCTAGAGCACCGGGACGTTGCCGACGACATCTTCTCGCCACGGACATCCACCGGACACGGCGAAGGCCGGTCGCCCCTGGAGTGGGGAGACCGGCCTTCGCTGGTACAGCGGTGCCGCAGTGCCGAAGGTCAGCGGGCCGAAGCGCGCTTGGCCGGGGCCTTCTTGGCGGGGGCCTTCTTGGCCGGCGCCTTCTTCGCGACGGTGGCCTTCTTGACCGGGGCCTTCTTGGCAACGGTCTTGGTGGCCGGGGCCTTCTTCGCCGGGGCCTTCTTGGCGACCGTCTTGGTGGCGGCGGCCTTGGCCGGCGCCTTCTTCGCGGCGGTCTTGGTCGCGACGGCCTTGGCCGGAGCCTTCTTGGCCGGAGCGGCCTTCTTGGCCGGAGCAGCCGCCTTGGTGGCGGTCGCGGCCGGCTTCGGGGCCACCAGCTTCGGCATCTTCTTCGCGCCGGAGACCACGGCCTTCAGCTCCGCACCCGCGCGGAACTTCGGAACCACGGTCTTCTTGGCCCGCTTGGTCTCGCCGGTCCGCGGGTTGCGGACCATGCGGGCACCGCGCTCGATGGCCTCGAAGGCACCGAACCCGGTGATGGCGACCTTGCCGCCCTTCTTGGTCAGCTCGCGCTGGACGGTGTCGATCACCGACTCCAGGGCGTGCTGGGCCGAACGGCGATTTCCGTCGAAGTGCACTGCGAGCGCTTCGACCAACTGGCTCTTGTTCACTGTCTTCCCTCCGTGAACGATGGCGTCGAGCACAGCGCTCGATCTCACAGGAACGTTATGGACTCAACACGCCGTTCACAAACACCAACGCGGCAATTCGGCCTTGTTTTGGGCGATTTGCCCCCGATTTGGCCTCCGAACGCCCCTTTCGGGCCCCCGGATTCCCTTCTGAGCAACGATCCGGCGACCAACCGTGACCCCGGCCACAACCCGCCCGGAGCCGGTCAGCGACGCTTTCCGCGCAGCGACCGCAGCCCCGACTGGGCCGTGTCGAGCCCTCTGGTGACGGCGCTGTCGCCCTTGCGTTCCCGCAACGTCGCGCTGACCTTGCCCAGCAACCAGTCCACCAGCGGTACGGCGATCGCGAGCACGACCCACAGGATCAGCCGCCGGCGCAGGAACAACAACATCTCAGCCTCCAGAAGTCTCCGAGTCCGTCGAGGACCGGTGCCCAACCACTACACCGGCGTACGGGTCAGAGCCAGCCGCGGCGCTTGAAGACCTGGTGCAGGCTGCCGCAGACCAACGCCATCAGGCCGATCGCGAACGGATAGCCCCACTGCCAGTGCAGCTCCGGCATCACGTCGAAGTTCATCCCGTACACGGTCCCGATCAGCGTCGGCGCGAACAGGATCGCCGCCCACGCGGAGATCCGCTTCACCTCTTCGTTCTGCGCGTTGCTGGCGACCGTGAGGGACTTCATCTCCTCGTTCTGCTGCTGCGCCACCAGCGTCGCGTTCACGGTCAGGATGTCGCGCAGCAGCTCACGGAAACCGTCCACCCGCTCCACCACCTGCGTCACGTGGTCGGCGACGTCGCGCAGCGACCGCTGCAGCTCCTGGTCCACGCCGTACTTGTCGAACCCGGCCCGCAACGAGTCCAGCATCCCGATCAGCGGCCGGGTCGCGCGCTGGAACTCGATCACCTCACGCGACAGCTCGTAGATGCGCCGCGACACCTTCGGGTCGCCGCGGAACACCTCGGTCTCGATCTCGTCGATGTCGTTCTCCAGCCCCGCCACCACCGGCGCGTACCCGTCGACGACCTTGTCCATGATCGCGTAGAGCACCGCCTCGGTCCCCTGCCGCAGCAGCTCCGGATCGCGCTCCACCCGGCGCCGTACGGCGGCCAGGTTCGGCGCCTCCGCGTGCCGGACCGTCACCACGAAGTCCGGCCCCACGAACACGTGCACCTCGCCGAACTCGACCTCCTCGGTCGCGTCCCGGTACCGCGCCGCCTTCAGTACGACGAACAACGTGTCGCCGTACCGCTCCAGCTTCGGCCGCTGGTGCGCCTGGATCGCGTCCTCGATCGCCAGCTCGTGCAGATCGAACTCCTGCGCCAGCGACATCAACTCGCGCCGGTCCGGCCGGTACAACCCGATCCACGCCAAGCTGCGCGGCGCCTCGTGCAACACCTGGTACGTGTCAGCCAACGACTCCGGCGACGCCACCCGCCGCCCGTCGCAGTAGATCGCACTGTCCACAACCGAATGCCCCTTGGGCTTGCTGTGCCCCGGGTGCTCCGGCGCCGGCTCGATCGCCTCAGGAGCAGGCGCAGCCAGCCCCCCGGCGTACCGGCGAGCAGCAGCCCGCAGAGACGGCGTACGGCCGAAGGCCCGAAGAGTGCGCAGACGCAGGTCGGACATGAGTCCTCCAAAGAAGCAGCAGACGGATCCCTACGACGTCTGCCCGACCCCCGCGGCTCACCCACCGCGCACCACAACAACCCCGCTTTTCACGCAGGGGCAGCTGACCAGGAAGAGGAACTAGTTGCCTCGAGGCCGAGCGAAATCGGTATGTCTGGAGGGGTCACTGGTCATCAGCGCCTCACCTCCTAGATCTCGCAGCCTTGTCCGAACAACCTGGCAAGGGTAACACCAGAGTTATCACCCCGAGGTTTTCATCCCACGCGGGCTGCTCCGTCCACCAGCGCGGTGGGACAGGTGTTCACCCCACGCGGGCTCCTCCGTTCGCTAGCGCTCACTACGGTGCCTGCTCCCACCCGCCCTTTGCTCAGCTGCGGGCTAGCGCCCGCGGGTGCGCGTGCTTCGCCCGCTTCAAGTGCGCGCTGACGCGCTTCAAGTGCGCGCTGACGCGCTTCAAGTGCGCGCTGACGCGCTTCAAGTGCGCGCTAGCGCGCTTCGAGTGCGGCGCTAGCGCGCCTAAGTGCGCGGCTAGCGCCGCTTGGAGCGACTACAAGTGGTCGAGAAATGTTCACCTGTTGGGGTGTGAAGGTGCTTCCCCCACGCGGGCTCCTCCGTTCGCTAGCGCTCACTACGGTGCCAGCTCCCGCCCACCCCTTGTTCAGCTGCGGGCTAGCGCCCGCCTTTGCGCGTGCTTCGCCCGCTTCAAGTGCGCGCTGACGCGCTTCAAGTGCAGCGCTGGCGCGCTCAGCAGGCGTGCTGTTGCCGATTTGGTTGCCCACTCTCCTCAGCTGACACCGCTCAGAACGACTTCGGCCGGCTGACGCGGGAGATACCCCAGATCTGCGGGAGTCCGCCTTGCACAGGAACCATCGGGGTGCGCGAAGATGGTGACTCCGTCGTCGAGCTTGCTCAAGAATCGCAAGCCGGGGAGAACCGCGCCCTGCACGAACCTGAGATCGCTGTCGAACCACACTCTCTCGTCCCGTAGGACGCAACAGCCGGCGCGCTATCACCCTCAGGTTCATGAGACCGTACAGTCACTCGCCATCAGCGATCAGCGAACGTCCGCCTCACTTGCGAGGTTCGCCGCATGGTGCGGCGTTCGTGTCTGAGCGGAGAGGTACGGACACATGAGTGAAACCCGCCGGCCGGTCCTCTATGCCCTGGTGACTGGTTCTCCCGCCGCCACCGACGTGGGCAGGCTGGTCGACCTCGCGCAGGCGGACGGCTGGGAAGTGTGCGTGATCGCCTCCCCCAACGGCCGGCCCTTCATCGACTGCGATGCCTTGGCAGCCAAGACCGGGCACGCGGTGCGGAGCGCCTACAAGGAGCCGGACGCCCCGGACGTCCTCCCGCCCGCCGACGCGATGATCGTCGCGCCCATCACCTGTAACAGCCTCGCCAAGTGGGCCGCGGGGATCTCTGACACTCTCCCCCTCGGGCTGCTCGTCGAGGCAGTGGGGAAGCGGCAGCCTGTCGTGGCGATGCCCTTCTCGAACTACGCGCAGATCAGCTTTCCGGCGGTGCAGCAGGCGATGGAGCGGTTGTCGAGCTGGGGTGTCACGATGCTCGTCGGCGACGAGGTCTACAAGCAGCACGAGCCCGGGACCGGCGAGAAATACATTCACCTCTTCCCATGGCACCTCGCCTGGGAAGCGCTTCTCGACCATCCCTGGCGGCGCACCTGACCCCGCCGAGAGAGACGGCGGCTGAGGCAGGCGCATCGCCCAACCCAGCCGCTGGGAAGCCGTACCAAACCTCGGCGGGCAACGTCGGCCGTCGATCAGCGCGTCTCCTCGATCATCAACCGCAGCAACGCCAACTGCGACGAAGCCCCGATGATCTCCCCGTTCGCGATCCGCGCGAGCACGGAGTCCAACGGGATCCAGGCAATCTCCTGGGCTTCGTTGATGTCGGACGGTTCGCCGATGTAGTCGGCTCCTCTGGCGACATAGATCAGGTTCTCCGCGTCAGCGATCCCCACGTTCGGCTGGGCCGACATCAGATACTCGACGTCGCGCGGCCGCCACCCGGTCTCCTCCTCGACCTCGCGGCTTGCCGTGACGGCAGGGTCCTCGTCCGGATCGACGTAACCGCCGGGCAGCTCCCAAACCCACCGATCGATGATGAACCGATGCCGCCGCATCATCAGCACGCTGCCACTGCCGTTCAGCACCGCCACGATGGCGGCCTTGGGGATCCGCAGCACGTACTGCTCGAACGTCACCCCGTCCGGCAACTCCACCGACGCCACGCTCAACGTCAACCGCCGCGAAGCATCAACAACCCGCTCGCCATGAATGGTCCACTTGGTCACGCCCGCACGCTACCCAGCATGCAGGCACGAACACTCAGGACACGAAGCGAGCCCGGACCCCCACGGCCACCTCCTCCGCGAAACGACGCGTCTGCTCGACAGCGTCCCCCTCAGGCATCATCACGAACCCGTTGAACGACGTCTCCTCGGCGAGCCCTGTGATGATGTCGATCCAGCCCCGGACGTCGGTGCGGATCGGCTCTGACCCGCGCAGGGTGCTGTCACCAGCGTCAGGCGTGATCGTGCCAACCAGTTGGGCGATCCTGCGGACATCGGACGGCGCACGCCCGGCCTCGGCCGCGCTGCGGTCGATCGTTCGATGGCCCTCGGCCCATCGTTCGTACGGAAAGTACGGCGCGATCGGCGCGGCCCAGCCGTCCGCGACACGACCGGTCAGTTCCAGGCTCCGCGGGCCCATGGCGCCGACCCAGATCTCCACGCCGGCGGGGTCGGGAGTCTGGCCCCCCATGCCTTCGACCGGGTACCACGGGCCGGCCGAGGTCACCGTCGCATCGTCGTGCCACAGTTGCCGCATCAGCGCGATCGCCTCTTCCTGCGCCGCGAGGGCCTGCGCAGCGGTTCGTCGTTCGACGCCCATCGAGGCGATGCCGTCCCACAGACCACCGGCGCCCAGGCCGAGCTGGAAGCGTCCGCCCGAGAGGGTGCTCAGCGAGCTTGCGGCCCGCGCCAGCATCGGTGCGGGGCGTAGCGGCAGGTTCGCCACGTCGGGGAAGAAGTGCACCTGCTCGGTCCGCGGGATCAGGTCGGCGATCACGGCGAGCGCGTCCAGCTGGCTTGCGACGAACGGAAGGTCCTGGACGCCGACGAGATCGAGGCCGCCCTGGTCGGCCGCGGCCGCCACTGCTCGCAGCCGTTCCGGTGCGCGCTCCGGCGAGACGGCGACCCCGAAGACGAGCCGATTCAAACGATGGTCATCAGAGGTGATAGTCATCGTCAGGCCGTGACCACAGCGAGTTCGGCCGCCGCGATGTCGGCCGCGCCGGTCGCGTTCGGGTGGAACATGTCGTTCATCAGCCCCGCATCGCGGGCCGCGCCGAAATCGCCCCACCGGTCGAACAGATCCAGGACCGGTACGTCGGTCGCGTCCGCCACGGCGTGGACGGCCTTGCGATAGGGATCGAGGTCCACCAACGCCGGGTCGCCCGGGATCTGCACCTCGAGTACGACGTCGCAGGTGTCGACCAGCGCATCGACCATGGCGCGCAGGTTGGCGGCGTACCGATCCGGCGGGACCGCGAGACCATGGGCGTCGTTGGTCATCAAGGCGATGATCGCGAGATCCGGAGCCCAGGCCACGACGTGCCGCAGTGCCGAGTACGGCGCACCGCCGGCCACCCAGTCCTCGGTCGTCGACATCGAGATGCCGAAGTCTCCGACCGCGATGCCGGCCGCGGCCTCGATCCCGATACTGCCCACCTGGAGCACGCCCGCGTCACCGGCGACCGTCACCGTCACGCGGTGCTCCCCGGCCGCGAGCCCCTGCAGCGGGATCTCGGTCGCCACCGGACCGGCTCCTCCGCGAGGGGTGACCAGGACGGCTTCGCCGCCGTCGACCCCGATCCGGAACGGTCGCGAGTCCGCGCCGTGGATCACCCGAGCCCGGTAGTCGCCGGCGTCCCCGATCGACGCGGTGAACTCGATCGAGTCACCCGCCGTACGCGACGCCGCATAGGTGGTCAGCGCATCCTGGTCGAGCTCGGACCACGCACCCCTGAACGCCAGGCGGGAGTCCGCCGTCCGCGTGCGGGGGTTCATGATCACCGACGCGCCACGAACCGGGAATCCCTGGGCGGCCAGCATCCCCGCCATCACCACGGGCGGCGACTGGGTGCTCGGCTGCAGCCCTTGGCCGGCGCTGATCGAGTCGCCGATCTTGGCGTAGCGGGCCGCTCCCGTTCCCGCCACGGTCGCCGCACGGCGCCACCGCCACCGCCGCAGCGCCGCCGCCGTCATCCCGTAGATCTCCGTCATGATGCCTCCCTGTCGAGCAACCCGATTGGTCACCAAAGATTATAGTCACAGATCATGACTAAATCCACCGACAGCAAAAGGGCCGGCGAACAGGAGAGATCCCCCTGTCCGCCGGCCCCCGAAGAAGAGCCGCTACGAACTCAAGCCTTGGCAGGCAACGTCGCCGGCTTGAAGCTCGGCCGCGTCGCCTCGTAGGCCTCGATCGCGTCCGCGTGCGACAGCGTGATACCGACGTCGTCCAGCCCGTTGAGCAGCCGGTAGCGCGTGTAGTCGTCGATCTCGAACGGCGCCGACAGCGCACCCGCCGAGATCGTCTTGGCCTCGAGGTCCACCGTGACTTTGGTCCCCGGGTCGGCCTCGATCGTCGACCACAGCTCCTCGACGACCTCCTCGGTGACGAGCGCGGCGAGCAGGCCCGCCTTGCCCGAGTTCCCGCGGAAGATGTCGCCGAAGCGCGACGAGACGACGACCCGGAAGCCGTAGTCGAGCAGCGCCCACACCGCGTGCTCACGCGAAGACCCGGTCCCGAAGTCGGGGCCGGCGACGAGCACCGAGACGCCCTCGTGCTCCGGCTGGTTCAGGACGAAGGCAGGATCGTTGCGCCAGGCAGCGAACAGGCCGTCCTCGAAGCCGGTGCGGGTGACCCGCTTCAGGTAGACGGCGGGGATGATCTGGTCGGTGTCGACGTTGCTGCGGCGCAGCGGGGCCGCGGTGCCGATGTGCTGGGTGAAGGCGTCCATGATTCCTTTGTCCTCAGACGTTCTCGGGTACGGCGACCTCGACCGGCGGCAGGTCTGCCGGCGCAGCCAAGGTTCCAGTGACGGCGGTGGCGGCGGCGACGAGCGGCGACACCAGGTGCGTGCGCCCGCCCTTGCCCTGCCGGCCTTCGAAGTTGCGGTTCGACGTCGACGCGCTGCGCTCGCCTGGGGCCAGCTGGTCCGGGTTCATGCCCAGGCACATCGAGCAGCCCGCGCCGCGCCACTCGGCGCCGGCGTCCTTGAAGATCGCGTCCAGCCCCTCGGCCTCGGCCTGCAGGCGGACCCGGCCCGACCCCGGTACGACGAGCATCCGGGTGCCCTCGGCAACCTTCCGCCCGGCCAGTACGCCGGCCGCGGCGCGCAGGTCCTCGATCCGCCCATTCGTGCAGGAGCCCAGGAAGACGGTGTCGACCTGGATCTCGCGCAGCGGCGTCCCTGCGGTCAGGCCCATGTACTCCAGCGCCCGCTCAGCCGCGACCCGGTCGTTCTCGGTCTCGAAGTCCGACGGCGACGGCACGTTCGCCGACAGCGGCAGCCCCTGGCCCGGGTTGGTGCCCCAGGTGACGAACGGCGCGATGTCCTCGGCGCGCAGCACGACCTCACGGTCGAACGACGCGTCGGCGTCGGTGGCCAGGCTGTTCCAGTACTCGACCGCGGCTTCCCAGTCGACGCCCTGCGGCGCGTGCGGCTTGTCCTTGAGGTACGAGTACGTCGTCTCGTCCGGCGCGATCATGCCGGCCTTGGCGCCCCACTCGATCGACATGTTGCAGATCGTCATCCGGGCTTCCATCGACAGCGCGCGGATCGCCTCGCCGCGGTACTCGACGATGTAGCCCTGCCCGCCGCCGGTGCCGACCTGCGCGATCAGCGCGAGCACCAGGTCCTTGGCCGAGACGCCGTCCGGCAGGACGCCGTCGACCGTGACCGCCATCGTCTTCGGACGGGCCTGCATCAGCGTCTGGGTGGCCAGCACGTGCTCGACCTCGCTGGTGCCGATCCCGAACGCGATCGCGCCGAACGCGCCGTGCGTCGAGGTGTGGCTGTCACCGCAGACCACGGTCATCCCGGGCTGGGTCAGGCCGAGCTGCGGGCCGATCACGTGCACGACGCCCTGGTCGGGGTCGCCGAGGGTGTGGATCCGGATCCCGAACTCCTCGGCGTTCTTGCGCAGCGTGTCGACCTGCGTGCGCGAGACCGGGTCGGCGATCGGCTTGTCCACGTCGTACGTCGGGACGTTGTGGTCCTCGGTCGCGATCGTCAGGTCGGGCCGCCGGACCGGGCGGTCGGCCAGCCGCAGTCCGTCGAAGGCCTGCGGGCTGGTCACCTCGTGGACCAGGTGGAGGTCGATGTAGAGGAGGTCGGGTTCCCCGTCGGCGTGACGCACGACATGTGCGTCCCAGACCTTTTCCGACAACGTCCTGCCCATCAGACTTCTCCTTCGGGTGGTGTACTGAGGTGCGCTTTGGCTCACAGTGCGCCGAGATGAGGCGCTCACGCGACTTGCGTTCCACGATTCGAGACGGCAATATCGTCTCATGGACAACTCTAGCGGAGTCGGCGTTCTCGACAAAGCAGCTCTCGTTCTGTCCGCACTCGAGTCCGGGCCGGCGACCCTGGCCGGACTCGTGGCGGCGACGGGGCTGGCCCGCCCGACGGCGCACCGCCTGGCCGTCGCGCTCGAGCACCACCGGCTGGTGGGGCGCGACATGCAGGGCCGCTTCGTGCTCGGGCCCCGCCTGAGCGAGCTCGCGTCCGCCGCCGGCGAGGACCGCCTGCTGGCGACCGCCGGCCCGGTGCTGGCCCGCCTCCGCGACATCACCGGTGAGTCCGCGCAGCTGTTCCGCCGCCAGGGCGAGTACCGGGTGTGCGTCGCGGCCGCCGAGCGTCCGTCCGGTCTGCGCGACACCGTCCCGGTCGGCAGCCAGCTGACCATGGCCGCCGGGTCGGCCGCCCAAATACTGCTGGCCTGGGAGGACCCGGAGCGGATGCACCGCGGCCTCCACAACGCGACCTTCAACGCCGCGGCCCTGGCCGGCGTACGGCGTCGTGGCTGGGCGCACTCAGTCGGCGAGCGCGAGCAGGGCGTCGCCTCGGTCTCGGCGCCGGTCCGCTCCCCCTCCGGCAAGGTGATCGCGGCCGTGTCGGTCTCCGGCCCGATCGAGCGGCTGTCCCGCCAGCCCGGCCGGATGCACGCCCCGGCCGTGATGGCCGCCGCCGAACGCCTCTCCGAAGCGCTGCGCCGCGCTTCCGAGTAACGCCTGTACGAACAGCAGGAGAAGGCCCGACCGCACACCCCGCGGTCGGGCCTTCTTTTCGTGTGTGGCCCCGCTGGCAGATCTCAGCCATCCTTCAGCGCTTCCGCGCCGCGAGAAGTATTCATGTTTTACGTTTTATTCGCCACCCCCGATCCTCGACCGTTGGAGTGCTTCGTGAAACGTCTCATCACCCTGCTGGCCGCCGCCGCCCTCGCCGGAGGAGCCGCGATCGCCGGCACCCCCGTCGCGTCCGCAGCCCCGGCCGGCGACGACAGTTCCTGGTTCTTCGCCTACCCGGGCGAGTACCTCACCGGATCGGGCTGGGGCTTCCAGCCCGCCTGGAACCACTACCCGCAGGGCCCTTCCTTCCGGGTGCGGTCGGTCTGGAACAACTCCGACTCGGAGGTCTGCGGCGGTTATCTGTCGCCAGGCTCGGAATCGGACAGCAACAGGTACAACTTCTGGCCGCGCGCCCAGTGGAACACCCTCGGCTGGCCGTACGACGACTGGCACCCGCTGAACGACTTCTGGCTTCGCGACGGCAAGCACTGCTGATCCGGCCCGCCCAGTGACGCCCCGCCGCCGGCGGGGCGTCACTGCCCGAAGGAGAATCTCGTGCGCGTGTCCCGCCTCGCCCTTGCCACCGTCGCCCTGCTCGGCATCTCTGCCTGCGCACCGGCCGACAGCACTCCTGCCTCGATCCTCAGCGGTCTCCTCCCCAAGTCCTCGACCTCACCGATCGACGACCACACGCTCCGGTACGACGACGGCTCGGGCTCGCTGCAGATCTCGGTCACCCGCATCCCGACCCCATACCTCGACCAGGCGACGCTCTGCCCACCGCTCTCCGAGCGGCCGTACGACGACTGCGACCGGACCCGTCGCCCCGACGGCGCGTTCCTGACCGTCAGCCAGGGCTTCACGGACCCCCGCAAGCCGGCCGGCGTCCGCCAGTGGACCGCAACCCTCGGTACGCCGGACGGCGCGCTGATCTCGCTGACCGAGTGGAACGCGCCAACCGCCGATGCCACCCGGGCCTCCCGCCCACATCCACCGCTCACCCCGGACCAGCTCCGCGATGTCGTCACCTCCTCCGACTGGCAACCCGTGTGGTCACGCCTGGCCGAACCACCGGCGCCACCGGCCGCACCCAGCCGCGGGGACCTTCCACCTGACCGGATGCTCGCCGTACTGCGTCGGCACGTGCCCGCCCCGATCGAGATCGGGAGAACTGCAGCTGGCGGCAGCGGCTACCTCGAAGCCGTCCTGGACGGCGGCACCGGGCAAAGCCTGGTGACCATGACCGTGCAGCAGTGGAGTGAGACCAGCAGCCTCACCGACATCTTCAAGGCCTCGACCCGCACACCGGACGGCACTCGTCTCGTCACCCGGCACCACAAGCTCGGTGGTGGAGCGGTCCAGGACGATGTCGACGTCCTGACACCCCGCGGTCGTCGCGCCGTGGTCACCCAGGTCAACGCGCTCGCCCCCGGCCTCGCCCCGAGCAGATCGAAGAACCCGCTCACTCTCGAGCAGCAAACGGCCCTGACGTTGAGCCTGCTGCAGCAAGCCGGCTGACCGCCGCAACAAGCAGCAGGCCAGTCCTCGACGGTCTGGCTTTCTTGCAGCTCGACCACAACCCTTGTCGATCCCCCGCCCGCGGGATCACGATGAAGACGGGTTGCGGCCCGTCCCGGGCCGGCCCTGGGAGGTCGGTATGGAGCGTGACTGGCTCTCGGTCGGATGGAAGATGCTGGTCGCCCGCGGCGCGGTCGGCATCGTGTTCGGGATCCTGGCCATCGTGTGGCCGCTCTCGACGGCGATCGCGCTGGCCCTGCTGTGGGGCTTCTGGGCGCTGATGGACGGCATCGGCTCGCTGGCGCAGGCCTTCCAGCCGCAGGCGCAGGGCCGGGTCTGGCTGATCGTGATGGGAGTGATCGCGCTGGTCGCGGCGTTCTTCGCGATCTTCAGCCCGGCGACGACGGCGGTGACGCTGACCTGGATCCTCGGGATCTGGCTGATCGTCCGTGGCCTGTTCGAGGTGTTCGGGGCCTTCGGCAGCAACTTGGCGACGCCGCGCTGGCTGCTGCTGCTCAGTGCCGCGCTGTCGATCCTGATCGGCATCCTGTTCGCGGCCAACCCGGGCGCGGGTGCGGTGACGATCGCGACCTGGCTCGGCGTCGTCGCGCTGCTGTGGGGCGCGGTCTTCGTGCTCGGCGGTCTCGCCGTACGCCGGGAGCTGGCCGGCTCGACGAGCCCGACGACTCCGCCGAACCTCGCGACCCCCTGAGAAACCCGGGCGCGAGGAAACAGGCCTCGAGAAACCGGTGGGCCCGAGAGACCAGAAGCGCCTCTCACCCTGAGGTGAGAGGCGCTCTTTCTCTGGTAGCCCCGACGGGATTCGAACCCGCGCTACCGCCTTGAGAGGGCGGCGTGCTAGGCCGCTACACAACGGGGCCAGAGGGTTGTTGCGTGATCCTTGCGGATCTGGCAACGAGGAAGGACTCTACCGATTTTCATCGGCCGGGTCCAATCGCTCGCTGGGGTACTAGGACTCGAACCTAGACTAACTGAACCAGAATCAGACGGGCTGCCAATTACCCCATACCCCAAAGGCATTTCACCGGTTTTCTGAGTTCGTTTCCGCCCTCATCACCCGGCTCAGAGAGCATACCGAAGTCCGGGCCCAGACACCAAAACGAGTCCCCGCTGAACCAGATGTCACTCGTGTCACACCAGTCTCTTGCCCGGGCCACCGATCACCGGCGCGTGCACCAGCGGCAGGTCGCAGGTGGTCTCCAGGTCCTGCTTGCGCGCCAGCAGCACGGCCACAACGCCGAACAGCACGAACTTCGAGATGTCCACCGCCACCAGCCCCCAGCCCGCGTCCGAGGCGTTCAGGCTGGCGTTCACGCTGTTGGTCAGCGCGGCGTAGATGAACGTCACCACGTTGTTGGCCGCGTGCGCCGCGATCGACGCCTCCAGACCACCGGTCCGTACGGCGAGGAAGCCCGCGACCAGCCCGAAGGCGAAGCGGTCCAGGAACAGCGCCGGGCTCTCCCACGGCCACACTCCGTGCGCCATCGTGAACAGTACGGTCGTCACCACGACGGCGACCACCGAGCTGCGGACGAACGCACCGACGGCCTGCAGCAGGTACCCGCGGAAGAAGTACTCCTCCCCCGCGGCCTGCAGCGAAGACGTCAGCACCACGACGGCGATCACGCCGGCCGCATCAGCCGCCGCGCCCTTGCCGTCACCACTGAGCAGCTCGACCCCGCCGACCTTGATCACACCGAGCATCACCAGCTCGACCACCACGGCGGCCAGCCCGAACCACAGCATCGGCCGCCAGCGGATCCGGCCGACCACCGACGACAGCAGCCCCGGCGTCTGCTTGTTCAGCCGGGTCGCGACGAGCATCGTCAGCGGGATCAGCACGATCAGCGTGAAGTTCGTGGTCAGCAACCCGAACCAGGAGATCGTGCCCTCGGGATCCTTGCGGATCGCGAACCCGATCACCTGGATCAGCAGGCTGAGGAACATCCACCCGGCCAGGACGGCGAACGCTCCGAGCACCACGGTCCACCCGGCCGTGACCGGGTTGCGCAGCAGCCGGTGGTACGGCTGCGGCCCCGCGTCCCGGGGGTCCGCGGTGGACCCGGGACGCGGCGTCGCGTCGTACGGCATCAGCTCACTCCGCCGGGAGCAGGGTGCGGGCGTGCTCGAGCCGGTGCAGCGCCTTGTCGCGGCCGAGCAGCTCCAGCGACTCGAACAGCGGCGGCGAGATCCGGCGGCCGGAGATCGCCACCCGGACCGGGCCGAACGCGTTCTTCGGCTTCAGCCCGAGACCCTCGATCAGCGAGGCGCGCAGCGCGGCCTCGATCGCCTCGGTGCTCCAGTCGGACAAGTTCGACAGCGCCTTCACCGAGGCCTCCAGCACGGCGCCGGCGTCACCGGTCAGCACCTTGCCGGCGGCGTCGGCGTCGACCTTGAACGCCTCGTCGGCGACGAACAGGAAGCCGAGCATGTCGACCGACTCCGACAGCGAGTTCATCCGCTCCTGCACCAGCGGTACGGCGGCGGTCAGCAACTGCTGCTGCTCCTCGGTCGGCTCGGCCGGCAGCACGCCGGCCTTGGCCAGGAACGGCACCACCCGGCGGCCGAACTCGGCCGGCTCCAGCAGCCGCATGTGCGAGGCGTTGATCGCCTCGCACTTCTTCGGGTCGAAGCGGGCCGCGTTCGAGTTCACCTTGCGGATGTCGAAGGCCTCGATCATCTCGGCCATCGTGAACACGTCACGGTCCTCGGCGATCGACCAGCCGAGCAGCGCCAGGTAGTTCAGCAGGCCCTCGGGCAGGAAGCCGCGCTCCATGTACTCGCCGAGGCCGGCGCCCGGGTCGCGCTTGGACAGCTTCTTGTTGCCCTCGCCCATCACGAACGGCAGGTGCCCGAACCGCGGCGTCCGGCCGGAGCCGATGCCGATCTCGGCCAGCGCCTCGTACAGGGCGATCTGCCGCGGCGTCGACGGCAGCAGGTCCTCGCCGCGCAGCACGTGGGTGATCTCCATCAGCGCGTCGTCGACCGGGTTCACCAGCGGGTACAGCGGGAAGCCGTTGGCCCGGACCAGCACGTAGTCGCCGAGGTTCTCGGGCAGGAAGGTGATCTCGCCGCGGACCAGGTCGGTGAAGGTGATCGGCCGGTCCGGCATCCGCAGCCGGACGACGGGCCGGCGGCCCTCGTCGACGTACGCCTTGACCTGCTCCTGCGTGAGCGTGCGGCAGTGGCCGTCGTACCCGCTGTGCTGGCCGGCCTGACGGGCGGCCTCGCGGCGCTGGTCGAGCTCCTCCTGCGAGCAGTAGCAGTGGTACGCCTTGCCGGCGCCGAGCAGCTTCGCGACGACGTCGGCGTAGATGTCCATCCGCTCGGTCTGCTTGTACGGGCCAAAGTCGCCGCCGACCTCGGGACCCTCGTCCCAGCCGATGCCGAGCCAGCGCAGCGAGTCGAGCGTGTACTGCAGCGCCTCGGGGGTGTTGCGGGCCGCGTCGGTGTCCTCGATCCGCAGCACCAGCTTGCCGCCGTAGTGGCGGGCGAAGGCCCAGGCGAACAGCGCCGTACGGATGTTGCCGACGGTCAGCAGACCGGTCGGGGACGGCGCGAAGCGCAGGCGGACCTGGCTCGGCTCGAGACCGCCGAGGACGTCGTCGTCAGTCGGGGCAGGCCTGTCAGTCACGCACGATCACCTTGTTCGTCAGAGTTCCGATTCCTTCGACGCTGACCGCGACCTCGTCGCCGGGCAGCATCGGGCCGACACCCGCGGGGGTGCCGGTGAGCACCACGTCGCCGGGCAGCAGCGTGGTGAAGGAGGTGATGTAGGCCAGCACCTCCGGGATGTCGAAGATGAACTGCGAGGTCCGGCCGTCCTGCTTCGGCTCGCCGTTCAGCTCGGTGCTGACCCGCACGTCGGAGACGTCCAGGTCGGTCTGGATCCAGGGGCCGAGCGGGCAGAACGTGTCGTAGCCCTTGGCCCGGGCCCACTGACCGTCGGTCTTCTGCAGATCGCGCGCGGTCACGTCGTTGGCGATCGTGTAGCCGAAGATGACCTCCTCGGCGCGCTCGCGGGGCAGGTCGCGGCAGATCCGGCCGATCACGATCGCCAGCTCGCCCTCGAAGTGCAGGTTGTTGGTCTGCTCGGGGTAGACGATGCCGTCGCGCGGGCCGATCACCGAGGTGTTCGGCTTCAGGAAGATCATCGGCTCGGCCGGGACGTCGTTGCCCAGCTCGGCGGCGTGGTCGGCGTAGTTGCGCCCGACGCAGACCACCTTGCTGCGCGGGATCACCGGGGCCAGCAGCCGGACGTCGGCCAGCTGCAGCACCTCGCCGGTCAGCTGGACCGGGCGGTACAGCGGGTCCGAGTCGAGCACGGCGACGGTACCGACGAGCCCTTCGGGGTCGTCGGTCTCGACGAGCCCGTACTTCGGTTCGTCGTCGACGGAGAATCTGGCGATACGCACGGCCGGCCTTCGGTCGGGGGGATTGAACGGCCCGAGCCTACCGCCGCCTGCGGACAGCCTCCGATCCGGCAACCCGCTCGCTCTCTTTCCCTTCCTTCTCTTTTTCCTGTCCCCAGCCTGTGGTGAGACAGTTGTCGGGTGACCTCCGAAGCCACCGCCGCGTTCACGATCCGCCTGGCCGAGCCCGCCGAGTACGCCGCCGTCGGCGAACTTACCGCCGAGGCGTACGCGAACGACGGCTTCATCCCGGCCGGCACCGACTACGGTGACGTGCTGCGCGCGGCCGCGGATCGCGCCGAACGCGCCGAGCTGTGGGTCGCCGCTGCCGGTGACGACCTGCTCGGCACCGTCACGTACTGCCTGCCCGGCTCCTTCTACGGCGAGATCGGGCAGCCGCACGAGGGCGAGTTCCGGATGCTCGGCGTCTCGGCGAAGGCCCGCGGCCTGGGCGTCGGTACGGCGCTCACCGAGCACTGCATCGACCGCTCCCGCGAGCTGGGCTTCACCCACGTCGTCCTGTGCAGCGCCGAGTACATGAAGCAGGCGCACCGCCTCTACGAACGCCTCGGCTTCACCCGCGTCCCCGAACGGGACTGGGTCCCCCGGGAGGGCGTCAACCTGTACGCGTTCTCACTCGCGCTGTGACCGTTCTTCTTTCCCCCTCCGAATGGGAACCACTCGCCGCCGCCCACGCCGAGCGAGTCGACCAACTCGTGGCCGGTCACCTCGCGCGCCGGCAGCGCCGTGAAGCGCACCCCGTCGAGGACTTCCTCTTCACCTACTACCCCACCCGCCCGAACCAGCTCCGCGTCTGGCACCCCGGCCCCGGCGTCACGCTGCTCGGCGGTTCGGCGTACGAGGGTCGCAAGGGCTACCTGTACGCCGACGGCGCCGCGCGCCTGGACCCGGCCGAGATCGAGCGCCGGGCCGACAGCATCACCTGGATCCGCCGCCTGCTCGCCGCGACGCTGGACCGCCAGCCGCAGTTCGGCTGCTTCGGGCTGCACGAGTGGGCGATGGTCTACCGCCTGCAACCCGGCGAGGTCCGGCACGAGAAGTGGCCGCTGCGACTAGGTGCCGAGGGCACCGATCAGGTGGTCGAGTCGCACAAGATCGGCTGCTCGCACTTCGACGCCTTCCGCTTCTTCACCGAACCGGCCCGCCCGCTGAACGCGCTGCAGCCGACCCGCGAGCTCCAGCCCGCGCTCGAGCAGGGCGGTTGCCTGCACGCGAACATGGACCTCTACAAGTGGGCCACCAAGCTCGCGCCGTTCACCCCGAGCACGCTGCTGCTGTCCTGCTTCGAGCTCGCCAAGGACATCCGCACGCTCGACATGCGAGCGTCGCCGTACGACCTGGCCCCGCTCGGCTACACCCCGGTCCCGATCGAAACTCCAGCTGGCAAGGCCGAGTACGCCGCCGCCCAACGCGCGTTCGCCGCCCGCGCCCGCCCGCTCCGCGAACAGCTCGTCGACCTGTGCGACGAACTGCTGCCGACCTGACGACCTCCCGCTCCCCCTCAGACCTTCGTGGCCTTCAGCGCGAACAGCAGCGGTATACGTGGCTGATCGTCCGGCAGTCGCCACCAGCCTTCGGGCGTCTGGACCATCGACGACCAGCGCGGCCACTGCAGGACCTCGGACTCGCGCAGGCTGTCGATCCGGAACCCGGCAGCGGACAGCGTCGTGACCAGCTCCCCCAGTCCGTGCATCCACTCGTAGCTCGTGTTCCGCCCCGGCACCTCGTCGCCGGTGTAGGTGACCGTCGACTCGTGCGCGATCGGACCCCGGCCTTCCAGGTAGTCGTTCCGCAGCACCAACTCGTCGGACTCTCCCGGCAGCCCCACCGGTCGCAGCGCGTTGAGCAGCGGATGAAACTCCACGACGTACAGGAACCCGCCCGGCATCAGCAGCCCGTTGACCACGTCGGCCCACTTGGCCAGGTCAGGCAGGTAGCAGAGCGCGCCCTTGCCGGTGTAGACGACGTCGAACCGGCGGCCGCCGAACGCTTCTTCCGCGTCGTACACGTTGGACTGCACGTACTCGATGCCGACGCCGGCCTCGTGCGCGAGCCGCCGGGCGGCGTCGAGCGACCGCCCGGACAGGTCGAGCCCGAACGTCTTGGCGCCCCGCCGCGCGAACGCGATCGTCTCGGTCCCCAGGTGGCACTGCAGGTGCACGACGTCGCGGCCGTCGAGCTCGCCCAGGTCGGCCCACTCGTAGTCGGCGAACCAGAAGTCGGCCGGGCGTTCGTAGAACGCGCTCGCCGCGTGCAGTGGTGCCCGTGCGTCCCAGTCCGCCTCGTTGGCCGCCACCTGCGCCAGCTCGTGCGCGTTCAGCCCCACGGGCTTCTCCTTCTGTCGCCTGACCCGGTCGTCGTTCTCCCAGTCTCTCCAGGCCCAGGTCCAGACGTCCCCACTGAGGCTCACCTTCGCCGTCCTGACGTCACGACCTGCCCCCTCGGCACCCTGTCCGCGCAGCGGCCGTGCCCCCGGACCGTCCCGAGAGCGTTCCCCCAGCCCTGCTCACCCAGCGTGACTCTACTCCTGTCGGACACGCTGAGTAGTCACGAACCGGTCTCACTCCGCACCATCTCCCCGAACGTTTCGCCGATAGCAGTCGACGACCATCAGCGCCAGCACCGACACGCTGTGCTGATTGACTTCGTGGCCTCTTCTCGACCACAATTCGAACACATGTTCGAAGCAAGGACAAACCGCGGGGACTTCGGGGAGCGTGAGGATCTGTGATGCCGGAACCGTTCGACTGGGACATCCTGGAACGACCGTCGGCGATGGCGATGGTGCGCGGCCAGCTCGGTTTCAGCTGGATGGTGCTGGCCGGGCGACTGGCGGCACTGACCGACGACGAGTACTTCTGGCGACCGAGCGCGGAGGCGCTCACCGTCGTCCGCCGCCGGTACTCCGGCCGCTACCGCGCGCTCGGCTCCGGCGAGTGGGTCGCCCAGTGGCCGAACGAGCCGAACCACCGCGGCCCGCGCACGATCGCCTGGCTGATCGCACACCTGACCGAGACGTTCTTCGAGCGCTGGGAGTGGACCTTCGGCGAGAAGCTCCAGGGCCGCACCGACATCACCCTGCACGGCAACGCCCGGGACGCGGTCGCCTGGCTGACCCACTGGGTGAACGCCTGGCAGGAGTCGATCGCCGGCCTGGAGGAGGACCAGGTGATGACCGTCGGCCTCAGCCAGGCCTCCGAGCTGGACGCCGCGGAGCCCTTCGGGCACGTCGTACTGCGGCTCAACCGGGAGCTGATCCACCACGGCTCGGAGATCATGACGCTCCAGGACCTGCATGCACTGGCCGCCTGAAACCACTAGATGTGCGACACGCGGCGCGTCGAGGCACAACATGTCGGGGTCTACCGCTAGTGTTCTGCGTGCTGGTGGTTCTGCCCGGGCGACGCGAGGTCGCGCGGCCGGGCGGAGGCAACAGGGGAATCCGGTGCGAGTCCGGAGCTGCCCCGCAACGGTGAGCGGACAGGTCGTCCGCGAGTCCGAGTACCTGCCACCGGTACGCGTACCGCCGGTACGCGTCGGTCCGAGACCTCGTGGGTGGGTCGGTGGGCGTGCAGGCAGTCGTACTCGCCGTACTGCCGCTCGTCACGCGTTCTCCCGCAGGTCGTGGTCCTTCGGAACTCGCGTGGAGAGAGCGCCTGTGACCATCGTTTCGTCTTCGTCGCCGACCGCGGCGGGCCTCGTGCCCGGTGCGGCGGCGTCCCAGCTGACCGTCGTCCGCCGCGACGGCACCAGCACCACCTTCGACCCGACCAAGATCGCGGTCGCGATGAGCAAGGCCTTCCTGGCCGTCGAGGGCGCCGAGGCCGGCGCCAGCCACCGCGTCCGCGACCTCGTCACCGACCTGACCGACCGCGTCGTCACCGCGCTCACCACGCGCGGCGACGTCCGCCGCAGCGTGCAGGTCGAGGACATCCAGGACCAGGTCGAGCTGGCGCTGATGCGCGCCGGCGAGCACCAGGTCGCCCGCGCGTACGTGCTCTACCGCGAGGAGCGCACCAAGGCGCGCACTCCCGCCGACGCGGCCGGTGCCGCCGAGACCCCGGTCATCACTGTCCGTGGCGTCCACGGTGACACTGCGCCACTGGACGTCGCGCGCCTCCGGCTGGTGATCGCCGAGGCGGCCGCCGGGCTGGACGCGGTCGACCCCGAGCAGATCCTGAACGAGACGCTCGGCTCCTGCTACGACGGCATCGCCCAGCACGAGGTCGAGCTGGCGCTGGTGATGGCCGCCCGGTCGTACGTCGAGACCGAGCCGCAGTACAGCCAGGCCGCGGCCCGGCTGCTGCTCGACCAGATCCGCCGCGAGACCCTCGGCCGCGTGCACGGCGAGCCCCGGCAGGCCAGCCAGGCCGACATGAGCACGGCGTACGCCGAGTACTTCCCGCGCTACATCGAGACCGGGATCGAGGCCGGGCTGCTCGACCCCGAACTGGCCACGTTCGACCTGGAGCGGCTGGCCGCGGCGATCCGGCCCGAGCGCGACCTGGACTTCGCGTTCCTCGGCCTGCAGACCCTCTACGACCGGTACCTGCTGCACATCGACAAGGTCCGCTTCGAGCTGCCGCAGGCGTTCTACCTGCGGGTGGCGATGGGGATGGCGCTCAAGGAGGACGACCGGGAGGCCCGGGCGCTGCAGTTCTACGAGCTGCTCAGCTCGTTCCGCTTCATGTCCTCGACGCCCACCCTGTTCAACTCCGGCACCACCCGGCCGCAGCTGTCGTCGTGCTTCCTGACCACGGTCGACGACGACCTGTCCGGCATCTTCGCCGGCATCCGCAACAACGCCCTGCTGGCCAAGTACTCCGGCGGCCTGGGCAACGACTGGACCCCGGTCCGCGGCATCGGCGCCAAGATCCGCGGTACCAACGGCGAGTCCCAGGGCGTCGTCCCGTTCCTGAAGATCGCCAACGACACCGCGGTCGCGGTCAACCAGGGCGGCAAGCGCAAGGGTGCCGTCTGCGCGTACCTCGAGACCTGGCACATGGACATCGAGGAGTTCCTCGACCTGCGCAAGAACACCGGTGACGAGCGCCGCCGCACCCACGACATGAACACCGCGAACTGGGTGCCCGACCTGTTCCTCCAGCGGGTCGAGGCCGGCGGCGACTGGACGCTGTTCTCGCCCGACGAGGTGCCGGACCTGCACGACCTGTACGGCGCGGCCTTCGCCACGGCGTACGAGGCCTACGAGCGCAGGGCCGACCAGGGCGAGATCCGGGTCTTCCGCCGGGTCAAGGCCGTCGACCTGTGGCGCCGGATGCTGACCGTGCTGTTCGAGACCGGGCACCCGTGGATCACCTTCAAGGACGCCTGCAACCTGCGCTCCCCGCAGCAGCACGACGGCGTGGTGCACTCGTCCAACCTGTGCACCGAGATCACGCTGAACACGACCGTCGACGAGACCGCCGTCTGCAACCTCGGCTCGGTCAACCTGGTCGCCCACCTGACCGAGACCGGCCTCGACGCGGAGTTGCTGCGCGACACGGTGAAGACCGCGGTCCGGATGCTCGACAACGTGATCGACGTGAACTTCTACACCACGCCGGAGTCCGAGCGCGCGAACCAGCGGCACCGCCCGGTCGGCCTCGGCCTGATGGGCTTCGCCGACGCGCTGTTCGCGCTGCGCATCCCGTACTCCTCGGACGCCGCGGTCGAGTTCGCCGACGTCTCGATGGAGGCGATCAGCTACCACGCGATCGAGGCGTCGACCGATCTCGCCGCCGAGCGCGGCACGTACCAGACGTACGCCGGTTCGCTGTGGAGCCAGGGCGTGCTGCCGATCGACTCGCTCGAGCTGCTGCGCTCCGCCCGGCAGGGCGACCTGCAGGTCGACACCGGCCGAACGCTCGACTGGGAGGCGCTGCGCGCGAAGGTGCTGAAGGACGGCATGCGCAACTCCAACGTGCTGGCGATCGCGCCGACCGCGACGATCTCCAACATCTGCGGGGTCAGCCAGTCGATCGAGCCGACGTACAGCAACCTGTTCGTGAAGTCGAACATGTCCGGTGAGTTCACCGTCGCCAACCCGTACCTGGTCGCCGACCTGAAGGCGCGCGGGCTGTGGGACCAGGTGATGGTCTCCGACCTCAAGTACCACGACGGCGTACTGGCGCAGATCGAGCGGATCCCGGCAGACCTGCGCGAGCTGTACGCGACGGCGTTCGAGATCGATCCGCTGTGGCTGGTGAAGGCGGCATCGCGCCGGCAGAAGTGGATCGACCAGGCGCAGTCGCTGAACCTCTACATGTCCGCGCCGTCCGGGAAGGCGCTCGACGAGCTGTACCGGGGTGCGTGGCGGTACGGGCTGAAGACGACGTACTACCTGCGCTCGCAGTCCGCGACGCATGTGGAGAAGTCGACACTGCAAGGGACGGACGGTCGTCTGAATGCAGTACCGGTCACGCCTGCTCCGAAGCCCGCACCTGAAGTTCCCATGGACGACACGCTGCTCGACGCCCCCGCCGTCTGCAAGATCGACGACCCCGATTGCGAGGCCTGCCAGTGACTGCCACCGGACTTGGTGAGATCACCGTCGGCGCTTCCCGGGTCGAGGTCGCCGACAAGGCGATGATCAACGCCCGCGCCGACGTCAACCAGCTGCTCCCGTTGAAGTACCAGTGGGCCTGGGACAAGTACCTTGCCGCCTGCAACAACCACTGGATGCCGACCGAGGTCTCCATGCAGGCCGACATCGCACTGTGGAAGTCCAAGGACGGCCTCACCGAGGACGAGCGCCTGATGCTGAAGCGCAACCTCGGCTTCTTCGCCACTGCGGAGTCCCTGGTCGCGAACAACATCGTGCTCGCGGTCTACCGCCAGCTGACCAACCCCGAGTGCCGCCAGTACCTGCTCCGGCAGGCGTTCGAGGAGGCCGTGCACACGCACACCTTCCAGTACATCTGCACCTCGCTCGGTCTCGACGAGGGCGAGCTGTTCAACATGTACCGCGAGGTCCCGTCGATCTCCGACAAGGACGCCTGGGCGCTGAAGTACACCCGGCACCTGGAGGACGGCAACTTCCGCACCGGTACGCCGGAGGCCGACACCGACTTCCTGCGCGACCTGATCGCCTTCTACGTGGTCTTCGAGGGCATGTGGTTCTACACCGGTTTCGCGCAGATCCTGTCGCTCGGCCGGCGGAACAAGATGGTCGGCATCGCCGAGCAGTATCAGTACATCCTGCGCGACGAGTCGATCCACCTGAACTTCGGCATCGACTGCATCAACCAGATCAAGCAGGAGAACCCACACCTGTGGACACCGGAGTTCCAGGCCGAGGTCCGCCAGATGCTCACCGAGGCCTGCAACCTGGAGGTCGCCTACGGCCGCTCGACCATGCCCAACGGCATGCTCGGCCTGACCGCCGACCTGTGCGAGCAGTACATGCACTTCATCACCGACCGCCGCGCCGAACAGATCGGCCTCACCCCCATCTTCGGCGAAACCCGCAACCCGTTCGGCTGGATGTCCGAGGTGATGGACCTGAAGAAGGAAAAGAACTTCTTCGAAACCCGAGTCATCGAGTACCAGTCGGCCTCGGGCCTCACTTGGGACTGAGAGAAGGCGCCTGGAGCGGCGCGTAAGAGCACCACACCGAGGCGCACACACCGGTGTCCTCCTCGCCCAGCAGCCGAAGCCTCGCCTGCTCGTCGCCAGAGGCACCGCCGTCACCCCCGCATCCCAGCTCGCCCCCACCCGCATCGCGCGTGGGGGCGAGCTACGTGAAAGGCGAGCAAGCCGAGCAGCAGCGGGCGAGCGAACAGCGATGGGGCGACCAGGCAGCGTCGGCAGCAGAAACCAGCGAGGCGAGCGAGCAGCGCCAAGCGCGAGGGAAGCGAGCAGCGCCAGCGCCAAGTGCTAGGGCGGCGCCAGCGGCAGCCCCAACGCCCGGGCATCGGCAGCGGCAGCGGCGGGAGCAAGCAGGCACGCAGGCGCCGAGGCGGGCGGACTGCGCCAGCGCCAAGCGCGAGGGCAGCGACTGCGCCGGCGCTAAGTGCGAGAGCGGCGCCAGCGGCAGCTCCAGCGCCGGGCACCGGCAGCAGGGGCAGCGCCTGCGCCAGTGCGCCTCCAGCGGCAGAGGTGCCCCGCAGCCTCGCTCGCTCCGCCCGCATCGCGCACGGGCGTGGGCCTGGTGGAACACGAGCACGCCGAGCAACGGCTGGACGAGCGAGCAGCGGGAGGGCAAGGAGGTAGCGGACTAGCGGCAGCAGGGCGAGCGGGCTGCGCCAGCGCCAAGCGCGAGGGCAGCGACTGCGCCAGCGCTAAGTGCGAGAGCGGCGCCAGCGGCAGCGCCAGCGCCATGGCAGCGCCAGAGACAGCGTCACCGGCAGCAGCGGGAGGCTACGGGCGGGGCTTGTCGAGCAGGTTGAGGACTTCGGTGGTGGTGCCTGACTCGCCGAGGCGGGGGAAGATTGTTTGGAGGGTGAAGGTGTGGCCCTCCTCCGACAGGTCGGACATGGCGTCGGTGGCGAGGGTGACGTGGTAGCCGTGGGCGTGGGCTTCTCGGGCGGTGGTGTCGACGCCGATGCTGGTGGCGATGCCGGTGAGGACGATCTGGGTGATGCCTCGGCGGCGGAGGTGGAGGTCGAGGTCGGTGCCGTAGAAGGCGCCCCAGTTGCGTTTGGTGACGATGATGTCGTCGGGGTGGTCGGCGAGGGCGGGGACTATTTGGTCGCCGTTCTCGATCGGAGCCGATGCGCGGCGGGGAGATTCGGTGCGGCCGGGGGTCCACTCGCCGGGGGCGGCGCTGACTCGGACGAGGACGACGGGGAGCTGGTGCGCGCGGAAGGCTTCGGCGAGTTTCGCCGTACGGGCGATCACGTCGGCGGCGGAGTGCGGTGCGACGGGGAGGGCGGCGACGGCGTTCTGGAGGTCGATGACGACCAACGCGGTGTTCGGGTCGAGGGTGGTGAGAGCCACGTGTGGGAGACCTTTCACTTGATCCGGGACAGGGAGCGGTCGAGCGCGGTGAGGACGAGCAGCAGTACGCCGACGCCGAGCAGGAACCAGGAGAGTTCGTGCAGTCCGGTGGTGGTCGCGCCGTCGGAGAAGAACGACGCGTTCGCGGCGGCCGCGGTGAGGGCGCCGAGGTAGGTGCAGGTGCGGAGCAGGCCCGCGGACGAGCCCATCCGGGCGGGGTCGGCCTGGTGGTACAGGGCGTTCTGGTTGGCGAGGCCGTTGAGTCCTTGGGGGAAACCGGCGAGCACGCCGAGGCCGACGAGCAGCCAGAGCGGACTGCCGCTGCCGGCCAGGTGAAGCGCGGCGACGGCGATCAGGAGAGTGATGCTTCCGGCGACGAGCTTGCCGCGGACGGCGGAACGCCGGCCGGTGATCGCCGTGATCGCGACGGCGGCGAGAGACATCGGGAGCAGGACGAGACCAGCTGTTGGAGCGCTCAGCGAGCGGCCCTCTTCGAGCCACTGGGTGAAGCCGTAGAGGAACGAGTAGGAGACCACGAACGTGCAGATCTGACGCCCGTACGTCGCCAGCAGCGGTCCGTTGCCGCCCAGCACGCGCAGGTCGATGAACGGGTCGGGCGCCCGGAGCTCGCGCCAGGCGAAGCCGATGCCCACGGCAACAGCCACGCCGACCAGCCAGAGGGTCGACAGGCTGGGTCGCATCAGAAAGCCCATGAAGCTGACCAGCATCGCGGCGAACAAGAGGATCCCCGCCAGGTCGAGCTTGCCCCGCCCGCCAGCCGTCCCAGCGGCCGGTGCGTGCCGGCCGCCTGCCTCGTCGGGCCGGTCGGACCGGTCGGGCTCACCTGTTGTTCGCGGCAACCAGATCGCGCCCAGGACCACGCAGGCCAGCGAGAGCGGCACGTTGACCGTGAAGATCAGGTGCCACCCACCCAACCCGATCAGCAACCCTCCGAGCGTCGGCCCGATCACCGCGATCACCTGGTTGGCGATCGACAGCGCGCTCAGCACACCCGTCGGGCTGTCCATCCCCGTGCGGTCGGCCTCGCTGCGGATGAGCGACATCGACGCCGGGTACGCCGCCGAGGTCCCGAAGCCGAGCAGCACGCGCGAGACGATCAGCACCCCGAGCGTCGGCGCGAACGCGCCGAGCAGCCCGGCGACTCCGACGAGCGCCGTACCGATCAGGTAGAGCGGGCGCGGTCCGTACCGGTCGACCAGGCGGCCCATCACCGGTTGGCCGACGGCGGTCGCGAGGTAGAGCCCGGTCACCAGCCACGCGGTGTCCGCCGGCCCTACCCCGAACGCTGCCCCGATCGGCACCAGCGCGACCGCGAGCATCGACGAGTTGATCGGGTTGAGGATCGACCCGAGCAGCATCGGCGGCACCAACGTCCGCCGGAACCGCTCGGGGGCTTCCGCGCCGCGCGTCGCCGAGGCGAGGTCGTCCTCGCCAGGTGTCGCCGAGGCGATCTCGTCCTCCCTGGGCACGGCCGACGCGAGCTCGTCTTCGCCGCGCGTCGCCGAAGCGTCGGCCACCTCGCCGGGGGTGCCGGACCTGCCTGCGGTCAAGCCTGCGTCACCTCGTCCAGCAAACCCAGAGCAGCGATCAGAGCAACCCGCTGCTCCTCCGTGCACCGCTCCTCCAGCGCCGCCGCCAGCCACTCCTGCCGCACCCGCCGTCCACCCTGCAACCGCTCAATCCCAGCAGCAGTCAACGACAACACCTGTCGCCGCTTGTCCGCCGCATCAGGCGCCCGCGTCACCATCCCGAGCTCCAGCAGCACCCCAACGGTCGCCGCCATCGACTGCGGCCTGACCCGCTCAGCAGCAGCGAGCGCGCTCGCCGTCGCGGGCCCGTCCTTGTCCAGACGCACGAGCACCGACGACTGCGACGGCGTCAGGTCCTCGGCGTCCGCGAGCTCACGCAACCGACGGTGCAGCCGCCCGAAAACGGCCCGCACCTCGCTCGCCGCCCGCACCGAACTCTCGGAGATCTCCACACCGACCAACCTAGACCATCAGTCCAAACTGATCAGTTCAGCCTGTGCAACCAGAATGCATACAGAAGTCTGTAACCCCTGGACAGCGGTTACCGCGCAGCGCTAACCTCACAGCTCAACCAATTCTATTCACCGTGAGAATAAATGACGAAGCTGGTACGAGGCAGCGCCGGGACCCGGTCGGCCAACCGCGGCGCGATCATCGCCGCGGTGCTGTCCGGGGCCGGGATCGACCGCCGCCAACTGGTCGAGCAGACCGGGCTGAGCTGGGCCACCGTCGCCCGGATCGTCGACGACCTGCTCGCCGACGGGCTGGTGCTGGAGCAGCACAAGATCGTCCGCGACGGTCCCGGCCGCCAGGCCGCTGCCCTCGGTTTCAACCCGCGCGCGGGCCTGGTCGCGGGGATCGACCTCGGCGGCACCTACTGCCGGACCGTCCTCGCCGACGCGCTCGGCACCGACGTCGTCCGCCGCCGCGACGAGACCCCGCGCGACCTGGCCGCCGTCGAACTGGCCCAGTGGATCGCCGCCCGCGTCCTCGACCTGGTCGAGCAGCACGGCGACGGCGTACCGCTGACCTCGGTCGCGATCGGCCTGCCCGGTGTGGTCGCCGCGACCAAGGACCGGGTCGTCGGCGCGTTCAACCTCCCGCAGATCCTCGGTACGACGTTCGTCGAGACCGTCGCCGACGAGCTCAAGGTCCCGACGACCATCGACAACGACTCCAACCTCGCGCTGCTCGGCGAGCTGCACTACGGCGAGCTGCCGCGCGACGAGACCGTCGTACTGCTCAGCCTCGGCACCGGTCTCGGCTCGGCGGTCGCGTTCGACGGGCAGGTGATCGCCGGACCGGAAGGCCTGCTCGGCGAGTTCGGACGGCTCCGCCTCCCGGGGCGCCCGGAGCGTCTCCGCGACCTGCTCTCCGGCGCCGGTCTGCTCAACCTCGCGCAGCAGCAGGGCCACCAGGTCACCAAAGCCGACGAGGTGTTTGCCGACCCGGCACGCTTCCCCGCGTTGCTCGACGACGTCCACGAGGCGCTGCTGCATCTGGTCTCGATCGTCGCCCTGGCCTACGAGCCACAGACGGTCGTGTTCACCGGCGGCTTCTCGGCCGCGTTCACCGACACCGTGCTCGACGAGGTCGGCAGTACGACGTACGAAACGGTCGGCGTGCGCACCGCTCTGCGCCGGTCTGTGCTCGGGGACTCCGGCGGCCTGCTGGGCGCGACCGCCGCGGCCCTGAGCGGTTACCACACCGCGATCGGCGTGGCCCGCCACCAGTGAAAGGAACAACCATGAAGCGTTGGAAGACGGCCGGCCTCGCCGCCGCGGTCTCGATCGCCCTGACCAGT
This sequence comes from Kribbella sp. NPDC104740, assembly GCF_055583505.1. NCBI lineage: Bacteria > Bacillati > Actinomycetota > Actinomycetes > Propionibacteriales > Kribbellaceae > Kribbella > Kribbella sp. NPDC104740. The sequence continues at coordinate 72,544 of NZ_JBVJNV010000009.1, read as the reverse complement.
CTGGCCGCCTGCGGGGGTGGTGACGCCAGCAGCTCGGGGCCGACGAACGAGCTGACGGTCTGGATGATGACCGGCGGCCCGGGCGACAACAAGATCATCGACGACGTGACCAAGCAGTTCCACGAGAAGCATCCCGACGTGACCGTCAAGGTCGAGGTGCAGCAGTGGGACAACATCGTCACCAAGCTGACCACGGCACTGGCCTCGGACAACCCGCCCGACATCGTCGAGATGGGCAACACCCAGACTCCGCTGCTGACGGCGTCCGGCGCGCTGGCCGATCTCACGGGCGACAAGGGCGACTTCGAGTCCTCGGACAAGTGGCTGGCCGGGCTCGCCGGCCCCTCGACGTACCAGGACAAGCTCTACGCCACTCCCCTGTACGGCGGGACGAAGGTCGTCATGTACAGCAAGAAGATGTTCGCCGCGGCCGGCATCGCCAAGCCGCCGGCGACCGTCGACGAGCTGATCGCGGCCTGCGGCAAGCTCGCCCAGGCGCACAAGACGCCGAACTTCTCCGCCTTCTACATGCCCGGCCAGTACTGGTTCGCCGGGATGCCGTTCCTGTTCGGCAAGGGCGGCGCGATCGCCACCGAGGACAACGGCAAGTGGACCGCGACGATGAGCAGCGCCGAGAACCAGGCCGGCCTGGCCGAGTGGCGGAAGTTCCAGAACGCCTGCTCGACCCCGTCGTCGATCGGCGCCAACACCGACAGCCCCGACCAGGACCAGGTCTTCGCCGACAGCAAGGCCGCGATGATCTACGTGAAGGCCTGGGAGCCGGGTGCGGTCGCGGAGAAGAACGCGAAGACCGCGGCCGACGCCGGCTTCTTCATCATGCCGGGCTACCAGCCGAACGAGCCGCTCCCGGTGATCGTGGCCGGCTCGACGATCGGCATCGCGGCCAAGAGCCCGAACAAGGACGTCGCCGTGGACTGGCTGAAGGCGATCACCGGCAAGACCTTCCAGCAGACGATGACCAAGACCATCCACCAGCTCCCGGTCGTCCCCGACTTCCTGCCGACCGGCGACATCCCGGACATCCTGAAGCTCGGCACGCAGGCCGCGACGGTCAGCCGCGCGCTGCCGGCCACGCCGGGTGAGGCGACGCTGGAGACCGAGAGCTACAACGAGCAGTTCTTCGCCAAGATCGCGAAGGGCGCCGACATCGCCGGCGCCGCGCAGGAGTACGACAAGCACGCGACCGAGGCGTTCAACGCGCTGTCCGGTCCGCGCTGACGGTCACGGCTGATGACCTCGCTCACGCAGGCCCCGGAACCGGCCACCGCAACGCCCGCGCCGCAGCGCACGGGCGCGGCGGTCCGGGCCGGCCGGCTCGCGCGCTTCACGCCGTACGGGCTGGTCGGGCCGGCCGTGCTCGCCTTCGCGGCCGTGCTCGGGTACCCGCTGGTCCGGCTGGTCTGGCTGTCGGTGCAGGACTTCGGGCCGCGGTCGCTGTTCACCGGCGAGGCACCGTTCGTTGGTCTCGGCAACTTCACCCGGGTGCTCGGCGACGCCGACTTCTGGCACGTGCTGCTGCGCACGCTGGTGGTCAGCGTCGGCTGCGTGGTCAGCCTGATGGTGATCGGCTTCCTGCTCGCGTCGCTGCTGCGCCTGGTCTCGAACTGGGCGCGGGTGATGCTGTCGGTCTGCCTGGTGCTGGTCTGGGCGATGCCGATGGTGTCGGCGTCGATGATCTGGCGCTGGCTGTTCGAGCCGCAGTACGGCGTGCTGAACTGGGTGATCACGCAGCTGCAGGTGTTCGGCGACTTCTCGGCGCACGACTGGTTCTCGTCACCCGGCCAGGCGCTGTTCCTGATCATCGCGCTGATCGTCTGGAAGGGCCTGCCGTTCGTCGCCCTCACCCTGTACGCCGCGATGGGCCAGATCCCCGACGACCTGTACGAGGCCTCCGGCCTGGACGGCGCCGGCCGGTGGGCGACCGCGCGGCACGTGACGCTGCCGATCCTCGGCCCGGTGCTCGGGGTCCTGGTGCTGCTCGAGGTGATCTGGTCGGTGAACTCGTTCACCCCGTTCTGGGTGCTCACCCAGGGCGGTCCCGACGGCGGTACGACGACGCTCGGCGTCTACTCGTTCCTGGAGGCGTTCACCCGCAACGACTACGGCGGCGGTGCCGCGATCGCGATCATCACGGTCGTGCTGCTCGCCGTACTGGCGGTTCTCTACGTCCGCCGGCTGTTCGCGTCCGGTGAGGTGACCGCATGAACAAGCGCACGGTGCCGAACCTCATCGCGGTCGTGGTCTCGCTGATCGTGATCTTCCCGGTCTACTGGATGTTCGCGACCGCGCTCAAACAACCTGGCCGGATCCTGTCGGCGACGCCCGAATTCATCCCGTGGCCGATCAGCTTCGAGAACTTCAGTACGGCGCTCACCCACGGCTCGTTCCTGCACTACGTCCGGAACTCGTTGCTGGTCTCGGTCTCGACCGTCCTGATCGCACTGGTCGTCGCCCTCGGCGCCTCGATCGCGCTGGCCCGGTTCCGGTTCCTCGGCCGCCGCGCGTTCCTGGTCGGGCTGGTCCTGGTCCAGATGGTGCCGGGCTCGGCGATGGTGATCCCGCTCTACCTGATGCTGCGCTCGGTCGGTGCGATCGACTTCGTGCCCGGCCTGATCATCACCTACATGACCTTCGTGCTGCCGTTCACGATCTGGACGCTGCGCGGGTTCGTGGCCGGCATCCCGCTGGAGCTGGAGGAGGCCGCGATGGTCGACGGCTGCGGCCGGTTCGGCGCGTTCTGGCACATCCAGCTGCCGCTGCTCGCGCCGGGCATCGTGGCCACCTCGATCTTCGCCTTCATCAGCGCCTGGGACGACTACCTGTTCGCCTACGTGTTCCTGAAGTCGCAGAGCAACTACACGCTGCCGGTCTGGCTGGTCTCGTTCCAGACCTCCGACGGTATCGACAACGGCGCCACGATCGCGGCGTCGGCGATCTTCTCGCTGCCGGTCCTGGTCGTCTTCCTGCTGGTCCAGCGCCGGCTGGTCGGCGGCATGACCAGCGGCGCGGTCAAAGGCTGAAACCCCCTCAAGGAGAAACTGATGAGCTCAGAGCTCGAGCGGCTCGCGTACGGCGTACTGTTCCCCGCCCTCGGCCGGCCCCGGGTCCCGAACTGGGTGCCGCCCCGGATCGAGAACGGTCTCGGCGGGTTCGTGATCTTCGGCCGCGACATCGTCGACGGCGACCAGTTCCGCGACCTGGCCGGGCAGCTGCACGCGCTGCGCGACCACGTGCTGCTCTCGATCGACGAGGAGGGCGGTGACGTCAACCGGCTGGAGAACCTCGGCGGCTTCTCGATGCCCGGCAACCGGGCGCTCGGGGAGATCGACGACGTCGAGCTGACCCGGCAGGCCGCGTTCCAGATCGGGCTGTCGCTGGTCGACGCCGGTGTCGACTGGGACCTCGCGCCCGCGGTCGACACCGCCGTGAACCCGCTGAGCCCGAACGGGATCCGCTGCTTCGGCGCCGACCGCGACCTGGTCAGCCGGCACTCGGCCGCGTGGGTCGAGGGCCTGCAGGAGGCCGGCGTGAGCGCCTGCGCCAAGCACTACCCGGGCCACGGGCTGAGCGGCACCGACGCACACCTCGCGACACCGCTCGTCGACGTGTCGCGGGAGGAGCTGCTGGACAGCTACCTCGATCCGTTCCGGGCCGCGATCGCGGCCGGGGTGGACAGCATCATGGTGTCGCACGACCTGGTCCCGCAGGTCGACGACGTCCCGGCGACGATCAGCAAGGTGCTGCTCACCGACATCCTGCGCGGCGAGCTCGGGTACGACGGGGTGGTGATTACCGACGCGCTGGAGATGTACGGGATCGCCGACGTCGCGCCGCTGGCGGAGGCCGCCGTACGGGCGATCGAGGCGGGGGCCGACGCATTGTGCCTGGGGTCGTGGGCGTTCCTGGACGACGTGGAGATCGCCGCGCGGGCGCTCGTCGAGGCGGTGGAGAGCGGGCGGCTGCCGCTGGAGCGGTTGCAGAGCGCGAACGACCGGCTCGCCCGGCTCGGGACGCGACCGAAGGCGGACGTCGCGCTGCGGGACAACGCGCTCGGTGAGCGGCTCGCGGAGCAGGTCGCCGTCGTCCACGGCGATCCGGTGATCCGCAGCGACGCGGCCCTGGTGATCCGGCTGGAGCCGACCCACTCCCCCGCCGCCGGATCGTCGGGTTGGGGCGTCGAGCAACTGCTGCGCGACGCCGGGAAGGTTGTCGAGAGCATCGGTCTGTCGGGTCAGACCTACAACGGCCCCGGGATGGCCAAGGCGGGCGTCGGCGAGTTCCGGTCGGAGTACGGCGACGACAGCCAGGTGGTCCTGCTCGTCCGCGGCGCGCACCGCTTCCCCTGGCAGGAGAAGCTGATCGCCGAGCTGCAGACCCAGCACCCCGACGCGGTCGTCGTCGACATGGGCGTCCCCGGCACCGACTACTCGGCGTTCGCCGCCTGGATCCAGACCTTCGGCAGCGCCAGGGTCTGCGCGGAAGCTGCAGCCCGCCGCCTGCTGGGCCGATGATCACTTTCCTCAACACCCAAGTGGGTTCAGTACAGATCGAGGGAGGTGTGGTCACCTCCCTCGGTCGGTGTGAACCCCGAGGAGAAGTCATCGATCTGGCCGGCCGTTGGCTGCTCCCCGGGTTCGTCGACACCCACTGCCACGGCGCCGGCGGCGCCGCCCTCTACTCCGGCAACCCCGACGACGTCCGCCAAGCCGCGAGAGCCCACCTGCTCAGCGGCACCACCACCCTCTTCGCCTCGGTCGCGACCATGCAGCTCGACCGCATGCTCGCCGCCGCCTCCGCGATCGCCGCCGCGAACGCCCCGAACCTCCGCGCCATCCACTTCGAAGGCCCCTTCCTCTCCCCCAACCGCCGCGGCGCCCAGACCGCCTCCGCGCTTCTGCACCCCGACGAGGACGTGTACAAGAAGCTGATCGAAGCCGCCGGGGGCCTGGCGACTTCGATGACCATCGCCCCCGAGCTCCCCGGCGCGATCGACCTGATCGCCAACCACCCCGAGCTCACCTTCGCCGTCGGCCACACCGACGACGACGGCACCTGCACCCGCCAGGCCTTCGCCGCCGGCGCCCGCACCGCCACCCACCTCTTCAACGCGATGCCGGCCATGACCCACCGCCGACCAGGCCCGGTCGGCGTCGCCCTGCTCGACGACCGGGTCGCCTGCGAACTCATTGCCGACGGCACCCACCTGTCCCCCGAGGCGCTCACCGTCGCGCTCCGCACCGCGGGCCTCGACCGCAGCATCCTGGTCACCGACGCGATGGCCGCCACCGGTCTCGGCGACGGCGACTACCAGTACGCCGACCGTCGCGTCACCGTCCGCGACCACGTCGCCCGCCTGCACGGCACCGACACGCTCGCGGGCTCCGTCCACTTCCTCTCCGACGCCCTCGCGTACGCCGTCCGGGCGCTGGACCTGACGGTGCCGCAGGCAACCGCCCTGGTCGCCACCAACGCCGCCCGCCACTACCGCCTCGACGGCCGCGGCTCGCTTGCCGTCGGCAACCATGCCGACCTGGTCGTCCTGAACGACGACCTGAGCGTCGACTCCGTCTACCTGGACGGGCAGCGCGTGGTCAGCTCGACGTGACCGGCAGTCTGAGCAGCCGTTCCCGCACCGGCTCGGCCGCCGCCGGATCGACCCGGACCAGGATCTCCGCGGAGATCGTCCACGCGTCGCGCGCCGAGCTCTCGTCGCCCGCGGCCAGCAGCGAGTCGCCGAGGTGCCACAGGCTGTCCGCCCGGTTGACGTCGTCGCCGATCGCCTGGAACAGCTCGACCGAACGGCGCAGGCAGCGCACCGCATCGGCGTAGTGGCCCAGCTCGTGGTGCGCAGTACCAAGGCAGCTGTAGGCCTTGCCCTCGCTGTAACGGTCGCCGGCCGTGCGGGACAGACGCACCGCCGCGGCGCTCAGCTCGAGCGCCTGCCGGTACTCGCCGAGCTGGACGTGCACGACGCCGAGCCCGTTCAGCGCCTTCGAGCAGAGCGTCTCGTTGGTGGTCAGCTCCAGGACACGCTCGTTGGAGCGGATCGACTCCTCGTTGCGGCCGAGGTCGGCGAGCAGGCTGCCGAGGTTGATCGACGTGCTCGCCGCGCCCTCGGGGTCGTCGGCCTCGTTCAGGAACAGGTCGACCGCGCGGTTCAGGTGCTCCAGCGCGGCGTCGTTCTCGGCGATCTCGCTGTACAGCCGGCCGATGCTGTTCAGCGTCCGGGCCAGCAACTGCGGCGCGTCCAGGCGCTCGAGGGCGATCAGCGCCGTCTTCTCCAGCGCGAGCGCCTGCCGCCAGTGACCGACCCGGGCGAGGTAGGTCTGCAGCAGCCACGACACCCGCCAGACGTACTCGTCGAGGCCTTCCTCCAGCGCGAGGGCCTGCGCCGACTGCAGCGCTTCGCGGTGCGTGGCGAACCACGCCCACGCGTCGTCGTGCCGGCTGAACTCCCGTACGACGGCGCCCGGGCACGGCGTCAGCGGCTCGATCGGGCGGCGGGTCGGGTTGAGCCGAGCCTCCGCGTTCTGGCCACTGAGCACGTAGTGGTCGAGCAGCCGGTGGATCGCGGCGCTGCGCTCCTCGCGCGGCAGCGCCTCGGCCAGCTCGGTTGCGTACAGGCGGGTCAGGTCGTGGAACGTGAAGCTGCCCGGCCCGTACGCCGCGATCAGGTTGGCCGACAGCAGCTCCGCGAGCGTACGTCGTACGACGGTGATCGGCAGGCCGGTCAGGCTCGCGGCCGTGTGCTCGTCCCAGGTCAGCGAGCGGGTCAGCGCGAGCAGCCGGAACAGGTCGGTGGCCTTCGGCGACAGCGCCTTGAGCGACCAGGAGAACACCGAGCGGACGTCGACGACCGCGTCGACCTCGGTGAGCGCGTCGAACGGGCTGCCCTCCGCGCGCAGCTGGGTGAGGATCTCGACCAGGTCGCTGTGCGACGTGACGGCGACGCGCGCCGCGATGACCGCGATCGCCAGCGGCAGCCGGCCGCACCAGTCGACGATCGCCTCCATCGCGGCCAGGTCCTCGACGCCGCGGTCGCTGCCGATCCGGCGGGCGAGCAGGCAGACCGCGTCCGCGGCGGGCAGCACGTCGAGCTCGATCAGCGCGGCGCCTTCGGTGACCGCGAGGGCGCGCAACTGGTGCCGGCTCGTCACGATCACGAAGCTGTCGCCGCCGGGCAGCACCGGGCGGATCTGCTCGATGTCGCGGACGTTGTCGAGCACGAACAGCATCCGCCGTCCGGCCACCAGACTGCGCAGGTACGCCGCTTGCCGGTCGGGGTCGGCGGGCACCTGCTCCGGGCGGACGCCGAGCGAGTCGAAGACCGCGCCGAGCGCCTCCTCGGCGGTCAGCGGCGGTCGGGCGGCGTCGAAGCCGCGGAAGTTCAGGTAGATCTGGCCGTCGGGGTAGCGGTCGGCGATCCGGTGCGCCCAGTGCACGGCGAACGCGGTCTTGCCGACGCCGGCCATCCCGGTGATCACCACCGCGCCGTCCACAGCGAGCAACTCGTCAGCAGCAGCCAGCTCATCCGTCCGCCCGGTGAACCCGCGCAGATCCGCCGGCAGCTGAGCAGGCACCGGTACAGCTTGCTCGGGACGCTTTTCAGGTGGCCGCGGCTTCTCCCCCGGCAGCAGCGTCGGGTCAGCGCGCAGGATCCGCTCCTGCATCGTCCGCAGCCCGTGCCCGGGATCGACGCCGAGCTCCTCCGACAGCAGCTCCTGCGACGTCCGGTACAGCGCCAGCGCGTCCGACTGCCGCCCGTGCCGGTACAGCGACAGCATCAGCAGCTCCCGAAACCGCTCGTTCAACGGGAACTGCCGGCTCAGCTCGGACAGCACGGCCTCCGCATCGGCGTGATCGCCGAGCTCGATCTGCGCGACCACCTTCGCCTCGACCGCACCCAACCGCTGCAGTTCCAGATGCCGCCGCTGCGCAGCCACCGACTCCCCCGGCACACCGGCCAGCGGCGTCCCGTGCCACAACGCGAGCGCCTCGTCGTACCGGGCCACCGCGCCGACCAGCTCCCCGGCGCTCGCCATCTCCTGCGCGGCCCGCACGCTCTCCCGGAACGCCGCGAGATCCAGGTTCTCCGCGCCGGTCCGGATCAGGTACCCGCTGCCCACCGAGACGATCGCGGGCTCACCGTCGACCGGCCCGAGCGCCTTGCGCAGCCGGTACACGTACGTCCGAAGCACCTGCTCCGCCGACGCCGGTACGTCGTGCTCCCACAGCGTGTCGATCAGCTCCGCGGGCGACGCGGCCACCCCTTCGCGCAGCAGCAGCGCCGACAGCACCGCCTGCTGCTGAGGCGCCCCGAGCCGCAGCTCGTCGTCTCCCCGCCAGGCCCGGACAGGACCGAGTACGGCGAACCTCAACCGATCCGCCACCCGCATCCTCCTCCCGCTCGCCCGGCCACTGGACCACGTTACTCCCGCGCGAGACGTCGTCTCACCCAGTGACCACTCCGGCCGGCCATCACCCGCCGGTGGCCTCCTGGGAGGAGCCCGAAGGAAGCTTGGCCAACCGTGCTCGCACCGCTTCGGCGTCCGGGGAATCCACCCGCAGCAGGATCTCGTAGGACGCCGTCCAGGCCGCACGGGCTTCGTCGGCACGCCCCGACGCCAGCAGGACGTCGCCGAGCCGCCAGAGCCGGTCGGCCTCGTTGTACTCGTCCTCCATCGCCGCGAACAGGTCGACGGACCGGCGGAACCCGTCGACGGCCTCGTCGAACCGGCCGAGCCCGAAGTACGCCGCCCCGAGCCACGTCCACACGTTCGCCTCGCCGTACCGGTCGTCGGCCCGACGGGCCAGGCGCAGCGCTTCCTCGCCCACCTCGAGCGCCTGGTCGTACCGTCCCATCAGATGGTGGGCCGACGAGATGCCGTTCAGGGCCTTGGACCGCAGCACGTCGTCGCCGGTCCACTCCAGGACCTGCTCGTTGAACCGCAGTGCCTCCTCGTGCCGCCCCTGCTCGAGCAGCAGTCCGCTGAGATTGATCGCCGCGCCGGCGGCACCGTCGGGATCGCCGGCCTCGTCGAGAGACATCTCGAGCGCCCGCTGGAGCTGCGCGAGGGCGAGGTCGGGCTCGTGCAGCTCCCGGTGCAACCGGCCGATGTTGTTGAGCGTCCGGGCCGTCAGCCCGAGATCGCCCAGGCGTTCCAGCGCGGCCAGCGCCTGCTGCTCGAGACCGAGCGCGACCCGGAAGTCCCCGATCCTGGTGAGGTAGGTCTGCAGCACCCACGACAGGCGCCAGACGTGATCGTCGAACCCCTCCGTCACGCTGACGCCGAAGGCCGCCAGCAGCGCTTCGCGGTGGGTGACGAACCAGGCCCAGGCGGCGTCGTGCCCGTCGAACTCCTGCCCGGCGACGGCCGGGCCCGCGATGATCGGCTCGATCCCCCGGCGGGCCGGGTTGAGCAGGGCCTCGGCGTTCTGTCCGCTGATCACCAAGTGGTCCAGGAGGCGGCGGAGCGCGGCATGCCGTTCGTCGGCGGGCAGGTCGGCCGCCAGCTCCACGGCGTACAAGCGGAGCAGGTCGTGAAAGGTGTAGCGGCCGGGGCTGTCGGCGATCAGCAGATGGGCCGCCAGCAGCTCGGCCAGCAGCCGGTTGACCACCCGGAGCGGCTGCGCGCTGAGGCTCGCGGCGGTGTACGCGTCCCAGCTGAGCGAGTGCGTCAGACCGAGGAAGCGGAACAGGCCGGCGGCTTCGGGCGTCAGGGCCTTCAACGACCAGGAGAACACCGACCGGACGTCGACCGCCAGCTCCGGTTCGGCCATCGCGTCGAACCGGCTGGCCTCGCCGCGGAGCTCGGCCAGGATCCGGGCCGGATCGCTGTTCGGCGCCGACGCCAAGCGGGCCGCGACGACGGCGATGGCGAGCGGTAGCCGGCCGCACCATTCGACGATCGCCTCGATCGCCTTGAGGTCCGGCTCGGTGAGCCGGCGGCGGCTCCGGCGGACCAGCAGACCGGCGGCCTCCTCAGCCGACAGGACGTCGAGCTCGATCAGGGCGGCGCCCTCCAGCACGGCCAGCGCCCGCAACTGGTGGCGGCTGGTGATAACGACGAAACTGTCGCCCCCGGGCAGCAGCGGCTGGATCTGCCCGATGTCCCCCACATTGTCGAAGACGAACAGCAGCTTGCGGCCCGCCACCAGGCTGCGCAGGAGTGCCGCTTGCTGGTCGAGGTCGGCAGGCACCTGTTCCGGCCGGACGCCGAGCGAATCGAAGACGGCCCGCAGCGCTTCCTCGGGCGTCAGCGGCGGACGGGAAGGGTCGAAGCCACGGAAGTTCAGGTAGAGCTGACCATCCGGGTAGCCGGTGGCCGCCCGGTGCGCCCAGTGCACGGCGAAGGCCGTCTTGCCCACGCCGGCCATGCCGGTGACGACCGCGATCGCGACCTCCGAGTCCTCACCGACCGAGGTCAACGCCTCGGCCGCGGCGAGCTCCTCGGACCTCCCGGTGAACACCCGCAGATCTGCCGGCAACTGAGCCGGCACGGGCCAGACCGTCGCCGGCTCACCGCCCGGCGCCTGCCCCTTCCCGGCCGCGGCGCGGTCCGGTGCCGCGCTGTTGTCCTGGTCGGATCCGCTGTCCGGAAGCAGCCCTGGGTCGGCCCGGAGGATCCGCGTCTGCATCGTCTGCAGGCCGGGCCCCGGGTCGACACCCAGCTCGCCGGCGAGCAGCTCCTGTGTCTCGCGGAACACGGTCAGCGCGTCCGACTGGCGCCCGTACCGGTACAGCGCCAGCATCTGCAGCTCCCGGAACCGCTCGTTCAGCGGGAACTGCGACACCAGTCCGGTCAGGGCGGCGACCGCCAGGCCGTAGTCGCCGTTCTCGATCAGCTCGACCGTCCTGGCCTCGAGCGCCGCGACCCGCTGGACCTCGAGATGCCGCCGGTGCACCTCGACGCCGGCACCGGGCAGGCCGGCCACCGGCTCACCCCGCCAGCAGGCGAGTGCCTCGTCGTACAGTGCCAGCGACCGCGTCCGGTCGCCGGCCCGGCTCGCCTGCTCGGCTTCGCGCACGCGCTGCCGGAACATCGCCAGGTCGAAGTTCTCCGGCCCGGTCGGGATCAGGTAACCGTTGCCGACCGACACGATCGCGGGCCCGTCACCGATCGTGCCGAGGACTTTGCGCAGCCGGTAGACGTACGTCCTCAGCACCTGCTCGCCCGACGGCGGGACGTCTTCACCCCAGATCATGTCGACCAGGTCTGCCGTGGTCGTCAGGTTTCCCTCGTGCAGCAACAAGGTCGCGAGGACCGCTCGCTGCTGCGGCGAGCCGATGCGTAACTCACGCTCGCCGCGCCACGCCCGAACCGGTCCCAGGACGGCGAACCTCAGGCGCTCCTCGACCACGCCCCTACGCTATCGCGCGGCATTCCCGAGCCGAGCGTCGACCGCCGCCGGCGAGTACACCTCGTTGACCACCAGCCGGGCCATCCCGTCCAGCGCCGCGTGGTCGGCCAGCTGCCCGGTTGCGACGGTCAGATGACGCGTGGCCCGCGGCAACGTCGTCTGGTAGAGCACCTCGTGCACCCCGGCGACGAAGTCCGTGTGCGCGAGATCTCCTGCGATCATCAGCACACCCGGATTGATCAGGCTCACCACGGTCGCCAGCACCTCGCCGACCCGCCGCCCGGCGTCCCGGGCGAGCCGCAACGCGTCCGGCTGCCCCGACTGCAGCAACGCCCGGACGTCGGCCCCCGACCGCGCCGGAACGCCCAGCTCGGTCAGCGCCGCCGCGATCGCTCCTCCGCTGGCGACCGCCGCGAGACACCCGATCGACCCGCACTGGCACTTCGCGTCGCCCGCGTCCCGGACCCGGACGTGCCCGATGTCCCCGGCGCCGCCGTCGATCCCGCGGAACACGCTGTCCCCGATCACGACGCCCGCGCCGATCCCGGTCGACACCTTCACCAGAACGAACGCCGGGCTGCCGGCGTACCCGGCAGAGTGCTCGCCGAGCGCCATCGCGTTCGCGTCGTTGTCGACGAACACCGGTACGCCGTACTGGCGGTGCAGGTGCTCGCGGATCGGGTACTCGTCCCAGCCCGGCATGATCGGCGGCCGGATCACCAGCCCGGTGTCGAACTCCACCGGCCCCGGAACGGACACCCCGATCCCGGCCAGCTCGCCGACCGTCCGCCCGGCCGCCACGAGCAGGTCGTCGAACCAGTCGGCCAGCGTGTCGAGCACGACGCCGGGGCCGTCGGCAATCACCAGCTCGCCGGAGTGCTCAGCCAGGACACCACCGGCCAGGTCCATCAACGCAGCGCGCGCATGCCGTGTGTCCAGGTCAGCCGCCAGTACGACGGCATGCTGCTCGTCGAACCGCAGTACGGTCGGCGGCCGGCCGCCGGTCGAGGCAGTCGAACCTGCCTCGACCAGCCAGCCGTTGCCGAGCAGCGGCTCCAGCCGCTGGCCCAGCGTCGAGCGCGACAGACCGGACAGCTCCTGCAGCTCGCCACGGGTCCCGGCCTGGCCGGTCCGGACGAGGTGCAGCAGCCGTCCCGCGGACGTCGTCGCGTCAGCCCTTGTCTGCCCCACTCGTCAGCCCTTCCGTCAGCAACCGTTCGGCGCCGTAGAACATCAGTACCACCGGCAGTGTCAGTACGACGGATCCTGCCATCAGCACGGTCTTCGGCACCTCCACGCCGTTCGCCAGCTGCTGCAGCCCGAGCGAGACCGTCCAGTGGTCCGGCTCGGCGGCCAGGAACAGCAGCGCGAACAGGAACTCGTTCCACGCGATCATGAAAACGTACAGGGCGGTGGCCATCACCGACGGCGCCGCCAGCGGCAGCACCACCTTGCGCAGGATCTGGAACCGGGACAGCCCGTCCAGCGCCGCCGCCTCCTCGATGCTGATCGGCACGGTGCTGAAGTAGCTGCGCAGCATGTAGATCGCGACCGGCACGGTCTGCGCGATGTACACGATGATCAGCCCGACCAGGCTGCCCTGCAGCCCGGCCTTCGCGAACATCACGAACAGCGGCACCGCGAGCAGCGTCGCCGGGAACAGGTAGACGCCGAGGAACAGCGCGCTGACCTTGCGGTGCCCGGTGAAGCGCAGCCGGCTGACGGCGTACGCGCCCGGGATCGCGACCAGCAGCGTGAGCAGCATCGCGCCGATCGCGACCACCGCGGAGTTGCGCAGCATCAGCGGGAAACCCTGGCCGCCGTTCTCGACCGAGGTCAGCACCGACCGGTACGAGTCGAGGCTGAACTCCTGCGCCGACACCCAGATCCGCCCGGGGTCGAGCAGCAGCGCGTCGATCGGCTTCACCGACAGCAGGACCATGTAGTAGAAGGGGAACAGCGTCGCCACCACCAGCGCGGCGATCACCACCCAGCGCATGATCCCGAAGAACTTGATCTGGAACGCGTCCCTGGTCATGCCTGGTCCTCCTGCACCTTGCGTCCGAAGAACCTGAAGTAGAGGCCCAGCAGCACGATCAGTACGACGGCCAGCACGACAGCTTGGGCCGACGCCAGTCCGACGTCGAAGCGCGCGGTCAGGAACCGGTACACCCGGACCGCGACCACGTCGGTGCCCGCGCCGCCGCCGGTGAGCAGGTACACGTCGTCGAACTTGTTGAACGTGAAGATGAACCGCAGCACCGCGAGCAGCGCGACCACCGGCATCAGCTGCGGCAGCAGGATGAACCGGAACCGCTGCCACGGCGTCGTCCCGTCGACCACCGCCGCCTCCTCGAGGACCGGCGGCACCGCCTGCATCCGGGCGATCAGGAACAGGAACGCGAACGGGAAGTAGCGCCAGGTCTCGAACGCGATCACCGTGAACAGCGCCATCGGGACCGGGACACCGAGTACGTCGTACGAGCGCTGGGTCAGGAACGCGATCGGGCGGTCCCAGCCGAGCCACTCGACGCCGACGTGGTTCACGACGCCGAGGTCGGGGCTGAGCAGTACCTGCCAGACGAACGCGACGGCGACCACCGGAGCGACGTACGGGAGCAGCATCGCGCCGCGGATCAGGGCCCGGCCGCGGAACGGCTTGCGCAGCGCGAGCGCGGCGACCAGGCCGACCACGATTGAGCCGAGCGTCGAGCCGACCGTGTAGACGACGGTGGTCCACAGCGACGACCAGAAACCGGGCGAGCTGAAGACGCGTTCGAGGTTGCGCAGCGTCCAGTGGCCCCACAGGCCCTGGCTCTGGATGTCGACCAGGCGGACGTTCTGGAACGCCAGCATGATCGTCCACAGGATCGGCAGTACGACGACCACCAGCACGATCACCAGCGTCGGCGAGACCAGCGTCAGGCCGGCCCGGTTCTCCTCACGGCGGAGCGGGTTCTTGCGTGCTCGGCGCGCTTCGGTCACAGTTGTCATCTCCGCCTCACCCGAGCGAGTCCTGGATCGCGGCGACGTCGTCGGTCGCCTGCTGTGCGGCTTCGTCGGCATCGACCTGCCCACTGGCCAGCGCACTGATTGCCTTCGGCACCGGTAGTTCGCCGAGCGTGGCGCCGACCAGCGCGCCCTGCCCCTGCGTGATCCCCCAGCGCTGCATCTTGCCGATGCCGCCGCGCAGCTCGGCGATCACCGGCGCCGGGTAGATCGCGGCCAGCGGCTTGCGGGTGTCGACGCCGATGTCGGCCTTGTCCCAGGCCTGGTCGAACTTGTCCGGGTCGGCCGCCGTCCCGTGCCGGACCGGGAACTTGCCCTCGGCCGCCATCCCGAACCAGTCCTCGTAGCCCTGGTCGAGCATGTACTCGACGAGCTGCTCCGACGCGTCGGCCTTCGCGGTCTTCGTCACCGTCCAGCCGGTCACCTCACCGAACTGCGCCGGCTCGGCGCCGTCCGGGCCCTGGACCGCGGTCACGACACCGGTGTTGCGGGCCAGCCAGCCCTTGTCCTTCGCGCACGGCTCGCAGCTCGGCAGCGCGTCCTCGCGCAGCCCGGCCAGCTCGTCGAGCAGGAACGAGGACCAGACCACCATCGCCGACTTCCCCGCGAAGTACGACGCGCGGGTGGAGTCGACGGTCTGGGTGCCGGCCGCGGAGTACTTGGTGGCCAGGTCGCCGTAGAAGCGGAACGCCCCCTGGCACGGCGGGCTGTCCAGCGTGATCTTGCCCTGGGCATCGACCAGCTGACAGTTGTTGGCCAGACCGAAGTACTCGAAGCTCTGCTGGGTGAACGGGTCGGCCGGGTCGGTGGCGATCGAGATGCCCTCGGTGCCGTCCTTGTCGAGCGTCTGCGCCGCTTTCTCGATCGCGGCGTACGACGTGGGCTCGGCCAGCCCGGCCTGCGCGAACAGGTCCTTGCGGTAGTAGAGCAGCTGCGTCCAGCTGTCCGACGGTACGGCGAGCTGCTGATCGCCGTTGCGGGTCAGATCGAGCGCGCGCTGGTCGAAGGTCTTCGGCCCGAGCTCGTCGACGACCTGGCCGGCCGCGTCGGGGTTGAGCAGACCGTTGCTGGACAGCTGCTGGATCGCGGCCAGCGGGACCGCGCCGATCACGTCCGGGAGCTTCCCGGCGGCCGCGGCGGACATCACCAGCTGGCTCAGCTGCGGCTCGTCGACACCGACCAGCTTCACCTGGATCCCGGTCTCGGCGGTGAACTTCTCGAAGATCGCCCGGGTGGTCTCCAGCCGCCCGGACACGTTCTCGAGCGACCACACGGTGATGCTGCGCTCGTCGCCGGCGGTGGAGTCGTTCCCGCACGAACTCAGCAGCAGGAGCGCCGTCGCCACGGAGAGCGCCCTGATGAAGCGTGACATCTATCCTCCTGAGGGAGCTGACTTACGCATAACATCAGGACTATTGTATTTTGACAAGACCTAAGTCTGTCGCTCTGGAGGTTTCCGTGGCTCGCGTCGTGCAGTTCTCCGCTCCCCGGGTGGCCGAGGTGGTCGACTTCGACCCGCCACCGCTCCCGCCCGGTCACGTCCGCGTCCGTACGGCGTACTCCGGCATCTCGGCCGGCACCGAGCTCACGGCGTACCGGGGGACGAACCCGTACCTGACCCGCACCTGGGACGCCGACGCGCGGATCTTCCGCGACGCCGAGGCGGGCGTCGCCTTCCCGGTCGTCGGCTGGGGCTATTCGGAGTCCGGCGAGGTCACCGAGGTCGCCGACGACGTCGCCGGGCTGTCGGTCGGCGACCAGGTCTGGGGCATCTGGGGCCACCGCAGCGAAGCAGTCCTCCCCGCCGACAAACTCACCGGCCACCAACTTCCCACCGGCGTCTCCCTCGCGGCAGCCTCCTTCACACGAGTCGGCGCCATCGCCTACAACGCGATCCTCTCGGCCCGCATCACCCTCGGCGACGTGGTGGCCATCTACGGCCAAGGCGTGATCGGCCTCCTGGCCACTCGGCTCGCCACACTTTCCGGCGCACAAGTAGTCACCATCGACGCCGTCGAAGCCCGCCGTGAGGAGTCCCTGAGATACGGCGCTGTTGCTTCCTTCGCCCCCGGCACAGCTGCAGAGCAGATCCATCCGGTGGACACCGCAATCGAGCTGTCCGGCGTCTACCCCGCCCTCCACGAGGCCATCCGCTCGGTCGGCGTCGGCGGGCGCGTGGTTGCCTCCGGCTTCTACCAGGGCGACGGCAACGGCCTGCGCCTCGGCGAGGAGTTCCACCACAACCGCGTCGAGCTGATCAGCTCACAGATCGGCGGCGTCCCGCCCGAGGTCGCCAACCGTTGGTCCGTCGACCGCCTTCAGCGCGGCTTCCTCGAGCTGGTCGGCCGCGGCGCGGTCGACCCCGAGCCGTTGATCACCCACCGCGTCCCCGTCGAAGACGCCGCCGACGCCTACGTCCTGCTCGACACGCGTCCCGGTGACGCCCTGCAAGTAGTACTGGAGTTCTGATGAAGATCGCATGCCAGGAGCAACTGTTGCCGGGGGCGACGTTGCCGGAGAAGTGGGAGTTCGCCACCGCCGCCGGGTACGACGGGATCGAGCTGCGCGGCAAGGGCGACCGCAGCTTCCGCGACCGGCTGCCGGAGCTGCAGAAAGCGCAGGCCGAGGGCGTCGTGATGCCGACCGTCTGTGTCGACATGCTGCACTTCTTCGGCGCCTTCGACGCCGTCCAGCGCGCCGACGCGATCGTGCAGATGAAGGACGAGCTGACCGTGATCGCCGAGCTCGGCGGGCTCGGCGCGCAGACGCCGACGTCGTACGGGATGTTCTCGCGCCGGCTCCCGCCGTTCGAGCCGCCGCGCGACGAGGCCGGTGACCGCGAGGTGCTGCTCGACGGCCTGCGCGAGCTCGGCGAGCACGCCGCGGCCGCGGGCGTCGAGCTGTTCCTCGAGCCGCTGAACCGGTACGAGGACCACATGATCAACCGCCTCGACCAGGCCGCCGAGCTGATCCAGGCGGTCGGGCTCGACTCGGTCAAGATCGGCATCGACAGCTACCACATGAACATCGAGGAGACCGACCCGTCCGCCTCGATCGTTGCCCAGGCGCCCTACATCGGCCACGTCCAGCTGAGCGACTCCAACCGCTTCCAGCCCGGCGCCGGCCACCTCGACTGGGCCGCGTTCCTCGGTGCACTCGATGCCATCGGCTACGACCGCTACCTCGCCGTCGAGTGCCGTCTCACCGGCGACCCGGTCGAGGCCGTGCGGTCCATCCCGTCGGTGGTCAGGCGGTACGTGTGAGTTTGCGTCAAGCTGCTGAGCGGGTGCTGCTGGGCAACTGGATCGGGCACTCGACGGTCCCGTCGCGGTCGCTGTACCCGCACCAGTGGAGCTGGGACTCGGCGTTCATCGCGATCGGTCTGCGGCACCTGTCACCGCGTCGGGCCCAGGTCGAGCTGGAGTCGCTGCTCGGCTCCCAGTGGTCCGACGGCCGGATCCCGCACATCAGTTTCTCCCCCGCCGTTGCCCGCGACGCCTACTTCCCCGGCCCCGACTTCTGGCAGGCCACCACGGTCGGCGGCGTCGAGACCTCCGGCATCATCCAGCCGCCGGTCCACGCGCTGGCGGCCTGGCTCACCCACCAGGCCGACGAGGCCGAGTCCGTACGCCGGAACTTCCTGCCGCGCGTCTACCCGAAGCTCGTTGCCTGGCACACCTATCTCCGCACCCGCCGCGACCTCGGCGGCCACGGCCTGGTCGCGATCGTGCACCCGTGGGAGTCCGGGATGGACAACAGCCCGGCCTGGGACGACGCGCTCGCACGCGTCACCCCGGCACCGCTGGACTCCTTCACCCGCCAGGACACCAACCACGCCAACCCGACCGACCGCCCCACGAACCTCGACTACGCCCGCTACGTCCAGCTCGCGGCGACGTACCGCGATCACCAGTACGACGACGCGACCACGCCGTTCGAGTTCGCCCTGGAGGACCCGGCGTTCAACGCGCTGCTCATCACTTCGGAGCACGCCCTCGCCGACATCGCGGAGTACCTCGGCCTGGACCCCGCCCACCACCTGAAGGCGGCAGAAGAACTGACCCATGCCCTGGGACAGCTCTTCTCAGAAGATCTGTTTCACGCCCGGGACCTGCACACAGACCTCGTGCCGGCACGCACGATCTCCGGGCTGATCCCCCTGATCGTCCCCGGTCTCCCCCAGGCCGCCGACCTGCTGGCCACCGCCCGCAGCGACCACTTCAAGCTCGGCCAGGTCCACCTCGTCCCCAGCTACGACCTCACCGGCCCCGCCTTCGAGCGCAAGCGCTACTGGCGAGGCCCCAGCTGGTTCAACACCGCCTGGCTGATCCACCGCGGCCTCCAAGCAGTCGGCGCCCACGCAGACGCCGAACACGTCAAAGACGACCTGCTCGCGCTCGCCGGCAGCACCGACTTCGCCGAGTACGTCGACCCGTACGACGGCTCGCCGCGCGGCGCCCAGACCTTCAGCTGGACCGCCGCCCTCGGCCTCGACCTGCTGGAGTCGCAGAACGCGCCGACTCAGCTGTAGCTGACGTCCAGCACACCGACCACCTTGTCGAGCCGGGCCGCCACCCGGCCGGCGTCGAACCCATTGCCCTCGACAACGATCCGCAGCTCGCACCGCTCCAGGCACAGGTTGATCGTGCGCACGTCGTACGGGTTGAGCAGCACGGCGATCCGCGCGAGCAGTCCCGTCGTCTCGACGATCTGCGCGGTGAAGACGGTCATCGGGCGCTCGACCAGCTCAGGCCCGGCGTACTCGGGAGCGGAAACGACAGCAGTCATCGCACTACCTCCTTGTGGCGCAGCAAACCGAACGTGACCCCGTCGACCAGCGCCTCCCAGGACGCCTCGACGATGTTGTGGCCGACCCCGACCGTCACCCAGGACCCCTCGCCGTCGGCGGTCTGGATCAGGACTCTGATCACCGCGTCCGTCCCGTGTCCCTGGTCGAGGATCCGCACCTTGTAGTCCACCAGGTCGAACTTGTTCACCACCGGGTACGCGCGCTCGATCGCCGCCCGCAGCGCGTGGTCGAGCGCGTTGACCGGCCCGTTCCCCTCACCCGTCACGACCTCGCGGTCGCCACCGGCGACCAGCTTCACCGTCGCCTCGGAGACCGCCTCTCCCTCGGCACGCGACTCGGTGATCACCCGCCACGACTCGACGTCGAAGAAGCTCGCCCGCTCGCCGGTCACCTCCTCGGTGAGCAGCAGCTCGAACGACGCGTCCGCCGACTCGAACGTGTAGCCGCGGGCCTCCATCTCCTTCACCCGCTCGGTCACCCGCCCGACCAGTTCCTTGTCGTTGCCGAGGTCGAACCCGAGCTCGCGACCCTTCAGCTCCACGCTGGCCCGCCCGGCCATCTCCGAGACGAGCATCCGCATGTCGTTGCCGACCAGCGCCGGATCCGTGTGCTGGTAGAGATCCGGGTCGACCTTGATCGCGCTCGCGTGCAGCCCGGCCTTGTGCGCGAACGCCGACAGCCCGACGTACGGCTGCCGGGCCGACATCGGCACGTTGGTGACCTCGGCGATCGCGTGCGCGATCCGGAACGACTCGGCCAGCTTGCCCGGCGGGAGCAGCTCCATCCCGCGCTTCAGCTCCAGGTTCGCGACCACGGCGAGCAGGTCGGCGTTGCCGGTGCGTTCGCCGTACCCGTTGACGGTGCCCTGCACGTGCGTCGCCCCGGCCTCCACTGCCGCGATCGAGTTCGCCACCGCGCACCCACCGTCGTTGTGGGCGTGGATGCCGAGCCGCGCCCCGGTCGTCTCCAGCACCTCCCGTACGACGTCCTGCAGCTCCCGCGGCAGCGAGCCGCCGTTGGTGTCGCAGAGCGCGACCACGTCGGCGCCGGCCTCGGCCGCGACCCGGACCACCTCGAGCGCGTACGCCTTGTTGGCCTTGAAGCCGTCGAAGAAGTGCTCGGTGTCGAGGAACACCCGCTGCCCGTGCTCGCGCAGGTGCTTCACGGTGTCGGCGACCATCCGCAGGTTCTCGTCGAGCGTCGTGCGCAGCGCCCGCTCGACGTGCGCGTCGTGGCTCTTGGCAACCAACGTGACGACGCCGGCTCCGGAGTCGCGCAGCGCGGCGACCTGCGGGTCGTCGGCTGCGGCCGCACCCGGCTTGCAGGTCGCGCCGAAGGCCGCGAACGTCGCGTGCCGCAGGTGCAGCTCGGTACGGGCCCGCGCGAAGAACTCGGTGTCCTTCGGGACCGCGCCCGGCCAGCCGCCCTCGATGAAACCGACGCCCAAGTCGTCCAGGTGCTGCGCGATGGCGATCTTGTCGGCCACGGACAGCGCCAGACCCTCCTGCTGCGCACCGTCGCGCAGGGTGGTGTCGTAGACGTGGAACTCGTCGGGTCTGCTCACGGGGGTCGCCTTCCGGTGGATGGGGGCATCAGGCAAACAAAAAACCTCCCGCAAGGTGCGAGAGGTCTGCGCGCTCAGGTACTGCTGCTGAGCGCGCCTAGCCAATAATGACCCGGAAGTTCTTCATGACATTTTTCAGTCTGCCACAGCAGGTCGTGACCAGGCCGGAATGTCTCGAAAAGCGAACATCCAGTACGGCGTGCAGTACTACGGCGTGCGCCGCAGTCCAGATCTCAGGCCGTGAGAGACCATTCAGGGGTGTCCCAGGCGGTGTAGAAGTCGTCGCGGTCGAGCGCCCGCAGGCCCCACTCGTCGCGGTCCAGGGCCTGGTCGGTCAGCCCGCCCTGCTCGTCCTCGAGCCGCTGCCACCAGTACCGGGTGATGGTCCCGTCCTCGCTGACGTGCAGCTCGCGGACGACGACCCACTCGCGTTCGTGCCAGACGGCCTCGAACAGGCGGTCGGTCCCGTCGGCGTCGGCCTTGGCGCCGAACGTGCGCGCCGCCGTCCCGCGGTCGAGGTCGCGGATCAGCTCGACCGAGGCGCGAAACGCCGCCCGGGTGTCGTCTTCCCACTCCCGCACCCGGGCGAGTTCCGCGTAGTACCGCTCGACGTCGTCCGGTAGGTCGCTCATGGCCGCGACCCTACCGAACCGACCTGAAGGAATTCTGTGAAACCGGTCAGCAGATCCGGGTCATCCAGCCGTGGGTGTCCTTGGTGCGCCCGTACTGCAGGTCGAGCAGCGCACTACGGACCGCCGCGGTCACCGGGCCACCGTTGCCGTCGGCGACCTGGACCTCGCCGCCGTTCCACTTCAGCGACGCGACCGGGGTGATCACGGCCGCCGTACCGCAGGCGAACACCTCGCTGATCCGGCCCGACGCAGCGCCGTCGCGCCACTCGTCGATCGAGATCTTCCGCTCGGTGACGGTGTGCCCGAGGTCGGTGACCAGCTTCAGGATCGAGTCCCGGGTGACGCCCTCGAGGATCGTGCCGGACAGCTCGGGGGTGACCACGGAGCCGTCGTCGAGCACGAAGTACAGGTTCATCCCGCCGAGCTCTTCGACCCACTTCTTCTCGACCGCGTCCAGGAACGCGACCTGGTCACAGCCCTGCTCGATCGCCTCGGCCTGGGCCAGCAGCGACGAGGCGTAGTTGCCACCGGTCTTGGCCGCGCCGGTCCCGCCGGGGGCCGCGCGGGTGTACTCCTCGCTGAGCCAGATCCGGACCGGCTTGACGCCCTTGGCGAAGTACGAGCCGGCCGGGGACGCGATCACGCAGTACGTGACCTGCGCGGACGGGCGGACGCCGAGGAACGGGTCCGAGCCGAACATGAACGGCCGCAGGTACAGCGAGGTCTCGCCGCCGCCGGGGACCCATGCCTTGTCGATCTCGACCAGCTTGGTCAGCGAGTCCAGGAACGCCGCCTCCGGCAGCTCCGGCAGCGCGAGGCGCTTCGCGGAGCGGTTGAACCGGGCCGCGTTCGCGTCCGGGCGGAAGGTGTGGATCGAGTCGTCGGGGTGCCGGTAGGCCTTCATCCCCTCGAAGATGGTCTGGGCGTAGTGGAACACCGAGGTCGCCGGAGACAGCTCCAGCGGCCCGAAGGCGGTGATCCTCGCGTCGTGCCAGCCGTTTTCCCGGTTCCAGGTGGCGATCGCCATGTGGTCGGTGAAGTACTGCCCGAACCCCGGGTTCGCCAGGATCGAGGCGCGCTGGTCGTCGCTGGCCGGTTGGGTGTTGGGCTCAACGGAGAACTGCAGATCGGCGCTCATGAGCGCACCGTACCTCTCGATGCAGTGGTCAGGCGAGCGCCGCAGACAGCGCCCACCCGACCGCCGGAGCATGCTGTCCGGCAGTCGAGCGAAGACATCTCATCACCCGGCCGCGCGCTTGGCGATCGCGTCACCGATCTCCGACGTCGAGCGGGTGCCGCCGGCGGTGCGCTCCTCGATGTCCGCGGTCACTGCGGCCTCGATCGCGGCCGCCGCCTCGGTCAGCCCGAGGTGGTCGCAGAGCAGCGCGGCGGACAGGATCGCCGCGGTCGGGTCGGCCTTCTGCTGACCGGCGATGTCCGGCGCGGAGCCGTGCACCGGCTCGAACATGCTCGGCGCGGTCTTGTCCGGGTTGATGTTGCCGCTCGCGGCCAGCCCGATGCCACCGCTGATCGCGGCCGCCAGGTCGGTGAGGATGTCGCCGAACAGGTTGTCGGTGACGATCACGTCGAACCGGGCCGGGTCGGTGACCAGGAAGATGGTCGCCGCGTCCACGTGCAGGTAGTCGACCGCGATCTCCGGGAACTCGGTCGCGACCGCGTCGACGGTCCGCTTCCACAGGTGCCCGGCGTGCACGAGCACGTTGTTCTTGTGCACCAGCGTGAGCTTCTTGCGCGGCCGGGCCTGGGCCCGCGCGAACGCGTCCCGGACCACCCGCTCCACGCCGTACGCCGTGTTGACGGAGACCTCGGTGGCGATCTCGGCCGGCGTCCCGACCCGCAGGGCGCCGCCGTTGCCGACGTACGGACCCTCGGTGCCCTCGCGGACGACGACGAAGTCGACCTCGCCCGGGTCGGCCAGCGGCGAACCCACCGACGGGTAGATCTTCGACGGGCGCAGGTTCACGTAGTGGTCCAGGGCGAACCGGAGCTTGAGCAGCAGCCCGCGCTCGAGCACGCCGGACGGCACCGACGGGTCACCGACCGCGCCGAGCAGGATCGCGTCGTGCTGACGGATCGCCTCCAGCTCGGCGTCCGGCAGCGTCTCGCCGGTGGCGTGCCAGCGCTTGGCGCCCAGGTCGTACTCGGTGCGCTCGAACGTCACGCCGTGCACCGCGCTGACCGCGTCGAGCACCTTGAGGGCCTCGGCGGTCACCTCCGGGCCGATCCCGTCGCCTCCGACGACAGCCAGCGTGAAGTTCTTCTGAGTGCTCACTTCTTGGGTTCTCCCCCGTTGTCGCGGCGGTTCATGGCTTCTTGGACGGCCCGGGCCTCGGCGGCGGTCTCGCTGCTCGCACGCGGCCGGCGACGCCGGGCCGCCTTGCGCTCGCGGCCGTCGATCGCGGGCCAGTTGGCTGGGTACATGTCGTACATGCTGCTCCTCCCGGAAAGGGGATTGCGGGCGGCAGGGTGTCTCAGAATTTACTCTGACGTCCGACTATTTCACCACAATGCGGGCACTCTGTCCCGAAATGTGAGATACCAGTGACAGTGCTGGACCGAAGCTGTGCAACTCTCAACCGGTGAGCGCTCCTCCAGAACTGCCGCCGCTGGTGTCGGCGGCCCTCAGCCTGTCCGGCCGGCGCGGTTTCGTGTCCTCGACCCGCAACGAGACCGGCCGGCTGCTCGCGACGCTGGCGGCGTCGCGCACCGGTACGGTCGGCGAGCTCGGCACCGGCTGCGGTGTCGGCTCGGCCTGGCTGCGCAGCGGCGTGGCCGAGGGCACCAAGATCGTCACCGCCGAGAGTGACCCCGAGCTGGCCAAGGCGGTGGCCGAACTGTTCGCCGCCGACGAGCGGATCGAGGTCGTCGAGGCGGACTGGACCGCGCTGATCGAGCGCGGGCCGTTCTCGCTGCTGTTCGTCGACGCGCGGGAGGCGAAGCTGTCCGCGCGGGACGTGGTCGCGGAGGTCGTCGAGCCCGGCGGGTTCGTCGTACTGGACGACTTCACCCCGTCGGCGGTGTGGCCGCCGATGTACGAAGGTCGCGTCGACACGCTGCGTCAGGAATGGCTGATGGACAGCCGGTTCACGACGGTCGAGGTGATGGTGGCGCCGGACGCCGCCGTACTGCTGGCCACCCGCCGCTGACCCTCCCCTCAGATCTCTCCTCCGCCAAGTCGCGGGGAAGATCCGAGGTGGCGGGGCGAAATCAGGTGGGCCCGAGCCACGCCTCCCGGGTGGGAGGGGCTCGGGCCCTGGCCGGCCGCCATGCGCCTGCGGGCGGCAGGCCGGTCCTGCCTTTCCAGTGTGACGGTCTCCTGGGGTCAGTGCTCCCCCAGGAGTGTCACAGTCCTGCTCAGGCCTCCAGGTCCACCGTGCGCGCGGTGTCGGCCTGTACGGCGGACGCGATGTCGTCGAGCTTCGCCGGCGGGATGCTGGAGTCGACGCTCAGCGCGACCAGCGCCTTGCCACCCTTGCGGTCCCGGCTGACCTGCATGCCGGCGATGTTGATGTCGGACTCGCCGAGGATCCGGCCGACCGCACCGACGATGCCCGGCCGGTCCTCGTAGCTGAGGAACGCCAGGTGCGCGGACAGCTCGATCTCCAGGTCGAACCCGTCGATCTCGACCAGCCGCTCGGACTGCTTGACGCCGACCAGCGTGCCGGACACCGACACCTGCCCGCCGTCGGCCAGCGTGCCGCGCAGGGTGATCAGGTTGCGGTGCTCCGGGCTGTCGTGGTCGGTGACGAGCCGGACCTCGAGGCCCCGCTCGGCGGCCAGCAGCGGCGCGTTCACGTACGACACGTTGTCCTCGACGACGTCGGCGAAGACACCCTTCAGCGCCGCCAGCTCGAGCACCTTCACGTCGTACTGGGTGATCTCGCCGCGGACCTCGACGTCGAGCTGCTGCGCGACGCCGCCGGCCAGCGCGGTGAAGATCCGGCCCAGCTTCTCGGTCAGCTGGATGCCCGGGCGGACCTCCTCGGCGATGACGCCGCCCTGGACGTTGACCGCGTCCGGGACCAGCTCGCCGGACAGCGCGAGGCGGACGGACTTGGCGACGGCGATGCCGGCCTTCTCCTGCGCCTCGTCGGTGGACGCGCCCAGGTGCGGGGTGGCGACGACGTTCTCGA
Source organism: Kribbella sp. NPDC104740 (assembly GCF_055583505.1). Lineage (NCBI taxonomy): Bacteria > Bacillati > Actinomycetota > Actinomycetes > Propionibacteriales > Kribbellaceae > Kribbella > Kribbella sp. NPDC104740. Next base: position 46,993 of record NZ_JBVJNV010000009.1, on the reverse strand, counting down.
ACTCGAACAGCGGGGAGTCGGTGCACGGCTCCTTGGCGAACACGTCCAGCCCGGCGGCCGCGACGCGGCCCTCCTTGAGCGCGGAGTACAGCGCCTGCTCGTCGACGATGCCGCCGCGGGCGGCGTTGACGATGATCACCTCGGGCTTGACCTTGTGCAGCTGCTCGTCACCGATCAGGCCGATCGTCTCCGGCGTCTTCGGCAGGTGCACGGAGATGAAGTCGGACGCGGCCAGCAGCTCGTCGAGCGAGGCGAGCCGGACGCCCATCTGCGCGGCGCGACCGGCCTGCACGTACGGGTCGTAGGCGATCACGTTCATGCCGAAGGCGGCCAGCCGCTGCGCGACCAGGACGCCGATCTTGCCCAGGCCGACGATGCCGACGGTCTTCTCGAACAGCTCGACGCCGGAGTACTTGCTGCGCTTCCACTCGCCGTTCTTCAGCGACTGGTCGGCGGCCGGGACCCGGCGGGCCGCGGCCAGCAGCAGCGCGACCGCGAGCTCGGCGGCGGACACGATGTTGGAGGTCGGCGCGTTCACGACCATCACACCGGCCTGGGTGGCGGCCTTGACGTCGACGTTGTCGAGGCCGACGCCGGCGCGGGCGACGACCTTGAGCTTCTTGGCCGCGGCCAGGGCCTCGGCGTCGACCTTGGTGGCGCTGCGGATCAGGATCGCGTCCACGTCGGCGATCGCGGGGATCAGCTCGGCGCGGTCGGCACCGTTGGCGTGCCGGATCTCGAAGTCCGGCCCGAGGGCCTCGACGGTGGCGGGAGACAGCTCTTCGGCGATCAGGACGACGGGTCGGGTGGCGTCAGTCATGACAGACAACTCCTGCTGGAAGCGGTAGGGGGCTCGAAAAGATCAGAGCACCGCGCTGTGCCCGCTGAAATCGATGCTACCAAACGCCGAGGGTGACGCTCAGTCGGTGTCACACCCTGAACGGTTGGCCAGCGTCTGGGCACCGTCGATCCGCAACCGCTGCTGCTCACGGACCAGGTGGTACCGGATCCGCAGCTGCGCGCAGGTCTGCCCGTTGGCCTGCGTGCTGGTCGGCGAGAACAGCACCGTGAAGGTCATGTCGGCGTCCGCGTCGCTGGCCGCCCCCGACGCCGCGACCTTCTCGATCACCGCACCGAACGCGTACGACGTACCGTGCTTGCTCGCGTCGACCTTCGCCGAGCTGCGGCCGCGCAGCCGGGTCGAGTAGGTGGTCTGCATCGCCACGAAGTCATGCTTGTTGAGCGCGTCGAGGTACTCGCCGAGCGCGGTGCTCACCTCTCCCGCCAGCGGCGTGTTCGCCACCGCGAGATCGGGCTCGACCGGCGTCTGCGGCCCGCGGGACTGGCAGGTCTTGACCGGCTCGGGGAAGAGCCCGCTGACGCTCCGGGCGAACGGCAGCGACGCGGTCGGAACGATCTTGCCGGCGGCAACGGTGTCTCCGGTGAACACCCCGATCAGCCGGCCCTTCCGGTCGACCACGGGCGCGCCGAGCGCACCGGCGTCCACCACCCCGGCGAGCTCCCTCGGCTGCTCCGCGGTGCCGGCCGGAACCACCACCTGCTCGCCGCCCAGGTCGTACCCGACCACCGCCCGCTCGGCCTTCGGGTCGGGCACCTTCTGCTCGACGCCGGCCATCGGCTTGTCCACCGGCCCGGCCATCGACAGCAGCGCGACGCCGTCCGAGGTGCTGCCGTTCACGGTCGCCCGCCGGACCGCACCGTCCTGGAGCAGCACCGCCACCGAGATCGGCGACCGGATCGCCGACGCCGCGGTCAGCACCATCCCACCCGGCAGCAGGACGCCGGACGCTTGCCCGGTGCCTTCGCAGGTGGTCGCCAGCACCCGTACGACGGCGGGGCCGACGGCTTCCTGCACGTCCTTGGCGTCGAGGCTCAGGCTGTCCGCCCGCACCAGCCACCCGGCGGCCGCGCCCAGCACGAGCACGAAAGCCACCAACGGAAAGACGAAACGGGGCCGAAACCTGGGTGGGAGCTCGCCCGCCCCGCTCCCCGCGCCGGCGCCGCCGGCCGCGGCCACGCGGCGGCGCGGCTCGATCGTCGTCCGGGGGCCACTGGTCTCGGGGGCGTTCTCCGCCGCCCAGCTCGGGACCCGGCGCGGCGGGCGCGGCAGCTCGCGGCGGCCCTGCTCACCCATCGCCTGCCCTCCCCTGTCCGGTCCAGTCCCGATTCTGTCAGAACAGACGGACGCCCGGGTCACTCAACGTGACCCGGGCGTCCGGTACGGCGTACGGCTGGATCAGCGCGCCGCGGTGCCCTCGACGTAGTCGTCGGCGTCGTGCGACTTGACCCACGCCATCAGCGCGCGCAGGTCCTTGCCGACGGCCTCGATCGGGTGCGTCTCGCTGGCCTTGCGGAACGCGGCGAACTCCGGCGCGCCGGCGTCCTGGTCGGTGATGAAGCGGTCGGCGAAGGTGCCGTCGACGATGTCGTTCAGCACGTCCTTCATCCGCGCCTTCACCGACGCGTCGATGATCCGCGGGCCGGAGACGTAGTCGCCGTACTCGGCGGTGTCGGAGACCGACCAGCGCTGCTTGGCGATGCCGCCCTCGTACATCAGGTCGACGATCAGCTTCAGCTCGTGCAGGCACTCGAAGTACGCGACCTCCGGCTGGTAGCCGGCCTCGGTCAGCGTCTCGAACCCGGCCTGGACCAGCGCCGAGACGCCACCGCAGAGGACGGCCTGCTCACCGAACAGGTCGGTCTCGGTCTCCTCGGTGAAGGTGGTCTTGATACCGCCGGCGCGCAGGCCGCCGATGCCCTTGGCGTAGGCCAGCGCGAGGTCCCACGCCTTGCCGGTCGCGTCCTGCTCGACCGCGACCAGGACCGGGACGCCCCGGCCCTCGGAGTACTCGCGACGGACCAGGTGACCCGGGCCCTTCGGCGCGACCATGAAGACGTCGACACCGGCCGGGGGCTTGATGTAGCCGAACCGGATGTTGAAGCCGTGGCCGAAGACGAGCGCGTCGCCGTCGACCAGGTTCGGCTCGATGGCCTCCTTGTACAGCGCCCGCTGGGCCGGGTCCGGCGCCAGCACGACGATCACGTCGGCCTCCTCACAGGCCTCGGCCGGCGAGACGACGCGCAGACCCTGGGCCTCGGCCTTGGCGCGGCTCTTGGAGCCTTCCGGCAGGCCGACGCGGACGTCGACGCCGGAGTCGCGCAGCGACAGCGCGTGGGCGTGGCCCTGGGAGCCGTAGCCGAGAACGGCCACGTGCTTGCCCTGGATCACCGACAGGTCGGCGTTGTCGTCGTAGAACATCTCTGCTGCCACTTCTACTTCTCTCCTCTGAAATGTTTGATTTTCAGTTCGATTGTCACCGGACAGCAGGGCGGTGGCCCGGCGGAGGTCCAGGAACTGGATGGCTGGAAGTCGCCATCTCGGCGGCCGGGCGGGCCTGCAGCGCCGGGGCGCCGTTGGCCACGTGCGGCGGCGGGACCGGGACCGGGCGCAGCGAGCGGTCGGAGATGGACCGGCCACCGCGGCCGATCGCGACCATGCCGGACTGGACCAGCTCGCGGACGCCGAACGGCTCCAGCACCCGCATCATCGCCTCGAGCTTCTCGGGGTTGCCGGTCGCCTCGATGGTGATCGCGTCCGGGGCCACGTCCACCACTTTCGCACGGAAGAGCTGGACGGTCTCCAGCACCTGCCCGCGGGTGAGGGTGTCGGCCTTGACCTTGACCAGCACCAGCTCGCGCTGCACGGTCTGGGTCGGCTCCAGCTCGACGATCTTGATCACGTTCACCAGCTTGTTCAGCTGCTTGGTGATCTGCTCCAGCGGCTGCTCCTCGACGCTGACCGCGATCGTCATCCGGGAGATCTCCGGGTGCTCGGTCGGGCCGACCGCGAGCGAGTCGATGTTGAAGCCGCGGCGCGAGATCAGCGCCGCGATCCGGGCCAGCACACCGTGCTTGTTCTCGACCAGGATGCTCAGCGTGTGCTTGGACATTTACAGCTCCTCCGAGTCCCAGTTCGGGGCCATGTCGCGGGCGATCTGGATGTCGTCGTTGCTGGTGCCGGCGGCAACCATCGGCCAGACCATCGCGTCGCGGTGCACGACGAAGTCGACCACCACCGGCGCGTCGGTGACCGCCATCGCCTTCTCGATGGTGGCGTCGACGGAGTCGCGGTCGGAGCAGCGCAGGCCGACCCCGCCCATCGCCTCGGCCAGCTTGGCGAAGTCCGGGATCCGGGCCGAGTGCAGGTCGGTGTTGGAGTAGCGCTTGTCGTAGAACAGCGTCTGCCACTGCCGGACCATGCCCAGCGACTGGTTGTTGATCACGGCAACCTTGATCGGGATGCCCTCCAGCGCGCAGGTGACCAGCTCCTGGTTGGTCATCTGGAAGCAGCCGTCGCCGTCGATCGCCCAGACCGTGGCGTCCGGCCGGGCCACCTTGGCGCCCATCGCGGCCGGCACCGAGTAGCCCATGGTGCCGAGACCGCCGGAGTTCAGCCAGTTCAGCGGCTTCTCGAACGGCAGGTAGTGCGCCGCCCACATCTGGTGCTGGCCGACGCCGCTGGTGTAGACCGCGTCCGGCCCGGCGATCTGGCCGATCCGCTGGATCACGTACTGCGGGGAGAGCGTGCCGTCGTCGGGCTCGTCGTACCCGACCGGGTACTTGGCCTTCACCGAGTCGAGCAGGTTCCGCCAGGCGGTGTAGTCCGGGGTCTTGCCGTTGCTCGCGATCTCGGCCTTCAGCGCACCGATCAGGTCGCCGATGACCTCCTTGCAGTCGCCCACGATCGGCACGTCGGCGGCCCGGTTCTTGCCGATCTCGGCCGGGTCGATGTCGGCGTGGATGACCTTGGCCTCCGGCGCGAACGACGACAGCTTGCCGGTCACCCGGTCGTCGAAGCGGGCGCCGAGCGCGATCAGCAGGTCCGAGCGCTGCAGCGCGCCGACCGCCGAGACCGAGCCGTGCATGCCCGGCATGCCGAAGTGCAACTCGTGCGTGTCGGGCAGGGCGCCGCGGGCCATCAGCGTGGTGACCACGGGGATGCCGAGCAGCTCGGCGAGCTCCTTCAGCTCGGTCGAGGCCTTGGCCCGGATCACGCCGCCGCCGACGTACAGGACCGGCTTCTCGGCCGCCGCGATCAGCCGGGCCGCCTCGCGCACCTGCTTGGGGTGCGGGCGGGTCACCGGGCGGTAGCCGGGCAGCGAGAGCTCGGTCGGCCACTGGAAGTCCACGGTGGCCTGCATCGCGTCCTTGGTGACGTCGACCAGGACCGGGCCGGGCCGGCCGGTGGCGGCGATGTGGAACGCCTCGGCGATCGTCGAGGCGATGTCGTTCGGGTCGTTGACCAGGAAGTTGTGCTTGGTGATCGGCATCGTGATGCCGCGGATGTCGGCTTCCTGGAACGCGTCGGTGCCGATCGAGGCGCTGGCCACCTGGCCGGTGATCGCCACCATCGGGACCGAGTCCATGTAGGCGTCGGCGATCGGGGTGACCAGGTTGGTCGCGCCCGGGCCCGAGGTCGCCATGCAGACGCCGACCTTGCCGGTGGTCGACGCGTAGCCCTGGGCCGCGTGCCCGGCGCCCTGCTCGTGACGTACCAGGATGTGGCGGATCTGGGTCGAGTCGAGCATCGGGTCGTACGCCGGGAGGATCGCGCCGCCCGGAATGCCGAAGACGGTGTCCACCCCGGCGTGTTCCAGTGCGCGGATCAGAGCCTGTGCCCCGGTCAGCTGCTCACTCATGAGTGCCTTCCCTTGTCCAGTCACGATGTTGGCTTGCTCGCGACCGATCCATCCTCGCTCGTGGTCGTTGTCGCGCGGCCTCTGGGTCTCAGATAGTCGCCCCGGCAACAAAAACGCCCCTTCTGCCGGGTTGGCTGAAGGGGCGCGCTCGACTCGGTGGTCGCGTCAGTCGGCGCGCCGCACAAGTACGAGGAGAATCGATCGCATGCAGGTAACAGTCGCCGACCGGTGCCGATCTGGTCAAGTTCCCCGCCGCGTTGTCTCATTTGCTGAGATGAGCGTCTTAGATACAGACCGCTCCCTCGGAGGCCGAGCCGACCAGGCGGACGTACTTGCCGAGCACACCGCGGGTGATCGCGGGCTCCTTCGGTGACCAGCCCACCTTACGGCGCTCCAGTTCGTCAGCTTCAACGTGCAGCTCCAGGGTCCGGTTACGCACGTCGAGGGTGATCCGGTCACCGTCGCGGACGAAGGCGATCGGCCCGCCGTCGACGGCCTCGGGGGCGACGTGGCCGACGCAGAGTCCCGTCGTACCGCCGGAGAAGCGGCCGTCGGTGAGCAGCAGCACGTCCTTGCCGAGGCCGGCGCCCTTGATCGCGCCGGTGACGGCGAGCATCTCGCGCATCCCGGGACCGCCCTTCGGCCCCTCGTACCGGATCACCACCACGTCACCGGCCTGGAGGGTGCCGTCCTCGACCGCGTCCATCGCGCCGCGCTCGCCGTCGAAGACCCGCGCGGTGCCCTCGAACACGTCGGAGTCGAAGCCCGCGCTCTTCACCACCGCGCCCTCGGGAGCGAGCGAGCCGCGCAGGATGGTGATCCCGCCGGTGCCGTGGATCGGCCGGTCGATCGCCCGGATGATGGTGCCGTCGACGTCCGGCGGCGCGATCTCGGCCAGGTTCTCGGCCATCGTCTTGCCGGTCACGGTCAGGCAGTCGCCGTGCAGCAGGCCGGCGTCGAGCAGCGCCCGCATCACCACCGGGATGCCGCCGACCCGGTCGACGTCGGTCATCACGTACGCGCCGAACGGCTTCAGGTCGCCCAGGTGCGGGACCTTGTCACCGACCCGGTTGAAGTCGTCGAGGGTGAGCGCGACCCCGGCCTCGCGGGCGATCGCGAGCAGGTGCAGTACGGCGTTCGTCGAGCCGCCGAGCGCCATCACCACGGCGATCGCGTTCTCGAAGGCTTCCTTGGTGAGGATCTGGCGGGCGGTGATGCCCTTCTCCAGGAGCCCGACGACCGCCTCGCCGGACTTGCGGGCGAACCCGTCGCGGCGCCGGTCCACCGCGGGCGGCGCGGCCGAGCCCGGCAGCGACATCCCGAGCGCCTCGGCCGCCGAGGCCATCGTGTTCGCGGTGTACATCCCGCCGCAGGCGCCCTCGCCGGGGCAGATCGCGCGCTCGACGGCGTCCACCTGCTCGCGGCTGATCAGGCCGCGCGCGCAGGCGCCGACGGCCTCGAACGCGTCGATGATCGTCACGTCCTTGTCGCCGAGCCGGCCGGGCATGATCGACCCGGCGTACAGGAAGACGCTGGCCAGGTCGAGCCGCGCGGCGGCCATCAGCATCCCCGGCAGCGACTTGTCGCAGCCCGCGAGCAGCACCGAGCCGTCCAGCCGCTCGGCCTCCATCACGGTCTCGACCGAGTCCGCGATGATCTCCCGGCTGACCAGTGAGTAGTGCATCCCGACGTGGCCCATCGAGATCCCGTCGGACACGCTGATCGTCCCGAACTCCAGCGGGTACCCGCTGGCCGCGTGCACGCCGTCCTTGACCGCCTTCGCGAGTCGGTCCAGCGACAGGTTGCACGGGGTGATCTCGTTCCAGCTGGACGCGACGCCGATCTGCGGCTTGGCCCAGTCGTCGTCACCCATCCCGACCGCGCGCAGCATCCCGCGCGAGGCCGTGGCCTCCAGCCCGTCGGTGACCGTACGACTCCGCGGCTTGATGTCAGTCATGCCCCTGACTGTATGCCCGTCGTCAGCGCCGGTACTCCTCCGCGAACGCCTCCAGCGGGTCGCCGCTGTAGGCCCAGGGCAGCGTCCCGACCCGGTTGAACATCGCGTCCGCCGACGCCCGGCCCGCCTCCCGGTGGTTCTTCAGCAGGTAGGCGTAGTAGTTGTGGGCGTCCAGGTCTGGCGCCTCCGGCACACGGCCCGGCTGCAGCCACTTCTCGCGCGCCGCGATCAACGGGTCGGCCCAGGTGTTGGCCAGTTTCGTCGCCGCGGCGATCTTCTTCACCGCGCCCGCGTCGGTGAAGCTGAACACGTGCAGCCGCGCCTCGGTCACCGCCTTGGCCAGTACGCCGCCCAGCACGCTTCCCGGCGCCGCCTTGTCCGCCGTCTCCGCTCCGAACGCCAGCATCGCCTCGAGGCTGGTCCCGTACCACTTCGGCGCGATCGCGTGCACCTTGTTGCCGTGCGCGGCGTAGCTGGCGGGGTGCCGCGCGATCGCCTCCTGGAACAGCGCCTCGTGCGTGTCCAGGTTGGCTCCGAGCCCGATCGCCACCCACTGGTAAACCGTCCACGGCGTCGGGTCGTCGGGCGCCACGTCGATCGCCAACTCGACCACCTCGTGCGCGGTCCGCAGGATCCGGTGGAAGGTCTCGGCCTGCTGGTCCGACACGTCCTTGGCCCGGCGGCCGGTCCGCACCTCCCAGCCTTCGAGCACCAGCGTCTGCGCCAGCCACAGCAGCAGCTCGGGGTCCTTGCCGCCCACCTCCTCCAGCCGCGCCTCGAGCTGCTCCGACCGGCCCTTGGCCGCCTCGGACAGCCCGCCGTTCCAGACCGCCCGCCGGTCGCCGGTCTGCGCCTTGAACCCGGCCAGCGCGGTGTCCAGGTCGCCCGCCTCGACGGCCGCGACCGCGACGTCCAGCTCGCGGTCGGCCCAGGTGCGGTCGAGGATCAGCCCGTCGGTCTGCGGACGGCGCTTGGTCCGCGAGAAGATACCCATCGCGCAAGCCTAGGGCTCTTGGCGATCCGCAGTCGGCACTCTTGCAGCTTGCTGCAGAAGCCTTGACGAGCAGGGGTTTCAGCTCAGCCGGAACCGGCCGGACGTGACCGCTTCGCGGACCTTCGCGGCGCTCTGCTCGGCGTCCAGCGTGGTGGTGTCGATGACGTGCTTCTCGTACTCGCCGAGATCCTTGAACGCGTCGTACAGGCCGGTGATCGCCTCGACGTCCTTGAGCTCGGTGTCGGCGCGGTCGCGGGCCCGCTGCAGCGTCGTCTCCAGGTCGGGCCGCAGTACGACGTACGAGATCGGCAGCTGGTCCGCGACCGCCCGAAACGGTTTCAGGAACCACGGCCCGATCACGCCGTCGACGACGATGTCGTACCCACCACGCGCGTACGTCGAGGCGGTGGCGACGATCGCGTCGACGACCACCTCGTTCTGCTTCTGGGCCCCCGGCATGTACGGCGCGATGAACCCGGTCTTGATCGCCCGGTAGTACAGGTCGGTGGTCAGGTGGGCGGCCGGCCCCGCGCAGCCGGTCGCGACCAGCGAAGCCACCGTCGTCTTGCCCGCGCCGGGCGAACCGGTCAGCAGGATCACGTGCCCAGTCATGCGGTGACGCTAGCGGTTGGTTCTCCTCAGCAACAGTCCCTTCTTCAGCCGCCTGCCACGCTCGGCAGCACCAGCAGCTCCGCGCCGTCGGGCAGTTGCGTGTCGAGCCCGTCGAGGTCGCGGATGTTGTCGTTGCCCAGGTACACGTTGACGTGCCGACGCAGCGCGCCCTGCTCGTCGGTGAGCCGGCGCCGGAGCGCCGGGTGCTCGCGCTCGAGCTGCGCGAACGCCTCGCCGACCGTGGTCGCCTCGATCGCCACCTTCTCGTTGCCACCGGCGAACGCCTGCAGCACCGTCGGCAACTTCACCCGGACCGTCACAGCACGGCCGCGCGAACGCTCAGTACGTCGGGCAGGTGCCGCGCGACCTCGGTCCAGTTGTCGCCCGCGTCGGCGCTCGCGTAGACGCAGCCGTCGCGCGTACCGACGTAGACGCCGGCCGGCGTACCGGTGTCTGTGCAGAGCGCGTCCCTGAGCACCGGCGCGTACGACGGGACGTCGGGCAGCCCCTTGGTCAGCGGCTCCCAGGTCGCGCCCGCGTCGCGCGAGCGGTAGACGCGGCACTTCGCGTCGGTCGGGATCCGGTTGCCATCGGCCACCAACGGGAAGACGTAGACGGTCTCCGGCTCGTGCGGGTGGACGGCGATCGGGAAGCCGAAGTCCGAAGGCAGGCCGTCCGCGATCGACTTCCAGATCGCGCCGCCGTCGTCGGAGCGGTAGACGCCGTGGTGGTTCTGGGCGAACATCCGGTCCGGCATCGCCGGGTGCCCGGCCAGCTTGTGCACGCACTGGCCGAACTCCGGGTCCGGGTCGGGCATGAAGTACGCCTTGATGCCGTGGTTGGCCGGCTCCCAGGTCTGCCCGCCGTCGGCGGTCCGGTAGACGCCGCCGGTCGACATCGCGACGCTGACCCTCGCGGGATCGGTCGGATGCGGGAGCACGGTGTGGATCGCCTGGCCGCCGAAGCCCGCGCCCCAGTCCTTGCGGTGCGGGTGGTCCCAGAGCGCGCGGACGAGCTCGAAGGTGACGCCGCCGTCGGTCGACTTCCACAGCGAGCTCGGCTGCGCACCGGCGTACACGACGCCCGGCTGGTCGTCCGGGGCCGGCTGGATCTGCCAGACCCGCTCGACCGAGGCGCCGGCGTCCTTCGGGAACCCGATCGAGCCCTCCGGCGGCTCGGCCCAGCTCTGCCCGAGGTCGTCGGAGTGGAAGACGGCCGGGCCCCAGTGCTCGCTCGTTCCACCGGCGAACAACCGCGGCCGGTCGCCGCGGGTGTCGACCCCGACGGAGTAGATGCCCTGCATCTCGAAGTGCGGCCCGTCGAGCGTCCAGAGCCGCCGGTCGGCGTCGCTGCGCCCGATCCAGAGCCCCTTCTTGGTCCCGATCAGCAGTACGGCCTCGGACATCCTCGTCCTCCAGTTCGGTTGTGTCGCGGCGTCGGCCGCCGCCGGTTGCTACCGCGGCGGCCCCGCCACCACGTTGATCAATTCTTCGCCCGTCACATAGCGCTCGAGCTGTGCCTTCACCAGCCGCGCCACCCGCGGCGGAAACGCCGTCGACGCCCCACCCCGGTGCGGGATGATCAGCGTGTTCGGCGCCGACCACAACGGGTGTCCCGCCGGCAACGGCTCCGGATCGGTCACGTCCAGCGCGGCCCGGATCCGCTGTGTGTGCAGTTCCTTGACCAGGTCCTCGGTGTTGACGACGACCCCCCGCGCCACGTTGACCAGCAGCGCGCCATCCTTCATCCGCCCCAGGAACTCCGCGTTCACGAGTCCCTTCGTCTCCTCCGTCGCCGGCGTCAGCAGCACGACCACGTCCGCCCTCGGCAACAACTCCGGCAGCTCACTGATCGGGTGCACACCCTCCCGCGCCCGCCGCGCCACCCGGATGACGTCGCACTCGAACCCGGCCAGCCGCCGCTCCAGCGCCTCCCCGATCGACCCGTACCCGAGGATCAGCACGGTCCGATCCGCCAGCGAGTCATCGATCCCCGCATCAGCGGGCCAGACCCCCTGCTGCTGGTTCGCCACCGCCAGCGGGATCCGCCGGTACGACGCCAGGATCAGCCCGACCGCCAGCTCCGCCGTCGACGCGTCGTGCACACCGCGCGCGTTGCACAGCGTCACGCCCTCCGGCAGGAACGGCAGCACGTTCTCGAACCCGGCGGTCTGGGTCTGCACGACCTTCAGGTTCGGCATCTGCGCGATCACCTCGACCACCTGGGAGCTGCCCATGTAGCTGGGCACGTAGAACTCCACCTGGTCGGCCTCGGGCGGCAACTCGCCACCGGCGTAGTACGTCGCCTCAACCCGCTGCGGAAGCCCGCCGAGGAACCCGTCCGGGTCCTCCCACGGGAGCCATGTGATCACCGAATCAGCCATAGGCCGAACCTACTCGCCCCCACCGACACGCGGCGACCGTCCGGTGATCCCCACGAGACGATCGAGCAGCGCGGCCCGCTCGTCCACCTTCACCGGCGTACCCCACAACTCCGGTACCGGAGGCTCGTCCAGAAACGTCGCGACGTGCTCGTAGCACGCCCGTACGGTCTCGTCCGGCAGCACGAGTTCCTGCCCGGTCGCGCGGGCCAGGTCCCACCCGTGCACGACCAGCTCGGTCAGCGCGATCCGGCCCCACTCGGCGTTGCTCAGGTCGAGCCCGGCGAGCTCGGACGACCCCTCCCACGCCTGCGGCGCGGCCCAGGCCGTACCGACTTGCTCGACGCGGTGCTTCAGCGTCTCCCGCCAGCGTTCCGCACCGGGGGTGAGCGGCTCCCCGTCCACTCCCCCGAACCCGCGCGCCCCCTCGTCCACGTGCACCAGCAGCTCCGCCACCGAGTACTTCTCGCACGGCGTCGCCGCGCTCAGGTCGCTGTCGGCGATTCCCGCCACGACCGCGTTCAGCGCCCGTCCGGCCGGCCTCAGATCGATCATCTGTTCCTCCTCGTGTCAGGGGCGACGTCGGAGCGGGTTGCGGCGTCTCGACATCCGGTTGCAAAAAATTCTTCTGCCCGTTGTTCGAACGTCGTCGTACTCTGACAAGGTGCCTTCGACATCGGGTTCGACCTCGACTGTGGAACACGATCAGGCGGTCGGACGTCTCCGAGCGTCCTACCAGCGCATTCCCCCCGGGGAGCCGGTCCGCCTGGCCAAGCGCAGCTCCAACCTCTTCCGCCCCCGAACGGCCGTCGACACCCCGGGCCTGGACGTCTCCGGCCTGACCGGCGTGCTCTCGGTCGATCCCGAGGCGCGTACGGCCGACGTCCAGGGCATGTGCACGTACGAGGACCTGGTCGCCGCGACGCTTCCGTACGGGCTGACGCCGCTCGTCGTGCCTCAGCTGAAGACCATCACGCTCGGCGGCGCGGTGAGCGGCCTCGGCATCGAGTCGTCGTCGTTCCGCGCGGGCCTGCCGCACGAGTCGGTGCTCGAGCTCGACGTCCTGACCGGCGCCGGCGAAGTGGTCACCGCCCGTCCGACCGGCGAGCACGCTGAGCTGTTCCGCACCTTCCCGAACTCGTACGGCGCCCTCGGTTACGCGACCCGCCTGCGGATCGAGCTCGACCGGATCTCGCCGTACGTCGCGCTGCGGCACGTGCGGGTCGAGCTGGACTCGCTGGCACCTGTTCTCGAGGGGATTGTTGCTCAAGGCACGTACGACGGCGAGCCGGTGCACTTCGTCGACGGCGTCGCCTTCAGCCCGACGGAGGCGTACCTGACGCTCGGCCGCAACAGCGACGCCGCCGTACCGACCAGCGACTACACCGGCCAGCAGATCTACTACCGCTCGCTTCAGCAGCGCTCCACGGATTTCCTCACCGCCCACGACTACCTGTGGCGCTGGGACACCGACTGGTTCTGGTGCTCGGCGGCCTTCGGCGCACAGAACCGCTGGGTCCGCCGCCTCTGGCCTTCGAGGTTTCGCCGCAGCGACGTCTACCACCGCATCATCGGTTTCGAGAACCGCCACGGCTACGCCGCCCGCCTGAACCGCCGCCGCGGCCATCCCGACCGCGAACGCGTCGTCCAGGACGTCGAGATCCCGCTGGACCGCCTCGCCGACTTCCTCCGCTGGTTCGACACCGAAGTCGGCATGCGGCCGGTCTGGCTCTGCCCCCTGCGCCTGCGCGGCAGCGACACCTGGCCGCTGTATCCCCTGGACGCCGGCGTCACCTACGTGAACGTCGGCTTCTGGGGCACGGTCCCGATCGCCCCCGGCGCCTCCGACGGCGACGTCAACCGCCGCATCGAGTCCGCCGTCGCCGACTTCGGCGGCCACAAGTCCCTCTACTCAGACGCCTACTACGACCGAGACACCTTCGACCGCCTGTACAACGTCCCGGCCCTCACCGCGGTGAAGACCCTCTACGACCCCGACGCCCGCCTCACCGGGCTCTACGAAAAGGCGGTAACGCGCCGATGACCACCCTCGCCACCCAGATCTCGATCGCCCAGGCCCTCACCACGGTCGCCCCCGAAGGCCTCCCCTTCCGCTTCACCGCCTACGACGGCAGCGCCACCGGCCCTTCGGACTCTCCCATCCACATGCACCTGGCCACCGAACGTGGTCTCTCCTACGTGTTGACGGCCCCCGGCGACCTGGGCCTGGTCCGCGCCTACGTCCAAGGCGACCTCGAGATCACCGGCATCCACCCCGGCAACCCGTACGAGCTCATGCGCATGATGCTCAACCAACTCCACTTCGAACGCCCAACGCCCTCCGAGGCTTTGAGAATCGTCCGAGGCCTCGGCTGGTCCCACCTGAAGCCACCCCCGCCGCCCCCGCAGGAACACCTCCCCAAATGGCGCCGAACCTTCGAAGGCCTCCGCCACTCCCGAACCCGCGACAAAGCGGCGATCCACCACCACTACGACGTCTCCAACACGTTCTACGAATATGTGTTGGGCCCGTCGATGACCTACACCTGCGCCGTCTACCCCACTGCCTCTTCTACTTTGGAAGAAGCCCAGTTCGAGAAGTACGACCTGGTCGCCCGCAAACTGGACCTGCAATCCGGCCAGCGCCTGCTGGACGTCGGCTGCGGCTGGGGCGGCATGGTCCGCCACGCCGCCCGCGAGTACGGCGTCCGCGCCCTCGGCGTGACTCTGTCCTCAGCCCAAGCAGAGTGGGCCACCAAAGCCATCAAAAAAGAAGGCCTCGAACACCTCGCCGAAGTCCGCTTCATGGACTACCGAGACGTGGTGGAGTCGAACTTCGACGCCATCAGCTCCATCGGCCTCACCGAACACATCGGCGTCCGCAACTACCCTGCCTACTTCTCTTTCCTCTTGGATCGTTTGAAGCCAGGCGGCAGGCTCCTCAACCACACCATCACCCGCCCCGACAACCGCTTCCGCTCCACCGGCGCCTTCATCGACCGCTACATCTTCCCCGACGGCGAACTCATCGGCTCCGGCCGAATCATCCTCGAAGCCCAAGACGCCGGCTTCGAAGTCCGCCACGAAGAAAACCTCCGCGAGCACTACGCGTTGACGTTGGCAGGCTGGTCAGCCAACCTCGAATCCCACTGGGACGAAGCAGTCGCCGAAGTCGGCTACCCCACCGCCAAAATCTGGGGCCTCTACCTAGCCGCCTGCCGAGTGGGTTTCGAACGCAACAACACCCAACTCCACCAAATCCTCGCGGTGAAACTAGACGACCAGGCCAACGCCCACTTCCCGCTCCGTCCGACCTGGGGAAGTTAGAGCAACACACAGGGTCCTCGGAGGTCTCTCACAGCTCCGCCATCAGGTGCTTGCTGTCCGGGGCGGGCCGAGAGGTTTCTAGTTGGGTTGCGTGACTGTCAGATCGACGGTCGTCCGGTCGCTGGTGAGACCTGCTCGGTCGCGGCTCTGGGCGGACAAGGACAGCCAGCCCGGCTGGGTCAGCGTGAGCGTAGCGGTCGGGGTCGCGGCGGGCGTCGTACCGGTGAGGGCGCCGAAGAAGCCGTACTGGTAGCTGGCGACGTCCGAGGAACCCGCGTCGGTGAAGTGCAGGGTGATCTCCTGGCCGACCTGGTACGGGCCCTCCGGAGTGATCGTGAGGCCGGGGGCGTTCGGGCGGTCGACGTCGACGGTGAACTCGCACATCGTGGACCACGTCGAGTAGCTCGTTCCGTTGAACACGCGCGCCTGCCAGCTGTAGGTGCTGCCGCTCAGCAGCGACGGAGTGGACTCGGGCTCGAACCAGGTGCCCGTCGACTTCGTCGGGCTCTCACCGCTGAACGCCTGCTCACCGGTGCCGAGATCGACCATCTGGAACTGGACGCTGACATTCGGCGCGTCCTGGACGTGCGGCACGAAAGCCCGCAGACGCGGGCTGGTCCCCGCGAGGTACGGCCGGGTCTCGCCGGTCACGCAGCTGCTCGCCGGATCGATGGTCGCCAGCTGGTCAGCGGTCGGCGCCGACGGCGGCAGCGGCCCGCCGGGGTACACCGAGACATCGACCTTCGCCGGCGGCGAGCTCGGGTTGCCGGCGTGGTCGTACGACCATGCGGTCAGCGTCGTCGGCCCGACCTCGCGGAAGGTGTACTGCGCGACACCGGGGCTGCTCGGGATCTTCACGTCCGCCGTGTCGCGGTCACCGAACCCGTACATCGCCACGTCGGTCGCGCCGTTCGGCGTGAAGGTGAGCGTGACGGTCTGCCCGACCTGGTACGGCCCTTCGGGCGTGATCGTGACACCTGGCGCGCTCGGCCGGTCGGTGTCGACGGTGAGCTCGCACTTGCGGGACCACGCCGAGTACGCCGTACCGTCGAAGGTCCGGGCCTGCCACGCGTAGGTCTTCCCGTTCTCCAGCTGCGGCTGACGCCCGGGAGTCTCCACCCAGGAACCGACGAGCTTCATCCCGCTCTCGCCGGTGAACATCCGCTTCCCGGTGGCCACGTCGACCATCCGGAACTGTGCGCTGGCGTGGGTCGGCCCGTCCGGGTCCGCGGGCAGGAACGCCTGCAGACGAGGTGCGGTCTCCGCGATGTACGGCCGCGCCTCGCCGCGCACGCAGGTGGTGCTCGGCCAAACGGTTTGCAAGTTCTCGGGCGCGAGCCGCGGCGGCGCGGCGTACGCGGTGGCGGGTACGGCAACAGAGGTGGCGGCAATCAAGAACGCTGCTGACAGCAGTCGGGCACGCATGAGTTTCCCCAGATGATGAGTGAGCGGCTCCCCCGAGCCCGAAGAGGTTACGGTCTGCTCACCCCCCGAGCAACTGTCAAAAGCTGCAACCTCCCCGCCGTACGAGGAGCACGTCAACGCCCAGCTGTGGCGTCCGTCAGCAGGCCGTGGATCTCACCCTCGCCTGAGTCGATCAGGTGGGCGATCTTCTGGAGGGTCTGCAGCGGGGTGAGCTCGGAGTTGTCGATGGGCACGGACCAGGGCGAGCGCTTGGCTCGCGCGTGATGCAGTTCGCCGATGAGGTGGGCCGGCGACCGGTCCGGGTCGTTGGCCGTACGGCGGAGAACCGCCTCTTCGGTGGGCTCCAGCGTGAGGTGGAAGACCCGGCCGAGCTGCAGCAGGTCGGGAAGGACCGGGTTCAGGTCGACCGCGTCATGGATCGCGTTCCCGGCGATGAGGACGTTCTCGTAGCCAGCGGCGGCGAACGACTCGGTGAGTTGGGCACATTGGCGCAGTACGAGCGCGGTGCGGGCGTCGTCGTACGGGAGGTCCCAGCCGGGGTCGACCATGAGGAACAGTTGGTCGGAGTCGATCGCGGCGGTGCGGCCCCAGACGGCGAGCTTCTCGGCGTGGCTCAGGCGGAGGACGGTGGTCTTGCCGGAGCCGGCTGGGCCGGAGAGGAACACGGTTCTGGGCGTCAGGCCGGCGTCGGGGACGTGGTGCCTGGGCTGCATGAAGAGTGAGGGTAGTCGGGGGCGGCGCGGCTTTCGCGGGGTTTTCGGGGGTACTTCGGGATAGTGGAGGGGTTGTCGACTCGGAGGAGATGGCGTGCGTACTGCGGCTCTGGTGGTGGCGGTGGGGTTGTTGGCTGTTGGGTGCTCGGACGGGGACGACGGTGGCGCTGCGGCCTCGCCTTCGGCGTCGGGGAGCAGCAGCACTACGCCGTCGAGTACGCCGGTGCCGACTGGGCAGCCGACGAGTAGTGCGCCGCAGGGGCCAGTGAAGTTGGAGGTTGCGGGGACGGTTGCGACGGGGATCGAGGTGCCTTGGGGGTTGGCGTTTCTGCCGGATCGGTCGGCGTTGGTGACCGAGCGGGACTCGGGCCGGGTGAAGCGGGTCGCGGGTGGGCAGGCGACCGAGGTGGGGCGGGTTGATGGGGTGGATGCCTCGTCCGAGGGTGGGTTGTTGGGGATTGCGGTGGATCCGCAGTATCCGACGCGGCCGTATGTGTACGTTTACTACTCGACGGGTGAGGACAACCGGATTGCTCGGATGACCTATCAGGGGAATCGGCTGTCGGGGCAGCAGGTGATTCTTGACGGGATTCCGATGGCGGCTGTGCACAACGGTGGGCGGTTGCGGTTCGGGCCGGACGGGTTCCTGTACGCCGGGACCGGGGACGGGAGTGATCGGCCGAACTCGCAGAACGACGACTCGTTGGGTGGGAAGATCCTGCGGATCACCACCGACGGGAAGGCGGCGCCGGGGAATCCGGGTGGGCGGGTCTGGTTCTCGAAGGGGCATCGCAACGTGCAGGGGCTCGCGTTCGACAAGGGGCAGCTGTACGCCGCCGAGTTCGGGCAGGACACCTGGGACGAGTTGAACGCGATCACCGCGGGCGCCAACTACGGGTGGCCCGGCGCGGAGGGGGTCAGCCGGCTGGACGGGATGGTGGACCCGATTGCGCAGTGGAAGACCGATGACGCGTCGCCGTCGGGGATCGCGTTCGCGCAGGGGCACGTGTTCATGGCGGGGCTCAGGGGTGAGCGGCTGTGGGCGATTCCCGTTGCCGACGGCAAGCGGACCGGTGAGCCGGTCGCGTTCTTCACGAACCGGTACGGACGGCTGCGGACCGTCGAGGCGGCGCCGGACGGGTCGTTGTGGGTGACGACGTCGAACACCGACGGGCGTGGCGACGTACAGGATGGCGACGACCGGATCCTGCGGTTGACGATTACTCGCTGACGACGCATGGGATTACCCCTCACCTGGTACTAGTGGAAGCACCACACACTCAGGGAGGGGAGACGTCGTGCCTCATCAGGCGCCACTGGAATCCAGCGTGATCACGTCGACGGAGCACTACGCGGACGCGGTGCGGACCGTCGAGCAGCTGAGGGCCTACGGGATGTCCGGGCTCGAGATCACGGGCGCCGGCCTGCGGATGGTCGACAGACGCGGGGGTGAGGTCGCGAAAGCGAGCGGGGTCAGCGCACTGAGCGGTGCGGCGCTGGGGCTGGCGCTCGGCGTGTTCGTGACGCTGGTGGCCGAGACGAGCATGACCGGGCTGGTCGTCGTGTTCTGGGGTCTCGTGTACGGCGCGATCCTGGGCGCGCTGGTCGGGTTCTTCAAGGCGCTGGTGCGGAATCGACCCGAGGCGCCGGCGAGCGAGGTACGACCGACGGAGTACGAGGTGCGCTGCGCGCCGAACGACGTCGCCGTGGCACAGAAGCTGCTCAGCACTCCCCCGGACCTGCACCACCAGGAAGCCGCCTGACAACAGCAGGTCCACCGAACAGATGAGCCCCGGGTCGGACTCCCCCGGGGCTCATCGTTCGTTGCTCAGGTCTCCGGAGCCCAACCGCGGACTCCGGAGCGCTCGGGTCAGATCCCGAGCTTGGCGTTCAGCAGCTCGCGGACCTTCGCCGCGTCACCCTTGCCGCGCAGATCCTTCATCACCGCGCCGATCAGCGCACCCGCCGCGGCGGGCTTACCGGAGTTGACCTTCTCGACCACGTCAGGGTTCGCCGCGATCGCGCGGTCGATGGCCTCGATCAGCGCCGAGTCGTCCGACACCAGGGCCAGCCCACGCGCGGCGACGATCTCGTCGATCGTGCCCTCGCCCTTGACCAGGCCGTCGATCACCTGACGCGCGAGCTTGTCGTTCAGCTCGCCCTTGTCGACGCGCGCCTGAACGTTGGACACGTCGACCGGGCTGACGCCGAGGTCGAGCAGGTCCTTGCCGGACTCGTTGGCCGCGCGGGCCAGCTCACCCAACCACCACTTCTTCGCCGCGGCCGCTGAAACCCCGAGCTCGACAGTCCCCACCACGAGCTCGAGCGCCCCGCCGTTGATGACGTCGCGCATCTCCAGGTCGGTGAAGCCCCACTCCTCCTGCAGCCGCGCCCGCCGCGTCGCCGGCGCCTCGGGCAGCGTCGCCCGCAGCTCCTCGACCCACTCCCGCGACGGCGCGACCGGGACGAGGTCGGGCTCGGGGAAGTACCGGTAGTCGTCGGCGTCCGACTTCTCCCGGCCCGACGTGGTGACGCCGGTGTCCTCGTGCCAGTGCCGCGTCTCCTGCAGGACCTTCCCGCCCGACGCCAGTACGGCGGCCTGCCGGGTGATCTCGTAGGTCACCGCACGCTCGACCGAACGGAACGAGTTCACGTTCTTGGTCTCGGTCCGGGTCCCCAGCGTCGTCGACCCCGAAGGCTTCAGCGAGACGTTCGCGTCGCAGCGCAGCGAGCCCTGGTCCATCCGGACGTCGGACACGTCGAGCGCGAGCAGCAGGTCGCGCAGCATGCTCACGTACGCACGCGCCACCGCCGCGGCCTTGGCCGGCGGCACCTCGATCGTCTTGGTGACGATCTCGATCAGCGGGATGCCGGCCCGGTTGTAGTCGACCAGCGAGTGCGAGGCGCCGTGGATGCGGCCGGTCGCGCCACCCACGTGGGTGGACTTGCCGGTGTCCTCCTCCATGTGCGCGCGCTCGATCTCGATCCGGTACGTCTCGCCGTCGACGACGACCTCGGTCCAGCCGTTGAACGCGATCGGCTCGTCGTACTGCGAGGTCTGGAAGTTCTTCGGCATGTCCGGGTAGAAGTAGTTCTTCCGGGCGAACCGGCACCACTCGGCGATCTCGCAGTTCAGCGCGAGGCCGATCTTGATCGCCGCCTCGACCGCCTTGGCGTTGACCACCGGCAGCGCGCCGGGCAGACCGAGGCAGACCGGGCAGGTCTGCGTGTTCGGCGGGGCGCCGAACTCGGTCGGGCAGCCGCAGAACATCTTCGACTTGGTGTTCAGCTCGACGTGCACCTCGAGGCCGAGCACCGGGTCGTACTGCGCGAGCGCATCCTCGATCGCGAAAACCGCCGCGGTCATCGGGCCACCTCCAGCTCCGGAGCCTTGGACATCAGGACGCCACCCCACTGGTCGGCCAGGGCGGCCTCGAGCGCGCCGCCGACCTGGTAGAGCAGCTCGTCGCGCATCACCGGGGCCATCACGTGGAAGCCGACCGGCATCCCGTCCTCGTCGGCCAGGCCGCACGGGAACGACGCGGCCGCGTTGCCGGCCAGGTTCGACGGGATCGTGCACAGGTCGTTCTTGTACATCGCGATCGGGTCGTTGACCCGGTCGCCGATCGCGAACGCCGTGGTCGGCGTCGCGGGCGAGACCAGCACGTCGACCTGTTCGTAGGCCTTCTCGAAGTCGCGCGCGATCAGCGTCCGCACCTTCTGCGCCTGGCCGTAGTACGCGTCGTAGTAACCGCTGGACAGCGCGTGCGTGCCGAGCATGATCCGGCGCTTGACCTCGGCGCCGAAGCCGGCCTCACGGGTCAGGTTCATCACCCGCTCGGCGCTGTTCTCGCCGTCGTCGCCGACCCGCAGGCCGTACCGCATCGCGTCGAACTTGGCCAGGTTGGACGAGGCCTCGCTCGGCAGGATCAGGTAGTACGCCGGGAGCGCGTACTGGAAGTGCGGGCAGGACACCTCGACCACCTCGGCGCCGAGCTTGGTGAGCAGCTCGACCGCCTCGTGGAAGCGGGCCTCGACACCCGGCTGGTACCCCTCGCCGCCGAGCTCCTTGACGACGCCGATCCGCAGGCCGGCCACGTCGGCGCGACGCGCCGCGTCGACGACCGCCGGCACCGGCTGGTTGATCGAGGTGGAGTCCATCGGGTCGTACCCGGCGATCACCTCGTGCAGCAGCGCCGCGTCGAGCGTCGTCCGCGCGCACGGGCCGGGCGTGTCCAGGCTGGAGGCGAGCGCGATCAGCCCGTACCGCGAGGTGCCGCCGTACGTCGGCTTGACGCCGACCGTGCCGGTGAACGCACCCGGCTGGCGGATCGAGCCACCGGTGTCGGTGCCGATCGCGAGCGGTGCCTCGTACGCCGAGATGGCCGCCGACGAACCGCCGCCGGAGCCGCCCGGGATCCGGTTCAGGTCCCACGGGTTGTGGGTGGTCCCGTACGCCGAGTTCTCGGTCGAGGACCCCATGGCGAACTCGTCCATGTTGGTCTTGCCGAGGATGACCACACCGGCCGCCTTCAGCCGCTGCACGACGGTCGCGTCGTACGGCGGCTTCCAGCCCTCGAGCATCTTCGACCCGGCGGTCGTCGGGACGCCGTCCTGGGTCAGCACGTCCTTCAGCGCCAGCGGTACGCCGGCCAGCGGGCCGAGCTTCTCGCCGGCGGCGCGCTTGCCGTCGACGGCCGCGGCCTGGGCCAGCGCGCCCTCGGTGTCGACGTGCAGGAACGCGTGCACGGCACCGTCGACGGCGGCGATCCGGTCCAGGTGCGCCTGGGTGATCTCCACCGCGCTGGCCTCGCCGGACGTCATCAGCTCCGACAGCTCGGCGGCTGTCTTGCGGGTCAGGTCACCCATCAGTCCTCCTCCAGGATCCGCGGCACCCGGAAACGCTGCTCCTCCGCGGCCGGCGCGCCGGACAGGGCCTGCTCCGGCGTCAGGCACGGCACGTTCACGTCCTTGCGCATCACGTTGGTGAGCGGCAGGGCGTGCGAGGTCGGCGGGATGTCGTCCGCGGCCACCTCGCTGACCTGCCCGACCAGAGCGATGATCTGGTCGAGCTGAGGTGCGAGGTGGTCGAGCTCGTCGTCGGAGAGCTCGATCCGCGCCAGCCGCGCGAGGTGCGCGACTTCTTCGCGGGTGATCGATGGCATGAAGGGCATCCAATGTGTTCGGTTGCTGATCGAGCCGAAAAGAGACTCGTTGAGCCATCCTAGAGGTCCGTTGTGACGGCCGTGTTGCCTGCTGCCGGATGCTGTGGACAACCCGTCGCCGACGATCGGATCAGCACCTCGGGCGTGTCACTTTGTGCCGCTCTGTAACATTGGCCGCGACAGGGCGTGACTTGCGTGTTCTTGGGCTGGGAGATGATCGTTCGGTGTTCCTGTTACGACTGATCATCCCGGACCGTCCCGGTTCGCTCGGTACCGTCGCGACCGCCCTCGGTGAGGTCGACGCCGACATCCACGCGATCGAGATCGTCGAGCACCGCCGTGAGAACGGCACCGCCGTCGACGACATCGTGGTCGACCTGCCGCCCGGAGTATTGCCCGACCGTCTGGTCTCGGCCTGCAACAGCGTCGAGGGCGTCGAGGTGATCTGGTTCTCCCGGTACGGCGCCGGCGGCGGTCTGCACATGGACCTGGAGGCCGTCGAGCAGATGACGTCGGCCCCGACCGAGGCGATCGACATCCTGGTCGAGCAGGCGCCCTCGGTGCTGCACGCCGACTGGGCCGCGCTGCTGGACGGTACCGGCGGCGAGGTCAAGGTCGCGCTCGAGACCAGCGCGACGCCGGAGTTCGGCGACCTGGTCGGGCAGTGGCTGCCGCTGGAGAAGGCGACGACGCTGGCCGCGCCGGACCACAAGGGTCTGGTCGAGTCGGTGCTGGTCGCCGCGCCGCTGGAGTCGGACCGCCGGGTGCTGGTGATCGGCCGCCGCGGTGGTCCGGAGTTCCTCGGCTCCGAGGTCGCCCGGCTGAGCTACCTGGCCAACCTCGCCGTCACCATCCACGCCACCGCCTGACCCGACCGACAGACAGCACAAAGCCTCCCCACACCAACAGGTGTGAGGAGGCTTTCGTCAGTGCGGGATCAGCGCAGTTCGAAGTACGCCAGTGCCCCGAGCCCGACGATAGCCAGGACGACGAGTCCGCAGGCCAGCGCCGTGATCAGGATCGCGGTGACGTTCTTGCCGTCGCCCGGCGGGAGCTCGAACTGGGTCGGCCCCCAGGCGCCGCCGCCGTCGATCCGCTGCAGCGCCTCGGGCGGTGGCTTGGCCACCGCCCGCGACTCACGCTTCTCCGGCTCGAACTTCACCTGGTTCCTCAGACGTAGAACGACTCGTACGAGAACTCGACCGACCGCGACCCGTAGGAGTCGTCGGCGTCGGAGAGGATCTCCACGCGCCAGCCGGACACGTACGCAGTGTACGACTTGCCGTCGTTACGGGCGTCGACGAACGCCTTCAGCGCCGCCACGTCCGGGCCCTTCAGCACGGCGAGCCCGTCGGCGAACACCGCCGTACCGCCGGCCTTCACGTCCTCGATGTCACCCGAGGCGCGCATCTGGAACGAGCGCAGCCCGCCGCCCTGCGAACCGAAGCCGAGCACCGACAGCGACCCGTACTTGCCGAGCGTCTTGCGGCAGGTCAGACCGGTCTTGCAGTCGTACTTCTTGGCCTTCAGCTCGGCGACCATCGACGCCTGGGTGGTCTGGAACTCCTTGCGCGGCAGGTCGAGCTCGTCCGCGCCGGACTTCTTGCCGCCGACCTGGATGGTGTCGCCGTTGTTGCGCAGCGAGAACTCGCCCCAGGTGCTGCCGACCTTCTGCGTCTTCTGCCCGTTCTTCACGGCCTGCTGGACCTTGGCCACCTCGGAACCGCCGAAGGTGTCGTTGCCGAGGGCCTGCAGCGCGGCGTCGAAGGTGACGCCGGCGTTGTTGACGTTGTCGTCGTTCGACGACTTGATCAGCACCGCGATGATCGTGCCGTCGGACTGGAACTGGAAGACCGTCTCGGCCTCGGTGGCGCCGTCGATCTTGAAGCAGCCCCGGTGCGCACCCTGCGCCCCGTTGAACAGGTCGCTGCACTGGTAGCCGTCGTTCTGCAGCTTGTCGGTCGCGGCCTTGGCCTGACCGGTCGCCTCACCGAGCTGACCGGCCGGCGGCGCGTCGGTCGGGTCGCCGGTCGGGTTCGGGCCGTCGGTCGGCTGCGAGGTGGTCGTGGTCGGTTGCGTGACCGGGTCGTCGTCGCCACCGAGCGCCTTGATGCCGACGAACACGAGCAGGCCGATCACCAGGATGCCGACGATGCCGCCGCCGATGTACAGCGGCATCTTGTCCTTGCCGCCGCCGGAACCACCCGGGCCGTTCGGCTGCCACGGCTGCTGACCACCCTGCTGCTGGTGCCAGCCCTGCTGCTGCGGCTTCTGCTGGCTCCACGGCTGCTGCTGGTACCCGCCGCCGCTCTGCTGCTGGCCCCAACCCTGCTGCGGAGCCTGACCCGGCTGCTGCTGAGGCTGCTGCCCGGGCTGCTGACCCCAGCCGCCCTGCTGGGGCGGCTGACCCTGCGGAGGCTGAGGCGGCTGCCCCTGCTGCGGCGGGCGCTGTCCCCAGCCACCACCGCCCTGGGGCGGCTGCTGTTGTCCCCAGCCACCTTGCCCCTGGTTTCCCCCTTGCTGCCCGCCCGGCTGGCCCCCCGGCTGCCCAGGACCCCACGGTCCTTGTGGCGGCGTAGTCATATTCGCTCCTTAGTGACCCACGTGTCGACGTGCAAAGTTAACAGTCCGACGGGCCAGGTCCCGCCACGGATCCATCCAACGGAAATTCCTTTGTACCAAGCGGAATCGCCGTACCGACCTAGGCCAGATCTGCCCGCCGAGCGGGACGGTCTACGGCTCCGGGGTGGTCGCCACCTCGGCCGCCGCCTCCGCGCCCGACTCGATCAGCACCTGGAACCCGGCCGCGTCCAGCACCGGTACCCCGAGCTGAACCGCCTTGTCGTACTTCGAGCCCGGCGAGTCGCCGACCACCACGAACGAGGTCTTCTTCGACACCGACCCGGCGACCTTGCCGCCGCGGGACACGATCGCCTCGGTCGCCTCGTCGCGGCTGAACCCCTCGACCGTACCGGTCACGACGACCGACAGCCCGGTCAGTGTCTGCTCGACGGCCGGCCCGGTCCGCTCCTGGCGCATCTCGACCCCGGCGGCCTTCCACTTGCGCACGATCTGCTGGTGCCAGTCGACCTGGAACCACTCGATCACCGCGTGCGCGATGGTCGGCCCGACGCCCTCGATCTCGGCCAGCTCCTCCTCGCTCGCTGCCTCGACCGCGTCGATGTCGTCGTACGCCGCCGCGAGCGCCGCCGCGGCGGTCGGCCCGACGTGCCGGATCGACAGCGCGACCAGGCCACGTGACAGCTGCTGGGTCTTGGCCGCCTGGAGGTTCGCGAGCAGCTTCTGCGCGTTCGCCGACAGCGCGCCGGCCTTGGTGGTGAAGAACGGGCTCCGCGCCAGCGCCTCCTCGGTGAGCGTGAACAGGTCGCCCTCGTCGGTGATCAGCTCGCTGCCGATCAGCGCGTCGGCGGCCTTGAACCCGAGCACCTCGATGTCGAACGCCGACCGCCCGGCCAGGTGGAACAGCCGTTCCCGCAGCTGCGCCGGGCAGGACTGGGCGTTCGGGCACCGGATGTCGATGTCGCCCTCCTTCATCGGCCGCAGCGTCGTCCCGCAGGACGGGCACTCGGTCGGCATCCGGAACGGGTACGCCTCCTTGGGCCGCAGGTCGATCACCGGTCCGAGGATCTCCGGGATCACGTCGCCGGCCTTGCGCAGGACGACGGTGTCGCCGATCCAGACGCCCTTGCGCTCGACCTCCTGCGCGTTGTGCAGGGTCGCGAACTCGACCGTCGACCCGGCCACGCGCACCGGCTCCATCACCCCGTACGGCGTGACGCGGCCGGTCCGCCCGACGTTCACCTCGATCGAGAGCAGCTTGGTGGTGACCTCTTCGGGCGGGTACTTGTACGCGATCGCCCAGCGCGGCGCGCTCGACGTGGAGCCCAGCGCGCGCTGCAGGTCGACCTCGTCCACCTTCACCACGACGCCGTCGATCTCGTGGTCGACGGAGTGCCGGTTCTCCCCGTAGTACGCGATGAACTCGTTGACCTCGGCCAGCGTCTCGACGCGCCGGGCGCGGTCGCTGACCGGGAGCCCCCAGGCCTTGAGCTGCTCGTACGCCTCGGACAGCCGGGCGATGTGATGCCCGTCGACGCGGCCCAGGCCGTGCACGACGAAGCGCAGCGGGCGCTGGCCGGAGACCCGCGGGTCCTTCTGCCGCAGCGAGCCGGCCGCGCTGTTGCGCGGGTTCGAGAACGGGTCCTTGCCGGCCTCGACGAGCTTCGCGTTCAGCTGCTCGAAGTCCTCGACCCGGAAGTAGACCTCGCCGCGTACCTCCAGGAACTCCGGCGGGTCGTCGGTGTCCAGCACCTCCGGGATGCTGTCGATCGTGCGGACGTTGAGCGTGACGTCCTCGCCGGTGGTGCCGTCACCGCGGGTGGCGCCGCTGTCCAGGCGGCCGTTCTTGTAGACCAGGTCGAGGGCCAGCCCGTCGACCTTCAGCTCGCACATGAAGCCGCTGTCGTGGATCTGCTGGACGGTGACCTCGCGCTCGAGCCGCTTGGCCCAGGCCTCCATCTGCTCGGCGGAGAACGCGTTGCCCAGGCTCTCCATCCGCATCGGGTGGGTGACCGGCGCGAACAGCGTCGAGATCGGTACGCCGACCTTCTGCGTCGGCGAGTCCGGCGTCCGCAGCTCCGGGAACTCCTCCTCGATGCCCTGCAGCTCGTGCATCAGCGCGTCGAAGTCGGCGTCGGAGATGGTCGAGGTGGACATGTAGTACCGGAAGCGGTGCTCCTCGATCTCCCGGCTCAGCGCGGCGTGCCGCTCGCGCACCGCGGGCGGCGCGGGGGGCTGGTCGGCGGCGTCGGTCTCCGGGATCTCCGTGCTCATGTGCAGAACCTACCGCCCGGCACCGACGTTTTCGGGCTCTTGCGCCCTACGCTTCGGCGGCTTCGCCGATGGCGTCGACCACACCTCGCAGCAGGTCCAGGCGGGCGCGGGCGTCGGCCGGCGACGCAGAGGCAGCGAGCCCGCACGCTGGGGTGACGACGACCTGCTTCATCAGCTCCGGGTCCAGCCCGAGGTTGCGCCACGTCCTGACCAGCGGCGCGGCGGTCTGCTCCGGGTCGAGCAGCGGGCCGGTGGTGGCGACCAGTCCGGCGTACAGGGTGGTCTTGGCCTCTACTGCGATGGCGATCTGCTCCCAGGCGGGCTCTGTGAGCAGCGACACGTCCACCGCTACTCCCCCCGCCCCTGCCTTGGTGAACACCTCGATAGGCGGCCGGGCCGCGCAGCAGTGCACCAGAGTCGTCGCTGGGTCCCCAGCCTCGACCACCCGCGCCAGCAGCTCCACAGCTCCCGGCCCGTCGACCGAGCGGTGCTTGCTCCACCCACTGGCCGTCGGCACAGCCCCAGCCAGTACGGCGGGGAGCGCCGGCTCGTCCAGCTGCACCAGCAGGTCCACACCGGGCACCCGGCGGCGTACCTCGGCCACCTGGGCGTTCACCCCGTGCGCCAGCGCGTCAGCCAGGTCTCGGCGAGCACCGTGGTCGGCCAGCACCTTGTCGCCGCGCGGCAGCTCGACAGTGGCCGCCAGCGTCCACGGCCCGGTGAACTGGAGCTTCAGCGGCCCGGTGTAGCCGTCGGCGTACTCCTCCAGAACGTCCAGGTCCTCCTCCAGCACGGACCGCGCCCGGCGCTGGTCCAGGCTCGACCGGGAGTCCGAGCCACCCGTCAGCCGCCAGCCGGCCGGCTGGAGGTCCGCCGACAGCTCAGCCAGTACGGCGACCGCCCGGCTGAGCATGTCGCCGTACGGACGTGCCGGGAGCTCCGGCAGGAAGGGGATGTCGACCGCGCCGAGCACCACCTTGGTCCACTCGCGGATGTCGTCCCCGGGCAGCGAACCGAGACCTGTGGTCGTCATACGTTGACGCTGGCGCGCTGGACCGAGTCGATCGTGGCGGAGCCGATGACGCGCGTGCCGTCGTACAGGACGACTGCCTGACCCGGCGCGACGGCAGCAGTCGGCTCGTCGAAGGTCACGTGCACCTGGTCACCGTCGAGCCGAGCGGTGACCGCCACCTCGTCGCCGTGCGCGCGCAGCTGCGCCTTGACGCTCAGTACGTCCTCAGGAGCAGGGCCGCACCAGCGCGGCTTGGAGGCGACCAGACTCTCCACGGCCAGCTCCTCGCGGGAGCCCACCGTGACCGTGCGGTCGACCGGGCTGATGTCGAGCACGAAGCGCGGCTTGCCGTCGGCGGCCGGCGTACCGATCCGCAGGCCCTTGCGCTGCCCGACGGTGAAGCCGTGGGTGCCGCTGTGCTCGCCGAGCTTGGTCCCGCTGCTGTCCACGATGTCGCCGGGGGCCGCGCCGAGCTTGTCGGCCAGGAAGCCCGGCGTGTTGCCGTCGGCAATGAAGCAGATGTCGTGGCTGTCCGGCTTGGCCGCCACCGACAGCCCGCGCCGCTCGGCCTCGGCCCGGATCTCGGTCTTGACCGTGTCGCCGAGCGGGAAGAACGCGTGCTGCAGCTGCTCCTGGGTGAGCACGCCGAGCACGTACGACTGGTCCTTGCCGTGGTCGACCGCGCGGTGCAGCTCGCGGCCGGCGGCGGTCTCGACGATCTGGGCGTAGTGGCCGGTCGCGACCGCGTCGAAGTCGAGCGCCAGCGCCCGCTCCAGGACCGCGCTGAACTTGACCTTCTCGTTGCAGCGCAGGCACGGGTTCGGCGTCCGGCCGGCGGCGTACTCGGCGACGAAGTCCTCGACCACGTCGGCGTGGAAGCGCTCGGCCAGGTCCCAGACGTAGAACGGGATGCCGATCACGTCGGCGGCCCGGCGGGCGTCGCGGGAGTCCTCGACCGTGCAGCAGCCGCGGGCGCCGGTCCGGTACGACTGCGGGTTGCGGCTGAGCGCCAGGTGCACACCGACCACCTCGTGCCCGGCCTCGGCCATCCGCGCCGCCGCGACGGCGGAGTCGACCCCGCCGGACATGGCTGCGAGTACCCGCATCAGCTGTTCCTTCCCACGTTCTGCAGACCGGCGGACATCGCCCGCTCCACGACAGGCCCGATGGTGTCCAGTACGGCGTCCACGTCGGCCTGGCTGGACGTGTGCCCGAGGGTGAAGCGCAAGGAGCCGCGAGCGCGCTGGTCGTCGTACCCCATCGCGAGCAGCACGTGGCTCGGCTCGGCGACACCCGCGTTGCAGGCCGACCCGGTGGAGACCTCGATCCCCCGGGCGTCCAGCAGGAGCAGCAGCGAGTCGCCCTCGCAGTCCTTGAACGACAAGTGTGCGTTACCGGGCAAACGGCCGACCGGGTCGCCGGACAGCAGCGCGCCCGGGACGGTGCTGGTGATGCCCGCGATCAGCCGGTCGCGCAGCGCGATCAGGCGCTCGGACTCGTCGGCCTGGTGCTTGACGGCGTGCGCGGCCGCGACCGCGAACCCGGCCGTCGCCGGGGTGTCCAGCGTGCCGGACCGGACGTCGCGCTCCTGGCCGCCGCCGTGCACGATCGGCACCAGCTGGGTCTCCTTGTGGACCACCAGCGCGCCGATCCCGTACGGGCCGCCGATCTTGTGCGCGGACACGGTCATCGCGTCGACGCCGAGGGCCGCGAAGTCCACCGGGACCTCGCCGACCGCCTGGACGGCGTCGGTGTGCACCGGGATGCCGTACTCCGCGGCGATCGCCGCGACCTCCTGGATCGGCTGCAGCGTGCCGACCTCGTTGTTGGCCATCATCAGCGTGACGAAGGACACCGTCGCCGGGTCCTGCTCGATCGCCGCCCGGACGTCGTCGGGCCGCACCCGGCCGAGCGTGTCGACAGGCAGCCAGATCAGCTCGGCACCCTCGTGCTCCGCCAGCCAGACCGCTGGGTCCAGCACGGCGTGGTGCTCGACGCCGCTGAGCAGGACGCGCCGCCGGCGCGGCTCCTGCTTGAGCCGCGCCCACCACAGGCCCTTCAGCGCGAGGTTGTCCGCCTCGGTGCCGCCGGAGGTGAACACCACCTCGCTCGGCAGCGCGCCGAGCGCCTCCGCGATCGTCTCCCGGGACTCCTCGACGGTCCGCCGCGCCGCCCGTCCCGACCCGTGCAGCGACGAGGCGTTGCCGGTGCGCCCGAGGTGCGAGGCCATCGCCTCGATCGCCGCGGGCAGCATCGGAGTCGTCGCAGCGTGATCGAGGTAGACCGTACGACGGCCGGAAGAGGTCATAACACCCTCAAGAGTAAGTCCTCTTCCGATGTTCCCGCGCAGCGTCCCGTCCGGCTGCTTCGTCCCGGCGGACGAAATCGGCCCGGGCAGTCGTCGGCCACGACGAATACGCGCGCTCCCGAGCGTCCTAGCGTCGGCGCATGGCGACCCTGACTGAGATCGAGACGTGGCTGCACGACCAGTTGCCGGCGCTGCTGGCCGAGCACGAGGTCCCCGGCGCCGCTGTCGGCGTCCTGTACGACGGGCAGATCGTCGACCACGCGGCCGGCGTACTGAGCAAGGCGACGGGGGTGGAGGCGACCGCCGACTCCGTGTTCCAGATCGGGTCGATCACCAAGGTGTGGACGACCACACTGGTGATGCAGCTGGTGGAATCCGATGACGTCGACCTGGACGTGCCGGTGCGCACCTACCTGCCCGAGTTCGTGCTGGGCGACGACGGCGCGGCGGCGAAGATCACCACCCGCCAGCTGCTGAGTCACACGGCCGGGTTCGAGGGCGACATCTTCAACGACACCGGCAAGGGCGACGACGCGGTGGAGAAGTACCTGGCCACGCTGGCCGACGTCAGCCAGCTGTTCGGGCCGGGCGAGATGTTCTCGTACAACAACGCCGGCTTCGCGGTGCTGGGCCGCCTGGTCGAGGTGGTCCGCGGTAAGTCGTACGACGCCGTACTGCAGGAGCAGCTGTTCACGCCGCTCGGTCTGGCGCATGCAGCGAGCGACCCGTACGAGGCGATCTTGCACCGGGCCGCTGTCGGGCACCTGCGGCCGGCGCCGGGTGAGGCGCCGGTGCCTGCACCGGTCTGGGCGCTGACGCGGTCGATGGCTGCTGCTGGCGCGATGCTGGCGATGAGTCCGCGGGACCTGCTCACGTTCGCGCAGCTGCACCTCGAGGGCGGCAGGGACGGCGTACTGAGTGCTGCGAGCGTCGCGGCCATGCAGGAGCCGCAGGTGAAGCTGCCGGCGCTCGGGATGATGGGCGACTCCTGGGGGCTCGGCTGGGAGCTGTTCGACTGGGCCGGTACGACGGTGATCGGTCACGACGGCGGCACCATCGGCCAGAACGCGTTCCTGCGCGTCCTACCGGAACACGGGCTGGCCATCGCGTTGCTGACCAACGGCGGCGACGTGATCGAGGCGTACCGCGCTGTGTTCAGCCACGTGGCCAGGGAGCTCGCCGGGCTCGACCTGCCTGCGATGCCCACTCCCCCGGCCGCCGCTGTCGCCGTCGACGCCGGCCGGTTCCTCGGGACCTACACCTGTGACGCGCTGGACCTCACCGTCCGCCAGGACGAGGAGGGGCGGCTCTGGCTCGACCAGATGCCGAAGGGGATCTTCGCCGAGCTCGGGCCGACGCCGGAGCCGGTGGAACTGGTCGGTCGCGACGAGCACAGCCTGATCGCGGTCAAGGCGGAGAACGGCCTGCACACCCCGCACGTCTTCCTCGGCGACGACGGCACCGGTCGCGCCCTCTACCTGCACAGCGGCCGCGCCCTGCGCCGCGCCTGACCTTCGGAGGCGACATGAGATCCGCACTCACAGTCCTGGTGGCCGGCGTACTGGCTCTGTCGGCCTGCAGCTCCAGCGGCTCGCCCACCACGGCCGGTCAGCCCGTCGCAGGTCAGCCGCTGACGATGGCTGTCAGCGGCGACCCCGGCAACCTCGACCCACAGTTCACCTCGCTGTCGGTCACCATGCAGGTCGACTGGTTCCTGTACGACGCGCTGCTGAACATCGGTCCGGACGGCAACCCGGTGGCGGGGCTGGCGGAGAAGTGGGAAGGCACCACGACCTCAGCGAAGTACACGCTGCGCAAGGGGATCACCTGCTCAGACGGCACGCCGCTGACCGCCGGCACGGTCGCGGAGAACATCAACTTCGTCGGGGACCCAGCCAACAAGTCCACCCGGATCGGCGTCTTCGTCCCGGCGGGCGCCAAGGCTGTCGCCGACGACGCGGCCGGGACGGTGACCGTGACCGCGGCGGCGCCGGACGCGTTCCTGACCCGCAACGTCGGTGGGCTGCACATCGTCTGCGCCAAGGGGATGAAGGACCGCAGCATCCTCAAGCAGGGCTCCGACGGCACCGGGCTCTACACGGTCAGCGAGGCCGTACCTGGTGACCACTACACGCTGACGCGGCGCAAGGACTACGCCTGGGGACCGGGTGACTTCAAGGCCGACCAGACCGGCGTGCCGGAGAAGGTGACGATCAAGGTCGTCGCCAACGAGACCACCGCGGCCAACCTGCTCGCCGCCGGTCAGGTGAACATCGTCGCCATCGCCGGACCGGACAAGCAGCGCCTGGCTGCTCAGCAGCTGTTCAAGCGCGAGGTCGGTGCGCCGCTCGGCCAGCTCTGGTTCAACCAGAAGGCCGGGCTGCCGACCGCGGATCTCGCCGTACGGCGTGCGCTGACCCAGGGCCTCGACCTGACCCAGCTGGGCAAGGTGGTGACGAGTGGGACCGGGGCTGCGCCGACTGACTTGGTTGCCCCGGGCATGGGGCCGTGCAAGGTCGACACCATCACCGGCAACCTGCCGGGCCACGACCTGGACGCAGCCAAGGCCGCGCTCGACGCGGCGGGCTGGAAGGCGGGTGCTGGTGGCGTCCGCGAGAAGGGCGGGAGCAAGCTGTCGCTGGTCTTCTACTACCCGACCACGCTCGGCCCGACGATGCAGTCGGCCGCTGAGCTGCTGCAGAAGGCGTGGACCGAGCTGGGCGTGGACGTGTCGCTCAAAGCGGTGTCGACCGCTGAGATCAGCACTGTGGTTCTTGCTGGTCAGGGGACGTGGCACGCGGGGCTGATCCCGCTGACGGTGTCGCTGCCTAGCCAGCTGGTGAGCTTCCTGTCCGGGACGGGTCCGCCGAACGGGAGCAACTTCTCGTCGATCAAGAACGCCGGGTACGACGCTGCTGTCGCCAAGGCGTCCAAGACCGCTGGGACGGACGGGTGCGAGGACTGGGCGGCTGGTGAGCGGGCGCTGTTCGAGCAGGTGAACCTGGTGCCGTTCGTGAACACGACGGTTCCGGTGTTCGGGAAGAACGCGACGTTCGAGATGGCGCAGGGCAGTGTCGTGCCGAGCTCGATCCGGGTCTTGGGGTGATGCGGTGACGGCCCCACTGGTCCCGGCGTCGCCTGGCGGCTCGGCTTCCGGCAGTTCGGCTGCTTCCGGCAGCTCGGGCTCGCCCGGCGCTCCGCCGTCGCCTGGCTCCCCGGCGTCATCCGCCCTCGAGCTTCACCCCTGGCTGCGCTTCGCGCTCCGCCGCGGCGTCCGCCTGGTCGTCTCGGTGCTGGCCCTGCTCAGCGCCGCCTTCCTGATGATCCACCTGATCCCCGGTGACCCGGTCCGAGCAGCGCTCGGACCGGCCGCCGCCAAGAGCGTGGTCGACGCCCAGCGCGAGTCCCTCGGCCTCAACGACCCGCTGTGGACGCAGTACCTGCACTTCCTCCAACACCTCTTCACCGGCAACCTCGGCACGTCGATCACCACCGGCCTGCCGGTTTCCGACGTGATCCGCGACCGCCTGCCGGCGACCGTTGTCCTGGCCGTCGCCGCGTTCCTCGTCGCCGTGCTGATCGCGCTCCCGCTCGGCCTGGCGATGGGCGTGCTCACCCGCGCCGGCCGCCGCCCGAAGGCCGAGCTCACGTTCACGTCGACCTCGGTCGTGCTCGCCGCGATTCCCGAGTTCCTGCTGGCGGTCGGGCTCGTCTACGTGTTCGCCGTGCAGCTCCACTGGTTCCCGGTGGCCGGCCGCGGCGGCATCACGTCGTACGTGCTGCCGGTCCTCTCGCTCGCCATCGGTCCGGCTGCCGTGCTGGCTCGCATCTGCCGCGTCGAACTGCTCGCCGTACTCCAGACCGACTATCTGAGGACAGCGCGCGCCAAGCGCCTCCGCCCAGTCGCGATCTACCTCCGCCACGCCCTCCCCAACGCCGTCACCGCCACCATCACCCTCGGCGGCCTCCTGCTCGGCGGCATGGTCGCCGGGACCGTCCTGGTCGAGAACGTCTTCGGCTGGCCGGGCCTCGGCAGCACGATCGTCTCCTCGATCCTCGCCAAGGACTACCCGCTCGTGCAGGGCGTGGTGCTCGTGTACGGCGTCGGCGTCCTGCTGGTGAACCTGGCCGTCGACGTAGCCCTTGCCCTGCTGGACCCGCGCTCGACGATCCGGGAGAGCTGATGGCCCGCCGTACCCGCTGGATCGCAGTACTCCGTACGCCGGTGGGCGCCGGAGCCGGTCTGCTCCTGCTGGCGGTCCTCCTGCTCGCAGTGCTCGCGCCGGTGCTCTGGTCCGACCAGGCTTCAGCGATCGACACCGAGCACCTGCTGGAAGGCACCTCCTCCCAGCACTGGCTGGGCACCGACAGTCTCGGACGCGACATTTTCTACCGAGTCCTGGTCGCTTCCCGTACGTCGATCCTGCTCGCGCTGCTGGCTACTGGTCTTGGCGTGTTCGCCGGGCTTCTGCTCGGCACCGCTCCAGTGCTGCTTGGGCGTCGCTTCGGGCGGTTGACGACTGCGGTGATCAACATCGCGGTCGCGTTCCCGGGGCTGCTGCTCGCGCTGTTCTTCGCGGTGATCTTCGGCGTGGGGGCGAAGGGTGCGGTGCTCGCGATCGGCCTGGCGGGGGCGCCTGCTTTCGCGCGGCTGACGCAGACGCTGGTGGCCGGCGTTGCCGAGCGGGACTTCGTCGCGGCGGCGCGGATCGCTGGCGTTGGGCGGTTCCGGATTCTGCTGCGGCACATCCTGCCGAACGTCGCCGAGCCGCTCGTCGTCAACGCGACGATCGGCGCCGGTGGTGTGCTGCTCGCGTTCGCGGGGCTGTCGTTCCTCGGGCTCGGCGTACAGCCACCGGCGTACGACTGGGGGCGGCTGATGGGCGAGTCGCTGAACGGGATCTACGTGCATCCGGCGGCCGCGCTCGCGCCTGGCGTCGCTGTGGTGATCGCGGGGCTGGCGTTCAACCTGTTCGGCGAGGCGGTGGCGAAGGGGCTCGGGGTGCCGGTGGTTCTCGGTCCCCGGGTGCGGTCCCGGCTGCCCGAGACCGTTCCCGCAGAGCCTGTGGACGACGAGGCCGTGCTGGTCGTGAAGGATCTGCGGGTCAGCTTCCCGGGGCCGATCACGCCGGTGCGCGGGGTCAGTTTCACGATCGGCAAGGGCGAGATCGTCGGTGTGGTGGGCGAATCCGGCTCCGGGAAGAGCCTCACGGCGCTCGCTGTCGCGGGCCTGATCGAGTCTCCCGGGCAGGTCTCGGCTGCGGAGCTGTCCTTCCTCGGGGCGCCGCTGCTCGGCCGGCTGGCCGACCGCACCTCGGCAGCGACCCGGCGTCGGCTGCTGGGGACGTCGTTCGCGATGGTCTTCCAGGACCCGATGACGTCGTTCAACCCGACCAAGCGGATCGGCGTACAGCTTGCTGAAGGGGCTCGGGAGCATCAGGGACTGAGCCGGCGCGCGGCGATGGCCCGGGCGGTCGATCGCTTGCGCGCGGTCCGCGTTCCCGCGGCAGAACGGCGCGCGCGGCAGTACCCGCACGAGTTCTCCGGCGGGATGCGGCAGCGGGCGATGATCGGGATGGGACTGATGGGCGCCCCGGCGCTGATCGTCGCGGACGAGCCGACGACCGCGCTCGACGTGACGGTCCAGCGGCAGGTGCTGCGGCTGCTGGAGACGATCCGCGAGACCGACGAGGTCGCGGTGCTGCTGATTAGCCACGACATCACCGTCGTCGCGCAGGTCTGCGACCGGGTGCTGGTGATGTACGCCGGGCGCATCGTCGAGGATCTGCCGGCCTCGGAGCTGGCCACCGGGGCTCGGCATCCCTACACGCGAGCGCTGCTGGCCGCCGTACCGGATCTGGACACGCCGCTCGACGAACCGCTCGCGGTCATCCCCGGCAGACCTGTTGAGCCGTCAGCTTTTCCGGCCGGATGTGCCTACAAAGGTCGGTGTGAGTTCCTTGTGAGGGCCTGTTCCGAGCAGGACCCTGAACTGGCAGGCACAAACCACCGAGTCGCCTGCTGGAACCCGCAAGGCCAAGCAGTGTTGACGATCGAGTCGATCCGGACGGGGCAACGATGAGTGAGTTGAGGTTCGACCAAGTGACGGTGCGGTACGGCGCCGGCCGCCGCGCGCTGACCGCTGTCGACGCGGTCGATCTGTGCGTCCCGTCCGGCCAGGTGGTCGGGCTGGTCGGTGAGTCCGGATCGGGCAAGTCGACGCTCGCCCGGGCCGCGGTCGGTCTCGCGGACCTGACGTCGGGGCAGATCCTGCTCGACGGCGCCCCGCTCCGGCGGCGGCCGCGCGAGCGACGGCCGCTGCAGATGGTCTTCCAGGATCCGTACTCCTCGCTGGATCCGCGGATGACGATCGGCGACTCTATCGCGGAGGCGGTGCCACGCTCAGGTCCACCACGACGCCCCGAGGTGGCCCGGCTGCTCGAGCTGGTCGGGCTCGACGCCGAGCGCGCCCAGTCGTACCCGGGCGCCCTGTCCGGTGGCCAGAGGCAACGAGTCGCGATCGCGCGGGCGCTGGCCGGACAGCCGGACGTGATCATCGCCGACGAGATCACCTCGGCGCTCGACGTGTCCATCCAGGGCACCGTGCTAAACCTGGTCCGCTCATTGCAACGCGAGCTGCGGCTGTCGATGCTGTTCATCTCCCACAACCTCGCGGTCGTGCGCTACGTGAGCGACTTCATCGCCGTGATGTACCTGGGCCGCATCGTCGAGTTCGGCCCGGCCGCGGAGGTGCTCGCCGATCCACAACACCCGTACACGAAGGAGTTGCTGGCCGCCGCGCCGCGGCGGGGTTCGACCTCACTGCTCGACCCGGTGGACCAGTTGCTCGCCGACCCGGCGGCCCAGGCCGTTGCCGAACGCGCCGCCCACGTCGTCGCCGACGCCGAGCCGGCTGACCCGCACCACCCGCCGGCCGGTTGCCGGTTCCACCCGCGATGCCCGATCGGGCCGTTCGTGCTCGCCGACCGCGAGCACTGCCTGACGATTGATCCGACAACTGACGCCGACCGCCGGCGTCATCGCGCCGCCTGCCACCACGTGGCC
Organism: Kribbella sp. NPDC104740; assembly: GCF_055583505.1. Classification (NCBI taxonomy): domain Bacteria; kingdom Bacillati; phylum Actinomycetota; class Actinomycetes; order Propionibacteriales; family Kribbellaceae; genus Kribbella; species Kribbella sp. NPDC104740. Next base: position 9,461 of record NZ_JBVJNV010000009.1, on the reverse strand, counting down.
GGCGCCCTGCAGCCGGTCACCGCCGGTTCCGTAGCCAAGGAGGACTCCCTGTGACCCGACGTCTGCGCATCGACGACCTGCCCGAGCTCACCGTCCCCGAGCAGCCCGCGCTCTCCCCCGACGGCAGCCAGCTCGTCTACGTCCTCCGGACGACCGACCAGGCGGCCGACCGCACCCTGCGCAGCCTGTGGCGGATCACCGACGGCGAACCGAAGCAGCTGACCCGCGGCGACAGCGACACCTCACCGACCTGGTCCCCGGACGGCACGCAGCTCGCCTTCCTCCGCGCCAAGGACGGCCCGGCGCAGCTCTGGGTGCTCCCGGCCGGCGGCGGTGAGCCCGAGCAGCTCACCACGCTTCCGCTCGGTGCCGGCGCCCCACGCTGGAGCCCCGACGGCACCCGCATCGCCTTCAGCGCCGCCGTCGACACCGCGGCTCTCCCCGGCGAGGACGACGAGGCCCGCGAGACCCGCGGCCACGCCCCGATCGTGAACGAGCGCCTCGACTACCAGGCCGACGGATCCGGCTGGCTGCGCACGTACCGCAAGCACGTCCACCTCCTCGACCTCGACACGAAGGCCTGCCGCCAGGCCACGGAGGGCGACTGGCACGCAGGCGACCCCGACTGGTCCCCCGACGGGACCAACCTCGCCTTCAGCGCAGGCACCGCCCCCGACAGCGACCTCGTCCCGACCTCACCGGTGTACGTCATCGACGCAACCGACGCGAAGGCAGAGCCGCAGCAAGTCGGCCTACGCGACGGCCTGGCCGGCCAGGTCCGCTGGACGGCCGACGGCGAGTCCCTCCTGATCGTCGGCAACACCACCGGCCCGGTCGGCCACGCCAGCCTGCTCCGCCTCACGCTCGACACCGGCGAGGTCGCGAACCTGTCGGCGCCGCTCGACCGCAACGTCATGCCCGGCAGCCCGGCGTACCCGGGAGCTCTGCCGGTCCTGATCGACGACGGCCAGACCGTCCTGTTCTGCATCCGCGACCGCGGCTGCACCCACCTGTACGCCGTACCGGTCGCCGGCGGCACGCCGCGTCTGGTGCTGGGCGAGGCCGGCCAGAACGTGTCCGGCCTCTCCGTCGCCGGCGGCGTCGCCGCGACCGCGCTGACCACCGCGACGTCGTACGGCGAGATCGTGACGGTCGACCTGACCGACGACTCGGTGACGCAGCGTACGTCGTACAGGCTGGAGGACGTCGAGACCTTCGTCCGTGAGGAGCGCGAGTTCACGATCTCGGACGGCACCGTGGTGCACGGCTGGATCGTCCGCGACCCTGCGGCGACCGGCGCCCAGCCGCTGCTGCTCGACGTCCACGGCGGCCCGCACAACGCGTGGAACGGTGTGGCTGACGAAGCTCACCTCTACCACCAGGAGCTGGCCGCCCACGGGTGGACCGTCCTCCTGCTCAACCCCCGCGGTAGCGATGGCTACGGCGAGGAGTTCTACAACGCCGTGCTCGGCGGGTGGGGCACCTCGGACGCCAACGACTTCCTCGAGCCGATCGACCAGCTCGTTGCCGAAGGCATCGCCGACGCCGAGCGGCTCGCGATCGCCGGGTACAGCTACGGCGGCTTCATGACCTGCTACCTGACCAGCCGCGACAGCAGGTTCGCCGCGGCCGTCGCGGGCGGAGTCGTCAGCGACCTGACCAGCATGAGCGGTACGTCGGACGCCGCGCACTTCCTCAGCGTCTACGAGCTGAACGGCCCCGGCGACTTCAGCGCGATGTCTCCGCTGGCCAAGGTCGACCAGGTGAAGACGCCGACGCTGATCCTCCACGGTGACGCGGACGTGCGCTGCCCGATCGGCCAGGCCCAGCAGTGGCACACCGCGCTGCGCGAGCAGGGCGTACCGACGCAACTCGTCCTGTACCCGGAGGCCAGCCACCTGTTCATCGTCGAGGGTCGCCCGTCGCACCGGATCGACTTCGGCCACCGCATCGCCAACTGGGTCGAGCAGTACGCCGGCGACGCGCGCGGCCCTAAGCGGCCGCGTATCGACGCGGCGCACTGGCAGCGACGGCTGACCACCCTCGCGGCCAAGCACAAGGTCGTCGGCGCTTCGCTCGGCATCCTGCGGCTGCGGCCCGGCCAGGACGACGAGCTGGTGGAGGCGGCGACCGGCGTACTGCACAAGGAGACCGGCGTCGAGGTGACGACGGACTCGATCTTCCAGATCGGTTCGATGTCGAAGGTCTGGACGGCGACGCTAGCGCTGCAGCTCGTCGACGAGGGTCTGCTCGACCTGGACGCGCCGCTGATCCAGGTGCTGCCCGAGCTGCAGCTCGGCGACCCCGACGTCGCCAAGCAGGTGACGATGCGGCAGCTGCTGACGCACACGAGCGGCATCGACGGCGACGTGTTCACCGACACCGGCCGCGGCGACGACTGCCTGGAGAAGTACGTCGACGGGCTGGCCGAGGTCGGCCAGAACCACCCGCTCGGCGCGACCTGGTCGTACTGCAACTCCGGCTTTTCGCTGGCAGGCCGCGTGATCGAGAAGCTCACCGGAAAGACGTGGGACGCGGCGTTGCGGGAACGGATCTTCACCCCGCTCGGCTTGCGTCGTACGGTCACACTGCCCGAGGAGGCGCTGCTGCACCGCGCCGCCGTCGGCCACGTCGGCGAGGACGAGCTGGTCCCGGCACCGGTGTGGGGACTCCCCCGGGCTCTCGGCCCGGCGGGTCTCATCACGTCAACAGCAGCCGAAGCGCTGGCCTTCGCCCGCATGCACCTGAACGACGGTCTCGCTCCGGACGGCACCCGCGTACTCAGCTCGGGCTCTGTCACTGCCATGGCCGACAAGCAAGCCGAGCTCCCCGACAAGCACACCCTCGGCGACTCGTGGGGCCTCGGCTGGATCCGCTTCGACTGGGACGGCCACCGCCTGATCGGCCACGACGGCAACACGATCGGCCAGGCCGCGTTCCTCCGTGTGCTGCCCGAGCAGGGCCTGGCCGTCACGCTGTTGACGAACGGCGGCAACACCCGCGACCTGTACCAGGACCTCTACCGCGAGATCTTCCGCGACCTGGCCGGAGTCGCCATGCCGTTGCCGTTGGCCCCCTTGTCCGAGACGCCCGAGCTCGATCTGCACCGCCACGTCGGCCGCTACGAACGCGCGAGCACCCTGCAGGAGGTCTTCGTCGAGGACGACCAGCTGAAGGTCCGCCTCACGGCAACCGGCCCGCTGGCCGAGCTGATGCCCGAACCGTCCCAGGTCTTCGAGATGCGACCGGCAGACGCGACCGGCGACCTGTTCGTCGTCCGCCAGCCCGGCTCACTGACCTGGTCGACGATCACCTTCTACGCGCTGCCGACCGGAGAGAAGTACATGCACTTCGGCGTCCGAGCCACCCCGAAGGTCAGCTGATGACACCCACTTCGTCCCCGCGCCCTTCTTCGTCCGCGAGTCCGCCCTCCCCGGCGAACGCTCCCTCCCCCACGCCACCATCCCCCCGGACGACCCTGTCGTTGCCGGCGATGCTGGCGGACCTCGAGACCCTGGTCGCCTGCGAGTCCCCGTCGTCAGACCTCGAAGCGGTCGCCCGCAGCGCCGACATAGTCGCCCGCCTGGGCACCGAACGCCTGGGCAGCGAACCGTCGTACGAGGTGGTGGACGGGTGTACGCACCTGCGCTGGAGCTTCGGCGCCGGTCCATCGCGCGTCCTCGTCCTCGCCCACCACGACACGGTCTGGCCGATCGGCTCCCTGGCCACCCATCCTTTCGTCATCGAGGACGGCATCCTCCGCGGTCCCGGCAGCTTCGACATGAAGACCGGCTTGGTGATGGCATTCCACGCACTGGCCGCGTTGCCGTCCCTCGACGGAGTCACCCTCCTCGTCACCGGCGACGAGGAGTTGGGCTCCCCGTCCTCCCGCGCCCTGATCGAAGCCGAAGCCACCGGCTGCTCGGCGGCCCTGGTCCTGGAGGCATCCGCAGACAACGGCGCCCTGAAACTCGAACGCAAAGGCGTCTCCAACTACGAAATCCGCATCACCGGCCGAGCCTCCCACGCCGGCCTGGAACCAGAGCTCGGCGTGAACGCCAGCATCGAAGCCGCCCACCAAATCCTCGCCATCGCCGCCCTGGGCGACGGTGCTCTAGGCACGACCGTCACCCCGACCGCCCTGACCTCCGGCACCACCCGCAACACAGTCCCAGCGTCAGGCAGCTTCCTGGTCGACGTACGGGCTCGCACAGTCGCCGAGCAACTCCGCGTCGACACCGCCTTGCACGCCCTGAAACCAGTCCTCCCCGAAGCAACCGTCGAAATCCTCGGCGGCCCCAACCGCCCACCCCTAGAGCGCAAGATGTCTCAAGCTCTCTACGAACAGGCGGGCAAACTAGCGACCGCCCTCGGCCTACCGCCCCTCCGCGAAACCTCGGTCGGCGGCGGCTCCGACGGCAACTTCACCGCCGGCGTCGGTACCCCGACCCTCGACGGCCTGGGCGCAGTAGGCGGCGGCGCCCACGCCGACGACGAACACGTGGTGGTCTCGGAGATCGTCCCCCGCACCTCGTTGCTCACAGCCCTGATCGCTGACCTGCTGGAAACGCCATGACCACCCCAGTCAGCGGCCTGGTCAGCGCTCCAACCAGCACGGCGGTGAGCGCAGCCGACCAAGCCTCCGCGGCCGCCGCCACCTCAGCCGGCGTACAGGTCCGCACCCTCACCGAACTCTCCGAGCTCGACGCCGTCTATCACCTCTACAACTCGATCTGGCGCCCCGACCCGAAGAATCCTCCGGTCACCACCGAGCTCCTTCGCGCCCTCACCAAAGCTGGCAACTACGTCTCCGGCGCCTACGACGGCACCGAACTCGTCGGCGCCTGCGTCGGCTTCTTCGCGCCACCGGCCGAAGTCTCCATGCACAGCCACGTAGCCGGCGTCTCCACCACAGCCCGCGGCCGCAACATCGGCTTCGCCCTCAAACTCCACCAACGAGCCTGGGCGTTGGAACGTGGCATCACCGCAATCTCCTGGACCTTCGACCCGCTCATCCGCCGCAACGCCTACTTCAACCTCGTGAAGCTGGCGGCCCACCCCGCCGAGTACCTGACCAACTTCTACGGCGGCATGCACGACAGCATCAACAACGGCGACGACACCGACCGTCTCCTGGTCCGGTGGGACCTCGACACCCCCGCAGTCACCAGGGCGGCGACCACCCACCCCCAACCGCTGACCATCCAGTCCTACCCACAAGCCACCATCGCCCTGACCCGAGCCCCCAACGATGCCCCAGCCCCCGGCTCCAACACTCACACCGTCGCCGGTGCAGCCGCTCACACCGTCGCCGGTGCAGCCGCGCACTCCGTCCCGGGCTCCCCCGCGCAGCCTCCGCCCCCAGGCGTCGCTCCCCTCACCGGCAACATCGTCCTCGTCGCCGTACCGCCCGACATCGAATCTCTCCGCCAAACCAACCCGACCGCAGCCAAGTCCTGGCGCTCAGCCCTCCGCGACGTCCTCGGCGGCCTCCTCGCCGACGGCGCCCAAGTGATCGGCTTCGACCGCACCGGCTGGTACGTCCTCGAACTCCCCGCGAGAGGCCTCACCCGATGAAACTCACCGGAGTAGAACTCCGCCGAATCTCCCTCCCCCTCGTCTCGCCCTTCCGCACCAGCTTCGGCACCGAGACCACCCGGGACGCCCTCCTCGTCCGAGTCGTCACCACCGAAGCCGAGGGCTGGGGCGAGTGCGTAGCCATGGCCGCCCCCTTGTACTCCTCCGAGTACGCCGACGCAGCCGCCGACGTCCTCCGCCGCTTCTTCGTCCCCGCCCTCGCAGCCGTCGACCACCTCACCGCCGTCGACGTCGCGCCGACCCTGCAGAAGTTCCACGGCCACCGCATGGCCAAAGCCGCCCTGGAGACCGCCGTCCTCGACGCAGAACTCCGCGCCGAAGGCCGCCCCCTGGCCCGCGAGCTGGGCGCCGTCCACACCGAAGTCCCCTGCGGCGTCTCCGTCGGCATCATGAACTCCACCGAAGAACTACTCGACGCCGTAGGCAACTACCTCGACGAGGGCTACCTCCGCATCAAGCTCAAGATCCAACCAGGCTGGGACATCGAGCCAGTCGCCGCCGTCCGCAAGCGCTTCGGCGACGACATCCTCCTCCAGGTAGACGCCAACACCGCCTACACCGTGGCCGACACCCGCCACCTCTCCCGCCTGGACCCCTTCAACCTCCTCCTGATCGAGCAACCCCTCCCAGAAGACGACATCCTCGGCCACGCAGAACTGTCGAAGCACCTGAAAACCCCCGTCTGCCTGGACGAATCCATCACCTCAGCCCAAACAGCCGCCGCAGCCATCACCCTCAAAGCCTGCTCCATCATCAACATCAAACCCGGCCGAGTAGGCGGCTACCTGGAGTCCCGCCGAATCCACGACCTCTGCCAGTCCCACAACATCCCCGTCTGGTGCGGCGGCATGCTCGAAACCGGCCTGGGCCGAGCCGCCAACCTGGCACTGGCAGCCCTCCCCAACTTCACCCTCCCCGGCGACACCTCAGCCTCCTCCCGCTACTACCAAACCGACATCACCCCACCCTTCACCCTCACCAACGGCCACCTCCCCGTCCCCACCACCCCCGGCATAGGCGTAGACCCCCTGGAACCAGAACTAGCCGCAGTAACCACCCACACCGAATGGCTAAAGCTCTAACCCAACCAGCAACCCCACCGCACACCACCGACGGCGGGCACGGCACCGGTTGTCCGGGGCTACGAAAGTGGGGGGTGAAGTTGTTGGGTGGGACGAACTAGGGTGGGGAGTTGGGTTTTAGGGTCAGGGAGGTGATGCGTTCCGTGACTAATCGGCCTCGGGCGAGTCTTGGGCGGGTGCTGGATGATTTGGGCGCCACGTTGCTCGAGTTGGTGGAGGGGGACGCTGACCGGCCCGTCGAGATCGGTGGGGTGGTGATTCATGATCCCGTCGACGAGCCTGTGTTGCCTTCGAATGCGTTGGTGTTGGGGGTTGGGCTGCAGGAACCCGGGGCGATCGCTTGGGCGTTGCGGGATTTGGGGCGGCAGCAGGCGGCTGGGTTGGTGGTGCGGGCGCCGGTCACTCGGGACGCGAGTGTTCGTGCGGCGGTTGCTGAGTCTGGGGTGGCTTTGCTGGGGCTGACTCGGGGGGCTTCTTGGGATCAGCTGGCGGTGTTGTTGCGGTCGTTGCTGGCTGAGGGGGATGTGGGGGTTGCTGAGCCGGAGACCTTGGGCGGGATGCCGTCGGGAGATTTGTTCGCGTTGGCGAACGCTACGGCGGCGTTGCTTGATGCTCCGGTGACGATCGAGGATCGGAGCTCTCGGGTGCTCGCGTTCTCTGGGCGGCAGGATGAGGCTGATACCGCTCGGGTCGAGACGGTGTTGGGGCGGCAGGTGCCTCAGCGGTACTCGCGGTTGCTTGCTGAGCTGGGGATCTTTCGCGAGCTGCATCGGACCGATCGGCCGGTGCATGTGCCGCCGTTGCCGATCACCGCTACCGAGTTCACGATTCCTCGGGTTGCCGTCGCGGTTCGGGCTGGGGACGAGATTCTTGGGTCGATCTGGGCGGCTGTTCGGGATCCGCTGACTGACGAGCGGACCCAGGCGTTGTGCGACGCGGCAAAGTTGGTGGCGCTGCACATGCTTCGGATTCGGGCCGGCGCGGATGTGGAACGGCGGCTCCGCGCCGATCTGGTCAGTACGGCGCTGGAGGGCGGGGCTGGGGCGCGGGATGCGCTTGATCGTCTTGGGCTGGCCGACCAGCCGGTTGTGGTGCTGGCTTTGGCTGTGCAGGTACGACGCACGGCTGAGGATGGTGCCGGGCGTGAACGGCAGGGGGCTGTCGCGAAGACTCGGCGCGATAGGGCGCGGGCGTCGGCTGTCCCGAAGGCGCAACGCAGTCAGGCTCGGGAGGTGGTGGCTCCCCCGAAGTCGCCGCGCGATCGGGCGCGGGAGGCGTCCGGTCGGGATGTTTCCGTGGGGGCTGGTCAGGAGTCGTTGGTGGGTGAGGCGGGGTTGGCTACTGAGCGGCAGCGGTTGGCGGATGCGTTTGCGATGCACTTGGGAGCGGTGCACCCGCGGTCGGCCGCGGCGTTGGTGGGGGATGTCGCGTACGGGTTGTTGCCGGTTCGGGGTGATCGGGAGGACGGGGAGGAGCGGGCGGTGCGGATCGCCAAGGACTTCCTGGATCGGATCGGGGATCGGGTGACGGTCACCGTGGGAGTTGGGCCGGTGGTGCGGGAGACGGGCCGGCTTCCGCATGCTCGCGCTGGGGCTGATCGGGCGCTTCGGGTGCTGCGGACGGGGGCGCAGCGGGTTGCGCGGTTGGCGGATGTGCATGTGGAGACGTTGTTGCTCGAGTTGCGGGATCTAATCGAGGCTCGGGGTGATCAGCCGACGGGGCCGATTGCTCGACTGGTCGCGTACGACCGGGAGCACAACACCAACTTGGTGGAGACGCTGCGCGCCTGGCTGGATGCGTTTGGGGATGTCATCGCGGCTGCAGCGACGGTGTACGTGCATCCGAACACGTTTCGGTACCGGCTGCGGCGGCTGGCGGAGGTTGCGGATCTGGATCTGGCGGATCCGGAGACTCGGTTCGCGGCGATGTTGCAGTTGCGGGTTGTCACGCCGGCGCGGCCGGGGCGGCCGTAGTCAGGCGGTGATGCGGGACAGCCAGGCGTGGCCGGGGTGGAGGTGGTCGATCATGTCGGCCAGCCAGGTGCGCTGAGTGGACGCGAGGAGAGGCAAGGCCGCGGCTAGGTCCTGCTCGTCCTTCGGGCGGTTGAGGCGAGCCTTGTAGGCGAGGGCCATCTCCGGGGTGATGTACCGCAGGCCGTCGGAGGCGATCCAGGTGATCTCCTCCAAGGCGAAGTCGAGAGACGGGTCGCGGCGGAAGATCCAGCGGCCGTCTCGGTCTGGGTTCACGACCAGGTCGTACTCCCATGGAGAGAGGGCGTGACGGCGGAGCCAGATCTGGTCCGCTTCGTCAGGTTGCTCGGGGCGCTGGTCGGTGAGCGGGCTAAGCCGGCCGCCCGCGTTGGACCAGAGGTGCCAGTCTTCTTTGAGGTGCTGGCGGAGGGGCTCGATGTCCGCGCGCCAGAGAGATACGTCGACGTCTTCGTGGGGACGTCGTACGCCGGTGAAGGCCTCGATGGCGTAGCCGCCGACGATCCACCAGTCGGAGGGGTAGCCGTCGAGGAGTTCTGCGGCGTCCTGTGGGGTGGAGACGTGCCATGGGCCGTAGAGCTGCTGGAAGGCGAGCTCCTCGGGGTCCAGATCATCCGGGTAGCGAACCTCGGCGTTGCGGACTTCCGGGTGCCGGTCTTCAGGGTGCGGCGATGGCTGGGAGTCCGGCGGGAGTTGCATGGGGAAATGTTAAGGGCCACCCCGGTGTGGGGTGGCCCTTAACAGTGTGAATGTCCGGCGACGTCCTACTCTCCCACGACCTCCCGGTCGCAGT
>NZ_JBVJNV010000008.1:250313-321403 GCF_055583505.1 Kribbella sp. NPDC104740 | reverse complement strand
AGGTGGGCGAGGGGTGGGGCGGGGGTGTGGGTGGGGGAGGGGGAGGAGGGAGGAGTGCGTCGCTTTTTTCCGGGGTGGGGGGGGGGGGGGGTTGTTGGGGCGTTTGTTCCCTCTGGTTTCCCCCCCCCCCACCACTCGGAACGGCGGACCGGCGGGGTGTGCGTCGTTTCGGACCGTCCGCCCACGCCGTCGGTCAGGCCTCGCCGTTCTGACAGAGTTTTGAAAGCGCTGTCCCCCACCCTGAGCCCGGCGGGCCGAACGCCCCGCCGGGGACTGGGGAGGAAACAGTGGGGTTGCACACCGTCATGCCCGGACGGAAGTGGGGGACCGGCCGCCGCAGGCCGGCCGCCGCGTCCGTCGTACTCGCGGCACTGCTCGTGCTGCCGGTGACGACAGCGGCTGGTACGCCGCAACCGCCGACGCTGAGCCGTGCCGCGCCGGACACCGCCACGGAGGCACAGGCACTCGCGCACGCACGTCAGAGCGGTCAACCGGTCGAGGTGACCAGTCAGCGGACGAGCACCAAGAAGGTCCTCGCCAACCCGAACGGGACGCTGACGGCCAGCCTCACGGCCGCCGGTCAGCCGACCGCGCCGGCCTTGTCCGGCTGGGCGATGATCTTCTCCGGCTACCCGGGGGACAAGTACTGGGGTGGCGACGGCGACGGCGTCGCCAAGGTCGGCCAGTGCTACAACGACGGCTGGTGCAACGGCATCGGCATCGCCCGGTCGTTCTTCCAGTACGACACCGGCTGGCTGAACGGCAAGCACATCCTCGGTGGCACTTTCCGCGTGCTGAACGTCTACTCGCCGAGCTGCACCCAGATGCCGGTCGCCGCGTGGGGAACCGGGGCGATCAGCAGCCAGACCACCTGGAACAACCAGCCGGCGCAGCACATCGACATGAAGACCCGCAACGTCGCGGGGGGCCGGACCGGGTGCCCGTCCGCGCAGTACGCCGAGTACGACGCGGGGCCGCTGGCCACCTGGTCGACCAGGCCGTCGACGGGCCTGCGGACGACCACCGTCCGGCTCACCGCAGGGAACGAGTCGGACCAGTTGAACTGGCGCAAGTTCGCGACCAACCCGGTGCTGAGCATCACCTACAACACGGTGCCCGGGGTTCCGTCGGCGCTGACGGTGGAGAACGACAGGCCGTGCGGTACCGGCGCGAACGAGGTCCGCATCAACCCGCAGCTGTCGTCCCCCGGGCAGAGCCGCGGGCCCCGGCTGTGGGCGACGGCCGCGGACCTCGACGGGGGCAGTGTTCGCGCGAGGTACACGCTCTACGAGCGAAACCGCAGCACCCGGCTGTACACGGTCACGACGGACGGTCTGAACTCCCCGGGCCGGTTCAGCATCGACGTACCGAGTCAGTACAACGTCAACGGCCGCGCGCTGTCCTGGCAGGTCGAGGGGTACGACGGTATCGACTACTCCGGGCCGTCGGCGTGGTGCGACGTCACCATCGACACGGAGGCTCCCAGGTACGCACCGCAGGTCACGTCACCGACCTACACCCGGTGCCCGAACGAGGTGACCTGCCCGGCCAGCGGTGCGGTCGGCTTCACCGGAGGCTTCGAGTTCGCGCCGGGCAGCGACACCTCCGGCCGTGACACCGACGTCGCGGGCTTCATCTACACCCTGGAGGGCGCGGACACCGGTGGCGAGCCCGGCCAGCCGCAGCAGGAGCGGTACGTCGCGATCGGCGCGGAGGGCGTGGCCCGGACGCTGATCACTCCGGCCGAGGACGGTCCGCAGACGCTGACCGTTCGTGCGGTCGACAAGGCGAAGAATCCCTCGTCGTCGCTGACGAGCTACCGGTTCACCGTCGGCCGGGGCACGCCGCCGGTCGCGCACTGGAAGCTGGACGGCCACGGCTCCGACACGGCCGTTCCCGACGAGAGTCCGGCGCGGCTGGACGGCACGCTGCCCAGCAGCGGCGCGGTCGGCTGGCGGGGTGGCCGGCTCGGCGACGCCCTGTGGTTCAACGGCAGCTCCACGGCCGTCGTCGCGAGCTCGCGCAGGTCCGCGGTCGACACCGGGAAATCCTTCTCGGTGTCGGCCTGGGTGAAGCTCGACCAGACCGACTCGACGTTCCGGACCGCCGTCAGCCAGAGCGGGTCGACCATCAGCGGGTTCTTCCTGCAGTACAACGGCAACACCAAGCGGTGGAACTTCGTCCTGCCCGCGACCAACGCCGACGCCGCGACCCGCAACGTCGCGCAGTCGACCGCGCCCGCGAGCCCGGGCCGCTGGACCCACCTCGTCGGCGTCTTCGACGACGCGGCCAAGCAGCTCCGGCTGTACGTCGACGGTGTCCGGGTGGGGACGGCAGCCCACTCCACTCCGTGGCAGGCCACCGGACTGGCCCAGCTCGGCGCCGCGCAGGTCCAGAAGGCGCTGACGAACCAGTGGCTGGGTTCGATCGACGACGCCCGGATCTACCAGCGGGCGCTGTCCGAGCCCGAGATCGACGACCTGGCCGGCCGGCCGACGGTCGAGGAGCTGTTCTGGCCGTTCGAGGAGAGCGACGCCGCTACGCTCGTGGATGCCTCCGGCAACTACCGGCTCGGTACCCTCGGGGCCGGCGTCACCCGCGGCACCGGAGATGTCGGGGCCGCAGGCCTGCGGTTCGACGGCAGCGGCGGTACGGCGAGCACCGCCGGCCCGGTGGTCCGGACGGACTCCAGCTTCACGGTCAGTGCCCGGGTGCGGATCGACGCCGCCGACGGGACGACACGAACGATCCTGAGCCAGGACGGTCAGCAGTCCAGCGGGCTGCAGCTGCGCTACCGCGGGGACAACCACAGGTGGTCGTTCTCGGTGCAGACCGCCGCCGGAACGACTGTGGTGGTGGATTCCGACCAGCTGGCTCAGCCGAACGTGTGGACTCAGCTGACCGCCGTCTACGACCAGGCGATGGGACACATCCGGCTGCACGTGGACGGGCTCCAGGAAGGCGGCTTCGTTCCGGCTACGGTCACGACGTCCGCCGACGGCGCCTTCCGGGTGGGAGCCGGACAGCAGGCCGGTCAGCCGGCGACACCGTTCCTCGGCGAGGTCGACGACGTGCACGTCTGGACGGGAACCAAGACCGAGGACCAGGTGCTCGCCGAGTCCGGCGAGCGGGTGAACACGCGGCCGAACCGCTACGGGCAGCAGCTGTCCCACTTCACCACCAGCAGCGGCCTCCGGATCGTCACCACCGGGCCGGTGCCACCAGGGGCACACTTCGAGGGCTCCCTCGGCGTTCCGGCTCCCGCCGGTACGCCGGGCACGCGGACGATCTACTCCTGCCTCAACAACACCCGCGACTTCTTCCTCGACCCGACCTGCGGAAACCACACGAAGCTCGGGCCGGTCGGACAGTTCTGGATCGACAAGCCGGCCGATGTCGAGACCGTCCGGGTCTACCGCTGCTACATCCTGAACGTCGCGCACTTCGCCTCGACCGACGCCAACTGCGAGGGCAAGGGCGCGATGGAGTTCCCCCTCGGGTACACCAAGGCGTACGCCGGGCTCAGCCGCCACATCGCCAGCGGCGCACCGTACGACCACCAGTCGACGACGGGCGCACCGGCCGGGAGCCCGAAACCCGAGGGCGTCCTCGGCTACCTGTCGATCCCACAGCTGCCGGGGACCACGGCCCTGATGCAGTGCCGCACCGGCGACGACTCCTTCAGCTCGACCGATCCCGACTGCGAGGGCGAGACGGTGGTCGGATCGTCGGGCCATCTCTGGGCCGAGCCGCCCAGCGGTGTGGTCAGCCGCCAGTTGTTCCGGTGCCGAGCGAGCTGGAACGAGCTCTTCGACTCCACCGATCCCAAGTGTGAGGACCAGGCGGTCGACCGTCCGCTCGGCTACCTCGTGCAGAAGCCCTGAGATGAGGCCAGGAATGACGTTGCGAACTCAGTGGCGCCGCCGCGCGGTGCCGGCGATCGCCGGGCTGCTGGCGGTCGGGTTGGTGCTGCCTGCCCAGGCGACCCCGTCAGCCCCGGGCCCGGCCGGGTCCGGTCCCCTGCGGCCGGATCCTCAACGGACTCCCTCCGTCCCCGGTACGCCGTTCGCGCCGGCCCCCGAGCCGGCGCGGGTACAGCCGGACCAGCCGGCCCCGCGCACCGACTGGCCGTCGGCGGGAAGCGCCGAACTCGCGGTCCCACGCGCCGGGGCGGTCCCGGCGCGGGCGGGAGCCCTGCCGCTGCGGATCGGCGCACCGCGTGGAGCCGGTACCGGCGCTCCCGACCGGGTCCGGGTGCGAGTCGCCCCCGGAAAGCCCGGCGAGTTGCGGTTCACGCTCCAGCGGGCCGGCGACCCGGTACCGTCCGGCGCGGCCGGGACGGTGCGCGTGACCATCGACTACGGCGCCTTCAAGGAACGCTTCGGCGGCGACTGGGCCTCCCGGCTCACCGTCGTACCGGAACAGCCCGGCCAGCGTGTCGTTGCTGTCAGCAACGACACCGACGCGGCGTCGGTCTCGGCCGACGTCGGCGTCGACTCCGCCGCCCGGACCTTCGCGGTGACGGCGGCGCCCAGCGGATCCACGGGCGACTACAAGGCGACCTCCCTTGCGCCGTCCGGCGAGTGGCAGGTCGCGAACTCGAGCGGCGGCTTCACCTGGAGCCACCCGTTCCGGACGCCGCCGGTTCCCGGCGGGCTCGCGCCGGAGGTCGCCGCGACGTACTCGTCGCAGTCCGTCGACGGCCGGACGGTCGCGACCAACAACCAGTCGTCGTGGGTCGGTGAGGGCTGGGACCTGTCCGCGGGGTTCATCGAGCGCGCGTACAAGGCCTGCGCCGTCGACCTCGGCGGCAACAACGGCCAGACGAAGACCGGTGACCTGTGCTGGGAGACCTCGAACGCCACGCTCTCCTTCGGTGCGCAGTCGGGTGAGCTGGTCTGGGAGAACGGCACCTGGCACCCGAAGAACGACGACGGCACCAAGATCGAGCAGCTCACCGGCGCGGTCAACGGCGACGACAACGGCGAGTACTGGCGGGTGACGACCACGGACGGAACGCAGTACTACTTCGGCCTCGCCCGGCTCCCCGGGTGGACGGACGGCAAGCAGACCTCGCGGTCCGCGTGGACCGTCCCGGTGTTCGGCAACGACGCTGGTGAGCCCTGCCACCAGGCCACTTTCGCGGCGTCGGCCTGCCAGCAGGCGTACCGCTGGAACCTCGACCACGTCGTCGATCCGCACGGCAACACGATGAGCTACTTCTACGACGTCGAGTCCAACGCCTACGGGCAGAACCTCGGTACCACGAAGGCGACGTACGTCCGGGGCGGTGTGCTGCAGCGGATCGACTACGGCACCACCAAGGCCACGGCGTACGGCGACGCGCCGGCCCAGGTGGTCTTCACCAGCCAGGACCGGTGCGTGCCCGGCCAGGCCTGCGGCACCCACACCACCGGAGCCGCGTGGCCGGACGTTCCCTGGGACCTGGAATGCACCGCCGCGACCTGTCCGGACCAGGTCTCGCCGACGTTCTGGTCCACCAAGCGGCTCGGCAGCGTGACGACCCGGATCTCCAAGGGCGGCGGCAGCTACGAGGACGTCGAGCGGTGGAACCTGGCCCACAGCTACGTGAAACCGGGGGACGGAACCGCGGCCGGGCTTTGGCTGGACAGCATCGGCCACAGCGGAGTGGTCACCGGCACCGGCGTCACCGGCGGCGCGATCGACCTGCCGGCCGTCAAGTTCACCCCGAAGTTGCTGGCCAACCGGGTCGACACCCCGACCGACGACATGCCGGCGCTCTACAAACCGCGGATCAACAGCATCACCACCGAGTCGGGCGGTGAGACCACCATCGCCTACGCCGCCCCGGACTGTGCGCCCGGCGCGCTGCCGACGTCGGCCGACGGCAACCAGAAGCGCTGCTTCCCGGTGAAGTGGACGCTGCCTCCGGAGCAGGAGCCGCGCGACAACTGGTTCCACAAGTACGTCGTGTCCACGGTCACCGAGCACGACCTCGTCACGGACGCCAAGGACGTCCTGACCGCCTACGTCTACGAGGGGCCGGCGGCCTGGGCCTACAACGACAACCCGCTCGTGGAGGCGAAGTACCGCACCTGGTCGAGCTGGCGCGGCTACGAGAAGGTGGTGGTGGTCAAGGGCAGCAGCACCCAGGACCCCGAGGCCCGGCGCTCCGCGACCCGGTACCAGTACTTCCGTGGGATGCACGGCGACAAGCTGGCCTCGGGCGGCACCAGGACCGCGAGCATCGTCGACTCCACCGGCACGTCGCTCGACGACCTGGAACAGTACGCGGGCTTCCTGCGGGAGCAGATCACCTACAACGGCGTCGGGTACGGCGAGGTCGGCGCGGAGATCCACGACCCCTGGTCCCGGCTGACCGCCACGAACGGCTCTGACCGCGCCTACCAGGTCGAGGACGTCAAGGTCCGGACCCGGACGCCGCTGGCCGCCGGAGGCGTCCGCCGTACCGAGGTCTCCAGCACCTATGACCAGTACGGCAACGCGACGCGGGTCGAGGATCTGGGCGACGTCTCCACCGCCGCCGACGACCGCTGCACGACGACGACGTATGTGCCCAACACCGCTGCTCTGCTGGTCGACCTGCCGAGCGCACAGCGGACCGTCGGCGTCGCGTGCGGGGCCACGCCGTCGCTACCCGCTGACGCGATCTCGGACAGCCGCACGTCGTACGACGGGGCTGCCTTCGGTGCTGCGCCGCTGCGTGGTGACGTGACCAGGACCGAGGAGGCCAAGTCCTACGCCGCCGGAGTGGCCGGCTACGTCACGACCGGTACGACGAAGTACGACGCCCTCGGCCGGGCGACCGAGGAGCGCGACGCGATCGGCCGGCTGTCGACGACCGCGTACACCGAGACGTTCGGCCTCACCACCCGGACCACGCGGACGAACCCCGCCGGGCACGTCAGCACGGAGACGCTCAAGCCGGCCTGGGGCCTGCCGCTCGAGCAGCAGGACGCCCAGCCGCGGACCACCACCGTGCGCTACGACGCTCTCGGGCGGCTCGCGAAGGTGTGGAAGCCGGGCCGGGACGTGGCGCTGCAGACTCCGGACCTGCAGTTCGAGTACGGCGTACGGCAGAGCGGTGGGCCCAACTGGGTCAAGACCACCATGGTCAAGGCCAACGACACCCAGGTGGCGTCGTACAACCTGCTGGACGGCTTCCTCCGGACCCGGCAGACGCAGACGCCGAGCCCGGTGGGCGGCCGGATCCTGTCCGACGTCGAGTACAACAGCCGCGGGCTGGCCTGGGTCAAGCGGCCCGGGTACTACAACAGCGACGCGGGGCCTGGCACGACACTGTTCAAGCCCGACCCCACGTTGGTCCCCACCGCGACCGTGCTGACCTACGACGGCGCGGAGCGGCAGCTGACGGAGACGTACGCGAAGAACAACGTCGCCCAGTGGTCCACCTCCACGACGTACGGCGGTGACCGGGTCACCGTCCTGCCCCCGAACGGCGGGACGTTGTCCACGACGGTCACGGACGCCCGGGACCAGGTGACGGAGCGGATCCAGTACGAGGGGCGGACGACGACCACGCCGGCCACCACGACGACCTACGGGTACACCAAAGGTGGTGACCTGGCCCGGATCACCGACGCGGCCGGCAACAACTGGCGGTACGAGTACGACGTGCTCGGCCGGAAGATCCGTGCCGACGACCCGGACAAGGGCATCAGCGAGATGACGTACGACGACGCCGGGCAGCTGCTGACCACCAAGGACGCCCGCGGGCGGACGCTGGCGTCGGCGTACGACGAGCTCGGCCGCCGGACCGCGTCACGGATCGGCGGCACGGTGGTTGCCGAGTGGACCTACGACACCCTGTCCATGGGGGCGCTCACCTCGTCGACCCGGCGCGTCGGGACCGACGCGTACGTGCGCGCGGTGACCGGGTACGACGCGGCGGGCCGACCGACCGGGGAGAAGGTCACCGTCCCGTCCGGTCCGCTGGCCGGCAGCTACGAGACGACGATGACCTACGCCGCCGACGGCAGCCCGCGGTCGACGCGGTTGCCGAAGCTGGGCGACGTACCGGCGGAGAGCATCTCGTACCAGTACGACGCCTACGGCATGGCGGACCGGACCACGGGTCTGCTGCCCTACGTGACCGACACCGAGTACACCGGTCTCGGGCAGGTGACCCAGTTGGAGCTCGGGGCGGAGGCCCGCAGGTACTGGCGGACCCTGATGTACGAGGAGGGCACTGGCCGGTTGAGCGAGGTGAAGACCGACAAGTGGCTCAACGGGACGGTGATGCTCGACAAGCTCGGCTACAGCTACGACCAGATGGGCAACGTGCTGAAGACGACGGACGTCATCCCCGGGAGCCCCACCGACACCCAGTGCGTCCGGTACGACCACCTCCGGCGCGTGAAGGCCGCGTGGACGGCGACGGACGACTGCGCGGCCGGCCCGTCCGCGGCCACGGTCGGGGGTCCGGCGCCGTACTGGCAGGAGTTCGGGTACGACGTCCTCGGGAACCGGACCCAACGCGTCGACAAGGGCGTCGGCGGCGCGGCCGACCTGTCGACGACGTACGCCTACCCGGTGTCGGGGAACGACGCCGACCGGCCGCACGCGGTCAGCTCGACGACCGCCGGCGCCAAGACGGCCACCTTCGGCTACGACGCGGCCGGGAACACCGTCACCCGGCCGGGGCCGTCCGGGGCGCCGCAGACTCTCACGTGGGACGACGAGGGCTTGCTCGCCTCAGTCGGTGACACGCAGTACGTCTACGACGCCGACGGCAACCAGCTGATCCGGCGCGACGCCGGCTCGTCCACGTTGTTCGTCGCGAGTGGGGAACTCACCGTCAGCGCCGCGACGGGCGTCGCCAAGGGCACCCGGTACTACGACGGCATCGGCACCCGCACGGGTGCGGGCTTCACCTGGACCGTCGCGGACCGCAACGGCACGGCACAGTTCGCCGTGACCGACACCGGCCAGGTGGCCACGCCGCGCCGCTTCGACCTGTTCGGCCAGCCACGCGGCGCCACACCCGCCTGGACCGGAGGCTCCCGGGCCTTCGTCGGCGGCACCCCCAACGCCGACACCGGCCTCACCAGGCTCGGCGCCCGCGAGTACGACCCGGCCCTCGGCCGTTTCCTGTCCGTCGACCCGGTCATAGACCCCGACGACCCGCAGCAGCTCAACGCCTACGCCTACGCCAACAACAGCCCGACCACCTTCACCGACCCGGACGGCCTGAAGTACTTCGAGGGGGACGGGGGCAAGTCGGTCGACGCCGGGGTCTACGGGCCGAAGGGCAAGAAGCGGACCACGACCCGCCACTACGGCGACTACTGCACCAAGAGCAAGTTCGGCGTCTACAGCACGATCTTCGGCAACTGCGGGTACACGAAGGCCAAGAAGTACAAGCCGCCGCGACCCAAGGCCAAGCCGAAGCCGGTCTCGGTCGCCGACCGCCGGGCGAAGATCAAGGACAAGGATCTGTGGGACGACCCGTCCGACATCTGGTACTACGACAAGGACGGGCGCCGCTACGCCCTGGAGAACGCCTGCAACGCCGACCAGTACGGCGCCACGCTGATGGACTGCAACGACCGCCAGATCGCGGTGGCCCATCGCCTGATCCTGGCCTCGCAGGGCGCGCACTCCCCGAACCTGATCCCCTGGATCTGGAACCACCTCGGCACCATCACCGGTGTCGTGGGCGTGGGAGCGGTCTTCATTCCGCCGCTGTGGCCGATCGCGACCATCCTGGGCATGACCTCGATGGTCAAGGACGGCATCGGCTGCGGAAGCAGCGGTTCAGGACAGACGATGTCCTGCGTGCAGCTGGTGACCGGCGGCCTGACGCTTGGACTCGGCAAGGTCCTCGCCCTGCCCGCGGCGTACGGGCTGAACTACGTCGACCGCATCAGGCTGGCCAAGCCCTGGAGCTACGCGATGCTGGGCCTCGGTCTGATCGTCAACAGCCCGGAGTGGACCGGGGGCCAGCGATGACCGGATAGCCGCTCGACCCGCTCAGTGAGGGGACCGATACGATCTGTTCCGGACGGACGGAGTCGTGTCGGTCCCTGGGAGGCGACTGGTCCGCGCTTAGCCTGAGAACCCGGGACCCGAGCGGCGGGAGGGGGCCTGCATGGCGAACAGCATGCTCGGCCGAGACATGGCGGTCGACCTCGGTACGGCGAACACCCTGGTCTACGTCCGGGGCCGCGGCGTCGTGCTGAACGAGCCGTCCGTGGTCGCCACCCGCACCGACGAACCGCGCGAGGCGGTCGCGTTCGGGCACGAGGCGAAGAAGATGATCGGCCGGACACCGGGCAACATCACCGCCATCCGCCCGCTCAAGGACGGCGTGATCGCCGACTTCGACGCCGCCGAGCAGATGCTGCGCTACTTCATCCAGCGGGTGCACCGGCGCCGGTACTTCGCGAAGCCGCGGATCGTGGTCTGCGTGCCGTCGGGGATCACCGCGGTCGAGCAGCGCGCCGTCCGCGACGCCGGGTACATGGCCGGCGCCCGCAAGGTCTACATCATCGAGGAGCCGATGGCCGCCGCGCTCGGCTCGAACCTCGAGGTCCGCGACGCCACCGGCAACATGGTCGTCGACATCGGCGGCGGCACCACCGAGGTCGCGGTGATCTCGTTCGGCGGCATCGTCACCTCGCAGTCCATCCGGGTCGCCGGGGACGCCATCGACAAGGCGGTCGTGAACTACTGCAAGAAGGAGTACTCGCTGATGCTCGGCGAGGCCACCTCCGAGCAGATCAAGATGACCATCGGCTCGGCCTTCCCGACCGCCGACGGACCGGACTCGGAGATCCGCGGCCGGGACATGGTCTCCGGCCTGCCGCGCACCGTGAAGGTCTCCTCGGCCAGCATCCGGCAGGCGATCGAGGAGCCGATCACCGCGATCGTCGACGCGGTCAAGGCGACCCTGGACAAGACCCCGCCCGAGCTGGCCGGCGACATCGTCGACCGCGGCATCGTGCTGACCGGCGGCGGTGCGCTGCTCAAGGGCATGGACGAGCGGCTGCGGCACGAGACCGGCATCCCGATCCACGTCGCGGAGAACCCGCTGGACGCCGTCGTGCTCGGCGCCGGCAAGTGCGTGGACAACATCGAGACCCTGAACCGCATCCTCGTCACCGACAACCGCCGCTGAACCCTGGACCCATGCTCAAAGACCTCGGCACCCCCGCGAGAGGCCTGGTCCGCGCCGCCGGGCTGCCTCGCGAGATCCGCCGGCGCCGGACCGTGCTGGTCCTGGTGATCCTGGCCTCGCTGACCCTGATCGTGCTCGACGCGCGCCGCTCGGCCGGTTCCCCGGTCGACCCGCTGCGGCACGCCGCCGCGGCCGTCTTCGGTCCGCTGGAGTCCGGCGCGACGTCGGCCCGGCAGCCTGTGGACGAACTCCGCGACCGGTTCGCCGAAGTGGATACCTTGAAGAGCGAGAACGAAAAACTTCAAGCGGAGAACGAGAAACTCACCGAGGAACTGCGCACCACCGAGTACGCACGCAACCGGGCCGCCGAGCTGGACCGGCTGCTGAAGGTCGCACCGAAGTACACGGTGACCCCGGCCCGGGTGATCGGGATCGGCAGTGCGCAGAGCTTCAACCACACAGTCACCATCGATGCCGGAACGGCGGACGGAGTACGACCGGACATGACAGTACTGAACGGGGACGGGCTGGTGGGCCGCGTCGTGCGGGCGACCGACGCGACCGCCACGGTGCTGCTCATCGGCGACCGGAACTCGACCGTCGGCGGCCGGCTGAACTCGACGCTCGCGCTCGGCTTCCTGTCCGGCCGCGGCGAGACGTCGGGCACGATGGACTACAAGCTGGTCGACCTGCGGGCCCGGCCCAAGGTCGGCGACCGGATCGTCACCTGGGGCTCGAAGGGCAACGCGCCGTACGTGCCGGGGGTCCCGATCGGCACGGTCACCTCCGTCACGCCGAACCAGGGCACCCTCGGGTCGACCGCGACGGTGAAGCCGTTCGTCGACCCGACCCGGATCGACACCGTCGGCGTGGTCACCGGCCCGCCGGCCCGGCCGCCGCGCGGCGTCGTCACGCCCGAGCAGGGGCGCTGACATGATCCCGCTCCGGATCGCGCTCGCCGCCCTGTTCCTGATGGTCGCCGTCACCGTCCAGACCTCGCTGCTGCCGCACATCGCGGTGGCCGGCGTCGTGTGCGACCTGGTGATGATCGTCGTGGTCGGCCTCGCCCTGGCCCGCGGGCCCGAGTGGGGTGCGATCTGCGGTTTCGCCGGCGGCCTGATGCTCGACATCGTCCCGCCCGCCGACCACACGGCCGGTCGCTGGGCGCTCGCGCTGGCCGTCAGCGGGTACGTCGCCGGCCTGATCCGCCGCGAGACCTCGGCCGGGCCGGTCGGCCCGGTGGGCGTCGCGGGGACGGTCGTGCTCGGCGCCGCGCTGTCGCTGCTGCTGTACTGCGCGACCGGCTCGCTGCTGCACGACCCGGCTGTCGACTGGAACGAGTTCGGCGTCCGCCTCGGCATCGCCGCCGGGTACGACGTGGTCGGCGCGATCGTGGTGATCCCGATCGTGCTCTGGGTGATGCGGCGCGTGCTGCCCGCGCGTGAACGGCGCCGGGTCCTGCCATGAGTTTCGACAGCTTCAACCCCGCGCCGCTGAAGGCCCGGATGCGCCTGTTCGTGATCGGCGTCCTGGTCTTCTCCTTGTTCTGCACGCTGTTCGGCCGCCTGTGGTACCTGCAGGTCATGGTCGGCGACAGCTACGCGAACGCCGCCGACAACAACCGCACCCGCGACGTGCTCACCCCGGCGCCGCGGGGCACGATCGTCGACGCCGCCGGCCGGACGCTGGTCGGCAACCGGGTGTCCCTGGTGATCTCGGTCGACCGGTCGGTGCTGGCCAAGCTGCCCGACCAGCAGCAGGAGAACGTGCTCGGCCGGCTCGCGAAGGTGCTCGGCCAGAAGCCCGCCGACCTGACCGCGCGGACCAAGCTCTGCGGCGAGCCGGGCGCGTCCAAGCCGCCGGCCTGCTGGAACGGTTCGCCGTACCAGCCGATCCCGGTCGCCAAGGACGTCAGCGAGCAGGTCGCGATCGAGGTGATGGAGCGCCGCGAGGACTTCCCGGGAGTGGCCGCCGAGTCGGCCGCGCTGCGCGCGTACCCGGCGCCGTACGGGGTGAACGCGGCGCACATCCTCGGGTACCTGTCGCCGATCACCACCGAGGAGCTCGACAAGATCGACGCCGCCGGGCAGGACCCGGTGCCGCACCGCTCCGACCTGGTCGGCCGGGCCGGCGTCGAGCGCACGTACGACGCGATGCTGCGCGGCGCGCCCGGGCTGAAGACGGTCAGCGTCGACGCCGTCGGGTACACGACCGGGACGGTGAAGCAGACCGCGCCGGTGCCCGGCTCGACGCTGGTGACCAGTATCGACGCGCGGGTCCAGGCGTCGGTCGAGAAGGAGCTGCGCGGCGCGATCATGACCGCGCGCAAGCAGTACGACAAGATCACCAAACGCAACTACGTCGCCGACTCGGGCGCGGCCGTGGTGATGGACACCAAGACCGGGCACATCGTCGGGATGGCCAGCTACCCGTCGTACGACCCGGGGGTCTGGGTCGGCGGGATCTCGCAGCGCGAGCTCGACGCGCTGTACTCGCCGCAGTCGGGGACGCCGCTGCTGTCGCGGGCGTTGCAGGGTCAGCTGGCGCCGGGATCGACGTTCAAGCCGATCACGACCGCGGCCGCGCTGGGTGCGGGGTACAGCCAGAAGACGCGGCTGGACTGCTCGTCGTTCTTCGAGGTCGGGAACCGCAGGTTCAAGAACTACGAGTCCGCGTCGTACGGGATGATCGGGTTCGACCGTGCGCTCGCGCTGTCCTGCGACACGTTCTTCTACCGGATCGCCTACGCCCTGTGGCTCAAGGAGGGCGGCAACTCCGGCGACATCAACGCGGTCGACCCGCTGGTCGAGATGGCGAAGAAGTTCGGGCTCGGCAAGGCGACCGGGATCGACCTGCCCGGCGAGGCGTCCGGGCGGATCGCGGACCGCAAGTGGAAGAAGTCGTACTACGACGCGCAGAAGGACTACTACTGCAAGCTGGCCGACGCGCCGCCCGCGGGCACGTCGTCGTTCCTGAAGCAGTTCTCCCGCGAGTTCTGCGCCGACGGGTACCGGTACCGCGCGGGTGACGCGGTGAACTTCGCGATCGGCCAGGGCGACACCACGCTGACCCCGATCCAGCTCGCGACCGTCTACTCGGCGCTGTCCAACGGCGGCATCCTCTGGGAGCCGCGGGTCGCGCAGAAGGTGATCGGCCCGAACGGCAAGGCCAAGCCGATCCCGAGCACGATCGCTGCCCGCCTGCCGGTCCCCGCCGCGAACCTGCGCTACATCGACAGGGCCCTGCGCGAGACCGTCCGCTCCGGTACGGCGGCCTGGAAGTTCAACGGCTTCCCCCTCGACAAGATCCCGGTCCGCGCCAAGACCGGAACCGCCGAGGTCTACGGCAAGCAGACGACGTCCTGGCTCGCGTCGTACACCGACCGGTACGCCGTGGTGATGATGATCAGCCAGGCCGGCACCGGCTCGGGCGCCTCCGGCGAGGCCGTCCGCCACATCTACGAAACTCTCTACAACATCAAGCCGCCCGCCCCACCGGCCACGAAGAAGACCCCATGAGCGCGCCGAAGGTGACCGCATGAGCCTCCTCACCATGCGCCCGGTCCGCTCCCGCACCGACCGCCGAGGCGCCCTCTGGCAAGCCGACTGGGTCCTGGTCCTCGGCGTACTGGCTCTGGCGTTCCTGGGCGCACTCCTCGTCTGGTCGGCCACCTACCAACGCACGTCCCTCACCGACGGCCACCCGAGGGCCTACCTCTTCCGCCACGCCCTCAACTTCGCCATCGGCGCAGTACTAGCAGTAGGCGCCGCAGTAACCGACCACCGCCGCCTGAGAATCCTCGCGCCCCTGCTCTACGTAGCGTCCCTCCTGGGCCTCATCCTCGTCCTGGTCCCAGGCGTAGGCGCCGTCATCAACGGCTCCCGCTCCTGGATCCAACTCCCCGGCATGTCGGTCCAACCCAGCGAGTTCGCCAAGCTGGCCGTCATCGTCGGCATGGCCCTGCTCATCGCCGAAAAAGGCGAAACCAACCACCGCGAAAACGCCCGCACCATCGACGTAGCCCAAGCCATCGCAGTCGCAGCAGTCCCAGTTCTCCTGGTCATGCTCCAACCAGACCTGGGCACAGTGATGGTCCTCGGCTCCATCGTCTTCGGCATCATCGCGGTCTCAGGCGTCCCCAAACGCTGGATGCTGGGCCTGGTCACAGCAGCGGTATTGATCGCGACCCTGGCCATCCAGTTCAACGTCCTGAAGGAATACCAACTAGCCCGCTTCACCGCCTTCGCCGACCCCTCCCAGGACCCCCAAGGCATCGGCTACAACGTCAACCAGGCCCGCATCGCCATCGGCAACGGCGGCGTCTTCGGCCAAGGCCTCTTCCACGGCTCCCAAACCCAGAACGCCTTCGTCCCCGAACAACACACCGACTTCGTCTTCACCGTCGCCGGCGAGGAGTTGGGCCTGATCGGCGCCGGCGCCATCATCGCCCTCTTCGCCCTCATCCTCTGGCGAGGCCTCAGAATCGCCGTCAACGCCAGAGACGCCTTCGACCGCCTGGTAGCCACCGGCATCGTCTGCTGGTTCGCCTTCCAGGCCTTCGAAAACATCGGCATGACCCTAGGCATCATGCCGGTAACAGGCCTACCACTCCCGTTCGTGTCGTACGGCGGTTCGTCAATGTTCGCAGGCCTGCTAGCCATAGGCCTGCTGCAAAACATTCACCTACGAACACACGAGATCTAACCCAAGCCACAACCGGTCAGCCAACAGCCAACCCCAGCCACGGCAGGCCCACCACCGAAGCCAAAGGTGTGTAGGGCTTTGGCCCACCCCAAGGTGACGCCTGCTGACTTCTCGCCCAAACAGCGCGCCTGTACCTGGTCAGCGGTGGGAGGTAGGCGAGAAGTTCACAGGTGGCACCTACCCGCACCCAACAGCAAACCCGCAGCCGGCGCCGCGAGGCTGGAACCACCCGCACCCGACCTACGTACGCCAACCCCCGCCGGTCAGCCGAAAAGCCACCCCAGCCCCCGCCGGTCACCCCACCAGCAACCTCAACCCCCGCCGGTCAGCCGAAAAGCAACCCCAGCCCCAGCCGTTCGTCGTACCGCGAACTCTCAGCGCCGCTTGAACCACCGCCGCCGCGGCTCCGGAACCGCGAGCTCGAACGACCCAGTCAAAAACACATTCGCACTGACGATCGCCCCCGGCAGCGGAGCCGCCACCCCCGCAGGAAAACACACCTCAACCTCAAACCCAGCAGTCACCACACGAGCAACCACAAAGTCCTGCCCGGTCAGCATCGTCGTCCGCCGCTCCGCGTACCGCACCCTGCCGTTCAGCAGACCCATCGGCTGCACCGCCGCCTCACCCCCGAACATCCCACTAGGTATGAACGACTCAGCAGCCATCCGAGGCGGCCACACCCACTCAGGCTCATAGTGCTCAGGCCGCGGCCCAGCATCCCCATCGGACAGCAGACTCGCATCCGAGCCCGCGAAAGCCTCAGCATCCGCAAAGATCCGCACCTCCGGAGCCAGCCCAACAACACAAGCAAGCCCAGCGTGCGTCCCCTCGCCCAGCAGCGCCAACTCCTCGACCTCGATCGCCAACCGAGTGACCGTCTCCCCACCCTCAACCACATCAGCAACCGCAGCCTCCCCACCCGCCCGCCGCAGCTCACCCAGCCGAACCACCCGCTCCCCACCGAACGAAGGCGTCACCTGCAAGATCCCGCGCTTCCTAACCGTCAGCACCAGCCGAGCCCCCGACGGGTCCTCCCACCGCCGCACCTCCAGCCCGTCCTCAGCACGCCCGACCACCGCAGCCTGCGACCCGATCCGATCGACGAGATCCGCGAACGCTTCCGGCGAATCCACCCCGAGCCCAAGGCAGTCCAAGTTCGAAGCCATGACCACGACCCTGCCAGCCACCACCCACGAACCTCCACGGCGCCACGATCAAACACCTGTTTTTTCCCGGAACTGTCACGTCCGGCCGCGCTGTCTTGTCTTCATCACGTACGCCGAACCCCCTTCCCGGCGTACGCCGGTACGCCGGTCCCCTCTGGCGTACCCCGGCCCGCCGGTCCCGGCGCCCACGGTCACGCCCCAGGCGGCACCCAGGCGCCGGGCCACCGACGACGTACCGCGAACCCGTCTCCTCGACGTACCGCGGTACGCCGCTCCTCCGGCGAGCCACCCGCCGCCGGTGCTCGGCGAGCTGACCCCGCCGGTGCGGCGGCCCCAGCTCGACCGGCGGCGGGCCCCCAAACCCAACCGCCCACCATCCGACGCTGCCCAGCGCCACGCGGATCACCGCCGCCCATCACACCGTGACGCGACCACCAGGCCCTGCTCACCGCTGCGGCAGCGGCATCACCGTGGTGCGCCGATGATGCTCGAACACCACCGAGCTCCGGATGTCCCCGATCTCCTGCCGTTTGGCCAGTTGCAGCACCAGGTCGCGCAGCGCCTGCGTGTCCTTCACCGCGACGTGCGCGAGGAAGTCCGACGCCCCCGACACCATGAACATCGCCAGCGTCTGCGGCAGGCTCTGCACGTAGTCCTGGAACGCGGTCGCGACGGCCATCGCCTGCGGGCGCAGCTTGATCGAGATGATCGCCTGCGTCGACCGGTCGATCGCCGCCAGGTCGACCGCGGCGTGGTACCCGCTGATCACCCCGCGCTCACGCAGCCCGCGGATCCGCTCCAGGCAGGTCGACGGCGCGATCCCGAGCTCGGCGGCCATGTCGCGGTTGGTGCGGCGTGCGTCGTTCTGCAGGATCCGCAGCAGCGCCGTATCAAGTTCGTCCATACCGACCAGTGTGCCGCCTGCGCCGAACATCGTTCGGTTTCCCAGCGAGTACGGCGTACGCCTGGCTAGCGTTGGCGCCGATCTGTTGGGTAGGTGAAAGGGACGGCGGCATGCTGGCGAACAAGATGGTGGTCGTGCTCGCGGCCGAAGCTCCGGTCGGGGTCGCGCTGAACACGGCGGCGCTGCTCGGCGTCGCGCTCGGCCACCATCACGACGGCGTCGTGGGCCCACCGGCGGGAGATGCCTCCGGGGCGGTGCACGAGGGGATGAGCGCTCACCCGATCCCGGTGCTGCGCGCATCGGGGGAGCAGCTCCGCGAGCTCCGCGCTCAGGCCGCCGCGCGCGAGGACATCACGGTCCATGACATGAACCAGGTCGCGCAGCGCTCGCGGACGTACGAGCAGTACACGGCGACGCTGAGCGGGACGAAGCCGGAGGACCTGGAGTACCTCGGCCTCGGGCTGTACGGCCCACGCGCGGCAGTCGACTCGCTGACGGGCGCCCTCGCGCTCTACCGCTAGCCAAGAGCCGGCTTTGAGCACCGCTCAGCCACCAAACGGGCGCGGCGACGGCTGAGCCGTGCTCAAAGTCGCGATTCAGATGGTCAGGTGGATCTCGCCGACCGGCTGACCGCCGCCGAGGACGGGGACGTGGCGCAGCTGCTCCGCGGCTGACACGTCGGCGCCGCACTTCTCCAGCAGGGTGAGCGCGAGGGCGGTGGTCGCGCGCGGGTTGCCGTCGATGACCTTCACGGCGACCGCGTGGCCGTCGGGGGTGGACATGCCGATGACGCCTTCGGCGCCGCCCTTGGCCAGTACGCCGGGCAGCAGCCGCATCGTGTCGGTGTTGAGGTGCCCGCGGCCGCCGACGTACTCGGGGTGTTCGCGCATCGCGGTGGCGACCTGGTGGTCGGGGGTGCCCGGGGCGGCGGTGGCCAGCAGGCTGAAGGCGCGGGCGAGGCCGGTCAGGGGCATGCCGAGCAGGGGAGCACCGCAGCCGTCGACGGTGACGATGCCGGTGGTTGCCTCGGTCAACCGTTCGATCTCGCGCTGGACGGCTTGCTGGACGGGGGAGGTGGGATCGAGGTAACCGGAGGTCGCGCTACCCAGCGCGACCGCACCGAGCAGCATCGCCGCATGCTTGCCCGAACAGTTCATCCGTACGGCGTCCGGCGCGACCCCCTCGGCGATCAGCCGGAAGCGAGTCTCCTCGTCCTCCGGCCGATCCACTGGGCAACCCAACGCAGACCGATCGAGCCCAGCGGCCGCCAGAATGCGATCGACCACCGCAACATGCCGGTCCTCGCCCGTGTGGCTCCCCGCAGCGATCGCCGTCGCCGGCCCGTCCAGCACAGCCCCGGCCACGAGCGTCCCGACCGCCTGCAGCGGCTTGGCGGTCGACCGCGGCAGGATCACCGCATCAACGTCGCCCGCGGCGAACAGCGTCGTACCAGCTGGTGACAGCGCGACCGCCATCCCGAAATGCCGACTCTCGACGAACCCGTTGCGAACGACAGTGGCGAGCTCGACGACACCGCTCAGACCTGGGACACCCTCAGACATGCCGCGAAAGCTAGCACCGCCCCTAAGGTGAACAGCATGCGGCTCAACCACCAGACGACCGGCCCCGACGACGCGCCCGTAGTGCTGCTGGCCTCGTCGCTGGGCACCGACCACGCGATGTGGGCGCCTCAGGCCGACACCCTCGCCAGGACCCACAAGGTGATCGCCTTCGACCACCGCGGCCACGGCGCCTCCGATGCGCCGCCCGGCCCGTACACGATCGACGACCTCGGCAACGACGTGCTAGAGCTGCTCGACGCCACGCAGACCGAGCAGGCGTCGTACGTCGGAATCTCGCTCGGCGGCGCGGTCGGCCTCTGGCTGGCCCAGAACGCCCCCGACCGCTTCCACCGCTTCGCACTCCTCTGCCCACCGGTCAACCCGGCGGCGAACGCCCAGACCTGGATCGACCGCGCCGCCCAGGTCCGCAAGGACGGCACTCAGGCGATCACCGAGGCGACCCTCGGTCGCTGGTTCCTGCCCGAGTACGCCGAGGCGCACGCCGACGAGGTCGAGACGATCCGCGGCCAGCTGCTCAACACCAGCGACGAGGGCTACGCCGCCTGCTGCGAGGCCCTCAGCACCCTCGACCTCGCCCCGAAACTGGCCGACATCACCGCGCCGACCCTGATCGTCACCGCCGAGCAGGACGCGTCCGTCCCGCCCGAGACCGTCATCCCGCTCGCGAGCACGATCCCCGGCGCCCACCTCGAGATCCTCGAGAACGCCGCCCACCTGGTCACCTACTCGCATCCGGAGAGGATCAACTCCCTCCTCCTCACACACCTGACCTGAGCGCTGCCTCCACGCCCGATATCCACAGCCTGCAACCGCCGGATGCGGGCCCAACCGGCCCCCGGCGTTAGGCTGGACGTGTTCTGTTCCCGTACGGAAGTGTCCTGATGACTGTCGAGTCGTTGTTCCCGCGCCTGGAGCCGGTGCTGCCGGGTGTGCAGAAGCCGATCCAGTACGTCGGTGGTGAGCTGAATTCGGTCAGTAAGGACTGGGACACGGCGAGTGTGCGCTGGGCGCTGATGTACCCGGACGCCTACGAGGTCGCGCTGCCGAACCAGGGTGTGCAGATCCTGTACGAGGTGCTGAACGAGCGCGAGCACATCCTCGCCGAGCGGACCTACTCGGTCTGGCCGGACATGGAGGCGGTGATGCGGGAGCACGGCATCCCGCAGTTCACGCTGGACAGCCACCGGCCGGTGCGGGCCTTCGACGTGTTCGGGCTGTCGTTCTCGACCGAGCTCGGGTACACGAACATGCTGACCGCGCTCGACCTGGCCGGGATCCCGCTGTACGCCGTCGACCGCACCGAGGACGACCCGATCGTGCTCGCCGGCGGCCACGCCGCGTTCAACCCCGAGCCGATCGCGGACTTCATCGACGCGGCGGTGCTCGGCGACGGTGAGGAGATCGTGCTCGCGGTCTCCGAGGTGATCCGGGAGTGGAAGGACGAGGGCCGCCCGGGCGGTCGCGACGAGGTGCTGCTGCGGCTGGCCAAGTCCGGCGGCGTCTACATCCCGAAGTTCTTCACCGTCGAGTACCTGCCCGACGGCCGGATCCAGCGCGTCGCCCCGAACAAGCCGGGTGTGCCGTGGCGGACGGCGAAGCACACGGTGATGGACCTCGACGCCTGGCCGTACCCGAAGAAGCCGCTGGTCCCGCTCGCCGAGACCGTGCACGAGCGCTACTCGGTGGAGATCTTCCGCGGCTGCACGCGCGGCTGCCGGTTCTGCCAGGCGGGCATGATCACCCGCCCGGTGCGCGAGCGCAGCATCACCACGATCGGCGACATGGTCGAGAACGGGCTCAAGCAGTCCGGGTTCGAGGAGGTCGGGCTGCTCAGCCTGAGCTCGGCCGACCACAGCGAGATCGCGGACGTCGCGAAGGGCCTCGGCGACCGGTACGAGGGCTCGAACGTCTCGCTGTCGTTGCCTTCGACAAGGGTCGACGCGTTCAACATCACGCTGGCCAACGAGTTCTCCCGCAACGGCCGGCGCAGCGGTCTGACCTTCGCCCCCGAGGGCGGCTCGGACCGGATGCGCAAGGTGATCAACAAGATGGTCAGCGAGGAGGACCTGATCCGCACCGTCGCGGCGGCGTACAGCCACGGCTGGCGGCAGGTGAAGCTGTACTTCATGTGCGGCCTCCCGACCGAGACCGACGAGGACGTGCTGGCGATCGCGGACCTGGCCAAGCGGGTGATCGCGACCGGCCGCGAGGTCTCCGGGCGCAACGACATCCGCTGCACGGTGTCGATCGGCGGGTTCGTGCCGAAGCCGCACACCCCGTTCCAGTGGGCGTCGCAGCTCGGCGTCGAGGAGACCGACGCGCGGCTGGCCAAGCTCGGCGCGGCGATCCGGTCGGACAAGAAGTACGCGAAGGCGATCGGTTTCCGGTACCACGACGGCAAGCCCGGCATCATCGAGGGCCTGCTGTCGCGCGGCGACCGCCGGGTCGGCCGGATCATCGAGGCGGTCTGGCGCGACGGCGGCCGCTTCGACGGGTGGAGCGAGCACTTCTCGTACGAGCGCTGGCTGGACTGCGCCGACAAGGCCCTGGCCGGCGAACCGGTCGACCTGGCCTGGTTCACCACGCGTGAGCGTGAGTACGCCGAGGTGCTGCCCTGGGACCACCTGGACTCCGGGCTGGACCGCGACTGGCTGTGGGAGGACTGGCAGGACGCGCTCGAGGAGGACGGCGCGATCGAGGTCGAGGACTGCCGCTGGACCCCGTGCTTCGACTGCGGGGTGTGCCCGCAGATGGGCACCGAGATCCAGATCGGCCCCACGGGCAAGAAGCTGCTCCCGCTGTCAGTCGTGTAGGCGGTAGATCGTCTCGCTGAGCGTCAGCTGCTCGGCGCTCGCCAGCACCAACCCATCGATGGTCGCGGGATCCACATAGGGGTTGGGGATCCCGAGGGTCCGCATGCCGGCTGCGGCCGCCGCCGCAACGCCGTGCGGGGTGTCCTCGACGGCCAGCGCAGCGCGGCCGGTCAGCGGCGCTCCCTCACCCACACCCTCGCCGAGCCGGGCCAGCGCGAGTTGGTACACCGCCGGATCCGGCTTGTGCTCATCGACCTCATCCCCGGTCGCCACCACGTCGAACAGCTCCAGCGCCCCCACCCGCTCCAGATGCCCAACCACCCACTCCCGCGCCGAGCTACTGGCGATCCCCACCCGAAGCCCCAACTCCCGGGCCTCCAGCAACCACTCCCGGATCCCCGGCCGGAAATCCATCGACGCATGCAGCCGATCCCGATGAGCAGTCCGCCGCGCATGACTCGCCGCCCGGTCGAACCCCGGCACCAGCGCCGCCAGCCGCTCGTACCGCGACTCGCTCATGTCACCCCCGTGCCCCGGCCAGAAATCATCACCGAGATCGAGCGACAGCCCGTGGTACGCCCACTCCGCCTGCCAGCTCTCGACCATCGTCGTCTCGGTGTCCATCAGCAGCCCGTCGAAGTCGAACACCACCGCCTCGATCTCCACCTCGGTCAGCAACCGCAGCCCCAACCGATGGATCTCGCGTGCGGTCAGCCCACAATGCGTCAGATAAGCCCGTACGCCGCCGTACCGCGAATCCACGTGCTCGAGCGCCGCGAAGATCGTCGAAGGCAACGACCGCCACACCACCCCCGCCGCTTCCCGTTCATCAGCAGGCAGCGCCGCGGTCCGCTCCAACGTCCCCAAGTTCGCCTCACTCAACGCGAAGTCGGCAGCGATGACCTCCCGCGGTACGCCGGCCACCTCCTGCAGCAACGCGACCAGCAGCCCGGTCCGATCCTTCCCCGACCGGCAGTGCACCACCACCGGCACCCCCAACGGCACCGCCGCGACAGCCCGATAAGCCTGCAGGATCTGCCCGACGTTCCGATCGAGACTCCCGCGATAGATGTCCGCCATCAACGGCTCGTCCTCAGCCACCCGCAACTTCTCCGCCACGGGATCGATCCACGGAATCCGCCGATACACTGCAGAGCCGTCCAACGGGTGCGCCTCGGTCATCTCCCAGTCCGACCGAAGATCCAGCACCAATCCAGCATCAACACCCCGGAACTCAGTCCACCCACGATCGTCCAACCGATGCAACGAGTCGCTCCGAATCAGCCCACCCACCGTGGTCCCGCCGTACCGCGTCGGCAACCCGGCGAGGTCCCGCGTGTTGAGGCATCCGCTCCAGCTGAGGTCCGTCACCCCTCAAAGGCTATGACACCGCCGAGAGGACCCCTCTCTCGGCGGTGCGGCAGGATCACCGGCGTTCGGCGATCACCAGCTGGAACTTCTCGAACGTCAGATGCACCGTGTTGTGCGAAGCATCGACCGTCCCCAGCGATGCCCCGGTGAACGGATCGCTCAGCCGGTAGCGCCCCCGCCCGAGCCCGCGCAGCTCGACCGTGCCGTCCCAGGAGTCGGCGTAGAACGCGTAGTGCAACGTCGAGTCCTTCGACACGACGTGCGCCTCCGGCTTGTCGAAGCCGATGTCGTACAGGTCGCCGCGGTACTCACCCGTGGGCAGCATGTGCTCCTTGTAGAGCGCGACCCACTTCTTCCACAGCACCTCCTTCTCCGGCGTGAGCACATTGCCGCGCCCAGGGCGCGTGCCGTCGGGGTCGTTCGGGTAGGTGAACTTCGTGGACAGCACCGCGCCGACGCCGTAGCTGGAGGCGAAGTCGTTGCGGCCGTCGCTGAGCTCGACGTGGTCGCCGGCGTAGCTGCTGCCGTGGCCCATCAGGGCCTTCATCGTCTTGCCCTTGTGCCGGACCTGGTACGACGACGTCGGGTCGGACGCCGGGTACTGGTCGACACCTGGCAGGTTGTGGAACGCGAACGCCGTACCGCACGGGCAGAGCTCGACGACCGCGTTGCGGTTGACCCGGTGCACGGCCTCGTGGATCGCCTTCCAGAACGTCGCGACGGCCTCGACCGACTCCTCGGGGCGGGCGTGCTTGTGCGCCGGGTTGTAGCAGGGCGCGACGGCGTTCAGGTGCTGGCCGTCGATCTTCAGACCCTCGTAGCCCCAGCTCCCGATGAAGCGACGAGCCTGGGCGACGAAGTAGTCGACGGTCGGCCGGTACGCCGGGCAGAGCGTCCACGCGTCCCACCAGGTCACCTGCTGCTTGTTGCCCTCGGCATCGAGCAGCAGCATGTCCGGCCGCTCGGCGAACAGGTTGCTGTCCGGGTCGGCAGCCAGCGGCGCCCACCACAGCCGCGGTCGCAGCCCGGCGTTCCGGATCTCCCGCGTGAAGGCCCGCATGTCCGCTTCGCCGCGCGGGAACTTGGCCAGGTTGATGTCCCAGTCGCCCTCGTTGGTCTGCCAGCCGTCGTCGAGGCCGGCCCACTTCAGCCCGACCTCGCGGACCTTCGGCAGCGTCCCGAGCACCTGCTCCACGGTGAAGTTGCGCTCGTACCCCCACGCGCACCAGATCGGCTCGTACGCCGTGTCCGCCACCCGCGGCGCGCGCAGCCCGACATCGCTCATGTAGTCGCGATACCGCTGCAGCGGCACGAAGTGGTCGCGCCGGTGCGCGGTCAGGAACGTCGTGTCGGTGGTCAGGTGCTGACCAGGCCGCAGCGTCCGCGGGGTGTCGCCCTCGATCGCGAGGCTCGCGCCGTCGGTGGTCTTGCGGACCGGCATCCGCAGGATCCGGGCCCGCGGCTCCAGGTGCCCCACCGACAGGCCGGCGCCGAGCCGCCACACCGACGCCATCGGCGTACCGCCGCCGTAGTCGGAGGCGTCCATGCCGAGCGAGTTCGCCTGGAAGAAGTCGTCGGTGACCGGCTGCACCCAGTCGCGCCGGTCCTCGTGCGTGCTGCCGGAGAAGGTGTAGAACCCACCCGGCTTCTGCAGCAGCTCGTGCGCGCCGCTGCGCCACCCCGCGACCTCGACCGCGCGGTGGGACTTGTTGGTGTACGTCACCTGCATCACGGTCATCCCGGGCAGCCGCTCGTACGACGTCAGCTCGACCGTCTTCCGGACGCCCTGCGCGGAGTCGCCGTCGACGGTGACCTGGAGGCCGGCGCCGTGCCGCGGATGGCGGATCTTGCGGGTCTTCCGCCCGCGGTAGCGGAAGTCCTCGACAGCCGTTCCGTCCTTCAGGAGCAGGGATTCGCTGGCGTCGAAGCGGGTGACGGTGGAGCCCAGGACGGTGACCCGGCTGTGCAGCCGGTCGTCGAGCTCCAGGGTGATGGACGGGTCGCCGACGCCGAGGAAGCCGGTGCCGGGGTGGTGGGGCGCGGGCGTCGCGCTCGCGCTCTCGGTCAGGGTCGGAAGGGCTGCCAGTCCGGCGCCCCCCAGGGCTATTTTCAGTACTGTTCGCCGCAACATGACCAGAAAAGTATGAATGCAAACAACTTTGGTCAAGAGCGAGCATCAAGTGCGCAACACATTGCGCACTCGCGCAGCCCCTGCTCAGACAGCGAAAACCTGGACGCCGGCCTGCCGCAGCGCCGCCAGCTGCTCGGGCTGAGCACCCCGGTCGGTGACCACGTCGGTGACGCCCGAGAGCAGGCTGATCCGCGCGAACGTGACCCTCCCGATTTTGGTGCTGTCGGCAACTACCACGCTGCGCCGGGCCCGGCTCAGGAAGGCCAGATCGGTCTGCGCCTCCATCTCGTCGTACGTCGTACAGCCCTCCTCCGGTGTCAGCCCGTCGACCCCGATGAAGGCCAGGTCGAGGTGGTAGTTCGACAGCATCGCCTCGGCCGCCGGCCCGACCAGCTCGTACGACGGTCGCGCGATCCCACCGACCACGACGAGCCGGATTCCCGCGTGCCCGGCCAGCTCGGCAGCGATGTTGATCGCGTTCGTCACCACGGTGATCCCGCGCCGTTCGGACAGCGCACGGGCGAGCTCGAGCACCGTCGTGCCGCCGGTCATCCCGACCACCGCGCCGTCGGCGATCAGCGCCGCCGCGGCCCGGCCGATGGTGCGTTTCTCGCGCTGGTGCAGCGCCGCCTTGACCCGCGTCGGGACCTCGTCGCCGGCCGAGTTGGCGGTCGCGCCGCCGTGGGTCCGGACCAGCAGCTGGCTGCGGCTCAGCGACTGCAGGTCGCGACGGATCGTCGCCCCGGAGACGCCCAGGGCGGCGGCCAGTTCGGCGACGTCCACCCGGCCCCGTTCCCCGACCTGGTCGAGGATCGAGCTCAATCGTTCTGCCTTGCGCACGACCGGCACTGTAGCAACCTCCGCCTGAGCAACTTTTGCGCACTTGATCATTTTTCTGCGCATGCATTCGAATTCCTTGACCATTTTTGATCACGGAACTACGTTCTCGTCAAATTCAGGCGCTGGGATGCGCAGATGCGCGTCGGCCGCTACCCCGTGGAGAAACCATGCTGAGGATCAAACGCCGGACCGGAACACCGATCGGCACGTCGCGACGGACTGCTCTGGTGGCGGGTCTGACCGGGTTGGCCGTCGTACTCGCGGCCTGCGGCGGTGGTGGCGGCGACAGCAAGGCCAGTGGCGGATCGACCGAGACCAGCGGCGTGACGATCACCGTCGCGCTCGCCTCGGACCCGCCGCCGAAGGCCGCGCTCGCCGACTTCACCAAGCAGACCGGCATCACGGTGAACTGGGTCAACCTCGACTGGGACAGCCTGCAGAACAAGATCTCCGCGGCTGCCACGGCGAACACCTACTTCGCCGACGCCACCAACGTGGACTGGTCGCGGGTCGGGCAGCTCGGCAAGCTCGGCTGGTACTACCCGATGGGCGACTACGTCGACACCAAGTCGATGGAGGCCGACGTCCCGCAGCTCGCGTCGTTCGTCAGCGACGGCAAGGTGGTCGGCATCCCGTACGACGCCTCGTTCATGGTGACCACGGTGAACACCGAGATGTTCACCAAGGCCGGCGCGAACCCGGCGCCGAAGACCATCGACGAGTACACCGCGGCGCTGAAGGCGATCAAGGCCAAGGGCATCGTGGAGCACCCGCTGAACATCCCGTTCGCCGCGGCCGAGGGGCTGTCGACGTACTGGTACGAGACCACCGGCGCGTTCGGCGGATCGGTGCTGGACAAGGACGGCAAGCCGCAGTTCACCACGCCCGACTCGGCCGGCTGGAAGGCCGCCCAGTGGATGGTGGACGCGCTCAAGACCGGCCTCGTCCCGCCGGGCAACATCAACGTCACCGACTCCCAGGGCCAGCAGACCCTGATGGCCAAGGGCGTCGTCGCGAGCACCTTCTCGGACTACTCCGGCACGGTCGGGACCCTGTACGGCATCAAGGACTCGTCCTCGGTGGTCGGCAAGGTCAAGTACATCCCGACCCCCGGGGCCACCGGCCCGGCCGCGAACCTGAGCAACCCCGACGGGATCGGCATCCCGAAGAAGGCCAAGTACCCGAACGCGGCGGCGAAGTTCATCGAGTGGTTCACCGCCACCGAGCAGCAGGCCGACTTCTCCGGCGTGAACGGCCCGGACAAGACGATGCCGGGCTACCCGATGCCGTCGCACCTGTCCGCGGTGAAGCAGCTGACCGCCAAGGGCAGCCTGATCGGCGGCTCCGACCTCGAGCCGATGCTGCAGGGGTCGAAGCCGGTCTTCGAGGGCGGTGCGCCGTCGTGGTACCCGAAGTTCTCCAACGCCGTCTACACCAACCTGCACGCCGCCGCGACCGGTTCGCTGTCGGTCGAGCAGGCGATGAAGGCGATCGGTGACACCGCGACCGAGCTGGCGTCCGGGTCGTGAGCTCACCGACCACGCACCCGGAGGCGACGGCGGACCGGCCGCCGTCGCCTCCGGGCCGGCCCGCGCCCGGCGTGACCCCGGTACGCCGCTCGCGCGTCGACCTGCTGCCGTACCTGCTGATCGCGCCGGTGATGGTGTTCATCGCGCTGCTGGCGCTGGTCCCGGCGGTGACGACGGTCGTCCAGTCGTTCTTCCGGGTCGACGCGCTCGACCCGCCGACCCGCTTCGACGGGTTCGGCAACTTCGTCCGGCTGGCCGGTGACAAGGCCGTCCAGGGCAGCATCGGCAACACCGTGTTCTACGTCGTGGTCGGGGTCGTGCTGTCGACGCTGATCGGGATCGGCGCGGCCGTCGTGCTGCAGAAGCCGTTCCGCGGCCGCAGCCTGGTGATCGCCGTACTGATCCTGCCGTGGGCGCTGCCCGGCGCGGTCGGTGGTGTGCTGTGGACGGGGATCTTCGACCCGAACGCCGGCCTGGTCAACAGCGTCCTGTCGACGCTGCATCTCAGCGACGGCGACGCCGTCCTGCTCGGGCAGAACCGGTTGCTCACGATCACGCTG
This sequence comes from Kribbella sp. NPDC104740, assembly GCF_055583505.1. Lineage (NCBI taxonomy): Bacteria > Bacillati > Actinomycetota > Actinomycetes > Propionibacteriales > Kribbellaceae > Kribbella > Kribbella sp. NPDC104740. Next base: position 292,656 of record NZ_JBVJNV010000008.1, on the reverse strand, counting down.
ATCGAGCTCGTCCAGGTCTGGCAGATCGCGCCGTTGTCGGTGCTGCTGATCCTGGCCGTGCTGCAACTGATCCCCGACGAGCTCTACGAGGCCGCGCAGATCGACGGCTGTACGCCGTGGACGGCGTTCCTGCGGATCACGCTCCCGCTGGCCCGGCCGGGGATCGCGGTGACCATGGTCCAGGCCGTGATCGCGACGCTGAACGTCTTCGACCAGCCGTACGTCCTGAACGGCGCGGCCAACACCGGAGCCTCGATCACGATGCAGACCTACTTCATCAGTTTCCAGGATCTCGACTTCGGTGGAGGCTACGCGTTGTCGCTGCTGATCACGATCGTCACGCTGGTCATCTCGCTGCTGGTGATCCGCCTGGTCTACCGCCGGGTGGAGATGTGAAGCGCCGGACGCGCGGGCTGCGCGGGTTCGGGGTCGCGATGATCCTGCTCTGGTCGCTGGTGCCGATCTACTGGGCGATCAAGACCAGCCTGCAGACCGAGGCCGACGCCCGGGCGAAGCCGGCCCACTACCTGCCGACCGGTGCGACGCTGAAGAACTACACCGCGCTGCTCGGCGGCGACGGCGACGTACCGGCGCAGATCAGGCGGTCCGCGGTCAACATCGTCATCGAGTGCGGCGCCGCGACAGTCCTGACCGTGCTGCTGGCCACGCTGGCGGCGTACGCGTTCGCGCGGATGCAGTTCCGCGGCAAGACCGTGCTGTTCTACGCCGTGATCGCGACGATGGCGTTCCCGGCGTACACGACGCTGATCCCGCTGTACCGGATCATGAGCACCTTCGGTCTGGTCAACACCTACACCGGGATCGTGCTCGTCTACGTCTCGGGATTCCTGCCGCTGGCCACGTGGATCCTGCACAACTACTTCGCGAGCCTGCCGAGCGGGATCGAGGAGGCCGGTCTGGTCGACGGCGCGCACCGGCTCCAGGTGCTTTGGCACCTGCTGCTGCCGCTGGCGCGTCCCGGCATCATCTCGACCGCGCTGATCACGTTCCTGTTCGCCTGGGGACAGTTCCTGTTCCCGCTGGTCCTGTCCAGCGACCTGTCCACCCAGCCGCTGACCGTGGTGATCGCCTCGCTGCAGGGCCGGCACGTGGTGCCGTCGACGCTGCTGAACGCCGCCGGCGTGCTGGCGATCGTCGTACCGGCGGTCCTGGCGCTCGCCTTCAACCGCTACATCGTCAACGGCCTGCTGGCCGGCAGCACCAAGTGACTTTCTCTGAGAGGAACCCTGAGTGAGTGAGAACTCGATCGTCCTGATCGGCGCGGGGAGCACGGTGTTCACACCGGGGCTGATGACCGATCTGGCGTCGTGCCGTACGTTCGGCGGCTGGACCGTGCACCTGGTCGACCTGAACGGTGAGGCCGCGGAGACGATGGCCCGGGTCGGCCGCCGGATCGCGGCCGAACGCGGCGCCGACCTGCGGTTCGTGCCGCACGTCGACCGCCTGGAGGCGTTGCCCGGGGCCCGGTTCGTGACGACCACGATCGCCGTCGGTGCCGCGGCCGGCTGGCGGTCCGACGTGGAGGTGCCGGCCCGGTACGGGATCGCGCAGACGGTCGGCGACAGCGTCGGTCCGGGCGGTGTGCTGCGGGCGCTGCGGCACGTCCCGGAGCTGGTCGCGATCGCCGAGGACGTGGCGGATCTGGCGCCGGAGGCGCAGCTGATCAACTACTCGAACCCGCTGACGGCGAACGTCCGTGCGATCACCGCGCAGACCGGAGTCAAGGCGGTCGGGCTCTGCCACGGCACCATGCACACGCTGTCGAAGCTGACCGCCGATCTCGGCGTACCGGCGGGGGAGGTGCACGCCGTCTTCGCGGGGCTGAACCACCTGTGCTGGCTGCTCGACCTGCGTCGGGGTGCCGAGGATCTGTACCCGTTGCTGCGCAAGGCGGTCGCCGACCGCGCCGGTGGCGCGGACGCGCCGTCCACGCGGGAGGAGGGTGTGCACCTGCCTGTCTCGGCGGACCTGATGAACACCTTCGGCCTGTACGCCGCCCCGGGGGATCGGCACGTGGCCGAGTTCTTCGGGCACTACCTGCGAGCACGCGACGGCGGGCCCGCGGACGAGAAGGACCTGCCCTGGGGTCTGCAGGGCGGGCGCGACGCGACGATGGAGTACATCGGCGAGAAGGACGATCTCTGGGAGCTGCTGCACGCGCAGGCCGACGGTACGGCGCCGCTGCCGCAGACCGACAACCAGGAGGCCGAGCGGCTGGTGGCGATCGCGGAGGCGCTGGTCACCGGACGGGACCACGTCGAGCTGGCGGTGAACCTGCCGAACCAGGGCAAGATCAGCAACCTGCCGCCGGACGCCGTCGTCGAGGTCCCGGCTGTCGTCGGGGCTGCGGGGATCACCGGGCTCGGCGTCGGCGCGTTGCCGGACGGCATCGCCGCCGTGCTGACCGCGCGGGCGCAGCAGCAGGAGATCACCGTGCAGGCGGCGCTGACGGGGGACCGGGCGCTCGCCGTACAGGCGCTGGTGCTCGACCCGCTCGTCCAAGGGCTGGAGATCGCGACGAACATTCTCGACGACGCGATCGCCGCGCACGGCGGCACGATGGAGCGGTTCGCATGACCGTCGACGAGCTCGCCACCCATCGTGAAGTGTTCCAGCAGCCGGGTGTCTGGCGAGAAGCTGCTGCGCTGCTGGCCGATCGCCGCGACGAGGTGGATGCGTTCCTTGCGCCGCTGCTGGCCCGGCCCGACCTTCGGATCGTGCTGACCGGTGCCGGTACGTCGGCCTTCGCCGGTGAGGTTCTGGCCCCCGCGTTGACCCGCGCGCTGCGGCGTCGGGTGGACGCGGTCGCGACGACCGACATCGTGTCCAACCCGCGCGAGGTCTTCGCCGAGCAGGTGCCGACGCTGCTCGTCTCGTTCGCGCGCTCCGGCGACAGCCCGGAGAGCGTCGCCGCGACGCAGCTCGCGACGAGCTGTCTCGACTCGGTGCACCAGCTGGTGATCACCTGCAACGCCGACGGCCGGCTCGCTCGGGAGCACGACGAGTCGGCGAAATCCCTCGTCCTGCTGATGCCTCCGGCAACGAACGACCGTGGTTTCGCGATGACGTCGAGCTTCACCTCGATGCTGCTCACCGCGTGGCTTGCGCTCGCGCCCGGGCAGGAGCCCGATCTCGCCGATCGGCTCGCTGCAGGCGCCGAGCAGGTGTTGAGCCGGGCCGACGATGTCGCGAAGCTGACCGCTGGTGGCTATGACCGGGTGGTCTATCTCGGCAGCGGTCCGCTGGGCGGGCTGGCCCGCGAGTCTGCGCTCAAGCTGCTCGAGCTCACTGCGGGTGAGGTCGTCAGTTACTACGACACCGCGCTCGGGTTCCGGCACGGGCCGAAGGCGGTGCTTCGGGCGGGGACGCTCGCTGTGGTCTACCTGTCCAACGACGCTTACACGCGGCAGTACGACCTGGATATCGCCGCGGAGCTGCGGAATGCGATCGGTGCCGAGAACGTGCTGGTGATCAGCGCTGGAGAGTCACCCGACGCGTGGCAGCTCGACGGGCTGGCCGGTGTCGACGACGCGGCGCTGGCGCTGCCGTTCGTGGTGATCGCGCAGCTGCTCGCGCTGCGGTTCTCACTGCGGCTGGGCCGTACGCCGGACAACCCGTTCCCGGACGGCGAGGTGAACCGCGTGGTCGAGGGCGTGACGATCCACCCGCTGCCGCGATGACGAACGCGATCGGTCAGCCGGCGCCGCCTGCCGGCGCCCCCGCGGTCTACCTCGGGGTCGACGGCGGCGGCTCAGGCACAGCACTGTGCCTGCTCTCCGGCGACGGCGAGCTGCTCGCCACCGCGGAGGCGCCCAGCTGCTACTACCTGGACGCCGCCGACGGCGAGGGCGTCGGGCTCGTCCGCCGGGTGCTGGCCGAGGCGGTCCCGAAGATCTGCGCCACCGCGGGCATTGAGCCGACCGACATCACCTCGGCGTTCTTCGGCCTCCCGGCGTACGGCGAAGTGAGCGCGGACCTCCCCGAGCTCGACGCGGCACCGCGCGCCGCGCTCGGCCACGACCGCTACAGCTGCGGCAACGACATGATCTGCGGCTGGGCGGGTTCGCTGGCGCTGGCCGACGGGATCAACGTCATCAGCGGCACCGGTTCGATGACCTACGGCCGGCGCGGTGACCACGGGATCCGCGTCGGTGGCTGGGGCGAACTCTTCGGCGACGAGGGATCGGGCTACTGGATCGGGATCGAGGGCCTGCGGGCGTTCGCGCAGATGAGCGACGGGCGGCTGCCCCAAGGCCCGCTGCTCGGCGTACTGCGCGAACATCTCGGGCTCACCGCCGACCTCGACCTGGTCGACGTGGTGCTGAACCGGTGGCGGGGGAGCCGGCGGGCGATCGCGGCGCTGTCGCGTCCTGTCGTCGAGGCGGCGCGGCTCGGCGACGAGGCCGCGGCCGGGATCGTCCGGGCCGCGGCGGCCGAGCTGGTCCGCCTGGTCGAGGCCACCCGGACGGGCCTCGGGTTTCCGGCAGCCGACAAGGTGCCGGTGTCCTACTCGGGCGGCGTACTGACCGCGCCGGAGGTGCTCGCCGAGTTCACCAGGGCGCTCGGCGACGGCTACGACCTCCGGACGCCGGTGCACAGCCCGGTGATCGGCGCCGCCCTGTACGCCGCGCTAACTGACGACACCTCCGAGGGACTCGTAGTCGCGCCAACTCGTGCCGTCCCAGGCTCGGTGGTACATCGCGTGGTCGGTGCCGACGACGAAGACGTCGAGCAGCCCGGGCCCGCGCGAAACGACTGACCCCGCCGGCCGCGGACGCGCGATCGGCGCTTCGACCTCCACCAACCACCCAGCGAGTGCCGCAGCGTTCATCCGCAGGATCTCCGCCGCCAGCGGCCAGTTCAGCGTGCTCAACGTGTCCGCGGCCGAGTGGATGTTGCCGTTGGCACTGTCCGCGCCCTCGATCGTCAGCAGCGCGGGCATCCCGGCGTTGATGAACGGCACGTGGTCGCTCGCGAACGGGTTGAACGAGGTCTCCACCTTCAACCCGGTGTACGTCGCCGCGGCCGCGGTCAGGTCCCTCATCTGGCCCGACGAGACCGACGCACCCTCGAGCAGCACGGTCGGGGTCGACGTGTTCTTCGACGCGATCATGTCCATGTTGAGCACCGCGCGCACCCGCGCCCGCTCAGCAGCCGGCAGCGCGGCGACGTACTGCTTGCTGCCGTGCAGTCCCTGCTCCTCCCCGCCGAAGAGGATCAGCCGTACGTCGTGCTGCCAGGTCCGCGTCGCCAGCACCCGACCCAGCTCCAGTACGCCGGCCGAGCCGCTGCCGTTGTCGTCCGCACCGGGTGCTGACGCGGCGGGACCGCCGGAGTGGTTGATCGAGTCGAGGTGCGCCGTGATCAGCACCAGCGAACGCGGCCCCGGGCCGACGCCTGGGCGGTCGCCGACCAGGTTCTCCGAGTGACCGGCGCCGACCGTGATCGGCAGCCGCGTCGTGGTGTAGCCGAGGGCCACCATCTTCGCCGCGGCGAAGTCGACGGCCTGCGTGTACGTCGTACTCAGCGAGTGCCGGGTCGGCAGGCTCGCGAGCCAGGTCAGGTCCGCCTGGTACGCCGCGGGGGAGAGCTCGGCGAGCAGGTCGGTGACGGTCCGCTCGACCCGTTGCGCCCCGAGGGGAGGGACGTCGACGACGACCCCGGGACGCAACGGTTCGACGCGCCAGTGGTGGTTCGACCTCCGGCGCGGCTTGTCGGCGGCGGAGATCACCAACTGACGGCCGTGATCGAGCAGCGGCACCACGTCGGGGTGGTCGTCCTGGAACGACCGCCCGACCTGGGTCACCAGCAGCAGACCGGGTACGGTCCGCGAGGCGCGGCCGAGCCGCTGCGCGGCGGCGCACCACAGGATGGTGCGGTCGCCGAGCCGGGCGGCCCGCTGCGCGTCCGCGGCCTCGGCCGCGGGTACGACGAGGTAACGCACGGGTTCACTCACGACATCCCCCAAACTCCTTCGATGGTCCTCGGGCCGGCATCGACCCGGCCGACGGTGCCGGCCCGGGATCGGCGCCGGCTCCGGCCCGGCATCGGTCCGGCCCGGCGCCCGCACCGGCCCCGCCGCCCTCACTGCCAAGCGAGCTCCAGCCGGTCGCCGGTGACCGCGACCACCAGCGCCGAACCCGTCGCGCCCCGGGCGATCACCCCCGACGGCTCCCACTGACCCAGGTGCTCCTCGGGCGCGTCCCCGCGACCGATCAGGCGCTCGACGAAGGTCCCGTCGGCGCGGAACTCCACCCCCCGCCGGCCACGGGCCGGCGGGAAGGCGAAGTCGTCGCGGCGGTAGACGCTGATCCCGTCGTGGTCCTCCTCGAAGGAGTGCGTCCACCGCCCGAGCAGCGGTTCGGTGCTCAGCTCGTCACCACCTCCGCGATGGTTGCCTTCGGCATCATCGCGGGCGCGGCGCCGGGCGCCGGGGCGGGCAGCGTCACCTTGAAGTCGCTGATGATCCCGCCGAGCGGCTCGTACCCGGTGACCGACGGTCCCCAGGCCGATCCGTCCCACCACTTGTGGTAGAGCCCGCCGTCGGTACCGACCACGAACACGTCCAGCCGGTCGCTGTCCCACGCGGTCACCCGCGGGTCGTCGACGCAGATCCCGCCCAGGTACTCGAAACCGGACCACGCCGTCCCGTCGTACCACTGGTGGTAGAGCGCCGAGTCGGTGCCGAGAACGAACACGTCCAGCCGGTCCTCGCCCCACGAGACCGCCGTCGGGGCGCTCGCGCAGATCCCGCCGAGCGACGCCCAGCCCGACCACGCCGTACCGTTCCAGGACTGGTGGTAGAGCGCCGAGTCGGTGCCGAGCACGAACAGGTCGATCCGGTCCGGGCCCCACGAGACCACGGTCGGCGGGCTGGTGCAGATGCCGCCGAGCGACTCGAAGCCCGACCAGGCCGAGCCGTCCCACCACTTGTGCCAGACCGCGTTGTCGGTGCCGAGCACGAACACGTCGAGCCGGTTCTCACCCCACGACACGACCTGCGGCGGGCTCATGCAGATGCCGCCGAGGTACTCGTAGCCATCGACCGACGGTCCCCAGGCCGATCCGTCCCACCACTTGTGGTAGATCGCGCGGTCGGTGCCGAGCACGAACAGGTCCAGCCGGTCCGGTCCCCAGGTCGCGACCCGCGGCGGGCTCATGCAGATCCCGCCGAGTGCCTCGTAGCCGGTGGCCGACGGCTGCCAGGACGAGCCGTCCCACGCCTTGTGGTAGACGCCGTGGTCCGTGCCGAGGACGAACGCGTCCAGCCGGTCGGGTCCCCAGGACGCCACTTCCGGAGCACTCATGCAGACACCACCCATGTACTCGTACCCGCCGACCGACGGTCCCCAGGCCGATCCGTCCCACCACTTGTGGTACATCGCCCGGTCGGTGCCGAGCACGAACGCGTCCAGCCGGTCACCACTCCACGAGACCACCGGCCCGGCCGGCGTCGGCGCGCCGGCTTCGGCGTACGAGGAGATGAGGTCGGTCCGGACCGTGTCCAGGCAGGCCTCCATCCGGGCCACCTGGTCGTTGCTGAACATCACCATGCCGCGGTCGTCGGTGTAGTCCATGTAGTTCACGAACAGGTCGCCGTTCGGCCCGTTGCTGCACGAGACCTTCGGGAACGCCGGTACGCCGAAGTTCGGGCCGCCCTGGTTCGGGGTGTCGGCGACCTCGTCGCTGCCGGAGCAGCCCGACCCGTCGTCGCCCCAGATGTGGAACAGGTTCAGGTAGTGGCCGATCTCGTGCGTCGTGGTCCGGCCGAGGTCGAACGGCGCGGCCGCCGTACCGGTGGTGCCGAACCCGCTGTGCAGGATGACGACGCCGTCGGTGTCGGCCGGTCCGCCCGGGAACTGGGCGTAGCCGAGCAGGCCGCCGCTGAGCTGCGCGACCCAGACGTTCAGGTACCGGTCGGTCGGCCACGGGTCGACACCGCCGGTCGCCGACGACTTGATCTGGTCGTCGTGCGTGAACGAGGTCTTGCTGGTCTGCGTCCGGGTGACGCCGGTGGTCGGGTTGCCGCCCGGGTCCTCGGTGGCCAGGAAGAACTCGATCCGCGCGTCGGCGACCAGTCCGGTGAACGGCGCCGGCACGAACCCGAGGTCGGTGTTGGTGGCGCGGAAGTCGCGGTTCAGGACGTCGATCTGGCTGTCGATCTGCGCCTGCGAGACGTTCTGCACCGGCGTGTTCCAGACGACGTGCACGACCACCGGGATCTTCGCGACGCCGGTGAAACGGTGCTCGCGGGCCACGTACTGCGTCGTCGCGTTCTCCAGGGCCGACCGCGCGGCGGCGTACGCCGGGTCGCTGGACAGCAGCCGGCGGTGCACGTCCATGACGCCGCAGTTGCGCCGCGAGGGCCGCTCGACGTCCCCGCCGGAGCCGCTGTTGGTACCGCTCATCCCACCGCTTCCGCTGGGCCCGCTCGACATGCCGCCGGGCATCCCGCCGGACCCGCCGGCGCTGGATGCTTCCGGCATCCCCGGTCCGGACGCGGGCCCGCTCGTGCTGCCGGGACCGGAGGCCCCAGGCATCCCGGCACCGCCACCCCCACCCGCGACCTCGCCCGGCATGCTCATCCGCGCGGCGCCGGTGGTCCCGTTGTGGTGCGGCTCGCCGGGCATCCCCGGCATCCGGTCGGGATCGTTCCCGTGGATCTTGTCCGCTCTCCCGTTGGCCTTTCTCGGCATTGCTCCCCCTAGGTGCACAGGGGCGACAGGCAGGACGGCACCCGCCACCGCGCTCCCCGAGCGCGCACCGACGGTCCCGGACCAACGACGCTTCCCAGATCCCCCAGACCCACGCATCAGCTGAAGCCGGGCTCTGACCCGGCCTCCCCTACGGACAGGCGGCCCCCACGTCACTGTCCGTTTCTCACCATGCGCCGTACGCCCGTACAGCACAAGACCTCAGCGCCTGGTAACCAGATTCACCGAAACCCCAGCAAACGTTGGAGAATTGCTTGAAACCTCAAGGGGGAGGCCGCCCGATGCGCCGTGAACTGTCCGTCCCGTTCGAGACCCGTGGTGAGCGCGGCCTCGTCAACGTCCGCGTCCTGGCCAACGACGACCCGTGGGCGTCGGGGCACCAGCTGGTCGTGCCCGACCTGGACGCCGAGACGTTCCGCGGCTTCCCGATCTGTACGGCGACGCTGCGGTACCACGGGCAGGGCCTGAACGCGGTGATGGGCTGGATCCAGGTGGTCAGCCGCAGCTTCGACGCGTCCACGACCGTCGACGCCCTCCCGTACTTCGCCGGCGCCGCGCCGTTCTCCGGCTACGGCCACCTGCCGACGTTCTTCGACGCCCCGGCGAACCCCGACCACCCGGACGGCGTCTGGACCGCGACCACGTTCCTCACCGTCGTCCCCGACGTGATCCGCACCCACCACGTCGTCCCGGTCGCCGCGTTCACCTGGGGCTACCGCCTGGTCGGCGGTCATCCGTCGACCCTCGACCCCGAACGCCGCGACCACACCGACTGGTCCGGGCACCGCGGGGTCCTCGAACGCGACTACCCCAACTGGACGTTCAGCTGAGCTCGCGCTCGAACGCGACGCGGTGATCGCTGGCCCGGAACCCGAGCTTCGCGTTCACCGCGATCATCGGCGCGTTCTCCGGCGCGTTCCAGGTATGCACCACCGCCGGCTGCTCCAACGACGCCTGCAAGGCCTTCAAGTTGGGAATCTTGACCGCAATCCCCAACCCACGCCCACGATGCTCACGCCGTACGAAGGTGTCGTTCTGGAACAACCGCTCCGGCGCCGCCCGGTTCCCACTCATCTGCGTGTACGCCGCCAGCCGCCCGTCGGCGTCGACCGCCACGGTCGTCTGCGTGAACCGCCCCTGCTCGACCCGCCAGGCCTCCCGCGCGGCGAGCCGCTCCGGCGTCCACACCTGCACCTCGACGCTCCGATCGCCGTGCGGCACGTCGCGGCTCATCGTCGTGTACGCGTCGGCGAACTCCTCCAGCCACGCGTCCGGCGTCCGGTCCGTCCACTGCACCAGCTCGTACCCCGGAACCGCGCGCTCGAGCCCGTCGATCACCGAGTCGTCCAGCGGCAGCTCGATCACCTGATGCAGCTCGGTGTGCTTCTGCACGAACCCACGCGCCTCCGCGAACGCCGTACCGGAGCTGGCGCCGGTCGCCGCCTCCGCGATCACCGAGCCGGTCAGCAACGTCCGCCCGTCGGCGTGTGCCCGCTTGATGACCTCCTCCAGCAAGCGTGAGCCGACGCCCTGCCGACGGAACCGCGGGTCGACCGCGATCTCGACGTCGAGCGCGTGCGTGTTCTCGCTCAGCCACCAGTCGAGCCAGACCATCCCGAGCCAGGTGTCGCCGTCCACGAGCCCGAGCCCGTTCGACCGCTCGTCCGGGCTGTCCGCGGTGAACAGCCCGCGCGCCTCCGGCATCGCGAGCCCGACCGGGAACTCCTGCTCGGTACGGCGTACCTGGTCCCGGACCGCGAAGAACTTCTCGAACACGACCGGGTCGCGCCCGTCCACCTCGACGATCTGCATCCGCCGACCCTATGTGGAGCTGTTGGCGGCCCGCGCATGCTTTTTCGCCGCGGACGAAACGAAGGTGGTCCCGGCCGGACATGTGTGAGGTGAAGGCCGACCCGTCGAAGGAGCACCGCGTGCGCAAGAGACCCTGGACGATCCTGCTGCTGACCACCCTGATGTTGCTGACCCTCACTCCGGTCGCGGCCGAATCTGCTCCGCCCCCGACGCGGTCGATCACTCTGATCACCGGCGACAAGGTCGTCCTCGGAGCCGGCGACCAACTCTCGGTCGTGCAGGCGTCCGGCCGGGAGAAGATCGGCTACGAGAGCCGCCGCACCGCCGGCGGCTGGACAGTCATCCCGTACGACGTCCGCTCAGCCGTCGAGTCAGGCCGCCTGGACCGGCGCCTGTTCGACATCGATCTCCTCCTACGAGACGGCTACGACGACACCGCCCGCACCGACATCCCGCTGATCATCACCGGCGCTTCCCGTCAGGCGACGACCTCCGGCACCGCACTGTCCGTCCCGAAGAAAAGCGCAGCCGCCTTCCTCAGCCAGCAGTTCGCCCAGACTGCCCAGCCGAGCGGGGACGCGCGCAGCGAGCAGCCCGCCGGGCCGACCAGCCGAAATGCGCGCGGCGTGAAGATCTGGCTCGACGGCAAACTCCACCCCTCGCTCGACCACAGCGTCCCCCAGATCGGCGCCCCCGCCGCCTGGCAAGCCGGCTACACCGGCAAGGGCGTCACCGTCGCCGTCCTCGACACCGGCATCGACGCCACCCACCCCGACCTCACCGGTCAGATCGTCGCCGCCAAGAACTTCACCACCGACCCGTCAGCCGACGTCGTCGGCCACGGCACCCACGTCGCCTCGACCATCGCCGGCAAGGGCGCCGCTCCAGACGCCGGCCTCCCGGCCGCGAAGGGTGTCGCCCCCGACGCGAAGCTGCTCGACGGCAAGGTCTGCGACGACTTCGGCGGCTGCGCCGAGTCCGACGTACTGGCCGGCATCGACTGGGCCGTCGCCCAGAAGGCCAAGGTCGTCAACCTCAGCCTCGGCGGATCCAGCCAGGAGGGCGGCCTGCTCGACCAGGCCGTCAACCGCCTCACCCGAGACACCGGCACCCTCTTCGTAGTTGCCGCAGGCAACAACGGCCGCGCCGTCGAGTCACCCGGTACGGCGGCCGCCGCCCTCACCGTCGGCGCCGTCGACCGCGACGAGAACCTCGCCGGCTTCTCCGCCCCCGGCCCGGTCGCCGGCGGCGCGATCAAGCCCGACGTCACCGCCCCCGGCGTCGGCATCGTCGCCGCCCGCTCGTCGGCCTCGCACCCGCAGGACCCGGTCGGCGACCGCCACGCCCGGATGTCCGGCACCTCCATGGCCACCCCGCACGTCTCCGGCGCGGCCGCCCTGCTCGCCCAGCAACACCCCGCCTGGAAAGCCACTGAGCTCAAGGCCACCCTGACCTCGACCGCCCGCGCCAACCCCGCGCTCACGCCGTACCAGCAGGGTTCCGGCCGCATCGACGTCGCCCGAGCGATCACGCAAACCGTCGTCGCGACCACGACAAGCGTCTCCTTCGGTACCACCGCCTGGCCGCACACCGACGACAAGCCAGTCACGAAGCAGGTCAGCTTCCAAAATCTCAGCCTTAACCCAGTGACCTTGAACCTGGCCGCGGCCTTGAAGCAGGGCAACAACCCAGCGCCGCTGACCCTGAGCACCAACCACCTGACCCTGCCCGCCAACGGCCAGGCCGCGGTCGAGCTGACCTCCAACACCAACCACCAAGGCCCCGACGGTCTCTACGCCGGCACCCTCACCGCCACCGCGGGCAACCAAAAGCTCACCGTCCCCCTGGTCGCCGACAAGGAAGTCGAGAGCTACAACCTCACCCTCACCACGCTCGGCCCCGACGGCAAACCCCTCCCGGCAGCCCAGGTCTACCCAGGCCTCGTCGACCTGAACACTCTCGAAAGCCGCGACCCAGGCCGAGTCCCCAAGGGCAGCTACGCCCTCGACGTCACAGCCTTCGGCCCAGCCGGCGAGCACTACCGCATGGTCCAGCCCGCGCTCACCGTCGACCGCGATCTGCACCTGACGGTCGACCTCCGCAAAGCCAAGCCGGTCAAGCTCACCGTCCCGCGCACCGACGCCCGCACCTTCGTCGTCTTCTTCGGCTACGAGCTCCGCAGCCCGTCAGGCGCCAAGGCCCTCACCTTCAACCTGCAACCCGAAGGCGACAAGCTCTACCTCGGCCGCCTCGGCAAACCCACGGCACCCGACCGCTTCCAGAGCTTCGTCTCCTCGTACGTCGGCAAGCTCGCCGCCGATGGATCGCTCTCCGGTACGCCGTACCTCTACGGCCTGGTCGACACCCGCCGAGGCCAGTTCTTCGACGGCCTGCAACGCCGCATCTTCACCGACCGCCAACTGGCCCACGTCGTCACCCGCTACCAGGGCACGGGCGAGTCAACCTGGGCCCTGGTCGGCCGCCGCCCAGGCATCGACACCCTCCCGATCGCCGCGTCGGTGCACCTGCCGTCGACGGTCCACCAGTTCCTGGAGCCGCACACGGACTGGCAACAGATGCTCGGCGAAACCCAGCACGACCCCCGCCAGTACAAGCTCGGCACCACGACGTACGAGACCCTGACGACCGGACAGCGATGATAATCTCGAAACCGCAGGCGCGGGGTGACCCCCGGTCGTAGGGCGCAACGGCAGATCCGCCGAAAGGGCAAGGCCCACCTACTTCACCACCGAAGAGGGAGCGCCATGCCCAAACTGGAAACCTACAAGAAGCACGCGAAACTGCTCGTCCGCCGACACCGCGAGGGAAACCACTCGATCGGCGGCCGAATCCGGCAACTCGAGCGCTACCGCGAACTGTCGGACCGCGAAGCGCTCGCGCTGAAGTTCCCACTCACCGAGGCCCAGGAAATCATCGCCCTCGAAGCAGGCTTCACCACCTGGGCCGAACTCAAGGCAAGCACTGAAGGCGCGTCAGCTGCCGCCGAGCAATCGGCGGCTCTGAACCTCGCAGTCGCGAATGCCAACCCGGTGCTGTTCGTCGCCGACGTCGAGGCGTCGGCGACGTTCTACCGAGACCTACTCGGCTTCCGGATCGACTTCCTGCACGGCAGTCCGCCGTTCTACGGCTCGGTGTCCCGCGACGGCGCGACCCTGCACCTGAAGTTCGTCCACGAGCCGGTGTTTGCGCCCGGAGTCGCAGAGCGGGAAGGGCTGATCATGGCGTTCGTCGAGACGCCGTCCGTCCGCGACCTTTACGCCGAGTACCTGGGCGCCGGTGCCGAGATCGTGCAGAAGCTGACCAAGCAGCTCTGGGGCGGCACCGACTTCATCGTGCGCGACCCGGACGGGAACGCGATCGCGTTCGTCGGCCTTGCCCGCCCCCTGCCTCTTCCTTGCTGAGTTTACAAGCGGAGGTGGCGGGATCGGCGGGGTTGTCCACAGGTTCAGTGGTGCGGTCGCAGGGCCCGGTTCGCCGCGGGCTCTGCGATCTGCGCCCGGAACGGGTGCGCGGGGTAGACCCCGAGCAGCCGGACCTCGACCGAGAAGAACGCGAGCTCCTCCAGCGCCAGCGCGACGTTCGGGTCCTCGGGGTGGCCCTCGACGTCGGCGTAGAACTGGGTGGCGAAGAAGGTGCCGCCGAGTTGGTAGCTCTCCAGCTTGGTCATGTTGACGCCGTTGGTGGCGAAACCGCCGAGGGCCTTGTAGAGCGCCGCCGAAACGTTCCGGACCCGGTAGATGAAGCTGGTGATCACCGGGCCCGAGCCGACCGGCGGGACCTCCGGCTCGCGGGACAGGACCAGGAAGCGCGTCGTGTTGTGGTGCTCGTCCTCGACGTCCGTGGCGAGCACGTCCAGCCCGTACAGGCCGGCGGCGGCCCGCGGCGACAGCGCCGCGACGGTCGGGTCGCCGAGCTCGGCGACCTCGCGGGCGGCGCCGGCGGTGTCGTCGGCGACGACCGTGGACCAGCCGTGCTCGCGGATGATCTTGCGGCACTGGCCGAGCGCGTGGACGTGGCTGCGGACGGTCGTGATCGTGTCCACGGTGGCGCCCGGCACGGCCATCAGCTGGAAGTGGATCGGCAGGAAGTGCTCGCCGATGATGTGCAGCCCGGACTCCGGGAGCAGGTGGTGGATGTCGGCGACCCGGCCGGCGATCGAGTTGTCGACCGGGATCATCGCCAGCGCGGCGCGCCCGGTGCTGACCGCCTCCAGCGCGTCCTCGAACGTGGTGCAGGGCAGCTGCTCCCGGCCGGGGAACATCTCGGTGCACGCCATCGCCGAGTTGGCGCCTGGCTCACCCTGATAAGCGATCGGTCCGTCCACGATCATCCAGGCTACGCCCCGGTGATCTCAGACTGCGGATCAGGTGTCCGACTTGCGGACCTTCTTGGGGGCGCCGGTGGTCGCCCGGCCCTCCAGCTGCTTGGCCTTGGTCGCGTACATGTCGACGTACTCCTGGCCGGACAGCTCCATGATCTTGTACATGATCTCGTCGGTGACCGCGCGCAGGATCAGCCGGTCGCCCTCCATCCCGTCGTACCGGGAGAAGTCCAGCGGCTCACCGAACCTGACCGTCGGGGAGGCCAGCGACGCCACCACCTTGCCGGGCGGTGCGACCACGTCGGTGCCGATCACGCCGACCGGGATCACCGGGACCTTCGCCTCCAGCGCCAGCCGGGCGACGCCGGTGCGGCCCTTGTAGAGCTTGCCGTCGTGCGAGCGGGTGCCCTCGGGGTAGATGCCGAACAGCTCGCCGCGCTCCAGCACCTTCATTCCGGCCCGGATCGCGCCCTCGGACGCCGAACCGCCGGAGCGGTCGATCGGCACCTGGCCGGTGCCCTTGAAGAACCCGCGCTGGAACCGGCCCTTGATCCCGGCGCCCGTGAAGTAGTCGGACTTGGCCACGAAGGTGATCCGGCGGCGGACCGCGAGCGGCATGAAGATCCAGTCGGCGTACGACAGGTGGTTGCTGGCGATGATCGCCGCGCCGACGTCCGGGATGTTGTCCGCCCCTTCGACCTTGGGCCGGAAGATCCGCTTCACCGGCGGCCCGAGCAGGACGTTCTTCAGGACCCAGTAGATGCCCTTGCCGTCACCGTCGCCAGTGTCGTCGACCTGCTGGTCGCGGTCCGGTTCGGGCCGCGGCGACTGTGCCGGTTGCGTCATCGATGTCCTCTCCTCACGATCCCCGAGCCCTCATGATGCCGTACGACGCCTGAACATGCGGTACGACGCCGTCGCACAGCGTCGTCGCGGTGGTGAAATCCGGCGGGCCGACACCCACCACTGATCAACCTCACCGCCCCTCCGGTCCCCACGCCTGGCGCAGCGTCGGAGGCCGGCCGTGGCGGGGGTTGATCAGTGGTGGGTGTCGGCAGGCGGCGCGCGGCAACCAATGACAAGCCCGCCCGCTGCTTCGTAGGCTTCTCACGGCGGGCTCGGCACGGGCCGCCGGGGGCGCCCGAGCAGGAGGGCAGCGGTTGTGAGGACTGCTTCAAAGGTTCGCCGGCTGACGGCGGTGGTGGGAGTGGCGGCGGCGGTGTTCGCCGGGCTGCCGCTCGCGGCGGCGACGGCGTCGGAGAGCACGACAGCGGCCCCAACGGCGGTCGAGGCGAAGGTGGTGCCGCTGCAGGTGACCGGGCCGGCGGCGTCCCGGTTCAACCTGGTGGTGATGGGCGACGGCTACACCGCCGCCGAGCTGCCGAAGTTCCGCGAGCAGGTCGACAAGCACCTGAACATCCTGTGGAGCATCGAGCCGTTCAAGTCGTACCGCAACTACCTGAACGTCTACGCGATCGAGATCCCGTCCCCGCAGAGCGGCGTCGACTGCGACCCGAACCTGACCTCCCCGAAGGTCGACACCCCGCTCAGCATGGGCTTCTGGGGCGGCTGCAACCCGGCCAGCGTCCAGCGGCTGCTCACGGTCAGCTCGAGCGCCGCCGCCCAGTACGCCGACCTGGTCGCCGGCACCACCTCCGCGAACCGCCAGATCCTTGCCATCGGCAACAGCAACACGTACGGCGGCGCCGGCGGCAGCTACGCGACCGCGTCCGGCGGCAACGCGCTCTCGGCGCTGATCACGCCGCACGAGCTCGGCCACTCGCTCGGCGGGCTGCAGGACGAGTACGACTACTACGCCCGCGGTGAGCGCGGCGCGCCGTACGAGGGTGGTGAGCCGAGCTCGATCCACCACACGCTGCTGACCGAGCAGCAGATGCTCGCCGAGCAGAAGAAGTGGTGGCGCTGGCTCGGCGACGACTCCGAGAGCGGCGGCAAGATCGGCCGCTTCGAGGCCGGCCAGTACGCCGGGTCGGGGATCTGGCGGCCGAGCAAGCACTCGATGATGAAGGTGCTCGGCTACTACTTCGACCAGGTCTCCCGGGAGCGGATGACGCAGCGGATCTCCTCGCGCGCGACGCTCTTCCAGGCCAGTACGCCGGCCGGCACGGTCGCCGGCGACCAGGTCGTCTGGCTGCAGACGCTGCACCCCGCGAGCCACGAGCTCGACGTCACCTGGACGCTCGACGGCACCGAGCTGGAGACGGACAACGCCCGCGCGCTCGACCTCGGCACGCTCGACCTGGCGCCGGGTACGCACACGCTGACCGCGAAGATCGTCGACCCGACCGACTTCGTGCGCGACCCGGCGGTTCGAGCGTCGAGCGCCCTGACGGCGACGCGCACCTGGACGGTCGACACGAGCAAGCGCGCTCCCGCCCCGGCCGGCGAAGCCGCGCCGGCGGCGTCCGGGGCCGACTCCACCCCCGCCTTCACCACCTCCACCTCCACCGACCACCCGGTGAACGCCGACGAGGTCGTCTACGTCGAGACCACCCAGTCCGACACCGCGCAGCCGCCGGTCAGCTGGCAGCTCGACGGCGCCGACGTACCGAATCCTGGCAACGACCGCGACTTCGCCCTCTCCGGACTGCAGCTGTCCGGCCGCCACACGCTGACCGCGACCGTCGGCACCGACACGCTGACCTGGACCGTCGACGCCGCCCAGGCCGAGGTCACCTCGACGCTGTCCAAGCCGCTGCTCACGGTGCAGAAGCCGACCGGCCCGGAGTACGTCTACAACGACGCGTTCACGATGAAGCTGACCGCGACCGACGACAGCCCCGGGTACGTCGTCCCGGAGTTCCGCGTCGACGGCGACGGTTGGTACAACTACTACGGCTGGCCGACCGACGCGAACGCGCCGTTCAAGTTCACCGCCGAGGGCACCGAGATCGACCAGCTCGTCTACGGCAAGCTCGGCGTTCCGCGGGTGGTGCCGTGGGACGACGTCCCGTCCGGCTACGGCCGGCACCAGGTCGAGTACCGCGCGATCGATGCCTCCGGCAACATCGGTACGGCGAACCGCTTCGCGGTCACGCTGCTGAAGCCCGCTCCGGACTGTACGACGACGATCACCGGCGTCCGGAACGGCCCGCTGATGGTCGCGAACGGCGTCACCTGCTTGCAGGGGGCAACGGTCAACGGCCCGGTCAGCGTCGCCGCCGGGGCATCGCTGGTCGCCACCGACAGCCGGATCTCGGGTCCGGTCCGCGCCGTTCGCGCGGCGCAGGTCCACCTGCTTCGGACGACGGTCAACGGTCCGGTCGCGCTCGAGGCGACCACCGGCGCCGCGGTCGTCGTCGGCAGCACGGTCAGTGGCCCGGTCTCGGTGACCGGCGCACGGACTGCGGAGCCCGTCGTACTGGCGGGCAACACGGTCAACGGCCCGCTGAGCTGCTCCGGCAACACCGCGTCGCCGAGCAACCTGCAGGCCCCGAACAAGGTCGCCGGCCCCCGATCGGGGCAGTGCTCGGCGCTCTGATGCGAGGGGAGGGGGGCGAGCGGCCCACCGGCTCGGGCGGGGCAGCTCGCCCTTCTCCACCCCCCCCCGATGACAGGTCGATGGCAGCCCCGCACCGGTACGTTGCCGGTGCGGGGCTCACTGTCGAGCTGGGGAGGGCTGGGATGGACGGACTACGGGTGGCGGCGCTGCTGGCCGCCACGCTGACCACGGGAATGGTCGCCGGGGTGTTCGGGATCTACGCGAACGCGATCATGCCGGGACTGGCCAAGACCGACGACAGGACCTTCGTCGGCGCCTTCCAGGCGATGGACCGGGCGATCATCAACCCGATCTTCCTCGGCCTGGGCTTCGTCGGCTCGCTGGTCCTCACGCTGCTGGCCGGCATCCTGCACCTCGGCGAGGACGTCTTCGCCTGGATCGCGGCCGCCTTCGTGCTCTACCTGATCACCTTCGTGGTCACGATCGCGGTCAACGTCCCGATGAACGACGCTCTCAAGGCGGCCGGTGACCCGGACACGATCGACGTCGCCGCCGCCCGGGCCGCCTTCGACGAGGCCCGCTGGCGCTCGTTCAACCTCCTCCGGGTCGCGCTGAACACCGTCGCCTTCGGCTTGCTGGCCTGGGCGCTGTACCTGACCGGGAAGAGTCACGCACCGTAGTACCGGCAACGGACCGTGAGGATGTGAGTCTGCGGCGCCGGGCTGTCAGAATGCGGTCGTGGCACCTGTACAAGCTCCGCCGTCCCAGCAGCTCCCCGCGGTCCAGAAGTTGCGCGTGCGCTTCGCCAAGCGCGGGCGCCTGCGCTTCACCTCGCACCGCGACTTCCAGCGCGCCTTCGAGCGGGCGGTCCGGCGCGCGGAGCTGCCGGTCGCGTTCTCGCACGGGTTCAGCCCGCACCCCAAGATCTCGTACGCCGGCGCCGCGCCGACCGGCGCCGCCTCCGAGGCGGAGTACTTGGAGATCTCGCTCACACACGAGCGCGAGCCGGACGCCGTCCGGGCCGCCCTCGACGAGGCGCTCCCGCCCGGTCTGGACGTGCTCGACGTGGTGACCGCCACCGGCGGGTCGCTGGCCGAGCAGCTGGAGGCCAGCGAGTGGGTGATCGCGTTGCCCGGTGTGGATCCGGCCGAGGCGGCCACCGCGGTCGAGGCGTTCCTGGCCCGGGAGGAAATTCTGGTCGAGCGCATGACCAAACGGGGGCTTCGCTCGTTCGACTGTCGGGAGGCCGTTCTCCGACTCACCGTCGGTAGTGAACCGGTTGCGGTTGCCACGTGTGCGATACTGCAAGTGGTGTTACGGCACGGAACCCCGGCCGTGAGACCCGACGACGTTCTCGCCGGTGTGCTCGAAGTAGCGACGCTCCAGGTGACGGGCCCAGCTCTGCTGACCAGGCTCGCCCAGGGCCCGCTCATCGCGGCCAGCGGCACAGTGGACGATCCGCTCGCTCGAGACCGCGACGCCAACCAGGCGACCGCGACCGGCCAGGCGGTAGACCATGAGACGCATCCAGCGGAGGGCGACGTCGCCGCTCCGACTGCGCCCTGAAGCGTGGGGGAGCGGGACCCAGCAGGCTTCCGCCGTGCCGGCCACCCGCCGGAAACGGCGAGACCGTGACCGCCTTCTGGGCGCGCCGGACCCGTGACAGGGGTCGCAGGATGCGCCGGAGGGCCTGAGGAGACCCGCACTGCATGCTCGACAACGAGCCGAACACCACTGAGGCCGACACGTCGGCCGCGACCCCGCCGGCCCGCAAGGCCGCCGCTCGCAAGACCGCTGCGAAGAAGACAGCGGCCAAGACCACCACCACCCGCAAGCGCACGGTCAAGAAGACCGCCGCGCCCGCCGAGGTGAGCACCCAGTCCGACGCCGAGAGCGCCGACCCGGCCCCGGCGCCGGTCAAGAAGACCGCGGCCCGCAAGACCGCCGCCAAGGCGCCCGCCAAGAAGGCCACCGCCAAGCGCACGGTCAAGAAGGCCGCCGCCGCTGCCGAGCCGGCCGCCGACGAGGCCACCCCGACCGCCGACGGCGGCCCGGTCGTCGAGACCCCGGCCCCGGCGAAGAAGACCACCCGCCGCCGCACCACGAAGAAGACCGCGGCGCCTGAGCCCGACCTGCTCACCCCCGACTCCCCGCTCACCGACGGCCCGGTCACCGACGCGGAGGAGGACGAGGAGGCGCTCGCAGCAGCCGCCGCCCTGGCCGGCTCCGCAGCGGCCACCACCCCCGGATCAGCTGCCGACTCCACGGCTACTACTTCCAGCGCCGCAGCGGCCTCAGCCACAGGCAACGCTTCCGGCGCCACCCAGGTTGCCGGCACCACCGCCGAGCAGGCTCCCAAGTCGGTCACCACCACCGGCACCTCGTACGTCACCGTCGGCGGCGGCGCCCCGGCGGCTCCGGCCGCCGAGACCCCGGCCGACGAGCCCGAGGCTCCCCGCCGTACGCGCCGTCGTGCCCCCGCCGCCGCGCCGCTGTTCCAGGCGCCGGTCGAGGTCGCCCCGCAGGCCGCGGCGACCAGCCCGGTCGAGGCGACCCCCGAGGCCGAGGCGCCGCGCAAGCGGACCCGCAGCCGCCGCGGCGCCGCCGCTGAGGTTGCCCCCGAGACGGCGACCGTCGACGTACAGGCCGAAGAGGCCGACGAGCCCGGTACGACGCGCCGCCGCCGTTCGCGCCGTGGACGCGACGCCGAGGAGGTCGCGGCCGACCGCGCCGAGCCGGTGCTCGAGGCCGCGCAGGACATCAGCGCCGAGGACGCCGCGGCCGACGCCGACGACGACGGTGACGACGAGAACGGTGAGGGCACCCGCCGGCGCCGCCGCCGTCGCGGTGGCCGTCGCCGCCGCAAGTCCGGCGAGGGCGCGGACGACAACGCCGACGACTCCTCCGACGAGGACGACAGCGACGACGACACCTCCGCTGACGCCGAGGCCGAGGACGACACCGAGCAGTCCGACGACGAGGGCGCCGGCAGCTCGTCGCGGCGCCGCCGTCGCCGTCGTCGCCGTAAGGGCGAGGAAGGCTCCGGCTCCGCCGACGACCCCGACGAGACCGTCGTCCGGGTCCGCGAGCCGCGCAGCAAGAACACCGCGAACGAGATCACCGCGGTCGAGGGCTCGACCCGCCTGGAGGCGAAGAAGCAGCGCCGCCGCGAAGGTCGCGCCGCCGGCCGCCGCCGGGCGCCGATCGTCACCGAGGCCGAGTTCCTGGCCCGCCGCGAGTCGGTCGAGCGGGCGATGGTGATCCGCGCCCGCGGCGACCTGACCCAGATCGCGGTCAGCGAGGACAACGTCCTGGTCGAGCACTACGTCGCCCAGGAGGAGCAGGTCTCGCTGATCGGCAACGTGTACCTCGGCCGGGTGCAGAACGTGCTGCCCAGCATGGAGGCCGCGTTCATCGACATCGGCAAGGGCCGCAACGCCGTCCTGTACGCCGGTGAGGTCGACTGGGCCACGCTCGGCGCCGGCAACGGCCCGCGCAAGATCGAGTCGGTGCTCAAGTCCGGTCAGGCGGTCCTGGTCCAGGTGACCAAGGACCCGATCGGCCACAAGGGCGCCCGCCTCACCAACCAGATCAGCCTGCCCGGCCGGTACGTCGTGTACGTGCCGCGCGGCGGCAACGGTGGCATCAGCCGCAAGCTGCCCGACACCGAGCGGAACCGGCTCAAGTCGATCCTCAAGGACATCGTCCCCGACGAGGCCGGCGTGATCGTCCGGACCGCGGCCGAGGGCGCGACCGAGGAGGAGCTGACCGCCGACGTCAGCCGCCTGCAGTCGTACTGGACCGAGATCGACAAGAAGTCGAAGTCGGGCCAGGCGCCGCAGCTGCTGCACGGCGAGCCGGACCTGCTGATCCGGGTCGTCCGCGACCTGTTCACCGAGGACTTCACCAAGCTGGTGATCTCCGGTGACGACGCCTACGACCAGGTCCGCGAGTACGTCGAGCACGTCGCGCCGCACCTGGCCGACCGGGTCGAGAAGTGGAGCGGCGACGGCGACGTCTTCGCCAACTTCCGGATCGACGAGCAGATCAAGAAGGCGCTCGACCGCAAGGTCTGGCTGCCGTCCGGTGGCTCGCTGATCATCGACCGCACCGAGGCGATGACCGTCGTCGACGTCAACACCGGCAAGTTCACCGGCTCCGGGGGCAACCTCGAGGAGACCGTCACCAAGAACAACCTGGAAGCGGCCGAGGAGATCGTCCGCCAGCTCCGGCTGCGCGACATCGGCGGCATCATCGTGATCGACTTCATCGACATGGTGCTGGAGTCCAACCGCGACCTCGTACTGCGCCGCCTGGTGGAGTGCCTGGGCCGCGACCGGACCAAGCACCAGGTCGCCGAGGTGACCTCGCTGGGGCTGGTCCAGATGACCCGCAAGCGGATCGGTACCGGGCTGCTCGAGGCGTTCAGCGAGAACTGCGACCACTGCGGTGGCCGCGGCCTGATCCTGCACGACGAGCCGAAGGAGTCCCGCCGTGGCGGGGGCCGCGGCCAGCAGCAGGAGCAGAAGAACGGTCACGACCACGGCAAGCCGGCCGCTTCCGACGGTGAGGGCCGCAAGAGCTCGCGCCGGAACCGGGGCAAGGGCCGGCGTGACGACGAGCCGGCCGAGGCTGCTGAGGCGGCGCCGCACAACGGCGACGCGGCGCAGCGGCTGGCCCAGATCGCGGCCGCTTCGGCGGGGGCGAACGGGCACGGCGAGGACCAGGCGCCGTCGCAGGGCGACGCGCCGGCGGCTCAGGTCGACGCGCAGGCTCCTGACGCGGAGCAGGCGGCCGGCGTACCGGCGGACGGCGTACAGGCTGAGGCGGGCGTGGAGGCGGCTGCCGACGCGGACGCCGAGTCGAACGGCTCCACCCGGAGCCGGCGTCGCCGGAGCAGCCGGAGCCGGTCGAAGGCGGCCGAATCCGACGCGGACAGCGCTGCGGAGCTGGTCACGACCGCTCCCTAGGCCGTTTTGAAGTTTGCGACGCGTCCGTAGTAAACTTCCCTTTCGGCGCGCATCCTGCGTGCCTCCTTTGTGTGGGCCGGTCGCTTGACTCCATCAGCGGCCCGGCTCGGTAAGTCTTCCGAACAAACAGAGAGTGAGATCCACGGTGTACGCGATCGTGCGCAGTGGCGGCACCCAGCAGAAGGTCGCCGTCGGCGATGTCATCGAGATCGACAGCCTGACGGACCAGGTCGGCGACACGGTTTCGCTGCCCGCAGTCCTCGTCGTCGATGGCGACACCGTGACGACCGATGCCGCCGCTTTGTCCAAGGTGGCCGTGTCGGCCGAGGTGCTGGGCCGCAGCAAGGGCCCGAAGATCACCATCCTCAAGTACAAGAACAAGACCGGTTACCGCAAGCGCCAGGGGCACCGCCAGCACTACACCCAGGTCAAGGTCACCGCGATCGACGCGAAGAAGAAGTGAGCTGATCCAGAGATGGCACACAAGAAGGGCGCGGCGTCCACCCGTAACGGGCGCGACTCGAACGCGCAGCGGCTCGGCGTCAAGCGGTACGGCGGCCAGCTGGTCAACGCCGGCGAGATCATCGTCCGGCAGCGCGGCACGCACTTCCACCCGGGCACGCTGGTCGGCCGTGGTGGCGACGACACGCTGTTCGCGCTGGCCGAGGGGCGGGTCGAGTTCGGCACCCGTCGCGGCCGTCGCGTCGTCAACATCGTCCCGGCCCCGGCGGAGTAACACCGCCACCCGGCACGATTGCAAGCTCTGAGAAGGGCGGGTCGCGGAATACCGCGAGCCGCCCTTTTCGCTGTTCATGGAACCACCCCCTGCAGGAAGTAGAGAACACCGATGGCGATCCCCAGCTTTGTCGACCGGGTCACGGTGCACGTCACCGGTGGCAACGGCGGAAACGGCTGCGCCTCGGTGCACAGCGAGAAGTTCAAGCCGCTCGGCGGCCCGGACGGTGGCAACGGCGGTGACGGCGGCAGCATCATCCTGCGCGTCGACCCCGACCAGACCACCCTCGTCGACTACCACCGCGCCAGCCACCGCTCCGCGACGAACGGTGCCCAGGGCAAGGGTGACCACCAGAACGGCAGCAAGGGCGGCGACGTCGTCCTGCCGGTGCCCGACGGCACCGTGATCAGTACGCCGGACGGCGAGCAGCTCGCCGACCTGGTCGGGCCGGGCGCGGAGTACGTCGCCGCCGCCGGCGGCAAGGGCGGTCTGGGCAACGCGGCGCTGGCCAGCTCCACCCGCAAGGCGCCCGGTTTCGCCCTGCTCGGTGAGGACGGCGAAGAGCGCACCATCGTGCTCGAGCTCAAGGTCGTCGCCGACATCGGTCTGGTCGGCTTCCCGAGCGCGGGCAAGTCGTCGCTGATCGCCTCGATCAGCCGGGCCCGCCCGAAGATCGCGGACTACCCGTTCACGACCCTGATCCCCAACCTGGGTGTCGTCGTCGCCGGGGAGAACATCTTCACCGTGGCCGACGTACCGGGCCTGATCGAGGGCGCGAGCGAGGGACGCGGTCTCGGTCACGACTTCCTGCGGCACGTCGAGCGCTGCGCCGCGCTGGTGCACGTGATCGACTGCGCGACGTACGAGCCGGGTCGTGACCCGCTCAGCGATCTCGACACGATCGAGGCCGAGCTGACCGCGCACGGGGGCCTGGAGGACCGGCCGCGGCTGGTCGCGCTGAACAAGATCGACGTCCCGGACGCCCGCGAGATCGCGGAGATGGTGACCGCGGAGCTCGAGGAGCGCGGGATGCCGGTGTTCTCGATCTCGACCGCCAGCCACGAGGGGCTGGACGCGCTGAAGTTCGCGATGGCCGAGATCGTCACCAAGCGCCGGGCCGAGGTCGAGAAGCCGAGCGCGAACCGGATCATCATCCGGCCGCAGGCGACCGGCGGCGTCGAGTTCAAGGTGAAGAAGCTGCCCGACGGCGGCTGGCTGGTGCAGGGCGACAAGCCCGAGCGCTGGGTGCGGCAGACCGACTTCGCCAACGCCGAAGCGACCGGGTATCTGGCTGACCGGCTGAACCGGCTGGGTGTCGAGAAGACGCTGCTCGAGCGCGGCGCGCTGGCCGGGGACGCCGTGGTCATCGGTGACGGGCCGAACGCGGTCGTCTTCGACTTCGCGCCCGAGGTGCAGGCCGGTGCCGAGATCCTGGCCCGCCGCGGCGAGGACCACCGCCTCGAGGAGGACCGTCCGGCGGCCCAGCGCAAGAAGGCCAAGGACGAGCTGTACCACGCCCGCCGTTCCGGCGAGGTCCCGGCGTCGCCCGACCTTTCGGAGTACGGTGCGGGCTGGACCGACGACGAGGTCGACCTGTCCCCGGCCGAGGCGAAGGCGGCCCAGAAGGCCGCCGAGAAGCTGGCCCGCAAGCAGGCCCGTGAGCTGGAGGCCGAGCAGGAACTGCAGGCCGAGCTCGCGTTCGCCGCCGGCCAGGACATCGACGTCGAAGCGGAAGACCGTTTGAAGTAGTTGCCCTGAGCCCGCAATGGCGCGGGCCGGGGCCGCTGCACCCCTGGTGGGAGAGCTGATGAAACGCCGCGCGGAGGTCGTCCAGGCGACCCGAATCGTCGTGAAGGTCGGATCGTCGTCCCTGACCCAGCGAGGCCGGATCGACCTCGACCGCGTCCGCCAACTCGTCGACGCCCTCGCGGCCCGGCGCGTCGGCGGCACCGAGGTCGTCCTCGTCTCGTCGGGCGCGATCGCCGCCGGCCTGGCACCAATGGGCCTACGCTCCCGCCCCCGCGACCTCGCCACCCAGCAGGCCGCCGCGTCGGTCGGCCAGGGCCTCCTGATGGCCCGCTACAACGACGCCTTCGCCGCCCACGGACTTCGCGTCGGGCAGGTGTTGCTGACAGTCGACGACGTCACCCGCCGCTCCCACTACCGCAACGCCTACCGCACCTTCGCGCGCTTGCTGGAGCTGGGCGTAGTCCCGATCGTCAACGAGAACGACACGGTGGCCACCACCGAAATCCGCTTCGGCGACAACGACCGCCTGGCCGCGCTCACCAGCCACCTGGTCCATACGGATCTCCTGGTCCTCCTCTCGGACGTCGACGGCCTCTACAACGGCGACCCCCGCAAACCCGGCACCGTCATGCTCCCCGACGTCCGAGGCCCCGAAGACCTGGCTTCCCTCCAGATCGGCCGCACAGGATCGTCCGGCGTAGGCACCGGCGGCATGCAAACCAAGGTCGAAGCCGCCGCCATCGCCACCGCAGCAGGCATCCCGGTAGTCCTCACCTCAGCCGCCCGAGTCTCCGAAGCCCTCCAAGGTGATCCGGTGGGCACCCTCTTCCACCCCACCGGCCGCCGCCGCAAGACCCGCTTGTTGTGGCTCCAGCACGCGACCTCCGGCCAAGGCCGCCTCCAGCTCGACGAAGGCGCCGTCCGAGCCGTCACGGAACGCCGCACGTCGCTTCTCCCCGCCGGCATCCTCACGGTAGAAGGCACCTTCTCAGCAGGCGACCCTGTAGACCTGGTGAGCCCCTCAGGCACGGTGATCGCCCGAGGCTTGGTCAACTACGACGCAGCAGAACTTCCTGATCTGTTAGGCCGCAGCACTCGCGATCTGGCGAAGGAACTGGGCCCGACGTACGAACGAGAGGTTGTCCACCGCGACGACCTCGTCCTCCTGTAACAAGAGCAAAGAACAAGAGCAAAGAACAAGAGCAAAGAACAAGAGCAAAGAACAAGAGCAAAGAACAAGAGCAAAGAACAAGAGCAAAGAACAAGGATAATATAGGCGTTGGGCTGAGGTTGCGCGAAAAGTTGAGGCCTTGCAGTTGGCGCGAGGCCGCGATTGCCCCCCGCCGGGGCGAGGGCTGGACCTCTGCGGGCTGCTCGGCCAACATGAGTACGTGTCAGAGCCAACGACGAGATTTCCCGTCGGCAGGTGGGAGCGTGAGGTCGCCTCACAGTGGGCCGGATGGCGGGCCTCTGGCGAGAGCAGCAGACTCCAAGACCTTGAACGCCTCGCCATGGCGACCGGTGATCTTCTGGCGATGTATCTCAGTCATCCGGCAGAGGCTGTGATCAGAGTTCTGCCTAGGACTCTGACCAGTCGCGACTACCTCGACTTCGAAGATCCGGCAGAGGTCATCGCCTACACGATCCTGCATCTGTGTGACAGATGCGGCCGGATTCAGCAGGTGCTGGACCAGGTCTTCGCTGCAGGTCATCTGCCGCTGCGGAAGCAAGGGCCGACTGTGCTCGAAGTCGGAGCGGGACCGGCTCCGGCTGGGTACGCGATTCGAGACTATTACGACGACCTCCGGAGCTGGTCTATTGCGACCGACCAGCCGGTTGCAGTGGCTGGCCTGCGAAGACTATCCACGATCGATCGTGGAGCAGCATGGCAACAACTCGTTCATTGGCTGTCCGAGTTTCTGCTGGCGCGGGGACTGCGCCCTGATGGCGGGCCTGTTCCGTTCGACATCACGTATCCGGACTTGTCCGGGTACTCCGTACACAAGGTTCATCACGAGTCTGTTGCCGCCTCGGCACGTTGGATCCAGTACGAGGCGGAGTCCTGGGACGAGTACATCTCGCCGACCGAGGCGCGCCGTGAGGCCTACCGGTCGGTTGCGGGGCCTCCCAGCGCGTACGACTTGATCGTCCTGTGCAACTTTCTGACCAACAGCGCGATGACTGAGCAACTCGCGAAGGAGATCGCGGAGCTGGCATGTTCGCTGACCCCAGGCGGCATCTTTCTCGTACTCGGTGCTGTGGGCGGACCGTACCCAGGTGTGTACAGGCAACTGGACGACTTGTTTTCTGGTGTGCGCCCGCGGATTCACAAGCTCATCGATGCGACCATGCGAGCGCAGTCGGATCACGTTGTCAGGGATCTGGTAGCGGCACAGATTCGGGCTGCTACCGGTACCCTTCGCGACCTTGCGCCGGCAGAGTTTGCCGCAGTGGCGAGGTCGCTTGACGACGCGGTGCCGATCGATGAGCCGATGACCTTCCCCATGTTTCGAGTACTCGGATGGAAGAACGAAGGAAAACACCTGGCCTGAACAGCCCGGTGCTGAGTTGGAAGGCGGAGCCGGCGCGGATGCAGGGTCGGCGCGTCGGCTCCGCCGGTCTAGTCGTCGAGCCACTCGGTTCCGGTGGGGTCTCGGTGGTAGCCGTGGTGGTGGCCGAGGGTGCAGGGGTGGCCGGTCAGGGGGTGAGTGCCGTCGCAGGGGGAGGACGGTGAAGGGGTGAGGATCGGCCAGGTGGGCTGCTCCGGTTTCGAGGGCCCCGTGTCTGCTTGCATGGGGACAGCGTGGTGGTGACGGAGCGTCGCTTCTACGGTTCCTGTGTATCCCTGGTGTTCGGGATGCAGGGATACAACTGGGTGGGTGACACTGGTGGGCATGAGCTTCGGGAGTCGGCTGCGGGAGTATCGCGAGCACCGGGAATGGTCGCTGGCGGAGCTGGCGCGGGCTACGCACTACAGCCGGAGTTATCTGTCGAACGTGGAGAACGGGCGGAAGCCTGCGAACGGTGAGCTGGCTCGGGTGTGTGACGAGGCGTTGCGGGCCAAGGGAGAGTTGATCGCCGCCGCGAAGGCTGACGCTGTTGGGCGGCTGGATCAGACTCCTTGGCAGACGGCGGAGTTGGTGCAGCGGTTGCAGGGCAGCGACACGAGTGCGCGGACGTTGGAGTCGCTGGGGGCGACGATCGAGGAGCTGTGCTGTCAGTACAACCGCCGGGACGCGCTGGAGCTGCGGCAGGAGGCGCATGCGTGGTTGCAGCATGTCGGGGGTCTGCTGGAGCGGCCGGTGGGGTTGAAGGTTCACCAGGAGTTGCTGGTCGCCGGCGGGTGGCTCGCGTTGCTGGCGGGGTGTGTGGAGTACGACCTGGGAATGGGGTCGGCGGCTGAGGCGACGCGGGTGGCCGCGATGCAGCTCGGGCTCGAGGCGGGGCATCCGGAGATCGTCGGGTGGGGGCATGAGATGACGGCGTGGTTCGCGCTGACGCAGGGCCGGTACCGGCAAGCGGCGGACGCGGCACGGCGCGGTCAGGCTGTCGCGCGGGGGACCAGCGTGCAGGTGCAGCTGATCGCGCAGGAGGCGAAGGCTCGGGCGCGAATGGGAGAGAGCGGGCTGCACACGCTGCTGGAGTCAGGGCGTGAGCTGCTCGACCGGTTGCCCTACCCGGATCGGCCGGACAACCACTTCCGGATCGACCCCGCCAAGTGGGACTACTACGCGATGGACGTGCACCGGATGGCCGGTGACGACGCCCTCGCGCGGCAGTACGCCGACGCGGTGATCCGCGACAACGTCACGCCTGGCGGGGTCGAGCTGAGCCCGATGAGAGTCTCCGAGTGCCGGCTCACTCTCGGATTCCTGGCGGGTCGTGCGGGGGATCTGGAAGAGGCGGTCGAGCTGGGGAAGACCGGGTTGCGGGACGGGCGGCAGAGCCGGATGCACTTGCGAATGATCGGTGGGGAGCTGGACCGGGAACTGCGGGAGCGCTTCCCGGCCGAGGGGCTGGTCGACGACTTCGAGGACGTTCTGCAGACGTTTAGGGAGCCTTGACCGCGAGCACCGGGCACTCGGCTTCGAGCAGGATGGATTGGGCTTGGCTGCCGAGGATCAGCTTGCCTACCGGGGTACGGCGGCGGAGGCCTATGACGATCAGGTCGGCGTTCAACTCTTTGGCCAGGCGAAGGATTTGGTCGGCGGCGTCTTTGGAGTCGACTAGTTGGGTGAGTTCGTGGTCTACGCCGGAGGACGTCAGGCGGTCTTCTACCGACTGCCAGGTTTCTCCGGAGGCGAAGCGTTTGTCGACCAGGGACTCCCCCCGGGTGGAGTTGATCACGACGAGCCGCTGCGAGCGGAGCTGGGCTTCGGCGATGGCGGCTTCGAGGGCCGCGACGCCTTCGGGGGTGGGGACGTAGCCGACGATGATGGGCATTCAGACTCCTACGGGAGTGCGGGTGCGGCGGCGGGCTACCAGCGGCGGGACGATCAGGACGAGCAGGATGACCGCGTAGACGAGCTTGGCGAACCAGGTGTTCCAGAGGCCGCTGATGTGGCCGTCGCTGATCTGGAGGGCTCGGCGGAGTTGTTCCTCGGCGGTGGGGCCGAGGATGATGCCGATGATGGCCGGGACGACGGGGAGGCCGAAGCGGCGCATCGCGAAGCCCAACGCGCCGAGCAGGAGCAGGAGCCACAGGTCGAAGGTGGACAGGTTGGCGGCGTAGGCGCCGATGCTGGCAAAGAAGAGGATGCCGGCGTAGAGGTACGGCCTGGGGATTCTCAGGAGTTTGGCCCACATGGGGGCGAGGGGCAGGTTCAGGGCGAGCAGGATGACGTTGCCGATGAAGAGGCTGGCGACGAGGCCCCAGACGAGCTCCGGCTGGGTTTCCAGCAGGCGCGGGCCGGGCTGGATGCCGTAGCCCTGGAAGGCGCCGAGCATCACCGCGGCGGTCGCGGTGGTCGGGATCCCCAGCGTGAGCAGCGGAACCAGACCACCGGCGGCCGACGCGTTGTTCGTCGCCTCGGGACCGGCGACGCCCTCGATCGCACCCTGGCCGAACTCCTCGGGGTGCTTGCTCAGTTTCTTCTCGGTGACGTACGACAGGAAGGTCGGGATCTCCGCGCCGCCGGCGGGAATCGCGCCGAAGGGGAAGCCGATCGCGGTCCCGCGCAGCCACGGTTTCCAGGAGCGGCGCCAGTCCTCGCGGGTCATTCGGGCCGCCCCGACGCCGATGATCTCGGCCGGCGTACGGCGTAGGTGCGCGGCGATCCACAGTGCCTCGCCGACCGCGAAGAGGCCGACGGCAACCACCACGACGTCGATGCCGTCGGCAAGCTCCGGCAGGCCGAGGGTGAGTCGTTGCTGCCCGGACGTCGGGTCGATGCCGATCAGCCCGATCAGCAGCCCGATGCCGAGCGCGGCCAGGCCGCGGACCTTCGACGAGCCGAGCACGGTGGTGACGGCGATGAACGCGAGCACCATCACCGCGAAGTAGTCCGGGGCGCCCATCTTCACCGCGAGCTGGACGATGCTCGGGGCAAGCAGCGCCAGGCACAGCGTCCCGATCGTGCCCGCGATGAACGACCCGATCGCGGCCGTCGCGAGAGCGGCGGCGGCGCGACCGCGCCGGGCCATCTTGTTGCCCTCGATCGCGGTCACGACGGACGCGCTCTCGCCGGGGGTGTTCAGCAGGATCGAGGTCGTCGACCCGCCGTACATGCCGCCGTAGTAGATGCCGGCGAACATGATGAACGCCTGCGTCGGTTCGAGCGAGTACGTGATCGGCAGCAGCAGCGCGATCGTCATCGCCGGGCCGATCCCGGGCAGCACGCCGATCGCCGTTCCGAGCAGGACGCCGACGAACGCGTACAGCAGGTTGGTCGGGTGCGCGGCGGTGGCGAAGCCGTTGAGCAGTTCGGTGAGCGCGTCCATCACAGGATTCCCTTGAGGATCCCGACCGGCAGCGCGATGCCGAGGCCGAGGTTGAACAGGTACCAGGTGCCGACCGACAGCGCGACCGAGATCACCGCGTTGCGGACCAGGTGCCGGCTGCCGAGCGCGTACGTCGTACCGAAGAACAGCACCGCGCCGGAGACCGGCCAGCCGAGCCGCTCGATCAGCAGGATGTTGGCGACGAACGCGACCACCAGCAGCCCGAGCGTCTTCCAGTCGCTGCCGTGGGTCAGGTCGACGTCCTCGCCGGCCTCCTGCTCGCCGCGGCCGCCGCGGAGCACGTCGACGGCGAGCAGCACCGCCGTACCGATCAGCAGTACGCCGACGCCGATCGGCACCGTGCGCGCGTCGACCGGCCCGCGGGTCTGCAGGGTCTGCAGCTGCAGCGCGTCGATCACCGCCCAGCCGCCGAGGAGCAGGAGGAGGAGGGCCACCCCGAGCTCGGAGCGGCCCTGCTTCACGGTGCTCATCAGGCGACGAGCCCCAGCTCGCGCAGTACGCCGGCCACCCGGTCGTTCTCCGAGGTCAGGAAGGTCTTGAACTCGTCACCGGTCTGGAACGCGTCGGTCCAGCCCTGGTCGGCCAGCGTCTTCTTCCACTCCGGCGAGTCGTGCATCTTGGTCAGCAGCTCGACGTACTGCTGCTTCTTCTCGTCCGACAGCCCGGGCGGGCCGACGATGCCGCGCCAGTTGGTGAACACCAGATCCACGTTCAGGCTCTTCAGTGTCGGCGCGTCGACCTCGGCGACCGGCTGCTCGGTGGTGACCGCGAGGATCTTCACGTCACCGGACTTGGCCTGCTCGACGACCTCGCCGATCCCGGTCGCGGCGAAGGCCAGTTTCTTGCCCAGGATCGCGGTCAGCAGCTCGCCGCCACCGTCGTACGGGACGTAGTTGACGTCGGTCGGCTTCACGCCGACGGCCTTGGCGAGCAGCATCGGGGTCAGGTGGTCCGGCCCGCCGGCGTTCGACGCGCCGCCGACCGGGACCTTGCCCGGGTCGGCCTTCCAGGCCGCGACCAGCTGGTCCAGGGTCGTGTACGGCGAACCCTTCGGCACCACGATCGCCTCGGCCTCCGCGATCATCTTCGCGATCGGGACGGTGTCGTTCAGCGTCGCCTTCGACTTGTTGGTGAAGACGGCCCCGACGACACCGAGGCCCATCTGCATCAGGATGTCGTCCTTGCCCTTCTCGTTGACCAGGCGCTGCAGGCCGACCGTGCCGCCGGCGCCGGCGGTGTTGAACACCTCGACAGTGCCGGTCAGCTTGGCGTCCTGCATCGCCTTGGCCGCGGCCCGGGCGGTGGTGTCGTAGCCGGAGCCGGGCGAGTTGGGGACGAGAATGCGCAGGCCCTTGACCGGGCCGTCGGAGCTGCCGCCGGAGGCGTTGTCGTCGGCGCTGACGCCGCACGCGGACGCCGTCAGAGCGACCGTGAGTACGGCGGTGATGCTGGTGAACCAGGTCCGTGCTCTCACGGCGGTCTCCTTCGTCGGTGGTGCGGGTTGCCCGTCAGCGTGGCCGGGCGCCGTACCGCTGTCACCGTTACGAACGCAAACTCAGTTGTGTTCATTGTGCTCACGCGACCATGGCCAGATCCGGCCCCGGCAAGCACAATCAGTCCCGTGAAGGCTAGATGGCGGGTTCTCCTGGGCAGGCGTCGGTGGACGCTCGCCGGGCGGATGCTGGCCGTCCAGCTGCTGATCGTGCTCGTCGTCCTGATCGGTGTCGCCGCGGCGTCGGTGGCCCAGTCGAACTCGCGGTTCCGCGAGACCGAGGGGCGGCGAGCACTCGCGATCGCCGAGAATCTGGCCGTGACCACCGGCGTACGGCAGGCGGCGGCGACGAAGTCCCCGGCGCTGATCAGCCAGGCGCAGTCGCAGGTCGAGTCGGGCCGGACGTGGTCGGGTTCGACATACGTGAAGGTCGCGACGGCGGACCGCCGGATCATCGTGTCGACCGATCCGTTGCCGGTGACATCGGTGCTGTACGCGCAGGCGACCGACGCGTTCCTCGGCCGCGGCTGGGTTGGCCGCGACGACGAGACCGGCGCCGCGCTGGCGATGGCGCCGATCATCAACGTCGAGACCCGGCAGACCGACGGCGTCGTGATGGTCGGCCGCCAGTACCCGTCGCTGCTTGCGAACCTGGCCGCCGCGCGGCCGAACCTGCTCACCTACCTCGGGATCGCCAGCCTGCTCGGCGTCCTCGGTTCGTTGCTGCTGGCAAGAACGGTGAAGCGGCAGACGCTCGGGCTGGAGCCGCGCGAGATCACCGGCCTGGTCGAGCAGCGGGAGGCGTTGCTGCACGGCATCAAGGAGGGTGTGCTGGCGGTCGACCTGGAGCGTCGGGTGACGATGGTGAACGACGAGGCCGCGCACCTGCTCGGCGTACCGCTGACTGCGGCCGGGCAGGCGTTGTCCGCTGTGGACGACACCGGGCGGCTGGTCGAGATCTTCGACGGCACCGACACCGCGACCGACCGGATTCTGCCGCTGCACGGACGCGTGCTGACGCTGAACCGGATGCCGGTACGCAGCCACGGCCGGCACATCGGCTGGGTCGCGACGTTCCGGGACCGAACCGAGCTGCTGGAGCTGCAGCGCGAGCTCGATCTGACCCGGAACACGACCGACACGCTGCGGGCGCAGGCCCACGAGTTCAGCAACCGGATGCACATCGTCAGCGGGCTGATCGAGCTCGGCGAGTACGACGACGTCCGCCGCTACATCCAGCGCGTCGCCGCCGATCAGACCGAGCTGACCGCCGGGATCACCGCGCGGGTCGCGGATCCGGCCGTCGCGGCGTTGCTGATCGCGAAATCCAGTCAGGCGGCCGAGCGCGGGGTCAGCTTTGTGGTCAGCGTGGCCACGTGGTTGCCGCGGCTCGACGAGCGGCTGGCGACGGATGTGTCGACGGTGCTGGGGAACCTGGTCGACAACGCGCTGGACGCCGCGACGGGATCGCCGGATCCGGCGGTGACGGTCGAGGTGCTGGAGGCTTCGGGCGCCGTACGGATCGAGGTCAGGGATTCGGGGCCGGGGGTGGACAGTGCGATGCAGCACCGGGTGTTCGCGCACGGGTTCAGTACGAAGGACGGCGCCGGGGACGACCGGGGGATCGGGCTGGCGCTGGTGCGGGTGATCTGCCGCAAGCGCGGCGGGGACGTGACGGTGCACAACGACGCCGGCGCGGTGTTCGTGGCGACGCTGCCGGTGGAAGCGCGAGTTCGCACATGATCCGCGTGCTGGTGGTGGACGACGACTTCATGGTCGCGCGGTTGCACTCGAGCGTGGTCGCTTCGCAGCCCGGCTTCGAGGTCGTCGGGGCGGCGCGGACCGGCGCGGACGCGTTGTCCGCCGTACGAACGCTGCGTCCCGAGCTCGTGCTGCTCGACATCTACCTGCCCGACATGAGCGGCCTCGAAGTCCTCCGCCGCTTCCGCGAGTCCGCGGCCGACTACCCGGTCGACGTGATCGTGATCAGCGCCGCGCGCGACCTGGAGACGCTGCGGCAATCGCTGCGCAGCGGCGTCTTCCAGTACCTCGTGAAGCCGTTCGAGGTCGAGTCGCTGCGCGCCCGCCTGGAGGACTATGCCGCCCACCAGGCCGAGCTGCGCCGCCTGACCGAGGTCGGGCAGGAGGAGGCCGACCGCGTCTTCCGGACCGCGAGCGGCCGGATGCAGGCGCCCAAGGGGATCAGCCCCGAGACCACCGATCTCGTCCTGCAGGCGCTCGGTGACGCGCCCGACACGGACCTGTCGGCGACCGAGTGCGCTGAGGCGACCGGCCTCTCGCGCAGCAGCACCCGCCGGTACCTGGAGCACCTGGTCACCATCGGCCGCGCGGAAATGCGACCCCGGTACGGCGTCGCCGGGCGGCCCGAGCGCCGCTACAAGATCGTTCCCAGATAGGAGACTGTATGGATCGGGCTGCTTCTCCGGCCGCGTTGCTCGGCTTCGCCGAGGGGGTGCTGCGGGCCGAAGGGGTTCCGGCCGATCACGCGCACCTGCTCGCCGACACGCTCGTGAAGGCCGAGCTGTGGGGGCACGCGTCGCACGGCCTGCTCCGCCTGCCCTGGTACGTCGAACGGCTGCGCAGCGGCGCGATGCGGCGGGTGACGTCGGCGAAGGTCGTCCGCGACGGCGGCGCGCTCGTCGTACTGGACGGTTGCGACGGGATCGGGCAGGTGGTCGCCGACCAGGCGACGACGCTCGGGATCGAGCGGGCGAAGGTGCACGGGGTGAGCGCGGTCGGGATCCGCCGGTCGGGGCACTTCGGGACGGCTGCGTACTACACGCGACGGGCGGCCGAGGCGGGCTGCGTCGCGTTCCTGTGCACGAACGCGAGCCCGGCGATGGCGCCGTGGGGGGGCCGGGAGAAGAGCATCGGGACCAACCCGTGGTCGATCGCGGCGCCGGCCGGGCGGCACGGCGTACTGGTGATGGATCTGGCCAACACGGCCGTTGCCCGCGGCAAGGTGTATCTCGCGGCCGAGCACGGGACGCCGATCCCGGCGGACTGGGCGGCCGATGCTTCGGGGAACCCGACGACCGATCCACGGGCGGCGATCGAGGGGCTGATCCTGCCGATGGCCGGGCCCAAGGGGTACGTGATGTCGTTCATGATGGACGTGCTGGCCGGGGTGCTGACGGGGAGTGCTTTCGGCGACGCGGTCGGTGGGCCGTACCAGGCCGATGCGGCCAGCGGGGCGGGGCATTTCCTGCTCGTCGTGGATGTGGCGGCAATGGCGGATCCCGGTGAGTACACCGAGCGCGTCGAGGCGCTGGTCGATGCAACGCGGGCGGCTCCGAAGGCGGCGTGGGCGGACGAGATCCTGGTGCCGGGGGAGTTGGAGGATCGCAACGCTGCGCGGAACGCTGGGGGAATCGTTTTGGCCGCTGCGACCTGGACGAGCCTCGGCGAGCTCGCGGCGGAGACCGGGGTGGAGCTGCCGTGATCACGTTGACGGTGTCGATGCAGGTACTGCCGGGTGAGCTGCCGGGCTTCGTGGAGGCGATCCGGGTCAACGCGGAGGCGTCGGCGCGCGAGCCGGGGTGCCGGTTCTTCGACGTGTGCCAGGGGCTGGAGGACGACCACCATTTCGTGCTGCACGAGCACTACGTGGACGAGGCCGCGGTGGAGGCGCATCGGAGTGCGCCGCACTTCAAGGTGTGGCGGGCGGCGGTCGCGGCGTACGTCGTACCGGGGAGTCAGGTGAACACGCTCGGGCGGCGGCTGTTCGTCTAGGTTGGGGACGTGAAGGGGATCGCGTGGGGGTTGCTGGCGGCGTGGGTCGTGCACGACCTGGAGGAGCTGGCGACGATGGCGTCCTGGTCGCAGGAGGCGCCTGAGCAGGTGCGGGCGGTTTGGCCCGGGGTGCCGGACGCGGTGGTGGAGCAGTTGCCGATGTCGCGGGCTGAGGCTGGTGTGGCGATCGGGCTGACCGGGGTGGTGATGGCGGCTGCGTCGGCCTCCGGGGTGCGGAGTGCGTTCTTTCAGTCGGCGCTGACTGGCTTCGGCGCGCATGCGGTGACGCATGTCGCTCAGTCGGTGGCGTTACGGCGCTACACGCCTGGGTTGGTGACGACGCCGTTGGTGGTGGTGCCGTTCAGCGTCTGGGCCTGGCGGCGGCTGCGGGCCGCGGAGGTTCCGCCGGCGTCTGATCGGCGGATCGCTGTGGCGCTGGCGGCGGTGGTGCCACTGTCGCACGTGGTGGCACGGGTGCTGATGAGACGCGGAGGCGGCCGTGTGGGCAGGCGCCCTACGATTGGTGGATGAGCGAGATCATCCAGTTGTGCCGGCAGGCGCGCGAGGCGTCGTACGCGCTGGCGGCGGCTTCCCGGGCAGCCAAGGACGCGGCGCTGCACGCGATGGCCGCGGCGCTGCGCGCCAACACCGACCGGATCGTGGCGGCCAACGCGAAGGACGTCGCGGCGGCCCGTGAGGCCGGTACGGCGGATTCGACGGTCGACCGGCTCGCGCTCGACCCGGGCCGCGTGGACGCGATGGCGGCTGGGCTTGAGCAGCTGGCCGGGCTGGTGGACCCGGTGGGCGAGGTCGTCCGCGGGTACAACCTGCCGAACGGGCTGGAGCTCAAGCAGGTCCGGGTGCCGTTCGGCGTTGTCGGGATCATCTACGAGGCGCGGCCGAACGTGACCGCGGACGCGGCGGGGATCTGCCTGAAGTCGGGCAACGCGGTGCTGCTGCGCGGCTCGTCCTCGGCGGCCTCCTCGAACGCGGAGATCATCGCCGTACTGCGGGACGCCGTCGTCGAGGCCGGGCTGCCGGCCGACGTGATCCAGGGTGTGCCGGGGGACCGGGCCGCGGTCAAGGAGCTGATGCAGGCGCGCGGGCTGGTCGACGTACTGATTCCGCGCGGTGGGGCCGGGCTGATCCAGACGGTCGTGACGGAGTCGACGGTGCCGGTGATCGAGACCGGCGTCGGGAACTGTCACGTGTACGTCGATGCGGACGCGGATCTGGATCTGGCGCTGACGATCCTGCTGAACGCGAAGACGCAGCGCCCGAGCGTGTGCAACGCGGCGGAGTCGTTGCTGGTGCATGCTGCGGTGGCTGAGGAGTTCTTGGCTAAGGCTCTGCCGGCGCTGGCTGCGGCTGGGGTGACGGTGCACGGGGATTCGGCTGTTGTTGCGGTGGGCAAGGACATTCAGCCGGCGACGGAGGAGGACTACGCGGCGGAATACCACGGGCTGGAGATTTCGGCGGCCGTGGTGGAGTCGCTGGAGGCTGCGGTCGAGCACATCCGGAAGTACAGCTCGAGTCACACGGATGCGATCATCACGCGGTCGCAGGCGGCGTCGCGGCGGTTCGTACAGGCGGTGGATTCGGCGGCTGTCGTGGTGAACGCTAGTACTCGGTTCACCGATGGCGGTGAGTACGGTTTTGGTGCGGAGATCGGGATTTCCACGCAGAAGCTGCACGCACGGGGGCCGATGGGGCTGCCGGAGATGACGTCGACGAAGTACGTGGTGATCGGCGAGGGGCAGATCAGGACCTGAGCAGCTCCGCGGCTTCCCGGTCGACTGTTTCGATTTCCTCGTCGGTCAGCGCTGCGATCGCAGCTCTGTGGTTGGGCGCTGACTCGACGTCGAGGAGCTGGATCGGGCCGTCGTGGCCCGGCCAGCTGAGGAGTGCGGCTGGCTGGTCCGGCGGGCTGACCACGAGCTTGGTGAGGTCTGCGCCGATGCCTTCGCCGGTCGCCTTCACGACGGCTTCCTTGCGGGTCCAGTACGTCGTGAACGCGGCGGGCTGATCGTCGGCTTTCAGCAGTTCCTCGGTTTCTGCCGGGGCGAGGCTCACCCGGGCGAGGGCCACGGCGTCCAGGGCGGGGTTGATCAGCTCGACGTCCAGGCCGACCGGGGTCATCGGGTGGAACGCGACGCCGACCAGGTCGCCCGAGTGGCTGATCGACAGCTCGGCGCCCTCCGCGCGCACCTTGCCGTGCGGGCGCCCGCAGTCCGGGCAGGTGCGATCCAGCCGGATATTTGCTGGAGGCAACTGCCGCTGCCGCGCGAGTAGGCGTCGTACGATCGTGCAGCCGAGCAGGAAGCGGTCCTGGTCCTCGACCCGCCGGTACGCCGCCAGGCGCTCGCGCTCGACGCCGTTGAGGTCGTCGATCCACGCCCGGTCGATCGGCTGCGTGCTGAGGCGCGCCCACCAGATCTCGATCATCGCAGCGCCCATTCGACGGCCTCGGGGATGTCGGTGACCGGGTAGCGGACGGCGCGCACGACGCGGTCGGCGCCGACGACGAGCACGAAGCGCTTGAGGCGTTCGAGGCCGCCCGAGCGGAACGTCGGCAGGCGGAGCGCGGCGGTCAGCCGGAGGTCGGTGTCGGAGAGCAGCGGGTGCTTGATCTGCTCCAGGTCGGCGAAGGTGCGTTGCTCGTCGGGGCGTTGGGTGCTCACGCCGTGGACGGCGATGCCGGCGGCGCGGAAGTCGTCGTACCGCTCGGTGAAGAGTTTGTTCTCGAGGGTGCAGCCGACGGTGCCGGCGATGTCGGCCCACTCGTCGGGGAGGCGGGTCGGGCGGCCGGTTGCGGGGAAGCCGAAGATGACGGTCGACCTTGCTTGGTCGTCGACAACGTCGTGGACTGATCCGTCTGTTGACGGCAGCAGCAAGCCTTCCGGAACCCGACGCCCGACCAACTCGTGCACCCGCTGCGCAGGCGCCTCCGCCGGCTCGTTCGTCCCGGTCAGCTCGCCGTCGCCGAGCACCCAGCGATCGCCCCAGTCCTGCAGCGCGACCAGCACCGGCAGCAGTGCCTGGCCGCGCGCAGTCAGCCGGTACGCGTACCGCGTCGGCCGCTCCTGGTACGCCGTACGCTCCACAACCCCGCTGTCCATCAGCCCGACCAGCCGCTCGGTCAGCACCTTGCGCGAGATCCGCAGCGACTCCGCGAGCAGGTCGAACCGGTCCAGCCCGCGCGCGAGGTCGCGGACGATCAGCAGCTCCCACGGGTCGCCCACGACCGCGAGGGACTGCGCGACCGCGCAGTCCGGCTCGGGCGAGAAGCTGCTCCGCCGCACCTGTCGTCCTCCTCGAAACTGGTTGCGCCCAACCTAGCCGGGCTATTAAGTTCCCGCCAGGAACTCTATACACCTGGGGGACTCGATGGGCTTCTGGCGCCGGATCGCCGACCTCCCAGGCTGGCTCAAGGCCGTGATGGCGGGGCAGCTGGTCAGCTCCGCGGGCGCGCTGGCCTGGATCTACCTGACCCTCTACCTGGTCGACGACCGCGGTATGAGCGCCCAGCAGGCCGGGTTCGCGGCAGCGGCGTACGGCGTGGGGCTGCTCGGCGGCAACCTCGGCGGCGGCTGGATCGGCGACCGCTTCGGCCTCCGGACCGCTGCGATCGGTAGCCAGCTCACCTGGGCTGTGGCGTGTCTGGCGATGCCGGTGGTCCCCACTGCCGGGCTGGCGGCGCTGGCTGCTGTCGCTGGGCTGTGCGGGGGAGCTAGCCGGCCCAACCTGAGCGCCCTGGTGGCTACAGCGATGCCTGCCGATCGCCGCCGGGAGGGGATCGCGCTGTCGCGCACTGCGAGCAACGCCGGGTTCACCATCGGGCCGCCGCTGGGTGGGCTGCTGGCGGCGTACGACTTCTCGCTGGTGTTCGTGGTTGATGCGGTGAGCAGTCTGGTGCTGGCTGTGGTGGTGTGGCGGTGGGTGCCTGCAGCGAAGCGTACTGTGGTGCAGCAGGCGCATGGCGTCTGGGCTGCGCTTCGGAGGGATCGCGCGACTCTGGTGCTGTTGGGCGCGATCGTGGTGGTCGACACGGCGTACCGGCAGCTGTTCGCGACCATGCCGCTGCTGCTGCGCGACGCCGGCTCACCGGCGGTGACGTACGGCGTACTGATCGGGTTGAGCTCGGTAGTGATCGTGCTGCTGGAGGCGCCGATCGCCGTACGGCTGGCTGGGCACAGCGCGCTCCGGGTGGTCGCAGTGGGCTTCGTGCTCGTCGGAGTGGGGCTGGGCGTGCTGGGGGTGTGGCCGGCGGTTGCTGGTGCCGCTGTGGCGGTTGCGGTGATCACTGTGGGGGAGATGCTCTACAAGCCGACAGCTACCGCTCACGTCGCCGACGCCGCACCTGAGGGGATGGTGGGGCGCTACAGCAGCCTCTACGCGGCTGCGTCGATCAGCG
Source organism: Kribbella sp. NPDC104740 (assembly GCF_055583505.1). NCBI lineage: Bacteria > Bacillati > Actinomycetota > Actinomycetes > Propionibacteriales > Kribbellaceae > Kribbella > Kribbella sp. NPDC104740. The sequence goes on along the minus strand of NZ_JBVJNV010000008.1, from coordinate 251,229 downwards.
GGATGTTCCTGGCGCCGGCACTCGGCGGTACGGCGTACGAGCATGTGCCGGCGCTCCTGTACCCAGCGGCCGCCGTACTGGCGTTGGCAGCCGCTGCTGCGCTCACTGCGGCAGGGGAGCGGGCCGTGCTTCCCAGCGAGTCGACAGGACAACCGTCGTCCGGGTCCTGACAACGCCGTTCACCCGGCGGAGCTGACCGACCACTGCCTCCAGCTGGGTCACGTCGGCGACCCGGACCTTCACCACGAGCTCCTGGTCCCCGGCGACGAACCAGCAGTCCTCCACCGCCTCGATCTCGCGGACGCCGTCGACGATGTCGTCGGTCTCCACGTCGTCGCGCTGGAACAGGCCGATCAGCGCGCTGGTGCCCAGCCCGACCTGGTCCGGCGCCACCACCGCGCGGTAGCCGAGCAGCACGCCACGCTCCTCCAGCCGCTTCACCCGCTCCTGGACGCTCGGTCCGGACAGCCCGACGACCCGGCCGAGCTCGGCCCAGCTGGACCGCCCGTTCGCCCGCAGCGCCTCGACCAGCTGTCGATCGATAACGTCCATGAATCCTCCCGTTCACCGCAGATTCGTAGGGAGATCGTCTGATCTGCCTTTAATTCGTTTGTGTTCACTCAGCGTACGACGTACAATTTCAACGAGCTGGAGATGCCCCTCCAGCGCCACCACAACCCTGTGAAGGAATCATGATCACCCCCGAAGTCGCCCGTGCCCACATCTACGAGCTGCGTCGCGTCGCCGAGCTGCACAACCGTGCCGCCGGCCGCCCGTCCGCTCTGCGCCGGCTGCTCACCCGCAAGCGCTGACCCACTCCGCGGGGGGGGGGGGGGGGGGGGGGGGGGGGGGGGGGGGGGGGTGGGGGGGGGGGGGGGGGGGGGGGGGGCGGGGGGCTTTCCACCCCCTCCCCACC
>NZ_JBVJNV010000008.1:248165-250303 GCF_055583505.1 Kribbella sp. NPDC104740 | reverse complement strand
TGACGCCACTCTCCCCCCCCCCCCCCCCCCCCCCCCCCCCCCCCCCCCCCCCACCACCCCCCCCCCCCCCCCACCCCCCCCCCCCCCCGCCCCCCCCCCCCCCCCCCGCTTCTTGGGGGTGCGGCGAGATAGGCTCTGCCTCATGGCTCTCCAACTCCTGCCCCAGCTGGCGCCGCTGTCCGAAGCCGCCGGCGAGGCGTCGCACATCTCGCCGTGGTGGTACGGCGGGTTCGCCCTGTTCGTGCTGGTCGCGCTGCTGCTGCTGACCGTGATCATGGGCAAGGGCCGGCCGCACAGCTGAGCGGCGGATCGAGCTGACGTGAACTCTCCGGAGCGGGTCCGGCGCCTCGGCGTCATGGGCGGGACGTTCGACCCGATCCACCACGGCCACCTGGTGGCCGCCAGCGAGGTGCAGGCGTACTTCGACCTGGACGAGGTGATCTTCGTCCCGACCGGTCAGCCCTGGCAGAAGACCGACCGGGACGTCTCGCCGCCCGAGGACCGGTACCTGATGACGGTGATCGCGACCGCGTCGAACCCGCGGTTCTCGGTCAGCCGGGTCGACATCGACCGGCCCGGGCCGACGTACACGATCGACACGCTGCGCGACCTGTCCCGGCTCTACCCCGACGCCGAGCTGTTCTTCATCACCGGCGCCGACGCGCTCGCTCAGATCCTGACCTGGCGCGACGTCGACGAGATGTTCAAACTGGCCCAGTTCGTCGGCTGTACCCGGCCGGGGACCGAGGCCACCGAGCTCCCGCTCGACCGGCTCCCGATGGACCGGATCACCCTGCTCGAGGTGCCCGCGCTGGCCATCTCGTCGACCGAGTGCCGCGCCCGGGTCGCCAAGGGCAACCCGACCTGGTACCTGGTCCCGGACGGCATCGTCCAGTACATCGCCAAGCGCGACCTCTACACCAACCACTGAAGGAATCGAATGCCTGCCTCCGAACGCGCCGTCCAGCTGCTCACCGCGGCAGCCGAGGCAGCCCACGACAAGAAGGCCGAGAACGTGCTCGCGTTCGACGTCTCCGAGCAGCTCGCGATCACCGACGCGTTCCTGGTCGCCTCGGCGTCCAACGACCGCCAGGTCCGCGCGATCGTCGACGCGATCGAGGACAAGCTGCGCGAGGACTTCGACGCCAAGCCGGTCCGCCGCGAAGGCGCCCGCGAGGGCCGCTGGGTGCTGCTGGACTACCTCGAGATCGTCATCCACGTCCAGCACGACGAGGAGCGCAGCTTCTACTCGCTGGAGCGCCTGTGGCGCGACTGCCCGATCATCCCGCTGCCCTCGCCCGTACCGGGCGCTCCGACGGACTGAGCTTGTTCGTACGCCGTACGGTGGGCGTTCGCCGGCCGTACGGCGCCGGTCTGCGCTGAACTGAATACTTGATTCGGGGTCGCCCGGTCGGCTCCGCTACCCCGGGAGCACACGCAATGACTGCAGGACGCCTGATCGTCTGGCGCCACGGCCGCACCGAGTGGAACCTCCAGGACAAGATGCAGGGCCAGGCCGACATCCCCTTGGACGAGGTCGGCGTCGAGCAGGCCCGCACGGCGGCCGCCCGCCTGGCCTCGCTCGCCCCGACCCGCCTGATCGCGAGCGACCTCCAGCGCGCCGCCTCCACCGCCGCCGAACTGGCAGCCCTGACCGGCCTCACCGTCGAGTACGACAAGTCCCTCCGCGAGATCGACGTCGACGACTGGGCCGGCCTCACCATGGCCGAACTCGCCGAAACGAACCCCGAGGCCGCCGCCCGCATCCGAGCCGGCGAACCCCAACGCCGAGGCACCGCCGGCGAAACCGTCGAAGAGGTAGCCGCCCGCTTCGCCCCCGCCCTCCAGCGCGCGGTCGAAGACGCATCCCCATCGGACACAGTCGTGGTCGCCACCCACGGCCTAGCCGCCCGAGTCGGCGTCTGCCTCTTCCTAGGCATCCCCCAGGCCCACTGGCCCGCCTTCGGAGGCCTCTCCAACTGCAACTGGATCTCCCTCCTCCCCAGCCGCAACAACAACTGGCGCATCGAGGAGTGGAACGCCGGCTCGCTCCCCGGGCCGGTCATGTCGGACGACCCGCAGCAGTAGGTCCTCCGGACAAGACCACGCCCTCGGGCGTGGTCGAGTACGCCGACCAG